>CAZWTW010000001.1:0-311559 GCA_964637095.1 uncultured Gulosibacter sp.
ACAGCAGTCGAAGTGGTCATGCCCTTATAGTACATCAGAGCGTGTACTAATGACAGACTGAAAGTCGCAGCGGCATGAGTTCGGGCCCTGCCCCGACCCGCATTCTGAACGCCCGCATGGTCTACCGAACGGAACACCCGAACGGAACACCCGAACGGTACATCCGAACGGAATAGCAGTGCCCTCGGAGGGACTCGAACCCCCAACCCTTTCCTTAGGACGGAACTGCTCTTCCATTGAGCTACGAAGGCGTGCTCACCATTGTCGCACGCCCTTACATGCCTCCGTTGGGGTTAGTGCAGGTTGATCCGAAAATGCCGTGTTGCGTGCAGGTTCCGCCCATGTCATCTGGATACGTTGTTGGCCAGACTGCCCAAACCATAGTGCCCACGAAGAGCGCCCCAAAGATCACGGTGACCACTTTGCGTGCCGGGTTGTGCTCTTTCCACTTCATGATTCCTTTCCCGAAAACGACGAGACAGATGACGAGTGGAATGAACACCCAGCCTCCGCCGACGAACATCATCAGTAGGCCCAGAATCATGTAGCCAAACTCCATGCGAATTCTCCCTATGCTGCGAGGTAGTTGTTCCAGGCCGGGACTTCTCGATCGAGTCCGCGCACCAACCACGAAGACCCGTGAGGCTGCTTGGGCTGAACGCCGAGCGACCATCCCATCTCTCGGAGTGTCTTGTCGGCCTTTTCGTTGTTGCAACGGACACAGCACGCGACGAGGTTCTCCCAGCTGTCCGCGCCGCCGCGAGATTTCGGCTGGACGTGGTCGATGGTGTTGGCGGACTTGCCACAGTAGGCGCATCGGTGGTCATCTCGGCGCAAGACACCGCGGCGGGTCAGCGGCACGCCCTTCGTCATCGGGACCTTGACGTACCGCGTGAGGATGACAACGCTGGGACGATCCCACAGTCCACCGATCCCAAAGACGGGATGTTCGGGCTCATGACTGAGAATCGCGGCCTTGCCTGTCATGACGAGGACGATGGCGCGGCGGTCGGAGACAACGGCAAGCGGCTCGTAGCCGGCGTTGAGGACGAGTGTTCTCATAGTGTTCCTTTCGTGCCCGCATGGAGTGTGGGCTTTCGTGGGTACAAAAAAGGCACTGCCTTATAGACAGTGCCTCGATGTGGTGCGGCTGGGCCGCGTCACGGTGCTCGGACATATCGGGTGTTCCCACGTGAATTCCCGGGTTGAGAATTTGTGGGAGCCGTCTGCGCCACAAACGGTCCGCTGTGTGATGGTCACGCGCTCAGACTAACGCTGTTTAGTAAACAGGACGGGTATTTCGCGTTGACTAAATTCCGAGACGAACGATGTAGTAGTTGTCGGTCCAGATGGGGCGGATTGACACGACCCCTCCCGATCGCGGCGAGTCAAGAATCATCCCGTTGCCGGCATAGAAACCATTGTGCCCAGGCATCATGACTATGTCACCCGGTCGCGCATCCTTGATGTGGATTGGCTTGCCAAGCGCGCCCTGCGCACTTACACTGTGCGGAAGCGAGACACCGAACTGTGCGTACACGAACTGGATGTAACCCGAGCAGTCGAAGCCGGCGGGCGACGCCCCGCCGTAACGGTAGGGGACGCCGATGTACTTCTTGGCGACAGCGAACACCGCGGCGAGGTCGTAGTCGCTCGAGTACGGCGGGTTCTTGAGGTAGTCCGCGACGGATGGACCGTTGTACGACGGGTAGGAAATCGTGAGTCCGGCACGCGCGGCCTGGGCTGGGGTGAGTGCCTTGAAGTTGTCTTTGCTGATGACGATGTCGCCGTCGGCGGCAACGACCGTCTGACCTTCGTGGCTGTTGTCAACCAAAGTCGGTCCCAGCGCGAAGGCCGGAAGAGCGAAAGCGCCGACGAGAGTCGAGCCGATGGTCATGATTCCGATGCGTCGGAAACCGTCGCTGCGAAGGCCTCGGGCGAAGCGGCTTCCGAGTCCACTGATCCCTCGCGTCGTCCGACGGACGAGGGTTCGAATCCCGAGCGCCGAGCGGCGACCGAGGTGGAAGAAAGCGTTGGCCAAGAGAAAGCTCCTGAATGTGTGGCGGTTCAGTCGGTGCGGTGGCACCTGCGAACTGTCTCTAGGGTACCAAAGTGGTCGGACCCGAGCCAAAGCGCGACCCCGCGCGTGGCGTATTCTGGGGAAATGAGCGACTTCAGACTGCCCGAGAACATGATTCCCGTCGATGGCCGTTTCGGTTGTGGGCCGTCCAAAGTTCGCCCCGAACAAGTCGAACACCTCATCCGTCATGCTCAACTTCTGGGGACGTCCCACCGTCAAAAGCCGATTCGCGAACTCGTTGGACGAGTCCGTTCTGGCCTGTCTGACCTTTACCGTTTGCCGGCGGGCTACGAAGTGATCCTTGGCAATGGCGGTTCGACCGCGTTTTGGGATGCTGCCGCGTTTTCGCTGATTGAACGCAGAAGCGCACACCTGTCGTTCGGCGAGTTCGGCCAGAAGTTCGTCAACTCGGCCGGTGCGCCGTGGCTGGAATCCCCCGCGGTCTCCAAGGGAGAGCCGGGAACGGTGTCCGAGTTCACGGGCGACGAAGACGCCGACGTGTTCGCGTATCCGCACAACGAAACCTCGACCGGCGCGATGGCCGCCGTCCGCCGCTACGGCAACGCCGGAGCACTGACAGTTGTTGACGCGACGAGTGCAGCGGGAGGCGTTGACATCGACGTCGCGGAAACGGATGTCTATTACTTCGCACCTCAAAAGAACTTTGCGTCGGACGGTGGGCTGTGGTTTGCGCTGATGTCCCCCGCCGCGATTGACCGAATCAACCGCATTGCGGAATCGGATCGCTACATTCCCGAGTTCCTCAGCCTCAACGTCGCCGTCGAGAACTCGCGGCTCGACCAGACTCTCAACACCCCCGCGATTGCAACGCTGTTGTTGATGGACGCGCAGATTCAGTGGATGCAGGACAACGGTGGGCTGACGTGGGCGGATGCGCGAACACGCGAGTCCTCTGGACTTATCTATTCCTGGGCGGATGCCCACCCGAACGCGACGCCGTTCGTGTCGAACCCGGCGCACCGCTCTCAGGTCGTCGCGACGATTGATTTCGACGAGACGATTGACGCGAGTGCCGTCTCGGCGATGCTGCGGGCGAACGGAATCGTCGACATCGATCCGTATCGCAAGTTGGGCAGAAACCAGTTGCGCATCGCAACCTTCACGGCGATTGACCCGAGTGACGTCACGCGACTGCTTGGCGCAATCGACGCGGCAATCGACGCTCTTTAGACCTCGTCCTCGACGATGACGTATTCGTCGTCACCATCGTCGACACTGCCTGCTTCGTCAACTCCGTCGAAAACATCCGTGTCATCGTCATCGTCATCGTCATCGTCATCGTCATCGTCATCGTCATCGTCATCGTCATCATCGAGCTCGTCTTCGTCAACGATGATGACTTCTTCGGCTTCGATGCCGGCGGCCACGGACTCTTCGTATTCGCGAAGACGGTCAGCCCACGGCACCCAGTCCGGGGCGATGACGGCTTCGTCGCCCGCCACGAGTTCGGTTTCCAAGATCGTCGTCGAGTCTCCGTCAACCGCGAGCGACACAACCCAATCCCAACCCGCGTAACCCGCCATGTGCGACGAAAAACGCATGGTCGCGATGTTGTCCGTCTGCTCGCTCGACAGCAGATCGCCGATCGTTCCGGCGGGGGTCATCTGAACGAGCGCATCGCGACCGGCAGACTCCAAATTGTTATGCGTCAAAATTCTCCGCTACTTTCCGCAGCACTGCTGCGATCTTTCGAGAATGTGCCGTCGCGGGGTAGTGTCCGCGACGCAGGTCGTTGCCCGCAGAGTCCAACAGCTTGACGAGGTCCTCCACAATCACGACCATGTCATCAGGGTTTCGACGACGGTTCTTCGCGATCGACTGCGGTTCGTCGAGAACAATCACACCGTGGGCTTGAAGTCCGCGCTTGCCGTCCACGGTTCCGTATTCGACGCGAGCGCCCGGCTGAACGCTTTCGCCCGCGGGCAGTGCCGACACGTGCAAGAACACCTCGATGCCGTCATCTCCTTGGATGAACCCGAAGCCCTTGTCGTCGTCGAAGAATTTAACTTTTCCGGTGGGCATGCCCGTCTCCTCGAATTGATGGCTCTTCAAGAGGATACCTGTGGCGCGATAGAATTGTCGGATGCCCTCTGCCGTCCACGTCGCCAACCAGCTCAGTGAGCTGACGCACGCGAACCTGACGGAACTTCTTGCGGCACGCCCTTTCGGACTCGGACGCCAACACGACCTGCACGATCTCGCCGACACACTTTTGACGAACGACTCGATTGCGCCAACTCTCCGCGCAATGTCACGACCGTCGCTGGCAAGTCTCCGCGCCGGCGCTGCGGACTCGATCGCTCGTGCGTTGATTCTCGCCGACTCGAACGGGGTTCCGTTTCCCGAGGTGACGGCATTGCTTCCCGACCTACCCGACGCCGCCATTCCCGCCGTGCCTTCTGTTGTCCCGACGGATTCCAGTGCCATGTTGCACACCGTCGGTGCGATTCGAGACGTCCTGGCGTGGATTGCCGAGGACCCCGTCCCCATGTCGGCAACGGGAACCGTCCTCAAGGCCGAAGAGAAGTCGCTTGCCATTGGCCTCGTGATTCCCGAACCAGAGGTTCACACCGTTGTGTGGATGGTCGAACTTGCGGGCTTTGCCCGAACCGTCGACCGTCGTTTGCGCGTCACCGAGGCCGGAATTCAGGCGAGTGACAACCTCAGTGCACTGTGGACCGCGTGCGCAACCGCAGTCCTCGCGGAATTCCCCATCGCGGTACTGCGCGAGCTGCGCGAGGCCGGCCGGCTCGACCGCGAATTCTGCGAGTGGGTGTGGCCGCTTCGCGATGCGACGGCGTCGCGCCGACTCGATTCCATCCACCGAGCGGCGAAGATGCTGGGGCTGGTCGCCGGATCGACAACGGATTGTGGTCGGGCACTTCTCGCCGATGACGCGGCGGCGCTCGACACGATTCGGGCAGCCGCATTCCCCGCGCTGCTTGACACGGTTTATGTCCTGGACGACCTCAGCATCATTGCGCCAGGTCCGATTACGACAGCAACCGCCACTGCTCTCGACGCCGTGTCGACCGTCGAAGCACGTGGCCTCGCCTCTAAGCGTCGACTTGACCCCAGCCGAATCCTGCGATCGATCGCGGCTGGCGAGTCGGTCGAATCGCTCATCGCGATGCTGACCGCGCACTCGTTGACGCCGTTGACGTCGGCGATCACGTCGACCATCAGTGACATTGCGACCAACACACGTTACGTGTTCCTCAACGGAACCGGAACCGACACCGCGGCAAAGGCGTCGCACCCCGAACTCGGCGCGATGCTTCTCACGGACCCGCGCCTGCAGCGACTGGCGCCGGTCGGACTGGACGACGTCACCGTGTTGTATGGCGCATCGCGCGACCGCGTCGAAACCGCGCTCATCGAGGGCCGATACACGGTGGTGTCAACCGAACGAGCCGTTCCCGTTGCAGACCCAGCGCCTGCGTCGCCGCTCGTGGAACTCGCCGAAAACCTTTTTGAGGTCGGGCTCGGCTCGTCACATCTCGAACGTGCACTCATGGTTGCTGGCAAAGCTCGCGTGAGCGTGACTCTCGTGGTCGACACCGGCACGGGACTTCGCACCATCACGCTTGAGCCGCGCCAGGTTGCCAACGGGCGCGTGCGAGGACTTGACACGGGTTCCGACGTCGAACGAACGTTGCCGATTTCCGCCATCCGCGAACTGAAAGCAGTGGGAGAACAAGCATGAACGGACCGCTCATCGTCCAAAGCGACCGCACGGTCCTGCTTGAGGTCGGGCACCCCGACGCGACCGAGGCTCGTCACGCACTCGCAGTGTTCGCCGAACTGGAACGCGCGCCAGAACACATCCACACCTACCGAATCACGCGGCTGGGGCTGTGGAACGCACGTGCCGCTGGGCACACCGCCGACGAGATGCTCGGCACTCTCGAGATGTACTCCAAGTTCCCCGTCCCCGCAGTCGTCGCGACGGACATCATGGACACCGTGTCGCGCTATGGACGAGTCGTCATCGAACGCGACACCGAGGGTCTGTACCTGGAGGCGGAAACGCCCGCGATTCTGACCGAGGTCACCCGCTCGTCGAAACTCGAGCCACTTCTTGGCGAGCGCTCCGGCGAAACGGTCGTGCGACTTCACGATTGGGCCCGCGGAATCGTCAAGCAGGAACTCCTCTCGATCGGATGGCCAGCGGAGGACCGTGCGGGATTCACCGAGGGGCAACCGCTCGAACTGGAATTCGAGGGCGCCGACTGGTCGATGCGCGACTACCAGCGAAAGGCGATCGACCTCTTCTCTGACTCTGGCGCCGGTGTGGTTGTGTTGCCGTGTGGTGCCGGAAAGACCGTCGTCGGAATTGGCGCAATGGTCGAGGCCAGGGCATCGACTCTGATCCTCGTGACCAACTCGGTTTCTGCGCGTCAGTGGCGCGACGAAATCCTCGCTCGAACGACGTTGACCGAGGACGAGATCGGCGAGTACTCGGGCGAGCGCAAAGAGATTCGCCCCGTCACCATCGCGACGTATCACATCCTCACCGCCAAGCGCGGGGGCCAGTTCGCCCACTTGCCGTTGCTCAACGCCAACGACTGGGGTCTCATCATCTACGACGAGGTTCACCTGTTGCCGGCTCCCGTGTTCAAACTCACGGCAGACCTGCAGGCTCGTCGCCGACTCGGGTTGACCGCGACCCTCGTCCGCGAAGACGGCAAAGAAGGAGACGTGTTCTCGCTCATTGGACCGAAGCGATTCGATGCTCCGTGGAAGGACATCGAGGCGCAGGGGTTCATCGCACCTGCTCGATGCGTCGAGGTTCGCGTTTTGCTCGAAGCAGACGAACGCATGGAGTACGCCATCGCTGGCGATCGTCAGCGCTATCGCATCGCAGCGACCAGCCCCACCAAGCAAAACGTTGTTCGACGATTGATTGCGCAACACCCCGATGACCAGATCCTCGTGATCGCGCAGTACCTCGACCAGATCGACGAAGTCAAGGAACAGTTCGGTCTGCCCACGATCACGGGTGCCACGCCGGTCGACGAGCGCGAGGTGCTGTACGACCAGTTCCGCACCGGCAAAATCAAGGTGCTCGTCGTGTCCAAGGTGGCGAACTTCTCGGTCGACCTTCCCGACGCGTCCGTCGCGATTCAGATTTCTGGTTCGTTCGGTTCGCGCCAGGAGGAAGCCCAGCGACTCGGCCGAATTCTTCGCCCGAAGTCCGATGGTCGCACTGCTGTGTTCTACACGGTCGTGGCGCGAGACACGGTCGAACAGGACTTCGCCCAAAACCGCCAGCGATTCTTGACAGAGCAGGGTTACGCGTACGAGATCGTCGACGAGGCCGACGTCTAACCGTCCACACCTCTCAATCGAGCGGGGTATTCCACGGGTTGTCCTTCGCTAACCGTGCGCGTTGGACTGCTCGCCACACTGGTCACATGACCAACTTCCACGTCGATGCGGCGGCACTCGACAGCGCAACCGTTCACATCAATTCGACCATCGACCGCATCACGTCTGATGTCTCCACCATGAGCGGGCAATTGCGGTCGCTCGACGGTTCGTGGACGGGGCCGGCCGCCTTGGCGTTCGCCGACCTCATGAGCGAGTGGACAGTGTCCAGCAACCGACTCACCGAATCGCTCACCGTCATCGGCACGGCATTGCGACAGATTCAGACGCACTATGTGGAAACCGAAGCCACGAACGTCCGCCTGTTGGGCGGCTAAACGAAAGTCGGGGTGACCCGAAGGCCACCCCGACAGTTCGTGTGTGAGGACTAGAAGCCCATGCCACCCGACGAGTCACCGGCGGGCATCGGAGATGCGGGCTCCGGCTTTTCGGCGACGACCACCTCGGTGGTGAGGAACAGCCCAGCGATCGACGCGGCGTTGAGCAGTGCCGAGCGCGTGACCTTGACCGGGTCCGAGATGCCCGACGCGAGCATGTCGACGTATTCGCCGGTTGCTGCGTTGAGTCCCTGGCCGGTCGGAAGTCCGCGAACCTTGTCGACGACAACTCCGGGCTCGTGTCCGGCGTTGAGAGCGATCTGCTTGAGGGGTGCTTCGATCGCGATGCGAATGATGTTCGCAGCGGTCAGTTCGTCACCAACAAGCTTGAGCGTCTCGAGAACGTGTGCGGCCTGGATCAGCGCGACACCACCACCGGGGACGATGCCCTCTTCGACGGCAGCCTTCGCGTTGCGGATGGCGTCCTCGATGCGGTGCTTGCGCTCCTTGAGTTCGACCTCGGTTGCGGCACCCGCCTTGATGACGGCGACGCCACCAGCCAACTTCGCGAGGCGCTCCTGGAGCTTCTCGCGGTCGTAGTCGGAATCGGTGTTCTCGATTTCCTGACGGATCTGCTTGACGCGACCTGCAACGGCCTCGGTCGTTCCGCCACCTTCGATGATCGTCGTCTCATCCTTCGAGATGACAATCTTGCGAGCGGTACCGAGCATGTCGAGGGTTACGGTGTCGAGCTTGAGGCCGATTTCCTCCGAGATGACCTGTCCACCCGTGAGGATGGCGATGTCCTGGAGCATGGCCTTGCGACGGTCACCGAAGCCGGGAGCCTTGACGGCTGCCGACTTGAAGATGCCGCGGATCTTGTTGACGACGAGAGTCGCGAGTGCGTCTCCGTCAACGTCTTCGGCAACGATGAGGAGCTGCTTGCCGGTCTGAGCAACCTGCTCGATGACGGGAAGAAGATCCTTGATCGACGAGATCTTGGAGTTGACGATGAGGACGTAGGGGTTTTCGAAAACCGCTTCCATGCGCTCGGTGTCGGTGATGAAGTATGCGGACAGGAATCCCTTGTCGAAGCGCATACCTTCGGTGACCTCAAGCGTGGTGCCGAACGCGTTCGACTCCTCGACGGTGACGACGCCTTCCTTGCCGACGCGGTCGATTGCCTCAGCAATCAATGCACCGATCTCGGGGTCGGCCGCAGAAATCGACGCGGTGGCCGCGATCTCTTCCTTGGTCTCAACGTCCTTGGCGTTCTTGAGGAGCTGCGCGCAGATAGCGGCAACTGCCTTGTCGATTCCGCGACGAAGACCGATCGGGTCAGCGCCTGCTGCGACGTTGCGAAGGCCTTCGCGGACGATGGCCTGAGCGAGGACGACCGACGTGGTCGTTCCGTCACCGGCGACGTCATCCGTCTTCTTGGCAACTTCCTTCACGAGCTCGGCGCCGATCTTTTCGAACGGGTCTTCGAGTTCGATTTCCTTGGCGATGGACACACCATCGTTCGTGATCGTGGGGGCGCCCCACTTCTTTTCGAGGACGACGTTGCGACCGCGGGGTCCAAGCGTCACCTTGACTGCGTCGGCCAGAATGTTCAGACCGCGCTCGAGGCCACGACGGGCCTCTTCATCGAATGCAATGAGTTTTGCCATTGTTCTCGTCCCTCCCGGACGTCACTAGGTTTCTGGCACTCACTGTTAGAGAGTGCTAACCCCAATTCTGGCACTCACCCACCGAGAGTGCAAATTCTGTCGACAGGGCTACTTGGCCGTGGCGTCGGTCCAGAACTTGCCCGAAGTCGGGACCAACTCGATCCAGGTGTTCCCCGGAGCCAGCTTGACGACGTTTCCGTCCTGGAACGTGAAGAGCGTGAACGAGTTGCGGTCCTTCTTCGTCCACTTGACCTTGAAGGTCTTGCCGCCGGTTGAGATGTACGCCGTCCCCTTGCCGATGACGACCGCCTTGGGAACGTACCCGTACTCGTGCGATTCCTTGACAATCTGAGCGATGACGTTTTTCGCGGTGAGGACGTTGCCCTCTTCGTCAACGTCCCATTCGCCGCCAGCCTGACGTCGCTTGTAGACGCCGGCTTCGCCGTCCCACACCCACGACGGCTCGTTTCCGAGAGAGAACTGAGCGTGAATAACTGCACGTGGCGCACCGAACTGGACCGCGGTCGGCATTTCGCCCGGCGCTGCGAACGTGAACGCCTGATCGGGGGCCACGAGGTTCGGTTTGTCCGCGATGACCTTCGCGGCCTTGACGACGACGTTGTGCGGTGCCTCTCGTAAATCCGTACGCGACATGTACTTCGCGGTCTTCGCGAGCCCGTGCATGAAGTTCTCGACCTGCGTGTCACGCATCATGTAGATGAACTTCAACTTGCCACCAGAATACGCGATGATCCCCTTGAACGGACTCGCGATGTCCGGGTCCATCGGGCGAATCGAGCGAACCGGACCGATGCTGTCGGGCAGGTCCGACTGCCAGATGGCGACGTATCGGCTGAGCCCGCCCTCGACCAGTTCCTCGAAAACGATGTCCGTGCGGTTGAGCCCAAACTGCGGACGAGCATCGGGGTGGTTGTCAATCTTGGCCATGAACGCTCCGTGGCCGAGCGACCCGGCAACGAACTCTTCACCCGTCAGCGGTGCGGCCTCCATCGGAGTGGGTGTCGGCGTCGGTGTTGCGCTGATGGTTGCCGACGGCGTCGGCGTGACGGGAGTCGGCACACAACCCGCAAGAGCGAGAGTCGCGGCGAGAGCGAAGGAAATTCGTGTGGCGACAGACACGGAATTACTGGACAAAGTCCGCACCGAGCAACACGTAAACGCGCGCGCCACGGTACACATCGGATTGCTGGATGTTTTCGATGCCAAGTGACGAGGCGATTGACGTCGCCATGAACTCGTCGGCCGGATAGCGGTAAACGATGACGCTCTCCTTGACCGTGTTGTCCGCCGCGTCAGCCAGAGTCGGCTGCGGCCAGTTCTGGGTCGTCAGCATCGACGCAACGTCGGTCGGCAGCGTCGGGGACGTCGTGCCGTTCAGGATTGTGATCGTGATCGCCTTGAACTGCTTCTCAGTCAAGGTGGTCGGGTCGAACAATTCGACCGTCGGCGTCGGCGTCGGTGTAGGCGTCTGGCCAATCGTCGAGAAATCGGGGATTTCAAAGTTGAGGCGAGCGTCGATGACGGTCACGCCAGCAAGCGCAACGACGACAATCACGCCGGTCGATCCAAGAACCGTCAGACCCTTGACCCACCACGGCTTGCGGCGAACCTCGGAACGGTGAGCGCCACGGCGACCCGAACTCGACTCGAGTCCGTCAAATCGGTCCTGGGGGTACTTGCTCACGTGGTGGTTCTCACTCTCAACGGCTGCGCGGTGAAACAGAATCCCGCGACTCATCGAAAGTTCGAACGAGGACGGGGTCGTACCGCCTCGCGGCGGCACTCTCCATTATCGCGTACAGACGTTGGTAGTACCGAACCAGCGGCAGTCCCCAATGTGTCCGCACCACGGATTCCTTGGATCGCGTCGCTCCCCAGTGCACGCGTTCGAACTCGACGAGGTCCATTTCTTCTGGTGTCAGACCGAAGTTGTTGAGAACCCTGGCCGATCGGCCGAGCGCGTCGACCTCGGCGATGGGTTCCCCATCCAGCGAGAGCAGGAAATCCCCTTCAAGACCACGTGCCGCAGCCGATTCCGCGAGCCCGGGCAACACGGATTTACCGTCCAGCGACACCCAGCGCACTTTCGCACGCAAACAGTAGCGCTGGAATTCGAGGCGCTTCGCCGGATCAAGATAGACGAGGACGGCAGGCGACCACACAACGATGGTCGCCTTCGGAGCTGCCTTTCGCGCGCGTGCCACCGCATCGCGAATCGTGTCCAGTGCATCCCCCGCCGTGAGCGGTGGTGCGACCTCGGCGACGACGTCCGCCGCGGAGCGAACCAGTTCCAGCCGGTCTGCCTGCTCGGGCCACACGAGCGATTCCAGCCACTCGCGGTCCGATTCGTCGGTTACATCGAGTGGGTTGAGGTCGATGCCCTCCCGATACACGATTTTCGGAACAGCCGGCGGGTTTGCCCCCCACCCCGACAGATCCGCAGCGAGCGTAACGGTCGACGGTCCGGCGGGCGGGTCGGCGGTCAGCGTGCGCCCTCGTGTCGACCACGAATACGAATAGCGATCGGGAACCAGCGTGAGCCCCGCGGACGCGCCGACCTCGATCAGCGCAATCGGGCCGCGGATGCGACTTAGCGCAATGAGAAGTGGCGTGCACCGGCGAGGGTCGTTCGTTTGGGTCGAGCGCGACTTCGCCAATTGCGCGATTCGCGGCCACAGAGCGAAAAAATCGACTCGCGCCGAATCAAACGGGCGCAGTGGGACCCCCGCGACGCGTGCACAGGTCAGGAGGAGAACGGGCTGACGTTTTGCGACGGGCAATCGCACGATTTTGGCGAGGAGTTCGTCGTCCTCGGCGATGGCCAATGCCCATTCGCGATAGCGATGCGATTCGCGTCCTTCGGCGTTCGCGAAGCGCCGAAACCATTCGGCGGCTCGGTCGCGTTCGCTCAAGGCCATGTTTGCGAGTTTAATGGTGAGCATGACCGATAACCCTCGTGAGCGCACCGAAGCCGAGTGGCGTGAAGCGCTGTCGCCCGAACGTTTTCACATCCTGCGAGAAGCGGGAACCGAACGCCCGTGGACGGGCGAACTGTTGGAGGAGGACCGGGCGGGGCTCTATACCTGCGGCGGTTGCGGCGCGGAACTGTTCGTGGCCGGGACGAAGTTCGACAGCCACTGTGGTTGGCCGTCCTTTTACGAGACCATCAAGCCCGAAGCCGTTACTCTTCTCGAAGACACCTCGCTGGGGCAGACGCGCACCGAAGTTCGTTGCGCCACGTGTGACGGACACCTCGGACACGTGTTCCCCGACGGGTTCGGGACACCGACCGGGCTTCGTTACTGCATGAACTCACTCTCGCTGAAATTCACGCCAGAGGCATAAAGTGGGCCGCCTGTGGGAATCGAACCCACGACCTTCTCATTACGAGTGAGACGCTCTACCGACTGAGCTAAGGCGGCATGCCAAAACGGCAACCACACTAGATTAGCACGGCAGCTGCGAGGCTGATTTGTCGTTAGCGACGAGCGCGACGGCGAAGTGCAACGATAGCGCCAGTCGCCACGAGAGCCGCACCGACGAGCGCGAAGCCCGCTGCGTTGACACCAGTGGACGCGAGTTCAGGGACCGACTCGATATACGTATATCCGGTACGCGGGTAGGTAGTGTCGACGAGATCCGACCACGATGACGTCGTGGGGTCAAATGTCGAAAAACCGATGTTTTCGGTTCCCTCCATCGCGGTCGCGATGTGGATTTTTCCATCCGTTGATCGATCGAGCCCCAATGCGACGGTCGCTCCGAGCGGTCCGTCCATCCTCGCCATTTGGTCGCCGGTCGTCACATCGAACGCCCACAAATGGTTGTCCGACGACGCGACATAAACGATGTCGCCGATTCGCGTCATAGCTTGGGCGTCGGTCATGATCAAATCGGCGCTGTACAGCTCTACCGTGCTGATGATGTCGCCAGTCAACACATCAATTTCCGATACACAATAATCACCGCCGAATTCATCGAACCACAGAACATCGACTGCGGTGCGCGCAACATTGAGCGAAATCCCGCGGAGCGACACGTATTCGTCAGCCAAGTCGATAGGAAATTCTGCAGGAACGATGATTTCGCTGAACTCGCAACGCGCGTTGGTGTAGTCCACGGTAAAAACGCCCTCCGATCCGAGTACGAATAGATCAGCGGTGACCGGGTCTCGATCAACCTGGACGACGGCTACTGGGACAACGGCATCGTCGCCGCAAACTCCCTCACCTAGAAACCCGCCAGACTCTGCATCGAAGCCGCCCCAGGTGACGAAGTTCGCGGGCACGGTTTTGAAATAGAACCACGTGTCCGATTGCGCCATCGCGTGCGCTGCACCAAATCCGTTCGTCAGAAGAACTGCGGCAGCGCTCGCCGCGCCGAAGGCTTTACCCAATGTTTTCATATCTCGACATTACTTTCCCCGCGAAACGGAGACGAGCCCACTTGCGACCACAAAGAGCGCCTCGAGCGAGAGAGTCGGCGTGACGTTCCGGTCGATGCGATGACGGGCGACATCAATGGCGTCAAGCACGCGAATAGCGTGATCGGGTGAGTGTCGCGTCAGCCACTGTTCCATTTCGGGGCGAAGTTCTTCGTTCGTCAGCGGAACACCTCCGCCAAGGGCCAGGACGAGGATGTCGCGATACAGCGACTCGGCGTCGGTGAGGACTCGGTCGATTCCATCCCGAAGTGACCGTGTGGCGCGGCGCTTGTGGTTCTCCTCGAGAGCCTTTACTTGCGCTCGCAAGCCAGGCGGGACTGCTTCGCCCGGCGCGATTCCCAGTTGGTGAAGGAATTCTGCGCGTTCGGTTTCGTCGCGGGCTTCGGTGTAAGCCTTGGCATCTTCAGTCGCAAGCGCAACGATGTCGGCCGCCGCGAACACTGCATCGGACACGGCGTTGATGCCGATGATCAAGCGCAGTGAGCGGTCACGGCGATCGCGCGCCTCCTCGGATGTCGCCAATCGGCGCGCCATGCCGATGTGCGATTGGGCGTGACGTGCGGACTGCTCCGCGATGACCGGGTCAACACCATCCCGTTCGACGAGCATGCGGGCGATCGCATCAATCGACGGAACGCCGAGGCGAACCGAACGCACGCGGGAACGAATGGTCGGAATCACATCCGCTTCGCTCGGTGCGCAGAGGATCCAGATTGTGCGCGGGGGCGGCTCTTCCAGAGCCTTGAGCAGAACGTTCGACGTGCGCTCGACCATGCGGTCGGCGTCCTCGATGATGATGACTCGCCAGGGTGCACTGACCGGGGATCGATAGGACGCCTCGACCAGGTCGCGGACCTCGTCAATCGTGATGAGCACGCGTTCCGTCACCAAAACGGTGATGTCGGGATGGGATGCGCTTCGCACCTGGCGGTCAACCGCGTCAGCGTCGGCACCGAGCCCCAACAGGTCGGCGGCGAAGGCGCGGGCAACCAAGGAACGCCCGCTGCCAGCGGGTCCGGTGATCAACCACGACTGCGCGAGCGTGTCCTGGTCGGCAACGGCCGCGCGCATTTGTGCGATGACGGCGTCATGGCCGACGAGGTCATCCCACAGGTTGGTCATTCGGCGCGACCGATTCGGGCGATGATGCGGTCGCGAATCTCGAGTCGGTCAAGCGTTGCGTCAATGACCAGGAACCGTTGCGGCTCAGCGGCTGCCATCGCCAGATACGACTCGCGAACGCGGATGTGAAAATCGAGCTCTTGCGATTCGAGTCGATCGAACTTCTTGTTCTCGGCCAGAAGTCGCTCGCGGCTGACGACCGGGTCAAGGTCCAGCACCACGGTGAGGTCGGGCACGAGCCCTTCGGTTGCCCACATGGACAAGTCACGAATTTCGATTGCATCGAGAACACGACCGGCCCCTTGATACGCGACCGAGGAATCGATGTAGCGATCTTGAATCACCACAGCGCCGCGCTCAAGAGCGGGTCGGACGTTCGTTGCGATGTTGTGGGCGCGGTCCGCTGCGTACAGCAACGCCTCGGAACGCGGTTCGATGTGTCCACGGGAGTGCAAAACGATCTCGCGGATTTCCTTGCCGAACTCGGACCCGCCCGGTTCGAACGTGCGGACAACTTCACGGCCGTGAGATTCGAACCATTCCTGGATCAGCCCGATCTGCGTGCTCTTGCCGGTGCCGTCGCCACCCTCGAGTGTGATGAAGAGTCCCGCCACTTACTTGGCCCTCACCCGACGAGCCGGCTTCTTTGCCGGCCCCTTGGCACGACGATCCGCTAGCAGTTCGACTGCTCGCTCGAACGAGACCTCGGTCGGAACTTCGCCCGACGGAATCGTCGCGTTGGTTTCACCGTCGGTGACGTACGGACCGAACTTGCCGCTCTTGATCTTGATGGGCTTGCCCGAAACGGGGTCCGGTTCCAGTTCCTTGATGCTGGAAGCAGACCGCGACCCAAACTTCGGCTGGGCGAAGAGGGCAACTGCATCGTCGAGCGTCACCGTGAAAATCTGTTCCTCGCTTTCGAGTGAACGCGACTCGGTGCCCTTCTTGAGATACGGGCCGTACGGTCCGTTCTGCGCGGTGATCGGCTTCTCGGATTCCGGGTCGACCCCGACCGTGCGGGGCAACGAGAACAATTGGATACAGGTTTCGAGATCGACAGTCGTCGGGTCCATCGACTTGAACAACGACGCCGTGCGCGGCTTCGGGTCCTTACCCTTGATGACCTTCGGCGTCCACTCGGGAAGCGTGTAAACGCCCTCTGACCCCGTGAGGATTTCGGCATCAACGGGCTGTTCGACGATGTACGCGCCGTACCGTCCGACGCGTGCGGTGATCATGCTGGTTCCGTCAGCGCTGACGCCGATGGCGGTCGAGCCCGGCTCCGGTGCGTCACGCAATTCCTGCGCCTTTTCCAGCGTCAATTCGTCGGGAGCAAGTCCGTCGGGAATCGACACATTGCGGCGTTCGCCTTCGGCGTCGGTGCATTCGAGATACGGTCCGTACTTGCCGCTGCGCACGACGATGTTGTCCCCTATGGGGAACGAGTTTGTCTCGCGGGCGTCGATGTCCGCTTTCCAATCGACACAGGTGTTGACCAATCCAGCGTGATCGCCCGATCCGAAGTACCAGTGCTGCAAATAGTCCTGGCGACCAAGTTCGCCATTCGAGATGCGGTCGAGGTCGTTCTCCAGTTCCGCCGTGAAGTCGTACTCGACGAAGTCCGTGTAGAACCGCTCAAGCAACGAGATGACGGCGAAAGCAACCCAGCCGGGAACAAGTGCCGTTCCACGCTTGGTGACGTATCCGCGCTCGAAGAGGACGCCGATGATCGACGCGTACGTCGACGGGCGACCAATTCCACGTTCCTCGAGAGCCTTCACCAGGCTCGCCTCGGTGTATCGCGGGGGCGGTGAAGTCAGGTGCCCCTTGGCTTCCACCTCGGGAACGGTGAGAACGTCACCGATGGTCAGGTTCGGGATCTTCGATTCGGCGTCGTCATCATCGTCACGCGACTGGTCCTGGCCCTCTTCGTAAGCTGCGAGGAAGCCGCGGTTCGTGATGGTGGTTCCCGCGGCCGACATCGTCGCGACTCCGAGTTCGCCAACCGGTGCGGTCATCGTGACCGAGACGGTCTCGCCCGTTGCGTCGACCATCTGAGACGCGACGGTGCGCTTCCAGATCAGGTCATACAGGCGAAGTTCGTCAGCCGACAGCGCCGAGCGCATCTGGTCGGGAGTCTTGAACGTGTCACCGGCGGGGCGAATTGCCTCGTGGGCTTCTTGAGCGTTCTTGACCTTGGACTGGTACGAACGCGGCGACGCCGGGATTGACGCTTCGCCATAGAGAGATACGGCCTGCGAACGGGCGGCGGAGATCGCTTGAGCCGACAGCGAAATCGAGTCGGTACGCATATAGGTGATGTGGCCGTTTTGGTACAGGCTCTGCGCGATGCGCATGGTGTCACGCGATCCAAGTCGCAGCTTGCGACCAGCCTCTTGCTGCAACGTGGATGTCGTGAACGGCGCAGCCGGTCGACGCGTGTACGGCTTTGACTCGATGTTGGAGACTGACGGCGCCGAAACTTCGAGGGCCTTCGCGAGCGCCTGGGCAGTTGCTTCGTCAAGAATTGTGGCGCCGCTCGTCAACTCACCGTTGTCGTTGAAGTCGCGGCCACTGGCCAGACGGTTATCGCCCAGTTTTGTGACTTTCGCGTCGAACGTCTCGCCCTTTTTTGTCGACACCGTGACGGCGACGTCCCAATACGACGCTGCGACGAATGCGCGGCGTTCACGTTCGCGGTCGACGATGAGTCGAAGGGCTGGCGATTGAACGCGGCCTGCACTCAATCCGGGGCCAACCTTGGACCAGAGAACGGGCGACAGCTGGTAACCGAACAAGCGGTCGAGGATTCGGCGCGTTTCTTGTGCGTCCACCATCGGCATGTCAATGTCGCGCGGCTGTTTGACGGCCTCGGTGATGGCGTCCTTGGTGATTTCGTGGAACACCATGCGGCGAACGGGAACCTTGGGCTTGAGAACTTCAAGCAAGTGCCACGCGATGGATTCCCCTTCGCGGTCCTCATCGGTTGCGAGGAGGAGTTCGTCCGCGTTCTTTAGTACTTTCTTGATTTCGGAGATCGTCGTCTTGGCTCGGGGCGTCTCTATATATAAAGGTGTGAATCCGTGTTCGATGTCGACACCGAACTTGCCGTGGGTCGGCTTGAGCTCTGCGGGAACCTCTTTGGGCGCGACGAGGTCGCGAACGTGTCCAACGGAGGCCATGACGTCATAGCCGTCTCCGAGGTACTTCGCGATTGTTTTCGCCTTCGCCGGTGACTCGACGATGACGAGGGTGCGCTTGTCCGCCACTGTTCTCCTTGGTTCCGTTCAGTGCCGAGGGTACAGGCTTCGCTCTGAGCCTTCGGAAACTGGCGCAATTTGTGTGCGCGGAATCCGACTATACACATGCCGTCAAAATCGGAGCCAAACTCGTGGATGAAATCGAAATCGGTTCGTTACCTAACCGAAAACATTCATCGCTAGAGTAATTCCAACACGCAACGACGCGCGAGGAGTTTAAATGGGTCCCACCCCCGCCATCCGACTGACTGGTTTGACCAAGAAGTTTGGGTCTGTCACTGCGGTTGACGGCGTCGATCTGGACATTGCTCCCGGCGAATTCTTCTCGATGCTTGGTCCGTCCGGTTCGGGAAAGACGACCGTTCTGCGCATGATCGCAGGGTTCGAGGCGCCGACTTCCGGAAAGGTCGAATTGTTCGGCAAGGACGTCACCGCCGACGCACCGTTCGATCGCGACGTGAACACCGTCTTCCAGGATTACGCGCTTTTCCCGCACATGACCGTCCTCGAGAACGTTGCTTACGGGCTTCGCGTTCGCGGAGTCAACGCAAAGGATCGCGCAGCCAAGGCCAACGATGCGCTCGCGATGGTGCGACTCGACGGTTATGGCGACCGCAACCCGAGCCAGCTTTCAGGCGGGCAACGTCAACGTGTCGCTCTCGCGCGTGCACTCGTTGTCGAACCCAAGGTGCTGCTTCTCGACGAGCCTCTCGGTGCTCTTGACCTCAAGCTGCGCGAACAGATGCAGGTGGAACTCAAGGACATCCAGCGTCGACTCGGCATCACGTTCATTTTCGTCACCCACGACCAAGAAGAGGCGCTGACGCTGTCCGACCGCATCGCAGTGTTCAACGACGGTGGGATTGTTCAGCTTGGCACCGCCGAAGAGGTCTACCGCAGCCCCGGAACGCCGTTCGTCGCCAACTTCGTCGGAACGTCGGCGGTCTTCACGGCGGACGAAGCGAAAGCGATTCTCGGAACCAAGGGCGCCTGCTCGGTTCGCCCAGAACACATCGACATCGTTCGCGACAAGGCACCCGCGGGAACTATCTCGGCAACCGGAACCGTGTTCGACACCATCTTCCTCGGAGCGTCAACGCGCGTCGTCGTTGACCTCGACGCAGGAAAGCGCATCGCCGTGCTCGAACAGAACGATCTCTCGCGCACGCCGAGCCACCGCGGGGACAAGGTCACCGTCGCCATCCACCCGCAGTTCCTCAGCCCACTGTCTTAACCTCAACAACCACACAACAAAAGGAGAAAACAATGCGCGCAGCATTGACCCGGCGTGCCGGGCTAGCAGGGATCGCGGTCGCTTCGATCGTCGTTCTCGCAGGATGCGGAACGGGTGGAACCACCCCCGAAGCATCGAACATGCTCACCGAACTTGGTGAGTTCGAAGGCCAGCTATCGATTCTTGCGTGGCCTGGTTACGTCGAAGACGGAAGCAACTACCCCGAGTACGACTGGGTGTCCTCGTTCGAAGAGGAAACCGGTTGCATGGTCACCACCAAGACCTACGGCACCTCGGACGAAGCCGTCAACCTCATGAAGACCGGTGAGTACGACGTTGTCGCTGCATCCGGTGACGCAACCAACCGACTCATGGTCGCTGGTGACGTGCAGCCCGTCAACGTTGACTTGCTGCAGAACTACGCGGGCATCTACGACTTCCTCAAGAACCAGTCGCACAACACCTACGACGGTGTTGAGTACGGTGTCCCCCACGGATACGGCGCAAACCTGCTCCAGTACCGCACCGACGTTGTGAGCCCCGCGCCCACCTCGTGGAGCGTTGTCTGGGACGAGAACTCGCCCTACGCCGGCAAGGTCACCGCATATGACTCGCCGATCTACATCGCTGACGCAGCGCTGTACCTCATGAAGACCCAGCCCGACCTCGGCATCACCAACCCCTACGCACTGGACGCAGACCAGCTCGCAGCGGCGGTTGAGTTGCTGAAGACCCAGCGCACCCTCATCGGTGAGTACTGGTCGGACTACCTCGTTCAGGCACAGTCGTTCACCACGGGTGACTCGGTTGTCGGAACGTCGTGGCAGGTCATCACCAACGTCCTCCAGGGCGAAGGCGCACCCGTCGAAGCAGTCCTCCCCGAGGAAGGCTCGACCGGTTGGTCGGACACCTGGATGGTTGCTGGCGACACCGCGAACGTCAACTGTGCTTACGCATGGCTTGACCACATGGCCGACCCCGAGACGAACGCTCTCGCAACCGGCTACTTCGGCGAAGCACCGTCGAGCGACGCAGCATGTGAATACCGCGAGGACTGCGAAGCATTCCACGCCGGTGACGCAGACTACGCAGCGCAGCTGTGGTACTGGACGACTCCTGTCGCCGAGTGCCTCGACGGCCGCACCGACGTTGAGTGCACCGACTACACAGCATGGACTGCTGCATGGCAGGAAATCAAGGGCTAGTTAGCCCTGCGGAGAAAAGATGCCCACTTCAGTGACATCCCCCGACCGAGTCGCGGAACTGCAAACGCAGTCCGTGGCTCGGCGGGGCTCCGCGTACCTGTATCGCCACGCCAAGGTGCGTCTCGGGCTGTTGCTCAGTGCCCCGCTCTTCTGGCTTGGATTTGTCTACATCGCGGCTTTGGTCGCGCTTCTCATCACCGCGTTCTGGACCGTTGACTCGTTCACGGGCGACATTCTCATCGAATGGAACGCGAACAACGTCATCACTGTTTTGACGGAATCGGTTTATCAGGCGGTCACTCTTCGAACGCTCGGAGTAGCACTCGTCGTCACCGTCATCGACATCGCACTGGCGCTTCCGATCGCCTTCGTCATGGCGAAGGTTGCGAGCAAGCCCGTTCAGCGTGCACTCGTCATCGCTATTCTCATGCCGCTGTGGGCGTCGTATCTTGTCAAGGCGTACGCGTGGCGAAACGTGCTCGCCGAAGGCGGCATCCTCGACTGGACTCTTGGGCTTGTCGGACTCGATTCGCCCGGTTACGGGCTCGAGGGAACCGTCCTGACACTCGCCTATTTGTGGCTGCCCTTCGTCATTCTTCCGATTTACACCGCGATGGAACGAGTCCCCGACTCGCTGATCGACGCGTCGAGCGACCTCGGCGCGAAGACCTTGACCAGTTTCCGCACGGTCGTTTTCCCGCTCATCACGCCCGGAATCATCGCGGGCAGCATTTTCTCGTTCTCGCTCACTCTCGGCGACTACATCGCCGTCAAGATCGTGGGTGGAGCAACGCAGACTCTTGGATCGCTCGTTTACACCAACGTGGGGACTGCGAACAACCTTCCCCTCGCCGCCGCGATTGCGTTCATCCCGATCGCCATCATCTTCATCTACCTGGCCGCCGTGCGACGCACGGGCGCGCTCAACAACCTGTAGGCCGCGATGAGAATCAACACACTGTCACGGACGCTCCTCTGGGCGGTCACGGCACTTGTCTTGTCGTTCATTTATGTGCCGATTTTGGTCGTCGTTGCGAACTCGTTCTCAACCAGCTCGACACTGGCGTGGCCCCCGCCCGGATTCACCACCGAGTGGTGGACGCGTGCACTGACTAACGAGGGCGCGCTGGCGGCGATTTCAACGTCGGTCACCGTTGCTCTCGCTTCGACCGCAATCGCTCTTCTGCTGGGCACCGCCCTGTCGTTCGCTCTTCAACGATTCGACTTCTTTGGGAAGTCCACGGTCAACCTGCTTGTCGTTCTGCCCATCGCACTTCCGGGAATTGTGACCGGTATCGCCCTGAACAACGCGTTCAAGACGATCATGGGCGTGCAACTCGGCTGGGGAACAATCATCGTCGCGCACGCCACGTTCTGTGTCGTGACGGTGTTCAACAACGTGTTCGCCCGCCTCAAGCGCGTGGGAACTTCTCTCGAGGAAGCATCCAGTGACCTCGGTGCCGGAATCTGGACGACGTTCCGACTCGTCACCTTCCCGCAGATTCGATCGGCGCTGTTCGCCGGCGGACTACTTTCGTTCGCACTGTCCTTCGATGAAATCATCGTGACGACGTTCACCGCGGGTAACGGCGTTCAGACGCTGCCGATCTTCATTCTCGACAACATGTTCCGTCCGAATCAGGCACCCATCGTTGCCGTCATCGCCGTTGTGATGATCCTCATCGCAATCGTGCCGATTTACATCGCGCAGCGACTGACGAACAAGGACTGAACCTTAGCGTTCTGGGCCGGCGGTCGCAGTGGCTCGTGAGCCACGGAGTTCAACGCTGACCGTAGCTGCCCCGCCGGACATCGTGCACTGGACAACTGGGGCGACTGCGCGCGCGCAGGGCTTCGCTTCACCTTCGGCAAATAGGGTTGCCATCGCAACGGCCGCGTGTTCGGCGGCGCGAATCGCCTCGGTTGCGCTCTGGATGACTGCGACTCCTGCGAGCAACCCGAATGCGATGGACGCGACCGCAGCGATTGCGACGACGGTGGTCATCGATCCGGATCCGCGGTCTAGGTCGCGACGCACTGGCGTATCTCGTTGTTGTGCATGAGTGGGAATGGTGCGTTGATTTCCGCCCGAACACATACCGATGAGCCGTTTTGTTCAGCAGACCAAGCCGCAGTGGGAAGCGCCGACCGCGCGGACGAGAGCGCTGCTTCGTGGCCAACTCCGCGACTGATTGCGAATGCCGTTTCCGACGCGACCGTGGTCGCGCTGACGCCGTCCATCCCCCACCGCAACGCCCCGAGTGCCAGGCTGACAATTCCCAAAACAGTGGGAATACCGATGGCGAGTTCGACGGTTACGGTGCCGCGTTCACTGGACCACAACAGAGAGCGCACTGCTGATGAGTCCCGAGAGTAGTCCCTGCACGCTGCCGCTCTTGAGGACGATGGCAAGAAGGCCGGCGAAGGCGGCCGCGGCGACTGTCGCAATGGCGTATTCCGCGGTGACCGCTCCGTGTTCGCGTCGGTGGGAATTTGACAGGAGATTGTAGGTGTGTGTATTCATGCGCCCAGTTTCTCGGCGGAATCGAGCCAAATGGCAACCGACCACTGAAGTTGTTCACAATGTGGAATAATCGAAACTGTTCAAAACCTTCGAAAGGGAACTCCCATGCGCATTCTTTCCATTTCGGCCGCTGTTGCAGGCCTCGCCCTCGTCGCGACCCCGTCGGTTGCCGTCACCGAAGACTTCGGTGTTGACATCTACATGTCGGCCCCCCAGGTACAGGGCACCGCGATCACTACCGGTCTGACGACCGAAGACTTCAACGTTGCGACCGTCGGTGCGTGCGCTGCATCAATCGCCATCGGAACTCTTTCTGGTGACTGCGCCGTTTCCGCCGTTGGAACTTACGGTGGCGCGACAGCGGCCGCCAACTTTGCTACCCCCACCACTGGTGGCGCTGGCAGCAACTACGCGTCGACCGCCGCCCCGTCGACGGCGATGACCATCGACCTCACCGAGCCCGCAAAGTACCTCGGCCTGTGGTGGTCAGCAGGTAGTGCCTCGAACGTTGTCGAGCTGTATTCCGAAGGCGAACGCGTCGCGTACATGTCGACGACGACTCTGATGAACCTCCTCAATTCGGGTTCGGCGACCTCCGTCGGCGGAGCCGCGTACGACACCGACGAATACCGCGGCAACCCCCGCAACTACACCCTCGCACCCACCGAACCGTTCCTGTACCTGAACCTTTACGGAACGGGTGGCGCATCGTTCGACCAGATCGTTCTGTCGGGTGGCGGATTCGAATTCGACAACATCGCCGTTTCTGACCTTCCTCAGGAGCCCGGTGCTGGCGAAGTCGGTGTCCAGTTCATCGAGGGCGAAAACGCTCCTCCGGCAGAGGAAGAAGAAGAACTCGCCGCAACCGGTTTCGACGCATCCGGACTCGTGGGCCTCGGCCTCGTGGCCGTCGCAGCAGGTGCTGCGATCGTTCGTCGCCGTTCGGCCATCAACTAAGACGATTCGTCAAGCGTTAGGCGCGATCCTTCGGGGTCGCGCCTAACGCTTTTTGTGACTGCGGTTTCGATTCTTGCCCGATGGCAAATGTGCTTGCCCGTTCATAATCATCCGCAAATACCCCCTGTGAATAGCTGAGGTACGGAAATGTTCTTCCCTAGAGCTTGAGAAGCGAATGGATCTGCTGGCCACTGAGGTGCTGCCGTCCATTCAGTTCGACAAGTTCCATTGCGACGGAAATACCAGCCACTTCCCAACCTGCACGTTCGACAAGTGAAGCTGCTGCGCTGGCGGTGCCGCCTGTTGCGAGAACATCGTCCATGATGAGGATCCGTGAGCCTGGCTCGAACAACTCTGCGTTCATTTCGAATGTCGCGGCACCGTACTCGAGCTGGTAACTTTCACGAAGGACAGGTCCTGGAAGTTTCCCGGATTTTCGAATTGGCAGAAACCCGACACCCGCTTCAAGCGCAGCAGCGGAAGCAAGCATGAAACCGCGGGCCTCGAGGCCGGCAATTGCGTCAAACTGATTCACAAACGGTGTGATCATCTCGGCCACAACTACGCGAAGACTCCGCGCGTCTGCCAGCACCGGGGTAATGTCCCGAAACAAGATTCCAGCCTGCGGAAAATCTTGATGTGTCGTCATCCTTGCGAGGAGAAGATCTGAAGCAGTGTTCATCACTCAAGATTACGTTTTGACGCGACGTAAAGGTGAAATTTCACCGTTCGTTCGCTGACGAAACGATGAGTGGCGATGCGTTTTTCGTGACTAATGACCTTGCCACAAGTGCGCGACAAGGGCCTATTTGCTCTCTAGGATTGCTAGTGCCCGTCCCTTCGGGGAATCGATTTAGTACGAAAAGGACAACGATGTCCACCACGATTGACAGCCTTCTGCACGAAGACCGCCACTTCCCGCCGTCGCCCGCGTTTGTCGCGAACGCGATTGCCAAACCGGAAATCTACGAACAGGCGAAGAACGATCGCCTCGGCTTCTGGGCGGACCAAGCCCGCGCACTCCACTGGCGCACGCCATTCACCGAAGTGCTCGATTGGTCGAACGCCCCCGTCGCGCGCTGGTTCGGCGACGGCGAGATCAACGTCGCCTACAACTGTCTTGACCGACACATCGAGGCAGGAATCGGCGACCGTGTCGCCATCCACTTCGAAGGTGAACCCGGCGACTCACGTGACATCACGTATCGGGAACTGACGGACGAGGTCCGTAAGGCCGCCAACCTGCTGGCCAGCCTCGGGGTTGGTCACGGTGACCGTGTCGCGATCTACATGCCCCTCATTCCAGAGGCCGTCGTCGCCATGCTCGCGTGTGCGCGTGTTGGGGCAATCCACTCCGTCGTGTTCGGAGGATTCTCGGCCGAGAGTCTTCGCGCACGCATCGAGGACGCCGAGGCCAAGCTGGTCATCACCGCAGATGGCGGTTACCGCAAGGGCGCTGTGTTCCCACTCAAGAACGCGGTTGACGAAGCGCTCGCCGGCAAGACAACCGTCGAAAAGGTGCTCGTTGTGAAGCGCGGCGGCAATGACGTCGCGTGGACCGAAGGGCGTGACCTTTGGTGGCACGACGAAATGGCGCCGATGACCGACGACCACATCGCCGAAGGATTCCCGTCGGAAAACCCGCTCTTCATTTTGTACACCTCAGGCACCACGGGTAAGCCGAAGGGGATTCTGCACACGTCGGGCGGATATCTGACGCAAGCTGCGTTCACGCACCGTAATGTCTTCGACCTGCACCCCGAGACGGATGTGTATTGGTGCACCGCCGACATCGGGTGGATCACAGGCCACTCATACGTCGTCTACGGACCACTCGCGAATGGCGCGACACAGGTCATCTACGAGGGAACGCCCGATTTCCCGGCGCCCGGCCGCTGGTGGGACATCATCGAGAAGTACAAGGTGTCCATCTTCTACACCGCGCCGACCGCCATCCGTTCGTTCATGAAGGCCGGCCGCGAGATTCCCCAGGCACGTGACCTGTCGTCCCTTCGTCTGCTCGGTTCCGTTGGTGAACCCATCAACCCCGAGGCGTGGATGTGGTACCGCGACGTGATCGGGGGGAACAACTGCCCGATTGTCGACACGTGGTGGCAAACGGAAACCGGTGCAATCATGATTTCGGCCCTGCCCGGCATCACGACGACAAAGCCCGGTAGCGCCCAAGTGCCAATTCCCGGTGTTTCGGTCGACGTGCTCGACGACAACGGCGTTCACGTTGGTGCGGCAGCGGGCGGGCTTCTCGTGCTCACCGAGCCGTGGCCGTCGATGCTTCGTGGCATCTGGAAGGACCCAGAGCGCTTCAAGGAGACCTATTGGTCGAGTTTCCCGGGCAAGTACTTCGCCGGCGACGGAGCGCACCTCGACGCCGACATGGATGTCTGGCTGCTAGGCCGTGTTGACGACGTCATGAACGTTTCGGGGCACCGCCTCTCGACGATGGAGATCGAATCGGCGCTCGTGTCCAACAAGGCAGTCGCGGAAGCGGCCGTGGTTGGGGCGAAGGACGAAACAACCGGTCAAGCGGTCGTCGCGTTCGTCGTTCTCAAGAAGCGCGCCAAGGACATCGTCAGTCACGAGGACGAGATCAAGGAACTCAAGGCTCACGTCTCGAAAGAGATTGGCGCAATCGCGCGTCCGCGTGACATCTACCTGGTCGAGGATCTGCCCAAGACGCGTTCTGGCAAGATCATGCGCCGCCTCTTGCGCGACATTGCCGAAGGCCGTGAGATTGGTGACACCACGACGTTGATGGACACGTCGGTCATCCGCGTCATCGACGGTCAAGTCAACTAAACGCTGCACGAGAAAGGGGGTCGGGATTTCTCCCGGCCCCCTTACTGTGTGGCTCTGGCCTAGTGGTCGGTTGCCTTTTCGGCCCCGTGCCCGGTGTACGCGCGAACGTACATCTCGGACGCCTTCGCCGCGTTCTCCGCCTTGTTGCTGAGAACTGATCCCAGCCATCCGAGGAAGAACCCGAGCGGGATCGAGACGATTCCGGGGTTGTTGAGCGGGAACCATGCGAAGTTGACTGCTTCGCCGAGCATCGACTTCTCGGTGCCCGAAACGACGGGCGAGAAGATGATGAGGACGACCGTCGACACGAGTCCACCGACCATCGACCACACGGCGCCTTGCGTGTTGAAGCGGTGCCAGTAGAGCGAGTAGATGATCGTGGGCAGGTTGGCAGCTGCGGCAACAGCAAACGCCAGCGCCACGAGGAACGCGATGTTCTGGCCGTTGGCCGCGATTCCACCGAGGATTGCCACAATTCCGATGACAACCACCGTGATACGCGCGACACGAACTTCACGTTCGGGAGTCGCCTCGCCCTTCTTGATGACGCTCGCGTAGATGTCGTGTGCGAACGAGGTTGCCGCGGTGATGGTCAGACCGGCCACAACAGCAAGAATCGTCGCGAACGCAATCGCCGAGATGATTCCCAAGAGGTACGGTCCGCCCAATTCGAGCGCGAGCAGAGGGGCTGCAGAGTTTTCCTTACCCGGCATCGCCATGATCGTTTCGGGTCCGACGAGTGCGCCAGCACCGTAGCCGAGGACGAGCGTGAAGATGTAGAAGATGCCGATGAGCCAAATGGCCCACACGACGCTTCGACGCGCTTCACGCGACGACGGCACGGTGTAAAAACGCATCAGCACGTGCGGAAGACCAGCGGTTCCCAACACGAGCGCCAACGCCAGCGAGATGAAGTCGATGGGGTTGGTGTACTTGAGTCCGGGACCGAGAATCGCGTTTGCGGGGTCGGATACCGAGTTCGCAACTGCCGAGTTGAGCAGTGCGGTGATGTCGAACCCGTTGAGCGCGAGCACCCACACGGTCATGATGAAGGCGCCACCGATGAGCAGGACCGCCTTGACGATCTGAACCCAGGTTGTTCCCTTCATTCCGCCGATGAGGACGTACGCGATCATGAGAACACCGACGATGGCGATGACCAGACCCTGCATGTTCTTGTCGGTGATTCCGAGCAAGAGCGCGACGAGACCACCGGCACCGGCCATCTGAGCGAGCAGATAGAAGAAGCTCACCGACAGGGTGTTGACGGCTGCCGCCATACGGACAGGACGTTGCTTGAGTCGGAACGCCAGAACGTCAGCCATCGTGAACTTGCCCGTGTTGCGCATGAGCTCGGCGACGAGCAAGAGCGCGACGAGCCACGCAACGAGAAATCCGATCGAATAGAGGAACCCGTCATAGCCGTACACCGCGATGGCTCCCGCGATTCCGAGGAACGACGCTGCCGACAGGTAGTCACCAGCGATGGCGAAACCGTTCTGCGGTCCGGTGAAGGAACGTCCAGCTGCGTAGAAGTCAGCCGCCGACTTGTTGTTGCGGCTGGCGCGAATGACAATCGCCAAGGTCGCCACAACGAAGATCAAGAAGATCGAGATGTTGAGGACCGGGTCGAGGTCGATCGTGGGGGCAGGAGCCGTCGCATCGACGGCGCGAAGAAGAACACTCATCAGTGCTTGTCTCCCTTCTCAATCTTCGAGTAAATCTTTTCGGCGAGCGGGTCGTGGACCTTGTTTGCGTGGTTGACGTACCACGCGGTCACGGCGAACGTCGTGACGAACTGGCCAAGTCCGAGGACGAGCCCCAGATTGACCGCGCCGAAAACGGGCGTCGCCATGAGCGCCGGCGCATAAGCAGCGAGCAGCACATAGCCGAAGTACCAGATGAGGAAGGCAGCGGAAAGCGGGAAGACGAAACTGCGGTGATTCTTGCGAAGTTTCGTGAAATCTTCCGAACGTTCCACCTCCTCCCAATCAACTGCGTTGGGGGTGGATGACATGAGGCCTCCTTGACTCATGAAGGGGAACGCCGGGCAAAACCAATTCGTGCACCGTTGCACGACAACGAACTCGACCGATTCTGACACAATCAGCGCCTCTGCTCAAGTGTCAATAGTCCCTGGGTTAAGAGACAAAATTCGTCGCCATCGACACAACGATGGGGACCACCGTGGTCGCGACAAACGCGGGCAACAGGCACATTCCGATGGGCATCAACAAGCGGCCGGGAAGCAACTCAATCGCCTCGGTGACGCTGCGCTGGACCGCTTCGCGAATGCGTCGGGCTTCGAGTTCTAGCAACGCGGCGACGGGGACACCCGTTTGGCGCGAGAGCTGCCGATGTCGCTCCACGCCGTCGATTTCGCCGACGGTCCCCCAGGCCGTGGCACGTTCGGCGAGTGTGCGGCGGGAAGTTTCGCTCAGTGCACTCGAACGCGCGATTCCCGCGGCCAGATTCGTGGCCAGTCCCACGTGGAGTGGTGGATTCGGGATTGCCGAACGGATTCGCACCATCCACCGCCACGCGAGGACGCTGAGGCCGATCCCCGTCAGCGTGCACACCCAGCCCAACGGAGTGGTGACAAGAATCGGGACAACACGAAATCCGAAGAACTCGGCACCAAGGGCTGTCGCAACGGGAAGTCCAAGAAGAATCCGTTGAGTCTGCCGTGCGGACGCACTGCCCAGTTCGACGCGAAGAGTCCGCCGCTCATTCTCGTCCAGCGAATCGGCGAGCGCCATCAGCGCCGCCACCCGGGGAATTCCGGTTTCCTTAGAGATGCGCAGAATGTCGTCGATGGCATCGGAAACGGGTCCGCTGGGCAGTTCGCTGAGCGCACGTGCGCGCTCGGTCGTCAGCCCCGCACCGAGCGCGGCAGCGAACGTACGAATGTCGCTCACGTCGGGTCCACCACGAGTTTGTTGCCGGCGATGGCGAACCGGCCCGCCGTGATAGCCACGCCACCCGCTGTGCGCTGACACAAGACCACTCGCGGAATTGCCGACACCACGAGTTCGGGAATGGCGTCTCGGGGTATTCCGGCCAACAGTCCGAGGGCGGTGACTCGAGTCGCGACTTCCTCGAACCCTCCTGCGTGGATTGTTGCCAAGCCGTAATGCCCCGCGGTGGCAGCCGCAATGAAGTCGCGAATTTCGAATCCGCGGATTTCTCCGACGACGAGCGAATCGGGGCGCATGCGCAGGGATTCGCGCACCAGGTCGGACAAGATGACGGCTCCGGCGCCATCGGCGTTCGCCGCTCGAGTGGTGAGGTGAACGGTGTGCGGGTGGATTGGACTCATTTCTGCGAGGTCCTCAACGATAACTACCCGATGTGTCTCGGGCAGGGCATCAATCAGCGCTGTCGCGAGCGTCGTCTTGCCGCTTCCCGTCACTCCCGCGATGAGAGTCGTCTCAGCGGTCAGGTCGCGAATGTCTGTCCCCGGTGGGACGGTGAACCCCTCAAGCCCAATGCCGGCTGATGCCGGAAAGCGCAGTGACAGCAACGGGCCGTCGCGAGCTACGGGTGGCAGAACAAGATGAGCGCGAACTCGACCAGCGAGCGCCGCGTCACCGATTGGCCGAGCATCGTCGACGCGTCCACCGGCACCGTCGATGAGTGCGACCCCGATTCGGCGGACTGCCTCGGGCGCGAGCGTCAGGTCAACCCTCGTGAACCCTCGCCCCGCGTCGGTCCATACTCGACCACGCCCGTCGACGCACAAGTCACGGATGTCGGGGTGAATGAGCGTGGCCAGCGGGCCCAGATCGGTGCGCCAATCGTCCATCCCACCAGCGTGGTGAGCAAATCGCTCGACGTGGCTTCCACGCCTCTAATTGGGGACTGTCACCACCACAAGGCGACTGTGGACAGTGACTATTCGAATTCGACGATGAGTTCTAGTTCGACCGGGGCATCGAGAGGCAAGACGGCAACACCGACTGCGCTTCGTGCGTGACGGCCGGCGTCCCCAAAGATCTCGACGAGAGTGTCGCTCGCACCATTGGCAACACCGGGCTGACCGGCAAAGTTCGGTTCAGAGGCCACAAACACCACGAGCTTCACGATGCGCGTGATGCGATCGACCGAACCGATCGCGGTTTCAACGGCGGCAAGCGCGTTGAGGACAGCGGTCTTCGCAAATTCCTTCGCGTCTTCGGCGGAAACCTCGGCACCGACCTTGCCCGTCGCGGGCAATTGCCCGTCAACGAACGGCAACTGACCGGCGGTGAACACCAGGTTCCCCGCGATCGTTGCGGGGACATAGGACGCCACGGGCTTCGCGACGGCGGGGATGGACAGGCCGAGTTCGGCAAGGCGGGCGGTGACGCTCACGAATGCTCCAAGTTCGAGACGGGACGCTTGAAGTAGGCGACAAGGCCGCCTTCGGGACCGGTGATGACGGTGACGAGTTCCCACCCGTCGTCTCCCCACGAATTGAGAATCTGAGTGGTGTTGTGAATGATGAGCGGCGTTGTCGCGTATTCCCAGCGCATGGCAGTTCCCTCGTTTCGGTGTTTCATAGGTTCACTCGGTAACCTTGAGTCTATGTCGAAGTGGTTGTCGCGATTCACCCCGCGTGCGGGTTCGTGGATTGGTTTGGGACTGGTTTCCGGTCTTGCTGGTGTCATGGTTGCGGTGATGTTGACCCCGATTATGGCGATCAGCGGCGTCACCCTCAAGAACACCATCGGCGTCTTCGACACGATGCCCGACTTCATCGCTCTCGACCAACTCGCACAGACGAACGAAATCTATGCACAGGTCGACCAGGACCCCGCGAACGGTTACCACAAGATCGCGTCGGTGTACTGGCAGAACCGTCAAGAAGTCGGTTGGGACCAGGTTTCGCAGTACCTCAAGGACGCCGCCGTCGCCGGTGAAGACCGTCGCTTCTACGAGCACCGCGGGGTCGACATCCAGGGTGTCATTCGTGCAGCGTTCGGTAACGCCGTTTCCGGTGGAGTCACCTCCGGTGCATCGACCCTCACGATGCAGGTCATCAAGAACGTGTACGTCCAACGTGCCGAGGCGCTGCCGACTGAAGAAGAGCGAACAAAGGCTTACAACGAAGCGACTGCGACCTCGTTCCAGCGCAAGTTCAAGGAAATGAAGCTGGCGCTCGGCCTCGAAAAGCGTTACACGAAAGAGCAGATCCTGCTCTCGTACCTCAACATTTCGAGCTTCGGTGGGAACACCTACGGTGTCGAGTCCGCCGCGCAGTTGTACTTCGGCAAGTCGGCCAAGGACGTCACCATTGCGGAAGCGGCGTCGCTCGTTGCCATCGTCCAGTACCCGATGCAGCGCAACCTCGCGGATCCCGCCAACTACGAAGCGAACCAAGCTCGTCGTGACGTCGTTCTGAGCGCAATGCGTGACGAGGGATACATCACCGAGGCCGAGTACACCGAGGCCGTCAACATTCCCGTCGACGAGAACTTTGTGCACCTCACCGCGCCTCTGTCGGGTTGTATCGCCGCTGACGAGTACGCCCGTTGGTTCTGCGACTTCGTGGTGAAGAACGTCACAAACTTCGAAGCACTCGGCCAGACCAAGGAAGAGCGCCTCAACAACTGGCACATCGGCGGATACAAGCTGTACACGACGATGAACTACAAGCTCCAGAAGTACGCGCAGAAGAAGACGTGGATCGTCCCGAAGGACGAGAACAAACCCAAGATCGGTGCGGCACAGGTGTCGATTGAGGTTGGCACGGGGCGTGTTCTCACGATGACGGGCAACAAGATCTTCAACGACACCCTCCAGGGTGGCGGCAAGGACTCGTCCGCCGTCAACTTCGCGACTGATCGTGACTACGGCGGATCAAGTGGCTTCCAGACCGGTTCGACCTACAAGATTTTCGGCCTCCTCGCCTGGTTGCAAGCTGGGCACGGACTCAACGAACTTGTCGACGCATCCGAGTTCAAGAAGGACCAGTCCAAGTATCTCGACACCTGCACCGATGGCGGTGGGCCGTGGGGAGGCGTGTGGGAATTCCGCAACGACTCGCGTTCTGGCAAAGCAATTACTGTGCTTGACGCGGTTCGCGCATCGGTCAACTCTGCGTTTGCCTCGATCGGTGAGCAGCTCGACCAGTGCGCGATTCGCAAGGCCGCTGAGTCCCTCGGCATTCACCGCGCCGACAACAACACCCTGAAGACGAACCCCTCCGCGATTCTGGGCACCAACGAGCTGTCCCCGTTGAGCCTCGTCGCCTCTTTCGCAGGCATTGCTAATGACGGCAAGTACTGCGAACCGATCATCATCGACCACATCATTGGACCGGATGGATCCGAGTTGGCTGGGCAATCCCCCAAGTGCACCCAGGGAATTTCGCCCGATGTCGCACACGGCGCCATCTATGCGATGGAACGCGTGATGAGCGGTGGAACCGGTTCCGCTTCGAACCCTCGTGACGGTGTCCCGATCTTTGGCAAGACGGGAACCACCGACTCGTCGAATCAAACCTGGATTGTGACGTCAACCTCACGCGTCGCGAGCGTTGCGTGGGTTGGCAACATAGTCGGCAAGTACCCGATGCGCCAGTATCCGGGCGGTGCAACGTTCCGTCACCGAATCATGTCGGCGGTGATGAAGGCCGCGAACGCGATGTACACGGGCGAGAAGGGCTGGCCGAACCCGCCCGCCAAGATGCTCGCAGGTTCGAGCGTCACGGTCCCCGCACTTCGCGGACTTAGCGTTGAAGCAGCGACGACGCTCCTCAAGGGCCTCGGATTCGACGTAAAGGTCGGCCCGGCCGAGGAATCGGAACTTGAAGACGGACTCGTCGTCAAGTCGAACCCCGCTGAAGGCTCGCGCCTCGCGGCAGGCATGACGATCACACTGACGCCTTCGATTCAGCTCGAGGCGCTCATCATGCCCGACCTCATCTCCACGCCCTACACACAGAACGAAGCAGAGCGTGCCCTGAGGCTACTTGGCGCAACGAACATCCGCACTCGCTGTTCGGTTGCGTCCGACCCGGCTGACCCATTAATTGGAACCGTGACGGCTCAATACCCCAGCGCGGGAGTCGAAGTTCAAGCCAACGCGTACATCAGGATTACCATTCTCGAAGCCACGTGTGACTAATGCTGGCTAAGCGCGTCCTCACCGGTGCGCTCGCCCTCGGCGCGGGTGTTTTTGCCTACGCCTCACTCATCGAGCGAAACGCGTTCGGCGTCCGTCACGAATCAATCGACGTGCTCGAACCAGGTGCGAAGCAGATTCGCGTGCTTCACCTCAGTGACCTGCACCTCGCGCCATGGCAGACACGAAAAATCGATTGGGTGAGGTCTCTCGCAGACCTGAACCCGGACCTTGTTGTTGCAACCGGTGACATGTTGGGGCACACGGGTGCGCTGCCTGCGCTGAGGACGGCCCTCGCACCGTTCGCGGGAACTCCCGGGGTCTATGTTCACGGATCCAACGATTATTTCGGGCCGACGTTCCCCAATCCGCTTGAGTATTTGTGGAAGCCGTCCAGTGACCGCGAACATGGCGAGCCCCTCGACACCCCGCGACTCGAAGACCTATTCACGACTCTCGGGTGGATGAATCTCAACAATTCGAGCGGTCGCATGACCGTGAACGGTTCGCGGATTGTTTTTGCTGGGACCGACGACGCTCACTTGGGGCTCGATCGACTCGACACCGTCACCGGGTCGCTGGAAAAGACTCTCGAATCGGAAACCGAGTCCGTGAGCACCGTCATCGGAGTCACTCACGCTCCGTATCGCCGAGTCCTGAATTTCTTGACGACCTTGGGAGTGGATGCAATCTTCGCTGGTCACACTCACGGAGGCCAAGTGTGCGTGCCGGGTGTCGGCGCGCTGACGACGAACAGCGACTTGCCCGCCTCGTTGGCTCGTGGTCTGTCGGTGTGGAATCACCTCGACCGAAGCGCGTTCCTCAACGTCAGCGCGGGAATCGGAACCTCGATTTTTGCACCCGTCCGTTTCGCCTGCCCGCCCGAGGCAGTACTCGTGACCTTGCGGCCACGTGAGTTCGGGTATTCTTGACCCATACGGGGTGTGGCGCAGTTTGGTAGCGCGCGTCGTTCGGGACGACGAGGTCGCAGGTTCAAATCCTGTTACCCCGACACGACAATGAGATCGGCTTCGGCCGGTCTCATTTCGTTTGTGTGGCGTGGGGTCGCGCTACGAAGACACGGTAATGGCGACGCCGGCGCGGGCCAATTCACCCAGAGCGGCGACGGAACCAGCAGCTTCGACTCCGACGCACAGGTTTGCTTTGACGGTGACGGCTAGCCCCAGGGCTGCGGCATCCAGGGCCGATGCGCGGACACAATAATCGGTCGCAATTCCCACGACATCAACCGCGTCGACACTGTTCTCACGAAGGACGTCGACGAGCGCCTGGCCCGACTCGGTTGTCCCTTCGAAGGCGGAATATGCGGGAATGCCCTGGCCCTTTCGGACGTGCGCGGTGACGGCGGCGGTGTCGAGTGCCGGGTGGTACTCCGCTCCGGCCGTGCCAGCCACACAGTGGCTCGGCCACGTGTCCACCCAATCGGGATTGTCCGAGAAATGCCCGCCGTTGTCGCCGTCGGCATCGTGCCAATCCCTCGACGCCACAATTACGGCGTAGTCATCGGCATGCGTTGCGAGGAACTCACTGATGTTCGTTGCGATCGCAGCGCCGCCCTCGCACGACAGTGCCCCGCCCTCGGTGAAGTCGTTTTGGACGTCAACGATGAGCAGAGCGCGGGTCACAGGGCTTCCCTAATACGACGCGAGGTTGTTGCCGCAGGTGTACGCAGCTGCGAAAACGTTGTCTATTGCGGCCTTGGCCGATTCGCCAACTTCGCCGGATGCAACGACGACTGCGATGAGAGTGCTTCCATCGGCGGCATCGATCTTGCCGGCTAGGGCGTACACACCGTTGATCCACCCCGTCTTTGCGGTGACGTGGCCGCGGGCAACCTTGGCATCGCCGTCGAAGCGCGAGCTCAAGGTTCCCGACTCACCCGCTACGGGAAGGCTTCCCGCGATCAGCGCGAGGTCGCCGGCGTCACTGAAAATCCTGTCCAACAACTTCGCCATAGCGCCGGGGTTGATTCGGATGTTGGGCGACTCACCCGACCCGTCGATGAACGTGCCGTCCGAGAGGTCAACGTCGAGAGTGGTCATGGTGGAGATGACCGCCCCCTGAAGCGAGCTGGCGGTTCCGCCCAACCCCAACTTCACCGAGACCGCGCGGAGAAGAAGTTCCGCGAGAGTGTTGTCCGAGTTGGGAAGCATCTGCTTGATGAGCTTGGAGACGGGCTGCGACGAGACACTCGCGAGCTTAGTTGCGTTGCTGGGCGCAGCGCCATACGAAATCGTAATGTCGGATTCACCGTCACCCGCACCGGCGGCTTGCAGTGCGTCGGCGAAGACCTGAGCCGCCTTGGCGACGGGATTCTTCGATCGTGGGCTGGTCGCCTTATTCGGATTCGCGCGGTCGCCGTCCACCATCAGCGGAACGATAAGCGGCTGGTAGCCCTCGGTGCGTTCGCTCTTGGGCCAGGACGGGTGCCACGCGTCATCGACCGGGAACATCGTGACGTCCACAATTACTTCGGTGATGGGATCTGCGTCGGGGTAGGTGTCCTGGTAAGCGGCCACGGTTTGTTCAGCGAGGTCCGTGATGCTCGGAGCGCCCGAGTACACCGACCCGTTGCCAGCGCTGAGGGTGGGGTCACCGCCGCCAATCAGGATGACGCTTCCCGGTGCGGAACCGGCGACAACACGGGTGGTGAGTCGAGCGTCAGGACCGAGAACCTTGAGCGCGGTTGCCGCCGTGATGACTTTCATGACGCTGCCCATTGGGGCTGTCGGGTTTGCGCCGAACTGGAACAACGCCTCGTCTGTCTCGGCGTTGAGGATGAAGACAGTCGCGTCGCCCAACTTCTTCGACGCCACCTGAGCACCGATCGAGCAGGTGCGAACGGGGAACGCCAGCAACGGCGATTCCGGAACCGAACGCGGTGCGGCGGTTTCGACGGGTGCCGCGGTGCTTCCTGGACCAAAGAAGAAGCCGGCCGCGAAGGACAATGCGGTCACGAGTGCCGCAGCCAGTCCCAGAACGAGGAAATTCGGTCCGCCCGTGGGCGTCACGTCCGTGGTGGTGTCCGTCATGGTGTTTGCCCTTCACTGAGTGCCGAGCCGACTACGAGGTTCGAACTCGTGACCTTCTGTTTACAAGACAGATGCTCTACCAACTGAGCTAAGTCGGCACTCTTACCAGATTACCGTCTCGGTGCTGGAGGTTAGTTGCTCGACGCTGCCTGAACCGCGCTGAGGAACTCGGCCGAATCGAACGGGTACGAGTACTTGAACGGAACACCGTTGATCAAGACGGTGGGGGTTCCGGTGACACCGGTGAACGACGGGTCAAGGTTGTTGATGGCAACCTCGCCGCTCATTGCGCGAGTGGTTTGCGCGCTCACCCAGTCGGTGAAGTCGCCCTTGTCGATGCAATCCGCGACCTGAACGTTTCCGCCGGCCTGGTTTGCGAGTTCGGTGATCGCCGCGTCGTCGAGACCGGGCGTGTTTTCTGCCGGCTGGTTCGCGAACAGCAACTTGTGGAACGTGTAGAAGGCGTCGGGGGTGTAGTTCGCGACACACGCGGCCGCATTGGTCGCACGCGTCGAATACTTGGTTCCCTGCGAAAGGTTGTCGAGGAACGCGATCGGGTGAACCTCGAGTGTCGCGGCGCCCGAGGCAACCAGCTCGTCGAGGACCTGTCCGTTGGCCTTCTCAAATTCACCACACACGGGGCAGAGGAAGTCAACGAAGATGGTGATGTCGACGACGCCGGGCTCGTTTGCCGGCGTCGCAACCGGAGCCGACTCCGCGGGAAGTGCGTCGGTCTTGACCGCCTTGTAACTGGCGCCAATCTTGATTCCGTCGCTCGCCATGTTCAGCGGACCGGGGCCTGCAGGCTTGGTGCCTTCCATGATGACGGCCGCGAGAATCGCGATGACCGAAAGCGATGCGATGGCAAGACCGGCCTGAGTGAAGAAGCGGACGCGCTTGTCGCGGGCCGATGACTTCTGGCTGAGCTCGCGGGCCTTCTGCCGAGCCTGTTCGCGAGCCTCACTGCGTGATGGGCGCTTTGCTGCGTTCATGAACATCCTGACGTTGGGGCGATTTTTCGCACTGACGATAACTTCAACAGTTTAGCGAGGTTACCTAATGTGGCAACTTGAGAGTTCCGCAGCGAAGCGCGCCCTGCCATACTTGAGGTGTCGCTCGCTGAGCGGCAATCCATTCACTACGGATCGTCCGGCACGTACCTGCCGGTGAAGGAGAAAATCATGGCTGGAGTAATTTTCGACAAGGCCACTCGACTGTACCCGGGCACTAACAAGGCCGCAGTCGACGCCATCGAACTGGACATCAAGGACGGCGAGTTCCTCGTCCTCGTCGGACCCTCGGGTTGCGGAAAGTCAACGACTCTTCGCATGCTTGCCGGGCTCGAAGAGGTCAATAGCGGCCGAATCCTTATCGGTGACCGCGACGTGACAAACGTCGCCCCGAAGGACCGCGACATCGCGATGGTGTTCCAGAACTACGCCCTGTACCCGCACATGACTGTCGCGGAGAACATGGGCTTCGCCCTCAAGATTGCTGGCGTTTCGAAGGAAGAGCGCGCCGAGCGCGTCCTCGAAGCCGCCAAGTTGCTCGACCTCGAGCCTTACCTCGACCGCAAGCCCAAGGCCCTGTCGGGTGGTCAGCGCCAGCGCGTTGCGATGGGTCGCGCGATCGTCCGCAAGCCCCAGGTCTTCCTCATGGACGAGCCGCTGTCGAACCTCGACGCCAAGCTCCGTGTTCAGACCCGCACCCAGATTGCGTCACTGCAGCGCCGCCTCGGCGTCACGACCGTCTACGTCACGCACGACCAGATCGAAGCGCTCACGATGGGTGACCGCATCGCGGTCCTCAAGGACGGCGTTCTTCAGCAGGTCGGCACGCCCCGCGACCTCTACGAAGCACCGGCGAACGTCTTCGTCGCCGGCTTCATCGGCTCGCCGTCGATGAACCTGTTCCCCGCCGAGATTGTTTCTGGCGGAGTTCAGTTCGGTTCGGACGTCGCCAAGGTTCCCGCGGATGTCACCAAGGCTGCGACGGACAAGAACGTCACGGTTGGTGTTCGCCCCGAGGACCTCGACATCACGACAGCCGGCAAGGGCATCAAGGTCGTCATCGAGGTCGTCGAAGAGCTCGGTGCTGACGGTTACCTCTACGGAACCGCCGAATCGGCTGGCGAAAAGATCGACGTGGTCGTTCGCGTCGACGGTCGCGAACACGCGACGGTCGGTGACACGATCTACATCACCCCCAAGCCCGCACACGTTCACGTGTTCGACCTCGCCTCGGGCAAGCGCCTGGGCGACTCGCGCGTCACGCACTAGACGGAATTCGGTCGGGGTGAGGTTGCCCGCCCCGACCGATTCTTCTCATGGACATAACTCCCGTTCCTACCGTGACTGGTCCGCTTCGCACGGACATCTTCACCCTGCCGTGGAACGTCCCGCTCGAGGAGTGGCCAGAGGACGTCCTCGTCGCGTTACCCCGCGGAATCTCGCGGCACATCGTGCGCTTCGTTCAACTGGGTGACGACGTTGCAGCGGTGAAGGAAACAACGGCCGAGATGGCGCAGCGCGAGTACGACATGCTTCGCCGGTTGCGCAAGCGTGACATTCCCGCCGTCAAGGCGATCGCCGTGGTCACCGACCGCGTCGACGACAACGGCGAACCGCTCCCCGCTGCGCTCATCACCAAGCACCTCAAGTTTTCGATGCCGTACCGCGCGGTCTTCTCGCAGACGCTTCGCCCCGACACCGCAACTCGATTCATCGACGCGATGGCCGTTTTGCTTGTCCGCCTGCACCTCTCTGGCTTCTATTGGGGTGACGTGTCCCTGTCGAACGTTCTCTTCCGTCGCGATGCCGGATCGTTCGCGGCGTATCTGGTCGATGCCGAGACGGGCGAACTTATCGACGGTGACCTCAGCCCCGGTCACCGTGCAAACGACATCGAAGTGGCGCGCATCAACATCGCCGGTGAACTGCTGGACCTCCAGGCCGGTCAACGACTTGACCCCACAATCGACCCGGTCGAACAGGCCAACCGTTTCGTCGCCAGTTACGAGCGACTGTGGGCTGAGTTGACGTCGTGGCAGGAAATGGATTCGACCGAGACGTGGAAGATCGCTGAACGCGTCGAGCATCTCAATGAATTGGGCTTTGACATCGAAGAGATTTCGCTCAAGACGGACCTGCCCGGCAGTGCCGTGCGCGTCAGGCCCAAGGTCGTCGACGCGGGACACCACACTCGTCGATTGCTGCGTCTGACCGGCATTGACGCCGAGGAGAACCAGGCTCGCCGGCTACTCAACGCTCTCGACGAATACGCAGCTCGGCACAGCAGCACGGACGACGATAACCGCGCGGCCCATGAGTGGATGGCGGCCGAGTTCGAACCCGTCGTGGACGCGGTACCCGATGATCTTCGCGGCAAACTCGATGCGCCTCAAATATTCCACGAGGTCCTTGAACACAAGTGGTACCTCGCCCGACAACGCGGCAAGGACGTCCCGCTCATGGAGGCGGCCACCGCGTATTTCAGCGACATTCTGTCCCACCGCCGCGACGAAGACGTCATCGTCGGACCGCCGACGACAACGATCGCCATCCCCGTGATCACGGATTGGCGCGATTTGGTTTAGCGGTGGTTGCCGCGCAACATCGCGATTTCGTACATTGCGATTGAGGTGGCGATTCCGGCGTTGAGCGATTCCGTCGCTGCCCCGATCGGAATCGACACGATGGCGTCACAGTTCTCGGCGACGAGTCGCGACAGTCCCTTGCCTTCGTTCCCGACGAGGATGAGCAACGGACGGTCGGAAATCTCGAGGTTGGGAAGTTGCATCGACCCACCACCGTCGAGGCCGATGACGAAGACGCCGGCGTCCTTGAACGCCTTGATCGTCTGGTTGAGGTTTGCTGCCATCGCAACGGGAAGACGAGCAGCCGCACCGGCCGAGGTCTTCCACGCCGCCGCGTTCACACCAACGCTACGGCGCTGCGGGATGATGATTCCCTGGCCGCCGAACGCTGCGGTGCTTCGAATGATCGCACCGAGGTTGCGCGGGTCCGTGATTCCGTCGAGCGCGACGAACAACGGCGTTTCACCACGGCCGAGTGTGTACTCGAGCAGATCCATCGGGTGGCGGTAGTCATAGGGCGGGATCGACAGCGCGATCCCCTGGTGAACCGAGCCCTCGCTGACCAGGCGGTCCATCTCTGGGCGCATGATTTCGAGAATCGCGATGCCCTTCTTCGTCGCGAGGGCGATCGATTCCTTTACACGGTCATCGACCTCGACGCGGGCTGCGATGTACAGGGTGGTTGCGGGAACACCCGTGCGCAACGCCTCGAGAACCGAGTTGCGCCCGTTGATGATCTCGTTGTCCGAGTCCTTGCGCTTCGTCGACGACTTCGGTCCGCCACTGGGTCGCTTGCCGCCGTGGCGCTCACGAGCCGCCTCGAGTCGGTCGTTCGCAGCCTTGCGCTTACCGGCAACGTGCCACGAACGGTCCTCCGCCTTGGGCGTGGGTCCCTTGCCCTCGAGAGAGCGGCGGTTCTTTCCGCCCGTTCCCTTGAGCGGTCCCTTCTTGGCCTTTGCGGCTCCGGGTCGTCCTGGCTTAACCATTGATGCTCCATCGGGTGGTGTCGGTTCCGTCTTCGACGGTGATGCCCGCGGCATCGAGGTCGTCGCGAATGCGGTCAGCAGTCGCCCAATCCTTGTTCGCACGCGCGTCGGTGCGCTGCTCGATAATTCGGTCCATCAGAACGGCGAGCGCTTCGTGCGCCGCGCCCGAATCCGCCGGCCCGGTCGGCAAGCCGAGAACAGCAGTCATCGCCGCAACAGCATTCGCGTGTTCGACAACGTCCGTGCCGGCATCCAGAGCACTGTTACCCGCACGGACAGTGTCGTGAAGAACCGCAAGGGCGGTGGGTATAGCGAGGTCGTCGTCCATCGCCGCGGCGAAAGCGGTCGGTACGGTCGTCGCGTCGGTCACGTGCGCCGACGTGCGTTGTGCGAAACCGCGAACGCGATCCCACGCAGCAGCGGCCTCGGCGACGGCGCCATCGTGCACGTCCATCGTCGAACGGTAGTGCGATGCCAGCAGGAAGTACCGTGCGGTCACCCAGTCGGTCTGACCGAGCAGGTCGGTCGCGCTGAGGACGTTGCCGATCGACTTGGACATCTTCTGGCCACCGACGGTCACCAGTCCGTTGTGCAGCCAGGTCGTGGCGAACTCGTCGCCCGCCGCGCGCGATTGTGCCAGTTCGTTTTCGTGGTGCGGGAAGCGAAGGTCGAGTCCGCCGCCGTGAATGTCGAAGGAACTGCCGAGATAACGCGTCGCCATCGCCGAGCATTCGATGTGCCAGCCGGGGCGTCCTCGTCCCCAGGGTGACGGCCACGATGCCGTTTCCGGTTCGTCCGACTTGAGGCCCTTCCACAGCGCGAAGTCCCGAGGGTCCTTCTTCGCGCGATCGGTGGCGGCCTCATCGCTTTCGACGGCGTCGGGTGACTGGCGGGTCAACTGACCGTAATCCGACCACGAACTGACCGAGAAGTACACGTCACCGCTATCGTCGTTCGCGGCATAGGCATGTCCGCGCTCGACGAGCCGTTCGATGAGGGCAACCATGTCGCCGATGTGTCCCGTTGCGCGAGGTTCATACGTCGGCGGCAGAATTCCCAGAGCGGCGGTCGCATCGCTGAATTCACGCTCGATTCGATAGGCGAGAGCCCACCATTCCTCGTCACCAGATGCGGCAAGAATCTTGTCATCAATGTCGGTGACGTTACGAACGAGAGCGACGGAAAGCCCGCGATAAGAGAACCAACGGCGCCACAGGTCGTACGCGAGAGCACTGCGAATGTGTCCGATGTGCGGCGACGACTGGACGGTGGGCCCGCACACGTACATCCCGACGGTTCCGGGGACGCGCGGTTCGAAATCACGCAGCGATTGCGTGACCGTGTCGAACAGGCGGATACTCACCTGCCAATCGTACCGAGGGTTATCGATTGGCGACGTGAGCGATCGCGATGGCGGTAATGCCCTTGCCTTCGCCGGTGAAGCCCAAACCGTCTGTCGTGGTCGCGCTGACCGAGACCGGTGCGCCGACGATGTCAGTCAAAACGCGTTCGAGTTCCGTCCGGCGTGGGCCAATCTTCGGCTTGTTTCCCACAATCTGCACCGAGACGGACTTGGGTCGAAGTCCCTGTTCAGCGAGCGCCTCGAGTGCGCCGCGAATGAACACTTCGCCTCTGGCTCCGGAGTAACGAGGGTCACTCGTGCCGAAGCGCGAACCGATGTCCCCCAGCCCAGCGCCTTGGAGCAATGCATCGGTGATGGCGTGTGCAATGGCGTCTCCGTCGGAGTGCCCGTCGAGTCCCGTCTCGCCTGGCCATTCGACGCAGCCCAGCCACAAGGGACTGTCCCCGCCAAACGCGTGAGTGTCGGTTCCGAGTCCAACGCGGATTCCACCCTCTGCCGCGTCGAGATCCGCCAGGGTTGTCAGTTTCGAGCCACGGTCGTCGCCGTCGACGACGCGAACGGTTCCCCCGCCCGCACGCCAGAGGTTGGCGTCATCGGTGAAATCGCCATCGACGACGTCGAGCATCGCGCGATACGCGGCAGCCGGGAATCCTTGCGGTGTCTGGACGCGCGCGAGTTTGTCACGGTTTGTCGTTGCCGTGACGACACCGTCATGAACGACGAGCATCGTGTCGACGACGGGAAGCACCGGAACGACTCCGTCTCCGGTCGCGGCGACCTCAGCTGTAACGCGGGCGAACACATCGGCGGGCATCCAGGCACGGGCTACATCATGAATGAGCACGATGTCAACTTCGGGCAGTGCAGCAATTGCCGCACGAACGCTCGCTGTACGCGTGTCCCCGCCGACCACGACGGTCGCAGCGACGCCAGCGGTGTTCGCGATGGCGTGGACGTCATCGGTTCGGTCCGCGGGGGCGGTGATGACAACCCCCGTTGGTGTCAGCGACGCGACGACGCCGAGCGAACGCTCCAGCAGCGACGTTCCGTCAACTGCGACGAGCGCCTTGGGAACACCGAGACCCAGACGGGTACCTGACCCGGCCGCGAGGAAAACCAGCCCGAGTCGTGACATCAGAATTTAGGAAGCGAGAACCTGGTCGAGGCGAGCCCCGGCCTTTTCTTCGTTCGACTTCTCGGCGAGTGCGAGTTCTGAGATGAGGATCTGACGCGCCTTGGCCAGCATGCGCTTTTCACCGGCGGAAAGTCCGCGGTCCTGCTCGCGGCGCCACAGGTCACGAACAACTTCGGACACCTTGATGACATCGCCAGATGCGAGCTTTTCGAGGTTGGCCTTGTATCGGCGTGACCAGTTGGCGGGCTCTTCGACGATCGGGTCGCGGAGAACGGCGAATACGCGCTCGAGTCCGGCCTTGTCGATGACGTCGCGAACACCGACCATTTCGACGTTGTCCGACGGGACCTCGATGGTCAGCCCGCCCTGGCTCACGTTGAGCTTGAGGTACTTCTTGTCTTCGCCCTTGATGGTGCGGGTCTTGATTTCGACGATGGTCGCCGCGCCGTGGTGCGGATAAACAACAGTTTCGCCAACTTTGAACGCCATGATTTCGAATTTCCCTTCACCGGAACCTCAATTTTACCACAGGGCCGGACGGCGAACCAGCGAGACAAAAGTCCCCCTCGACCCTTTCCCGCTTTCGATAGACTGAAACCACCAGAACCTCTCGTTCCAAAGGACTAATCGTGCGAATTCGTGCCCTCGCGACTGCTGTCGTCGCCTCCACCCTGCTTCTCGGTACCGCCGGTTGTGGCGCGCTTGTCGAAACCGCAACGCTCAAGCCGTACCACCCCAGCGATGGCATGGGAGTGACGACCGGAGACCTGCACATCCGCAACGCGCTCGTCGTCACCAACGAAGCAGGCGATGCCGCACTCGTCGGAAGCATCATCAACGACGGCACGTCGCTCGAATTGGTCAACGTCGAAATTCGCGGAACGACCACGCTGTCAACGCAGGTCGGCGCGTACCCTGGGCTCACCAAGATCGGCATCGCCGACGACAACCCCATCGTCTTCTACGGCGCAGGTGTCGTCCCCGGCCAGTACGTCGACGTGTACTTCCAGTACGGCTCGTTCGACGGCGAGCTCTTGAGCCTTCCGGTTCTTGACGGAACCGAAGTTGCCTACGCGCCTTACGTTCCCGAGGCAATCGCCCCGGACGTCACCGAAACGCCCTAGTTTCGACTACTTCTTGCCCTGGTTGGCGACGGCTGCCGCGCCGGCTGCCGCTGCTTCGGGGTCAAGGTATTCGCCCTTGCCAATCGGTGTGAGGTTCTCGTCGAGCGTGTAGACGAGCGGGATTCCCGTGGGGATGTTCAGTTCCGCGATGTCGTCGTCCGAGATTCCCTCGAGGTGCTTGACGAGAGCGCGCAGCGAGTTTCCGTGTGCAGTGACGAGAACCGTTTTGCCTGACGTCAGGTCAGGCGCGATGTCACTCTGCCAATACGGAAGCATGCGATCGATGACGAGTTTGAGCGATTCCGTGCGCGGAAGATCCGCACCGAGCCCCGCGTAACGCTCGTCGTTCGCCTGCGACCACTCGGACGAGTCATCCAGGGGCGGCGGGGGAACGTCAAACGAACGGCGCCACAACTGGAACTGCTCGGGGCCGAACTCGGCCAACGTCTGTGCCTTGTCCATACCCTGAAGAGCGCCGTAGTGACGCTCGTTGAGGCGCCACGAACGCTTGACGGGAATCCACAGACGGTCGGCCGTGTCGAGAGCGATGTTCGCCGTCTGAATCGCACGCGAAAGAACGCTGGTGTAGAGCACGTCCGGCTTGAGCCCGCTTTCCGCGAGAAGCTCGCCGGCGCGCGTCGCTTCTGCAACGCCCTGCTCGGAGAGTCGCACATCAACCCATCCCGTGAAGAGGTTCTTCTGGTTCCAGGTCGAGTTTCCGTGGCGGAGCAAAATCAGTGTGTGCGTCATGAGGAATAGCCTAACCAGCCACAATGGACTGGTGGTAGTCGGCCGAATCACGCGCGGAACGACGGGGACGAATCGTCTTCGTCGCAGCGACCGTTGGCTCGTACGCCACCCTCGCGTTCTGGCAATGACCTCGCCCCTCGTCGTCGACTTGGGCTTCGGTGCAGCACCACACACCACTCTCGAACTCGCGAATCGGATTTCGGCGGTGAAGCCGAGCGCGCGAATTGTGGGAATAGAGATCGACCCAGAGCGCGTTGCCGCCGCGAAACCGTTCGAAACGGAATCAGTGACGTTCCGGCACGGTGGATTCGAAATCCCCCTCGCCGAACGTCCCAACATCGTGCGCGCCTTCAACGTTCTGCGCCAATACGACGAACCCGAGGTTGTCGGGATTTGGGACCAAATTCGTTCGCGCCTGTCCCCCGGTGGCGTGTTCATCGACGGGACGTGCGACGAAATCGGGCGGGTGTCGACGTGGGTTGCGATCACCCCGGACGGCCCCGACAGTTTTTCGGTGTCGCTGCGGCTGGCGGACCTCGACGAACCGAGCATCGCCGCCGAGCGACTGGTAAAGGCGCTGATTCATCGGAATGTCCCTGGCGAAAACATCCACCGATTCTTCGTCGACCTCGACCGAATGTGGGCGACCAATGCGGGGCTCGGTGCGTTCTCGCCCGTTCAGCGGTGGGTTGCCACCGTTCGCGCGATGAAGTCAGCGGGTTGGCCCGTTCGCGACAACCAGTCGCGCTGGCGACTGGGGGAAATTACGGTCGACTGGGACGCAGTCGCGCCGCAGCCGTAGCGCCAGCGGTCGGCGGAACGATGACTTCTTGATTCGCCGCGAGCGGGTGCCCGTCGCGATCGACGACTAGCGCGGCGTCAACGGGAATCGTTCGCTTGATTCGAGCAAGGGCGACAGGGCCGTCCTCGAAGTGATTGCCCGCGGTGGTCACGACGCCAACCTGTTCACCGTCGAACAGGACGGCATCACCGGCGACGGCGAATTCGGAATCCGACCCGTCCAGATGCAGGCGAACCAGTCGCCGCGGTGGGTGGCCGACGTTGTGGATCTTGGCGACGGTTTCTTGCCCGGTGTAACACCCCTTCGACAGGTGCACGGCGGTGCGCAACCAGTCGAGTTCGTGCGGCAGCGACAGCTCGTCCACCTCGGCGAATCCTGGGCGCCCTGCTACAGCTCGAAGTGCGTCGAGAGCACCGGCGTCGACGACACGAGAAGGTGGCGGATCGGCGACGGGAAAGACGGTCTCGACATACGACCACGCGGGAGCCTGCGCATCGCCGTAGGTGAAGCCGCCCGGCTGGATCGTCGGCCACGGGTCGACCCATGCGTCACTTCCGAAACCACGGATTCCGCCATAAACCGCGAGCGCCGACGACTCGTCGGTCGCGGAGACGTCCTCCATGAACACCCGTTTGTCGAGCCAGGCAAGAACGTCCTCACCGCGAGCGCCGGGGACGACGAGCAGAGTGTCGTTGGCGCGTTCGAGAACGTGGAGTACACGAACGATTCGGCCGTTTCCGTCGAGTTCGAGAGACTCGCGTGAATCCCCGGGAGCCAGTCCGATGAGCGATTGCGACAGGGTGGCGTTGAGGACGGCCGCGCGGTCTGCCCCCGTCACGGAGATGACTGCCGCGTCGATGCGAACGACCGCATTGCCGTCGACCAGGTCACGTTGATCGACGAAAGGGTTCGACATGACTAGCGCTGACCTCGAAACAGGCGAATCAGAACTGTCAGTGAGGCGATTCCGATACCGACAGTCGCCAGTCCCAGGAGAGAGAGGAAGAAGATCTCGAGAGCCAAAATCATGGTTCTAGCCTACGCCGTGAGCGAGCCACGCAACCACCACTCCGATGGCGGAGATGAGAAGAGAGCCGCTCGTTGTAAATGCGAGTCGGTTGACCAGTCCCTCTTTTCGTTGAATCGACAATTGAACGATGAAGGACATCACGATCGAAGCGCCGAGAGCGACGGAAATCGTTCCAGGCCACTCGGGACCTGGGATGAGGACGGCCCAAACGGACCCGATGAGGGCAATCACCCAGGACGGAAGGGCGGTGGCAAACCTGCGAGGCATACGCCCACTCTAAACGCCCTAAACTGAAAACCGGCGTGGAGGGAGGCGGAAATGGCTCGACTATTGGTCTTGACCAGTGCCTCTGATGCGCCAATTCCCGCGCTTGCGTTGCTTCCCCACCAAACTGTCATCGCACCGCTTGCGGCTCAATCCATCGCCAACAATGGCGACGCGAACGTCATCATTCTTGACGGCGTGACCGACTTGGTCGCCGCGAAGTCGATGGCATCCGTTTTGGCGTCGGCTCAGGTGCCCGTCCCGGTTCTGCTCGCTCTGCGCGACACCGCACTTCCCGTGATCGATGCGTCCTGGGGGATCACCGACTTCTTGATGCCGACAACGAGTCTCGCCGAGATCGACGCACGAATTCGCCTCGCGATTTCGACCCACCAGCCCGCGACGTCGACCGGCCTGTCCCACTCGGGCGTCTCGATTGATGAATCGAGTTATCAAGCGAATGTCGGCGGCCGGGCGCTCGACCTGACCTTCAAAGAGTTCGAGTTGCTGCGATTCCTCGTGGCGAACCCGGGCCGGGTGTACAGCCGCGAACAGTTGCTGTCCGAGGTGTGGGGTTACGACTACTTCGGTGGCACCCGAACGGTGGACGTCCACGTTCGACGTTTGCGCGCCAAACTGGGAGACCATGAGTCCGTCATCGGAACCGTCCGTAACGTCGGATACCGATTTGCCCCGAACGGTGGTGACGAATGAGCGACGACAACGCACATCGCGATGCGATCGACGATGACCTCGAGGACGACTGGGTAGACCCCATCCAGGGCCTCGACGCTTCGCTGCCCGAACAGCGCTATCTGGACCGTGAGTTGTCGTGGCTGTCGTTCAACCGCCGAGTACTAGAACTGGCCGAGGACCCCACCGTCCCACTTCTCGAACGCGTCAACTTCCTCGCGATCTTCGCGAACAACCTCGACGAGTTCTTCATGGTTCGAGTGGCAGGGCTCAAGCGCCGGATCGAAACGGGAATCGCAAAGCCGACAAACATCGGCCGCCTCCCCGCGGACGTTCTGCAGTCGATCCACGCGGCTGCCCAGCAACTGCAGATGCGGCACGCGACTCTGGCGCGGGACATCATCATGCCCGCTCTTCGTGACAGCAACATCGAAATCGTGACGATGTCCACCTTGAGCGAAAACGATCGCGCTCAAACGGACGAGCTCTTCTTCTCGACGATCTTCCCCGTACTGACGCCTCTCGCCGTCGACCCCGCACACCCGTTCCCCTACATCTCGGGTCTGTCGCTTAACCTCGCGGTTCGTGTCCGGAACCCGAAGTCGGGCGACGAAAACTTCGCCCGCGTCAAGGTGCCCGCGATCCTTCCCCGTTTCGTCGAACTGCGTGACAACGGTCGGGGTCAGTTGCGGTTCATCCCCCTCGAAGACCTCATCGCGAACCACCTCGCGGCGCTGTTCCCCGGCATGGAGATCCTCGATCACCACAACTTCCGCGTCACGCGAAACGAAGACCTCGAACTGGACGAGGACGAGAGCGAAAACCTCATCAAGGCACTTGAGGCTGGCCTTTCCCGTCGACGCTTCGGCGCCCCGATTCGACTCGAAATTTCTGAGGACATGGACGGCGTGACCCTGGACTTCCTCGTTCGTGAACTGGGCATGGAATCGAACGAGGTGTACCGACTTCCCGGAACCCTCGGGCTCAACGAGATGTTCCAGATTTCGGGACTTCCCCGCACTGATCTCAAGTTCCCCAAGCACGTTCCGACCACGGTGGCGCCGTTTCACTCTCACGAACCGAACACCCCGTCCGACCTGTTTGCGGCGATGCGCGACGGCGAAGTTCTCGTTCACCACCCTTACGAATCGTTTGCGACCAGCGTGCAGGCGTTCATCGAACAGGCAGCGACCGACCCCAACGTTCTCGCAATCAAACAGACGCTGTACCGCACGTCCGGTGATTCACCCATCGTCCGGTCGTTGATTACCGCGGCCGAATCGGGCAAGGCCGTTCTCGCGCTGGTCGAGGTCAAGGCGCGATTCGACGAGCGGAACAACATCTCATGGGCACGACAGCTTGAAAAGGCCGGCGTCCACGTGGTGTACGGACTGGTGGGGCTCAAGACTCACTGCAAGTTGACGCAGGTCGTGCGCCGTGAGAACAACGGTGAACTGTCGTACTACTCGCACATCGGCACGGGAAACTACAACCCCAAGACCAGTCGCATCTATGAAGACCTCGGGCTCTTCACCAATTCCCACGAGGTCGGCGCTGAACTGACTCGCTTGTTCAACGAACTGAGCGGTTACGCGATCGAAAAGAAGTTCAAGCGTCTGCTCGTCGCGCCGCGCTATTTGCGTGCCGGCCTGTTGAAACTCATTGCGCGCGAAACCGATGCAGCACTCGCTGGCGAGTCGTCGGGAATCCGTTTCAAGGTCAACTCGCTCGTCGACGAAGCACTAATTGACGCGCTGTACCGAGCAAGTCGCGCTGGCGTCCCGATCGACGTCAGTGTTCGCGGGATTTGTTCGCTCATCCCCGGAGTCCCCGGTCTTTCCGAAAACATTCGCGTGCGAAGCGTGCTCGGGCGATACCTCGAACACTCGCGCATCTACGCCTTCCACAACGGCGGGCGCCAGGCGGTGTACATCGGAAGCTCTGACCTCATGCACCGCAACCTGGACCGCCGTGTCGAGGTGCTCGTGCGACTTGAAGCCGAGGAACACCTCGCTCGCATCTCGCGCCTTTTCGATCTCCACATGTCCGACGAAGCGTCATCGTGGATACTGACCAGTGAGGGACACTGGGACCGGCACACGTCACACGGCGAACCGTTGATGGACGTGCAAAACACGATGATGAAGGAAGCGGAAGTGCGCAACAAGAACGGAACCTCGCGCTGATGGCACACGACACGGTTTATGCCGCTGGCGCAGTTTTGTGGAAGGTCGTCGACAAGGAACTCAAGATCCTCGTCGTGCACCGCACGCAGCACAAAGACATTTCGATTCCCAAGGGAAAGGTCGACCCGGGCGAGACGTTGCCCGAGACGGCAGTTCGCGAGATTCGCGAAGAGACGGGGCTGCGCGTCGGACTTGGCCCTTTCCTGGGGATGGTCGACTACGTCATGCCCAACAACGGCAAGCGTAAAGAAGTTCACTATTGGACGGCGGAAGTTGACCCGACCGCCGCAGAGCGTTCCCCGTTCAAGTCCAACAACGAGATTTATGCGCTCGAGTGGATGACCATTCCGGTTGCCCGCGAAAAACTGTCCTATTCGCACGATGTCGGGCTGGTCAATGCGTTCGCGGACATGCACGCCGCACAACTGGCGCACACGTTCCCGATCGTCATCGTCCGACACGGCAAGGCAGTCCCCGCGACGAGCTGGGACGGTCCTGATTCGCAGCGACCCCTGCTGCACCGCGGGCAAGACCAGGCGCGTAACATCGCCGGGGGCCTCGCCGCCTACCAGCCCGAGGGAATCTACACGTCGACGGCCACGCGCTGCATCCAGACCATCACGCCGCTTGCAACGAAGTCGGGCGTTCGCGTCAAGGAGTCGACGAAGCTCTCGCAAGAGCGCTGGTCGGCAGACGGTGACAACGCCCGCGCCGTGATCGAGCGTCGACTCGACAAGGGCAAGGCGGTTGTTCTGTGTTCGCACGGGCCGGTCATCCCACAACTCGTTTCGGAACTCGTCGCACAGACCGGTGCTGACGTCGATTCGGCAATCCGTCGTGCGGCGTCCCCCAGCACGGGCGACTTTTCCGTATTCCACATCGCGAACACAGCGAACGGACCACACATCGTCTCAGTCGAATACCACGAAGCCCCGTAGGGTGTCGGGCCGCGGGTTACGCCTCTCGGCACGTGGCCACTCTCAGCGGCGGTTTAAGTTGGGACCCGGGGTATCCGCGCGACCCGACACAGTTAGTGTAACCACCGCGGCTTGGGCTTTATTCCCTTTAGAGCAACTGGCCTGAGCGGTCGAGTTTTGCACACGCGGCGAGGTCAGTCGCGAAGTCGGTGAGGGTGAGTGCGCGCTGCAGAAGCGCGCTGTTTCCCAATTCGGATTGTCCGACAATGTCCGTGACTCCACGTGCTTCGATTCGGCAATAGGCGGCGGCTCGATCGAGCGCGTCACCGATGTCACCGCGGAATGCTCCGTGCAGGATTTCATCCGCGAGCACTCGAATATCAGCAGGGCTGGTCGGCTGAGGCGCACCGGCGACAACGACGTCGGCGGTTGCCTCGAGTGCGGCGCCGGCGTCGTAGGCACTCGCGGCAAAGGATTCATCCGCGACGATGCTCGCGTGAATTACATACAAGCGCCACAGCGCACCAGGCAGGGAGTGTGCCGGAGCTGCTGACCACAATTCGGCTAGTTCACCAACACCATGATCCGACGTGTACGCAAGTAGGCGTTCGAGAACAGCGGGGTCATCGGACTCGCGAATTCGGCGAACCAATGCGGTGGCAGTGTCGTGTGCGATTTGCAGGGAGACCGCTGGGTCGACGCCGCTCGCATACCGATCGAACACGTGCGATTCGACGGGTGCGGGTCTGCGCGGGCGGTTCGTCATATTTCAACCGTAGATGCTCTGGCACAAGCAGGCGTACTCTTCAGGTATGACACGTTCTTCAACAATTCGCTTCTGGGTTTACATCGCACTTGCCGTCGCAGGTTTAGTGACCGCTTGGGTGTTCAACGGACTCGCCGTCATGAACCGCGAGGATTACGGCGCCGCGTGGACCGGTTCCGCCGTCGATATGGTCCTCACCGCCGACCTGTCGATTGTTGCCATCGCGTCGGTCGTGTTCATGATCACCGAGGCGCGTCGCGTCGGCGTCAAGCGTGTGTGGCTTTACATCCTGTTGTCAGGATTCACCGCGATGGCGTTCACCTTCCCGCTGTTCCTCGCGATGCGCGAGAGACGTATCGGACTTACAGCCAGCGGTACTGATCCCTCAATCTGAGTTGAGTGAACTTCACCCAACCGCGTGAATGCCCCGATTGTTTCACCTGAACCCAATTTCGGTCGCTGTAGTAAGCCTTCAGCTTGGTGCCCACCGGAACGGTGTATAGGACCCGACCGCCAGGCGTTGCACGGACCGACAGCGACGTTGCCGCCGCATATTGGTAGGCAGTGAAGCTCGCGGGCGTTGTAACGGCTTCGCCTTGAAGTGCCTCGTACACAATTCGAGAAATGTGCGCGACGGCAGCCTTGGTGGCTTCATTACGACCGTAGACAGCAATGACGTAAGTGGATTGTGGTCCACGGACGATTGCCGCGTCAGACTGTGTCCACCCTGACGAGACCCACAGCTCGCCGCCCTTGTTCTCAACTCGAACCCCAGCAGGGACTCCCAGATTGATTCGAGTTCGCCACACCTGGTCCTTGAGCAGTTGGTGGAAATACGTCGTAGACGCGGGCGAAAGCAAGGTGCCTGCTTCGAGTCGACTGAGCAATAACGTTGTGTCCGCTGCCGAGGTGCGCTTGGTTTTATATGCGCCAGCGGCCGTCAATTTGATGTAGGTGTCTGGATAACCGGACGCTGCAAAAAGTGTGTTAAGTGTGCGATTGCCCAATGCAGAGCGAATGTCGGCCGAACACTTATTGTCCGAAATCGTGATCATCAACTTGATGCAGCGATCCCACGTCAGTCCGTTCGGCATAGTTTGCGACAGCCGAAGCGAGCCAAGGTCTACTCGGCGCAGCGCTGCCCACGCATAAAACAACTTGATAACCGAAGCTGGTTCGATTCGAAGATGTTCGCCAACGCCGACGGTAACGCCGCCGTCACCAAGTTCACGAACACTCACGGTGTAGTCGGACGCCAGGGTGTCCGTGTACGTGGTGATTTCGGCGGCAAGGTCGGAAGCTTCCGTCGCAGACGCACCGGGTCCCGCTGCCAGCGTCGCCGTCGCGGCAAGGACGACCGACACGACGAATCGGATTAGCCTCACCACGAGTTGCATTTCTTCATTATCGGTCCATGTCGGCTGTCGGGATTGCGCCGATTCGCTTCAAGCGCGCGATGGCGGCGTCCTCGATCGGGCTTTCCGGGCCAATCGCCCACCGAATCAGCCGCAGGGTCGCGCGGGTCGCCGGCATGACAAACCACGCGGGTGGCGCCGAAAGCCCCAGCATCTGTCGGAAGTCGGGCCTCAACGAGACGACGGCGGCATGGAAGAACAAGCGGTAGACGGGCCTGGCCAACAACGGGAGTGGTGGGCGCCGGATGAAGTCAACAATCCGAAGAGTATCGTCGGACACCGTCACGACCTTGGTCGTCACCATGTCGTCAATGAACGCGTCAACATCGGCGCGCGAGCGGGGCGTTTCGGCAAGTCCCAGCGGGCTGACAGCGGCACCCCATTGAGCGACATAGTTGTCGGCACCGGACGTGTTGTCGCCTGCGGGAATCGGCGTCGCGGTGTACATCTCGTGTGCGACAAGGAACGATTCCATAAACGCAACGTGCACCCACAACAACAAGGACGTGTCGTGGGCCGAATACGCGGATTCTGTTCCGTCCGCCTTGGTGTACTCGCCGTTCACCCGATCGTGCAAACGATTGACCCGGTGCGCTTCCCCTGCCACCGCGTCCTTGCCCGCAAAAGTGGTGACCGTCAGCCACCGAATTGTTCCGGCCAATCGGCCGAGCGGGTCCTTTTCGTATCGGGAATGGTCGCGAACGCCAGCGAGTGAACCCGGGTGAAGTGCTTGAACGAGCAGCGCGCGAATCCCGCCGACCAGAGTTCCGAAGTCACGGTGCACCACCCACGGTGCATCCGTCGGCATGAACAAACCACGATCTTCGCCCTTCGCGACAACGCCAAGCCACGGAGGGTTGCCGTCCGTCGCCCCCGACAGCAACTTGCGGAAGCGGATCGACAGCGCCTCCTGCCACGCGGTGTTCTTCGTCATCTCGTCCAGCCTAAAGCGCGACGGGCGTTGGCTAGAATGGGTGCTTCAAGGGCCTCTAGCTCAGTTGGTAGAGCAACGGACTTTTAATCCGTGGGTCGTCGGTTCGAGCCCGACGGGGCCTACTTCCCTCAAGCCTCACTCGACGTCGATGAATGAAAACGCCACCATGTGGCAAATCGCCATGTGTGCGTCCTCGATTCGACCCATGTGTTGTTCAGCGACGTTGATGTGCAGAGTGGCTTCCTTTCCGAGCTCTCCGCCATCACGGCCAGTAAATGCGACGGCATGCGCTCCACGCGTTTTTGCGAAGCGAAGTGCTCGAATGACGTTGACAGAGTTTCCTGATCCGCTAATCGCGACGACAATGTCTCCCGGGTTGAGGAAGTTACGTAATTGCTCTTCGAACACGATGTCGTATGAGACATCGTTGCTGTAGGCAGAAATCGTTGACGTCGCATCTGTGAGGGCAACGACTCTGAACCTTAGATCTTTTTCGTAGCTCGCGCCTTTCAGCAGGTCAGTTGCGAAGTGAGATGCTGTCGCCGCACTTCCTCCGTTCCCACAGGTATAGATTGTGTTTCCGTTGGTGCGAGCTTCAACAAAGAGGATTCTCAACTCGTCTAGGCGTGTGCGGTCTACCGTTCCCATTGCCCGAACAAGGGCGTCGTGGTAGTCATCGAAATAGTTCACGCGTCAATTCCCTTGCTCCTCGGTGGACTCCGTCACCGTCGAAAACGGTTGTGCAAATTCGTGGGGTCAGGTGCCCCCAACTGGCGAGTTCTAGTCTCAGGCTATCGCTCAAGGCATCCGTGAGCCTGGCCCCAACGCGGGACACGCCCCCACCCAGCACGACAACTCCGGGGTTGTACAGCAATACCGCGGTCGCAAGACCCCTTGCAAATGTCCGCGCGTAGTCGCCAAGAAAATGGTCGTCCGCGAGCAAGTCCGCTGCAGGTTTACCGTGATCGTGCTCGAGCCAATAGCCACTGCACATGCGCTCGAGGCAACCGGCACGACCACATTCACATAACCGAGTGTCGTCCGACACGCGAATGTGCCCGAGTTCACCAGCATCGTTAGAAACGCCTCTTAACAACTTTCCGTCGCTGATTACCCCCGCCCCGATGCCGGTCGAAACGGTCACGTAGATGAGATCGCTCGTCTCGTGATTCCCCAGAGCAAATTCGGCAAGTGCGCCAATATTTCCGTCGTTGTCCACCGCCACAGGGAGGTTGAAGGCCTTTTCAGCCCAGTCCTCAAAGTTGAATCCTTCCCATCCCGACACATGGACAGAGCGCTTCACGATTGAACTCCCGAAATCCACTGGGCCGCCAAAACAGACGCCAACAGCATTTACCGAAAGGAGTGGATCACCAGAGTGCTTCGCATAAAACTGCTCAACGAGAAAGAGGTTTTCAACAGAACCTTGCGTCGGCCACGATTCAAGGACAGCTACGCCATCATCCCCGGTGATCGCCGCGGCGCACTTTGTTCCGCCGATATCGACTGTCAAAGTCTGGTTCATTGTCAAAAATGCTCCTTCGCTGACGTAGTCCCACTGTAAAGGCGGGAACTCACGCATGACGCCATATCGGTCGGTGATGGTGTGAACATCGTTGTTTCCTTGGCGGTATTCCTCAATTCGCAAGCAATGGGGAAATGACAAGTGCCGCGCACACCACGGCACAAACCACGAGTACGGCGGCGAGTATTTGTGAGCGCCGCTTGCCGAGCGAAACGGCAAGTCCGCCAAAGCCGGATTCCCGGTCGATGGCGATGTCGGGAATCGCGTTGAGCAAGTGTGCGGTCACACCGACGAGAACACTGAGGACCGTCACCGGTGCCGATGGCCACAACGCGAGAGACACAGCTTGGGCGATAAAGACTGGCATCAGGGCGAAGGACACAGCGTAGGGAGCCCACGACCACGCGGTTCTGGCGAACACAAAGTTGTACATCAGTGCGCTGGCAACCGCGACAATGTGCGCAATTCCTCCAACCCAGCCTGCCGCGACGAACGAGAACGGAACGGCGAGAACGGCGGCGATCACAATCGGACGTCGAAGTTCATCGGGCCGAACTTCGCCGCGCACCGTTGGCTTGTTGCGACGTCCCAACGCCAGGTCGGCCTCGGCGTCATGCACGTCGTTCGTCCAACCAACGGTGGCCTGTCCAGCCGCACTCGCGAGAAGCACGAACACGATGTTCCACCACGAACCGCCGAACAGGGCTGTCGACAGAGTCATAAGAACCACCATCGCCAGCGCTTGCGGGAAGTGCGTCGCCGAAACGAAGGCCCGGAAGCGGATGCCCCGTGAGGACTCGTTTGTCACATTCGCAGACTAACAGCGCGCTCTGACGTCGCAAGTGCCGACGTATTCGGGGCATACCGTCATGGCACAATTGACGAATGACCGAAAAAGAGCTTCTCGACCTGTGGAATCGCGCGCGCATGCAGTTGATCGTGGCGCAGTTTGCCCCCACCTTCCTCCTGATCACGACGGTCGGGCTGGTCCCCTCCATTCGTGATGCAGGGCCCGTCGTGTCGGCAGCAGCGTGGGGCATTTTGCTTGCGTCGGGCATCCTCGGTGCACTCGTTGAGTTCTCGGCCGCGCACGAAGGTCAAGCAGTCGCACAGGACCTTGCCGCACTAAAGGTTCGAAGTGCCATCTCTGAGCGCATCATCCGCTCCGCCCGCTGGCTCCACGTCGCCAAATACGTCACGCCGACGATTTTCGTCGGTATTTTCGTTGCCGTGACGGTCGCGTTAGTCCCCGCCGCCTAATTCACTTTCGCAGCGACGCGTCCCGCCGTTGATAGGCGTAGAGAACGAGCACCACGAGCGACAGATACGCCGCCTGTTGCGTGACGACGACCCGTTCCCAGAAGCCGACTGCGGTTTGGTCCGGTTCGGTCCACGTCAGGAGGAACCAGACGGCCAACACGGTCTGCCCGACGGTGGCCAGAATCGACGCGGTGGGCCGAATGATCCACGGCGCATCTTTTCGGAATCGCATCGCCAACAGTGGCCACCCTGCACACAGGACAAACGACGTGATGGCGAAGATGCGGTGGGGAATCGAATACCCGACCAAGGGGGTTGGGAAAATCGTCAAACCGTATGTCGCGAGTCCCGCGAGTACGAGGGCGATTCGGCCGGGTAGAGCGAACGGTCGAACCGCGAGACCAGCAACGATGGTCAGAGTGCCCCCGAGGATGAAGAATGCCGACATGACGGTGGCGACGGGCGATTCCGGCGCGGCCAGGTCGCTGATTGTCTGCCGAATTGGGTCGTAGCCATCCCACAGAGAGCCGGCGAGCAACCAGCCGCCGACTGACTGAATCGGCCCGATTACGGCCGCAACGACGGCGACAATGCCCACTGGGTTCATGGTGTTGAGCGTATCGCTAAGGGTTCACCGTTGGGAGAGTCTCGTGCGACGAATTTCGCCGACTAGCCGAGCGCTGCCCACGTGCGCGCTCCTACGACACCGTCTGCTGTGAGACCCTTTGACTTTTGGAAGGCGATGACGGCCTTTCGCGTGTTGGTGCCAAAGATTCCGTCCGCGGTCAACCTGAGTTTGGTCTGCAGGTAACGCACATCTGCTCCACGCGATCCCAATCGGATGGTTGGGCGCGTAACCGGCGCTGCGGTGGTCAATGTGCCGCTGGCAAATCGCTGGGTCCACACTCCGCCAGACAAGGTGGGTGCAGCAATGGGATAACCATAGGTTCCGCTCGGTCCTCCTGCAGCGAGATACTTCGCGCGAATCCCAGCAGGTTGCCCAAAGACACCGGCTGGGCTCGAGATGATTGCACCGCCAGTGAATGCCACCACGGAACCCGCGACGCTTTGGGCGTTGGTCACAGCCTGCGCTGCAACAGTGGGGAACCCGAGGTAGGACGTCGCTCCGCCCGCAGCGGTCCAGACAGTTGACATCGCGGTGGGCACGAGGATCCCATTGCTGTGTGCGGTAGAGCCGAAGAGAATACCCGCGGTGAATGCCTGGTACCGGTTGGCCCCGGATAGTTGAGTCGCGCCCGCTGGCCAACCAGCTGCGTTTTGCCCGACAGCTGTCAACGCAGGCAGGAGCGAGTTGGCCACGATCCAGGCGGCCGAGCCCGTCTTTTCAAACGCGACACCGTTTTGGAAGGTCTGCTTTGCGCCATTTCCAAGAGAAGTTGTCGTGACGTTTTGTCGCGCCGCGGTGGGAAGGCCCCAACCCGATGCGACCCCACCGGCTGCGTGGAAGGCGTCCCCGATCGCGCCGGTCACGGCGGTCAATTGCCCTGCGGAGTTCGTCACGATGAGACCGTTGTCGAACATTTGGTCTACTTTTGTCGTCGACGTGCGGGCGGCTGACGCGGGCCAACCCAACGAGCCACTCGGTCCGCCCTGTGCCAGGTAGAAATCGTTCATTGTTGTGCTCAGCGTGAAGGTAGCGCCGTTGGGTGCTTGATAGATGTACCCGTTGGTGAAGCGCTGACGATAACCAGTACCGCCTGCCGCGATGGTTTCTTGTGCGCCGACAATTGCGCCCAGCGGTCCATCAGGCCCGCCTGAGTTCTTGTACGCGGCGCCAATCGCGCCGAATGAGACCTGGAGGCTTCCCATGAAGGGAAGGGTGACAACGCCTGTTTGGTAGTTGATGACGCAGTTGTTCGTCGTTTCCGAGCAGTTTGTCTCTGAAACTACCGATCCGAGTGCTGTCTTCGTCGCGGCGGGAAGTGCGGCAACGCGGGAATACAGTTCTTCCTTCAGGTTGAACCACGAGTTGTAGTTGCGCCAGAAGTTTCGATTTCCGTAGGACGAGCATCGGTCACCAGTCCCCCACAGGTTACCGAGGGCCGCCGAGTTGGGTACGTAAGGCGTGTAAATGTAGAGAGCGTGGGTTGCCTTGTTGGCGATGTACACAGCCTTTTTGCCGCAGGTCGGCGGATTATCGAACGAGTTGGGGTGGTACCCAATGTTGACTGTCGTACCGACCTTCTTTGAACCCCAGAACGAAGAATTCGGGTCGGTATAGCGCTTGAATTGCGATGCGGCACCGTAAACCTGGTTGTAGAAACCGAAATACAACGCGTCACACGGAGCAGTGTCGGGGCAACCGTAGCCCATCGCGATTTTCAGCTTCGTTGCGCTGGGCGCTGTCGACGTGACAAGCCCCTGTTCCTTTTGCAACGTCGCAAGGATGACCTTGGCGCTGATGTGACAGGCCTTTTGCACCTTGTAGATGATTCGCGCAGCCGGCTCTTGTGCCGCGCCCACGTACTTGCTGCACAAAGCCGATGCTCCGTTGACCATCGTCGCTTCACGCGTGAACGTGTCCATCTTGTAGACATTGAGGCAGCGCGAGTTCTCACAGGTGCCAATCTTGGACTGCAAGAACGCCTGAATTTGTGCCTCGGTGAGGGCGTTTTCGTCGAAGAACTGGGCGTCAGAGATGATCGCACTCGGGTTGAAGTCAGCCGCATCGAGGGTGTACGCCTGTGCTGGGACGGGAACAAAAATGCTCATGACAAGCGCCAACAGTGTGGGCACACTGAAGAAGAACGCACGCTTGGAGTTCACGAAACACGCCCCTTTCGGCTTTTCCATTGTAACCGCGGGGGTTTGTGGAACGCGGGAAGAGAAGTCGTCTTTACCGTCTCTTGGCCGATTCTTAGACGTTTGGAGCCGAAAGTGTTCTAGTCGTCGTCATCCACCGTGATGACATACGTTGCGTTTCTCGCGATTCGCTTGTCGTGGTGCTGGCGCAAGCGCGGGCGAACCTGACCACCGCGGCGGTCATCACCCGGCAGGGGCTTGCGGTCGAAGGGATTGAACTTCTCCGCCGATTCGAGTCGCCACGGGACGAGCGTGACCATCACGCCTCGCACGTACAACAGGCGCTTGCTCATGCGGTTGGCGCGGTGATTGTGGAAGACGTGCTCCCACCAGTGTCCGACGATGTACTTGGGCATGTAGACCGAGATTCTCTCTCGACCGTGCTTGCGCCGGTGGTCCTCCAAGTACTCGATGAGAGGCGCCGAGAACTCACGGAAAGGCGATTCAATAATCTTGAGCGGCACCTTAACGCCGTACTTCTTCCACTCAGCCTTGAACGCTTCCGCTCGCGCGGGGTCGACTGCGACGTGTACCGCGTCAAGTCGTGAATGCTTGCTCGACAAGGCGTAGTCGAGAGCCTTGAGTTGCGGCTTGTTGAGTTTGTCCATCAGAACGACTGCGTAATCGCCGCTCGACCCGTACTCAGTTGACTCGTCGAGCGCGATCTCGTTCTCGATCGTCTTGTAATAGCGTGCGGTATTCCACATGACCCAATACAGCGGAATCGCAATCGCGAAGACCATCCACGCACCCTCCGTGAATTTAGTCACGGTGACAATGGCAAGGACAACTCCGGTCATGGTGGCGCCAATTCCGTTGATGACGCGGCCGCTGCGCGCCTCGCGTGGGTCGATGCTTCCATCAGCAAGTCCACGCTTCCAGTGACGCAACATGCCGATCTGCCCAACCGTAAATGAAGTGAAGACGCCAAGGACGTATAGCTGGATAAGGCGAGTGACATCGGCCTGGAAGATGAGAATCATGACAAGAGCCGCAGCGGCGAGCGACAACATGCCGTTTGAATAAACCAGGCGGTCACCACGCGTAAGCAACGACTTCGGAGCGTAGGAGTCCTTGGCCAAAACCGACGACAACAGCGGGAATCCGTTGAACGCCGTGTTTGCCGCGAGCAACAAGATTGCCGCGGTGGCCGCTTGCAGCACGAAGAACATGACCGCTCCGTTGCCGAAGATTGCGACACCAAGCTGAGCGATGACCGAAAGCTGCGGTCCCGTCGAGAATGTTGCAAGGTCGGCGCCGTGAAGCTGAAGTTCGGGGTCTTCGATGTATTGCACACCCGTTGCCAACGCAAAGAACACGATTCCCGCAAACATCGAGACCGCGGTGATTCCCATCCACGTCATCGTGATCTGAGCGTTCTTGACCTTCGGTTCGCGGAACGCCGGAACACCGTTTGCGATCGCCTCGACACCGGTCAATGCGGCAGAACCTGAAGCGAACGCGCGAAGGAGGAGGAAGACAAGCAGTAGTGGCGCCGTTTCCAGTTGTTGTTCGACCATGACGTCGTACCCCGCGCTGGGCGCCGAAAGGTCTTCACCAAGGACGAACATGCGATAAAACCCGGTCGCCAACATCGTGAATATCGAGGCGATGAAGATGTAGGTGGGAAGTGCAAAAGCGACGCCGGACTCACGAACTCCGCGCAGGTTTACCGCGAGCAGAATCAGAATGAACCCGACGGCTACCTCGATCCGATAGGGGTCAAGAGCAGGGAACGCTGAAATGAGGTTGTCAGTACCCGATGCGATTGATACCGCGACGGTCATGACGTAATCAATGAGGAGCGCGCACGCAACGATAAGAGAAGCGCGTTGCCCGAGGTTCACCTTTGCGACCTCGTAGTCACCGCCACCCGAGGGGTAGGCCTTGATGACCTTGCGGTAACTGAGAACGACGATGGAGAGCAGCGCGACGACTACCGCGGCAATCCACGGGGCAAAAATCAGCGTCGAAATTCCACCGACTGCGCCAAGAGTCAAAATCATGATGAGCTCTTGCGGGCCGTACGCCACGGACGAGAGCGGGTCGCTAGCGAAAATCGGGAGAGCGATTCGCTTTCGCAGCAGTTCACCCTCAAGTTTGCGGGTCGACAGCTTCTTGCCGAGAATGATGCGCTTCCCGTTCAGTTTTTCGTTCACGATTGGCAATCCTAGACCTAACCGGGCGCGCAATTCCGCGTAGAGTGACAAGGTGAATTTGGCTAAGTTCGTGCGAGGGATGCCCCCGACGCGCATGATTGCGATTGCCTTCACGATTGTCGTTCTGGTCGGTGCGATTTTGCTCATGTTGCCCATCGCGAGTGCGACGAATCAGCCGCTCAACTTTTTCGATGCTTTGTTTACCTCGGTATCAGCGGTCACCGTCACAGGGCTCTCCACAATCGATGTCTCGACGTCCTTCTCGATGTTCGGCCACGTCGTCATTGCGATGTTGATTGAAGTCGGCGGATTCGGGATCGTCGGTTTCGCCGCTCTCATGGGCTTGCTTTTGGAGGGGCGACTGTCACTTCGCAACCGAATGATGACGTCGTCCGAGTCGGCCCTTGGCCCGAGCGCGCGGGACGTCAAGGGACTGCTTCGCAGCATCGCCGTATTCATGATCGGCTTCCAAGCGGTGCTCTTTGTCATCTTGTTTGTTCGGTTTATCCAGCAATACGGATACTCGTTTAGTGAAGCCCTCGGTCACGGTCTATTTCACGCCGTCTCGTCCTTCAACAATGCAGGGTTTGCGCTGTACGCCGACAGCATGATGCGCTTCGCCCAAGACCCGTTTGTCATGATTCCAATAGTCGTGGTCGTTTTCCTGGCGACTCTTGGCTTCCCTGTTCTCGTTGAGATTCGCGAGCGCCTCATTCATGCGATTCGTCGCTGGAAGAACCCTCAAATTGGCCACCACATCCCCCGGCAGTGGTCGCTGAACAGCCGCATCATCATCTGGGCGAGCATCATCCTGAGCGTCCTCGGGGCTGTGTTTATCGCGGCTCTCGAATGGAACAATCCGGCCACACTTGGCCCGGAAAGTGTCATCGACAAGATCACGAACTCCCTTTTCGCCGGGCTCATGCCTCGTTCTGCGGGCTTCAATTCGGTCGATACCACAGCGATGACTCCCACCACGTGGCTCGGCATGGAGATCCTCATGTTTATCGGTGGCGCGAGCGCGTCCACCGCTGGCGGAATCAAGATCGGCACCTTCGTCGTTCTTGTTGCCGTGGTCGTCGCAGAAGTTCGTGGTGAAGCCGCTGTCAACATCGGCAACCGTCGACTTCCCCGGTCGATGCAACGCCAAGCGCTCTCGATTGTTGCCATAACGGCGTCGGTCGTGATCGCGGCCACGATGTACATGCATCTCACAACCGATTACACGCTTGACAAAATTTTGTTTGAGGTAATTTCCGCGACGGGAACAGTTGGGCTCAGCTCTGGGATCACCGCGTCGCTGCCCGACCACGTCAAGGTGCTTTTTTCGTTGCTCATGCTTTTCGGTCGACTTGGTCCAATCGTTGTCGCAACGTCACTTGCGCTCCGAAAGACGCAACGTCACTTTGAGTACCCTCGCGAGCGCCCGCTGATCGGCTAATCGCTTTACAGTTAAGCCAAAGGAGTTACAGAACATGGCACGAAACACACCGTCGGGTAAGCGTCGAAGCTTTCATTCCGCCAACGTTGCAATCATCGGCCTGGGCCGCTTTGGTGCGGCAATGGCACTGGAGCTCATTGAATCGGGTCACCAAGTCTTAGGCATCGATGCCGACGAGCGACTCGTACAGGCAATGGCCGGTCAGCTCACTCACGTTGTCACGGCGGACACGACCGATGAAGAGACACTACGTGAGCTGGGGCTACAGGACATGGACAGCGCTGTTGTCGCGATCGGCGCCGACCTAGAGGCCAGCATTTTGACGGTGTCCCTTTTGCTCCAGATGGGCGTCCGCCAGGTGTGGGCCAAAGCCAACTCGGCCTCGCACGGGAAAATCCTTGAACAACTTGGTGTCGAACACGTCATTTTCCCCGAACGTGAAATGGGACGCCGCGTTGCGCACATGGTCTCTGGCGAATCACTGGACTACGTCCACATCGACGACGACTTTGTCATGGTCAAGACTTTTGTTCCCGAGCAGTTCGACGGACAAACCCTCGCAGAAGCGAAGATTCGCGCCGAATTCTCGGTCACAGTTGTGGCGACATCTGCCGGGGACGGCAACTACCAGCCTGCGTTCCCCGAAACAATCCTCCACAAGGGTGAACAGATCGTGCTCGCCGGCCGCAAAAAGGATTTGACCGAGTTCTCCCAGTTGGTCTAAATCTGGCTCTTGAGTTTGGCGACATCTCCCGCACCAAAGCCGCAACATCCGCCGATAAGCCTCGCTCCGCTGTCGATCCAGTCGGCGAGGTGCTCTTCGGTGATGTTGTGCCCGTCACCAACCCACGAATCGGTTGCAGCATCCCAGTCACGACCGTGATTCGGATACACGACATAGGGAATCGGTGAATCCACGGATCGCAGGGTTTCGCTGATGAATTCAACCGACGAACAGTTGATGCCGACGGCAAGGGCCGACTCGGCGTCAGCAACCCGTGCCACAACTTCCGTCCATGGCGCACCGCCAGCAATTCGGCCAGCCTTGGACACGGTCGACGACACCCAGAAGGGCATCTCTGAGTCTCGCTCGGCCAGCAATCGAAGAATGACGTCGATTTCCTGCAATTCCGGCTGGGTTTCGATGGCCAACAGGTCGGGCTCGGTTTCGAGCAGGAGGTCAAGTCGGCGTGCGTGGAAATCGCGCAGAACCGCGTCCGTCACTCCATAACCGCCTCGAAATTCAGAACCGTCGGCGAGAGAAGCGCCATAGGGGCCAACGCACGCAGCGACGAGGGTGCCTTCCGCCGCCGCCATCCGGGCGGCCGTCGTCGAATTCCTCAGTGCCGTGACAGTGTCATCGTCGTCCCAGCCCGCCTGACGTCCGCCGTCGAATGACAATTGATACGCCCCAGTGATGAGGACGTCGGCACCAGCATCGACAAAGTCGCGGTGTGCCTGAACCACGACGCCTGGGTCGCGAAGCAAGAGTTCGCCCGTCCACAGAACCCCGCCAACTCGGTGGCCGCGGTTTTCGAGCGCAGTCGAAAGCCCCCCATCAAGCAGAAGTATCGGGTCCTCGGTTGTCATGACTCCACCCTATGAAACAACGGAGGCGCCCGGTTTCCCGAGCGCCTCCGCGATGTAATGATTCGTTACGACACCATGTCGCGAACGATCTCCTTGTTCTCTGACTTGATCGCAGCGGCAACGACGTAACCGATGACGGCCGCGATGAAGGGCGACAGAACGAGGAACCAGCCGAGTTCGTTGAGCTGCCATGCGCTTTCGGGCAACGACGGGTCAACTCCCTCGGGGACGGTGCCTGCGAGCAGGTTGAATCGGCTCATGACCAGGTAGACGCCGCCCGCAAGAAGAACTGCCGATGCGAGGGGTGCGATGGTGGTCTTCCAGAGCGAACCGCCGCCTTCCTTGCGGAAGTGGTTGAATATCGCGACCGAGACGAGCACCTCGACGAGCATGACGGCGACCGCGGTGATCGACGACATCCAGAAGAAGAGGTTGAGCACGGGGTCGAGTCCGGCGATTGCGAACGTCGCCATGACGAGCATCGCGAGGGCCGAGGTGGCGTAGACACCGAAGTGAGGTGCGCCACGACCGTTGACGGTTCCGAATGCCTTGCCAAGGACTCCGCCGCGACCCATCGCGAAGAAGTAGCGAGCAGACGCGTTCTGGAATGCGAGCAAGCCGGCGAAGAGGCTCGAGATCACGAGAAGTTCCATGATTCCGACCAGGTCGGGGCTGACATAGGTAGCCGCGAGGTCGAAGAGCATTCCGGCGGGGTTCGCCAAGGGTGCTCCGTCAATCGCGGTGACGTTGAGAATTGCGGCAACGAGTGCGGGCATTTCTCCGCCAGCACCGTCATCGACCATTCCGGTTCCGTAGCCCGTGACCATGGCCAGCGAGACGATCGCAAACAGTCCGGTGATGATTCCGATTGCCCAATAGGTTGCCAGCGGAACGGTGCGCTTGGGGTCGGTCGATTCCTCACCGTAGATTGCGGTTGCTTCGAATCCGATGAAGGACGCGAAAGCGAAGGCGATTGCGATACCGGCAGCACCGGTGATTCCACCAGCGAGGATTGCGTTGGGGTCGAACGACGCTGCGAGGTTCACGCCACCGTCGGGTCCGCCGTCGATGAGAATTGCACCGGCGACGGTGAGCAGCGACAGGACCTCGAGGATCAGGAACACCCCGAGCACCTTGGCCCCGATGTCAACGGACAGCAGCGACAGCGCGGTGACGATGACCCAGGCGAGGCCTGACCAGACGAGCCAGTGCATGTCGATGCCGAGTCCGGCCATCGTTCCAGCCACGATTCCACCGAAGAAGCCGTAAATGGCGAGCTGGATGGTGACGTAGGCGAGGATCGAGGTGAACGCAGACGCAACACCCATGTTCGTGCCGAGTCCGCGGCCGACGTACGCGAAGAACGCGCCCGTGTTGGTGACCTTGTGGCTCATCGCGGCGTAACCGACGCTGAAGAGCAAGAGGGTGAGACCGACCGCGAGGTAGGTTCCGGGGACTGCTGCGCCGTTTCCGACGAGCATGGCGACCGGGACAGCCCCGGTCATTCCCACGAGTGGCGCCGAAGCGGCGACCACGAAGAAGACGATTCCGAATACCCCGAGGCGCCCCTTGCGCAGAGTGGTATCGGACTTGGATTCAGTTGCCATTAGTTGATCTCCTCATTGAGTTCGACAAAATAATCGTTCATACCCGAACGACCTACCCCTAGAGTGTCGAATTTTCTCGTCGAGGTCAAGCGTTTCGCACGATTCTCGCAAAACGGATTGGTCAGAAAATTTGTCGCGCTCGGCACTTTATTCGGATACGAATGATTGATACGGTAGCCACATGACTGAATTGCACGGATTCTTCCCGCCCTTGACCCCCACCGGCAAGAGCACGCTCATGCCGAAGATGCCGTGGTACTACTCGGGGACGTTGCTCACCGTCGAGTACCGCACGGATCCGGCGAACGTTCGCGCGATTCTGCCAGCCGAACTCGAACTCGCCGACGAGGACCCGGGCGCCGTCGCGTTCATTTGGGCCGACTGGCAGTCGTGCAGCGAGGGCGGCGCGGAGTTGCTTGACCCCGTTCGCTCGCAGTACCTCGAAGCCTTCGTCGTCGTCCGATGCAAGTACGAGGGCGTCACGTACAGCCGTTGCGTCGCCATTTGGGTCACGAAGGACTTTGCCATCGCGCGCGGGTGGTTCCAGGGCTACCCCAAGAAGCTCGGCAACATCGCCGTCACTCGAATCTTCAACCACGGCAAGGCGACCCCGCGACTGGAGAACGGCGCGAAGCTGGGCGCCAGTGTGGCGGCGTACGACCACCGTCTGGCGTCCGCCGTCGTGACCCTGCGCGAGCCGGCAGAGACGAATGGCTTCGTCAACGGGCACAAGATGTTGCACTCGCGTTTCATGCCGTCGATTACTCCCGGACTCGGGAACTCTCTCGACCAGCTCATCGCGATGGGCGGGGTCGACGCCGATCTCGGACAGCCGTGGAAGGGCGACGCGGAACTGCACTTGTCCGACTCGCAGTGGGACGAACTTGATTCGATTCTCCCCGTCGACGAAATCATCGCGGGGTACTACCGTGAGGTCGGCGTGACCTTCAACGGTGGTGCACTGATCACCGACAACTCGAACCCGTCGATTTAGCGCCTCCATACAACGACTGCGGCCCCCGATTCGTCGGGGGCCGCAGTCGTTGAGGTCGGTTTAGAAGTCCTCGATGTATTCGTCGAGTTCCCACTGGGTGACGACACGGTCGTCCGCTGCGCCGTGCGCCTCGGAGTACCGCGACACCTCGTCGCGCTTCATCGCGAGGAAGACGCCGACGAGTTCGGGGGCGAGCTGGTCGTGCAAATGCGCGTTCGCCTCGAGGGCATCGAGTGCCTCGGTGAACGTGCCCGGCAGAATCGGTGCGTCCTCGTTGTCGTACGCCATTCCGACAGCGTCGGCGGGGCAGTCCAGCTTGCGCGTGATGCCGTCGAGGGCCGCCGCGAGGATTCCCGCGATGACGAGATACGGGTTAGCAGCACCGTCACCGACGCGAACTTCGAGGCGCGTTCCGCCCCCGCGCTCCGGGGGAACGCGAACCATGCACGAACGGTTGTCGTATCCCCAGTTCGCGCGATATGGCGCGAGCGTGTCCGGGCCAAGACGCTTGAAAGCGTTGACAGTGGGATTGGTCAGCGCAGTGAGTGCGGCAGCGTTCGCGGTCACACCGGCGATCATCGAACGCGCCGTGTCCGACAGGTTGCCGGCGCCGTCGTGCATCACGTTTTCACCGTTGAGGTCCGTGACCGAGAAGTGCAGGTGGAAGCCGCTTCCACCTTCGTCGCTCCAGGGCTTGCCCATGAAGGTTGCGTGCTGACCCGTGCGGTGAACGACGTCCTTGATTGCCGTCTTGAAGAGGAACGTGCGGTCGGCAGCGTCGAGCGCCTCGGAGTGCCACAGGTTGATCTCGTACTGTCCTGGGCTGAACTCGTGGTTTCCCGCGAAGACACCGATGTCCATCCGGTCGAGCATGCGCATGAGGTGCAGGAATGTTCCGTGAGGGTCGACCAGTGAACCAGTCGTGTACACGCGACCAGTCTGCGTGAGGCTGCGTTCGAAGCCTCCACCGGCGAGGCGGTTGGCGATGTAGAACTCGAGTTCTGGGCCGACGACGGGCTTGAGTCCGATCGCGTGGTACTCCTCGATGACCTTGCGAAGAACCTCGCGCGGCGAGAACATGTTCGCGTCGCCGTTGGGCTTGAGCGAGTCGATCACGACGTATGCAACACCGGGTTCCCACGGAAGGGGCGTGATGGTGTCGGGGTCGAGCTGGCCGACCATGTCCTGGAGTCCATCGGCGGCGATGTTGCCTGCGTCGACGACCTCACCACGCGTCGTGGTGACCCAGACGCCTTCGCAGAATGCAGGTCCGTTGTGTGCAGATTTCTCGAGCTGACTGACGAGCACGTCCTTCGAGCGCGACACACCAATGACATCGGCGTAGACGAATCGCAGGACATCAATCCCGCGCGATTGCAGGTCGGCCTTGATGGCTTTCAGGTCGTGCTTCATTGCAACTCCTTGACTCGGCAAGTTGTCCGAACGACATCGTTAGGACTCAAACGAAATACTAATATGGTGTCACGCCAGAATGGAAGCAAAGGGGCAGAAATGAAGGCATTGTTTATCCAGCACGACCACGTGTCGCCTCCTGGACCGGTCGCCGAGCGACTTCGGCATCACGGATACGAGACGATTGAGACCCTCGTCGTCCCCGAGTCCAGTTTCGAAAAGCCGAACGTGTCCTTCGAGTTCCCGCCCCTTGACGACTACGACCTGCTCGTCCCACTCGGGTCGCCGTGGGGTGCGTGGGATGACGCATGCATCGGAAATTGGCTGCTTCCCGAGGTCGAATGGATCCGTGAAGCCGTCACGAGCGGCAAGCCGGTGCTGGGCATCTGCTTCGGCGGACAACTTGTCGCGCGCGCTATGGGCGGTTCCGTTGCGCCAGGCCCGACACACGAAATCGGGTGGACGTATATATGGAGCGACCGTCCTGACATCGTCAGCAACGGGCCGTGGTTCCAATTCCACTACGACCGCTGGGTTGTCCCGCCCGGAGCCGTCGAGATTGCTCGTTCCCCGATCGCATCCCAGGCGTTCATCATCAACCGCACTCTCGCCCTGCAGTTCCACCCCGAACTGACGGCAGAGGCGCTAGACGGGTGGCTCGTGTGGGGTGGCGACAAGTCGGTCGAGGCCGTGGGCCAGGACCCCGCTGTGCTGCTCGCTCAGACTGCGGCGGAGGACGCCGCGGCCGAACAGCGCACCTTCGATCTCATCGACAACTTCATTGAGAAGGTCGTCAAGGCCTAACCCAACGGAAAAGGCCGCCCCCGTGCGGTGAGCGACCTTGACCGTGTTGTGCCCTAGCGGAGCGTGACCTTGACGGGCATGCGCTTGATTCCGTGAACGAAGTTCGAGCGAAGGAAGTCGATCCCACCAGTGCGTTCGACGTGGTCGACGCGGTTGATGAGGTCCTCGAACATCACGCGAAGCTCGATACGCGCGAGAGCGTTGCCGAGACACATGTGCGGGCCACCACGGCCGAACGTCATGTGCTCGTTGGGGTTGCGGGTGACGTCCATCACGTTCGGACGGTCGAAGATATTCTCATCGCGGTTTCCCGACGCGAACCACGTGACGACCTTGTCGCCCGCCTTGATCTTCTGGCCGTTGATTTCGGTGTCCTTCGTTGCGGTGCGGCGGAAGTGATAGACCGGGCTCGCGTAGCGCAGGAACTCTTCGACAGCCCACGGAATCGCGCCGGGGTTTTCCTGCAGGAACGTCAACTGGTCCGGGTTGTTCATCAGGTTGTTCATCGTGTGTGTGATCGTGTGACGAGTCGTCTCGTTTCCGGCAACGACGAGCAACAGGAAGTTGGTGTGGAAGTCGCGCTCGCTGAGCGGGACGCCGTCCGACATTTCTTTGTTGACCATGACGGACACGAGGTCGGTTCCGTCCTTGCCGCGGCGTTCCTTGGCGAGGGCGTCACCATAGGCGAACACCTCGAGAGCGGCGGGCGAACGGAAGGGGACGAGTCGGTACTTCTCGCTCTCGGGGTCCGAGATGAGGACGTCTGCGTGTTCAGGGTCGTCAAAGCCGACCATGCGGTTTCCCCAGTTGATGAGCTTGCCCGTGTCCTCTTCCGGGACGTCGAGAAGTTTCGCGAGGACCTGGATCGGGAAGTCTTCTGAGACCTGGGAGACGAAGTCGAATTCGCCCTGGCTGAACGCGTTGTCGAGGGTCTGTGCGGTCAATCCGCGAAGGAAGCCCTCGTAACGCGCCACCGATGCCGGAGTGAACTCGCCCTGGAGAAGTCGGCGCATCGCGCGGTGGCGGTTTCCGTCCGTCTCGAGGAGTGAGCGACGGGCCTCTTCTTGCTCGGCGTCAACCTCTTCGAGGTTGGTGAAGCGTTCGCTCGTGAACGTCTCGGCGTCGCGGAGGACGCGCACGATGTCGTGATAGCGGGTGACCGCCCAGAAGCCACTGTTTTCGCCGTCTTCGGGGTTCCAGTGAACCGGTGAATTCGCGCGAAGTTCGGCGAAGGCCTCCCAGGGGGCGCCGTTCGCAAACAGGTCGAGGTTGCTCAGATTGATGTCGGTGGCTGTGACCATCGGTGACTCCTCATTGAGTTCGTTCGGGGGCTAACAATCTCACCATACCCCTTCCGCCCGAAAAATCCAGGGTCGAACTCCAGAAATTTTCGTGACACCGAATGTCGATTGCGCCACACGATTCAGGCGGTGATGCGAGAGAATCAATTGGATACGAACGATTAGTGAAGGAGGCGAATCATGGCCGGAGCACACACCCTGCGTGAAACCGAACGTCAAGTGTCGGAGCGCCTCTCACACATGACCCTCGACTTCCACGCGATGGCCGTCACGTCGAATCTCTTCCGCGCCGCGAGCGCCGTGCGCAACCACTTCGAGCGAACCGTCTTGTCACAGCACGAGCTGAGCTGGACCGCCTTCGTCGTGCTCTGGGTCACCTGGATTTGGGAACCAATCGAGACCCGTCAGATTGCCGAAGAGGGCGGCTTTTCGAAGGCGACACTCACTGGCGTTCTCACCACTCTCGAAGGTCGCAAGTTTGTCGAACGCGAAAAGAGCCAAGCCGACGGCCGCTTGGTGCTGGTGCGCTTGACGGACAAGGGTCGCAAATTGATGAACGAACTCTTCCCGGAATTCAACGGGGAAGAGAAGTCCGTGTCGTCGGTCATTTCCGCGGCAGACCAGCCCGTCGTTGCCGAGGCACTTCGCGCGCTGACAGAGCGCGCAGAGGGTTCGCGCTAACTACTTCGATGCGGCGTCGACAAACGCCGTGACAATCGCGAGGTTCTCCGGCTCGGTGTCCCAGTTGTCCTCGGGGTGCCACTGCACACCGAATGCCCAACCGGTCGAGTCAAAGGCCACTGCCTCGATCACCCCGTCGTGCGCGAGAGCGATAGGGGTAACGCCGTCACCAAGGCGATCAATCGCCTGGTGGTGGTAGCAGGACGCGGTGACGGGCTTCGATGACAATCCGAGCTCGGCTGCGTGCGCGGTAACCGTCACGGGGTTGACTACGTGGCGATGCGGGACGTCCATGTGCTGGACCAGTGACCCGCCCAACGCGACGTTCGCAATCTGGGTCCCGCGACAGACGGTCAGCACAGGGATGCCCTTCGCGAACACGTATCGGATGAGGTCGATGTCGGCATCGTCCTGAACGTCATCAACGTCGTAGACCTCGTCGCTGCTGATGTCCTCGCCGTATTGCTTCGGGTTGATGTCAGCACCGCCGGGCATGAGGACTCCGTCAATGCCGGCGAGACGCTCGTCCCAGTTCGAACCCGCGATGGGAAGCATGGTGAGCGGTTCCCCGCCGGCGGCCCAAACGACCTCAGCCAATCGGCGTGCTGTGACGATCGCCGCGTACCTCGTCGCCGACGTGCTCTCGGCGAAACGGGCGAGAATTGCAATACGGGGACGGGTCATCATTCACCTCGAAAAATTTTTGTACGCAGGGGGTGCGCAATTCACAGTATGGCGTATTCTGAATTCATTAGTATCCGAATGATATTGATTCAGCACTGACGAAGGAGCCAGCCGCGTGAGCACAATCGAGGTAGCAGGAGTCGCCATCGACACCCGCCACTACATCAACGGTTCACGCGTTGAATCGGCGGAAACCTACGTCAACACCTCTCCCATCGACGGGACCTTTTTGGGCGACATCGCCCGAGGCGGACAGCGCGAGGTCGACCTTGCCGTTGCCGCGGCCAAGGCCGCATTCCCCGGGTGGGCTGCGATGGGACCGAAGGCTCGCGGTGAAAAGCTGTTGCGCCTGGCGGAACTCGTCGAAGAAAACGTTGAAACTCTGGCAAACGTCGAGACGCTCGACAACGGTTCGCTGTTGCGGTCGCACCTTCGCGGAGTCATGCCTCGCGTTGCTCTGAACATTCGCTTCTTCGCCGAGTGGGCAATCAACGAACTGCACCACGAGCCGTTCGAGACGCGTGGGCACACGAACGTCATCTCGTGGGACCCGTCAGGGGTCGCCGCGCTCATCACGCCGTGGAACGCTCCGCTCATGCTCGCGACGTGGAAGATCGGCCCGGCACTGGCCGCCGGTGACACCGTGGTTCTCAAGCCCGCTGAGTGGACTCCCCTAACCGCGAGTTTCTTCGCCGACCTGACCAAGCAGGCGGGCATTCCGGACGGCGTCTTCAACGTCGTATTCGGTTATGGCGCCGAAGCGGGCGCTCCGCTGACCGCTCACCCCGACGTCAACCGCATCTCGTTCACTGGCTCGGTGCCGACCGCCAAGGTCATCGCACGTGCCGCGGCCGACAACCTCACCCCCGTCTCGTTCGAACTCGGCGGCAAGAGCCCACTGTTGGTATTCGACGACGCGGACCTCGACCTCGCTGCGACACTGGCCGTGGAACAGTACGACAACGCCGGGCAGGTGTGCCTGTCGGGTACTCGAATCCTCGTCCACGAATCGGTGGCTGACGAATTCGCCGCGAAATTCGCCGAAAAGGCCGCACTGATCAAACAGGGCGACCCGCGCGACCCCGACACGGACATTGGCCCCCAGATTCACCAGGTGCACTTCGATCGCATCAAGGGATTCGTTGACCGCGCAAAGGCGGAAGGCCAGAACATCGTCATGGGAGGTGGCCCCAATGAGGAACTCGGCGGGCTGTACTTCCGTCCGACCCTGGTTCGCAACCCGACACCGGGTGCCGAAATCGTCACGCACGAAATCTTTGGTCCTGTCCTCAACATGCAAACCTTCACGAGCGACGAGCAGGCGCTCGAGATGGCGAACGGAACCGAGTTCGGACTCGCCGCTGTCGTCGTGTCAGGCGACCGCGATCACGCCGAACGCATCACGAAGTTCCTCGTCGCCGGAACGATCTGGGTCAACTGCTTCTTTGTGCGCGATCTGCGAGCGCCGTTCGGAGGTTCCAAGAAGTCCGGAATCGGCCGCGACGGCGGAACGTGGTCGTTCGATTTCTACGCTGACGTCAAAAACACGGTGTTCGCACCTAACGGATGGAAGGACAAGTAAATGGGTGAAGTTGTCGGAGCCGCGATCCTGGCTCACGTTCCCACGATCATGCTGCCCGAGGCTGTTCGCAAGGACCTCAACAACGGCGAGGAACTCAGCCTTGTTCCCGGCCTCAAGAAACTCCGCAAAGACGTCTTCGAGACGCTCGACTACGACACCGTGGTTGTCCTCGACAGCCACTGGGCGACGACCGTCGAGTTCGTCATCACCTCGGCTGCCGAGCGCAGTGGACTGTTCACATCGGAGGAACTTCCCCGCGGAATGACCCAGATTCCCTACGCAATCAAGGGCGACCCCGAACTGGCGAAGCTCACCGCGTCGTTCGACGAGAAGAACGGGACATGGATCACCCCGATCGCGGACCCGCACCTGCCGATCTTCTACGCGACCGTCAACCTGTGGCACTACCTGGGCCGCGGACTGGACGAGAAGGCGTGGATCTCGATGTCGGTGTGCCAGACGGCAACCCCTGAGGACTTCCTTCGCGCCGGCCGTGCGCTGGGTGAAGCGATTCGCGCGTCGGACCGCAAGGTGCTCATCCTCGGGTCGGGCGCACTGTCGCACACGTTCCACAAACTGCGTGACCTGCGCAAGCACGAGGCGTCGGACCCGAAGCACATCTATACGCCCGAGGCGTATCACTACGACCTTCAGGTACTCGAGTGGATGAAGGAGGGAGACCACGCCGCCATCCTCGACGACTTCGACACCTTCAAGAAGTACAAGCCGGAAGCCGGCTTCTTCCACTACCTCGCGTTGGCGGGGGCACTGGGCGAAGAGAATCTCACCGCCAAGGGCGAGTTGTACTCGGAGTACGAGAACTCGATCGGAACGGGTCAGGTTCACGTGTGGTTCCCGAAGCCCGAGGGTGGATTCCCCGAACCAAAGGACCTGGTGCTTTCTCGTGACTGAAATCCGCCGCATTCTGCTTGACGGCTACCCGACCGAAGTGATTCGCCACGGCGAGACGCTGGTTGCCCACGACGGTCGCACGATTGCGATCGAGGACGCCCAGCACCTCGCACCGGCCGAGCCGACCAAGATCATTGCCGTTCACCTCAACTACGACAGTCGCACCCAAGAGTTCATGACGAAGCTCCCGGCCGCACCGACGTACTTCCACAAGCCCATCACGGCGCTCAACACCCACAAGGGTGCCGTCGTGCGCCCAGCTGGCTGCAAGTGGCTGAACTATGAGGGCGAGATCGTCATCGTGATTGGCAAGACCTGCCGCAACATTGCGCCGGAGGATGCCGCGGAATACATCGCCGGGTACACGATCGGCAACGACTACGGTTTGCACGACTTCCGCGACACCGACGCCGGCTCGATGCTGCGCGTCAAGGGTTCGGACACTCTTGCGCCCGTCGGACCCGGACTCGTCACCGACTGGGATTTCCGCAACAAGACGATTCGCACGATTGTGAACGGTGAGGTCAAGCAAGAGGACAACACCGACAACATGGAATGGGACATGCACTATTTGGTTGCGGACATCGCTCGCACCATCACGCTGGTGCCCGGCGACATGCTCTTCTCGGGAACACCCGCGCATTCACGTCCCGTCTTCCCCGGCGACGTCGTCGAGGTGGAAGTTGACGGCCTCGGCAAGTTGACGAACCACATCGTCGAAGGACCGACCCCCATCCGCACCGATGTCGGTGCACAGCCAACCGAGAGTGAAGAGGTCGTTTCGACCGCTCTCGGCGGGGACTGGGAATTCCGTGGAATTCGCACCCCATCCAAAGACCTGTACCCGTCAACAGTGGAGGAAAAAGAATGATCAAGGTCGATGTCGACATGACCAAGTGCCAGCACTACGGACAGTGCGTTTTTGAGGCGCCCGACGTGTTCAAACTGAATGCAGACGACAAACTCGAATACATCGCGGAAGTTGATGACTCAGAGCGCGGCAACGTCGAAGCGGCGATTGACGTCTGCCCCATGCAGGCGATCTTCATCGTCGACTAACACATAAAGGAGTGCCCGATGTCGAAACCCGTCGTCATCGTGGGTGCGTCCATGGGCGGTTTGCGCATGGCAGAAGCCCTGCGTCGGTTCGGATATGACGGACCCATCACCGCAATCGGTGATGAGACGCACGCGCCCTATAACCGACCGCCGCTCTCCAAGGAGGTTCTTGCCGCCGAGGTGAACCACGAAGCCGTGGCATTCCCCCAGCGCCCCGCGACAGCCGACGTCAACTGGGTGTTGGGGACACGCGCGGTGTCGGCCGATCTCGACCACCAGACCGTGACGGACTCGAACGGCGAGGTGCACCCTTACCGGATACTCATCATCGCGACCGGGCTTCGGCCACGACGCCTTCACGTACCCAACTCGGAATTGGCCGGACGCCACGCTGTCAGAACCCTCGATGACGCGATCGCCCTTCGTGCCGATCTGCAGCCGGGCGCCAAAGTTGTCATTGTTGGCGCTGGCTTCATCGGTTGTGAGGTTGCAGCAACGGCGCGGAAGCTCGGCTGTGATGTCACCGTCGTCGGACCGGGCGCTCTTCCCATGTTGCGCCCGCTCGGGCACGAGCTCGCCGAAGAGATGATGCGTCGCCACATCGAACAGGGTGTGACGTTCCGCATGAAGACCAGCGTCGTTGACCTGCTCGGCGACGCACGCGTAACCGGTGTCGTTCTGGACGACGGAACGACAATCGACTGTGACGTGCTCGTCGAATCCATCGGGTCCCACCCCAACACCGAGTGGCTCGACGGATTGGACCTTGACCTGACACGCGGAGTCCTCGCTGATTCTTCCCTGCGCGCGCTGAAGCAAGACGGTTCGCCCTGGGACAGCGTTTTCGCGATTGGTGACGTGGCCAGGTTCCCCATCACGACCTTCGATGACGAAGCGCGCCAGGTCGAGCACTGGAACATCCCGACGGACACCGCGAAGCGCGCGGCTCAGGTCATTACAGCCGAGTTCTCGTCACCCGAACACTATGAACGCGTTTCGGCCGAGCGATTCGCGCCGATCCCGTCGTTCTGGAGTGACCAGTACGACAACCACCTGCTGGCCTACGGACTGCTCGCACTGGCCGATGAATCCCGTCTCCTCGAAGGCGACCTCGCGGGAGACTGCGTGTTTGGTTACTATCGAAAGGGCGAGATGGTCGGGGTTTGCGGTATCGGACTTCGATCCGTCGTTCAGAGTTTCCGAGCGACATTCGCCTAACCCACTTCGAAAGGTTCACTGATGGGGCACGAATTCGACCTTGACGTCACGTTTGATGACGCCATGGACGAACCCGACTTGTCGTCGATGTCCGACGCCGATCTCCGCGCTGCAATCGCTGAACTTCCCGAGGCGCTTCACAGCGTCGCACTCGGCCTTCTGGTCGACAAGCGAACGATGTCCGACATGAGTCAGGCTCTCGGGATTCGCCAGAGCGAACTCGTCACCCGTCTGCACCGCGCGAAACTCGCCATCGGGGCTCAACTCTCAGCAAAAGGCCGTTCATGAAAAAGTCCACACTCTCACTCGTCTTGGCAACCGCACTCGTCGCCTCGGGCGCGGGAATCGCGAGCTCAGCTGTCACCGCGTACACGACCCTGCCCAAGTGCAACGGCAAGTTCGCAACGATCCTGTCAAACGCTGCGACCATTTACGGAACGACCGGGAACGACGTCATCGTCGTGTACGGCGCCACTTCCCACATCGTCCACGGAAACAAGGGCAACGACACCATTTGTGGATCAGAAGCCACCGACTACATCTTCGGTGGTCGCGGTTCAGATGACATCTGGGGTGGCGCCGGACATGACATCATCCACGGAGGTGACGCCAACCTTGCGTTGACTGAAGACGGTAACGACAACATTTACGGCGACGCCGGTGATGACCAGTTGTTCGGTGACAACGGCACCGATGAGGTCCACGGCAATGCGGGGAACGACTTGGTCCATGGAAACGCTGGAAATGACGCTCTTTTCGGCGAAGCGGGGGACGACACGCTGGTCGGTGGCCCTGGAACGGACCTGCTTCGGGACACCGAAGGTCGCAACACCCTGACCCAGTAATACACTCGAATCACGCTGGCAAAGGAGTGTGACGTGGGGGAATCGGTGAGTGCTGTGCGCACGCGCCTTGCCGCACGCCTCGGCACGACCCGCGACGACCTAGATCTGTTGGACCGATTCGACCGGTTCGGTGCCGATCTACTGGAGCCACTGGACGAGGTGTACGGGCTCGATCCGGTGCTCGAACCGTTGCTCGACATCCTCGTGGCGAATCATGAACTGCGTGACGCTGCGTTGCATCAACGAGACCGCGAACGTGTCCTCGAGCCAGACTGGTTCCAGAAGCCAACCACGATGGGGTACGTCTGTTACACGGACCTGTTTGCGAAGAACCTCAAGGGGCTGGGCACAAAAATCCCCTACCTCGAGGGACTCGGGGTGACGTACCTGCACCTCATGCCTGTTCTCAAGCCACGGCCCGGTGCAAACGACGGTGGCTACGCGGTCGCGGACTACCGTTCGTTGCGAAACGATCTAGGGTCGATGGCCGAATTGCGTGCGACCGCCGAGAAGCTGCATGATGCCGGAATCTCACTAACGCTGGATCTCGTGCTCAACCACGTCGCCCTCGAACACGAGTGGGCGGTGAAGGCTCGAGCCGGAGATCCCGAATACCGCGACTATTTCTATGCGTACGAAACCCGTGAGATTCCTGACCAGTTCGAAGCCACGCTTCCCGAGGTGTTCCCCGACTTCGCCCCCGGCAACTTCACGTGGAACGACGAACTAGGCGCGTGGGTGTGGACTACCTTCAACGCGTATCAGTGGGATGTGAACTGGGCGAACCCCAAAGTTTTCTGCGAATACGCCGACATCATCGCCAACCTTGCGAACCACGGTGTCGACTGTTTGCGACTCGATGCGATCGCGTTCATCTGGAAGCGAATGGGCACAAGTTGCCAGAACGAGGACGAGGTCCACGCCATTACCCAGGCGCTTCGCGCCTTCTCGCGCATTCTCGCCCCGTCACTCATCTTTAAGGCGGAGGCGATTGTCGGTCCCGCGCAAGTCGGTGCGTACCTCGGTGAAGGAAAGCGAGCCGGCAAGGTGTCGGACCTCGCGTATCACAACAGCCTGATGGTCCAGATCTGGGGTGCGATCGCCAGCAAGGACGCAAACCTGCTTGAGCGCTCGATGTCTCGGTTTGGGGCGTTGCCGTCAACCACTGCGTGGGGCGTCTACCTTCGCTGCCACGACGACATCGGCTGGGCAATCGACGATTCTGACGCCGCGTCGCTCGGCGTCAGCGGTCACGGGCATCGAATGTTCCTCGCCGACTACTTCACCGGGAAATTCCCCGGCTCTGACGCGCGCGGAGTCGATTTCCAGATCGACCCAGCTTCGGGAGAGCGTCGCACGTCCGGCTCGGCTGCTTCCTTGACGGGTATCGAGACTGCGCTGGCGTCCAAGAACAAGGCGCACATGGAAACCGCCATCGCTCGTTATCTCTGTGCGTACTCGATGGTCTTCGGCTTCGGCGGAATTCCGTTGCTGTACATGGGGGACGAGATCGGGATGATCAACGACGAGTCCTTCGTCAAGGACCCCGCGAAAGCTGAAGACAACCGGTGGATTCACCGACCGGCGATGGACTGGGCGACTGCGGACAAAGCGCCAGCCACGCCAGCCGCATCGGCGCCCTTGCCGATGGTTGTTGCCCATCGCATTCGAACCGGAATACAGCACCTCATCGAGGTGCGCGGATCGCTTCCCAGCCTGCACGCGTCCGTGTCGACGGTTGTCCGCGCGGGCCGTTCGCACGGTGTCGCAATCTTCGAAAGAAACCACCCCGCCGGTCGCATGGTGCAGGTGTACAACCTGGCGGACGCGGAGCGCTTCGTCGACACTGATGAACTGGGCGGGATGGTCGGCACAGTGCACGACCACATCACGGGCCACACCTTCGACCTCGGTTCGGGAATCCCGCTTGCCCCTTACGAAGTCCGCTGGCTGACGGTCGGGGCGTAATGGACATCGAATTCGAGCTCGATCAGTCGGGTGACCGTGTAGGCGTTCCTGTTCCCGCGTTAGTTGCAGAGCGCCCCGATGACAGCACCATCACCGGCGAGCGCGTGCGGCTCGAGCGACTTCACGTCGATCACTCGCCTGACCTCTGGGAAGCCTTTTCGGCGACCGACTCGTCGACGCTGTGGACGTACATGCCGCAAGGCCCCTTCACGACCGAGGCCGAACAGCGCGACTGGATTCGCTCGGTTGCCGATTCGACCGACCCGCTCTTCTACGCGATCGTCGACAGCGCGACCAACCGGGCAGTCGGAATCTCCTCCTACCTTCGCATCGACCCGACTCACGGAGTGATCGAGGTCGGCTACTTGTCGTTCTCGGGGGCTCTTCGTCGCACACCCGCCGCCACCGAGGCGATGTATCTCATGGCAAAAAATGCCTTTGACCGTGGATTTAGGCGATACGAGTGGAAGTGCAACATCCTCAACGCGCCGTCAATCGCCGCAGCGGAACGACTGGGATTCAGTTTCGAAGGGGTATTCCGAAACGCGGTCGTTATCAAGGGTCGAAACCGAGACACCGCCTGGTTCGCCTTCACGGACGGTGATTGGGACGGTGGCGTGCGGGATGCACACGAGAAGTGGCTCAGCGCCTCGAACTTCACCTCGAATGGCGAGCAGATTGAGCGCCTCGCCGATCTGACGTCGGCGTTACGCCACTCGGACTTCCCGACCGTGGCTATCCGATTCGACGGTCCCGAAGCGCCGTAATCGTTTACCCGGGGGCGATTTTTCCCTAGAATTTCCCTTATGACTGAAACCCCCCGCGAAAACTTCGGTCAGGGCGCCCAAGGCGAGCCTGACGTTCCCACCCGCAACCGAATCGGCTTCGGCAAATGGCTGCGCTACCAGTTCGACAACTCGTTGTCGAAGGCCAGCGCCTTTGTCGGTTACGCGTTCCTGTTGCTCATCGTTCTGTCGATGTTCAACACCGCGTTCAACCTGTGGATCCAGACCACCGCCCTTGCCGCACAGCAGGAAAACCCCGACTTTTGGGAACTCTTCCTCCGCCGTATGTGGAGCACCCTCGGTGACGTCGCCCGCCTGAGCTGGGCCGACCGAGTCGCGAGCCTCCTCGCATGGGCATCGAGCACCGCCGTCAACGCAATCGTCATCGGTTTCGTTGCGACCGGAATCAGCTCGTCCGTCCAGCGCCTCAAGGCCGGCAAGTCGCCCGTTGTCTCGTCGGGACACACGCTCATCCTCGGATGGTCGAACCGCATCTTCCCGATCCTCAAGGAACTGGCAATCGCCGGCTCGAACCTTCGCAAGCCGACCGTCGTCATCTTCGCTGATGTTGACCGCCTGGCAATGGAAGACGAAATCTCGTCTCGCGCCGGCGACCTCGGCAAATTGCGCATCATCACGCGCAAGGGTGACCCGACAAACCCGGGCGAACTGGTTCGCGCGAACGTCGGCGGATCGAAGTCGATCATCATCCTCGACGCCGATGACGCAGGCGACGCGACGGTTGTGTCGACCGTCCTCGCCGTCAAGTCGGTCGTCACCGACACGTCGATCCCGATCGTCGCTGAAGTTGACGACGCACAGACCGGTGAAGCCCTGACCAGCGCGACCCGTGGCCAGGTTCAGACCGTCCGCTCGCACGACGTCATCGCCCGTGTCACCGCGCAGGCATCGCGCCAGCCCGGACTCTCGACCGTCATCCTCGACCTGCTCGACTTCGACGGCGACGAGATCTACTTCTCGTCAATTCCCGCGCTCGAGGGCAAGACCTACGGCGACGCACTTCTCGCGTTCAACGGTGCATCGGTCATCGGTGTCCGTGATGACAAGGGTGCGATTCACCTCAACCCCAAGGCCAGCGCCAAGATTGGCAAGGGATCTCAGATCATCGCCATCGCCGAGGACGACGACAAGGTCGTCTACACCGGCGTCGAGAAGGCCAAGGCGCCGACCGTCACTGTGGCGAAGAACACGAAGCGTCCCGCCGAGCACCTGCTGGTAGTCGGCTGGTCGTCAATGGGCCAGTCGGTGATTTCCGAACTCGCGAGCTTCCTCCCGAAGGGCTCGACCGTTCACATCGTTGCGAACCCCAAGTACGTCGACCCCGCTGAACTCAAGTCGTTGAAGTTTGACGGTCTCGTCGTGTCGTACTCGGCATCGAGCGGTGACATTGACGAACTCATCGCCGCTGCGGAAGCCAAGCACTACGACGAGGTCATCGTCCTGGGATACCGCAACGCCATTAGTGAATCCGAAGCAGACGCTCAGACGATGTTGACGATGTTGCAGATGAACACGCTGTTCGAAGACAAGAAGAACAAGGTTCACCCGACACGACTTGTCGCCGAGATACTTGACTCACGCAAGGCCGAGCTGGCCCGCGTTGCCGCTGTCGATGACCTCGTCATCAGCGACAACTTGGCAGCACTCGTCGTTGCTCAGGTGTCCGAGAACCCCGCCCTGTCACCCGTCTTCACTGACCTGTTCGATGCGGACGGCGCTTCGGTCAACATGCGTCCGATCGATGAGTACGCACCTCTCAAGAAGAAGGTCGCCTTCTCGCAGCTCGTTGCCGCGGGTGTTGCCAAGAACGAATCTGTCATCGGATACCGTGTGGCCGCGGACGCTCAGTCCTCTGGCGCACAGGGCGTCGTCCTCAACCCCGCCAAGGGAACCGAGTTCACCCCCGCAGCCGGAGACAGCCTCATCGTGGTGGGTAACGTCTAGCCGACCCCACACAAGCCAGTCGGCGTCGCGGATTACCGCGGCGCCGACTGTTCGTTTAATCTCCGTTTACTTGTCGAGATGGAAAATCGGAACGATCAAATAGATTCCGTACAGCAAAGCTCCGCTTGCAATTGCGAACATGCTGTAAGCCACCGCGCGATTGAGGACCTCGCTGACGGCAGCATTCCGATTACCCTTCTTTGCCGCACTTACAAAACTCAGCGCGTTTGTGTACAGACGAACACCAAAGGCAAATGTTGCCACGATGACGGTCGAGAACCCGATGGACGCCGCAAAAACGAGGCCGAATGAATTCCAATCGATTTCCATTACTTCTTACCCTTCGGGGACTTCGACGATGACTTTCCCATCGACTTTGCGGACTTGTGTGATTTCGACGACGACTTCGACTTTGTCTTGGTTGAACTCCTTGACGCGCTTCGCTCATCACGTTTTGCTTGGCGAATCTGTCGAGGCGTCCGGATGACCTCAGAAGCCCCCTCGACTTCACTGATGACGTTATGTGCACCGATCTTGTTGCGGCGAGACACTTGGAAGATTGTCACGACTACCGCAAGTGTGATGATGAGGTCGAGGAAGAAGCCGGCAGGTCCCTGCATCACCAGTACTGCAGACAAGGCGCCAACGATCCCCGCTGCAGGAAGCGTAAGGAACCACGCGATGACGATTTGGCCCGCCTTGGACCAACGGACCTGACCGCCGCGTCGCCCGACTCCAGAGCCCATGATCGCGCCCGATGCAACCTGGGTAGTCGACAAAGCGAAGCCGAGGTTGGATGACGCGAGGATGGTGACGCCGGACGCCACTTCCGCTGCGAAACCTTGTGCGGGCTTGATTTCAGCAAGTCCAGATCCCATTGTCTTGATGATGCGCCATCCTCCGGCGTACGTCCCAAGCGCGATGGCAACTGCAGATGCGACAACTACCCAGAATTCAACGTGGTCACCACTCGACTGGAAGCCCGCTGTCACAAGAACGAGTGTGATGACGCCCATCGTTTTCTGAGCGTCGTTCGTGCCATGGCTAAGCGCAAGAAGGGAAGACGAGAAAATCTGTCCAACCTTGAAGGTGTCGCGGCCAGTTCCGATGCCTGTTTTTGCGCGGGATACTTGAGTCCGCGCGGTAACGATGTACGCGATACGAGTCGTGAGGAACGCGGCGATTCCAGCAATAAGCGGTGCGGCAAGTGCAGGGATGATGACCTTTTGGATGATTGCGTCGCTGTTGACTGCTCCGACGCCCGCGAATACGAGAGCGGCGCCAATCAAGCCTCCGAAAAGTGCATGTGATGAGGACGACGGAAGGCCGAGGAACCATGTCGTGAGGTTCCACAGGATCGCACCGGTTAGGCCGGCAAAAACCATTTCGGGTCCAATCGACACTCCCTCGTTAATGAGAGACACCGAGATTGCCTTCGCAACCGCGGTCGACAGAAATGCTCCGACGAGGTTCATGATGGCGGCAATTATGACGGCGGTTCGGGGCTTGAGTGCTCCTGTGGCGATCGGAGTCGCCATGGCGTTCGCGGTGTCGTGGAACCCGTTCGTGAAATCAAAGAACAGGGCAATAGCGACGACAAGCGAAACGATAAGAATCGGTTCCACGAGAATCTTTCTGCTGGGGTTTGCTGGGGACGGACGCCCCGAAAGTTTGAGCGTCCACCGATGAAGTTAGACCCTCAAGATGAACATAGGGTGAACAAACGACCGGCGCGTCACAACCTGTCGCACGTGTTTTCTATGGGGAAACGACAAACAACTGTGAGGCGTCGTTGACGCGAAGAGTGACGGCACCCGTCGGGCCTTCAATACGCCACTGGTCACCGTTGCCCGAAACGGTCAGAGCCGCCCCGGGGATGATTCCGGCGTGTGCGCACTCGTTGAGCAGCGCGGCGTCAGCCTGCAAACTCTCGCCCAAAGCAACGAGCGTGTGGAAACCTTCACCCACCGTCGAAACCGGGACGCCGCCGATCCGAGGGACATCAGCGTTTGCGGAAACACCCGGGATTGGATTTCCGTAAGGGTCGACATCCGTCGTCGTCAGCATCGCAAGAAGCTTTGCTTCAGCGTCATCGCCGAGAACGTGCTCCCAGCGGCACGCCTCTTCGTGGCAGGCGGCCCAGTCGAGTCCCAGAATGTCAAAGAGGAACCGCTCGGCGATTCGGTGCTTGCGCATCACCGCAACGGCGATCTCGCGTCCAGCCGGCGTCAATTCGACGATGCGATTGTCATCGAGGGTTACGAGACCGTCGCGCTCAAGCCGCGAAACCGTCTGCGACACCGAGGGCATCGCCTGATCCAGGCGTTCAGCAACGCGCGCGCGCAAGGCGGGCTGTCCCTGTTCTTCGAGTTCGAAGACGACCTTGAGATACATCTCTGTCGTGTCGATCAGATCAGACATCACACCTCCCTCCGACAAAAATACCCTCCCTGTGGAGAATTCACTACGCGGACCGATTGTGAGTGGTGAGGTATCACTCATGTCTCTCACAACAATTCGACGGGTAACCGTCTTCACTGAAATCTCCGCCATCGTCAGCGTGATGCTGGCGAACCTCCTCGCAGGGCCGGCACCAGCCGCCTTTGCGTCACCCGAGCAACCCGTGGTTGCCTATTCCATTCCCGCACCGACCGGCGTCACCATCGACTCTCCCTGGGTGACCGATGCAACGAGTCTGACGGCCTGGGCTCTGGGGACGAGTTCATCGGGCACGGGAGTTCTCGCCCGCCGAGACCTCGCGACCGGAACAATCACCACCACACCGACGGTCGCCGGCGAAGTTGGCGCGACAGAGGCACGGCTGCACCCTGGCAGCGGGACCATCGCTTTCCTCGCGAAGCGCGCCGGGCTCGGCGGTCGAATCGTGATCATCAACCCGACGACCGGTGCTCGGATTTCAAGTTACGACCTTGCAGCCACGGATACCGCACCGCGTGGCCTTGGATTCCACCCCATGGGTGTCTCCCTCTATTTCGGATCCAACCCCGGCACTTCTGTCGTCACCAAAGTCACCACATCGACGGGTGTGCTGTCGAGTTCGGCAAACCAAGCGCAATCCCCGACCACGAGCGGAATCATGTACGGGTCGAAATTCGTCACCACCGCGGGAACCAGCGCTCCGCGGCTCGTGGGGTTCAAGGACGGTCCTCCAATTCAGGTCGACACGTCGACAGCTTTGACCGGAATCACCCAGGCACTCGTCGATCCCGTTCTGGTCGGGACGGTCGGGTGGTACGGCACAGACACTGCCCCCGGCCGACTCGTCGGGATTGATTTCCCGACGAGAACCGTCGTTGCGAACTTTTCCCTCGCGTCCGACGAGACCGGGTTGCGGAACATCACTGTTCCCAGCGGTTCCGGCTTCGCTTATGGCACAACCGTCTCAAACGGCCGCACCAAACTAGTGACAATCCGCCTGACCGATGGGGCTCGGCTCGGTTCCGTGGACCTGGGTGGCATTGTCGGCGCGACATCCATCACCGTGAATGGGCGCTATGTCGACGTAACGTTCGCTGGTTCGACCGCCGTCATTCGCACGACGACGTCCACCGCGCCTGCGTCGCCGGCCAATCTCACCGTTACTGAGTCAGATCGTTCCCTGACCGCTGAATGGACGGCGTCGGTATCGGCGGAACCACTCGTCACATACACGGCAACGGCGAATGGCGGAGGTCAGCAGTTTTCGTGCACGACGTCGGAAGTCCGCTGTTCGTTCGACGGGCTCGATAACGGTGTCGAGTACGACATTGATGTCACCGCGTCGACCTACGCCGGCACCTCCCCCGCAGTCACCACAACTGCGTCACCCGCAACGCTTCCCGCTGCTCCCTCTAGGCTGATTGCCGAACGCGGTGACGGTGAGGTCATCGTCAGTTGGGACACACCCGATGACGGTGGGCGCCCGATTACGGGGTACACCGCGGTGCTTGAGCCCGGAGGGCAGGAATGTCAGTCGACTGCGGCCCGATGCACCTTTGCGGGCCTCAGCAACGGCACGGCATATACGGCGACCGTGGTCGCGCACACGTCGTGGGGCGCTTCCACCCCAAGTGGCGCTTCTGCACCCGTCACACCGGCAACAACCCCGAGCACACCGAGTGGCATCGCTGTAACGGCTCAGATTGGCGGAGCCGGACTGGAATGGCAGGTCCCCGACAACGGTGGTGAAGCGATTTCGGGCTATCGGGTAACCGTGTGGGACGAGGCCGTCGTCGCGCAGGACCTCACCGTGGCCTCTCCAACCGCGAGCCTCACCGGTCTTGCCTTCCCGTCGACGTACCGAGTGACGATCGAGGCGATCAACGCCGTCGGCGCATCCGAACGTGCCGTCGTCTGGGTGTCGCCCCTTGCTCCACCTCCGCCGCCGGTGGTTGAGCCCCCGGTGGTGGAACCTCCAGTCATTGAACCTCCCGTGGTTGAACCCCCGATTGTTGAACCACCAGCACCACCGACAATCACAACGCCGGCCAGCCCGCGGAGCGTTCGACTGATGTTTGCGACCAGCAAGGGGTACACCCTCACGTGGAGTCGGCCGGCCGACGGAGGAGCACCGATTTCGGACTACAGAATCGGTAAGCGGCTCTCCGGCAGCACGCGCTACACAGACGTGAAGGACGGGGTTTCGGCCCGCAGAACCGTCTTCATCCCGCGACCGAAGTCAGGAAAGACGGTGTACGTGCGACTCGTTTCGGTGAACTCTGCCGGGCAATCGAACCCCGCAACGATTGTCGCGATTCGGGGAAAGAAGCTCTACGAAATGCCGAGGGTGGTTGCGGTTCGCTTCAGCGATGCCGCGGCCTTCGCGGGGCTCGACGCAAGGTCGACCCGATAAGACGGGACGAGTTTCGTCAATGTCGTCGACCATGCTTCCTTCTTTTGAGGGAAGCATGTGTCGAGGACGTCGAGCATCGCCGCCACGGAGGTTGAGGCGCCGGGAGAAGCGCCGAGAAGGCCGGCGATCGAACCGTCCTTGTGAGCGACAACCTCAGTGCCGAACTTGAGGACACCCAATTTCTTGGGGTCGCGGGAAATGACTTGAACGCGCTGGCCGGCGGTGTAGCCAAACCAATCGTCAGCAGATGCCTCGGGGAAGTATTCGCGCAGTGCCGCCAGGCGGTCCTTGCGTCCGGCGAAAACTTCGCCGACCAAGTATTTGACGAGCCCCAGGTTGGTCGCGCCGACCGCGAGCATCGGGATGATGTTGCCGAGGCGAATCGAGAACGGAAGGTCGGTGAACTTGCCGAACTTGAGGAACTTCGGGGTGAAGCCCGCGTAGGGACCGAACAGCAGACTCGACTGGCCGTCGACGACGCGTGTGTCGAGGTGGGGAACGGACATCGGTGGCGCGCCGACCGATGCTCGACCGTAAACCTTGGCGCTGTGCTGCGCGACGATCTCGGGGTTGTCACAGCGGTAGAACTGCCCGGAGATGGGGAAGCCCGCGTATCCGCGAATCTCGGGGATGCGTGCGCCCTGCAGAAGTCCCAGCGCGTAACCGCCGGCGCCGACGAAGACAAATCGTGCGAGAACTTCGCTGGGCGTCTTGCCGACCTCGTGCTTGAGGGACACTCGCCACAGCCCGTCACGACGTCGACGAATCCTGGTCACCGAGTGCGACAAGTGAAGGTTGACACCGTCTGCGACAAGCGGGTCGATCAAGAGTTCGGTGAGCGCGCCGAAATTGATGTCCGTTCCGTCAACGAATCGAGTTGCGGCGACAGGCTCACCCTTGGGGCGACCGGGCATGAGGAGCGGGGTCCACTCGTGGATGACGGCGGGGTCTTCGGTGTACTCGGCACCCGGGAACAGCGGGTTCCCCTTGAGTGCCTCGAAGCGCTTGCGCAGGTATTTCACGTTGTCGGCTCCCCACACGAAACTCATGTGCGGGACCGGAACGAGGAAGGCCCTGGGGTCGGGGATTGTTCCGTCGTCGACCAACGCGGACCAGAGTTCGCGGGACAGTTGGAACTGTTGATTGACCTTGACCGCGCTGGCGGTGGCAACCGAACCATCGGGCATTTCGGGGGTGTAGTTCAATTCGCACAGAGCCGAGTGTCCGGTTCCCGCGTTGTTCCAGGGGTTCGTCGATTCCGGTGCGAGCGATCCAGCGCGCTCGTAAATCTCGATTGACCAGGTCGGCTCGAGTCGGTGGAGAAGTGTGGCCAGGGTGGCGCTCATGATGCCTCCACCCACGAGGACTGCGTCAACTACCTTGGTCACTCCCCCATCCTATTCCCCGCGGTTAGGCTGGCTTTCGTGCCAACACCAACCCCGCGCCTCCCCGTCATTCTGGCGATCGGCGTTGTGGCGGGATTCCTGTCGGGGATGTTCGGTATCGGCGGCGGAATCATCATGGTTCCGCTACTCGTTCTCGCGGCGGGACTCCCGCAACGTGCTGCGTCGGCCACCAGCCTCGCCGCCATCATCCCGACCGCCGCGATTGCTGCGTCCGTGTATCTCGGGTCGGGATCCGTTCCCGTGAGCCAGTTGGGCTTCGGGTTGGTCATCGCAATCGGCGCCGCTGCCCTTGCCCCGCTCGGTGCCCGCGCTTTGCGGACATGGAATGTCTCTCTGGTTCGATGGATTTTCATCGGAATGCTCGCGGCCACGGCCGTCATGGTTTTCGTCACGATTCCCGAACGTGACGCACACCTCGAGTGGTCACCAGCGTCTGTGCTTTCGCTACTCGCGATCGGCGCGTTGATGGGTTTCGCCGCCGGTCTTCTCGGTGTCGGTGGCGGGATTCTTGCCGTGCCGATTCTCATCCTCATGGGCGTGAGCGACCTGACCGCCAAGGCGCTGTCGCTCGTCGCCATGGTTCCCGCTGCAGTGTCAGGGACAATCAGTTCCGGACGTCAGGGGCTCGTCAACTGGAAAGTTGCGATTCCACTCGGCGCAACGACCGCAGCCATTGCTCCGCTGGGCGTCTGGGCGTCTGTGAGCCTGCCGACGGAATGGGCCAACCCCTTGTTGGCCGCCGTTATCGTTTATGCAGCCGTCCAATTGACCAACCGCGCAATCCGCGAGGCTCGGACGGGCTAGCGAAGACCTTTGCGTTCGGCGACGATCTCAGCGATCTGAACCGCGTTGAGCGCGGCGCCCTTGCGCAGGTTGTCGTTCGAAATGAAGAGGACAAGGCCCGTTCCGTCCTCGAACGACTGGTCCTGTCGGATTCGCCCAACGAGACTGGGATCAATTCCCGCAGCGTCCAACGGAGTCGGAACATCGACGACCTTGACGCCGGGGGCAGCGGAGAGAATTTCCTTCGCACGAGCCGCGGTGATGGGATTCGCGAACTGTGCGTGGATCGACAGCGAGTGGCCGGTGAAGACAGGGACACGAACGCACGTACCCGACACAGCCAAGTTGGGAAGTTCGAGGATCTTGCGCGACTCGTTGCGCAACTTCTTTTCCTCGTCCGTTTCGTCCTGACCGTCATCGACGAATGACCCTGCTTGCGGGATGACGTTGAACGCGATGTTCTTGGGGAACTTCACCGGCGCGGGGAAATCGACGGCACGACCGTCGTGGACAAGTTGGATTGCGTCCTGAGCAACAACCGCGCGGGCCTGATCGAGAAGTTCTTCGCCACCGGCAAGGCCGGCCCCCGATACGGCCTGGTACGTCGAGACCTGCAGGCGGACAAGTCCGGCCTCTGCATCGAGCGGCTTGAGGACGGGCATCGCCGCCATCGTCGTGCAGTTGGGGTTCGCAATGATTCCCTTGACGGCCTCGTCAATCGCGTGAGAGTTGACCTCGGACACGACGAGCGGCACCTCGGGATCCATCCGCCAACCGCTGGAATTGTCGACGACGGTAACGCCAGCCGCAGCGAAGCGGGGTGCCTGAGCCTTGGACAGCGTTGCACCGGCCGAGAAGATGGCGATGTCGAGTCCCGTCGGGTCGGCGGTTTCGGCGTCTTCGACGACGACATCCTGTCCGTTGAACGGGATGACCTTGCCCGCGCTGCGCGCCGAGGCGAAGAAACGAATTTCGTCAATGTCGAACTTGCGGTCGACAAGCAACTGACGAACGACGGCGCCGACCTGACCGGTTGCACCGACTACACCTATACGCGCGCCCATTATCGGCCCGTTCCTGCGTAGACAACTGCTTCGACGTCACCGTCGAGACCGAAGGCCGAGTGGACCGCAGTCATCGCGCGCTTGAGGTCATCTCCGCGGGTGACGACAGAGATGCGGATTTCCGAGGTGGAAATCATTTCCATGTTGATGCCGGCCTCAAACAGGGCGGTGAAGAGCTGCGCCGAGACACCGGCGTTGGTGCGCATTCCGCCACCGACAACCGACAACTTTCCGATGTTGTCGTCATAAGCAAGGTCAGCGAAGCCGACGGTGGGCTGTGCATCGCGAAGTGCGGCGAGGGTCTTGTCGCCGTCCGTCTTCGGAAGCGTGAACGAGATGTCGGTGAGTCCGCTGATCGCGGCCGAGACGTTCTGGACAATCATGTCGATGTTCGCGCCGGTGCCGGCGACAATCGTGAAGATCTCGGCTGCCTTGCCGGGAATGTCGGGAACACCGATGACGGTGATCTTGCCCTCGCTGAGGTCTCCGGCGACACCGGTGATGATGGGCTCTTCCATGTTCTCTCCCCTCGTGGCGACGACGAGCGTCCCCTCCTTGTCCGCAAAGCTCGATCGAACGTGCAGCGTCACCCCGTGGCGACGCGCGTATTCGACCGCGCGGATGTGAAGCACCTTGGCGCCCGCAGCCGCGAGCTCCAACATCTCTTCGAACGTGACGACGTCGACCTTGTGCGCCTTGGACACGATTCGCGGATCGGCCGTGAAGACGCCGTCGACGTCGGTGTAGATCTCGCACACGTCCGCATCCAGCGCCGCGGCGAGCGCAACCGCGGTCGTGTCACTTCCGCCACGGCCCAGTGTCGTGATGTCTTTGGAGTCGCGGTTGAATCCCTGGAATCCGGCGACAATCGCAATCGCACCCTCGTCGAGCGCCTCGCGCAGTCGGTCGGGGGTGACCTCGACGATTCGAGCGGCACCGTGGTGCGAGTCGGTAATCATGCCCGCTTGGCTGCCCGTGTATGAACGAGCGTCAACACCGAGTGACTTGATTGCCATCGCCAACAGAGCAACCGAAATGCGCTCGCCCGTTGTCAGAAGCATGTCCATCTCGCGCGGGTCCGGGTTTTCCGTGACCGAATGGGCGAGATCGATGAGTTCGTCGGTGGTGTCACCCATCGCTGAAACGGCGACGACGACATCATGTCCCTGTGCCTTGGTTGCCACAATTCGGCGCGCCACTCGCTTGATGCTCTCGGCATCAGCGACGGACGATCCGCCAAACTTCTGGACAATCAGTGACACGGTTTCCCTCTCGGGTCGGGGTACAACAAAGGGCGATGGCCCCATCGCCCGCCCTGCGAGAAATTCTACCGCTTAAGCCGTTCCGCCGACACGGGTGCGGTGCTCGAAGGCGCGACCAAGGGTTACTTCGTCGGCATATTCGAGGTCGCCGCCGACCGGCAGGCCGCTCGCGAGACGCGTGATGCGGATCCCCAGCGGCTCGAGAAGTCGGATGAGATAGGTCGCCGTGGCTTCGCCCTCGACGTTCGGGTCGGTCGCGAGGATGATTTCGATGATGCTCGTGTCACGAAGCCGCTCGAGCAACGAACCGATGCGGAGTTGGTCTGGGCCAATGCCGTCGATCGGCGAGATCGCTCCGCCAAGCACGTGATACAGGCCACGGAATTGGCGGGTGCGCTCGATCGCGACGACGTCCTTGGCTTCTTCGACGACACAGATGGTGTCACGCGTACGCCTTGGGTCGCGGCAAATGCTGCATTCCTCTTCTTGCGAGATATTCCCGCACACCGCACAGAACTTGACGACATCGCGAATCGTCGCGAGCAACTCGGCGAGGCGTTTGGGGTCATACGCCTCGGTCTGAATGACGTGAAAAGCGATGCGTTGGGCAGATTTGGGGCCGACTCCGGGCAAACGGCCGAACTCGTCGATGAGTTCTTGAAGAATTCCGTCGTACATCGTCAGTCGTCCGAAGAGGACTCGTCGTCGAAGAGCGAGGGTCGCGCCGCGTCATCGTCGGAAGCCGCCGGTTCAGGCGCCGTGCCACTGTCGATTGTCGCGACGAGTGTTGCGCCGAGGAGATCGCGAATGACGGACTCGCCACGCTTTTCATCGTCGGGGTTGACGGGCTCGGCAGCCTTCGCCGCTTTGGCTGGTTTCTCCGACTTCTCGGATTCTTCCGACTTCTCGGCTTTTTCTGCCTGCGCGGCCTGTTGGCGATCGGCCACTTCACCGGCTGGCTCGCTCGAGCGTTCAGCCGCGGCCGCCGCGGCGACCTGCATGAACGGGTTGGTTTCGGGCGTTGCTACACGCGGGGTCTGTGCCGTCACGGGTCCTGCGCCCAGACCGACGCGGGGAACGAAACGGAAACGAACACCGAGTGCGCCAAGAATGACTTCGCGAAGTTCTTCGAAAACAGCCTTGCCGCTTGCTGGTTGTTCCTTGAATCGGTCGAGGAACATTTGATCAGCGAACTCGAGCGTCAGGATGTCGTCCGTCAGAGCCGTCGGGGTTGCCGCGTTGACAACAACCCACACGGCGGGGTTCGACTTGAGTTCTTCGAGTACGTCGGGCCACATGTCGACGAGTTCGTCGAGGCTGCCCGTCTCTGCTGCCGGTGCCGCGGGTGCAACGGCGGCCGGGGTTTCCTTCACGGGGGCGGCGACAGGGGCTGCTGCTGGGGCAGCCGGTGGCGCGGTGGCTGCGGCAGGCGCCTTCGCTGGGGCGACGACACGGGCTGGTCGTTCGGCGGCCTGAACCGGTTCACCACCGTCAACCAACAGTCGGGCGACCATCAGTTCGAGATGAATTCGCGGCGGAGTGGTTCCCGTCATGTTGGACAGAGCTTCGTTCACCACATCGGCGGCCCGCGACAGTGCGGATGCTCCGTAGAGCGCCGCGAGTCCCGTCATGCGTTCGATCTCGTCCGTGGGGACGCCGCGCAACACCGCGTGTGCGCCGTCGCCCGTCGCGTCGACGATGACGAGGTCACGGAATCGTTCAAGAACGTCCTCGACGAATCGACGAGGGTCGTTCCCGGTCTGAATAATTCGATCAACAACGGCAAAGGCGAGCGCGGCATCGTTTCGGCCAATCGCGTCAATACATTCGTCGAGCAGTTCGTTGGGTGTGTAACCGAGCAGATTGTTGGTGCGGTCACGGGTGACATGGCCGTCGTCCGACCCGGCGATGATCTGGTCGAGCAACGACAGGGTGTCACGCACCGAGCCACCGCCGGCGCGGATCACGAGTGGCAGAACGCCGTCCTCGACTGTCACTTTTTCCTGGGTACACAGTTCCGTGACGTATTCGAGCATGACCGCGGGGGGAACCAAGCGGAACGGGTAGTGGTGGGTTCGCGAGCGAATCGTGCCGATGACCTTGTCGGGTTCGGTCGTCGCGAAGATGAACTTGACGTGCTCCGGTGGTTCCTCGACGATCTTGAGAAGTGCGTTGAATCCCTGAGACGTGACCATGTGAGCTTCGTCGAGGATGTAAATCTTGTACCGGTCGCGCGACGGTGCGAAGCCGGCTCGTTCGCGCAAGTCACGGGCGTCGTCGACACCGTTGTGGCTGGCAGCGTCGATTTCGATGACGTCGATCGACCCCGAACCGTCACGGCTGAGCTCGACGCACGACGGGCACTTTCCGCACGGGGTGTCGGTCGGGCCCTCTGCGCAGTTGAGACAGCGCGCGAGGATTCTGGCGGACGTCGTCTTTCCACACCCACGCGGGCCACTGAAAAGATACGCGTGATTGACGCGGTTGTTGCGCAGTGCGGCGCGCAACGGATCGGTTACCTGAGCCTGCCCGATGAGTTCTTCGAACGATTCGGGTCGGTAACGACGATAAAGAGCGACTGCCACCCTTTGAGATTACCCGTCAGCACCCCCATTCGTGGGCGGCGCGAGGGTCAGAGGGCGGCGAGCGCCTGACGTGCGATCTCGAGTTCCTCGTTCGTCGGCACGACGAGCACGCGAATCGGTGACGAATCGGTCGCGATGTCGCGCGGTTCGCGTGAACGGACCTCGTTGCGGGCCGAATCGAGGTCAATCCCGAGGTGCTCGAGCCCTTGGCAGGTCAGCTCACGAAGCAGGGCGGAGTTTTCGCCGATGCCGGCGGTGAACACAATCGCGTCGACACGGCCGAGTTGCGCGATATACGCGCCAAGGTAGTGACGAATCCGGTGACGCCATACGCCGAGTCCGACGCGGGCGCGCTCGTCCCCCTTGGCGACGGCACTCTCGATGTCGCGCATGTCGGCCATCCCCGTGAGCCCAACCAGACCGCTGCGCTTGTTGAGCAGGTCATCGATCTCGTCGATGCTCATGTCAGCTACGCGGTGAAGGTGAGTCACGACAGACGCGTCGATGTCACCCGAACGGGTTCCCATGACAAGCCCCTGCAGCGGGGTCAACCCCATCGACGTGTCAACCGAACGGCCACCGTGAACGGCGGTGACGCTCGACCCGTTCCCCAGGTGCAGCACGATGAGGTTCGTGTTCTCGGGGGTTTGGCCCAGGAATTCTGCGGCCCGTTCAGACACATATCGAACGCTGGTCCCGTGGAACCCGTACTTGCGCACCCCGAATTCTCGAGCGACGTCGGAATCGATGGCATAGGTGAAGGCCTCGGCCGGCATCGTGTGGTGGAACGCCGTGTCGAACACCGCGACGTGGGGGACAAAGCCGAGGACCTCGCGAGCGGCGCGAATTCCTTCGACGTTGGCGGGGTTGTGCAGAGGCGCCAGCGGAGACAGTGATTCGATGTCGCGAAGCACGTCGTCTGTGATGACGGTTGCCTCGTTAAAGATGTCCCCGCCGTGAACCACGCGGTGACCGACGACCGAGATGTTGGCATCGTCGCCGAGTTGATCGAGGACGGAACGCAACCCTTCGGTGTGATTGACGGCCCCACCGCCCGGTTCGCCGATGCGCTCGACGAGTCCTGACAACACGGACTCGTTCGAGGACAGGTCAATCAGTTGGTACTTGATTGACGATGAACCGGAATTGACGACGAAGGCGCGGCTCACGCGTTGTCCTGTGCCTGAATCGCGGTGATGGCGACGGTGTTGATGATGTCGCTGACGAGAGCGCCGCGCGACAGGTCGTTAACCGGCTTGTTGAGACCCTGCAGGACTGGCCCAATTGCCACCGCGCCAGCCGAGCGCTGCACGGCCTTGTAGGTGTTGTTGCCGGTGTTGAGGTCAGGGAAGATGAACACGGTTGCACGGCCAGCGACGGGTGAATTCGGCATCTTTGTCGCGGCAACACTGGGTTCAGCAGCGGCGTCGTACTGAATCGGTCCCTCGACGAGAAGGTCGGGTTGACGCTGGCGGACGAGTTCGGTCGCGGCACGAACCTTTTCGACGTCATCGCCCGAACCGGAGGTTCCCGTCGAGTACGAGAGCATTGCCACGCGAGGTTCGATGTCGAATTGTCGAGCGGTCGCCGCAGACGAAATTGCAATGTCAGCGAGTTGGTCTGCCGTGGGGTCGGGAATCACGGCACAGTCACCGTAGACGAGGACTCGATCGGCGAGCGCCATGAGGAAGACGCTCGAAACGACGGACGTGCCCGGCTTGGTCTTGATGATTTCGAAGGACGGCTTGATGGTGTGGGCCGTGGTGTGTGCGGCGCCCGACACCATTCCGTCAGCAAGTCCGAGGTGGACCATCATCGTGCCGAAGTAGCTGACGTCGGTGATGGTCTCGCGGGCTTGTTCGACGGTGACGCCCTTGTGCGCACGCAGGCGCGCGTATTCTTCGGCAAACCGCTCGTCGTACTCGCTGGCTTTGGGGCTAATGACGGCTGCGCTGGAAATGTCGACGCCGAGTTCTTTGGCACGCGCGCGAACGTCGTTCTCGTCGCCCAGAATCGTCAGCGAGACGACCTTGCGCGCCAGCAGTGTGGCCGCTGCACGAAGGATTCGGTCGTCATCGCCCTCGGGCAAAACGATGTGCTTCTGGTGGGCGCGTGCGCGATCCAGCAGGTCGTACTCGAACATCAATGGGGTGACGACGTCAGCACGCGCGACATTGAGTCGCTGCAGAAGTGCTGCTGAGTCGATGTTTACCTCGAACAGTGAGAGCGCGGTGTCGTACTTGCGCTGTGAGTCGGCGGCAAACCGCGACCGCGTCTCCATGACACCCATGACCGTTTCGTATGTCGTCGACGGCGCTTCGATGATCGGCAGGGACGAGTTCATCCCAACGACAAGTCGCCAGACCGCTTCCGGCGTCGGGTATCCGCCATAGAGAACGATTCCCGCGAGAGACGGGAAGGTGTCCGATTCGTGCGCGGAAAGGACTGCAAGCAGAATTTCTGATCGGTCTGAAGGAACGAGGACGACTTCGCCCTCACGCAGGCGCGAGATGACGTTCTCGACATTCATGGCGGCGACCTTGGCGTGCAGCACTTCGCGCTTCATCAACGTGGCGTCGCCGTGAATCAATCGACCGTCGATGGATTCCATCACCCGTTCGAGAGTTGGCGCGATGAGGAATTCGTTCTCCGGAATCGCACCGACAAATCCGTTCGGCACCGATGTGGACAGGGCCGCCGTGATCTCGGCGACATCGGAGGGTTCGACGCGGTTGGCGATGACACCGAACAGGGTCGCGTGTTCCTTGTCGAGTTCGGGAAGTGCCATGTCGACGAGGTTGATGAGGTCCTTGACCGGGCGGGCCGGTTGCTCGACGAGACCACCCTTTGAGCGGCCGGCCGAACCGCGACCGCGCAACACGACGAGCACGGGCGCACCCAAGTTTGCTGCGATGCGGGCGTTGAATGACAGTTCGGTGGGGCTTGCGACATCCGAATAGTCAGAACCGATGATGACAACGGCATCACACGCGTGCTCCATTTGATTGAAGCGTTCGACGATGGTCGCGAGTGCAGCGTCCTGGTCGGAATGCACGTCGTCGTAGGAAACACCGATGCACTCGTCAATCGACAATTCGACGGAATCGTGTGCGAGAAGTGATTCCAGAACGTAATCCTTGGCGCCGGCGGGCGTGGTGATCGGTCGAAAGACGCCGACCTTCTTGCCCTGAGCCTGCAGTCGATCCATGACACCGAGCGCGACCGTTGACTTACCCGAGTTGTCCTCGGCGCTCGTGATGTAAATGCTCGTTGCCACGTGTCCAGCCTAGAACCTGGAAATGGTCGGGAGAGCGGGCGAAGGGCCGTTAACGAGGAAGACCCCTCGCGCACCCGCCAGAGCCGGGTTACCTTTGCTACGTTTCCGTCCTGGAGGAGTTGGCCTGGGTGGCGCCACGCGAGGGGCTACCGCAATTGTACGTCAGCCTGCTGCTGCGCCGCCATCGCCACCGAAGCCGCCGTCGCCGAACGAACCGGTGTCAACAGTGGAGGCAAACGTTGCCGCCGAGGCTCCCGCGAGGAGGATGAACGTTCCATCGTCGTCGCTGATCCGACCGGGAGCATCGATGACCCACGCCGTCGTGTTGGGGCCGAGTTTGCCGCCAACAAGTTCCTGGCTCTTCAGGACGACCTGGCCCTTCGGCAGTGCGACGGGCTTGTCACCGAAGTTCGTAATCGACTGCCACCCGTTGGCGCGCTGGAAGTGCACGATTTTCGAGTTGAAGAAGTGGTTCTTCCACGAGACCGACTCGTCCGTCATCAATCCACGGCGAACGTGCAACGCGCGGCGGTAGAACTCGAGGTTTGATCCGTCGACGCCGTCCTCCGCTTCGACCGAGTACCCGCCGAACCACGCGGGCTGGGGAAGGTGCGAACCGTTCGACCCGAAGCCGAAGGACGAACCGACGCGCTCCCACGGAAGTGGGACACGGCAGCCGTCACGGCTGAGCCCGAGATCGGGGTTTCGGAAGAACTGCGGGTCCTGCATCGCCTCAGCGGGGATGTCGAGAACTTCGGGAAGCCCGAGTTCTTCTCCCTGGTAGATGTAGGTCGAGCCGGGGAGGGCGAGAAGCATCGCGGTGAACGCGTTCGCGCGCGCGGTTCCGAGCGCCAAATCGACCTGGGCCGTGAAGCGGTTCTTGCCGTACCACTCGAACAGGTTCGTGACCTCGGGAAGACCAAAGCGGGTGACGTGACGAATGACGTCGTGGTTGTCCTGAACCCACGTCGTGCTGCTGCCCGACGCCTGGGCTGCGCTGAGGTTGTACGTCGCGATTCGCTTGACTTCCTTGGCGTCCCAACCGGCACCGAGCATGTCGAAATTGAAGCTTTGGCCAAGGCCGTTTTCGCTTGCGTAGGGAGGACGACGGTTCGCGTGAACCCACGCTTCGGCGACGCCCATGCGCGGCGGGTCGTATTCGTTGAAGATGCGACGCCACGAGGCGTAGATCTCGTGAACGTCGTCACGGTCGAACAAGTCGTCGGTTCCGTCGTCCTTCATCGCGGTGACGTCGTACGAGGTGCGCTCGGGCAAGTGCCCGTCGGCGAGGTCCTTGATGAGTGCATGTGCTACGTCAACTCGGAAGCCGTCGACACCACGGTCGCACCAGAAACGGATTGTCTTCTCGAAATCGGCGCGAACTTCGGGGTTGTCCCAGTTCCAGTCGGGCTGTTCCGACGCGAACAAGTGCATGTACCACTGACCGGAAGTTCCGTCTGGCTCGGTCACGCGCGTCCACGCGGTGGGGCCGAAGTGGCTCGACAACTCGCTCGGGCGAATCTCGCCGTTCTCGCCCTTGCCGTCGCGGAAGATGTAGCGGTCGCGCTCGGGCGAACCCGGAGCAGCCTTGAGTGCTTCTTGGAACCACACGTGCCCAGAGCCGCTGTGGTTGGGGACGATGTCCGCGATGAGGCGAATGTTGGCCTTGTGAAGTTCGTCAATCAGCTCGTCGAACTCGGCGAGCGTCCCGATGCGGGGGTCGATGTCGCGATAGTCGTCAACGTCATATCCTCCGTCGGCGAGCGCCGAAGGGTAGAACGGGCTCATCCACACCGCGTCAACGCCGAGGCTCGAGAGGTACGGGACCTTCGAGATGATTCCGCGGAGGTCACCGATGCCGTCACCGTTGGCGTCCTTGAACGATCGAGGGTAGATCTGATAGACGACGGCCTGACGCCACCAATTGGCGTCTCCCTTGAGGAACGTGAACTCAGACATGGCGAATCCCTTGCGGTGTGGTGGTGGGTCGCGGGTTACCCGCGCAACCTGACGAGTCTATCGAACCGAGGTGTTCGCGACCCGGCGCTCGACGATTCGCGAGACGACGGCGATGAGGGCGTTCGCCGCAAGCCCAGCAAGAAAGACGGTCCCGAATCGGTCGAGTGACAGTGTCGCGAATCCGAAGAAGTCGGCGATGGGTGGGTTGAGGAACACGCCGGCGGAAATGGCAACCATCCCGACGAGGATGCCGACTCGTGCAGGCGAGAGTGGTGACGAGAGAGTCGTCAAGACCCACAGCCCGGTCATCCCCAACAGCAGGGCGATGGCGGTTTGTGATTCAGCGAGCGCCCACGTCCCGTCTGCGCGGATGGAGAAGTCGACGGCGAGAACCGTCAGCGCGGTGATGACACCGGCGGGAACACAGAACGCGAGCGCCCGTCGAAGGAAACCGGGCTCGTATCGCCGCGAGTTCGCCAGGAGTGCGAGCAGGAACGAGGGAACGCCAATCGTGAACGAGTCGATGGCCGACAGTTGACGAGGCTCGAAGGGGAATGACACGAGCGAGAGCCCAAAGACGGCAGCGAGAATCATCGCCCAGACGGTTTTGGTCAAGAACAAGCGAGAGAGTCGTTCGATGTTGGCGATAACCTTGCGGCCCTCGTCGACGACACCGGGAAGCGACGAGAAGCGCCCGTCGAGCAGGATGAGGTTGGACACGGCCTTGGTCGCAGCCGCCCCTGACCCCATCGCGATTCCCAGGTCGGCGTGCTTGAGAGCGAGTGCGTCGTTCACGCCGTCGCCCACCATCGCCACGACGTGCCCGCGCGACTGCATCGCCGCCATCATGAGCTTCTTCTGTTCAGGGGTCACGCGACCGAACACGCGGTGGGTTTCGAGAATTTCCGCGAGCGCCTCGATCTCGGTGGGAAGGGTGCGGGCGTCGATCGCGTCGCCGACGTCGAGTCCAGCGCGACGTGCGACTGCGGCGACCGTTGCGGGGTTGTCGCCCGAAATGATGCGGATGTCCACGCCCTGTTCACGGAAATAGGCGAGGGTGTCGCGAGCATCATCGCGGACGCGTTCGCTGAAGGTGACAAGCGCAACGGGCTGCAGGTTCCCCGGCAGAGACGACTCGGTCGCGACTCCGTCGACGGACACGGCGAGGGCGAGGGTCCGAAGTCCGTCCTCGGCGAGTTCCATCGCTCGGCTTCGCGCAAACGCGTGCGCCTGCGAGGAATCGAACACTATGTCGGGGGCGCCGAACACCCACGTGTGCCTGCCCATCGTGACCGACGACCATTTGCGGACGGACGAAAACGCGATGGACGAGTCCACGGGAACGGGAATGTGGTCGAATCCCTTGCGCAACGCGGTCGCGGTGCTGTTGGCGTTGGCGTCGTGAGCGAAGAGACCCAAAATGACCATCGCCGACTGCGCTCCGACAGGCGGAGCCTGGATTTCGTGGAACGCGTCGAACGCAATCTCGCCGTCGGTGATTGTCCCCGTCTTGTCACAACACAGGATGTCCACGCGAGCAAGCCCCTCGACCGAATACAACTCCTGCAGCAGAACGCGCTTGCGGGTCAACTTGACGGCCGCCAGCGCGAACGCAATCGACGTGATGAGCACGAGCCCCTGCGGGACCATCGCCACAATCGACGAAGTCGACTTGACGATGACGTCCGTCCAGCCGTCGCCCGTGATGTCGGCCCAGCCGCCGACGGTTTGCACCTGGCCGTTCACGATGATGAGCATGAGCGGGATCAGAGCCCACGTCACCCACTTGATCAACCTGTTGAGCGAGTTTCGAAGTTCACTGTTGACGAGCGAAAAGCGCCTTGCCTCGACGGTAATTCGGCTGGCGTAGGTGTCGAGACCGACCGCCGTCACGTGCACGAGTGCTGAACCCGCGATGACGCCACACCCCGAAAGGACGGTGTCGTTTGCTCGCTTGATGACCGACTCTGATTCACCGGTGAGCAGGGATTCGTCGACTTCGAGACCCGTCGAGGACAGAACTGTTCCGTCGGCGAGGATTTGGTCACCCGCGCGAAGTTCCAATAGGTCGTCGAGAACGACGAGTTCCAGCCGGATGTCGACGGTCTCACCGTTGCGACGAACTCTGGCGAGTGGCTGGTTGAGAAGCGCGAGACGGTCGAGCGTCCGTTTGGCGGAGACCTCTTGGACGATGCCAATCAGCAGGTTGGTGAGGAGGGCAAATCCGAAGAGCGAGTCTTTCCACTGCCCGACGAGGATGAGCAGAAGGAAACTTCCGCCGACGACGCCATTGAAGAGGTTGACGATGTTTCCCCGCAGAATGCTCGACAGACTGCGGCTGGGGTCCATCTTCTGGGTGTTGACGAGACCCGCCGCGAGGCGCTCGTTCACCTCTGCGGTGGTAAGTCCGTCGACGTCGTAAGTCACGACTCCACGCTAGTCCCGTCGGGCTGTCCCCAACATTTCCTCGTGGTGATGGGCACCGTCGGCAGGTGCGAAAATAGAAGCAACGGTGTACCCACTCACGACCCGTTGTCAGGAAATCATGTCTCAGATCTTGTACTTGCTCGGCCAGTTCGCTTCTCGACGCGCGTGGGTTGTGATCATCGGGTGGCTTGCCGTGTTCGGTCTAGCTGCCGGCGCCGCTGCAACGTCGGGTGGCGTCTTCACGACGGCGATGACCATCGACGGTGTCCCCGCACAGAAGACAATCGACAAACTTCAGTCGTCGTTCCCCGACGCGAGCCGCGGAACCGGCCAGGTCATCTTCCACACCGAAAACGGCTTGCCCTTCACCGAAGCAGAGAAGGCGCAGATCGCCGATGCTCTCGCGGCGGTTGACGGGCTGCCCGCCGTGAGCGAGTCCATCAACCCGTTCACCGCCCAGGCGGAGCTGAACGACCAGCGTGACGAACTCTCGCAGGCGCCCGACAAAATCGCTGCGGCGCAGGCGAAGATTGACAAGGGTCGACGTGACATTGATGCCGGTCGGGACAAGTTGGCGACCGCGCAAAAAGATTTGGCCGCAGGCATCACCGAGTTGGCCGCAAACGAAAAGACACTTCTCGCTGGCGAAAAGGAGCTGATTCGCCAAGAGGACATCGCCCTCGCGACCAAGAGTCACCTCGAGGGTGTCGTTGCGCAGTTGCTCGCCCTGGGTGACGCAGCGCCTGCCGATCAACTCGCCGAAGCGCAGGGCGGACTGGCACAGGTCACAGCGGGTCTCGCGGTAATCGACGGCAAGAAGGCCGAAGTCGCAGCGGGCAAGAAGAAGATTCAAGCCGCGTGGTGGCAGATCGAAGTCGGGCAGCGCGAAATCCGACAGGGCGAAAAGGACCTCGACGCTGCCGTTGTTGAACTCAACGACGGACAGGCCGAGCTGGACCTTCAGGCAGCCGACATCGCACCGGCACAGACTCTGATCAACGCGGCAAAGGGATTCCGTCTCGTGTCAGCTGACGGGTCGACCGCGATTGCGACGATTCTGTTCGAGACCCCGATTTCCGAGGTCGAAGCAGACAACCGCATTGGTGTTGCAACGGAACTCACTGCGATTCAGTCGGAGAACCTCCGTGTCGAGGTCTCGCAGGAATTGCTCCGCTCGCTCGACTCGCTGCTGGGGCCGGGTGAACTCATCGGTCTTGCCGTCGCCGCGGTGACGCTGTTCGTCATGCTCGGCACCCTCGTCGGCGCCGGCCTTCCCGTGTTCGGCGCGCTCATCGGCGTCGGAATCTCGGGCGCAATCACGTTTGCGCTCTCGGCCGTGTGGGAGTTCACCTCCACCACACCGATCCTCGGCGTGATGCTCGGACTAGCCGTCGGCATTGACTACGCGCTCTTCATCATCAACCGTCACCGTCGCCAACTGAAGTCGGGAATGAACCCGGCCGACTCGATCGCACTGGCCAACGGAACTTCCGGTAACTCGGTCGTGTTCGCGGGGCTCACCGTCATGATCGCGCTTGCCGCACTCAACTTGACGGGAATCGGATTCCTGGGCGTCATGGGAACGATGGGTGCGATGGCGATTCTGTTCGCCGTGCTCATCGCCTTGACCCTCACCCCCGCCATGCTCTCTCGTATCGGGATGCGAATTCTGTCGAAGAAGGAACGTCGCGCGTTGAGCGAACGCAAGGACTCGAAGGCGTCGGCTGAGGTCGTCAGCACGGCTCCCGTTTTCGCGACGCGTCGCCCGTGGGTGACGCTTGTCGCCACCGTCAGCCTGCTTGCGGTCGCGTCTATCCCGTTCGGAAGCATGCGTCTCGGGCTGCCCGACGGCAAGTCGGAACCGCTCGATTCGGCTGGATACAAGTCGTACATGCTCACTGCTGAGGCATTCGGTGAAGGTGTGAACGGCGCTCTCATCGTGGTGACCGAGTCGCCGTCGGCGATTTCCACAGACGATGAAGTTGAATTCCAGGCCGCCATTGTCGAGAAACTGATGAGTGTCGACAACGTCGACGTCGCTCTCCCCGGCGGGATTTCGAGCGACCGCACGTCGGTCGTGTTCCGCGTGATTCCCGCGGAAGGCCCCAACTCGATCTCGACCGCGCAGGTCGTCAACGATGTCCGTGCGCTGGATGACGAGATACTTGCGGAGACCGGTGCACACGTCGAACTGACCGGCCTCGCGGCGATCAACATCGACGTTTCCAACAAACTGGGCGATGCACTGCCGCTCTATCTCGTCACGGTCATCGGACTGTCCCTGTTGCTCATGATGCTCGTCTTCCGTTCGATCGCAGTGCCCGTCATCGCGAGCCTCGGGTTCCTTCTGACCGTCTTCGCCACTCTCGGTGCCACCGTCGCCGTGTTCCAGTGGGGTTGGTTGAGCCAGTTGTTCGGCATCCACGATCCGGCGCCAATCCTGTCGTTCTTGCCGACGATCCTGATCGGAATCCTGTTCGGTCTGGCGATGGACTACCAGTTGTTCCTCGCCTCGGGAATGCGTGAAGCATTCGTTCACGGCAAGACAGCGCGCGAGTCCGTCAACTTCGGAATCCACCTCAGCCGTTCCGTCGTGATTGCCGCCGCGATCATCATGATTTCGGTGTTCGGTGGGTTCATCTTCAGCCACACAACCATGATTCAACCCGTCGGGTTTGGTCTCGCGGTCGGCGTTCTCATCGACGCGTTCATCGTGCGACTGATGCTCGTCCCCGCCGCCCTAACGCTTCTCGGCGACAAGGCGTGGTGGCTGCCGAAGTGGATCGACCGTCTACTTCCAGATGTCGACGTTGAGGGCGCCAAACTCGAAGGCAAGCTCGCGCACTGACGCGCCTCCGAGAACTCTCACTAGTCTGATTTCATGAATCGATCACCCGCAACAGTAATTGCGACAGTCTCCATCGCAGGGGCACTGGCGCTCATGGCGTCGCCTGCCCATGCAATCAATGGTCGAATCGCACTGAGCCCGGACCCTGCGAGCCTCACGCGCGGTGAGTCTACGACCGTCACCATCAGCCTTGACGAGCCAATGATCTGCATCGAAGCGGACCCGTGCGAATTGGTCCTGAATCTGTCGAACGACCTGCCCGACGGGTTTAGCTTTGACCCAGCCGTGGTCACCATCGACTCGACCGCATGGTTTCAGCCTGTCACTGTGACCGCATCACTCGACGCTGACGCCCCCGCGATCGACGGGAACGAGTTCACAGTCAGTTCGACGGCAGTTAGTGGTTCCGAGTACTACAACGGCTTCCAAACCTCCGTTACCTTCACGATTACCGAAGACGACGAGCCCGTGCCAGCGGAAAATGAATTGGCCGAGACGGGCGTGTCAGATGCGCTCGCTCCCCTCGGGGCACTTGCACTCGTGGCGGTTGGAGTCGCTTACGCAGTGAGCCTGCGTTCACGGCAGACGCGTTAGGCCTTCTGCTTCTTCTCTTTCCGTGCACCGAGGTTGAAGGTGGACGCGAAGCCGAGGAGCAAGAAGACCGCGGCTGACCAGGCGGCCAACTTCGCGCCGTCCGTGAACGCCTCGCCAGCGTCGACCTGAATGCTGTCGGCGATGTCCTGTGGGACGCGGTTAGCAACCAATGCATCAGAAATTCCCGGAATGGCGGAGCCGGCGGAATCGACAACGGCATCCACAATGAGCGTTTGCTGGTCCGCAGGGATGTCCGTCGCGGACAACTTCGATTCGAGTGACGTCTGCGTTCCCGTGAACAGAAGCGTTCCGAGGACCGCGATTCCCATGGCCGAACCGATCTGACGAACGGTTGACTGCGAACCGGAAGCCTGTCCGATCTGCTGCGGCGGAACTTCGACCATGATGACGCCGGTCAACTGTGCGGTAGCCAGACCGATACCGATTCCGTAGATGAAGAGGAACGGGGCAATGATTCCCCAGCCGGCTTCGGGCGATGCGAACACGGCGACTCCCGCGACACCCGTCAGTTCGAGAAGAACACCGATTTGAACGGCACGCGCGACCGGAAGGCGACCGCTGAGAGCGCCTCCGACACCCGATGCGACGAACGCACCACCGGCGAGCCAGAGGAGAACCAAACCGGACGAGATCGGGCTGAGCCCGATGACGTTCTGCAGCCAAAGCGGAATGGCGAAGAGGATTCCGAATTCACCCATCGAGATGATGGCGGCCGCGATGGAACCATTTCGGAACGAAGCGATGTTGAAAAGCTGCAGGTCAAGCAAGACGTTCTTGTGCTGGCTTTCGCGTCGCTTTTCCCACACGACAAACAGGATCGTCGAGACGAGTGCAATCGCGAACGAGACGGGGATGACCGAGATTCCGGTCGTCGGCCACTCGAAGTCACCGATGACGAACTGGTTCTTGGTGTTGATTTCCCACCATCCATACACGCGACCCTCGATGAGTGCGAAGACGAACGTCGAGAACATCACGACCGAGATCGCCGCGCCGACGATGTCGATTCCGCCGGCTCGCTGAGCGACTTTGGATTCGGCGATGTAGATGGCGAGACCGACGAGGATGAGTGCCCCGAGAGGCGCGTTGATGAAGAACGCCCAACGCCATGAGAAATCGGTCGCGAGCCATCCGCCGAGAACCGGCCCAACGGCGACCATTCCACCGATGGTGGAACCCCACACTGCGAACGCGATTCCGCGTTCCTTGCCTTCGAAGTTGGCGTTGACGAGCGAGAGAGTAGTCGGAAGAACCATCGCGCCACCGATGCCCTGAATCACTCGCGCAAGAATGAGAATTTCAGCGGAGTCGGTCAGTCCAGCCCACATCGACGCCACGACGAAAATCGCGATACCGATCATGAGCAGAAGTTTGCGGCCGATTCGATCGGCGAGAGAACCCCACACGAGCAACAGCGAGGCGAAAACGAGGACGTAGCTCTCTTGGACCCACTGAACCTCGGTCGAGGTCAGGGAGAGGTCCGAAATGAGCTACGGGAAGATGGTGTTGACGATCGTTCCGTCGATGATGACCAAGGAGATGGACATCGATACGAAGATCAGACCGATCCAACGGTTGCGTGACGTAGCCACAATTCTCAATTCTGTTGGGGGGCGCTTCTCTGTGAAGTTTAGCCCCGCCCCTTTACCGAACTGCGCGCTTCACCAGTTCGGTGATTCGCTTCTCGACCGCCGGGGTCACTTCGAGGAGCGCAAATCCCGTCGGCCACATTTCGCCGTCGTCGAGAGTCGCCGCGACATCGAAACCAAAGGTGCAGTATCGAACCTTGAATTTTCCTGATGCCTGGAAGAAGCAGATGTTCTTGCCGTCCTTATAGAAGGCAGGCATTCCGTACCACGTCTTGGGCGCCAGTTCCGGGGCGGCCTTCATCACGATGTCGTAGACCCGCTGCGCAATCGCACGGTCACCGGGGTCCATCGACTCAATGTTCTCGAGCACTTCCTGCTTGTGCTGTTCGGGAGTGAACTTACGACGACGCTCAGCCGCTGCGGCGCGCATTGCCGCTTTTTCTTCCTTGCTAAACGTGTCAGCCATTTGTTTCCCTCACTCTCTCCTCACACAATTATCCCTGAATACAAGAGTGTTCTGCCGATATACAACTCACGCGTGCGGGCTGGCCGGGATTAGGGGAGTCGGAACAGCCCCATCGCGTGCGCTGCCAAGGGAACGCTTGCAATCAAGAGGACGTTGCCGAGTTCGTCGCCCGTAATTCTCAGCGCAATTCCTCCCAGGATCAGCGTCGCCGCGATGATGGCAAACGGAATTCGCCTCGTACTGCGATCCAAGCGCCTGACGCTCTTCTCAAGTTCGGGAACCCGAACCGCGACCAGCCCCTGATCCAACCGGGTCAAGGTCGCGTCAAGCCGCCTGGGCAATTTCGCAAGCGTCGACAGGAATTCGACAACTTCGCGTCCGACGGCGTTGAGCGTTGACGAACCGCCTCCGTTGAGGAGCATGCGAGCAAACGGGTCGACCGCGTCCCACATGTTGAAGTCTCGATTGAGCGCGCTCGTGACTCCGGAAATCAGTGAGATCGAGCGGAGCAGCAGAAGGAAGTCTTCGGGGAGTTGGAACGGAAGCGTGCGGAGCAGGTCACTGAATTCGATCGCGAGCTCGCGGAACACTTTCGGGTCCGTCTGGGTGATCTCGGCAACGCCGACGCCACCAAACCGATCGAACACGGCCGCGATTGCTCGTTCCAGTTCGATGGCATCCGCACTCGGCAACAGCACCCGCAGTCGTTGCATGGCTTCGACGCAGCCCCGGGCGTCTCGCGCAACGAGCGCGAAGATGAACCGCTGAAGCCCTTCTCGCAACTCATCACTGATTTCGCCCATCATCCCGAAATCGATGTAGGTCAACGCGAACGGGAAATCCGAACCTGGCTTGGACGGTGTGATGAAAATGTTGCCGGGGTGCGGGTCGGCGTGGAAAAAGCCGTGGTTGAAGATTTGGTCAAACGTGACACGAGCAAGTTCGGCGGCGACGGCGTTGGGGTCGATCCCCGCGCTGATCAAGGAATCGACGTCGCTGATCTTGATGGCTGACACATCTTGGAGAGTAAGCACGCGGGTTGACGATCGCTCCCACACGACTTCCGGGACCGTCACACGATTGTCGCCGGCGAAGTTGTCGCGGAACCTCTCGAGGTTCCCCGCTTCGTGTCGATAATCAATTTCAGCGAGGCTGACGGCCGCGAATTCTTCGACCAGTGCCGGCGCATCGGTGCGTCGTGACACGAGTTTGATGCGTGCGAGCCAGGACCCGATTCGCCGGAGAGCGCGCAGGTCAACATCGACAATTTCCTCGATGCCCGGCCGAAGAACCTTGACGACGACGTCCGTCATGCCAAAATCACTCGCAAGACCGGGCGCGAGCGAAGCGCGATAGGCCTGACCGAGAGACGCCGATGCAATCGGGGTGGAATCGAAACGGTCGAATGCGACATCGAGGTTCAGTGCGAGTTCGCGCTCAATAAGCGCACGAATGTCCGCCAAGTCTTGCGGTGCCACCGCGTCCTGAAGTGACTCCAACTCTGCAGTGATCGCCGAGGGAAGCACATCCAGACGCGACGAGGCGAACTGACCAGCCTTGATGATCAAACCTCCGAGACGCAATGCCAAGACGCTGAACCGTCGAGCCATTCGGCGATAGCGCGCGATGCGTCGGGATGCCACCCACCGCGAAAGCCCAAACTTGGGCAGAACAAGTTCGAACCACCAGGTTTGAAGAAGAGCGAAGGCTGCGAATCGCAGAATTCGTCGGTACCGGCTTTTCACCGGCTATTTCGCCGAGAGAATCTTGTGAATTGCGAGTCGCGCTTCATCGATCGCGGCTGCGGCGGCGGCTTGTTGCTCGGCCGTTCCGTGCTGGGAGACATCGAACGCGACTTTGGCAAGTCGGCGCGATGCGGTCGTCAGTTCACCGTTCAACCCGGGCCACTGCGGGGCGGTCCAGCCGCCTTCGGTCTCGGGAATCGATTTCGCTTCGGCCTTGCCCGACGTGGTGAGCGAATAGCGCTTGCGGTCCTTCACCATCTCGACCGAGACAAGTTGCTCGTCAAGCAGGCTCTCGAGAAGTGGGTACACCTTTGCCGAGGAGGGCTTGATGCCCCATTCGTTCGACTCGTGAATAGAGGTGATGACGTCGTGACCAGTCTTCGGTCCCTCCAACAGGGCTGTGAGAACCGCGTTACGCAAGCCCGATTCACTCCAGACGCTTGCGGGACGAATCGAATCCGACATCGACGACCCCGCCGAGCGGATCGCGTCGCCGATGTTGTCAACGAGTGCACGGAAATCGAAATTGTTGTTCTTGTCGTTCATGCTTAACCTCACCGAATTCGGGGTACGTGTCGACTTGCTGACCACCAGCATAATTCAGGAAAATATGCGACCGACTTCGGCCCTTTTCGCGCAATTTCACAGCATCGGTGACTAGGTTCGATTCCTATGGAAGAACTCTTTGACACCATCGGCGGGCTCCCCGTGCACCCCTTGGTCCTGCACTTCGTTGTCGTGCTTGTCCCCCTCGCAGCCGTGGGATTGATTGTTGCCGTTGCGAATGCGGCATTCCGACGACGTTTCGCCGTCGCGTTGGTTGCGCTGCTCGCCGTGTCGCTTCCCCTTGCCTTCGTCGCGAAAGAATCCGGGGAAGCGCTCTCCGAACGGATCGGCATCACCGAGCAGCACGAGGAGTTGGGAGACTCCTTCCCGGTGTGGGTCGCCGCACTCCTGGTTGTCGCAGTCGCATGGTTGTTCGTTGCTCGTCGGGGTGGAATGGATCTGGTTCGCAAGGCCCTCGGATTCATCCTCGTCATCGCGTCGGTTGCCGTCACCGTCATGACATTCCTCGTCGGGCACTCGGGTGCCGAAGCAACGTGGGCAAATCTCATTGGCGCATCGGCAAGCCCCAGTGCTTCGGAAAGTCCGACGGACGCGGCGACCGATTCCGCCGCTGGCGCGCTCACCGCATCAGTCGTCAGCCAACACTCGACACCCGATGATTGCTGGACCATCATTGACGGCACCGTGTACGACATGACGCCTTTCATGGAACGTCACCCTGGCGGTGCATCGGCTATCGAGGCGTTGTGCGGGACTGACGGGACGAAACGTTTCATGGGCCAACACGGATCGGCCGGAGAACCCAACAGGGAACTCGAGTCTCTCGTCGTTGGGCCGCTCGTCGCTCCATAGCCGATGCGCGAGGATGTTCCTGTGAGAAGGAAGGCGTAACCACCATGACAGTCATGCCCATGTTCCCGCTTTCGTCCGTCTTGTTCCCCGCGATGCCCCTCACCCTTCGCATTTTCGAAGAGCGGTACTTGAGGCTCCTCGGTGATCTGATGGGGTCAGACAACCCTGAGTTCGGTGTACCGCTCGTCACGCGCGGCTCGGAGGTCGGCGGTGGGGACGGTCGGATGTCGGTCGGCACCATCGCAACCGTCACGGAAATTGGCACGACCGATGAGTTTCTTGGACTGGAATCCTTTGGGTCACGGCGATTTATGGTTCGTGAATGGTTGCCTGATGACCCTTACCCCATCGCAGAAATCGAATACCTTCCAGACCTGGAGTGGGATGAGAGCCTCACATCCGCGCGAGACGATCTCGAGACCACGGTTCGCCGTCTGCTCACCACAATCAGCGAATTCGGGCAACTCGTGTTCGGTCCCGACATCGAATTAAGCGACGACCCGATGGGTGCGTGTTGGCAACTCGCGGGGATCCTGCCGGTTGGTGAACTCGATCGATTCGACATGCTCTGTTCGCAGTCGGCAGAAGAGCTGCTGAGCCGAGCAGCGACAATCGCATCAACTGCGGAGATCGCCCTCCAGGCAATGATTGACGGCAACAAGGACGCGTCGAATTGAGAAAGTGCGCCAGGAAATCTGCGGCTGATCTCGCGAGGGTTTAGGCGTCGCGAGGACCGTTCGCTGCATGTGCAGCGGCGATGGCGTGCTTCCCCGCAGGAACGGTGACAGCGATCAGCGCAATCACGACGGTCGCGGCGCCGGTCACGATCAGAAGTAGTTCGACCGAAACGACGTCCGCCAACGGTCCGAGAACGGCCATGCCCAGTGGCATTGCGACGGACATGACGATTCCCACAAAGCCAAAGACACGTCCCTGGCGCTCGGGCTCGACGGTCTCTTGCAAGAGAGTCATCGCCGACGTCGAGAAGGCGGGGACGACCACGCCAATCACGAAGAACAGGCTGTAGAAGAGGATCAGGTTGGTGGTGAAGCCCATCGTGACGGCGAGAAGCCCAAAGAGCACGGATGTCCCGATGATTGTGTAGATGCGGTTGGTTTTCGCGGCGAAGACCGCCATCAGCGCACCACCAACAACCATTCCCACGCCGAACGACAGTTCCAGAACCGTCAACAGCCACACGTCGGAACCGAAGTTCCTCACCAGCATCAGGGGCGACAGGTTCGACGGCGCAACGATGAGCAGGAAGACGATTCCGAAAACAGCCATGACCCAGCGCACGAGTTCGTGGCTGAAGATGTAGCGAATTCCGTCGCTCAGATCGGTGAAGTAGCTGGGCTTCTCACCGTCTAATGCTCGGGCCAAGGTGGGGACCGCAACCAACGCGAGCAGCGAAAGGCCGACGGCGGCCGTGGCGAAATCGATGAAGAAGATCGCGACGATTGACATGTTTGCGTAGACAGCACCGGCCGCGACGGGCGCGAGCAACCCGAGCGACGACTGGATGCTGCTGTTGACGCCGTTGACCCGCATGAGCTGGTCCGTGGGGACAATCTGTGGAAGCAACGCCGAGATGGCGGGCATCTGCACGCCTGCACCGACCGATCGAACCGCCATCACAAGGAAGATGAGCCAGAGGTCGTCAACGCCCGAGAGCATGAGAAAAGCCAGACCCAGAGTCGCCAGCGCAATCACCGAGTCCGAGACGATGATCATCATCTTGCGGTTGACGCGGTCCGCCCAAACTCCGGCAAAGACCGACACGATCGCCTGCGGCAGGAATCCAAAGATGGCGGCCAACGCGAGGATGAGACCAGACTTCGTCTCCAACGTCAGGTGCCACATAAGTGCGTACTGAACGAGGTATGAACCGAACGTGGTGATTGTCTGGCCGACGAGGAACAGGGAAACCTGTCGCTTCCAACGGGCCAAAACGTTCTCTTCGGTCATTTGCGTTCTGCTGGTCACGGTGTTGCACTCTCAATCTGGGTTGTCTTCTGCCATGTTCCCAGAGAAAAACACGGCGTCCAAGTCGCGCGCAGGTGCCGCGTTGGCCACGGACCCATCCGTCGATGCTTTAGCCTCAAACTATGAGCGACATCACGGCGGCCGGCACCCAAGACAACTGGACGTGTTGGTTGTGTGACCAGCCCGTTGACCCCGACGCCTCGGTGAATTCCGATCTTGGTCCCAGCGTGGACACCTACGCCTCGACGAAGGCGAAGAAGGGTGTCATGGCCGTCGAGCGGCTCGCCCACCGCGGTTGCAACACGATGAAGGGCAAGATTTCCCCAGTCGTTCGCTGGTCACCCGATCTGTTCGTCATCGACCCGTCACCGATTTTCGAGGCCGTCGAGCGCCTTCGCGCCAAGGGCGGTCGTGAGATCGTCGCCCGCTGTCCCGATGAACGCGACGCTCAACAAGCATCCGAGTGGCTACTCGATCGGTTGTCTCGCCTTGCTCCCGACTTGAAATTGGTCACTCAGATCAACCCCGGCGGTGGCCAGTACGTCCTCGCATTGACGCTCGAGCAATAGTTCAACAGTTCGGGAACATATGCCTTGTGGCGTGTTGTGTTTCGACAAAAGCCCCAGATCTCTCTGGGGCTTTTTCGCTGTCTCATTGCGAAACGTCTACTTTCGTAGAGCGCGGAGAATGGGGGATTCGAACCCCCGAGGGCTTGCACCCAACCAACTTTCCAAGCTGGCGCCATAGGCCACTAGGCGAATTCTCCTGAAGCCCGAAGGCAACCTAACTATTCTATGCCCGCGGGGCGAGCCCGTTTCCCTCGGGTTCTAGCTTGCGAGAGAATTGACGCATGACCCCCAAGAAACTTTTCATCTTCTTTGCGAGCGCCGAGGCCGTGACCTGGACCCTGTTGCTTGGCGCCTTATTGACCAGGGTGTTCGTCGAGGTCCCGTCGGCAGTGGTCACCGTTGTCGGTGGCACGCACGGCGCCGTGTTCCTTGGGTACGGCGTTACTGCGGCACTGGTCGGCGTCAACCAACGCTGGAAGTTGGGACGGATCGTTGGCGGAATCGCCCTCGCAATCGTCCCGTATGCAACCGTGCCGTTCGAACGCGCAGCCATTCGCCGCGGACTTGTAGAAGGTGGCTGGCGCACACATGCCACTTCCGATCCGCGCGATGCTCACTGGTTCGACCGCTTGTTCCGCTGGTTCATCGCTCGCCCCGTCGTTCTGGTCGTGACGATGCTCGCGGTCGTCGCAGCGATCTTCACGATTCTCGTGTCTCTCGGTCCCCCGACCGAATGGTTCAACTAAGCAATCGGTACCAACGGCTCGAGTGAGCCGTGACTTTGCGGAGTATCGTCGGTCACATGCGAATTCTGCTTGTTGGTGCCGGGGGTGTGGGCGATGCGATCGCCAAAATCGCTGCCCGCCGCTCGTTCTTTGACACCATCATCGTGACCGATTACGACCCGACAAGGGCCGAGCGGACGATCGATTGGATCCGCGACAAGCACGGCGAGTCCGTTGCGGCGAAGTTCGTTGCCGACCAGATCGACGCCTCGAAGCCCGAGGTAGTCTCCGAGGTCGCCCGCAAGCACAGCGCAACTCACGTGATGAACGCGGTCGAACCCAAATTCGTGCAGTCAATCTTTGCGGGGGCAAAAGCGGCGGGTGCCGACTACCTCGACATGGCGATGAGCCTGTCGCTGCCTCACCCGACAAATCCCTACGTCGAAACCGGCGTCAAGCTGGGAGACGAGCAGTTCGCCGTTGCCGACGAGTGGGAGAAGGACGGCCAACTCGCCTTGGTGGGCATCGGGGTCGAGCCTGGACTGTCGAACGTGTTTGCTCGGTACGCGGTCGACCACCTGTTCAGCGAGGTCGATGAGCTCGGAACTCGTGACGGCGCGAACCTCGCGGTGTTCGACGAGGACGGCAACGAAATCTTTGCCCCGAGTTTCAGCATTTGGACAACGATCGAAGAGTGCCTCAACCCGCCGGTTGTGTGGGAGAAGGACAAGGGCTGGTTCACGACGCAGCCGTTCAGCGAACCCGAGGTGTTTGACTTCCCCGAAGGCATCGGACCCGTCGAGTGCGTCAACGTCGAACACGAAGAGGTTCTCATGATGCCTCGCTGGCTGCCCGCCAAGCGCGTCACGTTCAAGTACGGACTGGGAAACGAGTTCATCGGCGTCCTGAAGACGCTGCACAATCTGCACCTTGACTCAATTACTCCGATTCGAGTCCGCAGCGCGAGCGGCCCAGTCGAGGTTGCCCCTCGTGATGTGGTTGCCGCCGCGCTTCCCGACCCAGCGACGATCGGCCCCCGTATGACGGGCAAGACGTGTGCAGGCGTGTGGGTGACGGGAACCGGCAAGGACGGCAAGCCGCGCGAGGTGTATCTGTACCACGTGTCCGACAACGCCTGGACGATGGCGGAATACGACAGTCAGTGCGTGGTCTGGCAGACCGCCCTCAACCCGGTCATCGCCATGGAACTTCTGGCCACCGGAGCGTGGACAGGCGCGGGCGTCCTCGGGCCAGAGGCATTCGATGCCAAGCCGTTCCTCGACCTCATGGCTGCGCCCGAATCCGAGGGTGGTTACGGACAAGCGTGGGGTCTGCGCGAGCAGTGACCACACAGATTGTCGTCCCGCGCGAGGTAGTTCTCACCACACGCACGAACATCTCGGTGCGCCGTTCTGTTCCTCATCGTGATCTGCGCAGAATCGGTGCGTGGATTTTCGTCGACCACTTCGGACCAACAACCCAGACCGACGGAATGGTTGTCGCTGCACACCCGCACACGGGACTTCAGACGGTGACATGGTTGTTCGAAGGCCGGGTGCAACATCGCGACTCCATCGGTTCAGTGCAGACGATCGAACCGGGGCAGGTTAACTTCATGACGGCCGGTCACGGGATTTCGCATTCCGAAATCTCTGTCCGAACAGACGGTCAGCTGCATGCCGTCCAGTTATGGTTGGCGCTACCCGAGTCGGTGCGCGACCAGACCCCGATGTTTGAACACGAAGCGGAACTGCCCGTCCTTCGAATCGGCGAGGCGACGGTCACCGTGTTCGCAGGCAGCCTGTTGGGTGCAACCTCTCCCGCGACGATGTTCACCGATTCGTTCGGCGCGGAAGTTCTTGTCCCCGCTGGTTTGTCGATCACCATCCCGATTGACGAAGCCCACGAAATCGGGGTTCTCGTCGTCGAAGGCGAGGCGATGGTGAATGGGGTCACGGCTGGGCTGACAGAACTCGCATTCATCGCACCGGGCGAAACGTCGGTGACAATCGCCGCGATCGGCGACACCCGAATCGTCCTGCTCGGCGGGACGCCCTTCACAGAGCGGCTCGTGATGTGGTGGAACTTTGTCGCCCGCAACCACGACGAGATTAGGTCGATGCGTAGCGACTGGGAATCCGCCAGCAATCGATTCCCCGAATTTGCCGACGACATCGGCGGGCGAATCCCTGCACCAGATCTTCCCAACGTCACGCTCAGCCCGCGATAGCGCAAACCAAAGGCATGGTGGACTAACTCGACTAACCGCAGTAATCTGTGAGCATGGCAAAACAAGTCAACGTACATGACGCAAAGACCCACTTCTCGAAGCTCATCGCCCAAGTGGAGGCTGGGGAGGAAATTGTCATCGCGCGTGCAGGAAAGCCGATACTGAAACTTGTGAAGATCGAACCTCAATTGCCCCAACTCGTTCCCGGTTTTGCGAAGGACGCCTTCCCCGGATGGGATGAGGACGAGTGGGAAGCGCTCGACAAGGAATTCAATTCGCTGTTCCGCGACAAGTCGTTTGACCTGTGAGTCGCGCATTTCTCGATTCGCACGTGGCCTATTGGCTGGCGCGTGACGGGCGCTTCATCAGTCGCCGCACTGTCGAAGCGATCAATCAGCATTCCGCTCGCGTTGTCTCATCGATGACTTTCGCCGAATTTGAGATCAAGGCGATGCTGGGCAAGAAGATTGAAATGACCGATTTATATGAAAAGTTCACGGCGATGGGGATTGAGGTTGAACCATTTGATTACTCTGCGAGCCGGTCTATTGCCCGATTTCTGTCCCTCGCCGACCATGACCCCTTCGACCGCATGATTTTTGCCCAAGCAGCCACAACACCGAACACGACGTTCTACACGGCGGATGTCGCATTACTCGAACTCGGACTTGACTGGGTCGTTGACGCACGCGGTTAAACACTCAGGGCGCCACCCGAAGGTGACGCCCTGAGTAAATAGTCGGTGACTACTTGAGGGTGACGGTTCCGCCAGCCTCTTCGAGAACAGCCTTAGCCTTCTCTGCGGTCTCCTTGTTGGCGTTCTCGAGAACGGTCGCGGGTGCGCCGTCAACGAGTGCCTTTGCTTCACCAAGACCGAGGTTCGTGAGTGCACGGACCTCCTTGATGACCTGGATCTTCTTGTCACCGGCAGCCTCGAGAACGACCGTGAACGAGTCCTTCTCTTCTGCTGCGTCGGCTCCACCAGCAGCGCCACCAGCAGCAGGTGCTGCGGCAACGGCGACGGGGGCGGCGGCGGTTACTTCGAAGACCTCTTCAAACTTCTTGACGAAGTCCGAGAGTTCGATGAGCGAGAGCTCCTTGAAGGCCTCAATGAGGTCGTCAGCGCTGAGCTTAGCCATGATTTTCTCCTTGTTGTTTGTTGGTTATTACCGCGTAAGTGTTACGCGGATTCTTTCTTCTGACGCAACGCGTCGACCGTACGAACGGCCTGTGCGAGCGGTGCGTTGAACATGTAGGCAGCGCCGAAGAGCGAAGCCTTGAAGGCACCTGCGAGCTTCGCAAGCAGGACCTCTCGGGTTTCGAGATCGGCGAGCTTCTTGACGTCCTCGACGGTGATGACGGCGCCATCGAAGTAGCCGCCCTTCAGTACGAGTTTGTCGTTCGCCTTGGCAAAGTCACGCAGCGCCTTTGCAACGGAAACGGTGTCTCCGTGAACAAAAGCGATAGCGGTCGGTCCAACGAGTTCAGCGTCAAGTCCTGCGACGCCTGCCTCGTTGAGCGCACGCTTAGCCAGCGTGTTCTTCACCACGGCGTACGTAGCGTGCTCACGAATGTTGCTGCGCAGCTGCTTGAGCTGTGCAACCGTGAGTCCGCGGTACTCGGTGAGCAGAACGGCGCTCGAGGTACGGAATCCCTCCGCAATCTCGGCGACGGATGCTTCCTTGTTCGCCATGGTGCTCCTTGTGTGTTGGATATGGACCCGAACACCTCTGGCAAAGAAAAAACTCCGGCGCATGCGCACGGAGTGAAAACGGCTTTCGCCATGGAACTTCGTTTGCCTGCGCGGGACTTCACCTGGGTGAAACTTCGATCGGGGATTGCTCCTCGATGACCAGCGGTCTTCGGTTCGTTAACAGTAACAGCGCGGGACACCGCCGCGCAAATCGCTATTTCGCTGCGCGCGGCAGGGTGATGGTGAAACGGGTGTTGCCCGGTTCGCTGTCGACGGCGATTGTTCCCTTGTGAGCGCGGACCAGTCCGTCAACAATGGCGAGGCCAAGCCCCGTGGATCCTGTCGCACGCTGGCGAGACGTGTCGGCTCGGACGAAACGCTCGAACAGCGATTCGCGAATGTCGGCGGGGATGCCCGGGCCGTTGTCCGCGACCACGATGACCACATCAGTGTCGGTGCCCGTAGCTGTGACAGAGACGGCTGTCCCTGCCGGAGTGTGAGTTCGCGCATTAGCCAACAGGTTCGTGAAGACCTGGTGCAATCGGTGCTTGTCGGCCGACACGGAAAGTCCGCGCGACGCCTTCACTGTCCAGGTGTGGTCGGGCCCCGCGACTTGAGCATCGTTGACGGCGTCCTTGAGGAGTTTGGAAACGTCGAGCGTGGTCATCTCGAGGTCACGGCCTTCATCGAGGCGCGCGAGCAACAAGAGGTCCTCGACGAGTTCGGTCATGCGAATCGATTCGCTTTCGATGCGCGACAGAGCGTGGCGAACATCATCGCTGACGTCCATGTTGTGTCGACGAGTGAGTTCCGAATAGCCGCGGATCGCCGTAAGTGGCGTGCGCAATTCGTGGCTCGCATCCGACACGAACTGTCGGACCTTCGCCTCGCTGGCGCGACGTGCGGTCAGCGCTTCGTCGACGTGGTCGAGCATCTGGTTGAACGCGTTTCCCAGTTCACCGACCTCAGAGTCCGGGTCGGTCACCTCGACGCGTTCGGTGATGGTCGTGTTGCCCACGCCGATGGGACTCTTGGAGATGCTCAGTGCAGTGAGACGCATTTTCTCGAGTGGTGTGATCGCGGTGTCGATAACGCGTCGAGTGACGAACGCAACGATGGCCAGGACGGCGGTGAGGAGCACAAAGGTGAAGAGGCCGATTCGGCTCAGGGTGCGGTCAATGATTCCCATCGGCAGTCCGACAACGACACTCTCGTCGCCGCGCTGACTGGCTGCGACAACTCGGTAGTTTCCCAGATCGCCCAGCCGCACGGAATGCGGTTCGCGGCCGTGGACTCCGCTCTTCAAGTCAGCCAGATCCGATTGGTCAATTGCTTCGGCGTGCGCGCGCTCGTCAAGATAAAGCGCATTCGCTTCGCCGTACGTCGTGACGGCAATGACAGTGCCAACCGGGAATCCGGGGCCATCAATTTGATCGCGCAACTCGTTTCGATTCAACGTGGTGATGAGCTGCGCAGTCTGACGCACCTCGTCATCGAGTTGGCTCAGCATGAAGCCTCGAACGCCCAAGATGCTGGCGGCACCCACTGCGATTCCCGCGATACCCGTGAGCGCAACGGATCCGAGGATCAGTTGTACGCGAAGTGAGCGGGAACTGGACATGGCTAGCTTGTCGGGCGAATGACGTAGCCGACGCCGCGAACGGTGTGGATGAGGGCAGGGCCGAGGGTGTCGATCTTCTTGCGCAGATACGAGATGTAAATCTCGACGATCGAGGAGCGTCCGCCGAAGTCGTACGACCAGACACGATCAAGGATTTGCGCCTTGGACAACACGCGCTTCGGGTTGCGCATGAGGTACCGCAACAGTTCGAACTCGGTTGCAGTCAACTCGACGCGGGTATCTCCGCGGAAGACTTCGTATGTTTCCTCGTTGAGGACGAGGTCGCTGACGCGAATCTCTGGGTCCTCCTTGATCGCCGCAGCGGACAGCGTGCGACGGACAATTCCGCGGATACGCGCGACCAGTTCTTCAACCGAGAACGGTTTCGTGACGTAGTCGTCACCGCCAGCCGTCAGCCCGGCGATGCGGTCCTTGACGTCGTCCTTTGCCGTGAGGAACAGGACGGGAATGTCCTTGCCCTCTGCGCGGATGCGCTTCATCACTTCGAGCCCGTCGAAGTCGGGAAGCATAATGTCCAGGACGATGATGTCCGGGTCGAATTCTGTGGCGGCTGTTACGGCCTGCTGGCCGGATGCTGCGGTGCGAACCTCGAACTTTTCGTATCGAAGTGCGAGAGCGACGAGGTCCGAGATCGACGATTCATCGTCGACCACGAGTGCCCGAATCGGTTTGCCGTCGGGCTTGACAAGTTCGGTGTTGTCGATGGTCATGTCTCCAGTCTTATGACTTTCCTATGAAAACCCCTAACAGTGCCAGAAATTGGCATGAGAAAACGCAGAACGCCCGAACCGAAGTCCGGGCGTTCTGCGTTATGACTTTAGAGCGACGAGAGGTCGAGCGGGATGCCCGGACCGAACGTCGTCGAGATCGACGCCTTCTGGATGTAGCGACCCTTAGCCGACGACGGCTTCAAGCGCTGAACTTCGTCCATCGCTGCGCGGAAGTTGTCTCCGAGCTGCTCCTCCGAGAAGGACGCCTTGCCCACGATGAAGTGAACGTTGGCGTGCTTGTCGACGCGGAACTCGATCTTTCCGCCCTTGATCTCGGTGACAGCCTTGCCCGGGTCGGGGGTAACCGTTCCGGTCTTGGGGTTCGGCATCAAGTTGCGGGGTCCGAGGACCTTACCGAGACGACCGACCTGACCCATGAGCTCAGGGGTTGCGACGGCTGCGTCGAACGCGGTGTAACCACCGGCGACCTTGTCGATGAGCTCGACGCCACCGACCTCGTCAGCACCAGCAGCGAGTGCTGCCTCGGCTGCGGGACCGGTTGCGAACACGATGACGCGAGCGGTCTTACCGGTGCCGTGAGGCAGGTTGACGGTTCCACGAACCATCTGGTCTGCCTTACGCGGGTCGACAGCGAGCTTCAGCGCGACCTCGACGGTCGAGTTGAACTTGGACGAGCCGGTCTTCTTGGCGAGCTCGACTGCTTCAACGGGGGTGTAGAACTTGCCCTCTTCGAGAAGGGCGACTGCGGCGTTGTACGCCTTGGACTTCTTAGCCATGCTTGGTTTCTCCTTGTGAGAATCGCGGTGTCGTGAGCCTGGCGACTCTCCCGCTAATCGGAAATGGGTTATTCGACCGTGATGCCCATGGAACGGGCGGTACCGGCGATGATCTTCGCTGCTGCGTCGATGTCGTTCGCGTTGAGGTCGGACTGCTTTTCAGTCGCGATCGCACGAACCTGGTCCTGGGTCAACTTTGCGACCTTGACCGTGTGAGGCGTCGACGAACCCTTCGCAACTCCGGCGGCCTTCTTGATGAGTTCCGCGGCCGGCGGGGTCTTGAGGATGAAGGTGAACGAGCGGTCTTCGTAGACCGTGATTTCAACGGGAATAACGTTTCCGCGCTTGTCCTGCGTCGCGTTGTTGTACGCGGTGCAGAACTCCATGATGTTGACTCCGTGCTGACCGAGCGCGGGACCGATGGGCGGTGCGGGGTTAGCCGCGCCTGCCTGGATCTGGAGCTTGATCAGGCCAACAGCTTTCTTACCTGCCATTTTTCTTTTCCTTACTGTCGTGTGTGACGGGTGTCACACGCTCCCACATCGACGCCGTTGCGTCGCGTGGTAAATCTGGTTACTGCTTCTCGACCTGCGCGAACGTGAATTCGACCGCAGTGTCACGCCCGAAGACGTTGATGAGGATGGAGAGCTTGCCGGTTTCAGCGTGAATCTCGTTGATGGTTCCCTGGAGTCCAGCGAAAGCACCTTCCTTGATTCCGACAGTCTCGCCGAGTTCGTAGTCGGTCGTGACCTTGGCCGAACGACCGGATCCCGACTTGAGTCCGCCAGCGGCGCGTGCGCCTTCGACGTCTGCCGTCGTCTTGAGCATGTCGAATGCCTCGTCGAGCGACAGGGGGATCGGGTTGTGTGCGTTGCCGACGAAGCCGGTCACACCGGGAGTGTGACGGATGGTCGACCACGACTCTTCGTTGAGGTCCATGCGGACGAGTACGTACGACGGAACACGAACACGGGTCACGAGCTTGCGCTGGCCGTTCTTGATGTCGACGACGTCCTCGAGGGGGACCTGAACTTCAAAGATCGAGTCCTGCATGTTCATCGACAGAACGCGGTTCTCGATGTTGGTCTTGACCTTCTTCTCGTAACCGGCGTACGAGTGAATGACGTACCACTTGCCCGACTTGCGACGCAGTTCCTTCTTGAAGTCCGCGTAGGGGTCCTCTTCGGGTTCAGCGGCAACGGTGACGGTCTCTTCGTCGGCGGTCGCGTCAGCAGCAGCGTGCGCTTCTTCAGCCGAGTCGACGTCGAGAGCGTCGTCCACGATCGCGTCGGCCTCGGGGTCGACTGCATCGGCGAGAGCATCGAGTGCCTCGTCGAGGTCGGTGTCGCCATCGCTAACTTCGTGCATGGCAAGTTCTTCGGCGCTGGTCGCACCAGCGGCGTCGGCACTGAGGGTGTTGCCCTCTTGTGCTTCGTCTTCCTCCGACGACTGCTCAGCAGCGGTCGACAGGTCGATGTCTTCGAAGTGGTTTTCCGTCACGATGTTTCCCCTAAATCCTTAGTTTCCGAAATTCCACGTTTCGCCACCGAAAACAAATCCGGTGACGAGACCGATCACAAAATCGAGGCCCGTGATGAGCGCCATGACAATCACGACGAACGCGAGGACAACACCGGTGTAGTTGATGAGTTCCTTGCGGGTGGGCGTCACGACCTTGCGCAACTCCAGTACGACCTCGCGCAGGAAATGCCCGATGCGTCCGAACACGCCCTTCTTCCGCTCGCCACGTGATTCGTGGGCGGCGGCGTCAGTGTGATTCTCGGTCACTGTTGTTGCCTTTCGGTTGGGTGTGGATGTCGCGTAAATCGACATTCGCAGGGCGGACAGGACTCGAACCTGCAACCTGCGGTTTTGGAGACCGCTGCTCTACCAATTGAGCCACCGCCCTGTGCGGTGAGATCGCTCCGCGAGCGCCTGACGGCACGACGAAGCATGGTGTTTTCGCACCAATCGTCAAGTGTATTGCAGGGTCGGTCATTCGCCAAAGTGAGGGTGGGCCGAGCGGCGCTCAAGTAGTCTGGTGGCGTGACTGAACCGCGTAAACGAGTCTCGGCGCGCATTGGCGCCATTGCCGAAAGTGCCACCCTCAAGGTCGATGCGAAAGCAAAGGCCCTCAAGGCCGCCGGCCGCCCGATCATTTCGTATGGAGCCGGTGAGCCCGACTTTGCGACTCCCGAGCACATCGTCGAAGCGGCCGTTGCCGCGGTGATCGACCCGAAGAACCACCGCTACACACCCGCCGCCGGCCTTCCGGAATTGCGCGAGGCGATTGCGGAGAAGACGAAGCGTGACTCGGGCTGGGCGGTTTCCGCATCCCAGGTCATCGTCACGAACGGTGGCAAGCAAGCGGTGTACCAGGCTTTCCAGTCGCTTCTTGACGAGGGCGACGAGGTCCTCGTCCCCGCGCCGTACTGGACCACCTACCCCGAGGCAATCGCTCTCGCCGGTGGTGTCATGGTGGACGTGTTCGCCGGCGCTGACCAGGGTTACCGCGTGACGGTCGAGCAGCTCGAGGCTGCGTTGACCCCCAAGACCAAGGTCCTGCTGTTCGTCAGTCCGTCCAACCCGACCGGTGCGGTGTACTCGGCGGAAGAGACGAAAGCCATCGGTGAATGGGCGCTTGAGAAGGGGCTGTGGGTAGTCGCTGACGAGATTTACCAGAACCTGACGTACGAAGCCGAACGCGCACCGTCGATCACCGAAGTTGTTCCTGGGCTCACGAACCAGACGATTCTGGTCAACGGTGTCGCCAAGACCTACGCGATGACGGGGTGGCGTTTGGGGTGGATGGTGTCGCCAGCCGACATCACCGCAGCCGCCGCCAACCTGCAGTCGCACCTGTCCAGCAATGTGTCGAACATCTCGCAGCGTGCGGCGATCGCGGCGCTCAACGGCGACCAGTCGATCGTCGACGACATGAAAAAGGCCTACGCCCGTCGTCGTGAGTTGATGGTGGCCGAACTGTCGAAGATTGACGGATTCGTAGTCCCTGAGCCCGGCGGCGCGTTCTACGTGTACACCGACGTCACCGGACTGCTCGGTCGCGAGTGGGGCGGTCAACGCATCGACTCAAGCCTGCAGTTGGCTGACTACATTCTTGAGGCCGCCGAAGTCGCCGTGGTTCCGGGTGAGGCATTCGGCCCCAGCGGCTACTTGCGCTTCTCGTACGCACTGGGTGACGACGAACTCCTCGAAGGAATTCAACGTCTACAGAAGTTGTTCGCTTAGTCGAACCCGATGAACGACGGCTCGGGCGTCAACATGATCCCGAACGTGTCGTGCACGCGAATCGAGATGTAGCGCGCGAGTTCGACGACCTCGCGTGCCGTCGCGCCGCCACGATTGATGATGGCGAGCGTGTGCTTGGAGGAGACCCCCGCGTTGTTTCCGGGGATCGCGAAGCCGCGCGGAACGCCGGCACGTTCGATGAGCCAGGCAGCAGAAAGTTTGACGTCGGGCGCTGAGCCGTCGAAACCGGTGAACTCGTGGTCCGCACCGAGCGGAACGACGGTCGGTGCCCGGTCTCCTTCGAGTGGGAATCGGGGAGCGTCTGACGGCAAGCGTCGGGACTGCTCGTCGCTCACGATGGGGTTGGTGAAGAACGAGCCAACGGAAACCGAATCAGGATCGTCCGAGATGACCATTCCCTTGGACGCGCGAAGTTCAAGAACTGTGCGTCGAACGTCGGCGAGTGCCGCGGTGTCACCGACATCCACACCCAAAGCGGTTGCGAGCTGCCCGTAGCGAATCGGGGAAGAGTCCTCGGCTTTGGTCAGCGCGAACGTGACGGAAACAACCAGTCCCGCGCGACCTTCTTTGAGAGCGGACGTGCGATACCCGAATCGTAGATCGTCGGGACCCAGAGTGACCACGTCACCCGAACCGGAGTCGACGAACTGCAGCAGGACGAAGGTGTCAGCAAGTTCAGCGCCGTATGCGCCAATGTTTTGGATCGGGGCAGCGCCGACGGTTCCCGGGACTCCGGACAGTGCCTCGAGGCCAGACAGGTTGTTCTCTATCGTCCACGCGACGAGGTGGTCCCACGATTCACCGGCCTGAGCGGTGACGAGAACCTTGGTTCCGTTCTCGCGCGAATCGATCCCCGTGGTGGCGACGTGAATGACAGTTCCGTCAAACTCGTCGTCCGACACCACGATGTTGGAACCGCCACCCAGCAGGAACCACGGTCGACGTCCGCTACTGACCTCGCGGAAAGTTTCGATGAGTTCGGCACGGTTCGCGGGGCGGCGATAGTCCGTGATGGCGCCTCCGACGCGCAACGTCGTCAGGTCGCGAAACAACTTGTCAGTCAAAAACGACCTGAACCTGAGCCTTGCCGAGGACGGTGTCGCCCTCGAACGTGACGGTCAAGTCGAAACGAATGGCGTCATCGACGATCGCCCCGACCTTGGTTTCGATGACGACGTCCGCGCCGTTTTCGGGGTCGACGAGGATGGGGCGGGTGAAGCGAACACCGTAATCGGCGATGCGTCCGCGCGTTCCGAGAAAGTCGCTGAGAGGTTGAATGGCGAGACCCATGGTCAACATGCCGTGGGCGAGAACACCGGGAAGACCGACCGAGGCCGCGACGTCGTCACGGTAGTGAATCGGGTTGAAGTCCCCCGAAGCGCCGGCGTAGCGAACGAGCGAACCGCGGTCGAGGTGGATGGTGCGCGTTGCGACGACATCGCCGACGGATACTCCAGCAAGCACGATTACTCCTCCCCTCGAACGACGAGAGTGGAAATCGCGGTGACGACGTGTGCGCCGGTCGCGTCAGTCATGACCGATTCGCTTGTGACCATCGAGTGTCCGCCGAGCGTCTTGACGCTCGTCACCTCAAGGGTTGCCGTCAGTTCGTCCCCCGCGACGACCGGTCGCGAGTACGCGAATCGCTGGTCGCCGTGAACCACGCGGGAGAAGTCGATGTTGGCGTCGGGCTCGGAGAGCAACTGGGCCAGTGTGTGCTCCTGAACGACAACGGGGAAAGTCGGGGGCGCGACGACGTCGGGGTGTCCCGCCGCGCGGGCGGCCTCGAGGTCACTGAAGATCGGGTTGGTTGCGAAAACTGCTCGAGCAAATTCGCGAACCTTTTCGCGACCGACAAGGTACGGACCGACGGGCGGGAACTCGCGGCCGACCAGTTCAGGGTTCACAGACATGCGTTCAGTCTACAAACGGCCGTGGTCGGCGGGCAGGAGAAGTTCCGGTCCATCGCCGCGAACGGGGTTGACCTCGTGTGTCCGTAATGCACTCGCGACAGGAACCGACCGAGCGACCGCTTCGGCGACGAAGGACGGATCGGCGGTGGTCTCACGGTTGAGCCACCAGTCCCAATCGTCCGTGCCCAGCACAACGGGGGTTCGATCGTGCAGCCACGCGATTGGCTCGGGGGCGGCCATCGTGAGAATCGTTGCGGTGAGCACCCACTCGCTCGACGGGGATTCCCGCCACCACGAATAGATGCCCGCGAACGCGAGCAACCCTTCCGGTGCAGTCACCGCGTACGGCGTTTTCGCCTTCCCCTCGGTGTGCCACTCGTAATATGCGTCGGCCGGAAGGATCGCACGCTGGTGCACAACGGCCGAGCGGAACGACGCCTTTTCGCACACCGTCTCGCTGCGCGCGTTGAACGTCGGGAACTTGAGGGTCAGAGAGTCGGCGAACGGAGGGACGAGAGACCATCGGGCGGTCGTCACCAGTCGCGCGCGGTCGTCGCGCTTTTCGAGAACGATGGGAACCTGCTGCGTCGGTGCGATGTTCCACGACGGCCGAAGTTCGACTGCGGCAATTTCATCGGCCGCAAAGTATCGGCCGAGTTCCTCCCCGCTGAGGGTGGACGCATACCGACCGCACATGGTGTTACAGCGCCGTGTCGACGCTCGCCCGTGCGCTGACGTGCTCGCGAATCCACTGCGCGGCGGCGCGATGCGCAGGGTGGTCCTGGTAGTCGAGCAACGCCTGCTGCGAGACGTGTTCGCTGACGAGAACGAGGTCGAAGTTCGACGAGTCGTCTCCGAGATCCGTCGTCACTTCGAGCGACGTGAGTCCGGGGACAACTTCCGGCAGACCCTCGAGCAACCGGATGATTTCGCGGGTCACCATCGCGCGCTCGGAATCTTCCGTGGCGGACAGTTTCCACATGACGATGTGGCGAATCATGGGGTTACCTCCGTCAGGGCCGCTCGCAGGCCTTCGTCGTCGACGCGCCACTGCGCGTGACGAACCGAATTAATGGTGACGACGGGGATGTCGTTCTTCATCGTTTCGAACCAGTCGGGGTCATCGAGGATGTTGCGCTCGATGAGAACGGCCCCGGGGAAATCCTCGAGAACGCGGTCAACAACGACACGGGCGTCGTCACAGAGGTGACAACCGGGCTTCCCGAAAAGCTCAACCGTGACCACCGACATGCCACCAGCCTATGCTGGGAGCATGCCTCAGGACGCGCGCGCCATCGCCTTCTTTGACATGGACAACACCCTGGTGCGAGGCTCGACGATGTTCCTGTACGCCCTCACGGCGTGGAAGCGCGGTCAACTTCGGCTGAGAGACATCATCCGTTTCGGGTGGCACCAACTGACGTTCTTGACCGTCGGCGAGACGGCTGCGCACAGCACGATCGCGCAAGGCAGAGGGCTCGACTTGATTGCGGGCCAGTCCGTCGAGGCGCTGTCCGAACTCGCCCACGCGACGGCGCGTGACGCGGTCGGCTCCCGACTCATCACCGCAAGCCTCGACCGGGCGCGAGCCCACCTTGCCAACGGCGACGAAGTGTGGATCGTCACGGCGTCGCCCCAAACCTTCGCCCAGATCGTTGCGGCGGACCTCGGATTCACCGGCGCATTAGGAACCGAAGTCGAATCCAAGGACGGATTCGCAACAGGCAATCTCGTCAACGCGCCTCTGCACGGTCGGCGCAAGGTGGCCGCAATCACCGCTCTCGCGGCCGCGCGGAACATCGAACTGGCCGACTGCTTCGCGTACTCGGACTCGCGCAACGACATCCCCATGTTGGGTGCGGTCGGGCACGCCTTCGCCGTCAACCCCGATCGCGAATTGGCGCGCGTCGCGACCGAGCGCGGTTGGGAAATCATTCCGATACGACAAAAGCGCCAGGCCTAAGCCGGGCGCTTGTCGGTCGCGTGGCGACTACTTCTTGTTGCGACGCTGGTGGCGCGTCTTGCGAAGCAACTTGCGGTGCTTCTTCTTCGCCATACGCTTGCGACGCTTCTTGATAACGGAACCCATGGGACACCTTTTACCTGAGCCGACACGAATGCCGGCGAACGGACAATAACGAGCAGTCTAGCGCGATTCGGAGCGCGGGGCGCGCGGCGGCGGAACAATCGACGCGGCGAAGCGTCCGACTGCTCGTCCGATCCCCGTGACATCGATGTCCTTGAGGATGCGCGGCGCCACTACCTCGCGAGCTGCAGTGGCGTCGTCGGTTCGGTCGTTCATCCCCAGAACCCATCCCTCAACCGAAGCGAGCGGCTCGGGGCTGAGTCGATAGAAGCGGTGCTGACCGTCCTCGCGAACCGCGACGAGGCCGGCATCACGCAAGACCTTGAGGTGCTTAGAAACTGTGGGCTGACTGGTGGAGAGGGCCGCGACGAGATCGCCAACCGCGAGGTCTCCCGGTGCCGCGTTGCGCAACCGCACGAGAATTTCGCGGCGAATCGGCTCGGCCAAGACGTTGAAAATGTCATCCATAAGAAACAGGGTATCCCTCACGGGATACCCTGCTTCACTAACCACAGAAAGGAGGCCAAACAGAACTACGGAGTGGTGCTCGCTCCGGGAGCCGGTGCGATTTCGCCCATGCCGCCGGCAGGACCGGTCTGGCACGTGAAGCCTTCGGCTGCGTCACTCGGCGCTACGTCGTTGCCGGATGCGTCGTGCGTGTGTCCGTCACCGGGGTGACAGAAGTCCGCTTCTCCGGACTGTCCCATCTCGCCGCGGGCGCCGTTGCCGGGACCGTGCTGTCCCTTCGGTCCACCGCGGTGGTCGCCGTCACGGCCGCCGTCACGATCAGCGTGACCGCCGACGTGCATTTCGCCCGATGCAAACTCGGCCCCACCCGGGAATCCGGGTGCAGCGTGTCCGGCGGCGAGCCCGATGCCGAATGCTGCGCCAAGTGCGAGAACTCCTCCGCCGACGATCGCGGCGATGGTCAGCGGCTTGCGCGTCGTTGATGCGGACGAGCGTGCGTCCTTTGCGGCCTTGGTGGAGTCAACAGTTTCTGTCGGCTCCTGTGCGGCGAATTCATCGCCGCCCTTTTTCTTGATTGCCATGTGTGTCACTTCCTTTCACTTTGTCGGTGTGACAACAACGACATTCGCGTTCGAAACTTGACGATTGCTATGAGGCAACCCTGTGTCGCGTGAGAGTCAGGACGAGAGTTGGCGAGCAAGTTCTTGCGCTCGCGCCAACGCAGCTTCGGCGGCCGCCAGGTAAATTTCGTCGAGATGGGCATCATCCAAAACCGCGATTGCGCGCTCGGTGGTGCCGTTCGGACTGGTCACGCGACGGCGAAGTTCGGCGGGGTCGACCCCCGACGATTCCTGCAGCGACGTGGCTCCGGCGAACGTTTTCTCGACGAGGTTGCGGGCGTCTGCCTCGGGGAAACCAAGGTCGACCGCTGCGCGTGTCCACTGTTCCATCGCGTGGAAAACGTAAGCGGGTCCGGAACCCGAGATCGTGCTCAGCGCGTCAATCTGAGATTCGGGAAGTTCAAGCACCCAGCCGACGACCTCGAAAAGCGCGCGGGCTTGAGCGAGGTGTGCGTCCGTCGAACGCGAACCGGCAGCGATTCCCGTCACGCCCTTTCCAATGAGCGCCGGCGTGTTCGGCATTGAACGGACGACAGGGTTCGAAACGACGGATTCCATCGTCGCCGTAGTCACCCCGGCAGCGACACTGACGATGAGCGCGTGGGGATCGAGCGCATCCGCAATCTCGCGCAGAAGGTCCGTCACCATCGCTGGCTTGACGCCGATCACGACGACGCTCGCGCCGTCGACGGCCCACCGGTTGGCGTTCGGGTCGGACTCGGTCGACCGGGACTCGACGCCGTCGCGTGCTGCTGAACTGGACCGCGTGGTCGAACGCACCACGACGCTGCTGTCGCCCGCGACGAGCCCGTCGAGAATTGCCCCGCCCATTGAACCTGTTCCGAGGAACGCATACGTCTCAGCCATGAATCCAAGAGTATTCTGACAAGCATGGAACTACTCAAAGAATCACTCGTCGTTATCCACCTCGCCGGAATGGCCGTGCTCGTCGGAGCCTTCATCCTTTATATGAAGCGCAAGTCGGACTTCCCGTTCACCGCGATGATGTGGGCAGCCATCGTGCAGCTCGCCACCGGAACCTTGCTCGTTGGACTCTCCTACGCGCTCGACGACGCTCCTGACAACTTCAAGATCACCGTCAAGTCGTTGCTCGCGACGGGCGCACTCGTCGCCGCGATCATCGGTCGCAAGCGTCAGGCGAAGGGCGAAACGAAGTTGCAGCCCTTCTTCCACGCCGCGGGTGGCCTCGCCGTCATCAACCTGGTGATTGCCGTTCTGTGGAGTGCGGAGCTCTGGGGCGCCTAGTCCCTAAGGTTTCCGAAGAACTCGGTCAAGAGGACTGAGCATTCGGTTTCCAAAACCCCGCCGATGACTTCGTCGACGCGCGTGGGAAGCGTTCGCTCGCGCAAGAGGTCGACGACGCTTCCCGCGGCGCCGGCCTTGGGATCCCACGCGCCGAACACGACTCGGCTGATCCGTGAGTTAAGGATTGCGCCGGCACACATGACACACGGCTCGAGCGTGACGACAAGAGTGTGGTCGGCGAGATTCCATGACCCGACCGCTTCGGCCGCTGCGCGCAGCGCGACAACTTCGGCGTGCGCGGTGGGGTCGCCCGTGGCTTCGCGCTCGTTGTGACCGGTGCCGACGACGTCACCGTCTGGCCCGACGACAATCGCACCGACCGGAACGTCACCGGTCGCGAGCGCCTCGAGAGCCTCTGACAGGGCGACGGCCATCGCCGATTCCAACGCGGACACGAGCACCTCCTATACAGTGAGCCTATGCGAGTGATTGTTGCCGAACACCCCCTGATTACCCACAAATTGACGATGTTGCGCGAGAAGTCGACGCCGTCGTCGATCTTCCGCAAGCTCGCGGATGAGTTAGTGACGCTTCTGGCGTACGAGGCGACTCGTGACGTTCGAGTGGTCCCGCACCACATCGAGACGCCGGTCGCACCGACCGAAGGAGTCATCCTCGCTGAGCCTCGACCGTTGATCGTCCCGATTCTGCGCGCTGGCCTCGGCATGCTCGACGGAATGCTGCGCCTAATGCCGTCGGCCGAAACCGGTTTCCTCGGGATGGTCCGCGACGAGCAGACGCTGCAGCCGAGTGTCTACGCTGAGCGCCTTCCCGCCGACCTGTCTGGCCGTCAGTGCTACGTCCTCGATCCGATGCTCGCAACGGGTGGATCGCTCATTGCCGCCATCGAATACTTGTTCGACCGTGGAGCAAACGACGTCACCGCCGTGTGCCTGCTCGGCGCACCGGAAGGTGTTGACGCGGTCAAGGCAGCGGTCGGTGATCGAGACGTCACACTCGTGTTGGGTTCGCTCGATGAGCGTCTCAACGAACACGGCTACATCGTGCCCGGATTGGGCGATGCCGGAGATCGGCTCTACGGAGTCGCCGGGTAGACGGTAAAATTTCGGGATGCCCGAAAATCCCGAAACAAACGCGCAACTACGCGGTTTTGCGCTGTATGTCGGGATAGACGACGCCACGGCAGAGGCCGCCGGCACAACAATTGCCGATCTCGTCGCAACACTTCGTAAAACTGTGGACGACCAAATTTCGGGTGTCGAGAGCCATGTTGCGGTCGCTTACGCTCCTCCGACACAGCGCGGAAAGAACCTCGACATCGTGCGTTTGGCACTGCGCGAGCCCAAGGCCGTCGCCGAACTTCTTCCCCCCAAACCTGCGGCGAAGGCGACCGGTGTCGTCATCGACCTGTCGCGCAAACGCATCGTCATCAACGACGACGCTGCGCCGCTCACCTACAAGGAGTTCGAACTTCTGCAGTTCCTCGTTCTGCGTGAAGGGGTCACTGTCGACCGCAGTGACATCATCGACACACTGTGGTCGGCCAGCGACGTCGACCGTCCGAACACTCGCACCATCGACGTTCACGTCCGCCGGCTTCGTAGCAAACTGGAACCATTCGAAGACATCGTTCGCACCGTTCGAGGCATCGGCTACCGTTTCGATCGTCACGCTGACGTCATCATCAACTACGGCACGGGCCGTTCGCCCGACATGTTCTAGGGACTCATGACTACTTCACTCGTCTGGTTGCGTGATGACCTTCGTCTCGCCGACAACCCGGCGCTCACCGCCGCACTCGCTGATTCTGACCGCGTTGCGATTCTGTATGTTCTCGACGACGAGTCCCCCGAGGTTCGCCCGCTCGGTTCGGCAAGCCGCTGGTGGCTGCACCACTCGCTTCGGTCGCTTGCGCGGGACATTACCGAACTCGGCGGCCACCTCATTCTTCGTCGGGGGGCATCCAGAACCGTCGTGTCTGCCGTTGCCGCCGAAGTGGGCGCGACGAGCGTGCACTGGTCACGTCGTTTTGGCTCGGCCCGCGCGATCGATGCTGACCTCAAGTCGGCCTTGCCCGATGCTCATAGCCACAACGGCACGTTGTTGCACGAACCGTGGGCGTTGCAGACAGGTGGCGGCACCCCGTTCAAGGTGTTCACGCCGTTCTGGAAGGCGTATCGCGCGGGGGAACCGCCGCGTCACCCGTTCCCCAAACCCCACGCAATTCCGGGAGTCGAGGCACCCAGTGATTCGCTCGAGTCATGGGACCTTCTGCCGACCATCCCGTGGGACCAGGAGTTCCCCCACGTGTGGACGCCGGGCGAGGCCGGTGCGCACGCCAGGCTCGATCGGTTCATTGAGAACGGGCTCGAGCTTTACCACCGTCGTGACGAACCGGGTATCGAGGCGACGAGCGGACTCAGCCCACACCTTCGATTCGGCGAGATCAGCCCGTATCAGGTGTGGCACGCGGTCGAAGCGGCAACAGCGGCGAACAACCACGCGAATGCCACCCGCTTCCTCTCGGAAGTCGGTTGGCGTGAATTCTCGTACCACCAGCTTTTTCACAACACCGACATGCACACTCGCAATCTGCGCCCCGAATTTGACGGGTTCCCGTGGAGCGAACCGACCCCAACACTGCTCGGCGCGTGGAAAAAGGGCACGACGGGAATTTCGCTCGTCGATGCGGGAATGCGCGAACTGTGGCGAACCGGGACGATGCACAATCGCGTGCGCATGGTGGCCGCGAGTTTCCTCATCAAGAACCTCGGGATCGACTGGCGGATTGGCGAAGCGTGGTTCTGGGACACGCTCGTTGACGCCGACGAAGCGAGCAACCCGGCGTCGTGGCAGTGGGTCGCGGGCAGCGGTTATGACGCGGCTCCGTACTTCCGTGTGTTCAACCCCGAATTGCAAGCCGCGAAGTTCGACACCGACGCGACGTATCGCTTGACGTGGGTCCCAGAATTCGGAACCCCGGTGTACCCCGAACCCGTCGTCAGCCTCGGCGACAGTCGTGCCCGCGCGCTCGCTGACTACGCGATTATGCGGGGCGACCCCCGACGGTAAGCAGACCGCCCGCTGCGACGCGGGCACCGTTTTCTGCTGCCTCGACGGGATTGGCACCGTTGGCCAGGGCCGCGAGCAGCCCGGCGTTGAACGAATCGCCCGCGCCCGTCGGGTCGACGACAGCAACGGGTTTGACGCGGACATGCACGATGGGCTTGCCGCGCTCGGCGACGAGGACCCCCTTGCCGCCGCAGGTCGTGATGACGAGCGGGAAGTGTTCGGTGAGTTTCTCGGTCGCGATGGCGACATCGGTAACGCCGGCAAGAACACAGGCCTCGTCCTCGTTGGGGCGCAGAATGTCGACGCCGTCGCACAGGCGAATGAAGTCAGAGACGCCGAAGTCGGTGATGAATCCGGCGGTGGCGGGGTCGACGCTGACGATTGCCCCGTGCGCACGAGCGCGCGCGATCAATCGCACGACAGCTTCGCGCTTGGGTTCGTCGATGATGGTGTGGCCGGTGAAATGCAGGTAGTTGGCAACGGCGATGAGGTCATCGGGGACAGAGTCCAGATCGAACACCACGTTTGCCCCGCGGTCGGTCAGCATCGTTCGGGCTTCGCCCTCGACCAGAATCACAATTGTTCCCGTCGGGTGCTCGTCGTCCCCGTCGAGATGCGTCTGGACGCCGAACCGTTCCAGCTCGGCCGCGTGCCGCGAAACATCAGCAGCACCGAGTCGACCAAAGAAGTGGACATCAGCGCCGATGGATCCGAGCCAAGCGGCGGTGTTCGCCGCGGATCCGCCGGGGCGACGCTCAATCGACGCCGGGGTGTCCGTGTCGTGGCGGATGGGTCCGCGCGGCCTCACAATGATGTCGTCGATCACATCGCCGACGACAAGGATTGCACCGGGGACGGTCATGAAGCGAGTCGGCTCCACGCGGTGGCAATGTCTCCCGCGACGCGGATGTTGTTGCGAGCTAAGTCGAGGTTGACCTCGAGGCTGCGACCGCCCGACGCCTCGACTATGAATCCGAGAAGGAACGGCGTCACTGCTTTGCCTCGAACGCCAGCGCGCTCTGCGGCGAGGAACGCCTCGGCAAGAACGCGGTCGTGCTCGGCCGGATCCCACTGCAGTTCGCGCGGAATCGGGTTGGCCACGACAATTCCTTGGCCGTGGCTCGTGTCGTCGTGGGCACGCATGATGCTGGCGACCTCGGTTGCGTCCTTTGCCGACCAGTCGAGCGTGTACCCGGACTCGGTCAACCAGAACGCGGGAAATGCCGTCGTGCCGTATCCAACAACGGGGACAGACAACGACTCGAGGCGTTCGAGCGTCGCAGAAATGTCGAGCACCGACTTGACCCCGGCAGACACAACGGTGATGTTGGTCACGGCGAGGGTGGACAAGTCAGCCGACTCGTCGAAGGTTTCACTCGCCTCGCGGTGAACGCCTCCGAGGCCGCCCGTTGCAAAAACGCGAATGCCCGCCTGAGCCGCGATGTGTGCTGTGGCCGCAACGGTCGTCGCGCCACTGGCACCCTTCGCCATGAGGATTGGCAGGTCGCGAACGCTCGCCTTGGCGATGTCGTGGTCGGCGATGATTCCGAGGCCCTCTTCGTCCAACCCGACCGTCGGGATGCCGTCAATCACCGCGATTGTCGCGGGGGTCACACCCTTGTCACGCAGAATCGCCTCGAACTCCTGGGCGGCTTCGCGATTGCGCGGGCGGGGAAGACCGTGCGAAATGATTGTTGACTCGAGGGCAACAACCGGTCGGTGTTCGTCAAGGGCAAGGGCAACTTCGGGGGCAATGTTCAGAGTCGGCACACTGCGAACATACCGCACCCTCTACTATCGGAGTTGTGGTCAGTCATCTTGCGCGTGACCTGCCGTTGAGAATCGCGGCGGACGGACTGCCCGCGCGCGTCTTGGTCACCGGTGCGACGGGCTACATCGGCGGGCGACTCGTTCGCGAACTCGTCGATCACGGCTATCGCGTCCGCGTCTTGGTCCGAAACGCATCACGACTTCGCTATCACCCGTGGGTTGATGACGTCGAGATCGTCGACGGCGACGCCATGAATCCCGCCGACCTCGACCGCGCTCTTGCGTCCGTCGATGTCGCGTTCTACCTCTTGCACGCGCTCAACCAGCGTTCGGGTTTCGAAGAGCAGGAACGCGTTCTCGCTGAACTCTTTGGTGCATCCGCAAAGGCCGCCAACGTGTCGCGAATTGTCTACCTCGGCGGAATGGTTGATTCGGACAGTGAACTGTCGCCGCACCTTCGCTCGCGCCAGGAAACCGGCGAAGTTCTTCGCGACTCCGGCGTTCCTGTAATCGAACTCCGTGCGGGAATCGTCATCGGATCAGGAAGCGCATCGTTCGAAATGCTGCGCTATTTGACCGAACGCCTTCCGGTCATGACAACTCCGAAATGGGTGAACTCGAGAACGCAACCCATCGCGGTCCGTGACGTCCTGCGATACCTCATCGGATCCGTTTCACTCGATCCCACGGTGCACGGTGACTTCGACATCGGTGGCCCCGACGTCATCACCTATCGCGACATGATGCAGACCTACGCCCGAGTCGCTGGGTTGTCGAAACGCATCATCATTCCGATCCCCGTCCTCACCCCTCGACTGTCGAGCGGATGGGTCGGGCTGGTTACTCCCGTTCCCTATCGCCTTGCCCGACGACTTGTTGCCAGCCTCAAGAACGAAGTCGTCGCTCGAGATGACTCGATCCGCAAACTGATTCCCGACGCCGAGGGTGGGCTGACGCACCTCGACCGCGCGATCGAACTCGCGCTCGCCAAGGTCAAGGAAGCGAACGTCGACACGCGCTGGTCCGACGCGTCGATTCCCGGAGCACCGTCCGACCCGTTGCCGACCGACCCTGACTGGGCTGGTGGAACCCTGTATCAGGACGTGCGCGTTGCAACGACGACAGATTCCGTCGAGACCGTGTGGGCACGAATCGAATCCATCGGCGGCGACAACGGTTACTCGCAGGCATCGTGGGCGTGGGAGGTGCGCGGTCTGATCGACCGCATCTTCGGCGGAGTCGGATTGCGCCGTGGTCGCCGCGACCCCAACCACCTCGTCGAGGGCGAGGCGTTGGACTTCTGGCGCGTCGAGACAATCCGCCGCCCCCAGATTTTGCGACTCCGAGCCGAGATGCTGATGCCGGGTAAGGCCTGGCTCGAGTTCGTGGTTGACGAGGTGGACGGTATGACCCGCGTCACGCAGTGCGCGCTGTTCGCGCCTCAAGGACTAGCCGGGCATCTGTATTGGTGGGCCGTGTGGCCGATGCACGGGTTCGTGTTCCCGTCGATGGTTAATTCCGTCGCCCACGGAACTCGCTGACGACTGACGCTCTAGGCTGGGACGGATGTCCGTAACTCGCCGTGAAGAAACAATCGCCGCCGTCGCACTGCTGTCCGTGACGGCGTCGTGGGGTGCCTCATTCGTCCTCATGAAGGACGCCATCGAGCGTCAGCCGGTCCCCGACTTTCTCTTCACCCGGTTCACCCTCGCCGCGCTCGTCATGATCCTCGCCCGCCCGAGGGTGCTGCGCGACATCACGCCGCGCGTCCTGTGGACCGGCAGCATCATCGGCGCAATCCTGGGCTTCGGGTACATCACGCAGACGATCGGTCTACAGCTGTCCACTGCGGCAATCACCGGCTTCTTGACCGGTCTTTACGTGATTCTCACGCCGCTCATCGGTTGGCTGTTCCTCAAGCAGAAACTGAATCCCCGCGTGATCATCGGCGCAGTGCTCGCACTCGGCGCTCTCGCAATCTTGTCGATCACGGACGTCGGCGTGAATGAGGGAACGTTCTGGGTTCTCGCGTGCGCGCTTCTGTTCGCACTCCACATCGTGACGCTGGGCGTCTGGAGTCCGGGAAGTGACGCCTACGCACTCACTGTCGTTCAGATCCTCGTCGTCGCGGTGCTCACGGGTGCGTGGACGTTCGGGGACGGCAACGGCTTGATTCTGCCGCCCGACGCCAGTGTGTGGAGCGCCATCATCATCACCGCGGTGTTCGCCACCGCGCTCGGATTCTTCCTGCAAACCTGGGCACAGGGTCACATGGATTCAGGTCGCGTCGCAATCTTGCTGACGACCGAGGTTTTGTGGGCCGGGATTATCGCCGTCGGTGTCGGTCAAGAGCCGCTGACAATTCGACTCATCATCGGTGGAGCGATTATGTTCGCCGCGATGCTCGTCATCGAATGGCCGGGGCAAAAACGCCCCGAGCACCCGCTCGTTCACCTCGAGTGAATTAGCGGCGGACGATTCCGCGAATCGGATCCGCGGTCACGGGAATCGGGTCGCACAGTTCCCCGACGAATTCTCCGTCTGGATGGTTCACGAACCCGATGAGCATCCACCCGTCGTCCGTGTTGATTAGTCGAGCGGCGTAGATGCTGTCGTCGAACAGGGTGCTGTTTCGGAAATCGACATCGGTGAGGTCGGCTGTGACTACACACGAAAACACTCCGTCGTCCGAGACCTTTCGATCCCCGCTCATTGCGTTGCGGTCGCAACAGAACAGAATCACCGGCACACCGTCGACGATCTCGAACTGGAAGACCTCAAGGTGGTGGAAGCCGGCACCCGGTTCGCTCAGCGGTGCCTGAACCGTCCACGTCAGCAGGTCGTCGCTCGTCGCGTGCGCCATGACGCCTCGATCGTTCTCTGGTCCGTGGTTGGCGCGGGCAGTCACGAGCATGTGCCACGTCGACGAGTCAGGGAAACGGAACACCCACGGATCACGCCAGGTCTGGTTGCCGTCGGCCTCGAAAGATTCGTACCAGGTGGGGTCTGCGACAACGAGCGCATCGGTTGAGACCTTGTCCCATACGAGAAGGTCTGCCGAGCGTGCTGCTCCGACGCTTTGGTGGCGGTCCCGTCCGTTCAGGGACGTCCCGGTGTAGAACATCCACCACGTGCCGTCGTCGTCACGAACAATCGAACCGGTCCACGTCGTGAAATCGTCGAACGCGGTCGGCTCTGACGCAATGAGTGCGTCGCGCTGAACTGTCCAGTTCACGAGATCCGTACTCGTCGAATGCCCCACGATGGGGTGGATGTGCCGCAGATCGGGGTCACCCAAAGCGCGACTTGCGTGAAGGTAAAAGGCGTGGAACGTGTCACCATCGCGGACGAACCACGAGTCCCACACCCACTTGTCAGCAAGTCGAAGAGTCATAGGGAGAGCCTAGAGCGCGGGCGTCGGTTCAGCGCGCTTACGCGCAAAACCACGGTTTTGTTGGCAAAGTAGAGCCATGGCAACGGCATTGGTTACCGGCGCGACGTCAGGCATCGGCTTTGAGTTCGCGCGACTCTTGGCGAGCGAGGGATACGACCTCGTCATCGTCGGCCGCGATGGACGCAAATTGGAACAGAAAGCCGAGCACCTGCGCGGCGAGTTCGGCGTTCCCGTCGAACTGATCACCGCCGACCTGTCGAGTGACCGCCAGATCTGGATGGTCGAACGCCGACTGACCGACACTCGCAAACCGATCCACCTCTTGGTGAACAACGCCGGTTACGGGCTTCCCGCTCGATTCGCGGCGAACACTCTCGAAGAAGAGCAGGCGATGCTCGACACTCTCGTCACCGCACCGATGCGTCTGACGCACGTTGCCGCGACGACCATGATTTCTCGCGGTGGCGGTTCGATCATCAACGTCAGCAGCGTCGCTGGCTGGACTCCCCGCAGCACCTACGCCGCAGCGAAGTCCTACCTGACGGCGTTCACGCAGGCCGTGCACCACGAATCCGCGCGTGACGGAATTCGCATCATGGCGTTGTGCCCCGGCTACACCAAGACCGAGTTCCACCAGCGCGGCGGTTTCGAAATGACCAAGCTGCCCAAGTTCATGTGGCTGGACGCGTCCAAGGTTGTCGCAGACGGCTGGAGCGATTTCAAGCGTGGCAAAGTCGTGTCGGTACCCGGCGCGCTCTACAAGCTCGCTCGCTTCGTTCTTCGTTTCCAGTAACCCAAAGCGTCAGCGGGAAGTAGCGGCTATTTGCCGTCCTGGTCGAGTGCCGTAACCTTCGGGCCCTTCCGCGGAATGTACCCGGACAGCGCGTCAAGACGCATGAGGTTCTTGACGAACGCCAACTCTTCTTTGTCGGGGATGATCGCGTACTGAGATCCCACCATCGCGGACTTTTCAATCGGCATCGTGAATTGGTGCAGGTCAGCTGACTCGAACGGGGTCAACTCCGTCGCGGTTCGCACAATCCAACCGGAATTGAGACCGGAGTCGACGATCAGCAGTTTGCCGACCGCCGAGGCGACCTTGGCCATCTGGCCTGGGTTCGACAAGAGTCCAAGGGAGAGCATCTTGTCGGTGACGGCTGCGACGAAACGTTGCTGGTTCGCAACACGCGTGACGTCACCGTCAGAGAAGGCGTGACGCTCCCGCACGTAAGCGAGTGCCCTCGCACCCTTGAGCGTGATCTCGCCCTTTTCGTATCGGTAACGGTTGCGCTCGTAGTTGTTGGTGTCGGAGGTGAAGGCCGTTGGGTTGTTGACGGTGACGCCACCCAGGATTTCGGTGAGTTCCTTGACGCCGCTGAAGTCGATCAAGACGAAGTGGTCGATGTGGATGTCGAGGAAGCCTTCGACCATCGAGATCGCGCACGGGACGCCACCGAACGACATGGCCCAGTTCGCTTTGCCCTTGCCGTAACAGGGGATTGACACCCAGGTGTCGCGGGGGATCGACATCATCTGAACGCTCTTGCGGTCGCCAGCGATGTGCATGACCATGATGACGTCCGAGCGGTTTCCCTGAGCGTTCGGGTCTTCACCCAAGCGCCCGCGGGAATCGCTGCCGAGAATCAGGATGTTTTCGGGTGCATAGGGACTGGTGTACTTCGGCGCTGGGGTCTTGGTAATGACGTCGTCAACGACCGTCGTCGCCTCGTCGAACTGGTTTGCCAGGAACCACCCGTAACCGCCGATGCCGCCAACGAGGGAGACAACAACAACGGCAGAAATGATGAGCAGGCGGCGCGTGAGGTTGGTGCGAGGGGACTCGCCGTGACGGATTCCCGAATCGCGATGGCGGCCAAGCGTGCGGCGAGGTTTCTTCGGCGTGGACGGCGTTGAGTTTTCCATAAGTATTCTCAATCGTACCCGAGTGGCTCAGTGCGCCCGAGGCAGCGCAAATGGGCGGCACTAGTATGTGCCCATGCTCATGCAGGATCTCATCGACCGTCACAGGTTCGCCAATTTTCGCGAACTTCACCGCTGGTCGACCGTCGAACCCGACCAATTTTGGTCGGAAGCATGGGCAGATCTGGGAATCGTTGGCGACATCGGTGCGCGAACATCCGAAGGCGAAGGATTCGAGGACAAGCGCTGGTTCCCTGACGCGCGTCTCAACATTGTTGAAACGTTGCTCGCCGGAAACCCCGACGATGAGGTCATCGTTGGACTCGCCGAGGACGTGCCACGGCGGGCGATGACACGAGCGGAACTGACGGCCGAGGTCGCTGCATGCGCCGCCGCCCTTCGCGCGCACGGCGTGACACAGGGCGACCGCGTCGCTGCGTGGACCCCCAACGTTCCCGAGACCGTTGTCTTCGCTCTTGGGGCCTTGTCTATCGGTGCAGTTGTGAGCACCGCATCGACGGATTTCGGCCCGGCCGCACTCATCGATCGATTCGGGCAGATTGAACCGACGATTTTGCTCGCCGCGTCGACCTATCGATACGGCGGAAAAGAGTTCACCCTCGCCGCATCCCTCGACAAGGTCGCACAGGCGTTGCCGACTGTGACCACCGTCGTGGTGCTCGGCGACAGTGAATCACGAACCACGTGGGAATCGTGGATCGCTCCGCATCGCGGGACGCCGCTCACTGTCGAAAGACTTCCCTTCGACCACCCCGGCTTCATCCTGTTTTCCAGTGGCACGACCGGGAAACCCAAATGCATCGTGCACTCTGCCGCGGGAGTTCTTCTCAAGGTTCTCAGCGAACAGGGTTACCACCTGGACGTCAACGCCGGCGACCGAATGATGTACGCAACGACGTGCGGCTGGATGATGTGGAACTGGCTCGTCCTTGCACTCGGCCGCGGTGCGACAATCGTGCTCACGGACGGAAGTCCGGGCTACCCCGCCCTCGACCACTTCTGGGCGGTGACCGAACTCGAGCGACTGACCTTTCTCGGCGTCTCCGCTGCACTCATCGACACGTGGCGGCGAAGCGATCTGAAGCCGAGCGCCCATCGGTCACTCGGCACCCTGCGCACGATTGCATCGACCGGTTCGCCCCTGGCGGCGAGCGGTTACGACTGGGTTGCCAACGAGGTTTCGCCCGATGTCGCCGTCGCATCGATCGCGGGCGGCACCGATTTGTGCGGTTGCCTTGTGTTGGGCGTCGCCACTGAACCCGTGGTCCGCGGTGAAATTCAAGGACCCGCGCTCGGGCTCGACGTCACGGTTTACCGCTCAGACGGGTCCGTCGCCGACGACGGCGAGGACGGTGAGCTGGTGTGCCGGACGCCTTTCCCAACTGTTCCTCTACGTTTCTGGGGAGACGAAGACGGGTCACGGCGCCACAGCGCCTATTTCGATCGCTTCCCCGGAATCTGGGCACACGGTGACTTCGCGCGTCGGACGGCAACTGGCGGATTTGAGATTCTCGGCAGGCTGGATGCGACACTCAATGTGAAGGGCGTGCGCATCGGGACGGCGGAGATTTACCGAGTGGTGCTGTCGATCCCCGGCATTCGCGGAGCGATGGCCGTTGAACAGCCGATCGATGACGACACGCGGATCGTGCTGTTCGTCGTGGTCGACGGCGGACTGCCTGCAGAACTCGAGAGCACCATCCGAACGACACTGCGAACGCAAGCGAGCCCCCGTCACGTGCCGTCCGTGATTGTTGCCACGCCGGCGCTCCCCATGACGCGCAGCGGAAAGCTGACAGAGCTGGCTGTCGCCGACATCGTCTCACGCCGAACCGAGCGTGATACGTCTTCGCTGGCGAACCCCGAGTGCCTGGCGTGGTTCCGTGAGTGGGCCGAGTCGTCGACTAGTTAGTCGGCACCGGTCCGGTTGTTCCTCGGACGACGAGTTCGGAGGCGAGCGAGTCGCGGTGTGCCGGCCCTGCTGGGTCGGCGATGCGGCCGAGGATGCGCTCTGCCGCTCGTCGCCCCAACTCTGCAAGCGGTTGAGCAATTGTGGTGAGGTTGACGCGGCGAAGCCCCCCGAGGCTGATTCCGTCGTATCCGATGACCGAGACGTCCTCGGGGACGCGAAGGCCGGCGTTCTCAACTGCGGCGGTGGCACCGATTGCCGCGATGTCATTCGCGACAACGAGTGCCGTCGGCTTCAGAACCAGGGCGGCTTCCGCGGCCCTGTATCCGCTGCTGTCGGTGAGTCCGCCAGGCAAGATGTCGATCTGGTCGGCCAAGCCATGCGCGGTCATCGCGTCGGAATACCCCTGCGCACGCAAATGGGACACCGGGTTGTCACCACCGTTGAGGCAAACAATTCGGCGATGACCGAGTTTCACGAGATGATCGACGGCAATGCGGGCGCCCGCAACGTCGTCGTTTCCGACCGTGTCGATTCCCGGACCGGTGAGGTCGTCGCGCGTGACGACGACCGTCGGCACCTCCGCCGCAAATCGTTGAAGGACGTCACCGGGAAGGCGGTGTGAAATGAGGATGAGGCCCTCGACCTGAAATTCCAGCAGTGTCTCGATTTCCTCTTGCTCGAGCGCGGGGTTCTCACCACCGGTTACGAGCATCGTGTTGAAGCCGTGCTGCCTCACCTCGGATTGGACGCCGTCGAGAATCTCGGCAAACACCGGGTTGTGAAGGTCGAGAATGAGGACGCCGATGGTTCGGCTGCGTCGGACGGAGAGACTGCGCGCAGCGGCGTTAGGCCGATAGCCCAGTTCGGCGGCTGCTTGTTCAATCCGCTCACGGCTGGCTGGGCTCACCTTGGGCGAACCCGACAACGCCAACGACACGAGTGACTTCGACATCCCCGCCTTGAGGGCGACGTCGCGAATTGTTGGCCTGGACGATGACACGGGCTAGCGAACCTCCGCGACGCGAACCACGGCGCGCGAGTCAATCGACTGCTCGCACGCGATTGCGATGCGCAGACTTTCGAGCGCTGAATCCGGCGGGCACGGGTTGTCGATCTCCCCGCGGGCGAAGGACACGAACGAGTTCGTTTCGTGACGGAAGGCGACACGGAACCGGTCGACGAATCCCCCGTACGGGTTGTCCGAGAATCCGAGGTCGCCTTCCAGTGTTCGGAGTGGGGTGCGCGCGTTGAGGCCGGCGGAAACCGAATCTTTCGAACCGAACGCTTCGAGTCGGACGTCGTGGCCGCGCGCGTCGTGGCGAGCGCCCGTGATGATCACCTGGATTGCATTCGTCGTCACGGCGATGACCGAACTAACATCGGCATCGTCGAAGTCGGCGTAGTCCATGTGTTCGCGAACCGCCTTCGTCGCAACAACTGTCTCGACTTCACTTCCCGTCAACCATCGGACCAGATCGAAGTCGTGCACGTGAAGGTCTCGGAAGATGCCGCCACTTCCCGCGATGAATTCACGGCCACTCGGTGCGCGATCGTGCGACGTCATCGTGAGCGAATACAGCGTGCCGATGTCCCCGTTCGCGATTGCATCGTGGACCGCGCGAATCGACTCGTCGAATCGTCGCTGGAACCCAATCTGCAAACGTGAACGACTTCGGGCGGCGAGGTCGATCGCTTTCGCTGTCGCCTCAATCGTCATCGCGATCGGCTTCTCGCACAGCACCGGGATTCCCTGTGGCAGGACAGTGTTCAGCACAGACTCGTGGGCGTCCGTGCCAACCGCGACGACAACCGCATCGGCGGCGGTTGTCGCAATCGCCTCCCATGGGACCGCGGTGGCACCAAATTTCTCGGCGAGGCCAACCGCCTTGTCATGATTGCGGTTCGTCACGAGCACTTCGGTCACGCGTTCATCAGCGGCCAGATCCTCGACGCGAATCGCGCCCATTCGGCCAGCGCCGATGACGAGTACCTTCACGAGCGCCTTCTTTCCTGTGGGTCAACAGTCCTTGCGAAATGTCCGTATGTTCTGACATACTAATTGGACCGTTCCAACGAAAGAATGTCAATGACCGACTTTATCTCCCGCGTGGCCTGTGCACCCATCTCCTGGGGTATCTGCGAAGTTCCCGACTGGGGAGCCATGCTGCCCACCGATCGCGTTCTCGGCGAAATGTCCGGACTGGGATTCACCGCAACCGAACTCGGTGCCGTCGGATTCCTTCCCGACGACCCGGAAGAACTCAAGGAGAAGCTCGCCGAATTCGGGATGACTCTTCTCGGCGGATTCACGCCCGTCGTCCTTCATGACGCGGCCGAACGTAAGGCGACGATCGAGAGCGCAACCGCAACGGCGCGACTGTTCCAGAAGGCCGGCGCGACCAAGTTCGTGTCCTCTGTCGTTCAGGACATGGGATGGTCGAACCCTCGACCGCTGTCGGCCGCTGAGCAGAAGCACATGGCCGAGATGTTCCGGGTCATTGATGACATTTGCGGCGAACACGGAATCGAACAGGTTTTGCACCCCCACGTCCAGACTCTCGTTGAGACAAAGGACGACATTGCTCGAGTGCTGGACACGTGTGATGTTCGCTTCTGCCTCGACACGGGGCACATGGCGTTCGGCGGGCAGGACCCCGTCGAGTTCGCGAAGACCGCCTTCGAACGCGTCGGGCATGTGCACCTCAAGGACATTCGTCTCGACATGGTCGCCCCGGTTCTCCGCCGCGAGGTATCGCTCATGGCCGCGACGCAGGCCGGCGTCTTCACCCCGCTGGGACAGGGTGACGTCGACATCCTCGGCGTCGTCCAGACTCTCGAATCCTCGGGTTACCGCGGTTGGTACGTCATCGAACAAGACACCGCGATCACGGGCGAGTTCCCCGCCGAGGGTGACGGTCCGGTCGAGCAGGTTGCCGCGTCGCTCAAGTACCTCACCGACGTGGTCGCGCCGACTCTCGGATAACCACTGTGGCTCCACTCGAGGTTCTCAGCGTCGGTCGCGTCAGCGTCGACCTTTACGCTGTTGAGCCAAATGTGGGGTTCGACGGTCAGCAAAGTTTTCAGAAATCGGTCGGCGGAAGCCCCACTAACGTCGCGGTTGCCGCTGCGCAGTTGGGGCATCGAGTAGCGCTAGCCACCAAGGTGGGCGATGACGACTTCGGCGACTACGTCCGAGGTCGCCTGTCGGAGTGGGGAGTCGTGACGGACTACGTCACGCGCGAACCCAACTCACAGACCCCGCTCGCCCTGGCCGCCCTCACCCCGCCCGAGACGCCGACGGTGGTCTTTTACCGAGGACCGGCCGCCCCCGACACGACGCTCGTCGACACCGACGTGCCGGCGGATGTAGTGCGCGATGCTCGCATCCTGTGGATCAGCCAGGGCTCGTTGGCTCAAGGCTCAACCGCCGACACGTGCCTCGCGTGGATGGGACTGCGCTCGCGCGATCAGCACACCATCCTCGATCTTGATTACCGACCGTCCCTGTGGGCGAGCCGCGACGCCGCTCGAGCGATGGCCACTCGGGCGATTGCTCTCGCGACAGTCATTGTGGGGAACCGCGAGGAATGCGACATTGCTGTGGGCACCAGCGACCCTGACGCCGCAGCGGATGCGCTGCTCGCTGCAGGTGCACGGCTGGCCATCATCAAACTCGGCGCAGATGGCGCGCTGTTCGCCACCGAGTCAGAGCGAATCCGAATTCCCGCCATCCCGATCGACCTCGTGTGCGGTCTGGGTGCAGGCGACGCGTTCGGCGGTGCGTTGTGTCACGGACTGCTCAACGATTGGGATCTCGAACACATCGGCCGAACCGCGAATGCCGCGGGCGCACTCGTCTCGACTCGGCTCACCTGTGCGGACGCGATGCCCGACATCGCCGAACTCGACGCCATGATGGCGGGTGCCGCATGACTCTCACGCGAGACCTCTACCGCGACCTGATCAACGCGCGAATCGTTGACCCTCAGTCGCTCGTCAACGCTCTCGTTTCTCGTCGACGACGCACTGTCGCCGGCAAGGACGGGCGGCTTCTCATCATTGCCGCCGACCACACCGCGCGGGGCAAGATTTCGCTCGGCAGCGACCCTCTCGCGATGGCCGACCGCTACACGCTGCTCGACCGACTGGTGCGGTGTCTCGCCATGCCCGAGGTCGACGGTGTCCTCGCGAGCGCCGACGTTCTCGAAGAGCTGGCGTGGCTCGGTGCACTGGATGGGAAGCTGGCGATAGGCACCATTAACCGCGGCGGGATCATCGGCGCAACGTGGGAGCTCGATGACCGCGTCACGGCGTACGACGTTGACCACATCGAATCGATGGGCCTCGATGGCGGTAAGACGCTGATTCGAATAGACCACACCGACCCCAGCGTCGCGCGGACCATCGAGACTGTCGCCCGTATTTCGACCGAACTTGCCGACCGCCGCATCACGTCGCTCATCGAACCACTTCCGTATGTGACGGGCCCGAACGGAATTCCCGCGCTCGACACGTCGGACGATGCGCTCGTCAAGGTTGTTGCTATTGCGTCTGGCCTCGGTTCATCGTCGGCCTACACGTGGCTCAAAGTTCCCGCCAGCGCGCGAATGACCGAAGTTGCCGGCGCAACAACACTCCCGATACTCATGCTCGGCGGCGAGCCCGGACCTAACCCCGATGCACAATTCGCCCTGTGGGAGGGTGCCATGGCAGAGCCGAACGTGCGTGGGCTGGTTGCAGGGCGCACGCTGTTGTACCCCACGGTTGGCGAACCCGAGGACGCGGTCGTCCGCGCATCCTCGATTATTCGACCCGATTCAACCCCGACGGAAGGCGCACGATGACCTGGTTTCATCCAGCAGGAACACTGACGAACGGGGACGCCGACGTCCATGTGACTCCCGAAAACGCGGGGTGGGCGTACAGCGGACTTCGCGTATTCACGCTCATCGCTGGGAAGCCCGTCACGGTTTCGCTCGACGGCGAAGAGGGCGTCATTGTTCCGTTGTCAGCGCGGAACGTACACGTCACGATTGACGGAGCCGAGTTCACGCTCGAAGGGCGCGACGGTGTTTTCGATTCGGTCTCCGACTGGATCTATGCGCCGGTCGGGTCCAGCGTGACCCTCGCCGCGGATTCGGGCGAGGTCGCCATCTGCACCGCGCGCGCAACCGAGGTGTTCCCCGTCGCCCACATCCCCGCCGCAGACGTTTCGGTCGAGGTTCGAGGGTCGGGTCAGGCGACCCGCCAGGTCACCAACATCGCCACCCCCGGCTCGTTCACGGCAGCCCACAAGATCAACGTCTGCGAAGTCATCACGCCCGGCGGGAACTGGTCGTCGTGGCCTCCTCACCGTCACGACGGAATCGGCGACTGCCCCACCAACAACGAAGAGATCTACTACTTCCGCATCGGGCACACGGACAAGCCCCACGGTGACCCGAAGGGGACGGGCTTGTTCCGCTTGTACACCGTTGACGGTTCGGTTGACGACACCGTCACGCTGCGCGACGGCGATGTGTATGTCGTTCCGCAGGGGTACCACGGACCGACCGTGGCGCCGCCGGAGTACCCGATGTACTTCCTCAACATCCTCGCAGGACCTGCGGACGACCGCACGATGGCGTTCTGTGACGACCCCGACCACCACTGGATTCGTGATTCGTGGAACACCCAAACTCAAGACCCCCGTTTGCCGTGGACCACGGCTGACGGCCGAACCGGAAAGAACTGACCATGAACCGACGTATTGGAGTTGCTGTCCTCGGTTTGGGATGGATGGGCCAGGCACACGCGCGCTCGATGCTGCGTATCCCCTCGCTGTTCCCGAAGCGCTCGTTTGATCCGGTCCTCGTTGTCTGTGCCGACACGGAAGAAGAACGACGCGAACGTGCCGTTCGAGACTTCGGATTCGAACGCGCCGTGGCTGACTGGCACGATGCCATCAACTCGGACGATGTCGATGTTGTCTGGGTGACCGCGCCGAACATGCTGCACATCCCCATGATCGAAGCCGCCACTGCGGCGGGCAAGGCCGTCTTCAGCGAAAAGCCGATTGGGGGGAAGCCCGAACAGACCCTCGCAGCGTTCAACGCGGCCACAGCGGCGGGCGTCCGCAGCGGTGTCGGCTACAACTACCTGTGGGCTCCGCTCGTCCTCCACGCACGCGAACTCATCGCGTCCGGCGCACTCGGTGAGATCACCCACTACCGCGGCCGCTTCCTGTCGATGTACGGCAGCGACGAACTCGGTCTGCTCACCTGGCGATTCATCCTCGACCAGGCCGGCTACGGCGTGACGAGTGACATTCTCAGCCACTCGATTTCCCTCGCCCAGTTCCTCGTTGGTGACATCGTCGACGTTGTTGGGATGAAGAACACCACCATCCCCCAGCGGCCTCTGCCCACCGGTGCCGCCAGCCACTACGGTCGCGGTCGACCCGAAGACCCCAAGGGTGACGTCGAAAACGAGGACTTTGCGTCGATGCTGTGCCACTTCGAAAACGGTGCGACCGGCACATTCGAGGTCAGCCGCACGATGGTCGGACCCGAGAGCCAGAACGCGTTCGAAGTTTACGGAACCAAGGGTTCACTCGCCTGGAATCTCGAGAAGATGAACGAGTTGCAGTACTACGAACTCACGGAAGACCCCAGTTCGGGGTACACGACCATCTTCGGTGGCGAACGTTTCCCGTTCCACGGGGCATTCTCGCCCGGGCAGGCAAACCCCATCGGCCTGGAGGACCTCGTCGCAATCGAAGACTTCTCGTTCCTCGAGGCGTTGGCCACCGACGCTCCGTTCTCGCCCAGTTTCCGCGAGGCCGTTGACGTCGTGAACGTACAGCAGGCGCTCATCGATTCGTGGGAATCCAAGACGTGGGAAACCGTCGTCGACCTGGCAGGAGAAACCGATGGAAAATAAGACCGTCCGACTGACGACCGCAGAAGCGTTGGTGCGCTTCCTCATCGCTCAGCGAACCATCGTCGATGGGCAAAACGTTCCGCTCTTCCCCGGTGTCTACGGAATCTTCGGGCACGGAAACGTGACCAGTCTTGGACACTCCCTCGAGATGCACCGCACGGAACTTCCCGTGTGGCGCGGACAGAACGAGCAGGGAATGGGTCTAGCCGCCGCCGGATTCGCCAAGGCCGCTCGTCGCCAACAAATCATGGTGTGCACCTCGTCGATTGGGCCGGGCGCAACCAACATGATCACCGCTGCCGGCGTCGCGATGTCGAACCGTCTTCCCGTGTTGTTCATCGCGGGCGACACGTTCGTCTCGCGCCTGCCCGACCCGGTCCTGCAGCAGGTCGAACACTTTGGCGTTCCGTCGGTGACTGTCAATGACGCCTTCAAGCCCGTCGTGCGCTACTGGGACCGCATCACGCACCCCGCGCAGTTGCTCAGCTCGTTGCCGCAGGCGGTCGCCACGATGCTGGATGCCGGCGACTGCGGCCCTGCCTTCATCGGCCTTCCGCAGGACATCGCGGCAGAAGCATTCGACTACCCCGAAGCGTTCTTCACGGTAAAGGTTCATGAAAGTCCGCGCCCTCGCCCAGACCTCGGGCAGCTCGCACGTGCGGTCGACGCACTTCGCGCAGCCAAGCGACCTGTCATCATCGCCGGTGGCGGCGTCCACTACTCCTTGGCTGAGAAGGAGCTGGCTGCCTTCGCCGACAAGCACGGCATTCCCGTTGTGGAAACCGTGGCGGGCAAGTCCTCCCTTCTCGCCGATCACCCTCGCTATTCGGGCCCTCTCGGGGTCACCGGGGCCGCCGCGGCGAACAACGTCGTCGAAGCCGCCGATGTGATTCTGGCAGTGGGGACGCGTCTCGAGGACTTCACGACGGGCTCGTGGACGCTGTTTGATTCCGATGCGCAGATCATCGGTGTGAACGCGGCGCGATTCGACGCTCACAAGCACCGCTCACTTCCCGTCGTCGCTGACGCGCGTGAGGCACTCACCGAGTTGAGCTCTTCACTGGGTTCGTGGACCGCCGATACCGCGTGGACGGCTCGGGCAGCCGAGCACCGCCCGCACCTCACTGAGTTCGTCAACAGCCGCACCGCCGATGACGGTGTCTGGCCACCCAGCTACGGCCAGTTGGTCGGGCTCGTGCACGAGTCCGCAACGTCAGACGACTATGTGCTCACTGCGGCCGGTGGCCTGCCTGGCGAACTCAACATCAACTGGATGAGCAAGGGAATCGCCACGTTCGACTGCGAATACGGCTTCTCGTGCATGGGTTACGAGATTTCCGGGGCCTGGGGTGCCGCCATGGCACGTCAGACGGGCGAGGTGTACGCCATGGTCGGCGACGGTTCGTATCTCATGATGAACTCGGACATCTACGCATCCGTTCTCTCCGGCCACAAGATGATCCTCGTCGTCTGCGACAACGAGGGTTATGCGGTCATCGAGCGACTCCAGGTCAACCAAGGCGGGGCCTCGTACAACAACATGCTCGCCGACTCGAACGGCACGGGAATCGATGCCCGCGTCAATTTCGCCGCTCACGCATCCTCCATGGGGGCCGACACCTACGAAGTCCACAGCCTCGCAGAATTCGCGGAAGCACTCGCGTCCGCCCGTAAGGCAGACAAGACGGCCGTCATCGTGACCAAGGTCCGCGCGAACGACTTCACCGAAGGTGGCGCGTTCTGGCAGGTCGGAGTTCCTGAAGTTTCGGATCGACCGAGCGTCACTGCAGCCCGCACGAAGATGGATACCGGACTTCGCGCACAGCGTCCCGGAATCTAGTCAATCGCCTTCTCTCATTCGCGCGAATTCCGCCTGGGAACTCGCGCGAATGTGGCAGTCTGTCCCCATGACGAACAACACGTCGTTGACGACCTGCCTGTGGTTCAATCACAACGGGCGTGAGGCCGCAGAGTTCTATGTGGCGAGTTTTCCCGAGAGCCGCATGATCAGCAACTGGGTGACACCGGTCGAAACCCCAGGGAACGACCCCCACACTGAGGTCACCGTGGACTTCGAGATCTTCGGACAGAAGTTCATCGCGCTCAACGGTGGTCCGATGTTCCCGCACACTCAGGCAACATCCTTTGTCATCCCGTGCGCCGACCAATCCGAAGTCGACCACTATTGGGACTTGTTGACCGCAGACGGTGGCGAGGAAAGCCAGTGCGGTTGGCTCAAAGACAAGTTCGGTGTGTCCTGGCAGGTTGTCCCGAACGGAATGGGCGCCTATCTTGGCGGGCCGAACGCAGAAGGTCGGGCACGTGCAACGGCAGCGATGCTCGAGATGACGAAGCTCAATCTGGCCGCGATGAAGGCCGCCTACGAAGGCGTCAACTAGCGCAAAACAAAAAACCTCGCCCAACGCGATATTGGACGAGGTTTCGCGCGCCCGGAGGGATTCGAACCCCCAACCTTCTGATCCGTAGTCAGATGCTCTATCCGTTGAGCTACGGGCGCACGTTGCCGAGGCAACCTGACGATTCTAACAGGTCGGTCGTTCTCGCCCAAACCGAGGCAGTTGGTAACCTCTCAACATGAGCGTGACGTATGACACAGTGGCGATCCCGTCAGGGAGTCACGCATCGATCGCCATCCCCGACGACGTGCTGGCTGAGTTGGGGACGAATCGTCGTGCCCCACTGCGGGTCACCATCAACGGCCACACCTACCAATCCACCGCCACGGGAGTTGACGGGGAGTGCAGGGTCGTGTTCCCGAGCGCGGACCGTGAGGCCGCCGGGGTGAAGGGCGGGGACGCCATCACCGTCACTCTCGAACTGGACTCGGGCCACCGTGCGGTGGAACTCCATCCCGAACTTGACGGTGCCTTGTCCGAGGCCGGGCTTCGCGACTTCTTCGAGACGCTGACGTACTCGCAGCGCAAAGAGTTCGCACGTGCGGTATCCGACGCAAAAGCGGACGAGACGCGTACTCGGCGCATCGCCTCGACAATCGACAAGGTTCGCGAGCGAAACCTTTCAGCGAAATAGTTCACACAAAGGAGAAAAACAATGGGCGCATCACAGAAGATCTCATCCGGCGGACCATGGGAGGCGTCGATCGGCTACTCCCGGGCAACGGTCGCGGGTGCTCACGTATTTGTCTCCGGGTCAACCGCAACGGTCAATGGCAAAGTGCAGCACGCGGGTGATGCGTACGGACAGACAAAGACCACGTTCGACGTCATCGCTGCAGCATTGGCCCAAGCCGGTCACACGCTTGACGACGTTGTTCGCACGCGCATGTACCTGGCGAACGCCGCGGACATGGACGCTGTCGGCCGTGCGCATGGTGAGTTGTTTGGAGACATCCGGCCCGCCGCGACGATGATCGCGGGTATCGAATTTATCAACCCCCAGATGCTTGTCGAGATCGAGGTCGATTCCTACAAGGCGTAAGCCGCCCGAACCTTGCGGTCCGAGCGGCTTACGTTAGTTGCCGTGTGCGACTAGGCCTTGCGGCGACGGGTGACGGCTACTGCCGCTCCACCGACTGCGACGACGGCGAAACCGGCCATCGCAATCGTGCCTGCGTCAACACCAGTTGATGCGAGCTGCGAAATCGGCAGGTCGATCGACAGTGCTGAGGCCTGGCACATCTGGTCAGCGTTGGTTCCAGGAATCTCGCTGGTTTCCTTGCTTCCGAGGTCGTTTCCGGCGTTCGGACGCGTGATGCTGGTTCCTTCGACGATTCCGTCAGCGATCGATCCAGCCGGGGGGCTGTCAACCACGGTGGTCTCGCAGTAGTTGTCAGCGTCGAGCGCGAAGCACAGCTCAGGGTCTTCGGCAACGAAGGTGACCGTTGCAGTGATTTCGTCTGCCAGTGCGTCGGAGACGTCACCAGCGTCGATACGAATCGACGGCTGGGTTCCGGTCTCGTCAGAGGTCAGTCCGGCCAAATCGATGAGCCCGCTCGCGTTGGGAATGAGGTCGGTGTAGCCATCAACCGCAACACCTTCACTGTCGTAGAACGAGAGACGCGTGTCAGCGAGGACGACGCCCGCGGGGACGTTCACCTTGATGCTCTCCCACGCGGTGACGCGGCCTTCTTCGACACACGACATACGAGGTGTCACTGCGTCGTAGGGCAGTTCAACGATCGGGTTACCGAGGTCGCAACCGATTTCACCGGTCTCTGCGTCAAGCGGAACAATGGTTCCCGAGTCGCTGTTGACCCAGACACAGCCAGGAGTCTGCGAGTCGCTCGACACGGTGTACACACGGGTGATTCCCTCGCGGTTCAACCCATCGAATCCGGCACAGGCGGCTTCGGTTGCGAAGTCATAGCAGTTCACGCCGTAGAACGTCCAGTTTTCAGCCTCCGCTGAAGGGTTAGTCGACAGGTCGGGGTCCGGAGTGTCCTGAGTCAGGTAGTAGAAACGGTTGTCAACGTACGTGAACTGCGCAGCGTTGAGTTTCGCCAACTCCGACACATCGTCCTGTGCATTGAAGAAGTTCTGAAGATCGGTGTCCATCGTGAAGGTGGCACCATCCGTGTCGATGCACTGTTCGGTGAAGATGTCGCAAGCACCGAGGAGAGTTCCCGTCGTGTTTTCAACAGGAAGCGGAGCGTGACGGTTTGCGGTGTCGGTCAGCGTGATCGGGTTCGCCCCGTTGCACAGACCGTTTGCGACGGAGTCGTAGCACCCGAATGCGCTCGAGAGGGTCCAGAAAACCTTGCCGTCGACCGCGGTTACACGACCGGTGTCGAACGCAAATCCGCTGTAGCTGGTTCCCCAGCCGTTGTCGGGGCAGGCGACTCCCGTTGCGACGTTGAAGCAGAGAAGCTGCCCGCCGTCGCCAGAAATCGACCAGATGATGTCGCCGTCCTGTGACGACGATCCGATGTCCTGCATGTTGCCTTCTCCAGCCCCGACGGTTTCGAGTTCGGTGAACCCACAACCGACTGCCGGCTCAACTGAAAAGTCGAAACACAGAACGCCGAAGTGGGCATCCGAATCACGCATCACGAAGCCGTAAACCTTGCCACTGGTGTCATCCGTGTAAACGGATGAGGCGTGGTTCGTGGAATAGCCATCGAGTGCCAATTCAGAAGTCGCGCAGAGATCACCGGTGAAGGTGTGGCACTGCACTGTGGCAGTTCCGTCCTGGTGGTGGTACATGTTGAACACCTTGTTGTTACCGATAGCGACGTTGTAACCGTCACCTCCGCCGGAACCCGAGAATGACGCCGCACGAAGTGCGCCGTCTGCGGTGGTCTTGAACATGTTTTCGCCGACGGTGTTGACGTCACCCTGCGAGCGAATCGCGATGATGTCGAGAACGTCGGTCGGCTCGGTCACGGACCAGTCAACCCACGTGGTTCCGTCGAGCGTGTACTCGAGGGTCCAACCCTCGGGCCAGGTGATGTTGTCTTCGGGGAACGCGGTGTCTTCCACGAGAAGAGCGAGGCTCTGGGTGCTCCAGGTCGAGTAGAGCTCGTGAACGGCCGCGCCGGTCTTGGCGATCGGGCCGGCAACGGTCACGTCGAGAGTGTCGCCTGCTTCGAGATCAACAGCGGCCGAGCCACCGTTCTGAACGTCGAGCGTCGTGGCGACGGCCTGAGCGGCGGTCGGGACGAATGCAAGCGAGAGTGCCGCGAGGACCGAGGCTACAAATTTGATGCGCATGAATTTACCTTCGAGAGGGGGTACCCAGCGAACCACTGGGCTTCCGCCATAGTACACGAAGAGTGCGCCCTCATCGAGGGAATGAAACGGCTGAATACGGCGGTTCTTGTTACTTGACCGCGCCGGCGGAGACACCAGCGATGATCTGGCGCTGCATGACGAAGTAGAAGATGACGATCGGGATGATCGAGATGACGAGACCAGCCATCGCCAAACCGTAATCCGAGGTGTACGTGCCATAGAACGCGTATGTGCGAAGCGGAAGCGTGCGTTCGGTGTCGATCAAGATGAGGCGCGGCAACAGGTAGTCGTTCCAAATCCACAGCGCGTTGATAATCGCGACCGTTGCGGTCACCGGGCTGAGCATCGGGAAGATGATTCGGCGGAAGATGACGAAGGGCGATGCGCCGTCAATGGCGGCGGCTTCGTCGAGTTCGAACGGAATGTTCTTGATGAAGCCGTGATAGAGGAATGTCGACATGGCGACACCGAATCCGACGTAGAAGAAGACCAGCGACGGCTGCGCTGCAAGAGCGACCATCGGACCGAACAGGCCGACGAACGGAAGCATCAGCGCCTGGAACGGCACGATCATCGACGCGACGAGCACGAGGAAGGTGACGGCCGAGAACTTGGTGTTCGACCGGGCAAGGTAATACGCCAGCATCGACGACGCGATGATGATGGCGGTGACCGACGTCACGGTAATCAGAATCGAGTTGAACAGCGAGACCCAGTAATCCATGCGGTCGATCGCCTTGGCGTAGTTTTCCCACAGCCATTCCTCGGGAAGGCCCATCGGATCGTTGCGGATCGCGCGCTTTGCCTTGACCGAGTTGAGAAGAACGAGGAAGAACGGGAACGCGTACAGCGCAGCAATGACGGCACCGACGGTGAACAGCAGTCGCTGCACGATCTTGGTTCGCTTCATCGCTGCACCTCCGCACGCTTGGAAAGGACAACTTGGATGAGCGCGACAACCGCCACGACGAGGAACATCAGAACGGCCTTGGACTGGCCGGTGTCAAAGAAACCGAATCCGAACGCTTCGTTGAACACGTGCATCGAGATGAGCTCGGTGGTGCGGTAAGGCCCACCACCCGTCAACGACAGGTTGACGTCATAGGCCATGAACGCGTTGCGCACGGTGAGGAAGAGGGAAATCGTGAATGCCTGCGCCATGAGCGGCATCTTGATCATGACGAGCGTGCGCCAACCGGTCGAACCGTCAATAAGGGCGGCTTCCAGAACGTCCTTTTCGATGCTCATGAGTCCCGTGACATAGATGATCATCATGTAGCCGGACATCTGCCAGACGGTCACGATGACCATCGCCCAGAACGCCGAGGTGGTGTCGAGCAGCCAGTTGTCGGCAAAGAACGGAAGAGAGAACTGTTCGGAGAGCGTCGGAAGGGCTTGTCCGAAGATGAACTGCCAGATCAGACCGAGGATGACTCCACCGATGAGGTTGGGGATGAAGAAGAAGGTGCGCAGCCCGTTGACGCCACGAAGAGGCAGCGTGACCAACAGTGCGAGACCGAACGCGACAACGTTGACGAGAACGAGCGAGGCGACGACGTAGCCGAGTGTCATGGACAGAGCGGCCCAGAACGTTTCGTCACCGAGGGCTTCTGCGTAGTTGTCGAAACCGACGAACGAGGTGAAGTCGAACCCGTCCCAGTCGGTGAAGGTGAAGAAGATTCCGCGGAAGAAAGGGACCACCAGGACGATCGTGAAGATGGCCAGCGGAATCAACGCGAATTGCGCGAAGCTCGTGAGAGCCCGGCCGCGCTTCGTCGCGGTCTTGACTATAGCCATGCTTTTCTCCTTTGGAAGCGATTCGCCTGAGGGCTAGATTACCCCCAGGCGAATCGACTTATTCAATTGGGTTGACGTCTCCTAAGGAAACGTCAGGGTGCTACTTGACCCAAGCCGCCTCGAGCTCCTTGGCGAAGGTGGCGCGGTCCGACTTGCCGTCGTAGTACTTCTGGGCAGCAGCGCCGTACACGTCCTGGAGACCAGTCGGGTAGTAGCTGTTGATCCAGGAGAGCGACTTGCCAGCAGCGATGTACTTGGCAATGTCCTGCGACATGTAGGTCGAGGGCTCAACGGTGAATCCGTCGTAGACAGGAATGAAGTTCATTCCATCTTCTTCGATCGGTCCCGACCAGTGTGCCTGTCCTTCAGGAGTCGTCAGGAGCCACGTGATGAATGCAACTGCAGCATCGCGCTCTTCCTGGGTCGACTGCTCTTCGTCGATGATCATGTAGAACGGAACACCAACCGAGATGCCGTCGTTGCCGTAAGCAGCAGCGTCATCGCTCGTGGGGACCGGCATGACACCGAATTCGCCGTCGGGAGTCGTGGTGAGGAGGTTCGGCTCCGCCCAGTTACCCATGAACCAGAATCCGACCTCACCGGTGGCGAGGTTCTCAACACCCTGGTCGTAGTCGGTGTCGGAGATCGACGCGTTGTCGATCGAGTGTTCCTTCATCAGGTCGAACGTGTCGAGCCAGTTGGTGAACGCTTCGTCCGAACCGAGGTCCTTGCTGCCTGCTACGAGCTCGTCGAGGACGGCCAGACGGCCTTCCTGGTCTGCAGCTGCAGTGGCGTGGTAGATGTTGGTGAAGTGTGCACCAAGCGACCACCAAAGGCCCGAGAAGTGAACGGCGTCGCGACCGGTGGCCTCAACAGCCTTGAAGGCTGCTTCGAGGTCCGAGCGGGTCTTGATCGCTGCGGGGTCAACGCCGGCCTCGTCGAGGACAGCCTTGTTGTAGAGAAGACCGAAGGCTTCAGCGGTGACGGGGATACCGACCTGCTTGCCGTCGATGTTTGCCTTGTCGAGGGTTCCCTCAGCAGCGAGGCCCGCGAGTTCGGTTCCCGTCCAGTCCATGACCTTGTCGGCCATGTCAGGGAGTTCCTGGAGAACGGTCATGACGGTCGGTGCGTTACCCGCTTCGTAGAGGGGGGTTGCGACCGAGAAGAAGGGCTCGCCCTGGGGGTAGTCGAGGATCGTGACAGAGACGCAATCGGTGTTGACGGCGTTGTAGTCGTCAACAGCGGCGCGGAACTGCTCCTGGATCTCGATCTTGATGGTGTTGAGCCACGTAACTTCCGTGAGCGCATCACACGTCTCGGGTCCGCCTGCGCCCGGAGCGGCGCAGCCACTCAAAGCAAGAGCGGACACAGCAACGCCGGCCAAAGCGGCAAAACGACGCTTAACTGACATATGTTTGTCCTTTCAATGGGTGGGCAACATTTGCCCGCGCGCCAGGGTTCTGACGCGAGTACCACATTAGTTAGAGGTCAATGAAAGCGCGAGTGTAAACGGTTACAACCCGATAACGATTGAGAACTGATACTGGCGGAGACGAGAGGATTTGAACCTCCGAAGGGCTTTTAAGACCCTTACCTCATTAGCAGTGAGGCGCACTCGACCGGACTATGCGACGTCTCCAGTGCTGACCATTCTACCCACAGAAGATGCGCGGGGGAAATGACCGAGTGATTAGTACTTGTTTGACACCGCGCAGGTGATTTGGCCGGCGGATTGACCCTTCAGGCCGCTAATGACCTTGCCCTCGGGCTCGGCGGTCGACTCGGGATCGGGCGCTTCGCCCGTCACGGTCGAACCGACACCGGTCGCGTCGCCGTCGAGGCGGAACGCGGTGTCCTTCTTGAGAGCCTTGAACAGCTTGTCAGCGAGCGCGGTCAACGGGGCAACCTTGCTCTTGTAAACCCCGCCGACTCCCGTGGTTCCGGGGTACTGGACGAACGTAATGTTCTCACGCGGGATGTCCTTGAGCACGAGGGCGATGGCGACCATCGTGTCGACACTCGACAGCGAAGACGACAGCGTCATCGACGTAGCAGCGACCTGTGCGAGTCCGTAGACCTTCGCTGGGTCGAGAAGAACGCCCTCGTCTTGAATCTTGCGAACCATCGACGACAAGTAGTGCTGTTGCGACGAGATTCGGCCGAGGTCGGATCCGTCGCCGACGCCGTGACGAGAACGCAGGAACGCGAGCGCCTCGTAGCCCTGAATCGTGTACTTGCCAGCCTTCTTGAACTTGAGTCGTGTGCGGCTGTCGTCAATGGGTCCGTCGACACAGACCTCGACGCCACCAATCGCGTCGGCCATTTTGGCCACACCGTCGAACGTGATGAGGCCCGCGTAATTAATGTCCATACCGGTGAGGTTTTCTACCGTGAGCACGACACAACCGAGACCGCCGTACCAGAGGGCAACGTTGATCGGCTGTGCGGACATAGCCCCGGACTTGCCACCTCCCGGCTGCGGACACTGCGGAATTGGGACGACCATGTCACGCGGAATGGACACTGCCGTTGCTCGCTGCTGGTCCTCGGAGATGTGAACGAGGATGTTGACGTCGTTCAGGGTCGATCCGACACTGCCGAATCCGTGACCCTTTTGTTGCGACTTTCGCGAGTCAGAACCGACGATGAGTACGTTGAATCCGCCCTTCATTTCGTCGATAGCCGGGAGCGAGATTTCGCCGTCGCCGTCGGTGAGGTCAACGGATTCAATCTGGGACTGAACTTTCCACACGACGATGGCGCCGACTGAGGTTCCGGAAACAAGGGCCGTGACGAGGGCGACGGTTGCGGCACGCCACAACGTTCCCCACGGGCGGCGGACGCCGCTAGCGGCGTGACGCGGCGTGTTGCTTGTCTTCTCGTTCACGATTCTCCTTGTGTCCCTGCGCGGAGGGCGCGGGATTCGAACCCGCGAGACATTGCTGCCCACTAGTTTTCAAGACTAGCTCCATCGGCCACTCGGACAGCCCTCCATGTTTAAGTCTAACCGAGGGACGGATTGGTCGCTTCAGAGGGAAGCGAGGACGGACGGCAGCCCGCCTTCTGCCTCATCGAGCGTGACTTCGCTCGCCGCGTTGCGGACTTCCTCCGGTCCTTGTCCCATGGCGACTCCGCGACCGAATTCGGCAGCCCATTCGAGCATGTCGATGTCGTTTCGGCCGTCACCGATCGCCATGACGCGCTCGCGCGGAATCCCCCAGCGTTCGCGAACCTGTTCGAGCGCAGTTGCCTTGTTGACGCCTTGGGGGCCAATGTCGAGCCACGAGGTGTACCCGATGGAATACGTCACCTTGTGCAGGCCCAGCGTGCTGACGACATCGGTGAAATAGTCTTCACGCGCAGTCGGGGCGATGACGACGACGCGTGTCGCTTCGTCGGTCAGCAACTCCTCAAACGTCTCGACCTTGATGACGTTGACGTTCAGACCGGATTCCGGGAACCAACCAACGTATTTGAGAACGCCCTGCTCGTCCTCGACGGCGTAGTTGGCGTCAGGAATAGAGGTGTGGATCGCTTGCAACATCTCGACCGGGTTGAACAATTCCATCGTGTCGAGCGAATACTTCGTCGGTGCGCTCTCGTCACGGCGGACGATGATCGCGCCGTTTGCACACACGACGAGCTCTGGTGCGATTCCCAGTTCATCGAGGATGGGAAGGGTCATCGGAACCGAGCGGCCGGTGGCGATTGTCACGTGGTGCCCAGCATCGACGAGTCGGTTGACTTCGCGCTTCGTCCACGGGTTCATGACACCGTAATCAGAAACCAGAGTGCCGTCGATGTCGATGGCGACGAGCCACGGCTGAACTGCTGAACTCACCGAATGGGCTCCGCGACGGCGAGTCCACCCAGGTAGGGGCGAAGCGCCTCGGGGATTGTGACCGAACCGTCGGCGTTCTGGTGGGTTTCCAGAATCGCGACGAGCCATCGGGTCGTGGCCAGAGTTCCGTTGAGCGTCGCAACCATCTCGGTTGACCCACCGTCTGGGCGGTGACGGATGTTGAGTCGACGCGCCTGGAACGTCGTGCAGTTCGACGTCGACGTGAGTTCGCGGTAGGTCCCTTGCGTCGGAACCCACGCCTCGATGTCAAACTTGCGCGCGGCGGACGAGCCCAAGTCGCCTGCTGCGACGTCAATCACGCGATACGCGAGACCGAGGGTCTGCATCATCTCTTCCTGCCACGCGACAAGACGGTCGTGTTCGGCCTCGGCCTCGGCCGGCGGGCAGTACGAGAACATCTCGAGCTTGTTGAACTGGTGGACGCGCAGGATTCCGCGGGTGTCTTTTCCGTACGAGCCAGCTTCGCGTCGGTAACAGGTCGACCAACCCGCGTAGCGAACCGGGCCGTTCGTCAGGTCGATGATCTCGTCCGAGTGGAACCCGGCGAGAGCGACCTCGCTCGTTCCCGTCAAATACAGGTCGTCCTCTGGCAGGTAGTAAATCTCGTCCGAGTGAGCACCGAGGAACCCCGTCCCCTGCATGATCGCGGGGCTGACCAACGTCGGAGTGATGAGCGGGGTGAAGCCAGCAACAAGCGCCTTGTCGAGGGCGAGTGACATGAGCGCGAGCTCGAGTCGTGCACCGATGCCCGACAAGAAGTAGAAGCGTGAACCGGAAACCTTGACGCCGCGACCCATGTCGATTGCGCCGAGGATCTCGCCCAGTTCAAGGTGATCGCGCGGTTCGAAATCGAATGCGGGAATCTCTCCGACCTCGCGAAGCGTCACAAAGTTGTCTTCGCCACCCTCGGGCACGCCGTCGATGATGATGTTGCCGATTCCTCCGGCGAGCGCCGCGAACGCGTCACTCGCTTCACCCTGAATCTTGTCGGCTGCCTTGACCCGCTCGGCGAGGTCCTGGGCGGCCGCGACGAGCGCAGCCTTTTCTTCCTTGGGTGCCTGAGCGACGAGCTTTCCGTGCGCGTTTTGCTCTGCCCGAAGGTTTTCGAACGTTGCGATTGCGTCACGGCGCACGGCGTCCGCCGCGAGAACCTGGTCGACAATCGACTCGTCATCGCCACGCGCGCGAAGCGACGCACGGACGGCGTCGGGATCGTTACGAAGAATCTGTGGGTCAATCATGGGCTAAACCTCTTCACCGGCGACGAGTCGTGTGAGCCACGTGCGGGCGTCGACGAACGTCGAATCCGAATTCTGTTCAATCACAACGGGGGAATGTCCGTCTGCACGACGATACGAACCGAGGAACTGCACGCGGGGGCTGAATCGCTTGAGCCCCAGAAGCGCGTCGGCGACTCGTTCGTCTTCGACGTGACCATCGAGGTCGATGACGAATCGGTAACGTCCGAGCGCGTCTCCGATGGGACGCGATTCGAGCAACGACAGGTTCACGCCACGGGTGGCGAACTGCTCGAGCATCTCCAGCAGACCACCGGGGCGGTCATCGGGCAATTCGACAATGAGCGTCGTCTTGTCGGTTCCCGTGCGGGAGGCGACCGGCTGACGACGGCCGATGAGAACGAATCGTGTGACGGCGTTGGGGTTGTCCCCGATGTTTGACGCGAGGGTGTCGATTTCCGCGTGTTCAGAGAACCCGTGGGGTGCGATCGCAGCATCCGCTCGGTCTGACAGCGTCAACTCATTCGCTGCCGCAACATTAGACGTCGCGGGAAGGTGTTCGTGGTGGGGTGCGTTCGCTTCGAGCCACGCACGGCACTGCGCATAGGCGACAGGGTGGGCAACAACAACGCGAACGTCTGCAAGTGCCGTTCCCGGGCGCACGACGACGTCGAAGTTGACTGGCACAAGGTATTCGCCCAAGATTTGCAGGCCGGTGGATGCCGCGAGAGCGTCCTGTGCAGCGCTAACGCCACCCTCAACCGAATTCTCGACCGCGATCATGGCCGCGAGCGCCGTGCCGCTCTCGACAGCACGCAGTGCCTCGCCGACGTTGTTGACCGCGAGCCACTCTTTACCGGCAGCCTCTGCGACCTGGCCAAGCGCCACCCACGTGAACGTGCCGACGGGGCCTAAATAGGCATACGTCATGGCGACTCCTTGGGTGCTCGGGGTGTTCCCAGACTACCGAAGAGGCAGTGTCTAGTTCGCGTAGTCGGGCGCCGCTGGCAGTCCGAAGAATTCCTCCAGCGTGACGTTCGGAGTCTTGTGCATCTCCTTCGCAAGACCGCGACCGACGTAACGCCAGTGCCACGGTTCATACATGTATCCCGTGACGTGCGTCAGCCCTTCGGGATAGCGCAGAACCCACCCGAACTCCCAGGCGTGCTCGGTCAGCCACTTGCCTTCCGGAGTGTCCCCGAAGCACTCGTAGATCGCGCATTTCCCGTTCGTCGGGACGATGTCTACCGACAATCCCGTCTGGTGTTCGGAATGTCCTGGCCGAGCGCTCTGACGGTCAGCCTGTTCCTGGCCGCGGGAACGAACGTAACCGTTATAGACACCGACCTGCAGGTTGTACGAGCGGTACGCGCTCTGGATGACGAGGTCGATGCCGTCTGCCTTGGCTGCCGTGAACATCGCGAGATATGCCCCCGCGGCTCCGGATCGAAGTCGCGGGTCGTAGCGGTGAGGAACGTCGGGACTGACCAAGTCACCGGGAACGTAACTGAGCGGGTTCAGCGGGCGCAACTTGTCCGCGACAACCCACAGCGAATTCGCGTCATCGATCGAGAAAACGGTGGGGTCAAACGTCGGCTCTGGGGTCGACTCTGCAGGCTTGGCTGGCTTTGCTTGCCACGACTGAACGGGCACCGGGATGTCATTGTCGACGACAGGAGCACACCCGGCGAGCGCCACAACGAGTGCGAGAGAGGTCATCAAACGAAACATCTCCTCTAGATTACGGGCGTAGGATTGCCCGCGTGCCTGAAGCGAAAAATGTCCAGATGACCCACCGCCAAATCATGCTGGTCCTCGTCGGCCTCATGTCCGGAATGTTCCTCTCGGCGCTTGACCAAACGGTCGTCGGGACGGCGATGCGCACCATCGCCGATGACCTGAACGGGCTGTCCCAGCAGGCGTGGGTGACCACGGCGTATCTCATCGTCTCGACCGTCGTTACGCCGATCGCGGGCAAACTGTCCGACATTTTCGGGCGCCGCCCGATTTACATCATTTCCATCGGCATCTTCCTTCTCGGCTCGTTGCTGTCCGGTTTCGCTGACTCGATGATGAGTCTTGCCGCGTTCCGCGCGGTTCAAGGAATCGGTGGCGGTGGCCTGATGTCACTCGCCTTCACGATCATCGGCGACATGGTTCCCCCGCGTGAACGTGCGCGCTACCAGGGTTTCTTCATCGCCGTCTTCGGCTCGTCAAGCGTTCTCGGGCCGCTTGTTGGTGGTTTCTTCGCCGGCATTCCTGACATCCTCGGCATCACGGGTTGGCGATGGGTGTTCCTCATCAACATGCCCATCGGCGCGATCGCGTTGTTCATGGTGTGGCGCTTTCTGCACGTCCCCCAAATCAAGCACGACCACAAGATCGACTGGTGGGGCGTGCTCACCGTCATCCTCGCCGTCGTGCCGCTTCTGCTTGTCGCCGAGAATGGCCGCGAGTGGGGTTGGGGCTCGTCCGAGGCGCTCCTCTGCTACGGACTCGGCGTCGCCGGAATCGCGGCGTTCATCTGGGCCGAAGCGCGCATGGGTGAAGCCGCGCTCATCCCCCTTTCCCTGTTCAAGTCGGTGACGTTCAGTCAATTGACCGTCCTCGGAATCCTCATCGGTTTCGCCATGTTCGGCGCCATGATGACCATCCCGTTGTTCATGCAACTCGTCATCGGTTCGACCCCGACCGAGAGCGGAATCCAAATGCTGCCGATGGTCTTCGGCATGATGCTCGCGACCGGTGTGGGTGGTCGTGTGATTTCGAAGACGGGCAAGTACAAGGCTCTACCGATCGTCGGAACGGGTCTCATGGTCTTCGCCTTCTCGTGGTTGGCGCAGATTTCGAAGGACAGCGACTACACCTTCATCATGGTCGGAATGCTGGCCGTCGGTATTGGGCTCGGACTCATGATGCAGACCCTGACAATTGCGAGCCAAAACGCGGTGTCCGCTCGTGACATCGGAGTCGCGACAAGTGGCGCAACGTTCTTCCGTCAGATCGGTGGAACCCTCGGAACCGCCGTTCTGTTCTCTGTCCTGTTCGGCCGGATTCCGGAGGCCCTGAAGGAAATCTTCGCCCGACCTGAAACAACGAAGTCTTTGATGACGGCGATGCAGGATCCGACAATCGCGAACGACCCGAAGAACGCGGCCATCATCGACCTGCTGAAGAGCGGCGCCGCAGATCCCGGCTCGGTCTCTGGTGCCTTGTCTGGGGACACGTCGTTCCTCAACGGCGCAAGCCGAGTCCTCACCGACCCGTTCGTCGAAGGATTCGCGACCTCGGCCCAGTCGGTGTACACCGTGGCCATCGTCGTGTCTGTCGTCGCGTTCGTACTATCGTGGTTCGTCAAGGCAGAGCCGCTTCGCGACAAGAGCGCGATGCAGGAAAACCTCGAAGCACAAGCACAAGGACACTAAATGGACATCGTTGCTGGACCAGAACGAATCACCGGATACCGTGACGGAGTCGAGGTTGGTTGGGTTGACTTCGAGGTGCGCGGGAACGACGCACGGCTATTCCACACCGAGGTTCTTCCCCAAATGCGCAACACCGGAGCGGGAACCGAACTGGTCGTCGGAGTCCTCGAATGGTTCCGCGACAACACGGGTTACCGAATCGTCGGCGTGTGCCCGTTCGTTCCGGTGGTAATCCGCCGCCACCCCGAATTTCTCGAGCTGACGACCCGCTGACCTACCCGAAGCGACCGGAGATGTAGTCCTCGGTCATCTTCTTGGACGGGTTCGAGAAGATCGTCGCCGTCTCGTCGAATTCGATGAGCTTGCCCGGCTCGCCAGCCGCGGCGATGTTGAAGAACGCCGTCATGTCCGAAATTCGGCCGGCCTGCTGCATGTTGTGGGTCACGATGACGATCGTGTAATCCTTCTTCAACTCGGCGACGAGGTCTTCGATCGCGAGAGTTGAGATGGGGTCGAGTGCCGATGTCGGCTCGTCCATCAGAAGAACCTCGGGCTCAACTGCGATGGCGCGCGCGATACAGAGTCGCTGCTGCTGTCCGCCGGAAAGGCCACCGCCCGGCTTGTCCAGACGGTCCTTGACCTCTTTCCACAGGTTCGCGCTCTTGAGCGACTTCTCGACGATGTCGTCACCCTCCGACTTCGTCATGCGCGAGTTGTTGAGCTTGTATCCCGCGAGGACGTTGTCGCGAATCGACATGGTGGGGAACGGGTTGGGCCGCTGGAAGACCATGCCGACCTGACGGCGGACCTCTACCGGGTCAACGTCGGCGCCGTACAGGTTGCGGCCGTCCATCGACACCTTGCCCTCGACGCGAGCGCCGGGGATCACTTCGTGCATGCGGTTCAGCGTGCGGAGCAGAGTCGACTTGCCACAACCCGACGGGCCGATGAACGCGGTAACCGTGCGAGGGGCGATCGCGAGGGAGACATCTTCGACCGCGCGAACATCGCCGTAATAGACGTTGACGTTCTTTAGTTCGATTCTCTTAGCCATGGTTGGTCCTAACGCGTTGTGTGCGGCTGGGTGATGCGGGAAAGGATGCGGGCGCCGAGGTTAAGTGCCATGACGATCACGATGAGTGTCAAAGCACCTGCCCAGGCTCGGTCGATGTAGGCCTGCGTGTCAGCGCCTTGGCTCGCGTACGAGAAGTACACGAAGACGGGCAGCGTCATCATGCGCTCGTCGAACGGGTTGTAGTTCATGCTCTGGGTGAATCCGGCGACGATGAGGAGCGGGGCGGTCTCGCCGATGACACGTGCGATGGCAATCATGACACCCGTGATGAGTCCGGAACTTGCCGTGGGAAGGACGACACGCAGAACGGTCAGCCACTTGGGAACACCGAGAGCGAAGGATGCTTCGCGCAATTCCATCGGCACAATGCGCAGCATTTCTTCCGCGCTGCGAACGACGACGGGCACCATCAAGACGCTCAGGGCGACTGCACCGGCGAAGCCCATTCGGACACCAGGGCCGAAGAACAGTGCGAAGAGCGAGAAGGCGAACAGACCGGCGACGATCGAGGGGATACCCGTCATGACGTCGACCAGCGCGGTGACCCAGCGGGCCAAACGACCGCGTCCATATTCGACGAGATAAATCGCGGTGAGCATTCCGATGGGAATCGAAATGAAGGCAGCCAGCGAGGTGATTTCGAGGGTTCCGATAATTGCGTGGAGTGCCCCACCGCCCTGGCCGACGACGTTACGCATCGAACTGGTGAAGAACGTGCCGTCAAACCGTGCGAGGCCGAGCGTGACCACGGTCGAGATGAGCGAGATGAGCGGGACGACCGCGACGGCGAATGCCGCGGCAACCAGAGTCGTCATCAGTCGGTCTTTTGCGATGCGCGGACCTTGGGCAACGAGCGTGACGACGAAGCTCAAGATCGCATACGCGACAGCGGCAACGGCAACGGCCCCAAAGAGATTGAACTCAGTGCCGTTTGTGGTTGCCGGGATTGCGAACGCGACGGATGCGATGGCCAGACACGCAACTGCGAGTGCGGGGTTGAACCACTTTGCGAGGCGGATGACGGGAGTAGCCATGATCTAGTGGGCTCCCTTTCGTGCGTTGCGGGTAATGATTCCGCGGGCCGTGACGTTGACCGCCATCGTGATGACGAACAGGACGAGTCCGGCGGCGATGAGCGCGTTGACATCGAGTCCTGCTGCTTCAGGGAAGTCAAGCGCGATGGTCGAGGCGATGGTCGACGGGTTGGTCGGAGTAATCAGCGCGAAGGTGATGACGGCAGCGGGTGAGAGCACCATGGCGACCGCCATCGTCTCGCCCAGGGCGCGCCCGAGCCCCAACATAGCCGAGGACAGCAGACCGCTTCGCGCGAACGGGATGACGGCCATTCGAATCATTTCCCAACGAGTCGCGCCCAGCGCAAGTGCCGCTTCTTCTTGAAGGGTCGGCGTCTGGAGGAAGATTTCGCGGGCAAGTGCACTCATGATGGGCAGAATCATGATCGCCAAGACGAACGACACGGTCAGGATGGTGCGCCCGGTTCCCGAAACGGGACCCGTGAAGAACGGGAGCCAGCCGAGGTTCTCGTTGAGCCACTGGTAAACCGGCTGAACGGCTGGTGCAAGAACTTGGATTCCCCAGAGTCCGTAGACCACGGAAGGGATCGCGGCAAGCAGGTCAACGACGTATCCCAGCGTCGAGGCAACTCGGCGCGGTGCGTAGTGCGAGATGAAGAGACCGATTCCGATGGCAAGCGGGGTTGCGAAGAGCAACGCCATCGTTGCGGCAAGAAGTGTTCCGAAGACGAGGGGAACGACGTAGGCGATGAAGCCCTCTGGAGCGTTACCGATCTCGGCGGAGGGGTTGAGCGCGGGAAGCGACTCGAGAACGAGAAAGGTGGCGACTGCACCGAGAGTCGCCACGATGGTGATTCCGGCACCCGTGACAAGAGTGCGGAAAACCACGTCACCGCGTTGTTGCGGAATCGTGGTCGTGCTCTTTGCCATGGTGTCCTTCTCGTGGTGTGGAGGTTGGGGTGCCGTCCCCCAGCGGGACGACACCCCAACGTGTTTACTGGATAGCGGCAGCGATCTCCGCAGCGCGCTCGCGCGTCGCGCCAGCAATAGGCGCGGCTCCAGCAGAAGAACCGGCTTCGGCCTGTCCGTCTTCGCTCGTGAGGTACGAGACGTAGGCGTTCACGAGAACACCGATTTCGTCGTCCTGGTAGTCGTTGCAGCCGATCAAGTACGAGACGAGAACGAGCGGGTAGACACCGGCCGAGGTCGAGTCACGCTTGAGGTCGACAGCCATGTCGGTGTCGCTACGTCCTTCGACGGGGGTCGAGTCCGGGATCACCGCTGCTGCTGCAGTGGCGTCCGGTCCCTGCCAGAACTCGCCGACCTTGATGGCCGCTGCGACGAGGTCGCCAGCCTTCGAGGCGTCTGCGTAACCGATGGTTCCGGTTCCGTTGGTGACGGCGTCGATGACACCCGAAGTTCCCGAAGCGCCTTCACCGGTCGAGTAGGGGAAGGTGTCGCTCACTTCGCCGTCCCAGATGTCGCCGGCGGTCTTCGAGAGATAGTTGCTGAAGTTCTTGGTCGTTCCCGAGTCATCCGAACGGTGAACCGCGGTGATGGCGAGGTCGGGGAGCGTCAGACCTTCGTTGTCAGCAGCGATCGCTGCATCGTTCCAGTTGGTGATGTCGCCCTTGAAGATGCCGGCGATGGTTGCCGGTGCGAGCTGGATCGAGTCGACTCCGTCAACGTTGACAACAACGGCGATAGGCGAGACATAGACGGGAACCTCGAAGTAGCCGGTGCCGGGGACACACAGGGGCGACTCGACTGCGAGCTCTTCGTCCTTGAGGTACGAGTCGGTTCCAGCGAACTCAACTGCCCCCGCGAGGAACGACTCACGGCCTGCGCCAGAACCCGAGGGGTCGTAGTTGATGGTGACGCCATCGTTGGCGATCTGGAAAGCGGCGATCCATGCTTCCTGCGCCGACCCGGCCGACGATGCGCCAGCACCGTTGAGCGTTCCGGTCAGTCCGCTTGTTGAACCACCTTCGTTTGCTGCACAACCGGTGAGGGTAAGTGCTGCAACAGCCACCAGTCCGGCGGCCTGAAGAGTCTTGATCATGTGGTTGATACCTTTCGTGTGATGTCGTGTGACGTTGTCACGCTAAGAGTTCGATGTGAACGACGAGTACGTGACAGGTGAACGACACGTGAACGTCGAACGACGATTTAGTTGTCAGTGTCCGACCAGTCGCCGGTTGTCAAATAGCTCACCTTGGACGAGATGTCCACGACGTAGTCGGCAAACCTCTCGAGATATCGTGACGACAGCGTGACGTCGACGGTGTACATGGCGTTCTCCGCCCACTCCTTGCCGAGTACGACGTCGAAAACGTGACGGTGCAGTTCGTCAACCCGCTCGTCTTCGGCCTGAATCTTGCGAGCGAGGTCGATATCGGTGTTCTTAAGGACCTTGGACGTCTTGCGCGCAAGACGAACGCACAGGCGCGACATCTCGTCAAAGGTGTCCTCGAGAACCTCGGGAACGGCGGAGGCCGGAAAGCGGTAGCGCGCGATTGCGGCGACGTGTCCTGCGTGCGACGCCATGCGCTCAAGTGAGTTGGAGATGCGCAGTGCTGACACGAGAATGCGAAGGTCCCGTGCGACGGGTGACTGGCGGGCAAGAATTCGGATGACGAGTTCGTCGAGGGCAAGGGCCTTGTCCGAGATCGCGTCGGCACTGGCGAGAGCTTGATCGGCTTTGGTGACATCAGCGGTGCAGAGCGCAGCCGTCGCGTTATCGACGATGTCCACAACACTTTCTGCAATGTCGACGAGTCGGTCTTGAACCTCGTGAAGTTCCTGCTGGAACATTTCGCGCATGATGGTCTCCTTTCGTGTCTGCGCCAAGAGTCGCAAAACTGAGTGAACAGAAAGCAAACGACGCGTGAACGTCACAGGAATTGTGTGACAAAGCCCTCAAAGACATTGGTGCTCGATTTCTCGGTCACCTAGTCTGAACCTATGAATTCCACGACGGCGCTTGCACTCATCGTGCTTGCGGCTGTCGGTGCGACAGGGTTGGTTGTGGGGCTCATCACGTGGCTGCTCACCCGGCGCGCGCTCGTCAATCGAATCGGCGATGCGAATGTTCTCGAGGTCGGCCAGAAACTCATCGATGTGCTCGCGACAGCCGGGTTGGTCGTGGATTCTTCCAACACCGTCATTCGCTCGTCGGCAAGCGCGACAACGATGGGACTCGTCCGCAACAAGTCCCTCGCCGTTGCAGAACTTGTCGATGTCGTTGACACCGTTCGTCGCTTTGGTGAGCCCGTCTTCGTTGAACTCGAAATCCCCAGCCCTGGCGGCGGTGACGACCACTGGGTCGAAACTCGCGCCGCCCTCGCGGGAAATGGGAATGTCGTGGTTCTGCTTGAAGACAAAACTGAATCACATCGTCTGGATGATGCTCGGCGAGATTTCTTGGCGAATATTTCGCACGAGTTGAAGACGCCCATCGGCGCGATCGGCTTGCTCGCAGAGGCGTTAGTGGACGCCACCGATGACCCCGAAACGGTTCGAAAATTCTCGAAAAATCTCCGCAAGGAAGCACTGCGCCTCGGCGCCCTGGTCCAGGACATCATTCAGTTGTCGCGTGTGCAATCCAAGGACGTTCTGGGGGCGGCACAACCAGTTGACGTGTCGGCGATTGTCCACGAAGCGGCCGAACGCTGCGTCATCCTCGCGGAATCAAAAGACATAACCATCACGGTGAATCCGCTGCCCGATGTGCTTGTTGTCGGCGACCCCGAACTCTTGACTGTTGCCGTGAAGAATTTGATCGAAAACGGAATTAAGTATTCAGACGACGGCAAACATGTTGGAGTCGGTGTCACGACATCAAAAAACAACGTCAAAATTTCTGTCGCGGATCTTGGCGTGGGAATTCCGAAAGACGAACAGAAGCGAATTTTCGAACGTTTTTACCGGGTCGATTCGTCCCGCTCACGACAGACCGGAGGAACCGGTTTGGGCCTGAGCCTCGTCAAGCACATCGTCTTTAGCCACGGCGGCGAAATTACGCTCTTTTCCAAGCCCAAGGTTGGCTCGACGTTCACCATCACGCTCCCCCGATTTGAACCCGCTCAGGACGGAGAAACCGCATGACCACCGTGCTCGTTGTCGAGGACGAAAAGTCCCTTCGTGAACCGCTGGTGTTCCTGCTGGAAAAGGAGGGGTTCATCGTTCACGAAGCGGAAGACGGCCCCGCCGCTCTCGTTCAGTTCGAGAAGGTCAATCCGGACATCATTCTGCTTGACCTCATGTTGCCCGGACTCAGCGGCACGGACGTGTGCCGAGAAATCCGCACGACGTCGTCTGTTCCCATCATCATGCTGACCGCGAAGGACGGCGAAGTCGACAAGGTCGTCGGCCTGGAGATCGGTGCGGACGACTACATGACCAAGCCGTACTCGACTCGTGAGTTGCTTGCTCGAATGAAGGCCGTGCTGCGCCGCGGGTCAACGCCCAGCGTTTCCGTCGCTCCCTCGGTGCTCGAGGCGGGTCCAGTCCGACTGGATGCGGAACGACACAAGGTCTCGGTCAACGGAACAGCAGTTTCTCTGCCGCTCAAGGAATTTGAACTGCTCGAATATTTGATGGACAACGTCAATCGAGTTCTCACCCGCGGTCAAATCATCGACCGCGTTTGGGGATCAAATTATTACGGTGACACCAAGACCCTCGACGTCCACATCAAGCGCATTCGCGCGAAGATCGAGGAAGACCCAGCGAACCCGTCACTCGTAGTGACGGTTCGTGGCCTCGGCTACAAGTTCGAGGTCTAACTCAGGGGACGCGGCGAAGCCACTCGTCGCTCGTGAACTTCGATTCAACCAATTCGCGCATTCGTGACTGTTCGTCTTCGGTGAGTGAACCGTCGCGCAGACCGTAAAGCGTGCGGAACGTCGAGACCATCACATCGATGACCTCCGCGCGCGTCATGCCCGACTGCGACTTGATGGGATCAACGCGTTTGCCGGCGCTGGCCACACCCTTGTCGCTGAGTTTCTCGCGACCGATTCGCAAGACCTGCATCATCGTGTCCGCATCGATGTCGTACGCCATCGTGACGTGATGAAGAACGGCGCCGTTGCCCAAGCGTTTTTGAGCTGCACCGCCGATCTTGCCGTGAGGACTCGCGATGTCATTGAGCGGCTTGTATTCGGCGGCAATGCCGATCGAGTGAAGAGCCTGCAACACCCAATCATCAAGGAACGCATAGCTGTCTGCAAAGGACATCCCCTGAACCAATTCGGCCGGTGCGTAAATCGAATAGGTGATGGTGTTGCCGGGCTCGATGAACATGGTGCCGCCGCCACTGATTCGACGATGAACACCAATTCCACGGGCTGCCGCCTCGTCGCCGTCCACTTCGTTGAGGAGTGACTGGAAGGAGCCGATGATGATGGCGGGTTCCGCCCACTCCCAGATTCGAAGGGTCGGACCGCGCCGACCGGCACCCAATTCTTCCGCAAGTACCTGGTCGAGCGCCATGTGCTCAGCCGCGGTCATCGGGACGGGAGCGATGTATTCCCAGTCATACTCGGTGAATGACCGCGCGTGCGCGATGGCGCGACGCACGGCGGTGGCGACCGCCTCGGGGTGGAAGCCGAGCATGACGACGTCAGCGGGAAGTGCATCGCGAACGCGGCGAGCAATCTCGCCTGCGTCGGCGGAGACGGGCAACCCTTCGATCGCCGCCGTCATCGCGTCCAGTGCTTCGTCTGGCTCGAGGAAAAAGTCGCCGGACAACTTCACGTTTGCCAGTTGACCGTTTACCTCGACCGCCTCAACGACGACGAGTTTGCCGCCGGGAACCTTGTATTCGCCCTTCATCGAGCGGCGGTTTCCAGTCGAGCGTCAATCCACGAGAAGACATCGCCCCAGACCTCGGAGCGATTCGTCTCGAAGAAGATCTCGTGGCGGGCACCCGCGTACACGATGAGTTCGACGTCGGAATAGCCCGCCTTGACGTAACGCGAGGCGAGTGCGGCGACGCTCTTTTCGTTTCCGAGCGAATCCGCACCGCCCTGGATGATCAGAAGCGGGATGTCTCGGTGTGCGCGTTTCGGCAGACCGATGAGTTTGAGTGCGCCTGCGACCCCGAACTGCGCCATCGCATTCGCGTTGAACGTGAGCGGGTCGTCCCGAAACGCGTGGTGAGCGGCGACATCGCGATTGAGCCACTCGTGTCCGGTTTCACCGAGGTGCTTGAACCCAGCGTTGAGGTCTCCCGCGTTCATCGTGAACGGCGTGCGCAACGCGGTGCCCGACCACACAACGAGATCGGCGTCGAGGCTGCCCGCATCGAGCGCGATCTGGCCGAATAGCGACCCCATCGAGTGGCCAACGAAAACGACGGGAAGTCCGGGGTTTTCCGCGCGCGCGATCGTGGTGAGCTGGTTGATGGCGTCGATCGCCCCATCAATGCCTCGTGGGCCGGGGTGTCCGAACTTCGAGACGTCGCCCTTCCACTGTTCACGCCAGGTCTCGCCGTGGCCGCGGTGATCGTCCGCGTAGACGACGAAGCCTCGACGCGCGAATTCTTCGGCGAGTTCGGCATAGCGCTGCGAGTGGTCGCCCTGTCCGTGGGAAATCTGCGCGATGCCTCGAGGCTTCGAGGTGTTCCAGCGCGTGAAGTGAATCGTGACGCCGTCCGCGTCAACAAAGGTGTGGTGTTCGGATGCGGTCTGAGCCATACGGCAAGTGTAGGAGGTCGGTGCTGGCGGAGGCGAGCGTAGGATGTGAACGTGGTTCGCCGTCGGAAGTCCTCTCCGCAAAAACCGCGCCCGACAATGTTTCGGGCCCTCGCGACACGAAACTTCCGCCTCTGGATCGTCGGTGCACTCATCGCGAACATTGGGTCGTGGGCGCAGCGCACCGCCCAGGACTGGCTCGTTCTCACGGAACTGACGGACAACGATGCCGTTGCGGTCGGCATCTCGCTCTCGCTTCAGTTCGGGCCAATCTTCATCCTTGGACCATTCATCGGGCCGCTCATCGACCGCGTCAACGGTCGGACCATCATCCTCATCACGACAAGTGTCGAGCTGTTCCTCGGGCTCGTCCTCGGGGTCGCTGTCGTCGCGGGGGTTGCGTCACTTCCGCTCGTGTACGCCCTGGCCCTTGCACTGGGTGTCTCGCAGGCATTCGAAGCACCTGCGCGAATGGCGTTCGTCAGCGAATTGGTCGGCAAGGCCAACATCTCCAACGCCGTCGGAATGAATTCGATGATGTTCAACACGTCTCGACTCGTCGGACCGGCAATCGCGGGTGTCGCCATCACGACCGTCGGCACTGGTTGGACGCTGACGATTGCCGCCTCGGCATACGCGGCCGCCGTCATCGCGATCGTGTCACTCCGCGCGCAGGAACTTCATCCCGTCAACAAGGTCGGCAAAGCCAAGGGGCAATTCCGCGAGGGGCTTCGGTACATCCGGTCGCGCACCGACATCGTCATTGTCTTGTCTATGGCGTTCGTCGTCGGCGCTCTCGTGTTCAACTTCGGCATCTTCTCGGCGACGATGGCCGTCATCGAATTCGGGCTCGGCGCACACGACTACGGGTTCATCACGTCCGCTCTGGCCGTCGGGTCAATGGCTGGCGCGTTGATCGTCGCCCGATCGACTCGGCCACGCCTTTCCGTCATCATCGTCGCAGCGGCAACGATTGCCGTCGGGGCGACCTTGGCTGCACTCGCTCCCACCGTCACCACGTTCGTCGTGCTCTATCCAATTCTTGGGCTCGGTGCGATCCTCATGGTCGCGACGAGTAACTCGTATCTTCAGGTGTCAACCGACGACGAGTTCCGCGGTCGGGTCATGGCGATTTATTCGACCGTCGTCATCGGGGGTACCCCGTTCGGATCGCCTCTGGTCGGATTCGTCGCGAACACTCTCGGCCCCCGTTGGGCAATCGGGGTCGCGGCGATCGGCGGGCTCGTCGCCGCCTTGATCGGATTCATCTGGATGCGCGCCGGTCACCACATCCGCACGTCGGAAACGATTCGGTCGGCATTCCGTCACACCGAGGAGGGCGACACGACCGCAACCCAACTCATCACGATCGTTCACAAGACCCCGTAAACGCGTGATTCCTGCGTCTGAGTCCCGTGTGACGCGCGAGACCTCGTAGAGTTAAGGCATGGACGCAACCGACCGCCGAATCATCGAACAACTGCGTGACAACGCCAGGGCCGGTTATGCAGACATCGGTGACGTCGTTGGATTGTCCGCGAGCGCCGTGAAGCGTCGCATCGATCGTCTCGTCGAAACGGGTGCGATTCGCGGCTTCACCGTCCAGGTTGACCCCGCAGCCGAAGGCGTCGGTGTCGAGGCATACGTCGAGTTGTACTGCCGCGGAACCGTGGCGCCCGACGAACTTCGCACCATTCTGCAGGCCGTGCCCGAGGTCGTGTACGCCGGAACCGTCTCAGGACAGGCCGACGCCATCCTGCACATGCGTGCACATTCAATCCCGGCTCTCGAGGCCGCACTGGAAAAGGTGCGTCACGCTCCGAACGTCGATCACACACGTTCGTCGATTCTGTTGTCCAGGCTCGTCCACCGTCGCATCCTCTAGCTTTTTGTCATGACATGGCGCGGGGTTGCTAGGCAAACCGCGAGAATAGTTGCATGCGTATTGGAGTTCTGACCTCGGGTGGCGACGCACCCGGCCTCAATGCCGTCATCCGTGGCGCCGTGCTCAACGGCGAACGCCAGTACGGACTCGACTTCGTGGGAATCCGCGACGGCTGGCGTGGACTGGTCGACGCCGACTTCCAGCAGCTCGAGCGTTCTGACGTCAAGGGAATCGGCAAGCTCGGCGGAACCATCCTCGGTTCGTCCCGCACCAACCCGTTCGAAGGCAACGGCGGAATCGACCGCATCAACCAGGTGATGGCCGACGCCAAGATGAACGCACTGCTGGTGATCGGTGGCGAGGGAACGCTCGCTGCGGCGAATCGTCTTGCCGAGGCAGGCATCAAGATCGTCGGCGTCCCGAAGACGGTCGACAACGATCTGTCGGCGACCGACTACACCTTCGGTTTTGACACCGCCGTCAACATCGCGACGGACGCGATGGACCGCCTTCGCACGACCGGCGACTCGCACCACCGTTGCATGGTCGCCGAGGTCATGGGCCGACACGTCGGTTGGATCGCACTGCACTCGGGCATGGCCGCCGGTGCGCACGCGATCCTGATTCCGGAACGCAAGACGTCTCTCGAGGAAATCGTTGGCTGGGTTCAGTCAGCCGCATCGCGTGGCCGTGCGCCGCTCGTCTGTGTCGCAGAAGGTTTCTTGCTCGACACGATGGACGACGCCCACTCCGAGCGCGGTCTTGATGCATTCGGCCGCCCCCGTCTTGGTGGAATCGGCGAGAAGCTGGCGCCGCTCATCGAACAGGCGACGGGAATCGAAACCCGCGCGACCACTCTTGGACACATTCAGCGTGGCGGAACCCCGTCGGCGTTCGACCGCGTCCTCGCGACGCGATTCGGGATGAACGCTGCGCGGATCATTTCGGAAGAGGGCTGGGGTCAGATGGTGGCGCTTCGCGGCACCGACATCGTGACGTCACCGTTCGAGGCGGCACTGGGCCAGCTCAAGCAGGTCCCGATGGATCGCTGGGACGAAGCCTCGCTTCTCTTCGGCTAAGGCACCGTATTTGCTAGGGTGACTATTGCATCCTCAAGCAAAGGAATTATCGTGTCACTTCGTCGTGCCGTCGCCCTGTCGACCCTCGTCACCCTCGCATCCGTAGCCGTCAGTTCGCCTTCATACGCAGCGGTGGACTGCGAAACTCCGACACTGGTGAACGGGTCGTTTGAAGACTTCCCGATTGACCCGACACCCACCAACATTGACGGCGCCATCAGCGCAATCGGTGCGTGGATGAATGACTGGGGTACGCCTCAGCAGTTCCTCTTCCTCGACCAGGACGAGTCGGATCAAATTCTGCCTGGTTGGGAAACGACGAACTCCGAAAACTTGGTTGAACTTCAGCGCCAGGTCGAGGGATTTGAACAAGATGGCACGGATTCGAGCGACGGTTACTTTGACAACCTCGCGGTGCAGCCGGCTGACGGCGCCGTCTGGGGAGAGCTCAACGCGACCGAGGATGCTGCATTGTTTCAAGACGTCCAACTCGAGGCTGGGGTTGAATACACCTGGTCGATCAAGCACCACGGGCGCGTTTTTCAGGCTGACGCAACCGACGAAATGGGTGTGAAAATCGGTCTCGCTGGGGAAGAGTTATTCAACCAAATCAACCTCACGAAGTTCACGCCAACCAACGCAAATCTTTTCGCGGGCGAGCCCACCTACGGGTCCGAAGGGGAGCCCGCATCACAAATCCGCGGCTCGATGGAAGACGGATGGGTCAAATATCAGGGAACCTTCACCCCGGAGGTGGATGGGGAATACCGATTCTCTTTCTACGCGATCTCGGGTTGGGACCTTCCTGTCGGAAACATGATCGACGATGTCGAATTCGGACCGACCGAGTGCCTCACCGAGTTGGCTTCAACCGGGCCTTCGGCGAACTCGATGTCTGGCATCGCGCTATTCGGAATCTCAGCAGCGGTGGCTGGTGTGTTGGCTATGCGTCGAGGTAGTCGAGCAGCGCGTCGATAAGCGCTTCGTTGGTGCGTTCGGTCGCCGTAGCAGACACCGACAGGCCAACGTTGTTGGCGTCATACGCGGTTCGCGGACCGATACACACGACTGCCGTCGATTCGGGAATGGGCTGAAGTTGTTCAGCCAGATAGCGTGCGACGCTTCCCGACGACACAAGTATTGACGTGATTGACCCGTCGCGAACCCCCTCGATGACATCGGACGGAAGGCCGACGCCCACCGTCTTGTAGGCGGACACGAAACGGGCTGCGATCTCGCGCTCTGCGAGACCCGCCTCGAGCACGGGTTCCGACGTCTCGGCGTGCGGCACGAGCACACGGGCGGTGTCGAAACCAGCGGGAAGATTGGCGAGGAAACCGCGAGGCGAGTTGTCCGTCGTCGGAACGAAATCCACGCGGAAACCGGCAAACGTCAACGCTTGTTCGGTAGTTTCACCAATCGCGGCAACCTTGGTCGACTCGGGGATACAAATTCGAAGGTGACGAAGGACGTCGACGGCGGTCGCGCTGGTGAGGATCAGCCAGTCGAAGGCGCCGTTCTGAAGTTCGGACAGTGCCTCGTCCAGTGCGGCCGAGTTGTCTGCCGAGGCGAAATTGATGACAGGTGCAACGACTGCGCGTGCGCCCAGAACGGTCAACCGATTCGTGATGTCTTGTGCAAAGTCGCCGCCACGAGGAATGAGAACGGTTTGGCCGGCAAGACGCTTAACGATCGGGATGCTCGACGTGGGCGAAACTTCCCGAATGGCGAAATCAGTCATCCCCGAAAACCGCCCATGCCACGGTGCTGATGATGACGACACCGAGAACTCCGGCTCCGATCCACCACGGAACGGGGTTGCCCTGGTACGACGCGGTGACGCGCTCGGTGAGAATCTTGCGCTGTGCGTCGACGTCGAGCTTGTGTTCGAGTTCGCCGATACTTCCAGCGAGTCGCGCGCGCTTAGCGGCGATGTCAGCGGCGATGCGTTCGCGCTCACTCATCGTCGACTCGCTTCCCGATGTTCTTAAAGTCTGCGGCAATCTGGTCGACCGACTCGAAAGGAGTGAACCCCTTCTTGATCGAGCCAATCCCTGCCCCGATCAGGATGAGACCGACAAGCAGTGCCGACCCGGCGACGACGAGCGCAGCGGCCCAGGCCGGCATGACCAGTGACAGGGCGAGGATTCCCGCGACGACGAGCATCAACAGGAAAGCCGACACCAGGGTGACGCCGAGAGTGACGAGCCCGAGTCCGACACCGGCCGCGCGAAGTTTCGACGCGAGTTCGGTCTGAAGCAGACGGATCTCGGCGCGAACCAGGTCGCTCAGTTCACGGGGAAGATCGGCGAGAAGCCGAAAGAATCCGCGACGGTTTGTGTCCTCGGACATGAACTACTTTCCTGCCGACTCCGATGAGGCTGCGGTGGTCGTCTTCGTTGACGCCTTGGGCTTGGTGGTGGTCTTTGCGGCGGGCTTCGCTGCCGGCTTCGCTGCGGGCTTGGTGCCGCGAGCTTCGTCAACCTTTGCGGCAACCTTCTTGGCGTTCGCGCTGACGAAATCGACGACCTCGGGGGCATTGTCCTTGACGAACTGGGTGGCAACCGTGACCTGCTCCTGGACGCGAGGGTCGTTCCAGACCTTCAACGCAGCGGACTTCATCTGGTTGTAGCGAGCACGACCTGCGCGGGTACCGAAAACGTAGCCGACCCCGAGTCCGAGCGCGAAGAGAACCTTGCCTCGCATGTTGCCTCCTATATATGCCTTACAAGGTATTAACAGTAACGCTGATTTGAGGGGCACAAAATCGCGGGAAGCCCAGTTTTCGCTGACGTGGCTCGAACTGTTACCAAATCGTCACGCGCTCGGCAGGGTCGAGCCACATGGCGTCCCCTTCGGTTACCCCGAACGTCTCGTGGAAGAGGTCGAGGTTGCGCGCGATTTGATTGCAGCGGAACTCGGTGGGCGAATGCGGGTCGATCGTAAGCAGGCGAAGTGCCTCTTCGTCGCGGGCCGCTTGGCGCCACACCTGTGCCCAAGACAGCAGGAAGCGTTCGGCACCCGTCAACCCATCGATGACGGGCGGTTCTTCGCCGCCGAGCGAGAGTTGATAGGCCTTCCACGCAATGGACAGACCGCCCAAGTCGCCGATGTTCTCGCCAATCGTCAGTTCGCCGTTGACGTGGTGGCCGGGAAGTGCGGCCGGCTCAAGCGCGTTGTACTGGTCGATCAGGGCACGAGTGCGTTCCGTGAAACGTTCGCGGTCCTCGTCCGACCACCAGTTCGACAAACGGCCATCGCCGTCGAATTCCGATCCCTGGTCATCGAAGCCGTGGCCGATTTCGTGGCCAATCACACCGCCGATTCCGCCATAGTTGGCGGCCGGGTCGGCGTTGACATCGAAGAACGGCCACTGCAAAATCGCAGCGGGGAACACGATCTCGTTGAAGCCGGGGTTGTAATAGGCGTTGACCGTCTGCGGCAACATGAACCATTCATCGCGGTCGATCGGCTTTCCCACCTTGCCCAGTTCACGCGCGAACTCGAACTCGGCGACCGCGGTGACGTTCGCAACCAGGTCATCCGCGTACACCGTGATTGACGAGTAGTCGCGCCACTTCGCCGGGTAGCCGATCTTGGGAGTGAACTTGTCGAGCTTCTCCAGGGCGCGCACCTTGGTCTCGGCGCTCATCCAGTCAAGGTTCGTGATCGAGTCACGGTAGGCCTCGGTGAGGTTTGAGATGAGGACGTCCATTGCGGCCTTAGCGGCCGGCGGGTAGTGGCGCTCGACATAAATCTTGCCGATGGCCTCGCCCAAGGCGCCCTCGGTGAAGGAAACACCGCGCTTCCAGCGGGCGCGCTGTTGCGGCGTTCCGGAAAGCGTCTTGCCGTAGAACTCGAAGTTCGCTACAGAAAAATCGTTCGACAGGTACGGCGCGAGACCGTGAATGACCTGCCAGCGCAGCCAGTCACCGAGTTCGTCGTGCGAAGCGGATTCGATGACCGCACGAACGTCCTCGATGAACGAGGGCTGACGGACGACGACCTCGGTGAAAACGACATCGGATACGTCCAGTGCGTCGCGCCACGGAGCGGCAATCGGCCCCAGCGCCGACGCGAACTCGGTCCACGGAGTGAGGTTGTAGGTCGCGTGGGTGTCGCGGCAGCGGACGTTGTCCCAGTGACCGGCTGCGATGCGAGTTTCGACTCCGAAGACGCGTTCGGCTCGTTCGCTCGCGTCCGTGAAGCCGGCGAGCGCGAACATGCGTTCGAGGTGCCCTCGGTACGCCTCACGAATCTCGGCGAAGGTGTCCTCGCGGTAGTACGACTCGTCGGGGAGCCCAAGGCCGCCCTGTTCGACGAAGAGCAAGTAACGCTCTGGGTCACCCGGGTCGTTGTCAACCCACATCGACACGAACGAGCCGATTCCTTGACGTTCGAAGCGCCCGAGAAGTTCGATGAGTGCGGTGAGCGAGTCGGCGGTGTCGATCTGGGCGAGCAACGGTCGAAGCGGCTCAGCGCCCAATTCGTTGACACGTTCCTCGTTCATGAATGAGGTGTACAGGTCGCCGACCTTCCGGGCCTCGGTGCCGGGCTCTGCGTTCTGGCACTCTTCGATGATCGTGCGAACGGCCTTTTCAGCCTCTTCAGCGAGGATGAGGAACGACCCGTAACGAGCACGGTCCTCGGGGATCGGGTTGGCGTCGATCCACTTCTGGTTCATGTGACGGTAGAGGTCATCCGCGGGGCGGATTCCGTCGTGACGGTTGGCAAGTTCGATTCCTGAGTGCACCATGGTTCCACCCTACGATGTAGAGGTGACAACAGTCCCTGACACTTTCGACCTGACCGGTCGCACCGCGCTCGTGACCGGTGCCGGCAGCCCCGAGGGGATTGGTTTCGCCTCGGCACGCGCACTCGGATTGCTCGGTGCCGCGGTCGTGATTACCGCGACAACGGATCGCGTCGACGACCGTGTCAGTGAACTTCGTGCACTCGGGATCGACGCAACCGGAATCGTCGCGCGATTGGAGACCCCGGAACTGGTGGAGGCAATGGTTGCTGAACTGGGTTCCCGCGAGATTTCCCCCGACATCGTCGTCAACAATGCGGGAATGATCGCAACAGGAGACGGCTGGGCGCGCGGCGACCTCTCTATGCCCGCATCTGATTGGCAGGCGACCATCGACGCGAATCTCTCGTCAACGTTTTACGTTTCTCGAGCGTTTCTGCCCGCGATGATCGAGCACGGCTGGGGTCGCATCATCAACGTGGCGTCCACCACGGGCGGAGTCGGAGCGGCGCGTGACGACATCGCGTATGCCGCAGCAAAGGCTGGCGTCGTCGGATTGACCAGGGCTCTCGCGGTCGACTCTGCCGCGCACGGGGTGACCGTCAATGCGGTCGCACCCGGCTGGATTGCCACGGGATCGCAACTGCAATCGGAAGTCATCGAGGGAACCCTCGTCCCTGCCGGTCGAAGCGGAACTGCGGGAGAAGTCGGTTCGATTATCGCGTCTCTCGCGATTCCTGGCGCGAGCTACATCACGGGCCAGCTCGTCGTCGTCGACGGCGGTAACGCGATCGCCGAAGAACGTCGTTTCGCTCGGGGCAATTCGTGAGGCTCGTTGTCGCAAGGTGTTCCGTTGCCTATTCAGGCCGTTTGTCGGCGCACCTGCCCCTCGCGACGCGCGTGCTGATGTTCAAGGAAGACGGCAGTGTGCTCATCCATTCGGATGGCGGTTCGTACAAGCCTCTCAACTGGATGAGCCCGCCGTGCGTGACCGACGCGATCGACGTTGACGACGAGCAGCGCGAGGCCGGGGTCATCGAACAGTGGAAAGTGACGCACACGAAGACGGCGGACATCCTCGTCATTTCGGTTCACGAAATCCATCACGATTCGTCCCACGAACTGGGTGTTGACCCCGGACTCATCAAGGACGGTGTCGAGGCTGACCTGCAAAAGTTGTCGGCCGAACACATCGAGGTGTACGGCGATGGCTTCACGCTGATTCGGCGCGAATACTTCACGGCAATCGGCCCGGTCGACATCTTGGCGCGAGACGCCAAAGGGGAAAACGTCGCCATCGAGATCAAGCGCCGAGGCGACATCGACGGTGTCGAACAACTCACCCGGTATCTTGATCTCCTCAATCGCGACTCGACGCTGGCGCCCGTCCACGGTATTTTCGCCGCGCAAGAGATCAAGCCTCAAGCGCGCACCCTCGCCGAGGATCGCGGGATTCGCTGCGTCGTGCTCGACCTCGACGACTTGCGTGGACTCGACACTTCGCACGACAAGTTGTTCTGATGCGCCCGTACGACATTGTCCTGTGGGATCTCGACGGCACAATCATGGACTCGGCCGAAGGAATCTATGTGTCCTTCGAGCACACTTTCCGCGAGATGGGGCTGGCGACCCCGACCCGCGCCGAACTTCGCCGCTATCTCGGTCCACCGCTGCTCGCGACGTTCGGCGAACTGCTGGAGTTCTCGCCAGAGGACACTCGTCGTGCGATCGAGATTTATCGCGAGAAATACCACTCCGTCGGTGCATTCACTGCTTCACCGTATGACGGCGTCCCCGAACTCATCACCGAGGTCCGTGCAGCGGGGATGGTGACCGCACTCGCGACGTCAAAGGCACAAACGGCTGCCCGGCTGGTGACCGAACACTTCGATCTCGACGGGCTCTTCGACATTTACGGGTGTGCGACCGATGATGACACTCGCAAGACAAAGGCCGATGTGCTGGGGTTCATCCTGGACGAACTCGGTGATCGAGGACTGCAGCGCGACCGAATCGTTCTCGTAGGCGATCGGATTCACGACGTCGAAGGCGCCAACGAATTCGGCATCGATTGCGTGCTCGTCACCTGGGGTTACGCAGCAGAGGACGAGTTCGCCGCAGCGACCGCGAGCGTGTCCAGCGTCCTCGAACTGCGGGAAATTCTTCGGGTTTAGCGGCGAAGTCGAAACAGGGCGAGGCGGCCCGAATTCAGCACGACGAACACGGATGAGAACGCCATCGCGAGACCGGCGACCGCGGGCCCAACAACCCCCAGCATCGCGATGGGAATTGCGAGCGCGTTGTAGCCGAAGGCCCACCACAGGTTCCCGCGAATTGTGTCGAGCGTCGATCGAGAAAGTCGGATTGCGTCGGCAACGCGGCGAACGTCGGCCGAAACGATGACGATATCGCTCGCCTCAATGGCAACGTCAGTCCCACCGCCCATCGCGATTCCACAATCGGCTTGCGCGAGTGCCGCTGCGTCATTGATGCCATCGCCGACCATGGCGACAACTCGTCCTTCAGCGTGAAGCCGTGTGATCAAATCGCGCTTGTCCGCCGGAAGCATCGGGGCGTGGATCTCGTCTACTCCAACCTCAGCACCGATTCGGCGGGCGACGCTCTCGGAATCCCCCGAGGCCAGGATCGTGCGAAGCCCCAAAACCTGAAGTGCGGAGACAGCAGCCGCGGACGATGGGCGAACCGGATCGCTGACAGCAATAGCACCCATACTTCGGTCGTCGTGGGTCAGCACCGAAACAGTGTGTCCGTTGTCCGACCAGCCGTCGATAGTGGCGCGCAGGTCATCGCTGATTGTTGCTCCCTCGGCGAGCGCCCATCCAACTGTCCCGACGCGAACACGAGTCGTGCCGAGGTAGCCGACAACGCCGTATCCGGGTACAGCGACGATGTCGGTTCCGGTGGGGATCTCCAAACCGCGAGCCGTGGCTTCGGCGACGATTGCCCTGGCAATCGGGTGGTCCGTGCCCATGTCGATGCGGGCGGCGGCGGACAACACGACCGTGTCATCGAGTCCGTCACCGGCGATGCCAACGACCGCGGGTCGACCAGCGGTCAAGGTCCCGGTCTTGTCGAACACGATGGTGTCGATGCGTCGAGTGCTTTCGAGGACGTCCGTGCCGCGGATGACAATTCCGCTGCGAGCGCCTCGGCCCGTGCCGACGAGCAGTGCCATCGGTGTCGCAAGTCCCAGTGCACACGGGCACGCCACGACGAGAGTGGCGACCGCGACGGAAACCGCCCGCGTCAGATCGAGGTCGATGAGATACCACGCGACCCCGGCACCGACGGCCAGAACGATGACGAGAGGGACGAAAACGGCCGAAACTCGGTCTACAAGTTTCTGAACGGGGGCCTTTGATGCCTGGGCGGCCTCGACCATTCGCGTGAGTCGGGACAGCTCCGTCGCCGACCCGACCGCGGTTGCTTCGACGACGAGACGCCCGGCGGTGTTGATGATTCCCCCCGTGACACGGGAACCCGGTCCGACGGCAACAGGCATGCTTTCGCCCGTCACCGAACTAGCGTCGACGGTCGAGGACCCTTCGATCACGATTCCGTCTGTCGCGACGATTCCGCCCGCAAGCACAACGAAACGGTCACCGACCTGAAGCGCGCCTGCGGGAAGGCTTATTTCGCGGCCGTCAACGAGCAGAATGGCGTCCTTTGCTGCAACGTCCAGAAGTGCGGTGAGTGAACGGCGAGCGTTTCGCTTGGCCCGGGCCTCGAGAAGCCTGCCCAGCAATACAAACGCGGTCACGACGGCGGCTGATTCGAAATACAGTGCGTGGGCCGAGTCACCAAACAGTGACATCTCCATTCGCATCCCGATCATTCCCGCGTGGGTGAACAAGATCGCATAAACCGACCACAGGTAAGCGACGAGGACGCCGAGCGAGACCAGCGTGTCCATCGTCGTTGCACCGTGTCGCAGGTTTGTCCAAGCAGCCCGATGGAACGGCCACGCGACCCACGTCACGATGGGTGCGGTGAGAATCGCGAGCGCCCACTGATATCCGTCGAACTGCAGGTCGGAAATCATGGAAATGAGGAGGACCGGGACAGTCAGGACAATTCCGACCAGGACCCGCCACAACAACAGGCGATCGGCCGGGGCTTCCGGCTCGCGATCCGCGTTGGGGTCAATCGCCTTGGCGCCATAACCGACCTTTTCAACGGCGGCGATGAGCGCCGTGGCGTCGACAATCCCCTCGATATCAACCGATGCGCGCTCCGTCGCAAAGTTGACGGATGCAGTGACCCCGGGGACGGTGCTGAGCGCACCCTCGATTCGACCGGCGCAGGTCGCGCAGGTCATTCCCTCGAGTGCGAGGTCAAGATGTGACGTGGCCACTAGTGAACGACGTGATAGCCGGCCGCTTCAACAGCGGTCTCGACGGCCGATGCGTCAACGTGGTCGTCGGACTGGACGTGCAGGGTCGATTCGCCGTTGGCGACGAGATCGATGCTGACTCCGGCGACTCCCGGAACGATGGCGACGGCGCGTGACACTGTCATCACGCAGTGGTTGCAGGTCAAGCCAGTGACCGTGTAATCGGTTGTGTTCATGGTTTCATCCTCTCACCGAATGCAAATCGAAGGAAGGGAACTAAATTCCCGAGATGTGGTGCGCAAGAGGGGACTTGAACCCCTACGCCCTTACGGGCACTGGCACCTGAAGCCAGCGCGTCTGCCATTCCGCCACTTGCGCTCGTTCGTGAACGAACCCGTCAAGGCTACCACGCACCAATCGGGCGCCGAAGCCCCGTCACGACGGGGTAGGGCTGGCCCAAAGAATAGACTTGACCCAACGCCGTAGGGGGTCTTTCGATGGGTTTGCTCGACAACGTTGAACGTGGTCTGGAGAAGCTCGTCAGTGGCGCGTTCGCCAAGTCCTTCCGCGGCGGAGTCCAGCCGATCGAAATCGTCGCGGCCCTCAAGCGCGAACTCGACTCACGTGCAGTTGTCGTTCAACGCGATCGAATCCTCGCACCGCACTCGTACACGGTCGGTTTGTCGGCCCAGGACTTCAGCCAACTGAACGCTCACGGCGCCGTCCTCATTGCCGAATTGGTCGAGGCCGTGCGCGATTACGCGAACCGCCAGCGCTATTCCTTCGCGGCACCCGTCACCGTGGGACTCGCCGCAGCCGCCGATATCCCGAACGGTGTCGTCCGAGTCACCTCTCAGGCGCTCGACGCCGTTGCCCAGTGGCAGCCGGCTCTCGAGGTCAACGGCACGACGGTGTACCTCACCGAGATGGAATCCATCATCGGCCGTGGTGCAACGGCAACGGTCGTCATCAACGACGGCGGCGCATCGCGCAATCACGCACGTGTCATCTGGAACGGCAAGGCCGCCGGGGTCGAGGACTTGCAATCTACCAACGGCACTCTGCTCAACGGGCAGCGCATCACCGTCTCACCGCTCGAACAGGGTGACGTCATCGAAATCGGCGGGACTCGACTCGTCTTCAGAATCCTGCCGGGGGCAACCGCATGAGTGAACTAACCCTGTTCGTCCTGCGCTTCGGGTTCCTCGCGATCCTGTGGATCTTCGTCTTCGCCGTCGTGTTCGCCCTGCGCAGTGACTTGTTCGGTCACTACACGCGCCGCGGGGAACGAACCGCACCCGACATCACCATCAATCCGGCCGCACAGGCGCCGACCTTTATTCCTCCGGTGGACACACCCGCGAACACTGACCCCGCGAGGACGCTTGTCATCACCGCGGGTGCTCGTGAAGGACTGGAAATCCCGCTTGATGCTGACCAGTTGACGATCGGGCGAAGCGCACAATCGGGACTCGTCATTCGCGACGAATACACGTCAACGAACCACGCACGCCTGCAGTTGTGGAACGGTGACTGGGTCATCCAGGACTTGTCCTCGACCAACGGCACGTTCGTCAACAATCAACGTGTCAGCGTTCCGACCCCGGTTCCGCTGTACACGCCCGTCTCCATCGGCTCGACCATCTTCGAACTGAGGCCGTAATGGACGCACGCGTTCTCACGGCGGCGGCAAGCCACGTCGGTCGAATCCGAATGAGCAATCAGGACTCCGGATACGCGGGAACGCACCTCTTCATGGTCGCCGACGGCATGGGCGGCCACGCCGGTGGCGACGTCGCGAGTTCGCTCGCAACCCAGGCGATCACGGCTGTCGCCGACGAGAGATTCGAGTCGATCTCGGTCGCTCAAGAAACCCTTGTCGACGCGGTCAAGCACAGCGCTCAGGAATTGTCGGACGCGGTTCGCGACCACCCGGACCTTCAGGGAATGGGAACGACGGTCAGTGCGATGATTCGCCACGACGACAAGGTCGTCATTGCGCACATCGGCGACTCACGCATTTACCTGTTCCGCAACAAGAAGCTCGAACAAATCACGACGGACCACACCTTCGTTCAGAAGCTCGTGGAAACCGGCCGAATTACTGCGGAAGAGGCGGCGGTCCACCCGCGTCGAAACGTGCTGATGCGTGTGCTCGGTGATTTCGACACGAATCCCGACGTGGACAGCTACATTCTCGAGACCGAACCGGGCGACCGGTGGCTCATGTGCTCTGACGGATTGTGCGGATACGTTCCCGACGACGTAGTTGCGCAGATCATGCGCGAAACCCCCGACGCGTCGTCAGCGAGCACGAAACTGATCGAAGCGGCCCTCGATCGCGGAGCCCCCGACAACGTCACCGTCGTCATCGCGGGAGTCAACGAAACCAACGTCAGCGCGGCTTCACGACCGATTCTGGTTGGAGCGGCTGCACAGCCTCTGATCTTCGACGCCGTCACCAAGCGTCTTCCCAAAATCACCGGGATCTTCGGGTCGCATGCGGGACTCGGCGAAGCGGAGACGTTCGCGACACCCGACTTCCTTGAGACGATCATCGCCGAAGACAAGAAGCGCGCGGCCCGACGCCGACTTCGCTGGGGAACGTACTTCGGAATCGCGCTGACCCTCATCACCGGGTTTGCAATCTGGGGTTACTTCTGGACCCAATCACAGTTCTATGTCGGTAGCGACGGCGACTCGGTCGTCATCTATCGCGGTGTCGCCGGGGAAATCGGCGGGCTCAACCTCAATTCGGTCGAGCAAGACACCGACATCGCCATGACGTCGTTGCCGCAGTATTTGCGCCACGCCGTCGACATCACTATTCCCGTTGACAGTTACAACGCGGCCCTCGAGGTCGTCACAAGGATTCGAAATGTCAGCGCCACTCAGTAGCCTCGACAACTCGACGATCACCGAACAGCTTCTGCTTCGGCTGAAAATCCCGACCAAACTTCGAAACCTCGAAGCGACGCTCATCGTCTTCGCCATGATCATCACGTCGTCGGCTCTTGCCCTCGTTGACCTCGGCGCGACCGGTCACCTCAACGTGTCCATCATCGGACTGTCGCTCGGACTCGGCGCAATCGTTCTGGCCATGCACGTCGCCCAGCGCTTCGTTGCGCGAGACGCAGACCCCTTGATCCTGCCAATTGTCACGTTGCTCAACGGGCTCGGAATTGCCATGATTCACCGACTCGACATCGCCAACGGGCTCACGGGCTGGCAATCACAGGCAACACGCCAGATGGTGTGGACCGCCATCGCCACCGTGGTCGCCATTGGTGTCATCGTCACCGTTCGAAACCACCGCGTCCTGCAGCGTTATCGCTACGTCTGGATGGCGACGGGAATTGTGTTGCTCATCATGCCGCTCATCCCGTTCATCGGTGTCACCATCAACGGCGCACGCCTGTGGGTGAACCTCGGAATCGTGTCCTTCCAGCCCGGTGAAATCGGCAAAATCGCGCTGGCTCTGTTCTTCGCGGGTTATCTCGTCACGGCCCGCGACTCGCTCTCGATGGTTGGCAAGAAGTTCCTCGGTGTGCGCTGGCCTCAGGTCAAGGACCTCGGGCCAATCTTTGTCGTGTGGATGGTCGCGATGATGGTCCTCATCTTCCAGCGCGACATGGGAACCTCGCTCCTGTACTTCGGACTGTTCCTCGTTCTCATGTACGTCGCTACGGGTCGAGCCATCTGGTTTGTCGTCGGTGGCGGGTTGTTCGGCGCCGGCGCTCTCGTCGCCAGCCGATTCCTGACGTACGTCGAAGGACGCTTCGATGCATGGCTCGATTCGTTCAACCCCGAGATATATGAAGCGGTCGGCGGTTCGTACCAGCTGGTTCAGGGAATGTTCGGCTTTGCGTCCGGTGGCGTCATCGGAACGGGGCTCGGCGCAGGACACCCCAACATCACCCCGCTCGCCGAATCGGACTACATCGTCGCGAGCCTCGGTGAAGAACTGGGTCTCGTCGGCGTCTTCGCCATCCTGTGCCTGTACTTGCTGTTCATCTCGCGCGGGATGCGCATCGGAATCAACGGCGCCGACGACTTTGGTCGTTTGCTCGCGGTGGGTTTGACGTTCGTCATCGCCTTGCAGGTATTCATCGTCATCGGCGGCGTCACGCGCGTCATTCCCGTCACGGGTCTGACGACTCCGTTCCTCGCCGCGGGTGGTTCGTCACTCGTCGCGAACTGGATCATCGTCGCGCTGTTGCTTCGCCTCAGTGACACCGTTCGCCAGCAGCGCGATCGAGGTGATGCCTCGTGATGAAGGAACTTCGCCGAGTCAGCCTCGGCATCCTCGTCCTGTTCAGCACGCTGTTTGCGTCGACGACAGTCCTTCAGGTGTTCCAGGTCGACAATCTGCGGGTCGACCCTCGCAACGTTCGCACCCTGTATGACAGCTACTCAGCCGAGCGCGGTTCGATCATCGTGGGAACCACGAGCATCGCAGAATCCGTCCCATCGGACGACGTGTACACCTACCAACGCACCTACGCGGGTGGCGGTCTTTACGCACCGATTACGGGGTACTACTCGATCAATCAGGGCTTGACGGGTCTCGAAGCCGCCATGAACGACCAATTGAGCGGCCAGTCAAACGCACAGTTCTTTGACCAGGTTCTCGCTCTGGTGACGGGCACAAACGCGCGCGGTGCCTCGGTCCGCCTGACGCTGAGTGCGAGTGTGCAACAGGCCGCTCGTGACGCACTGGGCGACCTGACGGGCGCGGCGATTGCGCTCAACCCCAAGACGGGCGAGATCTTGGCGCTCGTCAGCACGCCGTCCTTTGACCCGAACGACATGGCGACACACGACGCCGATAAGGCTGCGGCGACGTACCAAAGCCTGCTTGAATCGAGCAACTCCCCGCTCGACAACCGCGCAATTGCCTCAACACTGTTCCACCCTGGGTCTGTGTTCAAACTTGTTGTGGCAGCGGCCGCATTGGATTCCGGTGCGATGACGACCTCGTCGACCGTCGCAAACCCGGCGAAACTGGTCCTTCCGCTCAGCACTTCGACCATTCGCAATTCGGGTGGCGGAAAATGCGGCAAGGGCGACACCGTCACGATTGCCGAAGCGTTGATGCGGTCGTGCAACATCCCGTTCGCTGAGATCGGTCAACTGGTCGGCGAGAACACCCTCCGTGACTATGCAGAGAAGTTCGGTTTCGGCGCGACGATCGAGATTCCGATGTCGGCGACGCCGTCTGTTTATCCGTCCGGAATGGATGACGCCCAACTGATGCTGTCATCGTTCGGTCAATTCGACGTCAAGGTCTCGCCGCTCCAGATTGCGATGGTGACCTCGGCCATCGCGAACGGCGGAAAGTTGATGAAGCCCACGGTGGTGAACTCGGTGCTCGCGCCTGACCTTTCCCCGCTCACGTCATTCGAAGCGTCGGAATACAGCACCCCCATTTCGAGTGAGACGGCCAACACCCTCGTTCAGATGATGATCAACAACGTCAGCAACGGCGTCGCGTCGAATGCGGCGATCCCCGGAATTGCGGTTGCGGGAAAGACGGGCACCGCCGAAAACGGTGACGGCGAACCGTACACACTCTGGTTCACAGGTTTTGCCCCAGCCGAGGACCCGCAGGTCGTCGTCACCGTGATGGTGGCCGACGGCGGCGGGCTCGGCCAATCAGGCTCAGGAAATAGCGTTGCGGCACCCATTGCGCGCGCAATCATGAAGGCGGTGTTGTCCCAATGAGACCCCAAGTAGGACAGACGTTCGGCGGTCGTTACGAACTGAAGAGTCGCCTTGCCATCGGTGGCATGGGTGAAGTCTGGCACGCCGTCGACACCGTCATCGAACGCAGTGTCGCAATCAAAATCCTCAAGGAAGAGTACGTCTCGGACAAGGCGTTCCGCGAACGATTCCGCGCGGAGGCGCGTCACGCCGCGCTGGTGAATCACGAAGGCATCGCCGGCGTTTACGACTTTGGTGAAGAAGAGGGAAGCGCGTACCTCGTCATGGAACTGGTTCCCGGCGAAGCGCTGTCCGTCATCCTCGAACGCGAACGAATCCTGTCGGCCGAACGCGTGCTCGACATCGTGGCCCAGACCTCATCCGCGCTTCACGCCGCTCACGAGGCGGGACTCGTGCACCGAGACATCAAGCCGGGGAACCTGCTCATCACACCAGACGGGCGCGTGAAGATCACCGACTTCGGTATCGCGCGCGCCGCCGACCAGGTACCGCTCACGGCGACCGGTCAGGTGATGGGAACGGTTCAGTACCTGTCGCCCGAACAGGCGTCGGGCAAGACGGCGAGTCCGCTGACGGACATTTACTCGCTCGGAATCGTTGCCTACGAAGCGCTTGCCGGCCGTCGCCCGTTCACCGGCGAGTCCCAGGTTTCCATCGCGATGGCGCACATCAAGAACCCGCCACCACCGTTGCCCGAAAACATCCCGCTTCCCGTCCGCAACCTCGTGTTGAGTTGCCTTGCCAAGAAGCCCGAATTGCGTCCGGCCTCTGCGCAACACCTGGCGCGCGCTGCTGTCGCCATTTCGCGCGGTCGATTTGGCGAAGCATTGGCACTGGTGCCGACGGTTGACCACAACGACGACATCCTCGACGACAACGACGAAGACATGACAACGCGAATCATTCCGGTGTCGATCGCGCCAGAGGACATGCCAAAGGCAGCTCGTCCTCCGCGCAAGAAGCTGCCGTGGCAGGTCATCGCTCTCGCCTCGGTCCTTGCACTTGTGATCGTCGGAACGGCGATTGGTTTCATCGGGCGCTTCATCGCACAGCCGAACCCGTCGGGGACTCCGTCAACGCCCGCGTCGGCTGAACCGACGGCTACTCCGACAACGGACGGACGAGTAACGGTTGTCGAAGAGGACCTCATCGGGCTGACCGAAAACCAGGTTCGAGACCTCTTGGAAAGCCAGGGCTTGCGATTGGATGCCGTCATCGGGAACATCCCCGAGTCAGCTGACCTCGTGGGAACGGCGTACCGAGTGAACCCGGTCGGCTCGTTACCGCTCAACACCCTCGTCGCCGTGTATTTCTACGACGCGATTCCGACACCCGCAGCGCCAGGTGAGTTGACCGTAAGCACGGGCCCGTACACCGCCGGATCGACCATCACCGTGTCGTGGCCGACCTACGGACAGTGCCCGACTGGCTTCGCTCTCAAGAACTACGTCCTCACCGCCACGGGTGGAACAGTTTCGAGCGGCGGAACCTTCGGCGCCACTGCAACAAGCGGATCCATCGTGATTGACAACGACACGAACGAAGTTCGCGTGTCGTACATCGTCAAGTGTGGATCGTTGTCTTCCAACCCCTCTGACGATTTGGTGGTCCCCGTTGAGTGATTCTCCTACCCCCTCGCGAAGCGGGCTCGACAGTGTCCTCACGTCGGGCTTCCAGTTCGGTGGGCGCTACCGTCCGGAACACCTGATCGGTCGAGGTGGGATGGCGAACGTCTATCTGGGAACGGACACTCGCCTTCAACGACGGGTCGCCATCAAGGCGTTGCGTCCGGAGGTCGCGATCGACAAGGAGTCCCGCAAGAGATTCCAGCGCGAGGCACACGCCGTCAGCACCATGGGGCACCCCAGCATCGTTCGCGTTTATGACGCCGGCGAGGAACTGATTCCCGCCGCGTCGATGGAGACGCCGATTCCGTTCATTGTCATGGAATACATCGACGGCAAGATTCTGCGCAAACTGATGGACAACGGACCGTTCGAACCGAAGGTTGCTGTCCACATTGCGCTGGGCATTCTCGACGCATTGGATGAATCCCACCGTGCCGGAATTATTCACCGCGACATCAAGCCGGGGAACGTCATGGTCACTCCGACCGGGCTCGTCAAGGTGTGTGACTTCGGAATTGCGCAAGCGATCGAAGACCCGACGAACGACCCCAGTGCGATTGTCGGCACAGCCCAATACTTCTCGCCGGAACAGGCAAAGGGCGAGATCATCGACGGCCGCAGTGACCTGTATTCGACCGCCGTCGTCCTGTTTGAAATGGTCACGGGCACTCCGCTGTTCACCGGCGACACGTCCGTCGCGGTCGCGTTTCAGCACGTCACGCAAACCGCGCCCCGAGCACGTAGCCGTCGTCCCGAGTTGTCGCCAGAGCTCGACGTGATCATTGCAACCGCCCTGGAGAAGGATCGAACGCTTCGATACGGTTCGGCCGCTGACTTTGCCGCCGCACTTCGCGGAATCAAGAACCTGACGGGAACGGGCCCAGCTCCCCGCACGGACGTCACGCCAGAAACCGTAGAATCGTCAGTGAACCGCCCCGCGGCTCCTGCACCGTCACAACCGCACGCATCTGGAAAGCCCCCGACGATGGATCTGTCTGAAATTCGCGAATCGCTGTCGAGCGACACTCCTCCGCAAGCGAAGACCATGAAGTGGATCCTCACGGTGTCCGCTGCGGTCGTGGTTGTCGCGAGCGTTATCGCGGGAATGATGTTCTGGGTGCTGACCCTCGGCGGGTCACCCGGAGTGACGAGCATGGCGATCGAAATCCCTGCAGTCGCCCTCAAGCAGTACACCGAAGCCGAAGCGATGATGACGGACCTCGGACTTGTCGTCAAGCACGCGTCCGCGTCGAGTGACACCGTCCCCGCCGGCGTCGTGATTTCGACTTCTCCCGAAGCGGGCATTCGTGTCGCGGCCGGTGAGGTCATCACGATTGTTGAGTCGACCGGGCCAGAACTGCAAGCGGTCCCCGACATCGGCTTGACGACTCTCGATAAGGCGACTGCCCTGATTGAAGAAGCCGGCTTCGTTCTGGGAACGGTCACGAAGGACTATTCGGCGACCGTCGAAAAGAACGGTGTCATCAGTGCGACCCCGGTTCCCGGAACCGAACTCGCGGCTGGGGAACCGATCGACCTCGTAATCTCGACGGGACTCGTCAAGGTTCCCGATGTCGTCGGCAAGTCCATTCAGAAGGCGAAAGAACTACTCGAGGCCGTCACGGTTCAGTACCAGGTGAACGTCACGACGGACACGAGTTGCGGGGGCTCGGTGGTCAAGTCACAGTCGATTCGACCCGGCGACGGACCCCAGCGACAGTCGATCACGCTGGTTTACTGCGCGGGCTAGTCCAGCGACATCAACGGGCTGAGCGTTCGCGCAAGTGCGCTGACACCGGTCAGCCCCGCCGTCTCGAGCCAGTTCCCGAGCATCGTGTAACCGCCCTCGGTGAGGACCGATTCCGGGTGGAACTGGACTCCCCACAGCGGTTCGCTGACGTGTTCGAGGGCCATGATGACCCCGCCCTCAGTTCGAGCGGTGATGCGCAGTTCGTTCGGAGTCGTCCCGTCAACTACTGCGAGCGAGTGATAACGCGTCGCGGTGAAGGGGTTGGGGACACCGTCAAAGAGCGGTGAATCGACGTGCGTCACACGGCTCGTCTTGCCGTGCATGAGCTCTTCGGCGTGAGTCACGATGCCGCCGAGTGCCTCTGCGATTGCCTGGTGTCCGAGGCAGACTCCGAACAGCGGAATACCGCGTTCTCGGGCGAAATGAATCAACGGAATCGACAGCCCGGCCTGGCTCGGATTGCCCGGTCCCGGCGACACGAGAATTCCGTCGTAACCCTCGAGGTGCTCGGCCAATTCGGATTCGGGGAACGCGTCATTGCGAACAACGTCGACCTCAGCGCCAAGTTGGCGCAAATAACCCGCAAGCGTGTAAACGAAAGAGTCGTAGTTGTCGAGAACGAAGATCTTCGTCACGGTTCAACCACGGTGTCCGGCTGAATGAACGTTGCTGCGACCCACGGGAATACCCATTCAACGGCGACGGACAACACTGCTATAAGCAGTACCGCGAGCGTCACGATCTTGACCCAGCGGGGGCCCGGAAGTACTCGCCAGAGTGCTGCGTACATCGACTAACCTGCTGCCTTGATCGCCGCGACCTCGGACGGTGCACCGAGTTCACGGGGGACGAACGTTTCGAACACCGAATATGCGATGACGCGTTCAGCTGCCGAAAGCTTGGGGTGGCAACTCGTCATCGTGAGGATTCGGTCCTTGGCCTTGACGGAGGATTCCGGCACTGGCTTGAGCACACGCGTGTTGTTCGGCCAGACGTATTCGAGGTTACGGAAGCGGTACACGTACCAGCCGGCATCCGTCTCGATGTAAATCCGGTCTCCGATTCGCAGTTCGGCGATATCACCGAAGGGTGCGCCGTAGGTCGTTCGGTGTCCGGCGACGGCAAAGTTGCCGATCTCACCGAGTTCATTCGTCTGCGTGTAGAAGCCGATGCCGGCATCGCGGACATTGAGCACGGTCTTGGGATCAATTCCCGTCGCGATCGGACGCTCGAAGGTGGGTCCAAATCGTGGGACGAGCATCGTCGCGAAGCGCTCTGCTGGCTTGCCCGACGGCGTCACGGGCGGAGTGGGTGCAAGCGCAACACCAGCGGACGTGCCCGCGGTGCGGTCGAACTCGGGAATCGTGAGCGGCACGTCGTTCCACTGTTCAGCGAGTGACGCTCCGGCGTTGTCCTGTGCGATGCCCGAGACCACGTCGTTGTACCAGACATGCCACCCGAGGAACAGAAGGACGAAGACACCCGCGGTCATCAACAATTCGCCAAAAACGCCGATGATGTTGTCAACCGATCGACGCGTGAATCGGAAACGGCGGATTCTTTCGATGCGCCCGCGGAAAGCGATGGTGAACGGTACGCGTGTGCTCCGCGAGCCCCCTCGAGGGGACCGGAATCGGGGAAGTTTGTCACGTACAGGCACGACCTCGATTGTACCGAGGGTTTCTTGGCGAGACAGACCATCGGTATGCTGGTCAGCATGGCTAAGAAGGAACGCGACTCGCTCACATCGCTCGGCGATGCAGAGACCACCCGTCACGATGCTCCGAACCCCGTGTGGTTCAAGCCGATCATGTTCGGCTTCATGCTCGTCGGGTTGCTGTGGATCATCACCTTCTACGTGAGTGCCGCAGCATTCCCCATCCCCGGCATCGGTGCCTCGAACATCCTCATTGGCTTTGGCCTGATGTTCGTCGGTTTCTTGATGACCACGCGCTGGCGCTAGAAAGACTTACACGCGTGTAATTATCCACGGTTGTGGATAACCCGGTGGATAAGTCTGTTACGAACGGAATCGCTGGAACAGCGTCGTGACAAGATAGCCCGCGACAAGGCCGCCGACATGTGCTTCCCAGGCGACATTCGGCAAGATGAAGCCAAGCGCCAGGTTGATTCCAATAATCACGACGAGCGAGACGTTGTTTCCGCCAAAACCGCGATTGACCACGAATAACGCGGCAAATAGCCCGAAAATACCGCCGGAAGCGCCGACCACGAAGCTTGATGAGCCCAAGGCGAGCACAGCGAGATTACCCGCGATCGTCGCCGCGAAAAAGACCGCGAGGAAGCGTGCTGATCCGAGAGTTCGCTCGAGCAGGTTCCCCATGACCCACAGCGAGTAGCCGTTGAACAGGATGTGCATAAGTCCGCCGTGGACAAAGGCGGCGGTCACGAGTCTCCAGGGTTCCTGCCACGTCAACTCGGGGATGTACGCCAAGTACGCCGTCACGACATCCATCGACAGGAACTGAGCGGCGTACGTCAAGCCGATAATCGCAAGTAGCGCGACGGTTGCCGGAGTGCGTCCTCGGAGTGCACCGCGCAGACGGTTTCCGCTGATGATCTTTGCCGTTGCCGGAGCGGCGGCCTTTACGCAGTCAGGGCAGTGAAAACCGACAGCCGCCGCGCGCTGACAATCACCGCAGATCGTGTTGCCGCACCGTTGGCACAGCACCCATGATTCGCGGTTCGGGTGCCGGTAACAAACGCCGGAAGCTGAGGTCATTCGACGGTGATGGACGAGATGACGACGGGTTCGATCGGGCGGTCCTGTGCTCCGGTCGGAACACCTTCGATTTCGCTCACGACCTTCTGCGACGCCTCGTCGGCAACTTCACCGAAGATGGTGTGGCGACCCTGAAGGTGAGGGGTCTCGACCGTGGTGATGAAGAACTGTGAACCGTTGGTTCCCGGACCGGCATTCGCCATCGCGAGAAGGAACGGCTTGTTGAAAGCGAGCTCGGGGTGGATTTCATCACGGAACTGGTAGCCCGGTCCGCCGTAGCCCATGCCGAGCGGGTCGCCGCCCTGAATCATGAAGTTGCGAATGATGCGGTGGAAGACGACGCCGTCGTACAACGGGGTCGTGCTCTTCTCTCCCGTGTTCGGGTGGGTCCATTCCTTCGCGCCGGTCGCAAGACCGATGAAGTTCTCGACCGTCACGGGAGCGTGGTTCCCGAAGAGGTTGACACGGATGTCTCCGTGATTGGTGTGGATGGTGGCAACGTTGGTGTGAATCGACATGTCTCTATTCTCACACTGCTCGAGTTGTATCGGGACCGACGTGGGGGCGATAATGAAAACCTAAGGAGGCGTCATGGCCAAGAACTATTCGCGTGAACTCGCCGAGCTCGGCTCGGCCGGTGGTGACACGTTGAACAACGCGGGTCGAATCCTCGCGGACGCCGCTCGCCTCGCCGCTCGTTATTCGCGTGACGAAATCGCACCGCGCGCACGCACCGAGTACGCCGAACACCTCGCCCCCTTGTTGGCGACCGGGCTCGCCGCCGGACGTCGATACCTCAAGTCGGCGCCCGTTCCCGTTGCTCGAAAGAAGTCCGGGCTCGGATCGTTCATCGCAGCAGGTTTTGCCGTCGCACTCGTCGCTGGCGTCGCCTATGTTGCGTGGCAGACACTTCGCACCGATGACGGCGCCTGGGTCGACGACGAATTCGACGTCGACTAGGCGTCGACCGTTAGTTCCGCCGAATGTGAGCGGGAAACGCACGGGTAGAACACGTGCATCTCGTCCTTGACGGCGTCGGGCATCACGCTGTCGAGGTGGGCTGGTTGGCCATCAACAACACGCAGTTCACACGTGCCACAAACGCCGCGTCCGCACGACGATTCGACGCGGACACCCGCGTCAGCCAATGCGTCAATCACGGTCTGGTCGGCCGCAACAGGAACCTTCGCGCCGGTTGACGCGAGTCGAACGACAAACGGTTTCGCGCCGCCTTCGATTTCACGGGCAACCGGGCTGAATCGTTCGACGTGCGCGTTCGGGCCTGCCACCGTTTCCTCGACCTGGTTCATCAGGCTCTCGGGGCCACAGCAGAAGACGTCAGCTGAGGTTGACTTCAGAATCGGGGCCAAGTCAAGACGGCCAGACACTTCCGACTCGTGGATCGTCACGCGCTTGGGGTACTTTCGCGCGAGTTCCGATACGAAGCCCATTCCCTGCTTGTTCTTTCCCAAATAAATGAGGGACCATGACCGGTTGGCGGGAACCGACTCGATCATCGCGCGAATCGGTGTGATGCCGATACCGCCCGCGACGAAGAGGTATTCGCGCGACGGAACCATCGGGAAGTGGTTGCGCGGGCCGCTGACGGTGATGACCATTCCCGAGGTGACGTTTGCGTGAATCCAGCTCGATGCCGCCGCGTCGCCGTGCGTGTCCAGCACCGCGATGTCATAGCCGCTTCGATCGGTGGGGTCACCGCACAACGAGTACTGGCGTTCGCGACCGTCCGGAAGGTGAAGCGTGATGTGTGAACCGGCATCCCACCACGCGACACGACCACCGCCGACGGGGATCAGTCGGATGGCCATGACGTCGGTGGCGATGACCTTTGCGCTGTGGACGACCATTGCGCGCTTTTCACGGCTGTCCTCATCCGCGGTGACGAGAACCGTGTCGTCTCGTTCCTTGTCACGCGCAATCTTGGCTGCCTTGTTGGCCGCGTCGCGTTCGGTTCGCTTTCCCGTCAAGGCGATGACGGTCAGTCGAATAATGAGCGCAATCATCCCCAGAGTGATGACTGTGATGCTGACGGCGGCGTACCACCACGTGCCAACATCGGTTCCCGAGAATGCTGCGTGGATTCCGACCGCAAAAAAGATTCCGTACGCGAGGTAGTGAATTGATTTCCACAACCATCGCGGAAGTTTGTCCATCACGAGGCTCGTGCCATACACAACGCTCATTGCCCAGAAGGCGATAACACCGATTGCCAGGGACAACTCAATGAGCGGAGTCGCGCCCTCGTACGTCGCCAGCCCGGGAATCAACAGATCCCACGGAGTGAATTGCACGTAGGGGTCGAGCGTGAGCGCCGAGGTGTGCACGGCGGCCATGAGGATGGTCAGCGTGGACAGGTACTTGTGCAGATCCTTGAGCCAACCGGGGTTGTCGAGACCACGGAAAACTCGTGAGGCAAGCAAAACACCCCAGACCATGGAGAAGGCCATGAGCCCCCAGGCGATCATTGCGCTGATGCGCGCGAGGTACCACCACAAGTGCGGATCGTTCACGCGTAGTCCTTCCAGTTGTCCGACTCGCTCATCGATCCATCGCGATGGACGACAAAAGCCGCAGTTCCGAGACTAGGTGCCCAGTCCAGAAAGTCTGTGCGGAGAAAACCGCATTTTGCGACGACCTCGGCGATTGCCGCAGAAACCGCGATGACCGAAACAGAAACGACATCCGACTCGATCGATTGGCCCGTCTCCGAGTCAATCAGGTGGTGCCGGCTCGAACCATCGTGTTCCCAGGTTCGAATCAGCGTTGATGAGGTGGCCACGGCGCCATCGACAAGATTCACCCGAGCACAGTGCTGGCCCGGATTGAGGGGGTCCTCGATCCCGATGTGCCAGTTGTCACCGTCCGGCGCTGTCCCCGAGATGCGCAAATCACCACCGATTTCGACAAGTGCGCCGAGAGCGCCGAGTTCGTGTGCACGCGTGACGATTATGTCCGCGGCGAAACCCTTGCCGATCCCTCCTGGATCCAGCGTCATTCCCATCGGCAATGTGATCGTGTTGCCCGACACCGTTGTTCCGGCAGTGTCGACCGGCCACCGAGCCGACGCGGGAAGTGTCGTCACCAAAGACGGGTTCACTCGCGATTGGGTGTACCCCTCGGCAAGGAGCCTCGGCAAAATTGTCGGGTCGTACGCACCGTCAGTCAAACGCCGGGCTGCCAGCATTTCCATCACAAGGGCGACCGTCACGGGGTCAACCTCGGTCGGTTCACCTTCTGAGTTATTGATGCGCGAGATGTCGCTCGAATCGACAAAGCGGCTCCACTTGTCGTGAAGAAACTGTGCAGACGCGACGAGATCGTCCAACATCGCGTCAGTTCCCGCCACGAGCACTATGTGCGCCGTGGTTCCCATCACGCTGAATTCGCGCGCGACAACAACGCTGCCGCCAGGGGTGTGAGCTGCTCGAAGTGCGTCGGCCGCGATATTCGATGCCCAGTCGTTATTTAGATCCACTCGACGTTCCGTTGGAGGCAGTGCTCGAGCTCGCGCCCGAACTGGCTCCTGACGATTTCGATGACGTCGAAGTCGGCGACTTGGCCCCGGCGGATTGTGCTCGCGCCTTTGCCTTGGCTGCCTTCGAAGCGGCCTTCGCTTCGGCAGCGGCCGCTGCATCTGCGGCAGCCTTTGCCTCTGCTGCTGCTTGAGCGTCAGCAATTGCCTTCGCTTCGGCTTCTGCCTTGGCGATCTTCGCGGCGGCGACTGCGGCTTGGTGTGCCTCTTCCGCTGCCTGCGCTTCCATGGCGGCGACGCCACCCGCCAGAGCAACGACGGTCACAATCGTGGTGAGAACGCGCGCCTTAGGCGCAATGAAGGTGGCCATGATTAGTCGTCCTCGTCCTCGTCTTCGTCTTCGTCTTCGTCTTCGTCTTCGTCTTCGTCCTCGTCTTCGTCTTCGTCTTCGTCCTCGTCTTCGTACTCCCCACCTGACGCGCCCGAGCCACCGCTAGTGGCGTGAGCTGACGATGCATTCGACGACGCGTTCGATGCGGCCTGGCCGGAAGACGACCCCCCGCCTGAATTTCCGGCTGCCGTCGTGCCGCCGGCACTCGACTCGTCCGCGGCGACGTCGCCACCCGATGTTGCCGTCGGTGCAGGGGCACCGGGAACCTCAAGCACAGGTACCAAGATGTCGACGGGAGTCTGAATGTCCGACGCAGCGGTCACCCCGCTGGTGAGTGCCGACAGATCGTCGATTGAGATGGCGCCGGTGTTCGCGGCGACTGTTCCCACACCGACACCGGTAGTCGCGGTGATTCCGATGAGGAGCAGGGGTACCTGGATGTTCATGTCTTCAGTGTTGCAAGCGGGCGAATACCCTCGCTACGGGGTTTGTCCAAGAAACGTCAAAGATTCCCTCGACTTTATTGTTGGGGGCGTGCAGGCCCTTGCCATTCATGGCACAGTCATAACATGACCATTTTGCTTGTCGAAGACGACCGGGCGATCGCCGACGCGTTGCTCGATGGGCTTCGTGACAACGGCTACACCGTCGATCACGTCGTGTCCGGAAATGAGGCCGTCGCAAAGGTCAAGCGCGGTGGAATCAGCACTGTCATCCTCGACCTCGGTTTGCCTGACATCGACGGCACTGAGGTGTGTCGTCAGATTCGTGCGTTCTCGCACGTTCCAATCATCGTGGCCAGCGCGCGCGAAACCGAGATGGACCGGGTGGAAGTTCTTGAGCTCGGAGCCGATGACTACTTGGTTAAACCTTTTGGAATCAAGGAACTGATTGCGCGCATCCACGCCGTGATGCGTCGCGCACTGGGCACATCGTCCCCCATCACCCACTTCACGGTTGGTTCGCTTGTTCTCGACTCGAAAACTCGGACAGTTTCGCTTGACGGGACCGACATCGCGTTTACGCCTAAAGAGTTCGATCTTCTCGAGTATCTCGCCCACGAACCGGGCACTGTATTCCGTCGTTCAGACATCTTGCGTGACGTCTGGCAAACGACGTGGTACGGCACGACGAAGACCCTCGATGCGCACGTTGCATCAATTAGGAAGAAACTCGGCGACCCGGAATGGGTTGAATCGGTCCGCGGTGTCGGTTTTGCAATCAAGGCGGTTCGATGAGGAAGCTGTTTCTCGCATCACTCCTGGGATTGAGCGGTGCCGTTGCGCTCGGGCAGGGTTTCATTACCTACGACTACGTCGTCAAGACTGAGCAGCGCAAGGTCATCACCGAATTTGAGCGCGACGCCTTCGTACTGGGCGGCCGTGTCGAAGATTTCCTGTCCGATCCGGCCCCGCTGGACTCCGCGCGAACCACGTTGACCAACCTCATCACCAAATACGCGGATTCGAAAGAGACCGAGGTGATTGTCACGGATCCCGCGGGAATCGCCGTGTTGACCAGTAACGCCACTGACCTCGCCGTCGGTGACGATTTCACCAACAGACCCGAAATTTCGGCTGCGCTGGTCGGAAACGTGTCGTCCGGCGAGCGCTGGTCGGAAACGTTGCAATCCAACCTTGTGTATGTCGCAGTCCCCATCATCAGTGGCTCCAACATCTACGGAACTGTTCGACTGAGCTTCCCGCACGGCGGCATCGACAGTGCCGTCGCTTCCCAAACACAGTTCTTGTGGTGGGTGGCCGGTGCGGCAATCACGCTGTCCATCGCCTTGTCGTGGATTTTGTCCGGCGTCGTGGTCCGTCCGCTTCGCCGAATCGAAAAGCAAACCAACGCGTTGGCGGCTGGCGACTTCTCGGCACGCTTGCCCGACACACGCGGAACGACCGAAATCTCATCCCTGACAGGGGCGTTCAACGCAATGGCGGACAAGCTCGAATCGTTGATCCGTCAACAGCGCGCATTTGCCTCCGACGCCTCACACCAACTTCGAACGCCGTTGACCGCGTTGCTGCTGCGCCTTGAGCGCGCCCGCGAAGCGCTGCCGAAGAGCGCTGGCGTTGCGGGTGAACGAATCGCGGATGCCGAGGCGGAAGTCGAACGACTCAACGCGATTGTCGAAGGTTTGCTGGCGATTGCGCGCTCAGAGGGCGGCGCCTCTACCGTCGGAACCGTCGACGTTGGGCATGTTGCCCGCGAACGCGTCGAGTCGTGGCGCGCCCTCGCAGAAGAGCGCGGCATCACGATGGCATTTGATGGTGACACGTCCGCACTCGCACGTGCAATCCCGTCGGCACCCGAGCAAATCATCGACAACTACATCGATAACGCCATCGCGCACAGTCCTTCGGGTACCGCGGTTCTCGTCCGCGTGCGAAAGACTGGAACGTCCGTCGTCACCGAAGTCATCGACGCTGGATCGGGTCTCACACCTGAACAGTGCGAACGAGCGTTCGACCGATTCTGGCGCGCGGACTCAACCAGCGAGGGAACCGGGCTCGGTTTGGCCATCGTCAAGCACCTTGCCGAACTCGGCGGGGCAACAGTCTCGCTCGCCCCGCGTTCTCGCGACAGCGGCGTAATCGCCTCTGTCACCTTTCCCGTCGCCGACTAGTCGATAACGGCTGGTTCGATCGGCATCGGCTCTGGCAGCTCGATGACTCCATCGATCAGCGAGATCACCGCGGTCGGCCATCCCTCGTCACCCGTCATGATGTAGCCAGGAACCAACCACGCACCGCCATTGCTGTCCCACACCATCAGCATCTGCGGAACGGCCTTCGAGATGATCAGGTCCATCACGGTCGGGGTCGGAAGCGGCTCTGGAGTGAGACCGGGGTCGACGCTCTCGGTCGGAACGGGAGCGGGCTCGACGCTGGGTTCGGGCTCGACCGTCGGTTCCGCAGTCGGCTCCGCCGTGGGGTCGGTGGAAGGCTCTGTCGTCGCGTCAGTTTCATCGCCGACAATCGCGTCACCCCCGACGCTGTAGGAACGCGCAGACATCCACGGGACGCCATCCATCGGTGCGGATCCAAACCAACGCCAGTCAGCGAGGCGCGCGACAGCGGCGGTCGGTGAGATGGTTGCAAACTCGCCGGCCTCGACGGCACGGGCTGACTGTCCACCGATGTAGGCAATCTCGCCGTTTCCACCCCAGTACATCGACCAGTCCAGGGCGATTCGCTGCCCGTTGACGATCTCGGACGCGGTAACAGTCGTTCCCCATTCGTCACGGTAAACCGTGAGCTGATCCTTGGTGCCGGCGTAGCCCAGGCTCGTGAACAGCTCCAGCGCGTAACCGGACGCATCGGCCTCCGACGGGTTCTTATCCGTGATCGGCGCCTCATACTGAGAACAGGACTCGGTCAGATCATCGCCGACGACGTCTCCGGGCTGACCGGGATCAATGCACTTCTGTTCGGGGTACGCCGCGGGGTTGTTGTACCACCACGACCCTGTTCCGGACCAGGTGACGGTCAGGTTCTCGCGTGTACCGTCCTCGGGTCCAATCACCCACGTGGGGTACATCTCGTCAAAATAGGTGGACTTTGCGAGTTCGCCCTCGATTCCCAAGGCGTCAGCGATCTCGCGTGCGCGTTGCTGGACATCACCATCGAGTTCGAAACGGTAGACCAGCCCGCGTCCGCCTTCTGTCGACAGGTCCGGTCCAGCGATGTAGTTGTAGGTGACGAACGGCATCATCATCTTCGCGTCGCCGCCAACCAGTGAATCCGCTGCGAGTCCTGATGCGGCACTCTGCGAATTTGCCGACAGTGAGAACAGCGGTGCCTGAGTCGGGAAGGCCGCGGGCAGAATGAGCGCAAGCGCTGCGACGGCAGCCGCCGTGCCCCCGAGGTTACGGCGAGCGGCCGGGCTGCTGGTGGCAAGCCATTCGCGGACGGGGCGGCGGCGTGATGCCACAGCGCGCTCGATCACGTTGGCGGAAGTAGTGTAGTTGTTCGATTGTGTCGCCGCACGAAGGCGGGCATCGAGTTCATCGTTGTTCATGTCCTGTTTATGTCCTTTGATCGGGCAATCTTTCAGTTCTGCTTCGACAGTTCGTCAGCGAGTTGCGTTCGCGCTCGATTAAGTCGCACACTCACCGCGTTGGGCGTGACTCCGAGGACGATTGCGGCTTCGCTCACGGTGAGACCGTCAATCGCGGTGAGCGCGAGGATCTCGCGATATCGAGGATTCAGTTGTGCCCACGCAGCGGCGAGCGACATATCCGCGATGGCAATCGACTCGGCTGACGGAGCGGGGTCTCGAACAACGAGTGTTGCGATCAACCGGACGTTCCTGGCCGACTTTCGGCGATGGTTGGCGATCACGTTCGATGCGATTCGATAGAGCCACGGAAGTTCTTCACCGTCGGTGACGGACTGGTGTTTACGCCAGGCGATCGAGAAAACATCGGCCACGATGTCGTCCACATCGTTGCGTTCAACACGGCGAGCAACAAACTTGGTTATCGGCGCGACGAATTCTGCGTACCGCCGACTGAAATCGTCTGGGGACACGAACCCTCCCACCTCTTGCCTTGTCTATGTCACCTCGATGACTAATCTTTCACTCTCAATCTAGGCTGAACACATGCCCACCGTTTCGCTTTCCCTCGAAGTTCCCGCGAGCGCCGCACGAATGTGGTCAGGCGTGACCTCGCCCATCGGTTTTCGCTTTGTGTCACGCGGACTGGTGCGGTGGCCGGTTGTCGCGAGTCGGACCGAGCGTTGGCACGAGGGCGAAACAGTCACAGGCTGGATGTTCATGGCGGGTTTTCTGCCGATGTCCCGGCATTCCTTGACATTTGTGCGATTGGACGACGAGTCCCGCGAATTTTCAACCAATGAGCATGGCGGACCCATCCGTTCGTGGAATCACCGGATTACGGTGACCCCGTTGACGGAGGCGACCAGTCGCATCGACGACCGGGTCACGTTCGACGGTGGTGTGCTGACCCCCGCTCTGTGGGTTCTCGTCCGGTTGTTTTACGCGATCCGTCGTCCGCGCTGGGTCGGTCTTGCCCGCGCACTGGCGGACGGAACTGTCAGGGTCTAGTCGCGGGAGAAGAGCTGGAATTCGGACATGGGGCCGAAGCCAACCCGCTCGTACAACGCGAGTGCACCGGATTCGTTGCCCGTGTCGACTGAGAGGTCGATGTCGGTGAATCCTCGCGAGGTTGAATAGGCGAAAGCCCATCGCAGGAGAAGTTCGCCGTATCCGCGGTGATGGAATTCGTGGCGAACACCGAGAAGGTCGACATAACCGCCGTTTTCGTGTGCGTTGTCGTTGTTGCACACGACGAATCCGGCGACAACCCCGTCAACGCGTAGCAGGAAGCGTCCGTCTGGATCTGCCGAGTCCGCGTCGAGGTTGATGGCAAGCCACTGTTCGGCAGGCCGTGGTGAAAACGCGAAGTGCTGCGAGAACGAGTCTTGATGTGCTGCGTGCCACTGTGCGTAATCGTCATCGGTACGCATCACGTCGATTGTTACTCCGGCAGGCAACTCCGGATATTCGTCGTTGTCCAACGGCCGCGTCAACAGGAAATAACGGCGGATGAGGTTGAAGCCGGTTGCGCGCAGAACCTCGGCCATCTCGTGGTCGAGGTAATTGATGGTCGGCCAGACGATCCATTCCGGGAAATCCGTCGCGGCGACCTGCAGACACCAGTCCCAGACCGCGGCCATCGCGGGGAATTCGGGGGCACGGAACATCTCGATGTCGAGTCGCGTTCGGTGTTCATCTACTTGAATGCTCGCCCAGGCGACAATTGCTCCGGACGAATCGCACCACACCTGGTTTCGCGGAGTGTCGACAAAGCCTTCGATCAGGTCGGCTGGCCACGAAGGACTGGCCGGCTTGTGCTTCGGGTCGAGCGCGCTCTCCTGGGCATCGATGAGGTCGCGCAATTCAGGAAGGTCCGCCTCGGTGGGGATACGAGTGATGAACGTCACGGGGTAATCCTGTTCTTCTTTCGGACATACGGATCACGGTCACGCCCGGCGAGGTAGGAACCGATCACGATGAGAGGAAGTCCCACCACGATTCCGGGGGTGATCGGCTCGGAAAGGAATAGGACGCCAAGAACTGCAGCCACCAGCAGATTCAAATAGGTGATGAGCGTCGATCGGCGCGGTCCGACCTCGCGAATCAGAGCGAAATACAACACGAAGGCGAGGGCGGAACACACCACACCCAAAATGACGATGGCAATCCACGACTCTGGGGTTGGGCCGGCCGCGATATCTACTGGCAAAGCGGTGATGACGAACGGTGTGTAGATGACCGCGACCATCGCCAGGGACACAGCCGTCACTCCGAGTGTCGACACGTTCGGCATCTTCCGGTTCGCGACGATGGGGGCGACCGCGTAACACACGGCCGTCAGGACGAGCAACAGAGTGGGTCCGATATCGATATTTCCGCTGAGCGCATCAATACCGATAAGCGACACCACGCCCGTGAACCCCACGACCAAACCGATCACGGTGACGGGGTGGCCCGCCGCTTTGTCCCCCAGGAAAACTCCCGTGATTGCCGCCGACATGAACGGGATGGTGGTCATCATGAGTCCGACAAGGCTGGTCGGAACGTGACGTTCCGCCTCGGTGATGAAATACCACGGTCCGACCATCTCGACGACGGCAAAGAACAGGACCCACGGCCAGTGCTTGAGGGTGTCCTTCAACACCCCGCGCTTGAGCGCGACGGGGAGGAGGAACAGCGCACCGATGACGACTCGCATCCAGACGACGCTGACCGTGGAAAAACTGTGTCCCGCGATCGCGATGAAAAAGTAGGGGATTCCCCAGACGAAACCGACCGCGGCGAACAGAAGGATGGTGCGACGATTCACGTGAAGGTCTTACTTGCCGTTTCGGGCGTGTAATTCACGCAGGATTTCCTGCGTTTCGCGGTGTGCGGCCATGACCGCCGAGTGCGTTTCTTCATCGCGCTTCTCAGTGCGTCGGCCCTGGACGTTCTGCCCCACCATGATGATCGGCAGCAAGACAAGCTGCAGGAACGTCTGCGCAATCCACGCGACGATCACGACGACATTTCCTGATGCAAGAGCACCCGGCAACGAGATGAGCGCAAGGAGAGTGAAGGCGATCGCCGTCCACATCGTGCCAACGGCCGAGGTGATCGACTCGCCCCACCGTTCGAGGGTGCGACTGAAGCCCTCGGCTGCGCGTCGGTGCTTCGAGTCATTCACGCCTAAAGTCTATGGCGCGACCAGGTGAAACATGTTGTGGAGGCTAGGGGAATCGAACCCCTGACCTCCTGCTTGCAAAGCAGGCGCTCTACCAATTGAGCTAAGTCCCCGGATGGTCCGATTTCTCGAACCGAGTGGGGCTACCAGGACTTGAACCTGGGACCTCTTCGTTATCAGCGAAGCGCTCTAACCGCCTGAGCTATAGCCCCGAAACCTCACCGAGCCTATCAAAGATTGCTCGGTCGTGAAAATCGCGCCTTAATCGTTGGTGAAAGCGACCCGAAGACCGCCAGTGATTCGGGCGATGTAGTTGAACGCAATCGATCCGAGAGCGCCGAGTGCCGTGCCACAAATGATGTTGACGAGTGCCGTGAGCAGCGTGAAGACAATCATCGACGGGAAGGACATGAGGTCGGTCAGGCCGAGGAAGTCGACGCCGATGATCTGGCTGATGGTGTTGTTGACGATGTCGACAACGCCGAGAACGGTCAGCAGCAACCACGCGAGCAGGTTGAAGATGAGCAGCAGAACCGACAGCGACAGCGCTACGACGAACGAGTTGCGAACGGCCGACCAGAAGTCGATGTGAACAAGACGCAGGCGAACCTGCTTGGCTGGTGCCGACTTAGTCATTGGCTGGTGCTTCCGTTTCTGTGGTCACGACGTCGCCCTCGGGGGCTTCGGTCTCGTCATCGTCTGACGACGAGTCTAGATTACGCTCCGAGTTGCGCGCGATGGCGAGAATCTTGTCACCGTCATCCGGGCGGGCGAAGACGACACCCATGGTGTCGCGGCCCTTCGCGGGGACGCCGTCGACACTCGAACGGACGACCTTGCCGCCCTCCATGATGACGAGAACTTCGTCGCCGTCATCGACGATCAATCCGCCGGTCAAGCCGCCGCGCTCGTCGGTCAACTTGGCTACCTTGATTCCGATTCCACCGCGGTTCTGAACGCGGTACTGGCTGACGTCGGTTCGCTTGGCGTAGCCACTTTCCGTGACGACGAAGACGTATCCGGTGTCGGAGACGACCGCTGCGGAGAGCAATTCGTCACCGGCACGCAAGGCGATTCCCTTGACGCCACCGGTCTTGCGGCCCATCGGACGCAATGTCGTGTCGTCAGCCGCGAAGCGGATCGACATTCCGGCCTTCGAGACGAGCAGGATCTCGGAGTCTTTATTGACGAGCATCGCCGAGACGACGGTGTCGAGGTAGTTGGGCTGGCCGTCCTCGTCGAGAACCGGCTTTCCGTCCTTGCCTTTTTCCACCGCGAGGTCGATGGCGAAGACACCGCCCGATCGGTTGGTGTTGTACTCCTGGAGCTTGGTCTTCTTGATGACGCCCTTGCGGGTCGCGAGCACGAGGTACTCGGCCGCGTCGTAATTGGGAATGTCGACGATTTGCTCGACGGATTCACCGGGAAGAAGTGCGAGCAGGTTCGCGATGTGCTGACCCTTGGCGTCGCGCGCGGATTCCATGACCTGGTGGGTCTTGGTGCGGTACACGCGACCCTTGTCCGTGAAGAACAACAGCCAGTGGTGGGTTGTCGTGACGAAGAAGTGCTGGACGACGTCGTCGGCGCGCAGGGTTGCGCCCTTGATTCCCTTGCCGCCGCGCTTTTGCGAGCGGTAGTTGTCGCTGCGGGTGCGCTTGATGTAACCGCCGCGGGTCACCGTGACGACCATCTCTTCGACGGGGATCAGGTCCTCGTTCGTGAGGTCGTCTTCACTGGGAACAATCGCAGTGCGGCGGTCGTCACCGAACTTGTCGACGATTTCGGTCAGTTCGGTCGAGACGATGTCGCGCTGACGGTCGGGGCTTGCGAGAATCGCCTTGAATTCTGCGATCTGCTTCTCGATTTCGGCGGCCTGGTCAAGAATCTTTTGACGCTCGAGCGCAGCGAGTCGGCGAAGCTGCAGGTTGAGGATTGCTGTCGCTTGCACTTCGTCAACGGTCAAGAGCTTGATGAGTCCCTCGCGGGCATCGTCGACCGTGGGCGATTTGCGGATGAGCGCGATAACAGCATCCAACGCGTCGAGTGCCTTGAGATATCCACGCAAAATGTGGGCATCGGCCTCGGCTTTGTTCAAACGGAACTGCGTGCGGCGAACGATGACCTCGATCTGGTGCGCCACCCACAAGGTGATGAACTGGTCGATCGTGAGGTTACGCGGGACGCCGTCGACGATCGCGAGCATGTTCGCGCCGAAGTTTTCCTGCAACTGAGTCTGGCGGTACAGGTTATTGAGAACGACTTTGGCAACAGCATCGCGCTTGAGCACAATGACCAGGCGCTGACCGGTACGACCGGACGACTCGTCGCGAATGTCGGCGATTCCCTGGATCTTGGCTTCTTTGACGAGGTCCGCGATGCGGATCGCGAGGTTGTCCGGGTTGACCTGGTACGGAAGTTCACTGACGACGAGGCAGGTACGCCCGTGGATTTCTTCCGTCTCGACGACGGCACGCATCGTGATGCTGCCGTGGCCGGTTCGATAAGCATCCTGAATTCCGCGAGTTCCCAGAATCTGTGCGCCGGTCGGGAAGTCAGGTCCCTTGACGCGCTCGAGGATTGCATTGAGAAGCTCTTCGCCGACAACGTTCGGGTTGGCAAGGTGCCACAAAGCTGCTTCGGAAACTTCACGAAGGTTGTGTGGCGGAATGTTGGTCGCCATACCGACCGCGATACCGACCGATCCGTTGACCAGCAGGTTGGGGAAACGGCTGGGCAGAATCGACGGTTCTTGGGTGCGGCCGTCGTAGTTGTCCTGGAAATCGACAGTGTCTTCATCAATGTCGCGAACCATTTCCATGGCCAATTGCGCCATGCGGGTCTCGGTGTATCGAGGTGCAGCGGCGCCGTCGTTACCGGGAGATCCGAAGTTGCCTTGGCCGGACGCCAGCGGGTAGCGAAGGCTCCACGGCTGAACGAGTCGAACCAGAGCATCGTAGATTGCCGAGTCGCCGTGCGGGTGGAACTGACCCATGACGTCACCGACAACACGCGAACACTTGGAGAAGGCCTTGTCGGGGCGGTATCCGCCGTCGAACATTGCGTAAATCACGCGGCGGTGGACCGGCTTGAGTCCGTCACGAACGTCGGGAAGTGCACGCCCGACGATGACGCTCATGGCGTAGTCGAGGTACGACCGCTGCATCTCCATCTGGAGATCAACGGGCTGAATACGGTCTGTTTGCTCGCTCATAGTGTCATTCCCGCTCGTCGACTAGATGTCGAGGAAGCGCACATCCTTTGCGTTCTGCTGGATAAAGGTTCGGCGGGCGCTAACGTCCTCGCCCATCAGAGTCGAGAAAACGCCATCGGCGATCGCGGCGTCGGCCAACGTCACCTGCAACAGCGTGCGGGTGTCCGGGTTCATCGTCGTGTCCCAGAGTTCCTGGTGGTTCATTTCACCAAGACCCTTGTAGCGCTGGATTCCGTTGTCCTTGGGAAGACGCTTGCCTTCCTTGGTGCCGGATTCGACCATCGCGTCACGTTCGCGATCGGAATACACGTACTGGTGTTCCGAGTTCGTCCACTTGAGGCGGTAGAGCGGGGGCTGTGCGAGGTACACGAAACCGGCGTCGATGAGCGGGCGCATGTATCGGAACAACAGCGTGAGAAGAAGCGTGGTGATGTGCTGGCCGTCGACATCGGCATCGGCCATGAGCACGATCTTGTGATACCGAGCCTTCTCGATGTTGAACTCTTCGGCAATTCCGCAGCCGAACGCGGTGATCATGCCCTGAATTTCGTTGTTAGCGAGGGCGCGGTCAAGGCGTGTCTTTTCGACGTTGAGAATCTTGCCTCGCAGGGGCAAAATCGCCTGAGTTTCGGGGTTTCGGCCCTGAACGGCCGAGCCACCTGCCGAGTCACCCTCGACGAGGAAGACTTCTGAGACGCTGGGGTCCTTGGACTGGCAGTCCTTAAGCTTGCCGGGCATGCTGTTCGATTCGAGCAGGCCCTTACGGCGAGTGCTTTCGCGTGCCTTTCGCGCGGCGATTCGAGCAGCAGACGCCTGGATCGCCTTGCGAACGATGTCCTTGGCTTCGCCGGGGTGGCTGTCGAACCAGTCACCCAACTTGTCGCCAACGACCTTTTGGACGAACGACTTCGCCTCGGTGTTGCCCAGTTTGGTTTTGGTCTGGCCCTCGAACTGCGGTTCGGCGAGTTTGACCGAGATAACCGCGGTCAGGCCTTCGCGGACGTCGTCACCCGAAAGGTTCTCGTCCTTTTCCTTCAGGAGGCCCTTGTCGCGGGCGTAGCGGTTGATCAACGACGTCAACGCAGCGCGGAAGCCCTCTTCGTGCGTTCCACCTTCGTGGGTGTTGATCGTGTTCGCGTAGGTGTGGATGCTCTCGGAATACGCGGTCGTCCACTGCATCGCGAGTTCGAGTGAAATCGTACGGTTCTTGTCCTCGGACTCGAGCGAAATGATGTCGGGGTGAATAACCTCGATCTTCTTCGCCGAGTTCAAGTACTCGACGTAGTCTTCGAGTCCGCGTTCGTAAAGGAAGGTGTCGCTGCGGCCATCGGCGCGCTCATCAGTAAAGGCGATTTCAAGGCCCTTGTTGAGGAAAGCCATCTGCTGGAAGCGCGTGCGGAGCGTTTCGTAGTCGAAGTCGGTTGTTTCGAAGATCTCGGCGTTGGGCCAGAAGGTGATCGTTGTCCCGGTTTCATCCGTGGAGCCGCCCTTTTCGAGCGGCTTGACGGGGACACCGTTGTTGAATGACATCGAGTACGAGTTGCCCTGGCGCTTGACTTCGACGTCGAGTTGAGTTGACAGGGCGTTAACAACCGACGAGCCGACACCGTGAAGTCCACCGGAGACCGCGTATCCGCCGCCGCCGAATTTTCCACCGGCGTGAAGGATCGTGAGGACGACCTCGACTGTCGACTTCTTTTCGGTCGGGTGAATGTCAACGGGAATGCCTCGGCCGTTGTCGATGCAGCGAACCGCGCCATCCTTCATGATGGTGACGATGATCTTCGAGCAGTGCCCAGCGAGGTGTTCGTCCACCGAGTTGTCAACGATTTCGTAGACCAAGTGGTGAAGTCCGCGCTCGCCAGTTGAGCCGATGTACATACCCGGACGCTTACGAACCGCCTCGAGTCCTTCGAGAACTTGGATGTTCCCGGCACCGTATTCTTCCGAATTTTCTTTCGGTTTCGAACCTGCCATGTGAACTCCTCGTCGATACCCCGAAAGGTGGTGCGTAATACCTCTTTATTCTACCGCCGAGGGGGGACGAAAAACCGGCTATTTCGGCTTCTGCGCGCCTTATTTTTGCCGCGCGACCAAAAGTGTCGTTTTATCCGTAAGTATCGCGAGGACCGCGCCATTTCACGCTACGAGGACCGCGAATTTCCGTGGGGACACCCGGCCCCAAAACGTCAACCCGTTCAATGCCGTTATCGGGGAACCGAATTTCAACCTCGCGAAGGATGTCGTGGCGCAACATTCGCAGCTGGGTCGCCCATGCAGAAGAGTCGCACGAGACGACCAAAACGTCGTCGACAAGCTCGGCGTTGGTGTGCGCGTCGACCTCCGGGCCGACGATGTCTGCCCACTGCGCGAGGACCGAGGCGCGCGCCAAGAACGGGGTCCAACCACGGTCTTCGATGCTCGCGCCCACGATCGCGGCAATGCTGCGAGGGTCTCGGCCTGGTTCGAACGGCTGGGATTTGTCGGGATCAAGTTCTCGGATCTTGCGCTTGCGCTTCGCGCCGGAAAACACGGCGACGACGTGTTCGAAAAACCTGAGCGCTTCGGGGTGACTAGCCATCGATCGCACCCCCCTTGACGACGTGGCGAACTCCGGACATTGTCGCGGGAATTGTCGACTCGTCGGCTGCTGTGACGATGAGGTGTTCGATCGAATCGAGATGACCGGCCAGGCGGACGCGGCGGCCCTCGTCGAGTTCCGAGAAAACGTCATCAAGAATGACCACCGGGTCGCCGACCGTCGACTGCTCGGTCACAACGTCGACCATCGCAAGACGCAGACTGAGCGCGGTCGACCACGCCTCGCCCTGACTCGAGTGGGTTCGTGCGGGAAGACCGTTGAGTTCGATGAAGAGATCGTCGCGGTGTGGCCCGACGAGCGTCGACCCTCTCTCGATTTCCTCGCGACGTTTCACGTGAAACTTCTCGCGCAGCGCCGTGGCGACGTCGGAATCGGCAACGCCCTCGCCGACCGTCTCGTTCAGTGCAATCGTCGCCTGGTTCGAGCCGCCGGCAATCGCGGAATAGTGGTGTGCGAAACGCGGGGCGAGGGCCGCGACCGCTGCGCGTCGCGCCACAATGATTCGCGCCGCGACGTCAACGAACGATTCGGTCCACGTGTCGAGAGTTCCCGCCTCGGCCTCGGACGGCCGGGCAGACATTGACTTCAGCAACGTGTTGCGCTGACGAAGAATTCGATCACAGTCTCCCTGGTCACCGGCGGCCGAGTTCGACGTCTCTGCTAGCACGTCATCGAGGAACGTCCGGCGGAAATCTGGCTCACCGCGAACCAAGTCCATATCCTCTGGCGCGAAAATGACGAGGGGGAGGAGCCGGGCAAGCTCGCGGCGCTTCATGGGGTTTCCGTTGACGCGAATCGTGTTGGCGCCGCTTGCCGTTACGGCAATGTCGACATCGAGACCCCGCGCCCCGTGTTCGACCCGCATCCTGATGATTGCCTGGTCGTCACCCGAGCGAACGAGCGTTGCGTCCGACCACGTCCGGTGCGATCGCCCAAGGGCTGCGTACACGATCGCCTCGACGAAATTGGTCTTCCCCTGGCCGTTTTCGCCAACCAAGAGTGTCGGGGATTCCGCCATGTCGAGCCGCTGTGACGGATAATTCCGCCACCCGGTGAGGTCGATCGAGGCGATCCTCATGAACTAGCGCGCGAGGAAGTTGGGCTGCATGAGGTAGCGGTAATCCTTTTCAACATCCGTCGAATCTTTCGACGAATGAGCCGTGAAGAGAACCGGACCGGCCTTGCCCACCTCGGACGACGACGTGAATCCGAGACGAATGAACTGGCTGTGCGCGCCGGTGACCCCGTCGATCACGAGTTTCGGCTTGAGCCAGACGACGACCTCATCGCCGACCAGGTGAGAGTCGACCAGTTCCGAAGCCGACGCACTTTCGCCGGCCTGGGTTTCCAAAAGGATGCCCTCGCTGGAGAAGGTGTACTTGAGCACGGATTCGCGCTCGACGACGAGTGATACACGACGAGTCGCGTCGATGAGATCCGAGGCGAGGACAATTGCATAACCGTCGCCGGCTCCCTTTTCGTCGAGCAAGGCGCGAACACGAGGGAACTGGCCCTTTGCAAGAGACGACGTGACGATTCGTGAACCGACTGAGAGTGCAAGGATTTCACGTTCGCCACCACTGAGAAGAGCGAGCTCAACCTTGTCAGAGGACTGGAACATCTTGCCGGCCTCCATGAGGACACGCGCCGGAACCAAGATCTGGATCACGTCAGCGACGTCGTCCGCCTTCCACGGAATATCCCTGGATGCGATTCGATAACGGTCAGTCGCGGTAAACGAGACAGCGCTGGACGTGATTTCGACGGAAATGTTCATCATCGCCGGGAGGCCATCGTCGCGGAGAGCCGCAACACCTACTTGGGCGATCGCTTCGGCGAAGATTTCGCCGTCGAACGAACCGATGGTGGGTGGAACCTCCGGCAAGTTGGGGTATTCGTTGATTGCCATGAGGCTCAGCTGGAATTTGGATGACCCGGACGTGACGATGAGCTTGGATTCATGAACGGCAACCGTAACGGTGTCACCGGGCAAACGCGTGACGATGTCCGAGAGAAGGCGACCAGACACGAGGACTGATCCTGGCTCGGCGACATCGACGGCGATGGTGGTTCGTGTTGACACGTCGTGATCGTACGAAGCGAAGGTCACACCGTTGGCATCAGCGTCGATTCGCACACCGGACAGCGCAGCGGTAGCAGGCTTGGCGGCCAGAAGTTTGGTGACGAAGATGACGGCCTGCGAGAGAACGTCCTTGTTCGATTGGAATTTCACGATAAACCTTCCACTTTCGTGCGGTCTCTTATTGTGTCACAGACGTCGTGCAATTGTGCAACCGGTTTCGTTAACGGGATTTCTCAATTTCCTTCATTAAGCAAAGTAGTCATCTTAACCTCGGTGGATATGTGGATAACTGTGTTAATACCTTCAGTTTGTTGATAACTACATCCGTGAAAGTTGTGAGCAGCCTGTGGGTTAGGCCGTGAAAACAGGGGGAAGAGAGGGCAACGAATTTGGTTATCCCCAGAAACCCGCCGTGATTCCACATTTTCCACAAGCCAACTGAACAACTTGTGGAAAACATCGAGATTACTGCGAGCCCTTCTTAATGATGTGAGTGAGGTCCGTTACCTGGTTATAAATAGATCGGCGCTCTTTCATCAAGTCCGCGATCTTCTTATTCGCATACATCACGGTTGTGTGGTCACGACCAAGCAGCTGTCCAATCTTTGGCAGTGACATCGAGGTCAGTTCCCGGCAAAGGTACATCGCGATTTGGCGTGCGGTCGCGATTGCTGCGGATCGGGACGTGCCATACAAATCATCCAGCGACAACTCGAAGTATCGGGCCACATGTTCGATGATGTCCGAGGGCGATACGTCGCCATCTTCGAGAGTGATCATGTCCTTCAGAATCGTCTGAACCAGCGCCAGATCGACGGGGACCCGGTTCAAGCTCGCGAAGGCTGTCACGCGAATGAGGGTTCCCTCGAGTTCGCGGATATTTGACGCAACCTTCGCAGCGATGTATTCCAACACGTCATCGTCGATGCCGAGGTTTTCGGCCGCCGCCTTCTTGCGCAGGATCGCGATTCGAGTCTCAAGATCCGGAACCTGGATGTCCGTGATGAGGCCCCAACCAAAACGACTACGCATGCGCTCTTCGAATCCCACCAGTTGCTTCGGTGGAACATCGGAAGTGATGACGACCTGCTTGCCGTGCTCGTGCAGAGTGTTGAACGTGTGGAAGAAGGTGTCTTGCGTGGCGTCTTTTCCGCCCAAGAACTGAATGTCATCGATCAACAGCACGTCGACGTCGCGGTAGCGCTGGTTGAACGACGGCATTTGGTTCGTCGCGATGGAGTTGATGTAGTCGTTCGTGAACTCTTCGCTCGAGACATACCGAACCTTGACGCCGGGGAAGAGGCCCTGGGCGTAGTGACCGATCGCGTGCAGCAAGTGCGTCTTGCCGAGACCCGAACCTCCATAGATGAAGAGCGGGTTGTAGGCCTTGGCGGGGGATTCGCCGACGGCAAGAGCCGCCGCGTGCGCGAAGCGGTTAGACGGGCCGATGACGAAATTGTCGAAGGTGTACTTCGGGTTCAGTCTGGCCTCGCCCGCCGTGATCGCCATGGCAACCGGGTTGGGTACAACGACCGGAATGTCGGCGGTGATGTTGTCAATCTCGTCGACGTCTCGAAGTGCAGGGTTCACAACGATCGAGAAGTTCGAGATCGGTTCATCCGCGAGCCGGGCCAGCGCCGAAATGATGTTGTCGCGTGCGCGCTGTTCGATCATGTCTCGAGCGAAGTCGGATTCGACCTCTACGTACAGCGTCTCCTGCATGATTCCCTGGGGGACGGCCATCTCAATAACGGCGACGAGGCGCGGCGTGATTTGTTCGTCACCGGCAACCTCATTGACAACTTTGTGCCAGAGGGCTTCGAGGGAAGTGGACATGGAAACTTTCGCGAGACAGCTTGTGGATAAGTCACCATATTAGCCACATTTGAGTTTCCACAAGTAGGCGACGTAACACTGTGGAAAACTACCGCGGTGTAATTGTCCCCCGGTTTGACTCACCCAGAATTTTCCCCTATTCTTGTCAGGTTGCGCTTGTGGCGCATCAACATTCAAGCGTCCGGCCCATTGCCGAGGAGATCCCATGTCAAAGCGTACTTTCCAGCCGAACAACCGTCGTCGTGCGAAGGTTCACGGTTTCCGTCTTCGTATGCGCACCCGCGCCGGCCGCGCGATTCTCGCTGCCCGTCGTCGCAAGGGTCGCACCGAACTCAGCGTCTAACGTCCGTTAGTGCTCCCCCGCCGCAACAGGATTGTTGAACCAGGCGACTTTCGCTCGGTGGTTCGACGTGGGGATAAGTGTGTTACTAACCATCTGATTGGCTACCGCATTGTCGCGAGAGAAGCCAGGGTGGGGATCATCATCACGTCCAAATGTGGCAATGCAGTCGTCCGTAATACTGTCCGTCGTCGGACCAGAGCAATCGCCCATGCGCTGATCGGAACAGGTCAACTCACGGGAGATATCGTCTTTCGGTTTAGGTGTGAAGGGTCGGTCCCGGACTTTCACGAGCTCGAAACAGAGATTGCCGAGTGTGCAGCGCGCTGGAGCACCGCGTGATCGCGCACCTGTTTCTTGTCCCCCGTAACGCGTTCATCGCCATCATCGTGGCGTGGCGAAAAGCAGTGTCGCCTCTTTATGGTGACGTTTGTCGCTACTACCCAACCTGCTCTGCCTACGGGCTCGGGGCCGTCCAACAGTTCGGCCTGGTTCGTGGCGGCGCGATGACCGGTTGGAGAATTCTGCGGTGCAACCCGTGGTCGCGTGGCGGAATTGACGATGTACCTGCGAGAATGGACGGTAACTTCCCCCTCTCGCGGTTCGGCTTTGTCCTACCCAAGAAGAAAGAACACTAATGCCCGATATTTTCGGAATTATCCTTTGGCCCTTCCGCTGGGTTATCGAAGCCCTGCTCGTCGGTTTCCACACTGGGCTGACCGCACTGGGGATGTCCCCCGAAGACGGATGGACCTGGGTGCTCTCGATCGTTGGGCTTGTGCTCGTTGTTCGTGCCGCGCTCATCCCGATCTTTGTTCGCCAAATCAAGTCACAGCGCAAGATGCTCGAGGTCGCGCCTGAGCTGCAGCGCATCCAAGCGAAGTACAAGGGAAAGCGCGACCAGTTCTCTCGCGAGGCCATGACCCGCGAAACGATGGCCCTTTACGGCAAGCACGGCACTTCCCCGTTCTCGTCCTGCATCCCGCTCATCGCGCAGATGCCTGTGTTCTTCGGTCTCTTCACAACGCTGTCAGAGGCCGCAAACGCCAAGGCCGGCATCGGACTTCTCAGTACTGACCTCGCTGCAAACTTCGGTAAGGCAACCATCTTCGGCACCGCACCGCTCCACTCGGCCATGTCCACCTCGGACGGAAACTGGACCGTGATCTTGACCGCAGGAGTCATGGTCGTCGCAATGACCGTTTCGCAGTTCATCACCCAGCGTCAGATCATGGCGAAGAACGTCTCGAAGGCCACCAAGGAGAGCGCGACCTACCGTCAGCAGCAGATCCTGCTGTACATCCTTCCGCTCGTCTTCTTGTTCTCCGGTTTCGCCTTCCCGCTGGGCGTCATGATGTACTGGCTCGTCTCCAACTTCTGGACGATGGGACAGCAGTTCGTCGTCATCCGCAACATGCCGACACCGGGATCCGAGGCCTACGCGGCGTGGGAAGAGCGTCAGGCAAAGCGCAACGCACGCAAGGGAATCACCGCGCCAACCGCGGAGGACGTTCCTGGGGAGCCAAAAGCGGCTCAGCGCCAGCAGCCTGTAGGAAAGAACCGCGCAAAGCGTGGAAAGGGAAAGAAATAATGACTGAAGCAACAAAAGACCCCGCGGACATCGCGGCCGACTACATCGAGGGCTTCCTCGACATCGCCGATCTTGATGGCGACCTTGAGATTTCGCAATCGAACGGGCGTGACTACGTGTCGATCGTCTCTGGCGAAAGTGATGACCTCGGGGTTCTGGCAAAGCCAGACGCTGTGTCGGCACTCCAGGAGCTCACTCGGCTCTCGGTTCACACCGCGACCGGCGAGTTTTCACGCTTGATTCTGGACGTTGCCGGTTCGCGCGACGCCCGCTCTAAGGAACTCGAGCGCCTTGTCGACCGCGCGGTTGAACGAATCGAAGGCGGCGCACAGTCCGCAGCACTCCCCCCGATGTCGTCCTACGAGCGCAAGCTTGTCCACGACTTCGTATCCGAGCGCGGATTCTCGTCGCACTCGGAAGGCGAGGGCGCTGACCGTCACACGGTCATCAGCCGCGCATAGTTTCACGTGAAACATTCCGCCATCGAACAGGAACCCGCAGAAGCGGCCGACCTGTGCGGTGGCGGAATTTCATTGGTGCGGGTTTTTGCCCAAAACCTTGGCACTCACGGTGAGGAATGGGGACTGATCGGTCCCGACGAGGCAGGCAGGCTCTGGAGCCGCCATCTTCTCAACTGTGCACTTCTGGCGCCTGAACTAGATCGTGAATTCGACGGGCCGGTCGGCACAAGGCTTCGCGTTGCCGATGTCGGCAGCGGGGCGGGGCTTCCCGGCCTGGTTCTCGCGATGATTCGCCCTGACTGTGATTTCGTGCTCATCGAACCGCTGGAACGACGAACCCGTTGGCTGCGCCAGCAAGTCGCGGAATTAGGGTTGACGAACGTCGAAGTTTTTACCGGCCGTGCCGAGGAATATCCCGACAAGCGTTCGTTCGATGTCGTGACTGCCCGAGCCGTCAAGGCGCTGAAGGGCCTCATTCCATGGCTCGAGCCGCTTCTCATTGATGGTGGCCGTGTGATGCTTCTCAAGGGCCAGCGAATCGATGACGAAATCGCCGAAGCGCAGACCGTTTTGCGCAAACACAAGCTCATTGATGCACATGCCGAGGTCCTTGGTGTGGGGAAAGTGGCGGAACCGACGCGCCTTTTCGCCGCTAAAGTAGAACGGTAATGCGTGAATTGTTTCACGTGAAACATTCGGGGATTTTCTCGAATGAACAGCACCATGTTTTCGACGTTCTAGGAGGGTAGCGTGACCGAAAGCCACGACACATCCCCGCTTGCGTCGGAGTTGATGGATCTTGCTCGTCGCCGTGCCGTGTTGGATGCGGCCGTCGCCCCTCTTCCCCCGGACACCCGCATCGTCGCGGTGTCGAACCAAAAAGGTGGCGTCGGCAAGACCACCACCACGGTCAACCTCGCCTCGGCACTCGCCCACGGCGGTGCGCGCGTCCTCGTCATCGATCTAGATCCCCAAGGAAACGCCTCGACGGCTCTGGGCATTGACCACCACGCCAAGGTTCAGGGAACTTACGAAGTCTTGCTGGGTCAGGAACCACTTGCATCAATCGTCCAGGTGAGCCCGGAAAGCCCGAATCTGTGGTGTGCGCCGGCGACCATCAACCTCGCTGGTGCCGAGATCGAGCTCGTCGCGGTTTCCGCGCGCGAAGGGCGACTCAAGCGGGCGATTGAGGGATACCTCGGGTCGATCGACGAAAAGCCTCACTATATTTTTATTGACTGTCCTCCGTCGCTTGGGCTGCTCACCATCAACGCCTTGACGGCCGCGAACGAGGTCTTCGTTCCCATCCAGGCCGAGTATTACGCGCTCGAGGGCGTCACCATGCTCTGGGATAACATCGCCATGGTTCGCCAGTACCTCAATCCTCGTGTCAGCATCATGGGCATTTTGTTGACTATGTACGACCCCCGGACGAACCTTTCGCGCGACGTTGCCGACGAAGTCCGACGCCACTTCCCGGATCTCGTGTTCTCCTCGGTCATTCCGCGCTCGGTTCGCGTGTCCGAGGCCCCCAGTTTCCGTCGCACCGTGATTGATTACGACCGAAATTCTGCAGGCGCCGTCGCATATCGCGAAGCCGCTCTCGAATTCGCCGAACGAGGAGTGTACTGACATGGCAGAAAAGCGAACCGGCCTCGGCCGCGGAATCGGAGCCCTCATCCCGACGCAGGGTGGCGAGGTGACCGAGCGCGGCATCGACGTCTTCTTCCCGCAGGAGGGGTCCCAGGGATCCCGCGATGTTCCCGGTGCGCGCCTGCAGTTGATCGACCCCAACAAGGTCGTCCCTAACGCTCAGCAGCCCCGAACCGAGTTCAGACCAGAGGAATTGTCAGAACTTGAGCACTCGATTCGTGAGTTCGGCGTTCTTCAGCCCATCGTGGTGCGACCGCTCAGCGGAACCGGTGCCGACGCGACCTTCGAACTTGTCATGGGTGAACGACGACTTCGCGCCTCGAAGGCTGTCGGTCTGACAGCAATCCCCGCGGTTGTTCGTGATACCAAGGACGCGGACATGCTTCGCGACGCGTTGTTGGAAAACATCCACCGTGCACAACTCAACGCGCTGGAAGAGGCGTCGGCCTACCAACAACTCATCGAAGACTTCGGAATCACGCAGGACGAACTCGCGAAGCGAATCGGACGCTCGCGTCCCCAGGTGACGAACACACTTCGCCTTCTCAAGCTTCCGATCAAGGTTCAGCAACGCGTCGCAGCGGGGGTTCTCTCCGCAGGGCACGCCCGTGCGATCCTCTCGGTGTCGGGCAAGGAAGGTCAGGAGAAACTCGCTGACAAAATCGTCAACGAGGACCTCTCCGTGCGCGCGGCCGAAGCGGCGGCGGCGCTCATGGGTGGCGAACCGGGTTCGACCACCAAGAAGCCCACCGCAAAGCCGGGGGGTCGCGCAGACCACTTCGCAGCAATCGCATCGAAGCTCGGCGACAAACTCAACACACGCGTCACCGTCGCACTCGGAAAGAGCAAGGGATCAATCACGATTGACTTCGCGACGGTCGCTGACCTTAACCGAATTGCCGCCGAACTGGGCGTCGGAGCAGACGACTAAAAGCCCTCTGACCGAGGGTTTATAAATATTCCGTTTTCGGAATACGCCGTCAAAACGTCGGACGCCGCGGGCGTGGTGCGGAGTGAGAGTTCGACGGCCAAGGCCTCGAAAACTATCCGATGAATTCGGCGAGATCCTGCTCGAGTGCGGGTCGAGGCTTTGCGCCAACGACAGTCTTGACTACCTCGCCACCCTTGAAGACCTTCATGGCCGGGATGTTGAGAATGTTGTACTGAGCGGCCAGGTCAGGGAACTCGTCGACGTTCAACTTGACGATGTCAATCTTGTCGGCGTGTGCCTCGGCGATGGCGTCAAGAATCGGCGAAACCGCGCGGCACGGGCCACACCACGGGGCCCAGAAGTCAACGATGACCGGCTTGTCGTTCTGCAGGACCTCTGCGGCAAAATTAGCTTCGGTCACATCGCGGGCGGCGCTCATGGTTGTCCTCTCAACGGGTTTCTGAGCACCAGTCTACTCAGCGTCAGTGTGACTGTGATTCGAGGAAGTGTTGCGCGTCGAGAGCGGCGACAGCCCCGGAGCCGGCGGCAACGATTGCCTGGCGATACGTCGGGTCGATGACGTCGCCAGCCGCGAAAACACCAGCAAGGTTGGTCTTCGATGAACGGCCGTCGACGGCGACATTTCCTTCGTCCGTCAGCGAGATCTGACCCGTAATGAGCGACGTGCGTGGATCCGACCCGATTGCGATGAAGAGGCCTTCAACGTCGAGGACTCGAGACGAACCGTCGGTGTTCTCGAGCGTGATGCCCGCAACCGTGTCGGCACCGAGAATTCCCGTGACGCGGGCGTTGGTGATGAACTGAATCTTGGGGTCAGCCTGGGCGCGAGCCAACATGACGGGGGATGCGCGGAACTGATCCGAGCGGTGAATGATGTACACCGTGTCCGCGAAACGCGTGAGGAAGGTCGCTTCCTCCATCGCCGAGTCGCCGCCACCGATGACGGCTACGGCGCGATTGCGATAGAAGGCCCCGTCGCAGGTCGCACACCACGACACACCAAAACCGGACAATCGTGCTTCGTCGTTAAGCCCCAATCGGCGATATTCGCTTCCCATCGCCAGAATGACGGCTTTGGCTTCAATGACGTCGCCGTTACCGACGGTGATTTTCTTGACGGGACCGTCCAGTTCGAGCTTCGTTGCGTCATCGAAGAGCAATTCTGCCCCGAAACGCTCGGCCTGAGCCTGCATCTTCATCATGAGGTCAGGACCCATGACTCCCTCGGGGAAACCGGGGTAGTTGTCGACCTCGGTCGTGTTCATCAGGTCACCGCCCATCGCAACACTTGACGTGATGACGAGAGGCTTCAACTCGGCGCGCGCACCATAAATTGCTGCCGTGTATCCGGCCGGTCCTGAACCTATGATGACGAGATCGCGCACTGTGTGTCCTTCCGATGACAGTCAGAAGTTCAGTCTAGGCGCGCTTGTCGTCTCGGTTTCGAAACGGCGCGACGACGTTCATCGCGGTGTCGTTGCGCAGTGCCACCAATCCGCCGATGTACGAGACACCCATAACGAGAGTCACAAGTCCTGCGGTGACGATCGCTTCGAGAATGCTCGTTCCCCACTCGACGACGAGGATTCCGTGGGCGATGTTCCCCACGAGTAACCCCAGCGCAACCGATGGGATGACGGCGAGGGCGAACGTCGCGAGGGACGCGATTTCGGTTCGATCGAACAACTTTCCCAGTCTGCGGTGCAAGACGACGCCCATGACGACAGCCTGAACCCAGGTGGACACGCTCATCGCCACCGCCAAACCTGTCGCAACGGAATCCGTTCCGCCCGTCCCCACCCACAAAGCAAGTCCAGCGAAGACGGCTGCTTGAGCGAGTTGCACGAGGAACGGGGTCCGCGTATCGCCGAGTGCGTAGAACACACGCTGCAGGACGAACACAATTCCGAACGGAACGAGCCCCACCGCATAGAGCGAAATGACCGGCGCGAGCCCGCTTGTTGCCGAACTATCGAAGACCTGAGCCACGAAAGGAGCGGTTACCCACAGTCCGGCGCTCGCGAGCACCATGAAAAGTCCAACCCGAGCAAGAGACTGACGGATGTCGGCCGACAGCGCAGCCCAATTGCCGTCGCGTACGTCAGTGCTCATGCGTGTGAAATAGGCCGTCGCGAGCGACACGGTCACAACCGAGTGGGGCAACATGAAGACGAGCCAACCGAATCGCAGGACCGCGAGTCCCGGATCTCCGTTGGTCGTTGCGAGTGACGCGATGTTGCTCTGCAGGATTCCCGCAAGTTGCGTTACGAGGATCATGCCCAGCGTCCACGCTGCGATCTTGCCGGTTTCACCAAGGCCAACACCGCGGAATCGGAAGTCGGGTCGGAAGCGAATACCCGCGCGACCGAGGAACGCGAAAAGAATGAGGGACTGGGCCGCGACGCCGGCGGTTGCAGAACCGGCGAGGATTGCGATCTCACCGCCCGACCAATCCGTCGCAATCGAGACAGATCCGCCGAAGACGGCACCGAGCCACAGCATTCCGCCGATGGCAACGATGTTGTTGAGAACGGGAGCCCACGTGAACGGACCGAACAGGCCCTTGGCGTTGAGGACCTCGCCGAGCAGGCTGTACACGGCATAGAAGAAGACCTGTGGAAGGCACCACCACGCGAACGCGACGGCGAGATTGATCTCGGCAGTGCTGAAGCCCAGGTCACCGGTTCCTGCGCTTTGTTGAGCGTAAAGACCAACGAACAAGGGCGCCGCGAGTGTGGCGAGCACGGCGACGACGGCAAACGTGGCTATCCCGAGCGTCAACAACTTGTTGATGAAGTTGGCGCCACCATCCGTGTTCAGTCCGGACTTGACGATGTGGGGAACGAGAACTGCCGACAGGACTCCACCGGCGACAATCGCGTAGATGTTGTTGGGAAGTTGATTGGCTAGCGCAAAGGCATCAGCGCCGGAACCGACTAGCCCGAGGGTTCGCGCCAGAACAACGGCATTGATGAAGCCAAGAATTCGCGAGACAACCGTCCCCGACGCGAGGAGCAGGCTCGAACGACCGATACTCATGCGCCGGCTCGACGTCGTCGAATCGTGCGCAGAATTCCGATTGTCATGATGACGATGACGCTACCGAAGAAGACAACCACTGTGAGAATCTCCCACTGCGCTTGAACTTCAATCGGGAACGAAACGGGCTTCCCGATCGCGGTACCAGCCGGATCCACCAGGCTGACGACGAGAGCGGTTCGTCCGTTCGTCACCGCGGTCATCGGAACCGTGATGCGGATGTTTGACCGCGGCTCGATCGTCACCGATTGGCTCGGCGTTTCAACTTGCACAATCCCGGAGGTCGAACGGACACGCACCTCGACCGTGACGGCTGCGCCGGAATCGTTGCTGACACTGACGGGGACATCGGCGGTGTTCGACAGCACGGTGTATTCCGTCGCGAGCGAGATCGAGACAAGTCGCGACAACCAGTCGCGGTCAGCGATGTACGCCTCGGCTACCGACTCGAAGACAATCGGGTCAAGGTCGCTCGTGGTAACGGCGAGCGATCGGACGCGCGAGGCAAGGAGCGCAGCTGGCTCGTCTGAAATCGTCGCGGCGCGCGCTTCATCGGCGGCAAACGACTCGAACACGGAAACCAACGAGTCGGGAGCCGACACTTCGGTGAACGGGGTTCGCATTGAATTCACACTCGTCGGGATGACCCGTGTCACGCGAACGTCAGTTCCGACCACACGGTCGAGAACGGACACCGCCATCGACGCGTCGAGTTCACGGGCGGTGCGGGGCAGGACGACCACATCGCCGTTGGACAGTTCTGCGCGGACGGCGGCCGCTCCGGCGAGCGCAGAAGTGGACGAGTCGGGCGAGACGGCGTCGGCCAGTGCGCCACTCGCCGCAGAGTCGAATCCGCCCGCGAATTGGTCGTTCCCGACGATCATGCGGGTGAAACCGCGTGATGAGGTCGTCACAACCGACGACGAGTCAACGACGTCTCCGCTGGGCCACACGACCAATTCGCTGGGTTCCACGTTTGCCAAAAGCCCGAAATCGTCGGCGCTAAACGACACCGATTCCCCGGACACCAGAGCCCAGACATCCGCATTGCCCCAGGGAAGCAGGAGCGGATCGAGGGAATCGACGTCGTCCAACCATGTGATGGCGGATTCAGGTGCGTCGTCGCCAAGCGCCGCGACGCTCGCCACGATTCGCGAGTCCAGTGCGATGGTGAAGCCGTGTCGCTTTGCCGCCGCGGTCAACAACGACCAGGCGCCGTCCGGGGCAGTTTCCGCCCCGACCTCGTCCGCGCTGAGGAATTGGCCATCGCCGGCATCGGCAACGATCGGGACGAGCACCGAAATTGTCCGCACCGGAGCGGCAACGGAACCGGCCGCTCCTGCCGCCGCAATGAATGCAGCGAAAACTGTCGCGCCGAGAACTCGAAGCGCGGCAGCGCGCACGTTCACGGCCGAAGACATGTCCCTCAGTCTAGACTTTGGACTCATGGAGAGCGTGGTGGATGCCATGGCACGACTCACGGCTCTGGCCGCGAGTCCCGCCGTTGCGCGCGTGACCTCCGCGTTCGACGCCGCCGGCAAGGAACTCGCACTCGTTGGTGGCCCGGTGAGGGATGCGTTCCTTGGACGACCGGTGAACGACCTCGATTTCACGACGAACGCGACTCCCGACGAGATGCTCGCGATTTTTGCTCCGATTGCTACCGCAACGTGGGATGTCGGTCGCGACTTCGGAACGATTGGTGCGATGGTCGACAGCGAGCGCATCGAAGTCACCACGTATCGCGCCGACGAATACGACCGCGAAAGCCGCAAGCCGTCCGTTGCGTTTGGGACGAAAATCGACGACGACCTGCTTCGCCGCGACTTCACGGTCAATGCGATGGCGCTGACCTTGCCGGGTATGCAGCTCGTCGACCCCAGCAACGGTTTTGCAGACCTGGCCGCGGGAATTCTTCGCACTCCGAGCACGCCCGAGGTTTCCTTCGCTGATGATCCGCTTCGCATGATGCGCGCGGCGCGATTTGTTGCCCAGCTGGGAATGGAACTCGCGCCCGAGGTGGATGCCGCACTGCGCGACCGCGTTGACTCGATTCGCATGATCTCGGCGGAACGCGTCAGGGATGAACTTATCAAGACGCTGTCGGCAAACGACCCCGTGCCTGGAATTCGCATCCTCGTCGATTCGGGTTTATGCGACATCGTCTTGCCGGAACTGCCTGCGCTTGTGCGTGAACACGATGAACACGGCCGCCACAAGGACGTGTACGAACACTCGCTCAAGGTCCTCACGAAGTCGATCGCTCTCGAGCAGGAGCGAAACCCTGGCTCAGAACCCGACATCATCGGCAGACTGGCCGCGTTGTTGCACGATATTGGCAAGCCCGCGACGCGATCGTTCGACAAGCCGTCGAAGGCAGTCACGTTCTACGGGCACGACGTGGTCGGCGCGCGGATGGCCAAGAAGCGACTCGTCGAGTTGCGTTTCGACAACGAGACGATTGCGCGAACGACAAACCTCATTCGACTTCACTTGCGTTTCTTCGGGTACAGCGAGGGTGCATGGACTGATGCCGCGATTCGCCGTTATGTCAGGGATGCAGGCGAAGAACTCGCACGACTTCACATCCTCGTGCGAAGCGATGTCACCACTCGAAACGAACGACGACTTGCCGCAATGGGTCAGGCGTACGACGATCTCGAGCGTCGAATTGACGAGATTCGCGAACGCGAAGAGATTGACGCGATCCGACCGGATCTTGACGGCGAACAAATAATGGCGCTCTTGGGGATTGGCCCCAGCCGTGCCGTCGGCGAGGCCTGGAACTTCCTTCTGGAACTGCGCCTCGATGAAGGTCCGCTCGGTGAAGCCGAGGCGGAACGACGCCTGCGCGCCTGGGCAGCGGACCGCGACTTGGCTTAACCGCGTCGCTGGGCTATTCTTGACAGGTTGCCCTCGTGGCAACGAATGGAAGCAATACCCTCCTGCTGCAGAAAGTCTGTAGCCGCTGAGTCCAGAGGAGGTGGGTTATTTATGCATCCTTATGAACTGATGGTGATCCTCAACCCCGAGGTTGATGACCGCACTGTTCAACCGACGCTCGACAAGTTCCTTGGCGTCATCACCGCAAACGGCGGAACGATTGACAACGTTGACCTGTGGGGACGTCGTCGTCTGGCCTACGAAATCCAGAAGAAGAGCGAAGGCGTCTACGCCGTCGTCAACTTCACCGCGGAGCCCGCGACCACCGTTGAGCTCGAGCGTCAGCTCCGTCTCTCGGAATCGGTCATGCGCACCAAGGTGCTTCGTGCCGATGAGGCCGTTGCTCGTATCGCGAAGGCTGCCGAGTAGTCATCATGGCTAACGACACAATCATCACGGTTATCGGAAACCTCACCGCCGACCCCGAACTGCGTTTCACGCAGAACGGTGTTGCCGTTGCGAACTTCACGATCGCCTCGACCCCGCGCACGTTTGACCGTGCGTCGAACGAATGGAAAGACGGCGAGCCGCTCTTCCTTCGTGCCAGCGTGTGGCGTGAATTCGCCGAGCACGTAGCCGGGTCTTTGACAAAGGGTGCTCGCGTCGTCGCGACCGGTCGCCTCCGTCAGCGTTCGTACGAGACGAAAGAGGGCGAAAAGCGCACCTCGATCGAGCTCGAGGTTGACGAAATCGGCCCTTCGCTTCGTTACGCGACCGCGTCCATCACGCGCGCCGCAGGCGGAAGCAGCAGCGCCGGATCGTCCAGCTCCGACTGGTCGCAGCCGACCGGTGGAGACCAGTGGGCCGCCGCTCCCGCAGTGGAGAAGGACCCCTGGGGACAGACCGAACCCCCCGCGGACGAGACTCCGTTCTAACCAACTCTTTTTAACGTAAGGACATCACCATGGCAGGAAAGGCAACCGGCGATCGCCGTAAGCCCCGCGTCGGGAAGGGCGCAAAGGCGCTTCCCCCCGCAAAAGCAATTCGCGTCGATGTAATCGACTACAAGGACGTTGCGACACTTCGCAAGTTCGTCTCTGAGCGCGGCAAGATTCGTTCGCGTCGCATCACGGGCGTTTCGGTTCAGGAGCAGCGACTCATCGCTCGTGCGGTCAAGAACGCACGCGAGATGGCACTTCTCCCCTACGCCGGCGCTGGCCGTTAGGAGATATTCAGATGGCTAAGCTCATTCTCACTCACGAGGTTTCTGGCCTCGGAACCGCCGGCGACATCGTCGACGTCAAGAACGGTTACGCACGTAACTACCTCGTCCCCCAGGGACTGGCAATCGTGTGGACCCGCGGTGGCGAAAAGCAGGTGACCGACATCAAGGCGGCACGTGCGGCTCGCGCTCTCGCGTCGCACGAAGACGCTGTTGCTCTCAAGACCAAGCTCGAAAGCGCATCCATCACGGTTCGCGCGTCGGCTGGTGCTGAGGGTCGCTTGTTCGGTTCGGTCAAGACCGCGGACATCGCAGCCGCTGTTGAAGCAGCCGGTCTCGGAAAGATCGACAAGCGTTCGATCGAACTGCAGGCCGCCATCAAGGCAACCGGCGCCTACTCGGCGACGGTCAAGCTGCACGACGGCGTCGTTGCAACCCTCGCTCTGAAGGTCGTTGCTGCCAAGTAGCGATCCACTCTGCGTTCGAAAGCGCCCCCGAAGCCACGGTTTCGGGGGCGCTTTTCTGTTCCATGTTGCGAAAGCTGACTGTGGAAAGGTTAAAGGTTCAACCTGAACTCTAAACAACTTTACTCACAGGTGTGAAGACGGATAAATGCCTGGTCAGACGCATTATTTTAGCGATAAGTGGAAATGTTCTCCACAGTTCTCCACAGTCTGTCCACAACTTTGTTCGGCGTGTTTCACAATTCCCCCACAGACTTATCCACAGGGCCGTTTGCATTGTGGGAAGCGCTTCCCTAGCGTTACGAGGTCACCGATGGGCGTGGCGGTGAGGTTTGTCGTACCTCACACTCATACTGAAAACCCGCACCCATCCAGCGGAAGAAAAGGAGGCGCGAACATGGCCGGTCCACAGCTCGAACTAGTACCCGAAGGCACGGGCGAAAACCGTGTTCCGCCGAACGATATCGCCGCCGAAAAGTCCACTCTCGGTGGAATGCTTCTGTCCAAGGACATCATCGGAGAGGTCTCCGAGGTCGTCAAGGGTCGCGACTTCTACCTTCCCAAGCACGAAATCATCTTCGATGCCATCATCTCCCTCTTCGCAAAGGGCGACCCGGCCGACACGATCTCGCTGGGGGACCAGCTCGCCAAAGCGGGAGACCTGCAGAAGGTCGGCGGAGCCGCATATCTTCACGAACTCGCGAGCTTCGTCCCCACCGCAGCGAACGCGACTTACTACGCGTCGATCGTCGCCGACAAGGCGATCCTGCGCGGACTTGTGACCACGGGAACCCGCATCACGCAGATGGGTTTCGCCGCTGAAGGCGAACCCATCGATCTCGTCAACGAAGCTCAGGCTGAAGTCTTCTCGATCGGGCGAACCGCTCGCGCGGACGAAGCAGTACAGGTCTCGGATGCGCTCGTTGCCGCCATTGACGAAATGGAAGCGATCGCTGGCCGAAACGGTGCTCACATCGAAATCCCGACGGGATTCCGCGAACTCGACACGTTGACCAACGGTTTGCACCCCGGACAGCTTGTCCTCATTGCTGCCCGACCCGCATTGGGAAAGTCCACTCTTGCGCTCGATATTGCGCGAAGCGCCGCAATCAAGGCCAATCAGCCGACCGTGTTCTTCTCGCTCGAAATGTCGCGCGCGGAAATCGCCATGCGCCTTCTCTCGGCCGAGACCAGCATCTTCTTGCACAAGATGCGTAACGGCACAATCGACAGCCAGGGCTGGAAAAAGATTTCCCAGAAGCAGGCGGACCTCGCGAACTCGCCCTTGTTCATTGACGACAGCCCGAACCTCACACTCGTCGAGATTCGCGCCAAGTGCCGCCGAATGAAGCAGCAGCACGGACTCAAGTTGATTGTCATCGACTACCTGCAACTCATGTCCTCGGGAAAGCGCGTCGAAAACCGCCAGCAAGAAGTGTCCGAATTCTCGCGTTCGCTCAAACTTCTCGCGAAGGAACTCGGAGTCCCGATCATCGCGCTGTCACAGCTCAACCGTGGACCGGAACAGCGCACGGACAAGAAGCCGATGCTGTCCGACCTTCGCGAATCGGGATCTCTCGAGCAAGACGCTGACATCGTCATCCTCTTGCACCGCGAGCGCTACGCAGAAGACGGAGACGCCAAGAACGACGCAGAACTCATCGTGGCGAAGCACCGAAACGGCGCAACCGCAACGCTGACCGTTCTCTTCGAGGGCAGCTTCTCGCGCTTCAGTGACATGGCGCCCGTCGTCTGACCAACTGCACAGGGATAGCGGTCGTAGGCTAGAGGCGTGCTGGACTTCCTCGATCGCGTGCTGGTCGTTTTCGCGCGCATTCGTCACGGCGTCCTCATCGCCATCGCATGGGTCCGCTGGGCCGTCGAGGTCGTCGTCACGGTTGTCCGTCACTACTGGCCGATCGTCGCACCGCACTTCCGCACCTTCGGTCGCCCCGGCATTCTGCTCATCGCGGGTCTGTTCATTCCGTTCATCGCGAACCACGGGAATCTCGTTGGACTGCAATGGATGACAGCCATCGCGATCGTGTCGCTTCTCGTTCGTGACGACCGTGCCACCGCCATCACCGCCGGCGTCTGGTGGCTCAACGTGCTGTTCGTCGGCGCGACGTCACTCGGACTGGTGCTGGGAACCATCGGGCCGGCGTCGGCGCTGTCGCTGGCCATTCCGCTCGCACTGTTCGAGTGCGCCAGGGCGTTCATTCGTTTTGAGCCGATCGCTGGATGGGCTTCGGCGATCTTGGCTCTCATTCTCACCATCGTCGTCTTCCCGTCGCGCGCGGACTCGACCATCGCGACGGGGACCATCGGAGCGTGGGCAATCATTCTTGGCGTGTTTGGCGCCATCAGCCAGTCAGAAACCCTGATGGCAACGGGAAAGAAAGCGATTCGACGTGTCACAAAAAGATAAGACCAAGCCGTTCCAGCTTGTTGGCCTTTCACTCCTCGCCGCCGGGTTCCTTGGCGGAATCGTCCTGATGGTCACCCGCGACTTCCGGATGGCGGGAATCTTTGCTGGTTCAGCCTTCGTCGTGACGATTCTGATGCTCGCGATGATCGTTCTGACCATGAGCCCGCAGCTTCCGCCGCGAGGCGAAAACCCGCACGACGTTTAGCGCAGGTAGTCGACGAGGCTCGACGAAAGCCCGGTGTACGTCGCCGGGGTCAGGGCGAGAAGGCGCTTCTTGCCCTCATCCGACATTTCCAAGTCCTCGATGAACTCGCGAAGGGCTTCGGCCGTGAGCTTCTTTCCACGCGTCAGGTCCTTGAGCAACTCATAGGGGTTGTCGATGGTCGTGGTCCCGGCAGCTCGTTCTGCGCGAAGCACCGTCTGGATCGCCTCACCGAGCACCTCGAGATTGTCACCCAAATCGTCGAGCAGGGCCTGACGATTGACGGCAATTTCTCCCAGTCCACTGGTGATGTTGTGAATCGCGAGGAGCGAGTGGCCCAGGGCGACACCGAAGTTTCGCTGAGTAGTCGAATCGGTGAGGTCACGTTGCATGCGCGAGGTGACCAGCGTTGCGGCGAGTGCGTCGCCCAGTGCGGTTGCGATTTCGAGGTTCGCCTCGGCGTTTTCGAATCGAATCGGGTTGACCTTGTGCGGCATGGTCGATGAACCCGTTGCGCCCTTGACCGGAATCTGCGTGATGAATCCGTTCGAAATGTAGGTCCATACGTCCGTGCAGAGATTGTGAAGGATTCGGTTGACGTGACTCACGCGCGTGAGCAATGCGGCCTGAGTGTCATGCGATTCGATCTGTGTCGTCAGCGGGTTCCATTCGAGCCCAAGCGATTCGACGAAGTCACGCGAAATTCGAGGCCAGTCGACACCGGGCGCCGCGACAACGTGTGCCGAGAACGTTCCGGTGGCGCCCGAAAACTTTCCGGTCAACTGAAGAGCGTCGATCTCGGCAACCACACGACTGACGCGGTACACGAACACGGCGATCTCTTTGCCGAACGTCGTCGGCGTCGCCGGCTGTCCGTGGGTCCGCGAAAGCATCGGGGTGTCACGCTCGATTGTCGCAAGATTCGTGAGCGCCTTCAGCAGCGTGTGGACGGCCGGGCTCCACACGTCTCGAATCGCTGCGGTGAGAGTGATTCCGTAGGACAGGTTGTTGATGTCCTCGCTCGTGCACGCGAAGTGCGTGAGCTCGGTGATGCGGGTGAGGCCAAGTCGCTCGAGGTGCTCGCGGACGAGGTATTCGACAGCCTTGACGTCGTGGCGGGTTGTCGATTCGAATTCCGCAATGCGTGCAACGTCAGCGTCGCCGAAACTCGTGGCGACGTCGCGCAGCGACATGATTTCTCGACCGGACAGCTGAGCCCCAAAGAGCCCCTCTTCGGCGAGGCGAATCAGCCATTCGATTTCGACGTGGACACGAGCACGGTTCAAGCCGGCTTCGGAAAGGTGCTGGCTGAGTTCCGACACCGCCGCTGCATAACGACCATCGAGGGGGCTGAGCGGTTGAGGGGAGAGCGCCATGGCTCTATTCTCCCAGATTTTCCCTCCACGGGCGGGACAATCCAGGGTTCATCCACATATTTCCGCTCGTCATATCGCGGCTCACTCCGGACCGTGAGAATCGCTGAATGGCAATCCCCGCATCACCAGACCCCGCAGTCGAACTCGACCGGGTCGCCGCAGCATTGATCTGGACTCTCCATCGGGACGACTGGTGGGGCCCGGCCCGATTGGCATTCGACGCAGAGGTCGAGCACCTGAGAAACATCGCGGTGGTGCTCGCCGCGGACGTGCGCTCGCTCCCATGATTCCGCCCATCCCCGTTCGTGACGTCACCTACTCGACGGACGCACTGCGCGGCCGGATCGACGACCTTGGTGTGGCACTCGAACACGGGATGTGCGCCGTGGTGTCGTCGGGGGCGTGGACACACGACGGGCCGGCGCGGATCGTCGCGGCCGAACGAGTGCGCCGCCTTCTCGCCGAAATCGACCGAATTCGATGCGCCCTGCAATCGGTGTGGGCAACTATTCATCCCGCTGAAGCGGACAGAGTCGCGACGCTGGGTGCTGCGATCACCGCCGCATCAAGCACCGTTATGTCAGGTCCGGCGATCGCCGCGTACAACGCGTGGACGGGACACCTGTGGCCAAGTCTTCGCCCGATTGCCGACCGCGCAATCGAAATACTGCCGCACAGGATCCCGATGGGGGACGACGTTGTGGTGACCGCGCATGGCGCCGAACCGACAACCCCGCCACAGTCGATTCGCGATCGCATCGACCGAATCCCTTCCGGTGACACACACATCCGAATCGAGCGGTACGAGGACGATGGCGGAAGCCGGTTCGAGGTTTATTTGTCTGGCACAAATTTCCAGGGTGATGAATCCGATCCGTGGAACGTGGCGTCGAACATCGATCTTGCGACGAGCGGATCGTCACCCTCCCTCCAGGCGGTCAGAATCGCGATGGAATCGGCGGGGATCACCCGAGCGACCCCAGTCGTGTTGTCGGGGCACTCGCAAGGCGGACTCATCGCACTGGCCATCGCCGAGTCCCGTGAATTTGGCGTCGATGCCGTCATCACCGTGGGTACGCCGGTCGGCGTCGTCCCCGACGTCACGGGCATACCGACGATTCATATCGTGCATCCCGAAGACCCCGTCCCAGCCATCGGCGGCCTCATCGACCCTGGGTCATCGACGTGGATTGTTCCCTCACCACACGGCGAACGGTTCTTTGACGCACATCACCGACTGACCTATGTGCCCAGCGCCGCCGCTCTCGACGAATTGGCGGATGCGCGAATCACGTCACTTCGTGACGCGATCCAGTCAAACGGTATCGGAGTTGCGCGCGATTACCGCGCCGTGACGACTAGCGTCCGGCGCCAAGGAACGGGCGCAGAATGACGCCCAGAATCCAGTTGCTCATCGACATCACGACGGCACCGAGAACGCCCCACCAGAAACCATCAACGATGAGACCGAATCCGAGCTGCTGTGTGACCGAAGCGACGAGCATGAACAAAGCACCGTTGACGACCAGTGCGACGAGACCGAAAGTCAGAAGGTAGACGGGGAATGCGACGATACGGATGAAGTTCCCGATGACGGCGTTGATCACGCCGAAGATCGCGGCGACCGCGATGTACGAGAGAACGAGGTTCGCGTCACCCTCGTCGAAGGGCAGCAGGTGGATGCCGTCGACAAAGAAGTCGGACAACCACAGTGCGACTGAGTTGATGAGAAGACCCAAAACCAAGCGAATCATGAGTCCAGCCTACGCCGACCGACCGCCGTAGGCTGGGAGGATGAACCTCTTCGAGTCTGAACCGACGATTCACATTCGTGACGAGATCCGGACCCTTCCCGCGTACAAGCAGGGAAGGCCGGCACCGGCGGACGCGTTCAAGCTCTCGTCGAACGAGAATCCGTATCCGATCCCGGCGTGGGTGACCGAAGCGATTTCCGAAGCATCCATCGGCCGTTACCCCGAGTCAACCTCCCGGGTTGTCCGCGATGCGCTCGCCAGGCAGTGGGGCTGTGACACGGACGAGGTGATTGTCGGCGCGGGCTCTGTGTCGATTCTGTACCAACTGATCCAGGCCACCAGTGGCCCCGGCGACAACGTGGTGTTTGCGTGGCGGTCATTCGAGGCGTACCCGTGGATTGCGACGGTCGCAGGAGCCGAAGCACGTCGAATCCCGAATCTTCCCGACCACCGCCACGACCTTGAGTCGATGCTGGCGGCGATCGACGACCGAACACGCGTCGTCATCCTGTGTACGCCCAACAACCCAACGGGTGCAGCGATCACGACCGCCGAGTTCGAAGCGTTCATGGCGCGAGTCCCCGGTCACGTCCTCGTCATCCTTGACGAGGCGTACGCCGAGTTCTCGCACGACCCCGACGTCGTCTGCGGCAAGAAGCAGAAGGGGAAGTTTTCCAACCTCGTGACGCTTCGAACCTTTAGCAAGGCGTACGGTCTTGCCGGGCTTCGAATCGGCTACGGGATCGGTCACCACGCCATCTTCCAGTCGGCGACCGCAACGGCAATCCCCATGGTCGTCACCGAACAGGCGCAGCGCGCGGCGCTCGCGGTCCTTGCGCACAACGACGAGGCGATGCAGATCGTCCACGACATTTGCGACCGTCGGGACCGTGTTTGGGCTGCACTGGTCGACCAGGGCTGGGACATTCCCCAGCCTCACGGCAACTTTGTTTGGCTGCCGACAGTCCAGAACACCGAAGCGGCCAACGAGATTCTCGAGCAGGCGGGCGTCATCGCGCGCGTGTTCGCTGGCGAAGGAATTCGCGTGACGATCGGCGAGGACGATTCCGTCCCCGTATTCCTTGACGCGGCGGCACGAATCGTCGCCGCCAACCTGCACCGACCTGCGGCGAACGGCTAGTCTGGAACTATGCCGTACACCGAGGCGACCCTCCAGTTGCTGTCCACCGACGGAACTCTCGTCGAGTCGGACCGCACCGCGGAATATCGCGCCCTTGTCGACCGTTTGACCGACGATCACCTTCGCTTGTTCTACCGCGAGATGGTCACGACAAGGCGATTCGACATCGAAGCCGGCAACCTCCAGCGTCAGGGTCAACTCGCGCTGTGGATCCCCAGCCTCGGACAGGAAGCCGCCCAGGTCGGTTCCGCGTTTGCGACTCGTCCGCAGGACACGATCTTCCCCAGCTATCGCGAGCACTCGATTGCCCGAATCCGCGGAATCGACCCGATTCACATCATCGAACTTCTTCGCGGCGTGACGAACGGCGGCTGGAACCCCAACGATTCCAAGTTCCGCCTCTACACGCTTGTGCTGGGTACGCAAACGTTGCACGCAACGGGTTACGCGATGGGAATCCAGTTCGACGGCAAAGTCGCCACGGGCGACCAGGCCACCGACGAAGCCTGCATCGTCTATTTCGGTGACGGAGCCTCGTCCGAAGGTGACGTTAACGAAGCACTCGTTTTCGCTCAGTCCTACCAGGTACCCCAGGTGTTCTTCCTGCAAAACAACCAGTACGCGATCTCGGTCCCGGTTGCCAGGCAGTCGCGCAGCCCGCTGTACCTTCGCGGCGAGGGATTCGGCATCGAGTCCTACCAAATCGATGGAAACGATGTCCTCATTTCTTACGCGGTGACCCGATTGGCGATGGATGAAGCCCGCGCCGGGCATGGACCCCGTTTCATCGAAGCGCAGACGTACCGACTCGGTGCTCACACGACCAGTGACGACCCGACGAAGTACCGCGAAAGTTCGGAAGAGGAGTACTGGAAGCAGCGCGACCCGATCGCGCGCTTCGAGAAGTTCCTGCGATTCCGTGGTGAATCGGATTCGTTCTTCGAGTCGGTCCGTCAGGAGGGCGAGGACCTCGCCGCCGACATCCGACGCAAGACGGTGGAATTGACACCGCCGCCGATGGACGTCATTTTTGACCACGTGTACACCGACGCGCACCCCGTCACCGCGGCACAAAAGAAGTGGCTTCAGGAATATGAAGCATCGTTCGGAGGACACGCATGAGCGAGAACCTCTCGATGGCCAAAGCCATCAACCTCGGACTTCAACGCGCGATGCGCGAAGACGAGAAAGTCATCCTCATGGGCGAGGACATCGGAACGCTCGGTGGCGTCTTCCGCGTGACCGAAGGTCTCAAGACCGAATTCGGCGAAAATCGTGTGCTCGACACCCCTCTCGCCGAGTCGGGAATCGTCGGAACGGCGATCGGCCTCGCGATGCGCGGTTACCGTCCCGTGTGTGAAATCCAGTTCGACGGTTTCGTTTTCCCCGCCTTCGATCAAATCGTTTCCCAGTTGGCGAAGCAGACTTCACGTCACCAGGGAACTCAGTCGTTCCCCGTCGTGATCCGCATTCCTTACGGCGGGCACATCGGCGCGGTGGAGCACCACCAGGAAAGCCCCGAGGCGTATTTCGCACACACCGCCGGACTTCGCGTGATGTCGCCCGCGACTCCGAGCGACGGGTACCACATGATCCGTCAGGCGATTCAGTCAAACGACCCTGTCATCTTCCTCGAGCCGAAAGCGCGCTACTGGCCAAAAGGCGACGTCGATTTCGACGCGACCCCAGCCCCCGCGCACCAGTCACGCGTGGTTCGAACCGGCACGGACGTCACGGTTGTCGGTCACGGCGCGATGGTGTCCATGTTGCTCGACGCAGCCGAGGTCGCAGCAGGTGAAGGCATCAGCCTCGAGGTCATTGACCTGCGGTCGCTGTCGCCCATCGACTACGCACCCATTCTCGCGAGCGTCGAAAAGACCGGCCGACTCGTCGTCGCCCAGGAAGCGCCAGGACAAGCGTCGGTCGGTTCCGAGATCGCCGCGACGGTCGCCGAAGCCGCGTACTACTTCCTTGAAGCCCCCGTCCTTCGCGTCAGTGGTTTCGATACCCCGTTCCCGCCCGCGAACCTCGAGGGAACGTATCTCCCCGATGTCGACCGCATCCTCGACGCCGTCGACCGAGCGAGAGGGTTCTAGCTCATGGCCGTTGTCAACTTCCCCCTGCCCGACGTCGGTGAAGGACTCACCGAAGCCGAAATCGTGCAGTGGCGCGTCAAGGTCGGCGACACGGTCGCGATCAACGACATCCTCGTTGAGATCGAGACGGCCAAGTCGCTCGTCGAACTTCCCAGCCCGTTTGCGGGAACCATCGTCGCCTTGATGGCGGCCGAGGGCGACACCGTTCCGGTCGGAACTCCGATCATTCAGGTTGACTCCGAGGGCGGCGTCCCGGCCCCGCTTCACCCGGCGCCCGAACCCGTCGCAACCCCCGCTCCCGAAGCTAAGACCGAACAAGCCGCCGAGCCTGTTCTCGTTGGCTACGGAAGTTCGGGTCACGTCACGTCACGTCGCGGAAACCGAGTCGCCCCTGCACCGTCCGCCAGCGTCACCGCATCCGAACTTCCGCCCGTCGCGGGCGTCCCGGCCGCAGGCACCCCCGTTCTTGCGAAGCCGCCCATTCGCAAGATGGCGAAGGAGCTTGGCGTCGATCTGGCGAAGGTCATCGCGACCGGGCCGAACGGGGAAATCACCCGCGAAGACGTCGTTCGTCAGTCCGAGGTGAAGACGGTTTTCCGCAATGTGGAAACTCCGGAGTGGCCGACCGACCGCGAGGAATACATCCCCGTCAAGGGCGTCCGCAAGGCGATCGCCTCGGCGATGGTCAAATCGAAGTTCGAAGCCCCGCACGTATCGGTGTTCGTCGACGTTGACGCAACGCGAACGATGGACTTCGTCAAGCGACTCAAGGCGTCACCCGACTTCCAGGGCATCCGCGTGTCACCGCTTCTCGTCATGGCTCGCGCCGTGATGTGGGCCGTTCAGCGCAACCCTTCCGTGAACTCGTCGTGGACGGACAAGGACATCATCGTTCACCACTACGTCAACCTGGGAATCGCAGCTGCGACCCCGCGCGGTCTGATCGTGCCGAATGTCAAAGAGGCGCACACGCTCAACATGAAGCAGCTCGCGCTTGCTCTTGAAGAGCTGACCGTCACGGCACGCGACGGCAAGACGACACCCGAGGACATGTCCAAGGGGACGATCACGATCACGAACCTTGGTTCGTTCGGTGTTGACACGGGAACCCCCATCATCAACCCGGGTGAGGTCTCGATTGTCGTGCTCGGTGCTATCAAGCAGAAGCCGTGGGTCGTCGACGGAAACATCGAAGCCCGATTCGTCACGACGATCGGTGCGTCCTTCGACCACCGCGTTGTCGATGGTGACGTTGCCAGCCGCTTCCTCGCGGACATCGCAAGCATCATCGAGGAACCAGCCCTCCTGCTCGACTAGTTATTGCGAATCATTCGCAATAAGCGTATGCTGGCGACATGAACCTCATCACGCTCGCAGCAGACGCACACGACGCCGGACTTTCGTTCTGGGACGAACTCTGGGCCATCACCCTCGACCCGGCCCACATTCTGTCTGAACTGATCTGGCAGATCATCTTCGACGGCCTGTTCGTTGCCTTCTTCTACGGTGTCGTCTTCAAGCGCTGGCTTCTTCCCCGAATTCGCAAGCAGATTCACCAGGAACTCGACGCGGAACACGGAATCGAGCACCACGACGACCACATTCACATCAAGGGCGTCAAGGACCACGACTAGGTTCACCCCATGAAACGCACCACAAAGCAGCGAAGCGCTATCGCACTCGCACTGCAGTCTTCAGGCGGGTTCCTCTCTGCCCAGCAACTGCATGACCGACTGGGCGAGGACGCCCCGGCACTGGCAACCGTCTATCGAACCCTGCAGGCGCTCGTTGGTGATGGCACTGCGGATGCCGTCACGCGCAACGGCGAACAGGTGTATCGCGCCTGCGGTGCCGCACACCACCATCACCTCGTGTGCGTGACCTGCGGAGCGACGACGGAAATCAGCGGAGACGAGATCGAACGTTGGGCCGAGGCAACCGCTGACAAAAACGGTTACCAACTTGTCTCACACGTCGCCGATATATACGGAGTCTGCGCGAACTGCTCGGTGTGAGTTTGTGTAGCGCGCGGTAATCCCGTAATCTTGAGAAGTTGCGCGCGTGCGTGCACGCCGTGGCCGAGTCACCCGATTCGGTCGCAGACAAGTGATCTTGGGTGAGGGCTCGTACCTCACGGTAACTACAAGGAGAAAACCATGGCAGCAGTGTGCCAGGTGACTGGAGCCGTCCCCGGTTTCGGACACAGCATTTCGCACTCGCACCGTCGCAACAAGCGTCGGTTCGACCCGAACATCCAGAAGAAGACCTATTTCGTGCCGTCGCTTGGCCGCAAGGTGACCCTCACCCTGTCGGCTAAGGGCATCAAGGTCATCGACGCTCGCGGAATCGACGCAGTCGTCCGCGAGATGACCGCTCGTGGGGTGAAGTTCTAATGGCTAAGAAGTCACAGGACGTACGTCCCATCATCAAGTTGCGTTCGACGGCAGGAACTGGTTACACCTACGTGACCCGCAAGAACCGTCGTAACACCCCCGACCGTCTCGTCCTCAAGAAGTACGACCCGGTAATCCGTAAGCACGTCGAATTCCGTGAGGAGCGCTAAACCATGGCGAAGAAGAGCAAGATTGCGCGCAACGAACAGCGCAAGGTAATTGTCGCCCGTTACGCGACGAAGCGTCTCGAACTCAAGAAGGCACTCGTTGACCCCAAGTCGACCGCCGAAGAGCGCGAAGCAGCCCGTCTCGGATTGCAGAAGCTTCCTCGTGACGCATCGCCGATTCGCGTTCGCGGACGCGACGCGATCGATGGTCGTCCCCGCGGTTTCCTCTCGAAGTTCGGCATCTCGCGTGTCCGATTCCGTGAAATGGCACACCGGGGCGAATTGCCGGGCGTTAAGAAGTCTTCTTGGTAGTGTGAAGTGCGGTTGACGTAGGAAACTACTGACACCACACCCCCTATCAAGTCACTACAGGAGGACTCGAATGAACCGATCCGAGCTCGTGGCCGCAATCGCTGCCAAGACCGGTCAGACCCAGACTGGCGTTAACGCTGTTCTGGATGCCCTTTTCACCACGGTTGCTGGCGAAGTTGCCAAGGGCAACAAGGTCACCATCCCCGGCTGGGTCGCGTTCGATCGCACCCACCGCGCCGCTCGTCAGGGTCGTAACCCTCAGACGGGTGCCACCATCCAGATCGCCGCTTCCAAGAGCGTCAAGGTCTCGGCTGGCTCGAAGCTCAAGGCTGCTGTCAAGTAGTTTTTGCTTTCACGAGAAGGGGCGGAGGAAACTCCGCCCCTTTTCTGTTGCCCGTTTTCGCTCGGTAGGCTCGAAGCGTGAGCAGGCAACGAATTCTGGCGGTGGTCGGTCTTCTCGTTGTCGGTCTGCTCGGGCTCGGGTTCGCCCTTGAGTTGGGTGGGGCAGCACACGAGGTAATGCTCGCCGACCCTGGAGTCGTTGCACGCTGGGGCGCCCCCATCGCAAAGTTCTTTGTCTCAGCGAGTATGGCAATCGTGATCGGCGGGTTGGCTGTTCGATTGTTCGCACTACCCGCTGGAACCGCCTCGCAGCGCGTGTCGGCGCTGACGCTCATCGCTGCGGTCGTCTGGTCACTCGCCATGGTCGCGTACACGTTCTTCACGTTCCTCACGGTCTATGGAGCACCAGCTTCCCTCGACGCCGGCTTCGACGCGAGTTTGCAGTACTTCCTCAGCGAAACCGACCTCGGCAAACTTCTCATCATCATTACGGCGATGGTGGCCGCCATCACGTTGCTCGTGGCACTGACTCGATCCTGGTTCGGTAGCGCGGCGACGTTCCTGCTCGCCGTCGCCGTCGCCTGGCCGTTTGCCGAGATGAGCCACTCCGGTGGCGCGGCCAACCACGGAATCGCGGTCAGCGCTCTCGTCCTGCACCTCATCTTCGTGTCCCTGTGGACGGGCGGACTCGTCGCGACGGTTGTCGCGATGGGCGCCGGGGCGGATCGGTCGACCCTGCTTCGGCGTTACTCGTCGATTGCCCTTCTCTCCATCAGCATCGTCGCCATCACGGGTGTCGCAAGTGCCGTCGTTCGAATCGGCGCGTGGGACCAACTCGTTTCGGCCTATGGAATCATCGTCCTCCTCAAATTCGTCGTGACCGTGGTTCTTGCGCTGCTGGGCGTGCGTTGGCGTCGCTCAATCGTGCCCCGCATCGACACCGCACGCGGTGTCACCTCGTTTGCCGTCTTCGAGACAGCCTTGCTTCTGTTCGTTGTTGGATTGGCAACCGGGCTCGGGCGAACCGCGACGCCCGTCTCCACTGAACTCGCCGGCGCGCTGACGCCCGCCGAAATTCTCACCGGACGTGCAGTCCCCGATCCGTGGACGTGGCAGACCGCATTCAGCGAGTGGCGCATCGACCTCATGTGGGGACTCTTCGCGGTGTTCACGACGGTGTTCTATCTCTGGGGAGCAATCAGGCTCCGCCGGCGCGGTGACGCGTGGCCGTTGTCGCGCTCGATCCACTGGGTCTGGGCGATGGCCGTCCTCGTCTACTCGACCAGCGGCGGTGTTGCCGTCTACGGTGAATATCTCTTCAGCGCCCACATGATCGAACACATGTTGCTCACGATGCTTGTTCCTGTCGGCATCGTCCTGTCCGCACCGGTCACTCTCGTCGCGCGCGCCATCGAGGTACGAAAGGACGGGTCGCGGGGAATGCGCGAATGGTTCCTCGGAATCGTTCACTCCAAGTGGGTCGGACTTGTAGGCCATCCGCTCATCTCGACGGTCGTCTTCGCCCTGTCGCTCATGGTGTTCTACTACTCGCCGTTGCTGTCCTGGGCGACCACAACGCATCTAGGACACCAGTGGATGGTGCTGCACTTCCTCACTTCGGGGTACCTGTTCGTCCAGGCGCTGATCGGGGTCGACCCCAGCCCGCACCGAACTGCCTACCCCATTCGCCTCATCCTGCTCATGGCGACGATGGGCTTCCACGCCTTCTTCGGTCTATCGCTCATGACTGGAACTGGGCTTTTGCTGCCCGAATGGTTCGGCGCGATGGGCCGCACGTGGGGAGATTCCCCCATCGTCGACCAACAGATCGGTGGCGGAATCGCGTGGGGAATCGGCGAGCTGCCGACGTTGATCCTGTCCGGCCTGGTGATCCTGTCGTGGATCAAGTCAGATGAACGAGACGCCAAACGACTCGACCGTCAGGCTACCCGTAACGGTGACGCTGAACTCGAGGCCTACAACGCCATGCTGGGAAAGATCGCGAAGCGCGACTAACGTTCGACCGTATTGTCGAACACCAGCCGCGGCTTTGCTCCATCGGTGATGAGAAGTGTCGCGGAAATGGTGAACGACATCTTCTCCGAGTACTTTTCCGTCTGCTCCGTCGCGAAATCGATGAGGGACACCTTCAATCGCACCTTCCCGTCCCCGGACACGTGCCACTGGCCATCCTTCTCGACGATGGACACCGTAGGGTAGGTGTCGATAGTCCAGGTCGGGCCATCGGCAATCGCCATGGCGGTGAACCCAGCGAACGGGCACTTCTTTGGGACGAGGGTCTTTTGCGCCGCGCAATCGTCAATATATTCGCGCACCGCCGCGTCGATGTCCTGGTGCAGCGTTGTCGATGGGGTGAGGTCAAGCGTCACGGTGTAATGGCGACCAAGAGTGTCGACGAGGACCTTTTGGGGGCGAGCATCAAACCAGGGAGAGGGTGCGGCCACCGTAGCGATTGAGGGGTAATACACAAGGGAGCCCTTGGATCCGGCAGCCCCATTGACGCTTGCGCCTGATTCCGCCGTGGAGACGACATCGATGATTCCGACAGGGCGCAGGGAAAAATTCCACGACGTCAGGGGTGACCAAGAAGGTTCTTTTGTTAGCGCGAATTCAACATTCACCTTCTTTCCGCCCAGTTCAACGCGCGCAGTGATTAGAACGGTGTCGGCAGCACGAAATGTCTCGACGACACTCGGATGGAGGGGCCTGTCGGCGGGATCGGCAGGAACACGAATGTCGTAAGCCGGCGAGCCCGAGTCGCCCCACACGATTTCCTCGACGGCGGCCTGACGGCCATCTTCGAGAGCAGACAGGTAACGCATGACCGTGGCTTCAGGAGAATAAGCGGTGGCGTTCAGGATCGCGATGACACCGAGGAAAAGCCCGATGCCAATTGCCCCCAGGATCCGCGCATCGCGAAAGATTCGCCACATGGGTATCAGCCTACGGTCGACGGGGGTGCCGACAGGTACTCTGGAAAACCCGACCGAGAGCAGAATGATGGCTATTGACCTCACGCCTGAACAGGCGCACGTCATGGACGTCATCGATTCGACTCGGGAGCACGTTTTCGTGACGGGCCGTGCGGGGACGGGAAAATCCACGCTTCTGCAAGAGTTCGTGCGTCGAACCGAGAAGGCTCTCGTCATCGCGGCTCCGACGGGTGTCGCGGCTCTGGCGGTCGGCGGACAGACCATCCACTCGTTGTTCCGCCTGCCGATCGGTCTTGTGACCCCCAACACCAAGATGTACCCGCTGACGGACGACGCACGCACCCTGATGCGCAAGATTGACACGCTCGTTATCGACGAGGTGTCGATGGTTCGCTGCGACTTGCTCGACGCGATCGATCGCCGGCTTCGCGCGACGCGTGGGCGCCGCGGTGAGCCGTTCGGCGGGGTCCAGGTCGTCATGTTCGGTGATCCGTACCAACTTCCGCCCGTGCTCAAGGAAGGCGTCGAGAAGCAATACCTCGTCGACAACTACCCGTCGCCGTGGTTCTTCGACGCCAAGGTTTTCCAAGAGGCACAGCCTCGCGTCGTCGAGTTGACCGACGTCCTGCGCCAATCGGAAGACGACTTCCGTGACGTCCTTGACCGCATGCGTATGGGGCAGATGACGGCAGATGACGGCGCGATGCTCAACCAGGTCGGCGCACGGCGCCCCCTTCCCGAAGGGGTCATTACCCTCGCTGCGACGAACCACACGGCGAACACCATCAACGCGCGTGCACTCGCCGAATTGCCGGGCAAAGTCAAGATCGCCAAGGCGCACGTTGACGGCGAATTCGGTGGGCAACTTCCCGCCGAAGAGGAACTTGAACTCAAGCCCGGCGCCCGCGTGATGTTCTTGCGCAACGATTCATTGATGGACGGTGGCCGTTGGGTCAACGGAACGCTGGGAACCGTCGTCAAAGTGGACGGGGTTGTGCACGTCGCGACGGACGAAATGCCTGACGAGCCTGTCGAGGTCAAGCCTGTCGTATGGGAAAAGATCCAGTACACGTACGACCCTGACAAGAACGTCGTCGAGGCGGACATTCAGGCGACTTTCGAGCAGTTTCCGTTGCGCCTGGCCTGGGCAGTCACGATTCACAAGTCACAAGGCCAGACACTGGACAGCGCGATTCTGGACTTCGGTCGCGGCGCATTCGCCGACGGACAGGCCTACGTCGCGTTCTCACGCATTCGCACGCTCGACGGGGTCTATTTGTCGCGCGAACTCAAGCCGTCTGACATTCGCGTCGACTCACGGGTTGTGTCCTTCATGAAAACCGCGAAGGACAACGACCGTCTGATCGACTAGGCCTTGCGGCGGCGGCGCACCACAAGTGCGGCACCGGCTGCGCCGATGAGCCCACCGGTCAACGCGATACCTGCGGCATCGACTCCGGTGGAAGCGAGGCCGCTCTCGCCGTCGTCCCATGCACCAGCATCAACCAGGTCACCTCGGGCTTCGCCGCGCTGATCCCAGTCAAGATCAGGTCCAAGCTCGTTCGCCACAAGGCTCGATTCGAGAACATCGCGCGCGATGCTGTCTTCTCCCAATGCCATGGTCCATGTCGAGCCACCGTTGTCAGCGGGGTCTCCCAGCGAGATGTCCTCGGTGGTCGCTCCGGTGACTGATGTGGCGTCATCGAAGTACGCCGAATCCAGCTCGCTCGTTGAAATGTTTCCGCCGCCATCGGTGATGGCCGAGTTGGTGCTGGAAATCCCGTTCTCCCCGGTCAGGGTGTCAAAGACGTTCCCATGGAAGACGACCTCGTTGTTGTTGACGAGTGCCACGTTCGCTTGTCCGTTTGCGCCGTCATTTGCCGCAAAGGTATTGAACGCGAGGACCCCCAATGCTGAGTCTTCGAACGTGATGACAGAGCCTCCGTCGGATTCGTCGCCGATGTTGTTCACAAAGGTGTTGTTGTAAACCGAGTTGGAGGCAGCCGTCAAAAAGAGAGCCGACGAGCTTGTCCCAAGGTCAGAGAAGAAATTCCCATGTACGACGGTGTAAGAGTCCTCGGAAGCAGCGTCGTGGTTGATGATTCCGCTGGCGCTTTCATCATTGATGAAAGACGAGTTCCCTACGTCAATGTATGCATATCCCCACACTGTTCCGAGGTTTGTTGCATTGTCTTCAAAGTGTGAGTTATCAATCACGATGTCGGGATAGTTGATCTCGTCGTCGAAGTCAGTCGCGCCGATGACGCCGTAACCGCTGTTGCCGATGAACGTCGAGTTCAGAATGGTCAACGTTCCAGTCGTGCCGTCAAGCAAAACTGCGGGGAGAGGGTCGATTTCCCCGCCATTGCTGAAATTGGTGATCGTGAATCCATCAATCGTCAGATCTTCGTCGGAGTTTCCGAACGACACAATCGCGTGATCGGCTTCGCCGCCTCCGTCAAGAATCACTTCTCCCAGTGCCACGAGGTGAAGGTCCTGGTTGTCCACGTTTATTGCTACGGAATCCGAGTCCGCGCCGCTCGAGCTCATGTCGATGGTTCCCGGGTTGACGCAGATGAGTGTTTCGCCGTCGCCGATCGCTTCGCGGAGGGCAATTTCCGTCGCATTGACGGTCACACCGGTCGAACAGTCAACCGCTGCCTGAGCGGGCGTTGCGAGACCAAATGCGGTGAGTGCGGTGCCCGCTCCGACAACGAAGCCGGCGGGACGAACGAATTTGCTGGACAGCATGGGGAAACCTTTCACAGGGGCTCCCGCAAGTTTAGGGGGATTCCGCTCTAATGGCGAGGGCTGAACGGGCTCGAGGCCCCAATAAGAAACTACGAGCGGCGAGTGCGGCGACGAGCGGCAAGCGCGACGCCGGCTGCACCGAACAGTCCCGCCGTTGCAGCGATTCCCGTGACATCGACACCGGTCGACGCAAGAACGCTTTCGCCGTCGTCCCAGGCGCCGGCGTCAAGCAGTTCGCCGCGCGATTCGCCGCGCTGGTCGGTAGTGAGGTCGAATTCGAGAGCGAACTCGGCGTCGGCCGCGCTGACTGCGTCGAGAGCGATGCTTCCTGCACCCAGAGCAAACGTTTCTGTCGAACCGCCAGCAACCGTGGCTTCGTCAGCCAGTGCAAGATCGGCCTCGTCAACGGAGTTGTGTGAAGTGCTGTTGGTGAGGTATTGCGAGTCGTCTGAGGTGGAGAAATTTCCGCCCTGATCGGTCAGGGTCCCACTGTCTTCGTCGACGCCGAACTCTTCAGGACTCGTCACAAAGATGTTTCCAATCACGCCGGCTTCGGAATCACTGGCAATCCGGACATTGGGGTTCAGTGATTCGGAATAGTTGTCGACGAAGGTATTGAAACCAACGACACCATTGCTGCCGTTCAAATACTCAACGACTGCGTAGTTCGACTCGTTGCTGTCAAACGTGTTGTTGGTGATGTACGCGGAGGCGGAATAAATCACCACCGTGTCGGAATACTGCGAGTAGTTGTCGGCGATGTAGTTGCCACTGAGGTTCAGCGAACCTCCGTCGGTTTCGTCAGCAAAATCGACATTGACGACGCTGGCCTGCTCAGCGTCGTTTCCGACGAAGACCGAATCGGTGATGGAGATGTCACCGTAGCCCCAGACAGCGCCCTTTGCGAGGGTGTTGTTGTTGAAGAACGAATCCGAAACGACGATGTCGGCAAAATCAACGTCGTCGGGAGTTTCATAGAGATCCACCGAACCAACCAGGGCGTAACCCGTGTTCATCTGGAAGGTCGAGTCGATGACGGTGACGGTACCGGAGGTTGTGGCGCCAACAACACCGGGGTAAACCTCGGAGTCACTGTTGAAGTTTTGGAATGTAATCGCCTCTACCTGAAGGTCAACATCGGCTTGAGCTTCCGTCAGAAGTGCACTCAACCCTGTGCCATCTCCATCAAAGACAACGTTTCCGATTCCGACAATCGTTACGTCGTAGTCGACGTAAATCGCTGAGCCATCGGAATCCAAACCGCCGGTACCAAGGTTGATGGTTCCCGGGTTGATGCAAATCAGTGAATCTTGGTTGTCCAAGGCAGAGCGAAGAGCGGCTTCGGTGGCGGCAATCGCGGTGACTCCAGAGCAATCGGTTGCAGCGACGGCCGGAGCGGTCACGCCAAATGCGCTCAGAACGGTTCCTGCACCGAGGACGATGCCTGTGCGGCGTGCAAATGCTGGTGAAATCACGGTTTTCCCTCTCGTGGGATTGTTTGTCTCAGCCTATAGGTTGATTTTATGTATCGAAGTGGAGTGGCCGCGTGAATCCGTTGTGGGACTTGGTTGTCGAGGCGGAGGCCAAGTTTGGACCTCAGCCTGCGATGCACACCGAAACGCGCACATATTCGTTCAGCGAAGTGAAGGCGATCGCAGCGAGCATTGCCGCCGAGCTGCGCGCCGCTGGCCTGCGCAAGGGAGACCTGGTTGCGACACTCTTGCCTAACGGTTTTGACTGGCTCGTCACTCTTGCTGCGTCACACGAGGGTCTTCTCTCCGTTTCGCTTCACCACATTGGTCAAGCTGCTGATCTCGGTGCAGCGCTCGTCGTTGCGGTTCCCGAGCGGCTGGGGAACCAACCGACGACTGTCCCGCTCATGAGTGTCGATGACAAGTGGTTGCGCGCCCGGGAAGGTGCAACGGACCCGACGCCTCCGCGCGCGTTTGACGGGGATCAGTCGTTGGTTCGTCTCGTCCTCACCAGTGGAACCACCGGCAGGGCAAAGGCAGCCGAGTACAACGCGGGCACCATCAAGGCGCTGAGCGCCGGCGCAGTTCAGGCCCTCGGCCACGGAGGCTCGTCTCGCCTCAGTTTCATGGGCTTCTCGTCGATGGGTGGTGTCTATCAAGCGCTTGCGCACATGACTCTCGGCACACCGTATGTTGCAATCGGTGCGATCACCACTCGCTTGCCCGAACTGATTGATGAGCTGGAGATCTCTGTCCTCGTGGGCGCCACGGTGTCCTTGGCTCAAGTCTGCGATGTGTTCGAGGGGCATTCCGAGCGCGGAACCACTATTCAACGCATCATCATCGCCGGAAGTACGCCGTCGGATGCCCTCATCAATCGATTGGCCGAACGATTCCCCGGTGCCGGTGTGGCAATCATGTATGGATCGACCGAGGGCGGGCTCATTGCAGTCAAAGAGGCAGCAGTTGGCTCTGACCCCCGAATTGTCGGCCATGTCGTCCCCCACGTCGAGGTCACGATTGTGGACACCAACGGGGAACCAGTGGAACACGGAGAAGTCGGGGAAATCCGTTATCGCTCGCCCGAAGTGATCGAGCGTTATTACCGTGATCCCGAATCGACAAGGGAATCCATTCGCGACGGCTGGTTCTACCCCGGAGACCGCGGAATGTTCACGCCAACCCACGAACTCATGATCGTCGGGCGCGTTGACGACGTCATGAACATCGGAGGGGTGAAGGTCGACCCGCTTGCGCTCGAGTCCGCGGCGCTCGCCGTTCCCGGGGTGACCGACGCCGCGTGCTACCTGGTTGACACCTCAGACGGGAAGACGCAGATCGAGATGGCACTAGTCGTTGATGTCGACGAGACGATGAAGGTGGTCGATTCCCAGATCCGTGCTGCATCACTAAATGCCGTACCCGCGGTCTATCGCCGGGTGCCGCAACTTCCTCACAACCAGATGGGCAAGCTCATCCGTGACGGCCTCGCCCAATTTGTCGCGGATTCGTCACGATGACCTCCGCGATGATTCGCGACCTTGCCGCGTGGGTTTCCGAATCCCCCGACGATGTTGCGATTCTGACGGGCACTGAGTCACTCTCGGTTCGTGAATTCGCCGAGAGAGTGTCGGCGCTCGCGGGCGCTCTTCGAGCGGTGAAGGTCAAGCCGGGCGAATTGGTGGCGATTTCAGCCGACGGCATTGACGAGGTTGTCGGATTGTGCGCGGTTCAGGCTGTGAACGCAGTTTCGGTCGTGACGCCCAGCGAGACGGAATATCTCGAGACAGGTGCTCGCCGACTTGTTCAGGCCGGGCGTTCGTGGGCGCCGTTGGACGCGCTCAATCTCGCTGACGTGCCCGATAAGCCATGGACCGACTGGCTTTCGGACGCGTCCGACAACCCCGACCGAGTTGTCCACGTGTGTCTCACGAGCGGAACAACCGGTCAGTCGAAACTTGTTGAGTTGACCGAAAGGACGGCCAGCCGCCGAGCCACTGGGTACACGGCCCTGTGGCCCGTCGCCCGCGCTGTTTCGCTCTTCCGCAGCAGCTCGATTGCCGGCTTTGGCGCGGTCATTTCGGCGATTCGCGAGCGTCACCCATACATTCCCGTCAGCGGCCTTGACCGGTCGACGCTTGACCTGATTGCGTCCGATCGCGTGACGGAACTGAGCGGTGCCCCCAATCAAGTCGTGCAACTTGTCCTGGCAGCCGAATCCGCCGACGTGCAGTTGCGGTTCGACACGATTCTCACGGCGGGAGCGCCACAAACCGCGCAATTCCTGCAGGTTGCCCGCCGCGTGTGCGACGGCGTGATTAGTAACGTTTACGGATCGACGGAGTGCGGAACCGCCGCGTACTCGACCGAAGAGGCGGCGACCGCATTCCGCGGCAAGCCCGTGCTCGACACAATTTTTGAGGCGGTCGACACCAATCGAAAACCACTTGAGCCGGGAATCGAAGGCGCGATTCGGTACCGTGGCCCCGCTCAGTGCACGACGTATCGGGTGGACGGAAAAGACGCCCCCATCGCCGATGACAACGGCTGGTTCTACCCAGGCGATCTGGGGCGGATTGAGTCGGACGGAACCGTCATCATCACCGGCCGCGTCGGCGACGTCATCAACATCGGCGGCGCCAAAATCAACCCACTCGTGATTGAAGCCACCGCCGAGTCACTCGACGGGGTCAGAGACGCAGCGTGTGTTGCGGTGACGTTCCCGGACGGACTCGCCCACTTGGTGCTCGCAGTCGTCGTCGCGGATCAGCCGACTCACGACAAAGTTGTCCAGCTCGTGAACGGCATGCCCAGGGCCGGCCGCCCCAACATCGTTCTCGATGTGCCGACTATCCCGCGAAATCGAAACGGCAAGATCGACCGCCTGGTGCTCGCAGAGAAACTGACGGCAGCAATCCAGGTCACGAAGAACCCCTAGAACGGCGGGTTCGGGCCCATCTTGCGGTCTTCCCACGCGAGGAACATGTTTTCGTCGTGAATCGACCGAACGGCCGACTCCAGTAGCCCGATCTTGGAGTAAGCCGGCATGCCCTCGCTGCTCGACATCGTGAAACCGATTGGAGCCCCCGCCAGGGCACCCTCGGCGGTCGCGGCCACGAGAATCCAACCCGTGACGATGACGGATTCGCCCTGAACCTGTTTGATGAAGTTGTCGATTGTGGTGTCCACGTTTTCCTCGTTTCACTTCCGGGTTGTCGGAAGGTCGCTTATTTTATGTCCGACCACCGACATGAAACCTGAAAGTTACCGAGGACTCTGTTGACAACATCTGCATATTGGTATCATTATTGATACTGTCACTCGATGGGAAAACTAGAGAAAACCATTGTGCGGCTGAGGAACAACCCAGAAAACTCAACATTTAATGATCTCGCCGCCGTTTGTGTCGCGTATTTTGGCCCGCCCTCGATGACGGGCGGCTCGCACCGAGTGTTTCGCACGGGTTGGCCTGATAATCCGCGACTGGTGATCCAGGCCCGAGGATCGAATGCCAAGGGATATCAGGTGAGGCAAGTCATTTCGGCCATCGACAGAAGGACGCAGGAGGAAAATCATGACTAACGCAGCGCATTATCGATACAGCGTGCAATGGAGTCCTCGCGACGGCGAATTCGTGGGAACCGTGGCAGAGTTCCCATCTCTGTCGTGGCTGGATTCGGACGAATCTGAAGCGTTCGCGGGGATAAAACAACTTGCAACCGATGTTGTCGTTGACATGGTCGCCTCTGGCGAGGAACCGCCGGTCCCACTCGCAGAACGTGATTACTCGGGCAAGTTGCTTCTTCGGATTGCCCCGGAGCTCCACAAGAAACTCGCCACGGAGGCCGCGGAAAATAACGTGTCACTAAATCGGCTGATTTCTACACGTCTGGCACGAAGCGCGTGATTCGCCTTCGCACCCAAGACACCTCTCAACGGTAGGCTCGTCCCATGCTTCTTAGTGACCGCGACATCCGCGCCGAGATTGAATCCGGCCGCGTCCAGCTTGACCCGCTCGACTTGGGAATGATCCAGCCGTCCTCGATTGACGTGCGTTTGGACAAGTTTTTCCGCCTGTTCGATAACCACAAGTACCCGTTCATCGACCCGGCAGAAGAGCAGCCCGACCTCACTCGCGCGGTTGAAGTGACCGGCGACGAGCCGTTCATCCTTCACCCGGGCGAATTCGTCCTCGGCAGCACCTTCGAACTGGTCACGCTTCCCGACGACATCGCTGCGCGCCTCGAAGGAAAGTCGTCTCTCGGTCGCCTTGGCCTGCTGACCCACTCGACCGCCGGCTTCGTTGACCCCGGTTTCTCGGGTCACGTCACCCTCGAACTCTCGAACGTCGCCACCTTGCCCATCAAGTTGTGGCCGGGCATGAAGATCGGGCAGTTGTGCTTCTTCCGCCTGACGTCAGCCAGCGAAAACCCCTACGGCAGTGAAAAGTACGGCAGCCGATACCAGGGACAGCGTGGCCCGACGGCGTCGCGTTCGTGGAAGAACTTCCACAAGACCGAACTCTAGGCGGCGACGCGCCTCGCGACGAAGAACGAGGCGACTGCTCCGATGACGGCGGCGACAACAACCGCCGCGGTTCCCGTTTCGCCAAACGACGTGTCACCAAGCGCCAGGTCGTTAATCAACAGCGCCACGGTGAAACCGATTGACGAGATCGTTCCCACCAGCCAGATGTCACCGCGCCTCAGCGAAGCATCGCGGCGACCGCCAAAGAACTTTTCGGCGATCCACACGAAGAACACGATTCCGAGCGGCTTGCCGACGAGCAGACCGGCCACGATTCCGGCAAACACGGGAGAAGTCGTTGCGCACGCGCCGATGACGGCGAGCGAGACGCCCGACGAGACAAACACGAAAACCGGAACGGCCACGTAGGACGAGACGGGCAGGAACGCGGTCAAGGCACGGTCAGCAAGCGAGCCCTTAGGCCCTCGCTTCGTCGACAGCAACAGCCCGATGGCGACACCGGCAATCGTGGCGTGGACGCCGGATTGGAAGACGAGCCACCAGATTCCAAGTCCCAGTGCGATGAGGACGACCGGGTGACCGATCCGCGTCCGCTGCAGAACGGCGAACAATCCGAGCCCGAGAACAGCCCCACCCACATACAGGGGCTGCAAACCGGGTGTGTAGAACAGTGCGATGACGATGATCGCGCCTAGGTCATCGACGACGGCAAGGGCCAGCAGGAATGTGCGTAGCGCGGGATTTGATTTGGGTGCGACGAGCGCCAGGACCGCGAGAGCGAACGCGATGTCCGTCGCCATCGGGATTCCCCACCCCACGAGCGTCTCTTGACCGGCGTTGTACGCGACGTAAATCAGGGCGGGAAAAACCATTCCGCCGATCGCCGCTGCAACGGGGACGAGCGCCTTGCGGGGCGAGTTCAGTGACCCGACAGTGAACTCGTGGCGTAACTCGATCCCGATGACGAGAAAGAAGAACGCCAGCAGAAAGTCGGCGGCCCAGTGGTGCACGTCGAGGACGAGTCCGGGGAAACCGAACTCGGCGTGAATGATGGCATCGTACGAGCCGACGAACGGTGAATTGACCCACGCAATCGTCACTACCGCGACGGCGATGGTGATGACGCCTGTGCGTGTTTCGGCCGAGAGAACCGTGCTGAGCCAGTTCGAAATGCGCCCGCGCATTATTCGCTCAGCTTAGATTCGACGAGTTGCTCGTGTTGCCACACCAGCCACGGGCTGAAGGCAAAGGGTGCGCCTTCGATCGCCGCGCGAAGACTGTCGGGGCTGACCCACCGCCACTCGGCGACCTCGGACGCTGCAGGGTTCGGCTCACCGACGGCAACAGCCCCAAACACCGGGCAGATCTCGTTTTCGACAATTCCGGATGCATCGACCGCGCGATAGCGGAAATCGGGAAGAACAGAGTGGATGTTGGCGATCTCCATGCCAAGTTCTTGCTGGGCCCTGCGGCGAATCGCGTCCTCGAGGTCCTCGTCTGGTCCGGGGTGACCGCAGAACGAATTGGTCCACACTCCCGGCCAGGTGGCTTTTGACAATGCTCGACGGGTGACGAGAATCTCGCCGGCCTCGTTCGTGACGTGGCACGAAAACGCAAAATGCAAAGGGGTGTCGGTCGTGTGCACGGTTGCTTTGGGCGCGGTCCCAATCGGGGCGCCCAATTCGTCAACCAGGACGACCATTTCTACAGCACTCATCACTCTCAGGCTATCCTGAGAGAGTGCTGTCAGTAAGTGGCGACACAAAGGAGGCGGACGTGAGTCGATTGGACCTGTACACCTCGGTCGCGCAAAAGACGGCGTCGCTCGTCATTCGTGACTACTCGACGTCGTTCGGGATGGCGTCCCGAATTCTGGGCCGCGAGGCTCGACAGCACATCGACAACATCTACGCGCTCGTCCGCCTGGCCGACGAGGTCGTCGATGGCGTTGCCGTCGAGGCCGGACTGGACAACTCGATGGTTCGCCGATCGCTCGACGAGTTAGAGCGCGACACCTACGCGGCGATGGACTCGGGTTACTCGACGAACCTCATCGTGCACGCCTTTGCCCACACATCCCGTGCCGTCGGCATCACGCGCGACATCGTCGAACCGTTCTACACGTCGATGCGCATGGACTTGTCGGACCGCACGTACACCGCGGAGTCATTCGCTACTTATGTTTACGGCTCTGCCGAGGTTGTCGGCCTGATGTGCCTCGCGGTTTTTGTTCGCAACAACAAGCCACTTCCCACCCAGGCACACGTTCTGGTCGCTGGCGCTCGCTCGCTCGGTGCTGCGTTCCAGAAAGTGAACTTCTTGCGCGACCTCTCCGCCGACGTTGACGGTCTTGGCCGCTCCTATTTCCCCGGCGTGCGAATCGACACGTTCAACGAGATCGACAAGAAGCGAATCTGCGACGACATCGATGACGACCTCGCGCGAGCTGCTGCGACGTTGCCCCTGCTCTCGGCCGACGCACGACGAGCGGTCGGTCTTGCGCACGGACTATTTGCCTCGCTCAATGCCAAGATTCGCCGAACCCCGGCCGAAGTACTCAAGACCTCGCGAATTCGCGTGAGTGACCCTGAAAAATTCCTCATCGCGGCTCGCGTCATTTTTAGAGGAACGCGATGACCGCGAAGAGAGTTGTCATTATTGGCGGCGGCATGGGCGGACTGTCCGCGTCGGGTTTGCTCGCGCGCGACGGTTACGACGTGACGCTTCTCGAGGCGTTGCCGAACACGGGAGGCCGCGCGGGATCGTGGTCAAAGGACGGGTTCCGTTTCGACACCGGACCGTCGTGGTACTTGATGCCCGAGGTTTTTGACCACTGGTATCGCCTGATGGGGACGAGCGCGAAAGAGCAGCTCGACCTTCACGTTCTCGACCCCGGGTACCGCGTGTTCTTCGAGCCGAAGGGCGACGGACCCGCCGAGCACATCGATGTTCAGGTCGGTCGCGAAAAGAACCTTGACCTGTTCGAACAGATCGAGCCCGGTTCACGCGAGGCGATGGCCAAGTACCTGGACTCGGCGACCGAGACATACGAGATCGCGAAGAAGTACTTCTTGTACACCGCGTTCGTGAAGCTCGGGCCCTTGCTCAAGCGTGAGGTCCTGGTTCGACTGGGGACACTGGCACGTCTGCTGCTGACCAAGATCTGGGGCTTCGCGGGACGCTACGTCACGACGATGCGCGCCAAGCAGATCCTGGGTTACCCCGCTGTCTTCCTGGGCACGAGCCCATATGAGGCTCCCGCCATGTTCCACCTCATGAGCCACCTCGACTTGGTCGACGGCGTTCTCTATGCGCAGGGCGGGTTCACTCGAGTCATGGACTCGATTCGAGACTTGTCGGTTGCGGCTGGTGTGCAGGTTCACACCAACGCGCGCGTAACGCGAATCAACGTCGACGGTTCGGGCCGCGCGACGGGAGTCACCTACACAGACAAGTCCGGAGCCAGCCAGACCATCGACGCGGACATCGTTGTTTCTGGCGCAGATTTGCACCACACGGAAACGACGATGCTGTCGGACGAGCAGCAGACCTTCCCCGAGAAGTGGTGGGAGAACAAGAAGCCCAGCCCCGGCGCGATCCTGATGTACCTCGGCGTCAAGGGCGAACTTCCCAATCTGCTCCACCACAGCCTGTTTTTCACCGAGGACTGGGACTCGAACTTCAGCCAGATCTTCACCGACAAGCCAACCATGCCGAACCCGGCATCGTTCTACGTCTGCACGCCGTCCAAGTCGGACGATGCTGTAGCTCCGGCCGGTCACTCGAACGTTTTCGTGCTCGTCCCGTGCCCCGCAGACGTGTCGCTCGGCAAGGGCGGTCTGGACGGAAACGGTGATGCTCAAATCGAAGAGGTCGCCGACCGCACGATTGACGCCATCGCCCGCTGGGCAGACATTCCCGACTTCCGCGACCGAATCGTGGTTCGCCGAACCGTCGGGCCGGCCGACTTCGAAGCCGACCTCGGCGCCTGGAAGGGCAACTCGCTCGGACCCGCGCACACGCTGACTCAAAGCGCCCTCTTCCGCGCGACGAACAAGTCGAGCAAGGTCGAAGGCCTGTACTACGTCGGTTCGGGAACCGTTCCCGGAATCGGACTTCCGATGTGCATGATTTCGGCGGAAGTTCTTCTCAAGCGCCTCCGCGGCGACCACTCTGCTGGCCCGCTTCCCGACAAGGCAATTTGATGCAGGGCCTGTATCTCGGGCTACTCCTCTTTTCGCTCGCCGGGATGGTCCTCTGTGACTATCGCTGGAAACTTGCGCTTTTTGACGACGCGCGCCGAGCGGCCCTCGTCATCGTCCTGTCCGTCGCGTTCTTTATCGGGTGGGACATCTCCGGGGTAGCGAACGGCGTCTTCTTCAAGGGCGACAGCAACCTCTTGATCGGGTGGGACATCGCAACGGAAGTCCCGATTGAAGAAGTGTTCTTCTTGACCCTTCTGACGCATCTCGCACTCGTCGCGTTTCAATTGGCAGAGCGTCGCCGATGAATACGACGTATCTCGAGATGTCAGTCCCATTCCTTGCGTGGGCGATTGGGCTGACCGCCCTTGCGCGATGGAAGTTTGGGCTCAAACTCCGCGCACTCGTTCTCCCGATTTTGGCCCTCCTCGGAGCCACCGCGATCTTTGACAACCTCATCATCTGGTCAGGCCTTGTCGCGTATGACGAATCACGAATCCTCGGAATCCGAATCGGGCACGCCCCGATCGAGGACTTTCTGTACACGTTCGTCGCCGTGATGCTGGCCGCGAGCCTGTGGCGGATCCTTGAACGCAAGGTAGCCCGATGAGGCTCGCGCGGACCCTTTTGCAATCCTCGCGGCCGCTGTCCTGGGTCAACACCGCGTACCCGTTCTCGGCGGCGTACCTCATGACGACCGCGCGCATCGACCTCACCCTCGTCATTGGAGCGCTGTTCTTCCTCATTCCCTACAACGTCTTGATGTACGGCATCAACGACGTCTTCGATTACGAATCCGACATGCGGAACCCCCGTAAAGGTGGCCTGGAAGGCGCTGTACTGAAGCCGGAGTTTCATATTCCGGTTTTGTGGACGAGCGCGATTCTGTGTATTCCGTTTGCGGTATATCTCTTCGCCATCGGTTCCGTCGCCGCGAACGCAGTGCTAGTTGGTTCGCTCTTCGCGGTTGTCGCCTACTCCGTGAAAGGCCTGCGATTCAAAGAGAAGCCCTTCCTCGATTCGCTCACCTCAAGCACTCACTTCGTCAGCCCGGCCTTGTACGCCATCGTCCTTGCGACCGGATCGGTAGACACCGCCGAGTGGATGATCTTGGCGGCCTTCTTCCTCTGGGGGCTCGCCTCTCACGCATTCGGTGCGGTCCAGGACGTCGTCGCTGATCGCGAAGCAGGATTGGCGTCCATCGCAACCGTCATGGGCGCCGCCTGGACCGTCCGTTTCGCAATCGCGTGTTACGTCCTTGCCGGCGGCCTGCTCGCGGTGTCCCCCGGCTACGCGCCGTGGGTCGCGCCCGTCGCTCTGATTTACGTTGTCGCGGTGTCACCGTGGTGGAACGTAACGGATTCAAATGCCGAAGATGCGAACCGAGGATGGCGCCGATTCCTCGCACTCAACTTCATCGCGGGAATCGTCGTGACACTTGCGCTGCTCACGTACTTCTCGGACAAATAACTGAGGCCCAACGCTTACGCGCGGGCCTCAGTTGAAAAGAGCGAACTAGCGACCGAGTCGGCCAACTCCGAGCATGAGAAGGAAGCCGACGGCAAGCACGAGGACGATTCCCAGAATCCCCCAGGCGGTGTCGCCGGTCGCTGCGATCAACGCGGCCCACGCAGTTGGTGCGAGGAACGATGCAGCGCGACCAGTGGTCGCATAGAGTCCGAAGATTTCACCTTCGCGCCCAGCCGGCGCGACGCGAGCGAGGAACGAGCGCGAAGCCGCCTGCGCAGGTCCAACGAACGTCGAGAGCAACAGCCCGACAGCCCAGAACGCCGCAGCGCCCGCATCCTTGAGGATGAACGCGGCGGTTCCTAGAACGACGAGTGAGCCGAGCGAATACAGAATGACGTGACGAGCACCGAAGCGGTCATCGAGTCGACCCGAGACGATTGTGGAAACACCGGCGACGAGGTTGGCGGCGATTCCGAAGATCATGACCTGCGTGAACGTGAAGCCATAGATGGACGCCGCAATAACGCCACCGAAGGTGAAGACGCCGGCTAGGCCGTCGCGGTAAACGGCGCTGGCAACGAGGAAGCGGAACGTGTGGTTGCTGGTGCGGCGCAACTCGCCAACCTGACGGAATAGTCTCTTGTAGGAATCAACGATGCCGATCTTCGGCTCGGGGTTCGACACAACGTTTTCGGGGACGAACAACCACATCGGAATCGTGAAGATCATCGTCCACACCGCACACATCACCGCGGCCGCGCGAATGCCAATTCCGGGGGTGTCGCCCAGCCCGAACCAGTCGCCCTGGACGAATCCGAAGACAACGACGACAAGAGCGAAGATTCCACCGATGTAACCGAGTCCCCATCCGAGACCAGAGACGCGACCTCGAGTGGCGGGGGTTGACACCTGATTCAGCATCGAGTTGTAGCTAACGGCCGCGATTTCCGCGAACACGTTTCCTGCCGCGAGCAGGATGACCCCGAACAGGAAGAACGCTTGGTCGGCGGCGACGAAGAACATCATCGCCTGGATAACGGCGATGATCACCGTGTTGGTGAGAACTGAACGCTTCCGGCGTCCACTGCGGTCAGCCCGCTGCCCCAACATCGGAGCGAGGATCGCGATGATGACACCCGCGGCTCCGGTGGCCCACCCGAGAGTTGACGTCAGACCTGCGAGTGCGGTGACCTGGCTCGGGTCGTCCTCGGCCAGTGCCGCGAGTTCGGGAGAAATGAAGTACACACTCGTGACGTACACGCTGAAGACGAACGTCGTGATGACCGTCCAGAAGGGTTGCGTTGCCCAGTCCCACATCGCCCACGAGAACGTCTGGTGGAAAGGGATCTTGGGCTGAACTTCGTTGTTAACAGTCATGACCCCCACGCTACTCGCGTGAGGGTCATGAGCAAACAGTTTTTGCGGACTGCTTACGAGATGTTTCCGCGGCGACGAAGTGCGATTGCGCCGCCCACTGCGAGGATTGCTCCTCCGGCAACTGCCGTGAGGTACAACGAGTCGCTCACACCGGTGTCGGCAAGGTTGTCACTCGAGGTGTCCTCGATGACTTGACCTACCCAGATGCGCTGTGAGCTGTTGTTTCCGTCTTCAGTCCACGTGCTGATGGTGATTTGGGAAACGGCAACAGAGGGGCGAACCCATCCAGTCGAGCCGTCGGTTCCGTCCGGAGCGGTGCCCATTGAGACGGTCGTTGCATCTTCAAGTGCGACATTGGGGATGTTTTCCGTGTCCGAAGGGTCGTCCCAGTTGAATCCGGTAGTCGTTGCCGTACCGACGATGTCTTCCGCGGACACGTCACTGTCCTCCGCGTCGAGCATCGTGACTTCGGTGTAATCGGAGTCGATGTCGCTAATTGCGAGAACGAGTTGGTCGGCCGGAACCGGGCTGTCGAAGGTGATCTCGGTCACTGTCTCTTGGTTGTTGTCGGCGGCGGTTTCAATCTTGAGGAAGAGGCTGTCCGTCGAATCGTAATTTGCACCGACCAGCGCCCCGACGGGATCCGCACTTGTGAAGCCTTCGTTCTCTTCCGCAGGACTGAGGAAGGAGTATGTGTTTTCGCTAGAGACCATGATTTCGGCGTCGGGGAAGTCGGGGTTAGTGAAAAGCAGCGCACCGTCCGCAGTGAGGCTGTCTTCAAAGACGCCCCACTCGGCCACGTTTGCGGCGGAGGCGGGGAGTGCGACAGAGAAAGTGGCGATAGCGGCAAGTCCGAGGATGGCGCCGGCGGTGCGGGAGGTGTTGTTCACAAGGGATCCTTTCGAGGGTTTTTCCACTGTATCAGGAGCGACACGAAACTAAAAGGAGTTTGTTCGCCTCGAAACTTGAGCGACATACGCGCAGGTTTTGCCCTTTCGACTTGACAAACTTCGCGACCGGTGTCAAAGTTGATACAACAAGGCTCAACTTGAAGGAGAAATATCATGGCACGAGCTGTAGGAATTGACCTCGGAACGACGAACTCGGTCGTTGCGGTCCTCGAAGGTGGCGAACCGACGGTTATCGCCAACGCCGAAGGATTCCGCACCACCCCGTCGATCGTCGCATTCGCGAAGGACGGCGAAGTTCTCGTCGGCGAAACCGCGAAGCGTCAGGCCGTCACCAACGTCGACCGCACAATCTCATCGGTGAAGCGTCACATGGGAACGACCTGGACCCAGGACGTTGACGACAAGAAGTACACCGCGCAGGAAGTTTCCGCGCGCATCCTCGGCAAGCTCAAGCGCGACGCCGAAACCTACCTCGGCGAGAAGGTCACGGACGCGGTCATCACCGTTCCGGCATACTTCAACGACGCCGAGCGTCAAGCGACCAAGGAAGCCGGAGAGATTGCGGGACTCAACGTCCTCCGCATCATCAACGAGCCCACCGCGGCCGCACTCGCGTACGGTCTGGACAAGGGCAAGGAAGACGAACTCATCCTCGTTTTCGACCTCGGTGGTGGAACGTTCGACGTTTCGCTGCTCGAAGTGGGCAAGGACGATGACTTCAGCACCATTCAGGTTCGTTCGACCGCCGGTGACAACCGCCTCGGTGGAGACGACTGGGACGCACGTCTCGTCGACTACCTCGCCAAGAAGTTCAAGGAAACGACCGGCGTTGACGTGTCGGGCGACAAGATCGCCAAGCAGCGACTCAAGGAAGCGGCCGAGCAGGCAAAGAAGGAACTCTCGTCCTCGATGAGCGCGTCCGTCCAGCTGCCCTACCTGTCGCTGACCGAGAACGGCCCAGCCAACCTCGACGAGACGATCACCCGCGCGAAGTTCGAAGAACTCACCGCGGATCTGCTCGAGCGCACCCGCAAGCCGTTCGAGGACGTCATCAAGGAAGCCAAGATCAAGGTTTCCGAGATCGACCACGTCGTACTCGTCGGTGGATCGACCCGTATGCCAGCAGTTGCCGAGCTCGTCAAGAAGCTCGCCGGCAAGGAAGCGAACAAGGGCGTCAACCCGGACGAGGTCGTCGCCGTCGGTGCATCGCTGCAGGCCGGTGTCCTCATGGGCGAGCGCAAGGACGTTCTCCTCATCGACGTCACCCCGCTGAGCCTCGGAATCGAGACCAAGGGCGGAATCATGACCAAGCTCATCGAGCGCAACACGGCCATCCCGACCAAGCGTTCAGAGACCTTCACGACCGCAGACGACAACCAGCCGTCCGTGTCGATCCAGGTGTTCCAGGGCGAGCGCGACTTCACTCGTGACAACAAGTCGCTCGGAAACTTCGAACTCACGGGAATCGCCCCGGCACCCCGCGGCGTTCCGCAGATCGAGGTCACCTTTGACATCGACGCCAACGGAATCGTCCACGTGTCCGCCAAGGACAAGGGAACGGGCAAGGAACAGTCGATGACCATCACCGGTGGTTCGTCGCTGTCGTCCGAGGACATCGAGCGCATGATCCGCGAAGCGGAAGAGCACGCGAACGAGGACCACGCCCGCCGCGAAGCCGCCGAGAAGCGCAACGTCGCCGAGCAGATGGTGTACTCGGTCGAGAAGGTTCTTGACGAGAACGCCGACAAGCTCAGCGATGACCTCAAGTCCGAGGTTCGCGCAGACGTCGACGCACTCAAGACGGCGCTTGCTGGAACCGACGATGCAGCGGTTGACGCTGCGGTCGAGCGACTCCAGGGAAGCCAGGGCAAGATCGGCGAAGCGATTTACGCCTCGCAGGATGCCGCCGCTGGTGACGCCGCCGAAGCACCCGCCGACGATGAGGACATCATCGACGCCGAGGTTGTGGACGACGAGGACGACAAGAAGTAAATGTCGGACGAACAGAACAACGAGGAAGTTCCCCCGACCGAGCCCGAACAGGGCGAGGCGGGGGAACCCACCCCGACCGAGGACGGCGAACAGTCGCTCGCGGACGAGGCAACCGAATCGAACGCCGAGAACCTGCTCGAGTCGCTACTCAGTGACATCGAACGCAACCTCGTCGAGGAGTACAAGGACCGCGCGGCTCGTGCAGAGGCGGAACTCGCCAACTTCCGAAACCGCGTCGAGCGCGACCGCGCCGCTAACCGCGACGTCGTCATCGCCGAGGTAATTCGCGCCCTTCTTCCCGCGATGGATGATCTCAACCGCGCCGATTCACACGGCGACCTCGCCGGCAGCCCGCTGGAAATCGTCGCACAGAAGATTCGCGCCGGGTTTGAACGTTTCGGTGTCAACGCTGTCGGTGAAGTCGGCGAAGCATTCGACCCCAACCGTCACGAGGCAATCGCGAAACTTCCGACGCCTGGTGCAACGAGTGAGACCGTCGCGGATGTCATCGAAATCGGTTACATCATGGGCGATCGCCTTCTTCGTCCCGCCAAGGTCGCTGTCGCGGCTCCGGCCGAGTAGCGAAGGGAGGGGCGCCAATGGCTAGTCAGGATTGGTTCGAAAAGGACTTCTACAAGGTCCTTGGCGTCTCGAAGGGTGTCTCCGACGCCGAACTGAAGAAGGTTTATCGCAAGCTCGCTCGACAGTTCCACCCCGATTCGAACCCGGACGACAAGAAGGCCGAAGCGCGCTTCAAGGAGATATCCGAGGCATACACGGTCTTGTCCGACTCGGCCACGCGCCAGGAATACGACCAGGTTCGCGCGATGGGTGGCGGCGCACGTTTCACCGCTGGTGGGACCGGAGCCGGCGGCCAGGGCGGTTTCGAAGACATGTTCGGCAACCTCTTCGGCGGTGGCGGCAACAACCGCGTTCGTTTCCAATCTGGACAGGACGACCTCTTCGGAGGACAGTTCGGCGGCGGTGGAAACCCCTTCGGTGGCGGTCAGCGCGGCGGAGGAAGCCCCCGCAAGGGCGCCGACCTCACCGCGGCAATCACCATCGACTTCCGCACGGCGATGAACGGTGGCGAGGTGACTCTCGAGTCGTCCGGTTCAAGGCCGATGCACGTCGCAATCCCCGCCGGCGTCGCCGACAAGCAGAAGATTCGCGTCCGCGGCAAGGGCGAAGCGAGCATGACCGGTGGCCCTGTGGGCGACCTGATCCTCACCGTGACGGTCACCGACCACCCCGTCTTCACGCGCGACGGCGCGAACATTCGCGTCGACGTCCCCGTGACAATCCCCGAGGCAATCCTCGGCGCCACGATCGAAGTCCCGACGCTCGACGGCGAGCGCGTCAAGGTCAAGGTTCCCGCGAACACTCCCAGCGGTCGGGTCCTCCGAGTCCGCGATCGCGGGATTTCCGTCAAGGGCAAAAAGGGTGACCTGCTCGCCACTATCTTGATTGTCACTCCGGAGAAGGTCGACGACCAAGCGAAGTCGCTGATTGAGAAGTTCGCCGCAGCGACCGACGGTGAGAATCCGCGCGACGCCCTCTATGGCAAGGCCGAAAGTTAGGCCAGCGCATGTTCACCGAAAACGACCCCATCTTCCCCATCGCGCAAGCGGCAGAGCTCGCGGGAATGCACCCGCAAACGCTGCGTCAGTACGACCGCCTGGGGCTGGTCAGTCCGACGCGAACGGCTGGCCAATCGCGCCGCTATTCCATGCGCGACGTCGTCCAATTGCGCGAAGTACAGCGCCTGTCCACCGAGGGGCTCAACCTCGAAGGCATCAAGCGCATCCTTGAACTGGAAAACGCAGTTCGAGTATTGTCCGACCGGGTTCGCGAACTCGAAGGAATCATCGCGGACGAGGTTCTCTCTCGTCCCGGCGGCCGCGTCTTCGCAGCCGGCCAGGCTGGCGAGGTCATCCCGCTTCGCGCGGGAACCCGCACCAAGAAGTCCAACCAAGTGGTGCTGTGGCGCCGCTCATGGTGGAACTAATCAACCCATAAACAGAAGGCAGTCATGACTCGTCGCGCACCAACCAACTTCCCCATCCTTGATGTTCTCGCCGAGCGCTGGAGCCCCCGCGCGTTCGACCAGGACGCGACTCTCACCATGGCCGACCTCAGCCCCGCCTTCGAGGCTGCCCGCTGGGCGCCGTCGGCAAACAACTTGCAGCCGTGGAGCTTCATTGTCGGATTCCGTGGCGACGAGACGTTCGAGAAGATTGCCGCAACCCTGTCGGGCTTCAACGCGTCGTGGGCACCTCACGCCAGTGCATTGATCGTGACGGTCACCCACACCCTGACCGCGTCGGGTCGCCAGAACGCCTTCGCTCGTTATGACCTCGGGCAGGCCGTCGCACACCTGTCCATCCAGGCACAGGCGGACGGAATCAGCCTTCACCAGATGGGCGGCTTCGACATTGAAGCAATCACCGAGGCCCTCGGTGTTCACGAACCGCTCGAGGTTGTGACCGTCATCGCCGCAGGAATTGCGGCGGATCCGGCCACCGTCTCCGACGAGGTCGCCGAGCGCGAATTCGCACCCCGTGAACGCAAGGACGCCAGCGAGTTCGTTCGCTAGCACGAAGTTGCGGTCGTCCAGACTGGCGAAATATGTCAACTTCTCGCAACCTCCCGTTAACCACATGACGCAATAATTGACGCATGGAGCAGGTTGCGCAGGGCTACGCGGTCATCGCGCTCATCGCGATTGCCGGGTATGTTCTGCGTCGAACGGCGTTCTTCGATGAATCCGCAGTGAAATTGGTTCATCGACTAACGTTCTTCATCGCGACACCGGCACTGTTTTTCACGGCGTTGTCAACCGCGGATGTCAGCGTGCTGCTGTCCACATATTTCCCCGTGATTGCCGTGGTGTCGGTCGTTGGGCTGGTTCTCGCCGCATTCCTTGCACGTGTGCTGTTCCGTGAACAGTTCGCAACGGCTGTCGCCACAGCGACTAGCGCGTCTTACATGAACGCGAACTTCGTCGGAATTCCTCTGGCGACCTACGTCTTGGGTGACGCCACACTGTCAACGCCCGTGATGCTCTTTCAATTGCTTGTCGTGAGCCCGGTCCTGTTGGCAATCTTTGACCACGCTGCAAATGGCCAGGTGACGGTGAAGTCGGTACTCACGCAACCGTTGACCAACCCCATCATCATCGCAAGCGTGCTCGGCGCAATGGTCGGCCTCGCTGGGTGGGAAGTCCCATTCGTGATCGCCGAGCCCCTGCATCTCGTCGGGTCTGCATCCGTTCCGCTTGCCTTGTTGCTGCTGGGCATGACGTTCCACGGCGACACCATTTTCGCGCGCGGAAACCGCGGACCCGTTGTGATGGCAACTCTCGTGAAGCTCGTGGTCATGCCGGCCGCGGGTTGGTTCCTTGCGAGCCAGGTTTTTCACCTGGAAGCGAACAGCACGTGGGTCGTGACCCTGCTGCTCGCTCTTCCGACGGGCTTCAACGCCCAGAACTACACGATGCGATACGGACTTTCCGATCGGACGGCCCGCGACACCATTGCGCTGACGACGATTCTTGCGTTGCCCGTGATGCTCGTCATCGCGTTGTTGCTTGCGCCCGCGTCCTGATGGTCGTACAGATGGCGTAAACAGCCATCCCGATGACAATTCCCCAGATCAGGTCAATCGTGAACACGGCCGCCGCGGTCACGATGAAGGAGAGGACGTTGGGCCACGTCGTCCGCAGGTTCTCGCGAATTGACGAGGGGTTTGCAATTCGAATCGATGTTCCCAGCAGAACTCCCGCCAACGCGGCGATGGGAATTGCCGACACGAGTGGGGCGAGGGCGAACACCAACACGACGAGGAACACCGCGTGAAATGCAGCCGCCCATTTCGTTTGGGCGCCCGCGTGAACGTTGACGGCGGTTCGCGCAATCGCGCCCGTTGCGGGCATTCCGCCGAAGAGTGCGGATCCGAGCGACGCGAGGCCCTGCCCGACGAGTTCACGATTGGGGCTGTGTGTCGGCCGTTCGTCTGGATGTGCCGTGTGCCCCAGTGAATCGGCGACGCGAGCGGCGAGCAGTGATTCAATAGCGGCGAGCAACGCGATCGATAACGCAGGCGCAACCAGGGCGCCTAGGTTGAACGTTGGAAATTCGCCGGGGAACGTGAAGATGTCCGAAGCGGGAAGAGCCCCGATTGTCGGAGTTTCGAGCCGGGCGACCGCGCTCGTTGCGGTTACAAGGACGACGGCGACGGCGCTCGCGGGGATTCCCCTTGTCCATCGGCTTCGCCCCCGGTAGCGGCTCCACAGCAACTTGATTCCGAGCGTCGCAATGACGAGAGCCACGGTAGCGGGAACGTATGGCGCAATGAGTTCGACCTGTTGCCACGCGATCACGAGGGCGATGCCGAGTGTGAAGCCCTCCATCACCGACCACGGCACCTTCTCGATGAACCGACCGAGCCGCAGCAAGCCGAACGCGATGACGATGAGCCCCGACATCAATCCGAGTGGAAGCAAGGCCTCCACCCCGAGGCTGGCGACGATGGGAACAAGAATGACCGTCATTGCGCCGGTCGGCCCACTCACTTGGAAGCGGGAACCCCCGGCGACGGCTGCGATGAACCCAGCGACAATCGCTGTCGCCAAGCCGGATGCAGCCCCGGCGCCTGACGTGATTCCGAAGCCGAGTGCGAGGGGAAGTGCCACGACTGCGACGGTTGCTCCGGCAACCAGGTCAGCGCTGACGGTTGACCCGAATCGGCGCCGGGGTTCCTGTCGAGCAGCCATGTTTCTCAGTGTACGAGCGAGGTGTCGGCCGGTTTACCAGAACATCGGACGGTCGTCGTCGTCCGATTCGGAACCCGATTCGGAAATCTCCACCACGACCGGGACGTGGTCCGAGGGCTGTTCGCCCTTGCGCTGATCGCGATCGATGAAGGCATCTGTCACGGCGTCGCGGAATCCCGCCGACCCCAAAATGAAGTCGATTCGCAACCCTTCGTCTCGCGGGAACGCCATGTTCTTGTAGTCCCAATAGGTGTATCCGGTCGGAACGGTCGGTCGAACGACGTCGTACAGCCCCATCGCCTCGAACTCGGCAAACGATGACCGTTCGACGGGAGAAACGTGGGTCGACTGGCCCACAATCATGCGCGGGTCGCCGCAATCCGCGTCAAGGGGAGCAATGTTGAAGTCGCCCATGATGGCGAGCCGGTCGTGAGTCGTCATCTCGGCCGCAGTTGCGGTCCGCAGCGCGTCCAACCACCGCAGTTTGTAGTCGAAGTGGGGGTCGTCGAGCGACCTCCCGTTGGGAACGTAAAGGCTCCACAGGCGGACCCCGCCGACGGTTGCGCCGATGGCGCGGGCCTCGAGTGGCGGCTCGCCCTCGCCAGCGTGATCTTTCGCGAAGCCGGGCATCCCGTCGAACCCAACGGTTATGTCAGAAAAGCCGAGCCGTGAGACAAGCGCGACGCCGTTCCACTGGCTCAGACCGTGATGCGCGACCTCGTAACCCGCGGCGGCGAGAACGTCCTCGGGGAACTGGTCATCACGACACTTGGTCTCTTGAAGCGCAAGGACGTCGACGTCAGAGGCATGCAGCCAATCCGCGACGCGATCGACTCGCATTCGAATCGAGTTGATGTTCCAGGTTGCAATGCGCACAGGTGCGAGTTTAGGCGGTCGGATAGAGTGGTGGGGTGACTTACGCACGCACGGAACTGGCCGCCCTCATCCGCGAGAACGCGGTGTTTTTCGGTGACTTCACCCTCACCAGCGGCAAAAAGGCCACCTATTACATCGATTTGCGCAAGGTCAGCCTCGACCACCGAGTCGCACCGCTGATCGGTGACGTCATGGTCGATCTGATCGCGGACATTCCCGACATCGCAGCCGTCGGCGGACTGACCATGGGGGCCGACCCCATCGCATCCGCCGTGCTGCACCGAGGCGTTCTCGCCGGCAAAACCTATGACGCGTTCGTCGTGCGCAAGGAACCCAAGGACCACGGCCGCGGCAAGCAGGTCGAAGGGCCTGACCTCAAGGGCAAGCGCGTCATCGTCCTCGAGGACACGTCGACGACGGGCGGAAGCCCCATCAAAGCCGCCGAAGCGCTCGAGCGCGAAGGCGCGATTGTTGTTGCCGTTGCGGTGGTCGTCGACCGCGACACTGGCGCTCGCGAAATCATCGAAGGTGCCGGTTACGAATACCGCGCAGCACTGGGGTTGAAGGAGTTGGGACTCGAATGAGCGACGACAAGCGTCAAGAAGATTCTGACTGGCTGAAGGACGCGTTCGATCGCGCACTTCGAGGCGACAACGGCGTCGCACCCGATGCTGCACGACCGGCCGCGAACCCGTTCGGCGTGACACCGACCCCCGAACAGGAAGAGCCGGTTCGACACAACGAGCTCGATCTCGATTTTGAAACCGAATCGACCGTTCCCCCACAAGCGTTCCTGCCCGTTGTTGATTTCGGAGATGACTCGGCGGCCGACGACAGCGACCCCGACCCGTTCGCGGTCTTCTCAATGGCCGATTCCGAGCCGCAGACCGAGCCGACCGACATCATTGACATTCCGGAAGAGACCGTCCCGATGATTCAGCCGACCGAAAGTGCGGCGCTGGAACACGTTGAGGCGAACCCGACCGAGGCGCTCGATCTTGTTGACGCTCCGACGGTGGTTGCGCCGATTGCTGACCCAACTCCGACGGGCTCGGTCGACGGACTCGAATCACTGTTCGGCGAGGACAAGTTTGCTGAAGCGACGACCGCTCTGATTTCCCCGCCCGTCGCTGCGGACACGATCCGCATGGTCCGCGAGCCTGTCGCGGCGAGCGACGAGACGCCCGAGAAGCCGGTCAAGGCTGGAATCCCCGCGAACGTCGTCACCTATGGCATCGCCGGTGGGCTTGCTGTGCTTCTGGGTATCGGCGGTTTCGTCCTGGGTTCAACTCTGGGTGGCGGAACCGCAGCCCCTGAACCAACGGCAACCGAAGAAAGCAGCGCGACCGCAACCCGTGAACTAGGCACGTGGGCGTGGAACCAACTGTTCGGCGGCGAATGCATCGACCCGTTCCCCGGAGCCTGGTCTGAATCGTTCGAGGTTGTCGATTGCACCACCCCGCACGCAGCCCAACTCGTTGCGGTGGGCGACCTTGCCGAAGGAACCGGTGGAACATTCCCCGGTGTCGAACAGGCCGCCGCGCTGTCGGAAACCGCGTGTTCAGCACAGGGCATCCTCGACCTGAGCCTCGCCGGCGCGTACCCGAACATTCAGATCAGCACGGCCTACGCACCGACGCAAGAACAGTGGGACGCCGGTGACACCGAGTACTACTGCTTCGTGACGCTCGCCGATGCATCCCCGATCACCGGCTCTGTCGCCGGAACGGGCGCGGAACCTACTCCGTAGCCACGGGCTCGGCGGTGACGCCGAGTCGCTGTTCGATTACGGCGATTGCGTCGGGTGATTCGTCGACGAGAACAACCGTCCTGCCGAGTTCAACCGCGGCCGCACCCGTCGTTCCGCTTCCCGCGAAGGGATCCAAAACCGGGTCGCCCTCGGCGCTCGACGCCTGAATGATGCGGCGCAAAATCCCGAGCGGCTTTTGGGTCGCATAACCCGTTTTTTCGTTCCCCGTTGGCGACACAATCGTGTGCCACCACACGTCTGTGGGCAACTTTCCGCGTTCAACTTTCTCGGGCGTCACCAAACCAGGAGCCATGTACGGCTCGCGGTCGACGGCGGTTGAGTCGAAAAAGTACGTCTTCGGATTCTTGACGTAAACCAGGATGGTGTCGTGTTTCGTCGGCCATTTGCGGGTCGACTTCGCGCCGTAGTCGTACGCCCAAATGATCTCGTTGAGAAAACTCTCGCGACCGAACAAAGCGTCGAGCGCGACCTTGGCGTAATGCGCCTCGCGATAGTCGAGATGGACGTACAGCGTGCCGGAATCCCGCAAGAGCCGGTGGGCTTCGACCAACCGCGGCTCGAGGAACTCCCAATAGTCCTCGAACGAATCGTCATACCCGTACAGAGTGCCCTTGACCGTGTCGTACGAGCGGCCCTGAAAGCCTGTCCGCGACCCGTCCTCGCTGCGCACCATCTTCGTCTGCTGGCGTTCCTGCCGGCGCCCGGTGTTGAACGGCGGGTCCATGTACACGAGTTGGAAGGATTCGTCGGGCATCGCCCGCATCGCGGTGAGGTTGTCACCGTGCAGAACGCGCGCCGTAGTCATTCCCCTAAGTTAACAGAGTGACCGCCGAGACCCCCGATTCGCCCAGCGACGAGCTGAGCACGCACGGCGTCGGTCCGTGGATCGGCGAGTGGCCAACGGACGCCAAGTACGACCGCGAACTCCTAGAACGCGGTGACACTCGCAACGTCACGGACGAGTACCGGTACTGGACGATGGACGCGATCGTCGCCGACCTCGACACCAAGCGCCACGACTTTCACGTCGCCATCGAAAACTGGCAGCACGATCTCAACATCGGGTCAATCGTGCGAACCGCAAACGCCTTCGCCGCTCGAACGGTTCACATTGTCGGCCGTCGCCGCTGGAACAAACGCGGTGCGATGGTGACCGACCGTTACCAGCACGTCCTTCACCACCCCACCATCGACGACTTCGTCGACTGGTGTTGCGCGGAAAAACTGCCGATCATCGGCGTCGACAACGTTCCCGGTTCGGTGTCCATTGACACGACGAGTCTGCCGCGTGCGTGTGTGCTTCTGTTCGGTCAAGAAGGGCCAGGGCTATCGCCCGAAGCGATCGCGGCGAGCGATGTCGTGGTCGAAATCACCCAGTTCGGATCGACCCGATCACTCAATGCGTCAGCCGCCGCAGCCATCATCATGCACTCGTGGATTCGGGAGCACGTCACAGCAAAGCGGTAAACTGGACAAGTTCGCCTAACAAAGGACTTGCCATGCCCGCAGTCGTCATCATCGGAGCCCAGTGGGGCGACGAGGGTAAGGGTAAAGCCACCGACACGATGTCGGGTCGCATCGACTACGTCGTCAAGTTCAACGGCGGAAACAACGCGGGTCACACGGTCGTCATCGGCAACGAAAAGTACGCACTGCACCTTCTTCCGTCGGGAATCCTGACCGAAGGCGTCGTCCCCGTCATCGCGAACGGTGTCGTCATCGACCCCGAGGTCTTGTTCGAGGAACTCGACGCTCTGTCCTCGCGCGGAATCGACGTCTCAAAGTTGCGTGTCTCGTCCAGCGCTCACATCATCACGTCCTACCACCGCACCCTTGACAAGGTCAACGAGCGTTTCCTGGGCAAGCGACAGATCGGCACCACCGGTCGCGGAATCGGCCCGACGTACGCCGACAAGATCAACCGCGTTGGAATTCGCGTTCAGGACTTGTTCGACGAGAACATCCTTCGCCAGAAAGTCGAGGGCGCTCTCGAAGCGAAGAACCACCTTCTCGTCAAGATTTACAACCGCCGTGCGATTGCCGCCGAGGAAATCGTGACCGAACTTCTGTCCTACGCGGATCGCCTTCGCCCGATGGTGACCGACACGGCGCTCGAATTGCACACCGCACTGCGCGCCGGCAAGACGGTCCTCTTCGAAGGTGGCCAGGCGACGATGCTCGACGTCGACCACGGAACATATCCGTTCGTCACCTCGTCGAACTCGACCGCGGGCGGCGCATCGACGGGATCGGGCATCGGACCGGGTGAATTCTCGCGCGTCATCGGAATCATCAAGGCGTACACGACCCGCGTTGGCTCTGGACCGTTCCCGACCGAACTGCACGACGAGTCGGGTGAACGCCTGCGCAGCGTTGGTCACGAATACGGAACGACCACCGGCCGCCCTCGCCGTTGCGGTTGGTACGACGCCCCGATCGCACGCTATTCGGCACGAATCAACGGTGTGACCGACTTCGTCCTTACCAAGCTCGACGTTCTCACGGGTCTTGACGAAATTCCCGTGTGCGTCGCGTACGACGTCGACGGTGTCCGAATGGACGAAGTCCCCGTCAACCAGTCCGACTTCCACCACGCAACACCGATTTACGAATCGTTCCCCGGTTGGACCGAAGACATCACCGGCGCACGCAACTTCGACGACCTTCCCGCAAACGCACAGAAGTACGTGCGCGCCATCGAGGCAATGTCGGGCGCCCGCTTCTCGGCCATTGGCGTCGGTCCGGCTCGTGACGAGATCATCATCCTGCACGACCTGCTCGACTAAACACGTCGTCAAAGATTCGTCCAAGAAACATCCAAGACGCCTCCGCAACCTTCGCGAGGTTCATACGATGAAAGGACGAACGAAAGGTGTGACATGCGTCGACAGATTGCAGCGATAACAGTCGCTCTCGCGTGTGCGCTTCCACTGACGTTGTCTGCCTGTTCGACCTCTGTGCCAACCGAGACGACGAGCATCATCGACGGCAACGACATTCTCACCGCTGACCTTGGAACCGACGTCACCGCCAAGGGCGTTGTGCTTGCCGCCGTTGTCCTCGTCGCCGGCGATGTGGACAAGGCACTCGCAGACGGGACCGTCACACCGGCCGAAGTAGCAGCCGCGCGAACGGCGATTGGCGAGGGAAATCTCGACCTATGGCGCCAGCGCGCAGAAGCGGACGCGGCACAGTGAAAAACATCATCGTTCGGGCGCTTATCGCCATGACCGCCGTGGTCGGCCTGGCCACGCCCGCTTCGGCAGCCGTCGAACTCGACATCAAGCGCGCGATCATCGAGGTAGTCCTCGACAATCTCGGGGTTGAGGCGAGCGCCGAGTTTGTTGCCAGCGTCGCTGACGAACTTGACGCAACGGAACTAAACGGCGATCTGGTCAGTTCTGTAGGCGACTTACTCGACGCCAATGGCGATCCCCGAGACGTCATCGAGACCTTCACTGACGCAAACGGCGACGGAGTTCCGGACGAAGGTGCCGCCGAGTCAGCAGACGACGACGAGCGAACACCAAACCCGAATTCAACGGAGAAGAGCAGCAACTCAGACGACAAGTCGGGAAACTCGTCCAACCGAAGCCCGAACGGCACCAACAACTCTGGCAATGGCCGTGACGAAGAGGAAGCCGAAGAAGAGGAAGAGCCCGAGGACGAAGAAGAGTCCGAAGAGGAAGAGTCCGAAGACGAGGACGACGATTAGGTTCCCCAGGGGTGGGGTAAACACGCGCCCGGGCCGGTTAACGGTCCGGGCGCGTCACTTTGTAGGCTGACGGTATGGACCAGGAAACGGCAGCAAAGCTGAGCGCATTGCGCCAGAGCATCGACAACGTTGATGCTGCGCTCGTCCACATGCTTGCCGAGCGGTTCCAGTTCACGCAACAGGTCGGCCGACTCAAGGCCCAGGCTGGTTTGCCCGCATCAGACAAGCAACGCGAAGCCGATCAGATTGCTCGTCTTCGTCGACTCGCTGAAGACGCGAACCTCGACCCGGCCTTCGCCGAGGAGTTCCTGAACTTCATCGTCGCTGAGGTCATTCGTCACCACGAAAAACTCGCGGACGACGAAGCCAACTAGGCGTTGGGGCGAGCCGCGTAAAGCTTCTCTGCGACCTCGATGCACGCATCGATCATGCGCTGTTGACGCTTGACGGTGACGTATTTGGGTCCGGGCCACGCGGGGACGAACGACTTGTCGGGGGCGGTGCTGCGCAGCATCCAGGCGAACACGCATTCCTCGGCACCCGTGACATACAACTGCCACTGAACCTGGCGTTGGTAATGAATCGGCACCCAGTCGTATCGACCCCAGTCACGGCCAGTGGTTTTGACTTCGACAATGCGCCCGTGGTCGGGTGACAGCCCGTCGGGGGTGGCCATGCGCCACTGGGCGTCTTCCGACGCGATGAGCCAGTCGTTTCCTTCGATGTCGAAACGTTCTTGCAGGCGCTCGATGATGTGAGGCTCCTGGTCGCGGCCGAACTTCATGTAGCCGTTGTCTGCAATCGGAGTCGGGTCAGCCATCTGGGCGAGGATCTCGTTGAAGCCCTTTTCGTCGAACGCCTTGGACACCATGGTCGCCGTTACTCCGTTGGCGCGCACGCGCAACCATTCCTCGTAATCGGCGCTGCGCACCAAGAACCGTGACTCGTCAATCATTCGAACTCCTCTGTCTGCGTCACGTTACCGCTCGGCAGCCCCGTGTAACCGACGACTAGCCGCCGACGACAGCACCGAAGTGCGCCGGCAGTGTGCCGCGGTGGATACGCGACAATTCAGCGACGGGGATGTCGAAGAGTCCCTGAACTTCGAGGCTGTTGGACGTCGAGTCCGTCACGCCGACTCGAAGCACGGGAACGTTGCGTCCGTCACACAGCCCACGGAACTTGACGTCGTCCTCGCGGGCGACCGAGACGAGGACGCGGGCCTGGGTTTCAGAGAACAGCGCCGCCGTCGAATCGACCCCGTCGCGTGACACGATTTCGTCGATCCAGACACGAGCGCCAACACCGAAGCGCAAAACGCCGTCGGCAACAGCGCGGAGGAATCCGCCCGTTCCAAGGTCCGTCGCGCTCGTGACGAGTCCCTCAATCGCGGCAGCCGACAGCAAGCCGGCCACGTTCTTCTCGGCGTCGAAATCGACACGAGGAGGAACGCCACCGAGGTGGTTGTGAACGGCGCCGGCCCAGGCCGATCCGCCCAGTTCGTCGTGCGTGATGCCCAGCAAGTACAGGTTTTCTCCGTCGTCCTGCCAACCGGACGGGAGGCGACGGGCGACGTTGTCGATCGACCCAAGAACGGCGACGACGGGAGTCGGGTGAATAGGCACGTCACCGGTCTGGTTGTAGAACGACACGTTTCCACCGGTGACGGGAATTCCCAGTTCGAGACAACCGTCAGCAAGTCCTTCGACCGCGCGGGCGAACTGCCACATAACCTCGGGGTTTTCGGGTGAACCGAAGTTCAGACAGTCCGATACCGCCATCGGCGTCGCGCCACTGCTCGCCACGTTGCGATACGCCTCGACGAGCGCCAATTGCGCGCCAACGTAAGGGTCCAGTTGGCAGTAGCGACCGTTTGCGTCGGTCGCGAGAGCAACGCCCAGCCCCGACTCTTCGTCGATGCGGATCATGCCAGCGCCGTCGGGGGTGTGCAGGGCCGTGTTGCCCATGACGTAGTAGTCGTACTGGTTGGTGATCCAGTCGGTGCCCGCTTCGTTCGGCGACCCTAGAATCGCCAGGAATTGCTTCTTGAGGTCGTCGCCCTCGGTCACACGGGCGAACTTCGACGGCGAATCCGCTTGCAGCGCGTCGAGCCACGTCGGGTATTCCATCGGACGGTTGTAGACGGGACCATCAATCGCGACGGTGCGCGGGTCGACATCGACGATGGTCTGACCCTTCCATTCGATGACGAGTCGGCCGGTGTCGGTGACCTCGCCCAGAACACTCGCCTCGACGTCCCACTTGGTCGTGACCGCGAGGAACGCGTCAAGCTTCTCGGGTCGAACGATCGCCATCATGCGTTCCTGGCTTTCCGACATGAGGATTTCCTCGGCCGTCAGCGTCGGATCGCGCAGCAAGACGTTGTCGAGCGTGACGAACATTCCACCGTCACCGTTCGACGCGAGTTCGCTGGTCGCACACGAGATTCCCGCGGCGCCGAGGTCCTGGATTCCTTCAACGCAGTCGCCGGCGAACAGTTCGAGACAGCACTCGATGAGCACCTTTTCGGCGAACGGGTCGCCAACCTGAACCGCGGGTCGCTTGGTCGGGCCGCCTTCGGCGAAGGTGTCGGACGCGAGGATTGACGCGCCCCCGATTCCGTCACCACCGGTGCGCGCACCGAACAGGACGACGAGGTTTCCGACGCCCTTGGCGTTGGCGAGGTGCAGGTCTTCGTGGCGCAGCGCACCGACCGCGAGAGCGTTGACCAGCGGGTTGGCCTGGTACACCGGGTCGAACCAGGTCTCGCCGCCGATGTTGGGAAGACCAAGACAGTTGCCGTAGAACGAGATTCCGCTGACGACACCGTTGACGACGCGGTTCGTGTCGGGGTGGTCGATGGCGCCAAAACGCAACGCGTCCATGACGGCGACGGGACGTGCGCCCATCGAAATGATGTCGCGAACGATTCCGCCGACGCCTGTCGCGGCGCCCTGGAACGGCTCGATGTAGGACGGGTGGTTGTGGCTTTCGATCTTGAACGTGACCGCCCAGCCCTCGCCGATGTCAACAACGCCGGCGTTCTCGCCCATTCCCACCATGAGGTGCTTCGTCATCTCGGGCGACACCTTCTGGCCAAACTGGCGCAGGTGAACCTTGGACGATTTGTACGAGCAGTGCTCGGACCACATCACCGAATACATGGCGAGTTCACCGGACGTCGGCCGACGGCCGAGAATCTCGCGAATCTGCTGGTACTCGTCCGGCTTGAGCCCGAGCAAGTGATACGGCTGGTCCTTCTCCGGAGTCGCGGCGGCGTTCTCGACGGTGTCGGGAATGTGTTCAGTCACGATGGCTCCTGGTTACGAAAGGACGGTTGCGGCAAGAACCGACTGGAAAATGGCGAGACCGTCGACCCCCGACTGCATGCGGTGGGCGGTGTCGGGTCCGAAACCAGGCTCGACGGCGTGCTCGGGGTGAGGCATGAGGCCCACGACGTTTCCACGCGCGTTGCGAAGCCCGGCGATATCGTTCAGCGAACCGTTCGGGTTGACGTCGAGATAACGGAAAGCGACGAGTCCATCGCCCTCCAACTGCTTGAGCGTCTCGTCATCGGCGATGAACCCGCCCTCACCGTTCTTCAACGGGATGGTGATCTCTTGGCCGACCGCGTACTTGTTCGTCCACGCGGTGTCGACATTTTCGACGCGCAATTTCTGGTCGCGGCGAATGAACGTGCCGTGGTCGTTGCGAATCAAGCCGCCGGCAAGCAAGTGCGCCTCGACGAGGACCTGGAAACCGTTGCAAATACCGAGGACGGGCATTCCCTTCTTCGCGGCATCGACAACCTCGCTCATGATGGGCGAGTGCGCTGCGATCGCGCCACAGCGCAAGTAGTCGCCGTACGAAAAGCCACCGGGAAGAACGATTGCGTCGACGCCGCCCAGGTCGTGGTCGCCGTGCCAGAGCGAAACGGCTTCGCCACCGGCGAGAGTGATCGCGCGCAGTGCGTCGCGGTCGTCAAGCGAGCCGGGGAATGTGATGACTCCGACGCGCATCGGTTAGTCCGCCACGCGAATCGAGACGACGTCTTCGATGACCTCGTTCGACAGGACGTCCTTGGCGATTTCACCGATGTGGTCCAGCAGCGCGGGAGTGACGTCACCGTCGATCGTCAGTTCGAAGCGCTTGCCGATGCGGACGTCGGTGATCTGACCGTCGCCGAATCGTTGAAGTGCACGAGCCGTGGCTTTCCCTGCGGGGTCCAGCAGGACCTCTTTCGGCATTACGTCAACGATCACTGTGGCCACGCGCGCTCCTCGAAATGTCTCCTGGGTAACCCCAGTCTACAAGCCGAGCAGGCGCCGACTCCCTAGCGGCTCTGCGGTGGAAGCTCGCCGCGTTCGACAAATTCCTCGACGATGATCTGTGCCCAGAGGTCGTATCCGATGGGGCTCGGGTGGAATCCGTCGCGCGCAAAGAAGTCGTCAGGGTACGCCGTCGGCGGGCGTCGCATCGCGATGCGGTCTTCCTTTTCGAGGCGCAGTCGGGTCGACCGTTCGATTCCTTGTGCGATTCGATACAGGGTCGAGCGAAGCGGCTCTGGCAAGCGAGTGAATCGGAAAAACGCTGGAAGGCTCGACAGCGCAATTGCGGCGTGGGGATTAGCTTCACGAAGTGCCCGGGCAATCTCGACGAGGTTGCGCGAAGCGACTCGACGATTTCGGACGCCCAACGCGTCGTTTGCGCCGAGTGAGACGTAGATGACGTCAGCGGGATGCGCGACCGCTTCGGCGAGGTAATCGCGAATGAATTCGTCGCTTCGGTGACCGTTCTGACCGATTGCGCGCCAGTGCGCTCCGCGACCGGTTGCGACCGAGGTGTGGTGGGCGATTCGTGCGGCGAGCATCTCGTCGCGCTCGTTGACTCCACAACCTGCAGCGGTCGAGTCACCGACGACGAGTACCCGAAGCGGCTCGGGGCCGTCAATCACGCCGTCCCACGGCATCGGCGCATCCGGAAGGCGCGCGACGGTGATCTTCTTACGCAGCCCAATCGCCAGCGCGGGGATGAAGTCGATCCCGCTCATCAGGCGGGGGAATCGGAACTCAAGCGTTAGCGGCCAACTCGACTCCGAGTCGGCGCCGGTCACAAAACGTCGTGGCACAATCAATCTCCTGCTGTGATTCGAACGACGTTCCCCCACGGGTCATCGACTTCGAGTGAAGCGCCATCGTTCCTCAGAATGTACCCCTCGAAATCGAGACGCTCTGTCAGCACACCGACGTCGTCCGAGGTCGGCAGGGTGATTTCGACAAGCCCGAGCCCGAGTGCCGGCTGTCGAACGCCCGCCCCGCGTGAGCGCCAAATGTTCATCGCCATGTGGTGGTGGTACCCGCCAGCAGACACAAACAGCGCCTGCTTGTTCCAGTCGAAGGTCTGGTCGAAGCCGATGTGGTCGACGTAGAACTCGCGCGCGATGGTCGTGTCACCGACCGACAGGTGGACGTGGCCGACGGTGACCGGTGCGGTGCCATGCGCGGCAAACGACACTTCGGTGGCGTGCTGTCGAATGAATTCGTTGGGGTCGAGGTGCAACGTGTCCATCTGGATCTGTCCGTTGTCGATTGTCCAGGCGTCGCGCGGACGGTCCCAGTACAACTCGACGCCGTTGCCTTCGGGGTCGTTGAAATAGAACGCCTCGGAAACCAAGTGGTCAGCGGACCCGGTGAACGCTTCGGGGAATGCTTGACCGGTATGAATCAGTGCGGCGGCGAGCGCCGCCTTGTCCTCGAACAGGATTGCGGTGTGGAACAGCCCCGCTTCGGAAGGTCCGGCGTGCTTGAGTCCGGGCGAGTGGCGCAAGTGCATGACGATGGCGTCGCCGCGACCAAGGGTGACGTGTCCTCCGGGAAGTTCGGCGAGGACGGTCAGCCCAACGCCGTCGCGATAGAAGCGCGTGACCAGATCCAAATCGGCAACGTCGAGAGTGACGGCGCCCATCCGGGTGTTCGCAGCAATCGACGTCACGAGGCGAGCCGGGAAATCAGTTCGCGATACTTCGCGGCGGTCTGGTCGACGATGTCGGCCGGCAGGTGCGGCGGTGTCCCCGTCTTGTCCCAGTTCGCACTGAGCCAGTTGCGCACGATTTGTTTGTCGAACGAATCCAGACGGTTCGAACCACCCGCCGTGTACGTGGCAAGGTCCCAATAGCGCGACGAGTCGCTCGTCAACACTTCGTCACAAAGAGTCAGCGCACCCGTGGCGCGGTCGCGACCGAACTCAAACTTGGTGTCGGCGAGGATGAGGCCGTGTGCCTCGGCGATCTGGGACGCACGTCGGAAAATCGCCAGGCTCGTGTCCCGCAGCTCGTGGGCCGTCTCTCCACCGACCAGTTCAATGGTCTGCTCGAACGTAATGTTCTCGTCGTGTTCTCCCACAGGCGCCTTGAACGCGGGGGTGAAAATCGGTTCGGGAAGTCGGTCACCGTTGGTGAGTCCCGCGGGAAGGGCGATGCCGCACACGGTTCCCGATTCCTGGTATTCGGCCCAGCCGCTGCCGACGAGATAGCCACGAACGACACACTCGACGGGAATCATGTCGAGTTCGCGCACGACCATCGCACGGTCGGCGACCTCGGCGGGTGCGTCGACGTCCACCAAGTGGTTGGGGAATTCACTCAGCTGGGCGAACCACCACTTCGACAATTCCGTCAGCAAGGCGCCCTTGCCCGGGATGCCCGGCTCAAGAACGTGGTCGAACGCCGAAACGCGGTCGCTCGCGACCATGAGGATGACTCCCTCGCTACCGGCTTCGCCCTCGAAGGCGTAGAGGTCGCGGACCTTGCCCGAATAGAAGTGGCGCCACCCGTCAAGGGTCATCGAACGACTCGTTCGGCGATGTCGTTTCGGTAGTGCGCACCGTCCAGCGTGATCAGGCCGAGGGCGGAATATACGCGTTCGCGCGCTTCAGCGAAATCAGCGCCGCTGGCGATAACGGACAACACGCGTCCGCCGGTCGAGACAAAGCCGCCGTCCGACAGTGCGGTCGCTGCGTGGGCGATGGATACGCCGTCGACCTCGAGCGCATCGGCAAGTCCGGTGATCGCGCGACCCGTTTCGGGGGATTCGGGGTAGCCCTCTGACGCCAGGACAACAGTGACTGCGACATCGTTCGAAAACTGCGGTTCGGGCACAGACGCCAGACGACCCGTCGCCGTCGCGAGCAACAGGTTTGCCAGCGACGAATCGAGCCGCTCAAGAACGACCTGGGTTTCTGGGTCGCCGAAACGTGCGTTGAACTCGATGACGCGAATTCCGTCCTCGGTGACAATCAGTCCGCAATACAACAAGCCAACGAACGGTGTCCCGCGACGCGACATTTCGCGGATGGTCGGTTGTGCGACTGTTTCGACGACCTCATCGACGAAACCGTCCGGCAACCACGGAAGCGGCGAGTAAGCACCCATTCCACCCGTGTTCGGACCTTCGTCGTTGTCGAAAACACGCTTGTAATCCTGGGCGGGCGACAACGGCACAACCGCGTCTCCGTCGGACAGGACGAACAGCGAAACCTCTTGGCCCTCGAGGAACTCCTCGATCAGAACCGAACCCTGGTGAATGTAGAACTCGGCGTGGCCACGTGCCGCCTGTCGATCAACGGTGACGATGACACCCTTGCCTGCGGCGAGTCCGTCAGCCTTGACGACGTAGGGAGCGCCAAATTCGTCCAGCGCCGCGTCGACCTCGTCCATCGTGGAGGCACTGCGCGCGCGACCGGTCGGAACACCCGCAGCTTCCATGATTTCCTTCGCGAAATCCTTTGACCCTTCAAGAGCCGCCGCGGCCTTATCCGGACCGAAGACCGGGATGCCGGCTTTGCGAAGAGCGTTCGCGACACCGGCGACGAGAGGCGCCTCTGGGCCAATGATGACGAGTTCAATCCCCGCGTCGACGGCGTAATCGGTGACGACATCGCCCTCGGTCGGGTCCATCGCCACAACCTCGACAACCTGTGCGATTCCTGCGTTTCCCGGTGCCGCCACGATCTCGTGGGCAGTCGAATCCCGCAACAGACAATTGACGATGGCGTGTTCGCGAGCGCCGGAGCCGAGTACGAGAATCTTCACGGCACCAGACTACCGCCGCCCTGTTAGCGTGGTGGCGTGCCTCTTCCCCGTATCTCGGACTCTGACGGCCGCGCCGCGGTTCGCGCGTTTGCCCGCGACAACGTGCGCGAGAGAACCTTGACGGCGCTCGCGGTTCGCTGGGTCTTGCAGGAGCTGTCGCGCATTGCCCCAGGTAAATCGGTCGAGGTTCGGGTGCCGCCATTTGGCGCAGTTCAGATCGTCGAAGGCCCGGGCCATACACGCGGGACTCCGCCGAACGTCATCGAACTCGACGCGGAGACTCTCGTCGCACTTGCAGTTGGCACTGAATCGTGGGATTCCGCGATTGCCCGCGGCGCTGTTCTGGCGTCGGGAACGCGCGCGACACTCGCCGACTTGTTGCCTCTCGCGGGACTGTCAGAATAGTTTCATGGCCAAACGAAAAGTCACTGTGCGTCGTGCACCCAAACTCGTCTCGTTCCTGGCGACGGGCTTCATCCTCGGAGTAATCGTTGCCGCGATTGTGAGCTACGGAATGCCAACCGACCCCGCTGTCGGTGCAGGCGCAACTTTCGGTTTCTTCGCCATCATGTTTTCCCTCGTGGGAATGGCGGCCGGCGCAGTCGTGGGGTTGCTCATCGACCGCTCAACGAAGTCACACCCCGCTACTGCTGTCGTGACGCACACGAAGTCGTCGGACGAGAACCCGAGCGATTAGCCCTTGCCGTGTTCGCGAAGCACGGTGTTCGCGGTAGCAAGGTCATCGTCGAAGTCGATTTCGACGGCGTAGAGGTCTGAGATGTCCACAGGAAGCAACTTGAGGCCGTCACGCTCGATGGCGACTTCGAGTCCGCGTTCGAAATAGTCCTGGTCGCCGACTTCGCGCAGTCGCGCAATGAATGCGGCCTTGTCGCCTTCAGCGATGTAGTTGATTCCGACCGCTTCGCCCAACCCGTCAACGACAGACTTGGACAATTCGCGGATGAAACCGTCCTCGTCGACGGTGTATTTGACTTCCTCGTCGCTGACGCGGGCGCGGTTGACGGCGATACAGGACTGGTTGTTGTCGATCGAAACTTGAAGTCGGTCCAATACCTTGGAATCGAAAACGACGTCACCGTTCATCCACAGGACACCGCCATCCGGCGTGGCTGTGAGGGCTTTGAGCAGACTCTTCGAGGTGTTGGTCTGGTCGAACATCTCGTTGTACACGAAACTCGCTTGCGGGAATCGTTCGATGATTGCCTCGAGTTTGAATCCGACAACAATCAACAGACGGTACCGCTCACCGAAAGCCGCTTCGAGGTTGTCAATCTGCTGCTGCATGATCGTGCGGCCGTCGCCGAGTTCCGTGAGGGGCTTTGGAAGCGGCCGAGCGAGGCGGGTTCCCATTCCGGCGGCCAGAATGACGATCTGTTGCGACATGGTTCCCAGTTTATCGGCGGGAGCCAATTAGCCTGCCATTTACTGAGGAGCCGCGGCTAGGACGACTGGTTTGCCTCGACCCAGCGAAGGTATTCGTCGCTGACGGTTCCGGTGACGTACTCGCCGTTGAAGCAGGACATTTCGAGGCGTTCGACGTTGCTGCCCTCGATGATGGCGGCTTCCATGTCGGCGACTTCCTGGTAAATCAAGTGGTCTGCACCGATTTCCGCAGCAATCTCGGGGATTTTGCGACCAGCGGCAACCAACTCGGCGCGGCTGGGCATGTTGATTCCGTACACGTGCGGGAATCGCACCGGAGGCGCTGCCGACGTGAACGTGACCGACTTCGCTCCGGCCTGGCGGGCCATCTCGACAATTTCGCGTGAGGTCGTTCCACGGACAATCGAATCGTCGACGATGAGAACGTTCTTGCCCTTGAACTCTGTCGGCATCGCGTTGAGTTTCTGGCGAACACTGCGCGTGCGCGATTCCTGGCCGGGCATGATGAAGGTTCGACCGACGTAGCGGTTCTTGTAGTAGCCCTCGCGATACTCGATTCCCAATTTGCGCGCGACCTGCATGGCGGCGGGACGAGATGAGTCGGGAATCGGCATGACGACATCGATGTCACCAGCCGGTGCGTACTTGGCGACGGTGTCGGCGAGGCGGTCACCGAGTCGAAGGCGGGCTTCGTAGACCGAGATGCCGTTCATCACCGAGTCGGGGCGGGCCAAGTAGACGTACTCGAACGAGCAGGGGATGAGCACGGGGTTCTCGGCACACTGGCGTGACACCATCTCGCCGTCCTGCGCGATGAAGATCGCTTCTCCGGGCTCGACATCGCGAACGACGTCATAGCCACCGGCTTCGAGAACGAGCGACTCGCTCGCAACCGCCCATTCGGTCCCGACGAGTCCGGTCTCGCGCTTGCCCAAGATGAGCGGGCGAATTCCGAACGGGTCACGGAACGCAAGCAGGCCGTGCCCGGCGATCAGCGCAATGGCTGCATACGAACCTTCGACGCGCTTGTGCAGGCGCCCGACGGCGTCGAACACGTCATCGGGAGAAAACTTTGCGACCGACGTTGATGCCTGAAGTTCGTGTGCGAGGACGTTGACGAGAAGTTCGGTGTCGCTGTGGGTGTTGAGGTGCCGACGGTCGTCCTCGTGAAGTTCGCGGGTCAACTCGCGCGTGTTCGTGAGGTTTCCGTTGTGTACAAGGATGATGCCGTAGGGCGCGTTGACGAAGAACGGCTGGGCTTCTTCGTCGTTGGATGCGCTGCCGCGGGTTGCGTAGCGAACGTGGCCCAAGCCAACGTTTCCCGCGAGTGCACGCATGTCGCGAGTGCGGAACGCCTCGCGGACCTGGCCTTTTGCCTTCGCCATGTGAAGAGTGCGACCTTCGCAGGTCGCGATGCCCGTCGAGTCCTGGCCGCGGTGCTGCAACAGGGCGAGAGCGTCATACACCTGCTGGTTGACGGGGGTGGTGGAGACGATGCCGACGATGCCGCACATTCGAACGGTCCCCTTCCCGCACGGCGCCGCGCGCCCGCAGGTCAATCCTCTCATACGAGTGCCCCCTCGTGGTCGGTAGGCTGAGGGGGTGACGGGACAGGACGCGTACTCGAAAGCCGGTGTAGACACCGAAGCGGGTGACCGTGCCGTCGAGCTGATGAAGGCCGCAGTTTCCGCGACCCACGGCTCGACGATTCTGGGCGGCGTCGGCGGTTTCGCCGGCTTAATGGACGCCAGTTTCCTCAAGGATTATCGTCGCCCGATTCTCGCGACGTCGACTGATGGCGTCGGAACCAAGGTCGCAATCGCGCAGGCTCTCGACGTTCACGACACCATTGGTCAGGATCTCGTCGGCATGGTCGTCGATGACATCGTGGTCGTCGGGGCGAAGCCGCTGTTCATGACCGACTACATCGCGTGCGGAAAAGTCGTTCCAGAGCGCATCGCCGACATTGTTCGCGGAATCGCGCAGGCTTGTGCAGCGACGGGAACCGCTCTGGTTGGCGGCGAGACTGCCGAGCACCCTGGACTTCTTGGTGCCGACGACTACGACGTCGCCGGCGCTGCAGTTGGTGCGGTTGAAGCCGACGAGATGCTTGGCCCGGACAAGGTCGAACACGGTGACGTCGTCATCGCGATGGCATCGAGCGGCCTTCATTCGAACGGGTATTCGCTCGTTCGCCACATCCTCGCGTCGACGGGACGCACGTTCGAGCAGTCCGTTCCGGAGTTCGATCGCGTTCTTGGGCTCGAACTTCTCGAACCAACCCGTTTGTACACGGCACCTCTGCTGGACACGCTCGCCGAACACCCCGGTTCGATTCACGCGCTGTCCCACGTGACGGGCGGCGGAATCGCTGCAAATCTTGCGCGCGTTCTGCCCGCGGGCACCTGGGTCGACATCGATCGCGCAACGTGGACGCCGCCGACCGTTTTCCGAGTTCTCGCCGAGTGGGGAAACGAGCCCATCGAAGGCACCGAAGGAACGTGGAACCTGGGAATCGGCATGCTCGCCATCGTTTCCCACGAATCCGCGAGCACGCTCACGCGTGAATGGTCCGCAGCCGGAATCGACTCATGGGTTGTCGGTCACGTATCGAACCGCGAAACCGATCTCGCTGGTTACGTATCCGGTGCGAAGGGCGTCAGCGGCGGAGCCGTGCGCCTCGTCGGGAACTACGCCGACTGAGCCTCGTCGTCCGAGTCGTCGTCAACTTCTTCGGCAGCAAACTCGGGCCACTTCTCAAGGTCTTCCTCGAGGCGAGGATTTCCGCCGAGTTCAGACTGAAGTGCGGACAGGTCAGTGTCGGGGCTGAAGTACTTCAGCTCGCGCGCAACCTTGGTGTGCTTTGCTTTCTGGCGACCGCGGCCCATGTCGGACCCCTTTCACTGTGACGCTGTCCGCTCCCGGAGTTCAGATGCCTCTCGGGGCGTTAGGGGGACAGTTTATCACGCAGCGAGGAGCGCGGTCGCGGAGATATACCCAGCCCCCGCGAGAAGCGCGCCGAGCACCACATGTGCCGCCGTGAACCAGAGCCCGCGCCATAACTTGCCCTGCTCCGTCCATTGCGCGGCGGTCAACGTCAACGTCGAGAACGTGGTGAAGCCCGCGGCGAACGCGAGCACCCAAGCGGCGACCGACCAATCAATCGACCCTGCGGCGAACGCGCCAACCGCGACGCCGACGAACAGACTGCCGGCCATGTTGACGGTGAAGAGCCCCCACGACCATCGGCCCGGTCGAATGACAGACATAACCGCGAAACGCGCCGTCGCGCCGAGCGCCCCGAACAGAACCTGTACCGCCACCACCGTGAAATCAATCATGCGGAGTCACCCCGCGAGACTGTCCGATGCGAAGTCCCCACACCGCGGCGACGACGCCGAGAATGATCGACCCGATCGCATACGGGGCCATGACCGCGATACCTGCAATGCCGTCCTGAACAATTGGCACGGCGACGTCAAGCGAAATGGCCGAAAGAGTCGTGAACGAACCGAGCACACCGGTGGTCGCTCCTAATCGAAGCCAGGATGGCCAGGTTCTGAAACCGTGACCGACGACGTACCCCATGAGGAAGGACCCGACGAGGTTGACGACAATGATGCCGACTGGCCACAAATCCCAAACGAACGAGGTGACCGTCACATCAACCGCGAGTCGGGCCGCGCTCCCCACCAGACCGCCGACAAAGACGGCGATAAAGGCTGTGAGAGTCGGTGCCACAGAGCCAGCGTACTCGCGTCGCACGCACATAGTTTGGAGGGTTAGGCTAAGCACAACACGAGAGGATTGCCGTGTCTGCAGCCGAACAGTTCGACAACGAACAGTACCGCGACGAGGTCGTCGAGCGGTGGGGCAAGGACGCCTGGACAACCGGACAATCGTGGTGGAAATCGCTCGGCGAACTCGGCCAAAAGGCCTTCATGGCCGAGGGAACAGCCCTTCGAACGGGGTACACCGAAGCGCAAGGCCTCGGGCTATCGGTTGATTCAGACGTCGTCATTGAACTCGTCGAGCGTCACCGCACCTGGATTTCACAGGCATGGGGTGGTGTCGCTCCGACTGCAGAACAATTCCGCGGTCTCGCCGACATGTACGTCGCTGACGAAAGATTTGCCCGCCACTACGGCGGAGCTGACGGAGCGAACTTCGTTCGCGACGCAATTTACGCGTGGACAGAAAACACGCACAACTAACAAGGGGATGCTGTCGTGAACCGACTCTCCAATTTCAGCCTCAAGAACCGCGCGCTCATCGCGTTGGTCACTATCGTTGTGGCTCTCTTCGGTGGCATCGCGATGTCGCTGCTCAAACTCGAACTGATTCCGTCGGTGTCGTTCCCGCAGCTCGCCATCGTGACGAACTATCCCGGTGCGGCCCCTGCGATCGTCGAAAAAGAGGTGTCAACGCCGATCGAGAACGCGATTCAAGCGATTCCCGGTCTTGAGACGACTTCGGCAACCTCGCAACAGGGTGTCTCACAGGTTGTCGCCGAGTTCGCCTATGGCACGAACCTCGAATCCGCCGAGCAGAAAGTTCAGCTCGCGATCAACAAACTGAACAACGTCCTGCCGTCAGCCGCGGACCCCCAGGTGTTCGCTGGGTCCTTTGCCGACGCGCCGATTGTGCAGTACGCGGTCACGAGTGACCTTGACCAGGACCAGCTCAAGCAGTCACTCACCGACATCGCGGTCAAGGAACTCACCAAGCTCGACGGAGTTCGCGAAGTGTCCATCTTCGGAGCGAACGGCCGCCACATCGAGGTCATCCCGAACGCCAAGAAGTTGACCAAGTACGGACTCACAAACGCCGACCTCGAGAACGCGCTTCGCGCGAACGGTATTCGAATCGGTGCGGGAACGGTCACGTCCGAGGACGGAGACCTGTCGATTGTTGCGGGAAGCAAGCTCGAGTCGGTTGATGACATCAAGGCGCTGCCGCTTCCCACCGCAACCGTCATCAACCCGATGACCGGCAAGGTCACGATCAAGAAGATCTCGGACGTCGCCAAGGTCTCCATCGTCGACAACGAGGTCACGAGCATCTCGCGCGTCAACGGCGAACCGTCGTTGACCGTCGCCATCACCAAGACGGCCGACGCCAACACGGTGGACGTGTCGCGTGACGTTCGCGCCGCCGTTCCGGGAATCGCCAAGCTCATGGGCAACGGCACCGAGTTCAACGTTGTCTTCGATCAGGCCCCGTTCATCGAGAAGTCGATCGAATCGCTCACGACCGAGGGACTGTTGGGTCTCGGCTTCGCGATCATCATCATCCTCATCTTCTTGCTGTCAGTCCGGTCGACCCTCGTCACCGCGGTGTCCATCCCCTCGTCGCTCTTGCTGACGTTCATCGGAATGTGGGCGAGCGACTTCACTCTGAACCTGTTGACCATCGGTGCCGTCACCATTTCGATTGGTCGAGTCGTCGACGACTCGATCGTGGTCGTCGAAAACATCAAGCGACACATCGCGATGGGCGAAGAGAAGATGCTCGCCATCAAGACAGCGGTCGCCGAAGTTGCAACCGCCGTCACCGCATCGACAATCACCACCGTCGCGGTCTTCCTTCCGCTGGCGTTTGTGTCTGGCCTGTCGGGTGAACTCTTCCGCCCGTTCGCGGTCACCGTCACAATCGCGCTGTTGTCGTCGCTCCTCGTGTCGCTCACGATCGTTCCAGTCCTGTCCTACTGGTTCCTCGGCAAGCACAAGGCACCGAAGAGCGCTGCGAAGGCCGATGCCGGCGAGAAATTCGACATCCTGCAGCGCGGATACCGTCCCGTCGTGTCGTGGACGATTCGCCACCCGCTTGCCACCGTTCTCATCGCGATTCTGACGCTCGGCGGAACCTTCGCCCTGTCACCGTTGATGAAGACGAACTTCGTTGGCGGAAGCGGACAAACGACGGTCACCGTCAGCCATTCTGTTCCCGCGGGCGAAAGCCTCGAAGGCAAGGTCGAAATCGCTGCCGACGCCGAAGCCGATCTCTTGAAGATCGAGGGTGTCGAAACAATTCAGACCTCAATCGGCGGATCTGGCCTCAGCGCACTTTTCGGTAGCTCAGGTGGAATCACCTACCAGATCACCATTTCCGAGTCACCCGACATCGACGCAGACTTCGTTCAGGCTGAGATCACGCGTCAACTGGAAACGATTCCGTCATCCGGCGAGATGGCTCTTGCGTCTGGGCCGAGCGCCTTCGGAAGCGGAACCATCGACCTCACCATTAAGGCGCCGTCCGAAGAAACGCTCGCGTCCATCACGGACGAAGTGCAGACGGCAATGCGTGACTCTGGTGCTACCGACGAGGTCACTTCGTCGCTGTCTGACACCGAGAAGTTCATCTCAGTCAACGTCAACCGCGCGAAGGCCGCCAAGTACTTCCTAACGGAAGTGGGAATCGGCCAAGCGATGTCGGGAATCATCGACCCGCAGTCGGTTGCACAGATCGTCATTGACGACGTGACCATGGACATGATTGTTGTCACAGCGAACGCGCCGGACACCATCTCCGAGCTCAAGAACTACAAGCTCGTCACGCCGACGGGCGCGAAGGTCAAGCTGTCCAAGGTCGCCACCGTCGAGGTGCAAGAGACCGCGGCAACGCGAACCACGGAACGTGGCGTACTCTCGTCGACCGTCTCGGTGACCCCCTCCAGCGACAACCTGTCCGCGGCAACCGCCTCGGTTCAGGAAGCACTCGACGGCGTCACGCTGCCGTCGGGAACTACCGTCACCGTCGGCGGTGTCGCGCAGGACCAGGCCGACTCGTTCCTCCAGTTGGGACTCGCGCTTCTCGCGGCAATCCTCATCGTGTACGTCGTCATGGTGGCGACGTTCCGAAGCCTGCGTCAGCCGCTGCTGCTGCTCGTCTCGATCCCGTTCGCGGCGACCGGCGCAATCGGACTTCAGATCATCTCGGGAATTCCGCTGGGTGTCTCGTCACTCATCGGTCTCTTGATGCTCGTCGGTATCGTCGTGACGAACGCGATCGTCCTCATCGACCTCGTCAACCAGTACCGTGAACGCGGATCCAAGGTCGTCGAGGCACTGCTCGAAGGAACGACACGACGTGTTCGTCCGGTCGTCATGACCGCGCTCGCGACAATCTTCGCGCTCACACCGCTTGCGACGGGTGTGACCGGCTCGGGAGGATTCATCTCGCAGCCGCTCGCGATTGTGGTCATCGGCGGACTCTTGTCCTCCACCGTGCTGACGCTCGTCGTTCTGCCGGCGCTGTATTCGCTCGTCGAAGGCGCCAAGGAACGTCGCGAAATCAAGCGAGCAGCCAAGCCGGCGAAGCCGGCAAAGCCTGCAGCGAAGAAGCCTCGCGCCGCTAAGGCCTAGCCAATCGCGACCGCCGTCGCATCGAGTCGATGCGACGTGCGAGTCAGCGGTGCCCCGACGGTCAACGTGATGAGGGGGCTGGCAAAGTCGACCTCGTCGAGGTTGGTGAGGTTGACGCACAGGATGCCGTTTGCGGCAGCCAGCATGTGCGCGCAGGGTCCTGGCTTCAGGTCGGGCGGGTCAAGGCGCGGGGCATCAATCCCGACGGCCAAAACGCCTCGAACAATCAGCGCGGCCACGATTCCGGGGTCGAGCGTGGGGTGTTCGTGTTGGTACGCCACGCTCGTGCGGTCCGTGCTGCCGTGCAGGCGGCCCCATCCCGTATCGAACAGGACGACATCGCCTGGCTTCACGTCCTCGATCTGGTCGGCGACCGCGGAAAACGGAATTTCAGCCTTCTCGTTGTATCCCAGTGCCCGAACAATCACGCCACGACCGACAAAGCGTTCGAGCGGGATCTCTTGCAATTCGCTGGTCGAAGGGTCAGCGTCCCGCGGCAACAGAATCCGTGTGGCGACAGCCGAAATCACGTCATCCGCGTCGGGATGCGTGAGATTGATGTCGCGAGAATTTCCCATACCAAACAGTATGACCGCTAACCCGACAGAAAATCGGTCGTGCAAGTTGCTGGCTTTGCCGTTTGTTACATCGCGTTTGTAACACAACTACCGCGACAGAGGTCCGCTTTGTACCGTAGGAACACCTCGTCACAAGGAGACTCTCATGGCCCGCATTTATTCCGACATCACAGAGGCGTTCGGAAACACTCCGCTCGTCAAACTGAACAAGGTGACGGACGGTTCAACCGCAACCGTTCTCGGGAAGCTCGAGTTCTACAACCCGTCGTCGAGCGTCAAGGACCGCTTGGGAATTGCGATCGTCGACGCGGCCGAGGCATCGGGTCAACTGAAGCCGGGCGGAACGCTGGTTGAGGCCACCTCGGGCAACACGGGAATCGCTCTCGCGATGGTCGGAGCGGCCCGCGGCTACAAGGTCGTCCTCACGATGCCCGAATCCATGAGCATCGAGCGTCGCGCTCTGCTCAAGGGCTTCGGTGCCGAACTTGTCCTCACGCCCGCAGCGGAAGGAATGAAGGGTGCGGTTTCGCGCGCGGAGGAGATCGCCGCTGAACGCGGTGCCGTTCTCGCCCGCCAGTTCGAGAACGAAGCCAACCCCGCGATTCACCGCAAGACGACCGCGGTGGAAATCTGGAACGACACCGACGGCAAGGTCGACATCTTCGTTGCTGGCGTCGGAACCGGTGGAACCATCACCGGTGTGGGTCAGGGCCTCAAGGAGCGCAACCCCAACGTGAAGATCGTCGCTGTCGAGCCCCTCGACTCGCCGATCCTCAACGGTGGTGCACCTGGACCCCACAAGATCCAGGGAATCGGCGCCAACTTCGTTCCCGACGTTCTCGACCGCGAGATCTACGACGAGGTCATCGACGTGTCGACCCCCGACGCCGTGGCAACCGCTCGCCGTCTCGCGACGGAAGAGGGAATCCTCGCCGGTATTTCGTCAGGTGCGACCGTGTGGGCCGCCCTCGAATTGGCGAAGCGACCCGAGAACGCTGGGAAGACGATTGTCGTCATCCTCGCCTCGTACGGAGAACGTTATCTGTCGACGATTCTTTTCGAGGGTATTCTCGATTAGGTGAAGCCACTCCATCGCATCCGCGAAGACATCAGCGTTGCGATGAAGTTAGACCCCGCGACGCGAAATGGGTTTGAGGCGTTCTTCGTCCTCTCCGGCTTGCACGCGGTGTGGTGGTATCGACTGACGAACACGCTGTGGCGTCACCGACTTCCGTTCATTGCTCGTTTCCTGTCCCAGCTCGTGCGCTGGTGGACGCTCATCGAGATTCATCCCGGTGCGCGAATCGGCGACCGCCTGTTCATCGACCACGGCGCCGGTGTGGTCATCGGCGAGACCGCGATCATCGGTGACGACTGCGTTTTCTATCACGGCGTGACGCTGGGCGGTCAGGGCGATGTGCGCGGCGACCGCCGCCACCCCCACATCGGCAACAACGTGGTCATCGGCGCTGGCGCGACTGTGCTCGGCCCCATCACGATTGGGGACAACGCCAAGATTGGCGCTGGCGCTGTAGTCGTCAGTGACGTTCCCGCCGGTCGGACGGCCGTTGGAGTGCCGGCAAAGATTCTTCCCGAAAAGAAATCTCGATGATCAAATTCATCACGCGAGTTCTTTTTCCGCCGCTGATCCGTCTGCTGTTCGCAGCGAGCGTTGTCGGGAAGAAAAACATGCCGGCCAAGGGTGGCGTGATTCTTGCCAGCAACCACTTGTCGTTTTTCGACTCCGTCATCATCACGATCATGTCGCGCAGACCGGTGTCGTTTCTCGCCAAGGCCGAGTACTTCACGGGGACAGGCTTCAAGGGCTGGCTCTCACGGTCTTTCTTCGAGGCAATCAACGCGATTCCCGTTCATCGCGATTCCGCGTCCGCCGCACAGGACGCACTCGATGCAGGACTCGAACGTCTGGTCGACGGCGAAGCATTCGCGATGTACCCGGAGGGCACCCGTTCGCTAGATGGCCGCCTGTATCGCGGGAAGACCGGTGTTGCCTGGCTGGCACTGACCGCCGGAGTTCCTGTGGTTCCGGTCGCGTTGACGGGTACCAACAACATTCAGCCGGTCGGCGCAAAGGGAATCCGTCTCGCGAAACTTCGCATCGAATACGGCCAACCGATGGACTTGTCGAAGTTCGGACAGGCCGAAAGCGGCAAGGCCCGCCGCGAAGCGACCGACGCGATCATGGATGCGATTCAGCGCATGTCTGGCCAGGAGTACGCGGGCATCTACAACGAGAAGCCCGCCGTCACGGTCAAGGCGAAGGTTCGACGCCTCTTTAGGGGGCGGGCTCCTCTGACGTAGCCTGCTGCGCGTCGATTTCGGCGCGAACGGCAGCCATGTCCAAGCCACGAACCTGGCTGATGAGGTCCTCGAGTGCGGGCTCCGGTGCGGCGCCAGCCTGGTTGTACAACAACACTCCGTCGCGGAAAATCATCAGCGTCGGAATCGACCGAATCCCGGCCATTGCCGAGAGGTCCTGCTCGGCGTCGGTGTCGACCTTGGCGAAGGTGATGTCAGGGTGCTTCTCGCTCACGCGCTCGAAAATCGGTCCGAACTGGCGGCATGGGCCACACCATTCAGCCCAAAAGTCAACGAGGACGATTGAATCGTCTGAATTGACGGCGGCTTCGAAGCCAGCACGGTCAAGGTCGATAGTTGCCACGTGATTCCCTCTTTCGATCTCATTAAGTCTAAGCGTTCGCTGGCACCACTGCCGGGTCAGCCTGTGGTGCGCGGGCCGCGACATAGCCCGTGAACGTGGTCTCGCCGTTGGTCGCGAGAGACCATTGGACCGTGAGTTCGTCGAACATCGACATCCCCAAGCCGGGTTCAACGTCGGCGAGTGCGCCGCCATTATTTGTCGCCTCAATGCGGATGAGATCTCGAGACGCCGGTGTGATGGAGAGAGTCATGCGGGTCGCCTTTCCGTGGCGAATCGCGTTATTGATGATTTCCAGGCTCGTCACCAGCACCGTTTCGGCAAGGTCGGAGTCGCGTTCAAGCAGGGTCTCAACCGTCGCGTCGAGCGCGAAATCGATCGAACACATGCCCGACCAGAACTCGATTGCGCGGCGCAATTCGCCGACGGCATCCGGTGCAGCGCCGCCCGTGTCGCGCAAAATGTCGAACATGCTGTTGAGGGTCGACGTGATTCGCGTGGACTCCAAGGCGGTGATGTCGCCCGTGCCAGAACGAACCAACTGTGACTCGGCGTGAACTCGGGACTGAATCGCCGAGTGAAGGGCGTGCGCAATGTGGCGTTGACGCAACCACGCGCGACGCCGAACCTCAGACGCCTCGAGTGACATTTCTCGTCGCGCGGTTGTCATTTCGGAAAGTCGCACCTCACCCAAGTGGGCGACGAGCCGTTGCGCCACATAGAGGAGTCCGGGGACAAGCGTCGCGGTGACGAGCGCGAGGGTGATTTCAATCCCCACCCCGTAATCGCGGAAAAGCGAAATGTCGATCCATGCGACAACAAGTCCGATTCCCAAATGTGCCAGGACCACGATCCCGACAATGAGCCGAACGGACAACGTGAGCCCCACCATCAACCCCTGAAAAAGCCTGAGTCCTGCCCAGGTGACTGCAGCACCGATGAGCGCGGTGACGAGTCCGTTGAGTAACGGAACGACGTCAAACAAAACCACAACGGTTGCCAAATACACCGCGGCGGCGGCAACCAACGGGCCGACAAAACTGTCGGCGGTGGGGAAGACGGGACGGGCGACCGGCAGGTTGAGGGGCTCGACCGAAGCACGGCTGGTCCGTGCACGCGCAGCCAACGAGTGGCTCAGCGGCCGAACGACAGTGGTGATGAGATTGTCCAACGCGTCACCGATTCGTTCGCGCGTGCTCGACGGAAGTGTCGCAATAATCGCGTCGACCTGTGGGCGAAGTGTTTGTTCGGATTCCGTGAGGAGCACCGCGTCGGCTCGAGCGATATCCGCGAGGATCTCGTCACGTTCAGTACGCAGACTTTCGATTGCGCGTCGCGATGCTGCCCGCTCACGCCAGCCTTTGGCGATTGTCGCAACAATAAAGGTGCTGACGATGACGAGGACGGGAATGGCGCCGGCAGACAGCAACGCGCGTGAGACGAAGAAGCTTTCACGGTTGATATCGAGACCATCGATAACCGCGGTCACTATCGCCGCACGAATGATTCCGATCGCAACGAGGGAAGCCAGAATCAGGGGGATGCGACCCACCGTACGCGGACGGATGAACGGCCCGGCGATGATGATGAGCCCGATTGTGAGCCCAACCGACAGCGCTGCGACGCCGAGGGCGGACAGAAGTGTGGGTGTGACGAGCCGGTTGTATTCCGAAATCGAGCCGAACGGAATTCCCATTGCGGTGTACAGCGCAAACGTCGGCCATCGGAAGAGCCAGTCCGATTGCAGGGCTTCAACAAGTCGCCGCCACCGGTCGGGGAACGCGCGAGCCTGTCGGCTATCGGCCACTGAGCTGGTCCCAGTACAAACGGGCGAGTTGAACACGTGCACTCGGGCCGGCGGGGATGCCGGCCGCGGTGATCATGCGTCCGATCATTCGTTCCACCGCGCGAACCGTCGTGCCACGTTCCGCTGCGATCTCGTCATTCGTCTTTCCTGCAGACACCAACGTGAGAACGGCAATCTGAAGGTTGGAGAGCGCGCGAACAGACTCGTCTTCCTGCATCTGACGAAGAGCCTGCCCTGAACCGAGCGCCTCCGACACCGCTTCACGCAGGGCGTTCGTCGAGGTGAGTTCGGTCTTGACGATGTACGACGCGTCCTGTGGAATCGTGTCCCAGCCCTTCCCCGTGATGCGGGGATCCGAGAGGTTGGTGATGAACACCACGGCGACATCGGGGAAATCGACGCGAACACGTTGCACCACGTCGATGCCCGTCGGTCCGATACCGAGGTCGATGTCCGCAACGATTAGAGTCGGCGACGCTTCGTGAACGGCGGTGAGGGCGGCCAGCGCGTCGTGCGCGCGCGTGACGGTCCACCCTTCGGATTCGAGAATTTCCGCGATGATGCTGCAGATCAGCGGTTCGTCATCGACGACGACCGCGTGACGGACCTCCGCAACCATCGACCGCTATTTCTTTCGGGCCGCAGCGATCAGCGTTTCGACCACGTCAAGCGGAGACTTCTTGCCTTCTGCCGCCTGTGCGGTCACCCATCCCGCTGCATCACCGCGAAGTGTCAGTGTGACCGAGTCGACGGACGGGCTGTCGAGTCCGGCGGCGCGACGCTGAGTGCGAACGATGAGGCTCGTGATGGGAAGAGCGACCGTGCCCAGCGCATCGAGAATCAGGACCACTCCGAAGAAACGCCAGTAAACGTCGGACAGCGATTGCGGCGGGAAAGTGCCTTCGGTCAGAATCACGGGAATCACAATCAGCGGAACCAATCCGATGAGAACCAGATTGAGATCGAGAGCAATGCGCATCCAGCGGATCGGAGTCGATGCAAGCAGCAACATCAGGTTGGCGTGCGCGAATGAAACTGCGGCAAGTGCCGAGACGGTGGACGTCTTCGTGATGGTCATGTACAAACCGCCTGGACCGTCGTACCCGTAGTCGTAATTCCACCAGATCAAGATGGCCGCGCAGATGAACGCCAAAACGCTGGTTCCGATTCCGACCCAACCGACGATGCGAACGTCTCGATTGATGATCGCGAGGTGGCACAACGCGAGAATCGCGAACGCGGCGACGGCCAAGGTGGTCAGCAGGACCTTGCTCTGAATTTCGCCGAACTCGCCGCTCACGATCGTCGCGATGCCGATGCCGGCCGCAATGACCAGTGACACGATGATGGTCCAGATGGCGGCGCGGCGAACTCCCTTGAGGGCGATTGTCGTCGAACCGGTGTCGGTGGTGTTCATAACGCCAGACTACTCTCGCGTCGAGTTACCGAGTTAGGGTCGCTTCTTGCCAGCGGTCGTCAGATAGATGGCCTCGAGGATACCGAGCGTGTTCACAGTGAGAAGTGCGATGAACCAGCCGAAGTGGTTGTTGCGACCAGCGCGCCACAACGCAAAGCCTTTAAGAATGTAGGACGCCACCACGACAACGACCAGCACCACAAGCAACAAAGGGTTCTGCGAAAAAAACACTTCGGCATCAATATCCATGTTGAAAGAATACTGGGGCTAGCCAAATGGCCGATTGGCTGTTACCCTGAAAAGGTCGGCTCTGGACATGTGTGAATGAACACACGGTTCTGGTTTGTAGGTTCGGGGTCGGGTTGTCAGCACAAGGCTGACAATGGCCATTCCTCGAAGTCGTTATCGATCCTCGTGCGATCGATGTCGTGCAGCGTTGTGCTGCCGCGGATTTGTACAAGCCGGGAAGTATCTCAATCATGTCTACCCCTTCAGGGCGCAGTCCTCGCGCCAAGAACTTCGTCCCGCGTGACGGAGCAGCAAAGAAACCTCGTTGGTCCAAGGCGGGAAAGCCCGCCGCTACAGCCGGTAAGCCCGGCAGCGCACGGACTGGCTACCCCAAGACCGGTGGCGCGCCTGCTGGTGACCGTTTCGATCGCCCCGCACGCGAAGATCGTGCTCCTCGCGGAGATCGCTTCGATCGTCCCGCACGCGAAGATCGTGCTCCTCGTTCGGGAGACCGTTTTGAGCGCACTGACCGTCCCGCGCGCAGTGGTGACCGTCCGTCTTACGGAGACCGCGCTCCGTTTGGCGACCGGACCAATTCCCCGCGGGGCTCACGCCCCGCGCGTGACGATCGCGCCCCTCGCGGCGACCGCCCGTCATACGGTGACCGTCCTGCTCGCGGTGACCGTCCGTCGTATGGCGACCGTCCTGCTCGCGATGACCGTGCACCCCGTTCGGGAGACCGTTTTGAGCGCACTGACCGTCCAGCTCGTGGTGACCGCCCGTCGTACGGTGACCGTCCCGCACGCAGCGACCGCCCGTCATACGGTGACCGCCCGGTTCGTGGTGACCGTCCGTCGTATGGCGACCGTGCACCTCGAAACGATCGCTTCGATCGTCCCGAGCGCGTAGAGCGCAAGCGCGATTCGGACTTCTACCCGTCGAAGTCCGAAGGCGAAGCCTGGACTCCTCAGGAAGACGTCGTTCTCGAGCGCCTTCAGGCGATGGCGACCACAGCGGATGACGTTGTTGGCGTTTCGTTCGAAGACCTCGGTCTTGGACGCAACATTGCTCAGGCGCTCGCCGAACTCGGTGCAGCAGCTCCGTTCCCGATCCAGGCAGCGACCATCCCCGATGTTCTCGCTGGCCGTCACGTCCTCGGCCGTGGCCGCACCGGTTCCGGCAAGACCATCGCCTTCGGGGCACCGCTCGTCGAGCGACTCATGGAAAACGGTGGCGGAAAGCGTCGCACCCAGGGCCGCGCACCCCGCGCTCTGATTCTTGCTCCGACGCGTGAACTCGCTCAGCAGATCAACCGCACGGTCATGCCGATCGCCAAGGCCGTCGGTCTGTTCACGACGACCATCGTCGGTGGCGTGCCGCAGGGCTCGCAGGTCATGAGCATCCGCCGTGGCGTCGACATCCTCATCGCGACCCCCGGTCGTCTAGAGGACCTCGAACGTCAGGGTTACGTCGACCTGTCGAACATCACCATCACCGTTCTGGACGAGGCCGACCACATGTGCGACCTCGGATTCCTCGAGCCGGTTCAGCGAATCCTTCGCGCGACCGACCCCGAAGGCCAGCGCCTCCTCTTCTCGGCGACCCTCGACAAGGGTGTTGCCGCGATCATCGACGAGTTCCTCGAGAACCCGGCGATCCACGAGGTTGCCGGTGAGGACCAGTCCTCGGCGACGATCGACCACCGTGTCTTCATCGTCGACCACCGCGACAAGATCCCGCTCATCGAGCACATGGTCCGTCGCGATGGCAAGACCCTCGTCTTCACGCGCACCCGTGCTTACGCAGACCAGTTGTCTGACGCGCTCGAGGACGCGGGCATCCGCGCCACCAGCCTTCACGGTGACCTGAACCAGGCTCGCCGTAATCGCAACCTCGAGAAGCTGACCAAGGGAATTGTCAACGTTCTCGTTGCGACTGACGTCGCCGCTCGCGGTATCCACGTCGACGAAATCGACTTGGTGATCCAGGCCGACGCACCGGACGAGTACAAGACGTACCTCCACCGCTCGGGCCGTACGGGTCGCGCCGGTCGCGCAGGCACCGTCGTCACGTTGATTCCGAAGCAGCGCCAGCGCCGCATGACCGAGATGCTGGACCGCGCCGAGATCAAGGCCGTCATGGTCCCGACTCGCGTTGGCGACCCGCACCTCGACAACCTCATCTAAAGTCGGGGCATGTCCGACCGACTCAAGGGTTACCTGTTCGTCGCCGCCCAATTCACCGTTCTCGCGGTAATTGTGGTGGCGCCGGCAGGCGACCTGCCGTGGCGCGGATACGCCTGGACCGAATTTGCAGGGCAATTGTTGGTGTTGGGAGGCCTTGGCATTCTTGTCTGGGCGGGCATCACCCTGGGCACGGCTCTCACCGCGCACCCGATGCCCAACGCACGTTCCGAACTGCGAACTTCCGGTCCGTATCGTTTTGCGCGCCACCCGATTTACTCGGGGCTCCTCGCTTTCGCCATTGGCGCAGCAAGCGCGGGCGCGTCATGGCTTCACATCCTCGCCGCGCTGACGCTGATCGGTGTCCTGTCGGCGAAGGCTCGCTTCGAGGAGTCGTTCCTGATCGACCGCTACGGCGAGGACTATCTCGCGTACGGGCGAACGGCCGGCCGCTTTACTCCGTGGTTCGGATTGCTTCGTTAAACAGATCACGCCGCGAGCACCAGTGGCACCCGCGGCGTGACGAGGTTGTTTACTGGACCAGCGGGAGGCCCGTCAGGTTCGATGCATCAAGGTAACCGCCGGCGTTGGTGAGATCGGTGAACCCCATCGAGGTCATCGCGTCAATTGCCTGGGCCGAGCGATTTCCCGAACGGCAGTAGATGACGTAGGTACCGTCCTTGTCGAGCGCGGACACGGCGTCGGCGAACCCTGTGTCCTGCCAATCGATGTTGACGGCGCCTTCAAGGTGCCCCTCAGCGAACTCGGCGGGGGTGCGCACGTCGATGACGGCGGTGACGGTGCTCATGTCCACAGTCTGACTGCTGCAGCCGGAGAGACCAAGAGTCAATCCAAAGACTGCCGCGACGGCAACGACAATGGACACGATGCGAGAAGAAATGGTTGATTTGTTCATACCCCCTAGGGTATGCTGAAATTGTTGGAAACGCAACCACGGGAGCACGCATGAAAATCGAACCGTCCGAACTGAAGTCGGCGCGCGATCGGCTCGCCCGCATTCAAGGCCAAATCGGCGGACTTGTCCGCATGATTGACGAGGGGCGCGATTGCACCGACATCCTCACGCAACTCTCCGCCGCCAGCACCGCGCTGTCGCGTGCCGGGTTCTCCATCATTTCCACGGGGATGTCGCATTGCGCGATGGACCCCGAGGGCACCGACAACCGCGCTGCTCTCGAAAAAGCATTCATGTCGTTGGCATAGGAAGACAGCAATGAAAACCATCATCGTGGGAGGAGTCGCGGGCGGAATGTCCGCGGCAACGCGTCTTCGTCGACTCGACGAATCTGCCGAAATCGTCATCTTCGAGCAAGGCCCCTATGTTTCGTTTGCGAACTGTGGATTGCCGTACTTCATTGGCGGAATCATCGAGGACCGCTCGCAGTTGCTGCTGCAGACCCCGCAATCGCTGGGCAAGCGTTTCAACCTTGACGTTCGCGTGAATACCCGCGTCACGTCAATTGACCCGGTTGCCAAGACGGTCACGGTTCGGCAGTTCGAGACGGGCGAGGAATCGACCGAGAGCTACGACTCGCTCATCCTGTCTCCCGGCGCAAAACCTCGCGAACTCGACATCCCTGGATTCGATCGCGCACTGACCCTTCGCAACGTGCCCGACGCTGACCGAATCGCCGAGGCCGTCAACGCGAAACCGAACCAGAACGTCGTCATCCTCGGTGCCGGGTTCATCGGGATCGAGGTGGCGGAAAACCTTCGCCACGCGGGCCACAACGTCACCATCGTCCAGTCGCAGGGCCAAGTGCTGCCACAGTTCGACATCGAAATGATCGAACCCTTCCAGCGCACGCTGGAGGCAAACGGTGTCAACCTGATTCTGGGTGTGACCGCGGCGGCAATCACGCAGGAATGCGTCACCCTGTCCAACGGCGACGAGTTGGCAGCGGATGTCGTCATCTCGTCCGTCGGTGTCGTTCCCGACCACGTTCTCGCCGTCGAGGCTGGGCTTCGAATCGGTGATGCCGGGGGAATCTGGGTCGACGAATTCCAACGAACCAGCGACCCGAACATTTATGCCGTTGGTGACGCTGCAGAAAAGACGAACAGCGCAACGGGTGACGCGTCGATGGTGTGGCTGGCGAATCTCGCCAACCGACACGGACGGCTCGTCGCTGACGTCATCGCGGGTGAGCCGGTTTCGGCCAGGCCCAGCATCGGGACGGGAATCATCGGCGCCTTCGGGAACGTGGCAGCGGTAACTGGGCTGACCGAGTCACAGGCAACGCGCGCGGGGCTTGCACACTCGGTCATCCACCTTCACCCTGGCTCGCACGCCGGGTACTACCCCGGTGCGGAAACCATCGCGCTCAAGGTGATTTTCCATCCGACCACCGGAAAGCTCCTCGGTGCACAGGCGGTCGGATTCGACGGAGCCGACAAGCGCATTGACGTTATCGCGACAGCGATCTATGCGGGGCTAACGGTTGATGATTTGATGAATCTCGAACTGGCATATGCACCCCAATTTGGCTCGGCGAAAGACGCCGTGAACCAAGCGGGGTATGTCGGGAACAACGTGCTGTCCGGTCGAACGCCGTCGGTGCAATGGCACGAAATTGACGCACGAGTTTCGGCGGGCGCGATGATTCTGGACGTTCGAACGGAATCGGAAAACGCTGCTGACAGCATCGTGGGCTCGACGCTTGTCCCCGTTGACTCACTGCGCGAACGCATTGCCGAGATTCCGGCGGACCGCGAGGTCATCGTTCACTGCAAGGTCGGACAGCGTGGACACACCGCGACGCAGGTCCTTCGCGCCCACGGAATAAACGCGGTCAACCTCGACGGCGGATTCCTCACGTGGAACGCTGGTACCTCTGCCCGTTCCAGGGCAACAAATTTCACCTCCTCATAACAACAACAAAGAAGGGACACAGTCATGTGCTCAAAGATCACCTGTAACCAGTGCGGAAAGCCGACGTGGACCGGCTGCGGCCAGCACGTCGAAGAGGCTCTCGCCGGCGTCAAGCCCGCGGACCGCTGCACCTGCAAGTAGTTCACGCACCACCGATCGACGGCCTTCGCTCACGCGGGGGTCGTCGGGTCGTTAACGAGAGTGAACCTCGCACGAACCGTCAGCGCAATGGAATGTTTTGTCGGGCCACAGTCGGCCATAAACGGCACAGCCAACGCACCACCCGAACAACGCCTCTGCACCGAGGATTACCAGACACACCCCACAAATCGCCAGCGCTGCGACGGGAAGGTTCAACCAGCCAAAAGCGAAGCACGACGAGATTGACAGAGCGAAACCGAGCCCCCACGCGAACGATTTTTGAGGTGCGCCGACCCACAACGGCTCCCTCTGTTGGGAGAGGAAGGAACCGAGCGCGTACAGAGGAGCGAAACGAGCGCCGGCTCCGATTCGGATGCCCATTTCGAGCAGGAACAGCACCGCAAATCCGCGGGCGAAAGAGAAGTCCCCAGTTGCCACAGCCACGGTCCAGCCGGTGATGCCAACCGCAAACAACACCCGAGCTCCGAATCGGATGGCCCGTTCGTTGACGACGGCGACGTGATACCCCTCGATCGCCTCACCGATGGGGAGTCCGCGCAGTGGCGTCGAGGTGGTTTCGGTCACCCTTGAATTTTATGGCCCAAACCTGAGAGAACTCAGAGGGACAATTTACCCGATGACACGAGGCGAGTAGTCTGGCAAGCACGATGATTGACGACGCTGTCTCCCGCGCGCGACGCGCATTCCCCGTCTGGTCACAAACGACTGTGCGCCACCGCACCGCGATCGCGCGACGATTCGGTGGCCTCGTATTAGCCAATCGCGATCGAATCCTCGACGCGATTCAGGCCGACACCAGCAAGTCTCGTGTCAACGCACTCGACGAAATCCTTGACGTGGTCGGACTGTGCGCGTATTACGCGCGGAAGGCGCCATCCATTTTGCGCAGTCAGCGTCGAGGCGGAGCCGTCCCGATTCTGACGAAGACCATTGAACGCCACGTCCCCATCGGCGTAGTCGGAATCATCACCCCGTGGAATTACCCGTTCACACTTCCGGCGAGCGATTTGATCCCCGCAATAATCGCGGGCAACACGGTCGTCCTTCTTCCCGACGCTGCGACTCCCCGGTCGGCCGACATCATCGCCGAGTTGCTCGCAGCGGCGGGAGTCCCCGACGGAGTTGTCAACCTGGTTCACGGCGGTGGGCGAGTGCACGGTTCCGCATTGATCGAACAAGCAGACTTCATCATGTTCACGGGATCAACCGCGACCGGCGCGATTGTTGCGCAGCAGTGCGCAGCCCGACTCATCGGCTTCTCCGGCGAACTCGGCGGAAAGAACCCGCTCGTGGTTCTTGACGACGCCGACGTCCAGCGCGCAGCGGCCGGGGCAGTCCGCGCAAGTTTCAGCAACGGCGGCCAACTCTGTGTCAGCACGGAACGCGCCTATGTCCACACCGACGTCTTTGATGAGTTCGTTGCCGCCTTCGTCGCACACACCGAAGCGTTGTCACTTGGCGATGGTTCGGACTGGGAAATCGACATGGGTCCGCTCATCTCGGTCGCACAAGCCGACCGTGTAATGAGCCACATCGACGATGCCGTCAAACAGGGTGCAACCGTCCTTGCGGGCGGTCGTCGCCGCACGGACATCGCACCGACGTTTGTCGAGCCGACCATCCTCACGGGAGTCACGGACGACATGATTCTGGGACGTAACGAAACGTTCGGTCCGGTCATCAGCATCTATCGCGTCGCGTCGAACGCCGAGGCACTCGAGCGCGCCAACGATTCCGAATACGGTTTGAACACCAGCGTGTGGTCGCGCCGCAAGGGCTCACAGTTTGCACGCGACGTCCGATCGGGAACCGTCACGATCAACGACGGGTTCTCGGCGAGCTTCGCGTCGCACGACGCCCCCATGGGCGGAATGAAGAGATCCGGAATCGGACGCCGTCACGGACGTGCCGGACTGCTCAAGTACACCGACTCCCAGACCGTTGCCCAGCAACGACTCATCGGGATCGCCCCGCTGCCCGGTCAGTCGAACGAACAGTTCGGCGGCCTGATGACACGAGCGATTGGATGGTTAGCCAAACTGCGATGACGAAACGAAACCTCGCGGGTTCCCGCATCCTCATCACCGGTGGCGGAAGCGGGCTGGGTCGCCAGATGGGCGTCCAGGGCGCACGCCGCGGTGCACACATCATCATTTGGGACCGCGACCGTGACGCGGCGGAACGCGTTCGCGCCGAGATTGTCGCAGCGGGCGGTTCGGCCGACGTACACGTCGTGGACATCACCGAGGTCGCGGTCGTTAATCGCGTTGCCGAACGAACCGGCCGCGTCGACGTCCTCATCAACAACGCGGGAATCGTCGCGGGCAAGCACTTGCTTGATTCGACCGAGGTCGACATTCGTCGCACTTACGAGGTGAACGCTCTCGCCTTGTATTGGGTCACGCGTTCCGTGCTGCCCGGAATGATCGAGCGAGGCGATGGCGCGGTCGTCACCGTCGCCAGCGCGGCTGGTCTACTCGGGGTCGCGCAGCAGACGGACTATTCCGCAACGAAGTTCGCGGCGGTCGGATTCACCGAGTCCTTGCGCGGTGAAATGCGCGCGCTCGGACACCCGATTGACACGTTGACGGTCTGCCCTTTCTTCATCGACACGGGGATGTTCGACGGTGCACAAACCAAGTTCCCGTTCCTGCTTCCTGTTCTCAAGGAGGCGGCGGTCGCCGGACAGATTCTGGACGCGATCGAACGTCGACGCCTGACGCTCGTGATGCCGCCGTTCGCACGGGTGCTGCCATACGCGCGACTGCTTCCGGTCCGATGGTTCGACACCATCGCCGACTTCCTCGGTGTCAACAAGACGATGGACCACTTCGTCGGGCGCCGATAGCGCAACGGAAAACGTCCTAGTCAGTTGTGATGGACTGCACCACATCAGTCATCAACAGGTACATCAGTGTTCCGCCATCACCCGGAAAGTCATCGAACCCAAACCGTCGATAGAACGCACGTGCATCGGGTGTTTTCGGTTCGACAATGATCGCGCGTGCGCCGATTGCCAATCCCGCCTCGAGACATTTCACTAGGGCAAAGTGAAGTAACCCGGAACCGACGCCACGGCCCTCGAATCGAGAATCGACTGCAAGGCGACCGATGACGATCGTCGGAATGGGGTTGGGTTGATTGCGCCGAACGCGTCCCGGTGCAGCGGCAGTGGCCAGGGATCCCGCAGCAATCGACACGTATCCTGCAATCGATCGGGTGTCGCTATCGAGCGATACGAATGTGCGAGACGCGTGACTGGATTCGTTGCCGAGAGCACGCTTCGCCAGCCAGTTGTTTAGGTCTGGTTCCGAACTCGAAAATTCAGCAACGCGATCGCTGGGTTCAATCGGACGAGGTGCAGAAAAGCTCACGGAGCGGTGAACACTGTGCCGGAGCGGAATAAGGCTGTTACCGCCTCGATCGGGCGGCTAGGGCGTTCCAAAATTTTGGCAAAATCGCGAAGCGCCGCCGCGGAGACGACTCGCTGGGCTTCGTTTTCGAGAACGGTTTCGGCCTCTGTCAAGAGAACGGGCAAACCGAACTCCGTAATGGTCTTCCCGCTGACGCGAGCGGCTGCTTCGATGTTCGCCTTCTGTTCGGGAGTCAGCCTAAGTTCAAGTCGTTCTGATTTAAGCGCGTGTGCCATAGAGCGATTGTACGGCAATTATCCGTACATCCACAAGTGCGTTGACTTTCCCGATCAGGGACTAATCGGACGTGGTCAGCGCGGTTGCGACACCCGTTTCCAGTTCGGTTCGGAACGTCTCCAGAAGCGCACGAAGCGGGGTTGGGCCAAGCCCCAGAGCCGACTTGGTGACGGCATTACCCAGTGACGAATCGACGGGTACTGGCGCGGGGAACAGTTCGGTCTCTGGCGGTGGGCCTTGGCGCAGCAGGCCGCGGTCCAGGTCGAACACGTCACACACCAGTTCCGCCAACTCGAACCGGCCGATGGCGTCATCCCCAACAAGGTGAAGGGTTCCGCCGACGCGACGGGTGACAACTCGCTCGATTTGCGCGCCAATCTCGGCGGCCAGTGACGGACTCGTTACCTCGTTGACGTGGGGTCCGTTCCACACCGTGAACGTCTCGCCCGCGCGAAGCGCCGACACGAGCGAATAGACAAAGTAGCCGAAACCCACGTCCTGCGAACGGGGACCGTCCTCTTGCAACTGGTGGCGACCCATCACGCCCGCGATTCGGCACACGGCTCCATCGACGGGGTGCAAGTCGCGGACGACCTGCTCCCCCATCGCTTTGAGGAACCCGTAAAAGTTCACGGGGTTGCCGTTGTTCGATTCGGGGACCAGGTGTTCGGTGCCGTCCATCACCCAGTCGGTCGAGATGTAGACCATGTGGGTCTCGGTCGCGGCAGCCGCACGAGCGACGCGCGACGTCATCCCGACGAACGAGTCGTAGGCGTATTCCCGATCAGCCAACAAGCGATTGAAATCATTCGCAATCGCGCAGTGAA
>CAZWTW010000002.1:0-40793 GCA_964637095.1 uncultured Gulosibacter sp.
TCTTCGCGAAGTCGAATACCGCGGTTCGCCAATTGAGCGGTGTTGACAACATAGGTCGCGAGGTGAGTCTGTTGCGGCCTGTCGGTGTCCGCCGCCATTTCGAAAATGGCATGTGAGACGCGGTCCAGTTCGCCCATCGAGTGAACCCTGGGCAGGTACGCAAAAATGTCCAGTTCGGGGATCTGGTAAGGCTGCAGGATTTCCGATTCCGACACGAGGTCGTGCCACAACTTCGCAGCGCGACGTCCAGGCGCGATGATTTCGCCCAACCCTGACCGGGTCAACGGGAACACCTTCAACGTGGCCCACAGAGCGGCGGCTGACGCGCCTGCACGTGAACACTCCAGCTGGATTTCGCCGAAGTGGCGATCCGTACTCGCAAAGTATGTGTACGGCGAGTCGTGCTTGTAGTACTCAATGATGGATTGGTCATTGAACAAGACGGCTCCACAACCGTATGGCTGAAGCCCGTGCTTGTGGGGGTCGACGACGATTGAATCGCTGAGGGGAATCGCAGCGTAGTGGCGTGCAGTTTCCGGGTCGAGTTCGTCGGGGATTAGCGCGAAGAATCCGCCGTACGCGGTGTCCACGTGAACTCGAGCGTCGTACTGGCGCGCGAGAGGGATGATATCGGCGAGCGGATCGACGGCTCCGAGGCCGGTCGTGCCCAACGTGACGACAATCGTTCCGATGCGCCCGGTCTTGAGAACGGTTTCAAGGGCGCTGAGGTCCATGCGCCCGCGGTCGTCCGTCGGGATAGAGATGGTCGGGATGCCGAGAACTTCACCCATACGCGAGTGCGTGTAGTGCGAGTCCTTGCTGTGCGCGATGGACTTGTTCGGTCGGATTTCACGCCCAACCCAGAGGGCCTCGAGGTTGGCGGTCGTTCCGCTCCACGTCAAGTGACCCAGATAGTCCTCGCTGTACCCGAACATGTCGACGAGTTGCTCGAGAACTTCGCGTTCCATGAGCGTCGTCGCTTTTCCCCCGTCAATCGAGTGATTGTTGGGGTTGAGGAGCATCGTCGCTGTGTACGCGGCAACGGCGACAGGGTGCGGCGGCTTGAGCATCTGACCCGCATATTGAGGGTGAAAGAAGGGGAAGTTGTCGTCGAGGCGTTCGGCGAGTTCGGCAAAGACGGACTGCACTTTGTCGGGGTCGACATGCTGTGACGGGTGGACATCCCACGTGCCGTATGTGGCCTTGATCGCGTCGATTTGTTCGACGATTCCGGGGATGAGCTCCGCGGCGCTCACTGCGCGTTTCTGCGCCATTGGCACTCCTTCGTACTCGCTTGATTCTATTCGGTTCGTGCCCGAACGAACGCGCTAGGCGTGGGCGTTGAGGATGTCGGCCGTCGACACGACCGACGCGAATTCGCCGTTGAGGTTGGCGGCGGTGACTCGCGCAATTAGCTCAGCAGGAATCATCGATCCGTCGAGTGCCGGGTGGTCAAACGTCCTCGTCGCGTCGAGAGCGAATTCGACGTCGTAACCGAGGTTTCCGGCCATGCGGGCGGTTGTTTCACAGCAGAAATTCGTCGTGATCCCGCAGATGATGAGAGACGTGTAGCCCTTGGACGTGAGCCACGCGTGAAGATCGGGTTCGCCATAGAACGCCGAATTCACCGTCTTGGTCACCAAGAGGTCGTGTGGTCCGTCAATCCCCGGCTGAAGGTCGTTTCCGGCCTGTCCAGGGTGAAGCGGAGAGGTCGCAGACAGCGAATTGTGCTGGACGAGCACGATCGGCCAGCCCTTTGCTCGCCAGTGGTCGAGGAGTGCACGAATGTTGTCTTCGCACTCAGGGTTGTGGCTGGAACCCCAGTACGCGTCACGGAAACCGTTTTGCACGTCAATTGCGATCAATACTGCCGGTGATCTCATGGTGTGCCTTTCTAGCCCCAGATTGCCAGGGCGCGTTCGGTTGCGAGAAACAGCGCGATGAGGATCATCGCGATGCCGGAAATCCGGGAAACGGTCCTTGCAACGGACGGTCTCGTCGCGAGGAATCGCTTCGACGTCGTTCCGAGAATGATGAAGAACAGGCAGAACAGGATCTGGAACACGATTCCGAGAAAACCGAGTTGTTGCCACACGGGCCACGTGCCGTTGGGATCCACAAACTGGGGGAGAAGCGCGAGAAAGAAGAGGAGCCCCTTGGGGTTGAGGAATGCGACGGCGACGCCGCGACGAAAAAGTCGCCACGATCCCACCGTGTTGCTTGACGATTCGGTGTCGACGCTGAGAGCAGCAGGCTTGCGCAGAAGTCCGAAGCCGAGATACACCAAGTACGCACCGCCGACAATGGTCAACCCATCGACAATCCATGGGAAAGCCGTCGAAATCGATGACAGTCCACCCGCAATCACGAGAGTGATGAGCAAATAACCGACGCCGAGGCCGAAAACGGGCGCCATGACACGACCGTCTCGCGCGCTAGTACCGAGTATGAAGGCCCAGTCGGGGCCGGGGATGATGATCAGCGAGAGCGTGACGGCAACGAACGCAGCGACAATCTCTCCATGCATGATGTCTTCACACTACACAGCAGAACAGGCCAAAAGTCCCTTCCCGTGGCGGTGTTCAGGTTCGTAATCTAAAGAGGAATTCATGAATGTGACTTCGACTGCCCGCCCTTCGGGGCGTGGCTCTGTCCCGCGGCGATGCCGTCACCACGGTGGGTGTGGTGCCGGCTCTCGGACCTAGGTCTCGCCGCGGGACACTTTTCGTTGTGCCCAATAGACTTGGGCGACGATGCACATCCTCATCTTTTGCGAGCAACACCCGCACACTCTGGGCGGCGCTCAGACGTCGATTCTGTTGCAGGCAAAGTTCCTTGAACGTGCTGGCCACACCGTCACTTTCGTCTCGCCGGCGCTTCGATCCGGGCCAGTTGACGATCCGCGCTACATCGACCTTCCGTCGTGGTCGATTCCGACCGTCGCGCAATACACGTGGTTGTGGCCGGCGAATCGACACATGCGCATCGTCGAGCAACGCCTAGCCGGACGTCCCGCGGTGGACATCGTCCACGTGCAATCCGACTTCTGGGGCGCCGCGTTCGGGTATCGATTCGCCCACGACCGCGGACTTCCGGTCGTACACACGATGCACAATCGACTGGATGTTGGTGTTGACCGGTCTTTCCCATTCCCCGGACTGTTGTACGCGATGTTGGGTCAGTGGCAGAAATGGTCGCTCGGCAAGCGGTTTACGAGACGCCCGCGGAACGCATTTGAGTTTCTGGCGCAATTCGCCAAACACGCTGACGCTGTTGTTGCGCCGTCTCGACATTTCGCCGACTTGTTGACATCCCACAGCGTCGTCACGAAAAACGCGCGTCCGTTGGACGTTGTTCCGACCGGAGTTGATGACGATTCACTCGATGGGTTGTCGGGTGCGTCAACGTCGTCAGGCGCCATCACCGTCGCGTGGGTAGGACGCTTCTCTCCAGAAAAGCGCCTCCTCGAATTCTGCGAAGCGCTGTCGCTCGTCACTAAGCCAATGTCCGTCACGATTGTCGGGGATGGCGCGCTGCGCAGCGCAGCTGAAGCGATTGCCCCGTCCTTCGTCGATTTCGTTGGTGGATTGCCGTACCGCGACACCCTGCAGGTCATTGCCGACTCGGACGTCCTTGTGCAATCGTCAAACGGCTTCGAAACACAGGGAATGACAGTCACCGAAGGTCTTGCATTAGGAACGCACGTGGTTGTCGTCGACCGCGACATCGCGTCGGAGTTGCCTGCAGGCGGCTATTCGCTGACCGAGAACGATTCAGCCGCCGCGTTAGCCGCCACTCTCGATTCCTGCCTTCCGCGCGAAACGCGTCAGAGCGATTCCGGGTTCCGCGGACAATTCAAGCAGTCCGCGCGAACCGCCGAGATGATCGACGTCTACAACTCCGTTCTCTAGGTCGGTGCGCCACCGCGCCCCGCGAAGCAGTTTCGGGAGAATAGTCACATGAGTGAAGCCGCCGAAAGATTTGCCTCGTTCCATTCCCGCCGCGAGGCGCAGGTCAAGGAACCGATGGGTAGTTTGGCGCTCGTGCTCACACAGTGGATCGAAGCACCGCAAGAGGTGTGGGGTGTGCCAGGTTCATGGGCGCCGCGTGAAGATGGCGAGTCCGGCCTGGTCCTGACTGCACCGGCATCGGATGGAATCACCGTGAACGGTCAGCTCGTCGACGGAACCGTCGTGATTGATGGCCCCGGTAGCCCGGACCCGGCCTCAATCGTCTTTTCGGACACTCTTCGAGGCTCCATCATCCGAGAGGGCGATCTGTCCGGCCTTCGAGTCTGGGACGCCAACAGCGAATGGATTCAGGCGTACGGCGGAATCGATGCCTACGACTACAACCCGGACTGGGTGATCACCGGACAGTGGAAGCCCAACCCCGCTGGAACCACCGTCGAGATGGACAAGAAGTCGGGTGCGGCCAAAGCGGAAGTGATTCCTGGGGAAATCGGGTTTGAATTCGACGGTCACGAGGTGTCCCTGTTGACCATCGGCACGGGTAAGGCCCTGCAGATCGTGTTCGCCGATGAAACCAACGATTCAGAAACATATTCGGTTGGTCGATTCCTGTTCGTCGTGCCGAACCCCGACGGAACCGTCACGCTCGACTTCAACTTGGCGGTGCTGCCTCCGTGTGCATTCTCTTACAACTTCAACTGCCCGATTCCGCCGAAGCAGAATCGCTTGCCGTTCCCTATTCGCGCGGGGGAGAAGAACCCCGTGAAGTCCACGGGTGAACTTCTGCATCCTTAACTTCGGTTGGACTTTTCCTCAACCAGCGCGCATACTGTAAACCTCTACTTCAACACCGTCCGAGGGGAAGTCGCACGGTAGGAGGAAGTATGAGCGATGCACGTGGAGTGATTCAAGTTCACTCGTGCCCACCCGCGCTTGCGCAGCATGTCGCGTGGACGTTGTCGAGCGCGCTGTCAGTGCCCGTCCGCCCGCTGTGGAGTGTTCAGCCAGCAGAGTCTGGCCTGGTCCGTACTGAAATCGAATGGACGGGTGAACCCGGTTCCGCCGCTCGAATTGCTTCGGCGATGTTGGGGTGGTCAGATCTGCGATTCGAGATCACGGAAGACACGGCAACAGGTCGTGACGGCGTGCGATACGTGCACACGCCTTCTTTGGGCATCTTTTACACGCTGATCGATGCTGCCGGAAACGCGATGGTGAACGAGGACCGCGTTCACTATGCAATCGGCATTGCCGACGGCGACATCACCGAACTCGAACGAGAACTTCGACTTGCTTTGGGCACGGCGTGGGACGACGAACTCGAGCCCTATCGCGCTGCGCGCTTTGCCGAGATTCTGCCGTTACAAAGGGGAATGCGCGCGGTCTAGATCGATTTGATGACGACGACGGCGTTGTGGCCGCCGAAACCGAACGAGTTCGAAATCGCGATGACATCGTCAGGCAACTGACGCGGCTCGACGACGACGTCAAGCGGAATCTTTTCGTCCTGGTCGTCGAGGTTCAACGTCGGAGGTGCAATCTTTTCGTGAGCAGCGAGAACGGTGAAGATGGCTTCGAGAGCACCTGTGCCGCCGAGGAGGTGGCCGGTTGACGACTTGGTCGCCGACACCGGGATCTCTTTGATGCGGTCGCCGAAGACCTTGTGCAACGCGGTGTATTCGGCGATGTCACCAACGGGCGTGGACGTTGCGTGCGCGTTGATGTGGTTGACGTCAGCGGGGGTGAGGCCAGCGTTCGTCAGCGCGTCGAGAACCGCGCGAGCCGCACCGTTGCCTTCCGGGTCGGGGGCGGTGATGTGGTGTGCGTCACTGGTGACGGCGCCACCGGCGATTTCCGCATAGATCTTTGCTCCGCGGGCTTCAGCGTGTTCTTTCGTCTCGAGAATCAGTACAGCGGCGCCTTCACCGAGCACGAAGCCATCGCGGTTGACGTCATAGGGGCGGGAAGCGCGGGCGGGTTCGTCGTTACGAGTGGAGAGAGCGTGCATTGCAGCGAAGGCTGCGATGGGAAGGGGGTGGACAACGGACTCGGTGCCACCACAGATGACAACGTCGGCGATTCCCTGGCGCAAGTGGTCGACAGCGTTCGCGATCGATTCGGTACCGGAAGCACAAGCCGAAACGGCGGTGCGGGCTCCACCACGAGTCGTGAGGTCCATCGAGATTGCTGCAGCGGCAGCGTTGGGCATGAGCATGGGGATTGTCATAGGAAGAACGCGACGAGCGCCCTTTTCCTTCATGACGTCCCACGCATCAAGAAGAGTGTTGAGTCCACCGACACCGGTGGCGAAATCGACCAGGATTCGTTCCTTGGCGTCGCCAGGTTCACCGGCGTCTTTCCAGGCCTCGCGGGCAGCGATGACGGCCAATTGCGCAGAGGGGTCGAGACGCTTGATTTCAATGCGCTCGAGCACGTCGACCGCGGGGACTTTGACTCGACCGGCAAAGGTGACGGGGAGTTCGTGGGTCTGAACCCACTCTTCGGTCAACGAGCGGATGCCGCTCTCCTTGCGGAGCAGTGCCTCCCACGTATCGCGAACGTTTCCGCCGAGGGGAGAGGTGGCACCGATACCGGTTACAACGATGGTGGTCATGTCACGCTTCCTGTGGTGAAAATGAAGAGCGGCGGGGCGAAAGCCCCGCCGCAAAGTCGTCCTAGGCCTGAGCCGAGACGATGAAGTTGACGGCGTCGTCGACGGTCACGAGTTCCGAGACCTTGTCGTCCGGAATCTTGACGCCGAATTCTTCTTCAGCGTTGACGACGATGGTCATCATCGAGATCGAATCGATGTCGAGGTCATCCGCGAACGACTTGCCGAAAACGACGCTTTCGACCGGAACGCCGGTCTCGTCGTTGACAAGTGCTGCGAGGCCAGCGAGGACCTCATCCTTCGAGTGAGCCATTAATTTCTCCTTGTTAGGTGGTGGTGATACCGACCCCATTTTACGGGGTTGTACCCGGATTAGTTAGGGAAGACGCACGATTTGCGCGGCGTACACAAGACCCGCACCGAAACCGATGATGAGCGCGTATCCGCCACTGAGTTCGGGGTGCTCCTCGAGAACACGGTGCATCGCGAGCGGAACGGACGCAGCAGAAGTGTTTCCCGTGGTTTCGATGTCACGAGCGATAACAACGCTCTCGGGAACGTCGAGTTGCTTCGCGAATTCGTTGATGATGCGCATGTTCGCCTGGTGCGGGATGAACGCGGCGAGATCGCTGCTCGTGATGCCAGCCGCATCGAGTGCCTGCTGGGCGACCTTGGCCATTTCCCATACAGCCCAGCGGAAGACGGTCTGGCCGTCCTGGCGAAGTGTGGGGAACTCGCCCTCGGGGTCCTCAAACGCGTCGCGAACGGGACGGTCCATTCCGACCGCGTCCCACTTGCCCCCGTCAGAACCCCAGATGGTGCTCGAAATTCCGGCTTCGTCCGCTGGGCCAATCACGACAGCGCCAGCGCCGTCACCGAGCAGGAACGAAATCGTGCGGTCGGTGGGCTTTGCGAGGTCGCTGAGCTTCTCCGCACCGACGACAACGACGTACTTGGCCGCCCCTGATCGAACCAGCGCGTCGGCTTGAGCGATTCCGTAGCAGAACCCGGCGCACGCGGCAGATATGTCATACGCGGCGGCAGGAGTCGCGCCAATCCGGTCCGCGATAAGAGCTGCCATGGATGGCGTCTGGACCGTGTTCGAGATGGTGGCGATGATGACCGCACCGATTTGGTCGGGCGAGATTCCGGCCTTCGCTACGGCCTCGGCGGCGGCGTCCGTTGCGAGATCAGCGGCGCTGAGTGTCGCCGATGCGCGCTTGCGGGTGATAACGCCCGTGCGCTGACGAATCCACTCGTCACTCGAATCGATCGGACCAGCGATGTCGTCATTGGTGACCGTGAGGTCTCCGCGGGCAGCGCCGACGGCGAGGATCCGCGTGAACGGCGACCCAACGGACTGGCGAAGCGTGGGCTGGGTCATGATGCCTCCAAGAGTTCGATTGCGGCAGCGAGGTCGTCGGGAGTCTTGATGGCGACGGTCGGTGTTCCCTTGATCCCTCGCTTGACGAGACCAACGAGAGCGCCGGCGGGGGAGAGTTCGATCACTCCGGTCACGCCGTCGCGCGCGAACCCGTCCATGCACAGGTCCCAACGGACGGGGTTAGACACTTGCCCAACCAACAGGTCAAGGTACGTGGTTCCGTCCGTCACGCGCGAGCCGTCTTTGTTCGTGTAAATCGGCAGTGTCGGAGCGTGTGCCACGACTTCTGCTGCGGCCTCGCGCAGGGTGTCGACCGCTCCGGCCATGTACGACGTGTGGAAAGCCCCGGCGACCGCCAGAGGAATGACGCGGGCGCCTGCTGGGGGATTCTCGGTGAGAGCGACGAGTGCGTCGGTTGCCCCGGCGACAACGACCTGTCCGCCACCGTTCATGTTTGCGGGGAAGAGTCCGAGTTCGTTCAGCCGAGCGTCGATGTCTGCGGTTTCGCCGCCGAGCAACGCACTCATGCCGGTCTGAATCTTTGCGGCTTCCTCAGCCATTGCGCGACCGCGCACTCCGACGAGTCGAAGAGCGTCCGAGTCGTCGAGAATTCCCGCGACCGTTGCCGCGGCGAACTCGCCAACCGAGTGACCGGCGACGGCGCCGACCTTGTCACGACGACCGGCCAGCAGCACGCGTGAGGTGACAATTGACGCCGCAACGATCAGTGGCTGTGCAATCTTGGTGTCGCGAATCGTGTCGTCGTCCGACACAGTTCCGTGGGCAATGAGGTCGACCTGTGCTGCCTCGCCCAGTTCTCCGAGGTGCTCACGGACGCCGTCCACCTCGAGCCACGGTGCGAGGAAGCCTGAGGACTGTGAGCCCTGACCGGGCGCGACGACGACGATCATGGGTGCTCCTTAGGAATCCCCACCGGCGTTTCCAGTGGTGCCCGCGGTGACATCGTCGAGACGGTAACGCTTGAACGCTTCGACAACAATCGAACGGTCGATCTCGCCGCGCTTCGCCAACTGCTCGAGGACGCGAACAACGATGGACTGCGTGTCAATCGCAAAGTAGCGACGTGCAGCTGCGCGAGTGTCCGAGAAACCAAAGCCGTCTCCACCGAGAGTCGCGTAGTCCGTCGGGACGTACGGGCGAATCTGGTCAGATACCGCGTGCATCCAGTCACTCACCGCAACAACCGGACCGGCCTCGCCACGAAGACGTTCAGTGACGTACGGGGTGCGGGGGAGGTCCTCTGGGTGCAGGAAGTTGTGTCGATCCGCGTCGCGACCGTCGCGTCGGAGTTCATTCCACGAGGTGACCGACCACACATCGGCGGCAACGCCCCACTCGTTATGCAACAACTCTTGCGCGTCGAGCGCCCACGGAACGGCAACACCCGAAGCGAGAATTTGTGCGCGGTGTCCCTCGCCGCTCGCTGCGCGGTACTTGTACATTCCGCGAAGTAGCCCGTCGACGTCGAGGTTCTCGGGCTGTTCTGGCTGAACAATCGGCTCGTTGTACACGGTCAAGTAGTAGAACACGTTGGGGTTCTCGTGGTGGCCGCCGTACATGCGGTCGATTCCCGCCTTGACGATGTGCCCGATCTCGAACGCAAAGGCAGGGTCGTACGCGACGACAGCGTCATTCGCAGACGCGATGAGGTGCGAGTGTCCGTCAGCGTGCTGAAGGCCTTCACCCGTGAGGGTTGTCTTTCCCGCGGTCGCCCCGAGGATGAATCCACGAGCCATCTGATCGCCGGCGAGCCACATCTGGTCACCCGTGCGCTGGAATCCGAACATCGAATACAACACGTAGAACGGGATCATGACCTCGCCCTGCGTTGCATACGACGTGCCAGCAGCGGTGAACGCGGCCATGGCGCCCGCCTCGTTGATTCCCGTGTGAATGATTTGGCCCGAGATGCTCTCCTTGTATGCGAGAAGCAGTTCACGGTCGACCGAGGTGTAGTTCTGCCCGGCAGGGTTGTAGATCTTGGCCGTCGGGAAGTACGAGTCCATTCCGAACGTGCGTGCCTCGTCGGGGATGATCGGGACAATGCGCTTGCCGAAGGTGTCGTCGCGCAACAGGTCCTTGAAGAGGCGCGCGAACGCCATCGTCGTCGCGATTTCCTGCTTGCCAGAACCCTTCTCGCCCGACTCGAGGTGCTTCGGGTCAACCGGAGGAAGCGGCGTGAAATCGGTGCGTCGCTGGGGGAGCGAGCCACCCAGGTGGCGACGACGCTCAAGCAGGTACTGGATCGCGGGGTGGTCATCACCCGGCGTGTAGTACGGGGGGCGATACGGGTTCGCGTCGAGCTCTTCGTCCGAAATCGGAATGCGCAAGTCATCACGGAACGACTTGAGGACGTCGAGCGACAACTTCTTCATCTGGTGAACGGCGTTGCGACCTTCGAACGTCTTGCCCAGTCCATAGCCCTTGACGGTCTTCGCAAGGATGACAGTCGGCTGACCCTTGTGCGCCATCGCCTCGGCGTACGCCGCGTACAACTTGCGGTAATCGTGTCCACCGCGCTTGAGCGCCCAGATCTTGTCGTCCGACCAGTCGGCGACCATCGCGGCGGTGCGCGGGTCGCGACCGAAGAAGTTCTCGCGGATGTACGCACCCGACTCGGCCTTGAACGTCTGGAAGTCACCGTCCGGAGTCGAGTTCATCAAGTCGCGCAGAGCGCCATCGGTGTCCTTGGCGAGGAGTTCGTCCCATTCGCGACCCCAGACGACCTTGATGACGTTCCAGCCGGCACCGCGGAAGAACGACTCGAGTTCCTGGATGATCTTGCCGTTACCGCGAACCGGTCCGTCAAGACGCTGCAGGTTGCAGTTGACGACGAAGGTCAGGTTGTCGAGTTTGTCGTTCGCTGCGAGCTGAAGGGCTCCGCGCGATTCGACCTCGTCCATTTCACCGTCACCGAGGAACGCCCAGACGTGCTGGTCAGAAGCGTCCTTGATCCCACGGTTGGTGATGTATTTGTTGAACTGTGCTTGGTAAATCGCGTTAATCGGACCAAGGCCCATCGACACCGTCGGGAACTGCCAGAAGTTCGGCATCAGACGGGGGTGCGGGTAAGACGACAGCCCACCAGCGAAGTGCGACTTCTCCTGACGGAACCCGTCCATCTGGTCCTCAGTCAGACGCCCCTCGAGATACGCGCGGGCGTACATGCCAGGAGCCGCGTGGCCCTGGTAGAAAATCTGGTCGCCGCCACCCGGGTGCTCGGGCCCGCGGAAGAAGTGGTTGTGACCGACTTCGTACAGCGATGCGCTCGACGCGTACGAACCGATGTGACCGCCGACGCCAATTCCGGGAGCCTGGGCGCGGTGCACCATGACAGCGGCGTTCCACCGAATCCACGAACGGTACTGGCGCTCAAGGTCCTCGTCGCCGGGGAAGGCGGCCTCGTTCTCGGACGCAATCGTGTTCAAGTAGTCGGTCGTAGGAACCATCGGCACACCGAGGTGCAGTTCCTTCGAACGCTTCAACAACGACAACATCAAGTCGCGACCGCGACCGTGACCCTGCGCCTCGACAACCGCGTCAAGAGACTCACGCCATTCGGCGGTCTCCTCCGGGTTGGAGTCGATATCGGAAAACGAATACGGGTCTTGATCGTTAACGGTCATACAGATTCTCTTCCAATCAGTGGTGGTGAGGAAGTGTGACGGTCCGGGTGTGGAGTGTCACCGCTCTATCCTAGGGCGCGACGACACCAGGCGTTTGGTCGGCTACGATAGTTGGCACGGGCCTGTAGCTCAGTTGGTTAGAGCGCCACGTTTACACCGTGGATGTCGGGAGTTCGAGTCTCTCCGGGCTCACACTTAGAAAATCGAGTGTGGGAGCACAGTCCATCAGACGGGACAACCCACAGGGTTGTCCCGCTCCGGGCTCACTACGAATGGATATGTATATCTAGCGCAGTGAATCAGACGCGACAGCGCACCGCGCTGTCGCGCTCCGGGCTCACTTCGTGAGAATGACCTTCGGAACCGTTCCTCATCCCAAGCGGATGTGTCGCCTAAGTCTCGATGACGTGGACGAGCGTGTCGATGAAGTTAGAGAACGTCGTCGCGTTCTTGACGACTTCGTTCATTCGAGTTCGGTCTGCGAACACGTCGACGATCTGCTCGAAGACGGATTGGAATTCGTCACGTCCACTCGCGGCGAAAGCGATGAATGCAACGACGTTGACTTTGTGCTCGCCCCACTCGGATGACGTTTCGTTCACGGCGATTGCGATCGTCGGCCGGTCAGCCGTCATCGACATGGCGTGAGGGACGGCGAGCCCATCGACGAATACGGTCGACGACATCCGCTCGCGTTCGATTGCGCTGTCGATGTAGGACTCGTCGATAATTCCGAGTGAAATGAGCGATGCGCCGAGCCCTCGAATCATGTCCTCTGGGCTGTCGAATCGAACGTTGCGGAAGAAAGTCTCTGGTTGGAAGTACTTCAGCAACTGCTCGCGAATAGCGCTGCGGCGGCGTATTTTGCGCGCACGAGCGGCAACCTTGCGAACCGCGTCGACGTCGTTCTCGGTGATGAACGGTTGCACGAGCACGATGGAGTCCGATTCGAACGGGAGCGGGATCGTGGTGATGACGATTTCGGTGTTGATGTCGGTCGGTCGCACGTCGGTTCGCGTGATGACGGAGTCAATCGAGATCTCCGAGCCGAGCATCTTTTCGACCGATTCGCGCATCACGATGTGGACGTCGTAATACGACGGACTGACGATCGTCGCCGAGACACGGTTCTTCGCTTGCGCCTGTCGCTCAAGGTGGCTGCCGATGTGCAAGGCAATGTACGAGATCTCGTCCTCGTCGATAACGATGTCACGTTCGCGCTGAATAGTGGACGCGATGTACACGGCGATGTCCCATACCAGGGGATAGGACGCCTTGATCGACTTCTGCAGCGGGTTACGAGAAGGAGAGTCGTACTTCGCACGAGTAACGAGGTGACCGATGTGCAGCGCGAGTCGTTCAATCAGGTCGTCGTTGCGCAACTCGATCAGATATTCGTCGTGGACGAGGTCGAGTGCCTTCGCCGTCGTTTCACGATCGGCAGGGTCCGCACGCGCAGAGTCTGAATCGGTGCCCGGGGTGATGATGCGGGTAACGAGTTGTCGAGACAAGTACCCCTCTTCGCGCGCACCCAGATCGACATCGAAATGGCGCTTGACGAGGTCACGGACGATTCCCGCAACGAACTGAGCATCAGCATCGAGAGGTTGATTGTCGTCCGGAAGCGTGAGTCCGTGCCGAACTCGATCGACGGCGATGGCCAGATGAAGCAACACGGCATCGATTCCATACTCGTTGATGATGAAGTGGTTGTAGTCGAGTCGCTCGATGAGGTCCGTCTTGAATTCGACGAGGGATTCGAGTTCGAAACGCTTGGCAATCGTGTCGAGTGACAACAAGCCGGTGTCGGTTGTCTCGTGAATCAATGTCGACAGCAACCGGCGCAGTTGGGGCTCGTCTGCGCGAAACGCGAGGGTGTTGTCAACGCGGTCGAGTTGGACTCCCACGTCATCCGCGATTCCACGGATTCGCTTGACGTCGTTTTCGATTGTGGGGACCGACACATGGAGGTCGGCGGCAAGTTCTTCGATCGCCACTCCCGTGACGCTCTCGGCAAGTCGGTGGGCGATGTGATGAGCGCGTTCGCGCGGTGTCGACGGGATCGAATCAGGAGTGTCGTCGAACGCGGCACGATACGCGAAGTACGCGTCGCGATTGAGTCGGTATCCGGCGCTGGACGTGGCGATGATGTCGAACGGATGTGCCGCCGATTTCGCTGCGGTGACATAGGAGCGAACACTGCGCGTCGAAACGCCGAGACGCTCGGCGAGCGTCGCTGCGGGAAGCCACTCGTCGCTCGCGCGGAGTTGCTCCAACAGCCCGGTGTACTTGTCACTCATCTCAGCGAAACTGTACCGACAAAACTGACGCCCGCCGAAGGCTTCCGCGAGTGCGGAAACAGATGTATGCCCAAAACGCTCGTGTCGGTCAATCTGTCGTGACACAGTAGGTCTCGTTCGGAAGGAGTAACGATGCTCACGGTGGCCATCGTCTGCGGTGCTGGTGCGTCCAGCACGTTCCTCGCACGTCGCCTTTCCGACATCGCGTCAGCGTCCGGACATCCTTACCGCTTCGTACCGTCGCCTCTCGAGACCGTGACTGTCGACACTGCCGACCTCATCGCACTGACGTCACACATCGTCTCCGATTCCGTGACGGCTGATTTGCGCGACCGCGACATCGCTTTCGTCGTTCTGCCGGCAACTGTGCGAGGTGGCTTCGGGGCCGATGACGCCCTCGCGGCAATCGCAGAATATTTCGGGAACAATGGTCAGGTATCGGAAGCGCCTCGGACTTCCGCTGAATCGAAGGGAAACTAATGTCGTCTCGCACCGCAACCATTGCGTCCGCTCACGGACTTCACGCTCGCCCCGCCGCACTTTTCGTGCAGGCCGTCAACGACTCGGGCTTGGACGTGACCATCGAGAAGGATGGCCGCGACGCTCCCGCCGGCAGCATCTTGGGTGTCATCTCGCTTGCCATCAACCAGGGCGACGCCGTCACGATCACCGCTGATGGCGAGAACGCTGAAGCAGTTCTCGACCAGCTCGTCGCCTTCCTCGAGACGGATCACGACGCCGAATGACGAATGCAGAACGCACTCTCACGGGCATCGGCGTAGGCCGAGGCATTGTCGTCGGCGACGTCCGACGAATGCCCGACCCGCTGCCCGAACCTGCACAGACGAATTCGACTATTGGTCCTGACGCGGAACTTGCCCGTGCGCACTCCGCATTGCAAGCCACGGCACAGGACCTGCGGGATCGCGGAAACCGCGCGGGCGGCCTGGCAAAAGAGGTCCTCGACGCTCTTGCTCTGATGGCCGATGACCAAATGCTGCTTGCGGATGTGAAGAACCGAATCGACCGCGGTGCAACCGCGGAACGTTCTGTTTATGAAGCGTTCGCTGGGTTCGCACAAATCCTGGAGATGGCCGGCGGATATATGGCCGAGCGCGCAGGCGACCTTGGTGATGTTGCGAATCGAGTGATCGCGCACATCCTCGGCGTTCCGGCACCTGGAGTCCCGCAGTCCGATACGCCGTATGTACTCGTCGCTCGCGACCTGGCCCCGGCCGACACTGCTCTGCTCGACTTCGACATCGTGCGCGCTCTCGTCACCACCGACGGGGGACCGACATCGCACACCGCGATTCTTGCCCGTGAGAAGGGGCTCCCCGCAATTGTTGGCGCTAAAGCAGCCGAGGTCCTGGTCGACGGAGACGTTGTCCTCGTCGACGCTGCTGACGGCGAAATCATCCTTCACCCTTCAGCTGTTCGCATCGAAGGTGCGCTGGCCGAGGCGGAAGCGCGTCGTGCGGCCCGAGCAAACGCATCGGGACCTGGTCGACTCGCTGACGGACACCAGATCGCACTTCTCGCCAACGTTGGGTCATCAAAGTCCGCGGCGGCTGCAGTCGAAGCGTCCGCTGAGGGCGTTGGACTGTTCCGCACCGAATTCCTGTTCCTCGACTCGGACAAGGCACCGACGGTTGCCGAGCAGCAAGCCGAGTACGCGGCCGTTTTCGAGAAGTTCCCCGGTCAGAAAGTCGTGGTTCGAGTCTTGGACGCGGGCGCTGACAAGCCACTGTCGTTCCTTACTGACGAGGGTGAAGAGAACCCTGCACTGGGCCGACGCGGAATCCGCGCTCTGTTCGCACACGAAGACATTCTTCGGGACCAGCTCACGGCAATTGCCAACGCTGCACAGGCAACTCGTGCAGACGTGTGGGTCATGGCTCCGATGATTTCCACACCAGACGAAACCGCACAGTTCGTCGCGATGTGTCGCGAGGTCGGAATCGAAAAGGCTGGCGCGATGGTCGAAACGCCGTCGAGCGCGATTCTCGCCGACCACGTGTTGGCGGAAGCCGACTTCGTGTCGATCGGAACGAACGACCTGACTCAGTACACCGTCGCTGCTGACCGACTGCTCGGGACTGTCGCCGACCTTCAGGACCCGTGGAACCCCGCAGTTCTCCGACTCATCCGTGAGGTCGGAAAGGCAGGGGAGACCAGCGGAAAGCCTGTCGGCGTGTGCGGAGAGGCAGCAGCCGATCCGACTCTCGCCGTTGTACTCGTCGGACTTGGGGTCACGTCCTTGTCTATGTCACCCATCGCACTGGCAGATGTGCGAGCAGAACTTTCGCGATTCACTCTGAGTGAAGCGCGCGAGCTTGCCGAGAGAGCCCTCTCGTCGAGGAATGCAGTGGACGCAAAACGTGCGGTGTCCACTGCATTCAGCACCACCCACCAATAAAACAAACACAGAAAAGGAGCGAGTCAATGACGACTTCGTCATCGCTTAAGGTTTCGGTCCAGAAGTTTGGATCGTTCCTTTCGGGCATGGTCATGCCCAACATCGCGGCGTTCATCGCCTGGGGTCTCATCACGGCCCTGTTCATCCCCACGGGATGGCTTCCTGCATTGGGTGCCAACCCGGTAGACGCTGAAGGTGTCGCGCTGAACAACGGAGGTCTCAACTTCCTTGCTCTCGTCGGCCCCATGATCCTCTACATGCTCCCCTTGCTCATCGCCAACACTGGTGGACGTCTGGTTTACGGCGCCCGCGGTGGAGTCGTTGGTGTCATCGGAACCATGGGTGTCATCGTTGGAACCTCGATCCCCATGTTCATGGGTGCAATGATCGTTGGACCCCTCGGTGCATGGTTGATCAAGAAGGTTGACGCAATCTGGGCTGGCAAGATCAAGGCCGGATTCGAAATGCTCGTCGACAACTTCTCGGCCGGTATCGTCGGTGCTGTTCTCGCGCTCGGTGCATTCCTCGGAATCGCTCCCGTCGTGCAGACCATCTCTGACGCTCTCGGTGCTGGTGTCCAGGCTCTGTACGACTCGGGCTTCGCGCCGCTCCTCAGCATCCTCGTTGAGCCCGCGAAGGTCCTCTTCCTCAACAACGCCATCAACCACGGCGTTCTGACCCCGCTCGGAACGACTCAGGCTGCGGAACAGGGACACTCGTTCCTCTTCCTCGTCGAAGCAAACCCTGGCCCCGGTCTCGGAATCCTTCTCGCCTTCGCCGTTTTCGGTGTTGGTCTCTCGAAGGCTTCGGCTCCCGGCGCGATCATCATCCACTTCCTTGGTGGTATTCACGAGGTGTACTTCCCGTACGTCCTCATGAAGCCTGCGGTCATCGTCGCAGCCATCGCTGGTGGAGCAACCGGTGTTGCAACCAACTGGTTGTTCGACTCCGGTCTTCGCGCACCTGCCTCGCCCGGATCGATCTTCGCGGTGCTTCTCCAGACCCCGCAGACTCAGTTCCTCGGCGTCATCCTCTCGGTCGTCCTGTCGGCAACGGTTTCATTCCTCATCGCAGGTGTAATCGTTCGCTCGACTCGCAAGGCAGACCTCGAGGCTGAAGGACTGGACCTCGCTTCGGCAAAGGCTCAGTCGGCAGCAAACAAGGGAAACTAACCCATGTCAGCTGACCTCACCACCCTCGTCATCTTCGCTTGTGACGCCGGCATGGGATCGAGTGCGATGGGTGCAACAATCCTTCGCAACAAGATCAAGGCCGCTGGAATCGGCGACGTACAGGTAGTCAACAAGGCTGTTGCCGACTTGGCTTCTGACGCGGTGTTCGTTATTTCTCACGTAGGTTTGACCGACCGTGCGCGCCACATGGCGCCGGACGCCGTTCACGTCTCTGTCGAGAACTTCATGGCGACGCCGAAGTACGACGAAGTAGTTGAGACTCTCAAGTCTCAGCGCTCGTAGGTTAGCGACGACCGAGGACTCACCGTGAACACAGTATTGACGACCGACGCCATTCGATTGAGTGGGTCAGCGACATCGCGAGATGACGCAATTGCAGAAGTGGGTGCGATGCTCGTATCCGCCGGTGCAGTGACTCCTGAATACGTCGACGCCATGTTCGCGCGTGAGTCCTCGGTCTCCACCTACATGGGGAACCTTCTCGCGGTTCCTCATGGAACGAACGAAGCGAAGTCCGAGATCATCCGGTCTCAGGTCGTCGTCGTTCGGTATGACAGCGAGATTGATTGGGGAGGATTCCCCGTTCGGTTTGCCATCGGAATTGCGGGCAAGGGCGATTCGCACATGGAGGTCCTTGGGGCGATTGCGATGGTTTTTAGCGACATGGCGTCCGTTGAAAAGTTGCTCGAGGCACATTCCACTGACGAGGTCCTCAGCATTCTCGGCCTTGACGCGGCATGACCGCCGTTCACTTCGGCGCGGGAAACATCGGCCGCGGCTTTATCGGGCTGTTGCTGCACAACGCTGGTCATCACGTCACTTTTGTTGACGTTGCGGCTCCACTCATCGACGAGTTGAACGCGACGTCGTCGTACGAGGTCATTGAGACGGGTGAGGGCGCCACGACGCACACCGTCACAGATTTCTCCGGCCTGAATTCGGCCACCGATTCCGATGCCGTTGTTGACGCGATCGCATCCGCGGACATCGTGACAACAGCTGTCGGACCGACCGTTCTCAAGTTCGTCGCCCCGTTGATTGCGCGTGGCCTTGAGGCGCGGACACGTGCGACGCCACTCGTCGTCATGGCCTGCGAAAACGCGATTTCCGCCACCGACACTCTGCGCGCTGTGGTCGCCGAGACGGCGTCGCCCGATGTTCTCGCCAAGGGTCGATTCGCGAACACCGCGGTCGATCGAATCGTCCCGCTGCAGCCAGCAGGCATGGGGCTCGACGTCACCGTCGAAAGTTTTTGCGAGTGGGTCATCGACGAAACTCCCTTCGCAGGAGACACTCCGTCCATCCCCGGTGCCCATTTCGTTGACAACCTGGCTCCGTACATCGAGCGCAAACTGCTCACCGTCAACACGGGTCATGCGTCGACCGCATATCTCGGCAAGCAACACGGTGCCGAGCACATTGCCGAGGCCCTCGACATCGACGTCGTCCGCGACGGGGTGAGCGCTGTCTTGGCCGAAACTGCCGACATGCTGGTGCGACGTCATGGACTCGACCCGTCGGCTCAGGCGGCGTATGCGGCAAAGACCCTCGCGCGCTTCCGCAATCCCGGCCTCGCCGACCTTGTCGATCGGGTTGGCCGCCAGCCGTTGCGAAAACTGTCGCGTCACGAACGACTGATCGAACCTGCGGCAGCCTTGGCGGAATCGGGCATCCGTCCGACGGCGTTACTTTCCGTGGTGACCGCCGCACTTCGATTCAACGTGCCGGAAGACCCTGAATCGGTTCAGTTGCAGCAGCTGCGACAGTCAACTTCACCAGAGGACATAGCGTCAACCGTGTGTGGCATCGATCCCGCACACCCACTCTTCGTTGACCTCGTCGCGGCCATCCGCGCCGCAGAATAGGGTTATGTCCCCAACGGCTCTCCTCGCGCTTCTCGCATCGTGCCTGATGTGGGGGACGACCGGGGTGGTTGCGTCGTTCATGACCGCCGACGTCTCGACTCTGGCAATCGGATCGTTCACGATGGGCGTAGGTGGAGTGATTCTGGCGCTCATCACCTGGCGTGACGTCCGTGCGGCGCTGAAAATCCCGTCGGCGAGGTCGTGGATTCTGTGGGGTGGACTGGGCGTCCTCGTCTACCCATTGGCGTTTTACACCGGGATGGACATGATCGGTGTCGCTGTGGGAAATTCCATCGCACTCGGATCCGGTCCTCTCTTCGCCGGCATCATCGAATGGGTCGCGACGCGGGCGGTTCCGGCATTGCGCTGGTTCATCGCGCTTGCGATTGCCAGTGTCGGTCTCGCGTTCGTCGCCATCGCGCGAAGCGACGACGGGGTTCAGTCCATCGCCGGGATAGGTTTCGGGCTTCTCGCGGGCATCGCCTACGCCCTCTACTCGGTCTCGGGGGCCAGGGTCATTGCGGCGGGGGCAAACTTCCGTGGCGCGATGGGGGCGGTGTTCGGGGCCGGAGCGATTCCGTTGCTCATCGTCCTCGCATTCACCGGTGGTCCGCTCATCGCGGATGCGGGAAACCTTGTTCGCGGCGCCTATCTCGCTCTGGGGCCGCTCGTCATTGCTTACCTGTTCTTCGGTTTCGCGCTCACCAAAGTGACGGCCTCGACGGCGACTCTCGTGACTCTCTTGGAACCGGCGTTCTCGGTGATTCTCGCTGTCATCATCTTGGGCGAAACACTGCCCGCGATCGGGTGGTGGGGAACAGGGTTGCTCATCGCGGGCGTTGTGATTGCGACGGTCGGAGCCAAGCGCCCGCAATCCGCTGATTCTCTGACGTCCACGACTACTCTTGAGCCATGAGCAACGACGACAACGACGACGATTATGTAGTTCCTTCGGGAAGTCGACGGTCGTCATTTGTGCCTCCTGCCGAATCCGGCGAGTACATCCCCGCGCTGCCTGACGTCCCCGAACAAGACGCACCGACATCGTCAACGGGTCAGGTTCCAACAATCGGAGCCGCGGGGGACGAGCCCATCGCTCAGACGCCTGCGTTCGCCGAATCCGTAGAGATCCCCGTTGTTGAGCCAGAATCCTTCGGATCGATTGTCATTGAGGTCCCCGCAGAAGAGCCGGCAGAAGAGCCGGCAGACGAACCCGCAGAAGTGCCTGTCGCCGAAGCCGTCGACGCTGTGGAATCCCGCGATCAGTTCGGTCTTCCGCTCGTGGGAGATCCCATCGACATTCCCCAGGTCGTTTTGACCGATTCGCTTCCGGAGGCCGTTTCTGGCACGGGAACCGACACGGTGTTTGACGACAACCGCATGTTCCCGCCGATCGTCACGGCTGTGGATGGCGAAAACTCGTTGCCCGATTTCGATGAGGTCGTTGAAGACCCGATCATCGAAGAATTCGGTCGTCCAGCCGAATCGCCAGTGACGAATAGTCCAGAGGCCGGCGGCATCGACGGCGCCCCCGTGTCGTTGCCCGAACTGCCCTCACGCGCGTCGCTCACCCCCGAACAGCTGTCCGAGGTGTTGTCCGCGAACGGGGGAATGTCCAGCAACGACCAGATGGCCTTGTTGGACGCGCAGATTCCGCTCCGCGAAGCGGACACGAACGCTGTGCGCGCGTTCATGGATGTTCTGGCTGGTGCGCCAGTGGAGCAGGCCAATGACCTCATGTCTGAGGCACAGCGACGGTTTGGTGATCTTGCGCCCGAATTGTTTGCATCTGTTGAACGGCCTGTAACTGATGGCCCCGAGTTCACCGATGATTCGACGCCGATCACGGGGATTCCCGTCATCGAACACGTCGAAATCGTCGAGGTAGTCGAGGACGAATCCGGCGAGGTTGTCGCAGTATCTGTCACCGACATTGATGAGATTTCTGTTCCCGTCGCCACCGAGTCAACCAATTCGACGGTCGAAGCCGCGAACGTTCCAGCGGACGAGCAAGCGTGGTCGCTCACCGCTCCGGCTGAGGTCCTCAGCGATGACCGCCCCGCGGTCGAGCGCCGTTCGTGGTGGACCCTGACGTCAGTGATCGCCTCGCTTATCGCGGTGACTACAGCGGCGATCGGTGCAGTTGTATTCACGACTGGTTCCGCTCCTCACATCCTGTTCTTGCTCGCCGGACTTGTTGCCGCGACCCCGCTCGTGCTGGTTGCCCGTCTCGGCGCAGCGCGCACTGGAACGTCGTGGCGTTCTCAATTGGAAGAACTTCTGGGGCGGACGTCGGGTCGCATCGCTGCCGGGTTGCTTGCAGTTCTCACGCTTGTGGTCACCGCACAGACCCTTTTCGCCTCGACGAATGGTCTCGGTGTGCAACTCGAGTCGTCCAGCATCGGCACCCTTCTTGACGGCGTCGTTCCCGCTGGCGCCACCGGCCCGGTTCTTGCCGCACTTGCACTGCTCGCCGGTGCCGTGATTGCTGCGCTCCCGCACCGTCTCTTCCGCGCGAAGTCACTCGTTCTCGCCGGCTGGACCGCGGTCGGTACGGGCTCGTTGGTCGCGATGGGCGTTGCGTTGCTCGCCTCGTCGACTTCCGAGTCCAACCTGACGTTCACGGGAAGCGTGAACGCCGGGGGACTCGTCGCCGCATCGGTTTTGCTCGTCGGCACCGCAATGGTCTTCGGTTTCCAGGAAGTGTCCCGCGTGAGGGAGAAAGCCACCGGAATTCTGTGGATTTCGATCGGTATCGGGCTTGGTGTCGCTACTCTCGCCGGAATCGTCGTGAGCGCACTGCTCACGCCGGAAGCCGCGCACTTCTTCTTTGGTTTGAACCCGGTTCTGCACATCATCGCCCCGAGTGGCATTCTCAACCTCGCGCTTGGCGCGCTGGCCTTTGTCCCTGCCGTGGTGTTGACGTCAGCATTGGTGTTCCGTTTCGTTGGCGTGGCCAGTACTCGCGACGATCGCGAGAACCCGAACGCGCTCGTGACGTGGCTCCTGGCTTTGGTACCCGTCGGGTTCGTCGTCCTTGCGTTCGTCGGCGTGGTTCCGACTGTCGTCGAGAATCTTCCCTCCGTCACCGCGGTTGCGACGCTCGCGTCGCCACTCTTCGGAATTCTCGCCGCGCAGAGTGTTCTCGGGCACGTCGCCCCGTCTAAAGCCGTGCGGAGAGTGCTCGTCGCCGTCGCGTTGGTCACCGCGACTCTCGGTCTCGGGTTCGCATCGAGCGATGGAGTCCTGTTCACATGGATTGGATTCATCAACAACGCGCTGAACCCGCTGGGACTTGGTTTGCTCTATGTGAACGCCATCGCGGCTCTCGGAACTGCATTGGTCGCTTTCCTCGTCGCTGTAGTCGTGCTCTCGATTGGCGCCCGTCGCTCGCCACGAGTCGCTTAAACTGACGACATGACCTCGGTTACTCTTCGCGATGTTCTCGCGCATACGGAACGCCTGTGGCCTGCCATCGGCGCCGAGGACTGGGATGCAGTCGGTCTCGTTTCTGGAAACCTGGATTCTGACGTTTCACGCATCCTTTTCGTGATTGACGTGACAAGCGAAACCGTAGACGAAGCGATCGACGGCAAGTACGACCTCGTCATCGCTCACCACCCGTTGTTGTTGCGGGGAGCGACCAGTGTCGCGGAAGACAAGTTCAAGGGCTCTGCAATTTCGCGACTTATTCGTGCGAATTGCGCATTGCTCTCGGTTCACACAAACGGCGATCGTGTTGAGACGGGAACAAGTTCGCGGCTCGCATCCTTGCTCGGGCTGACTCAGGTGTCGCCGATTGCGTCCAACCCGCTGGGAGGCGGGATTGGGGCTATTGGCGCCGTAGCGCCGACCACCCTGGGCGAGTTCGCACGGCGAATCGCAACCGTATTACCCGCAACCGCCGGCGGGATTCGAGTTTCTGGTTCGATGACGCAGTCGGTGTCAACCGTGTCGCTGTGTGCCGGTGCGGGGGACAGCCTGCTCGCGAACCCGGGGGTCACAAGTTCCGACGTTTACATCACGTCGGATCTGCGCCACCACCCCGCTTCGGAATTCCGCGACAACGCGCGTCTCGACACGGACACTGCGCTGATCGACATCTCGCACTGGGCGGCCGAGTGGTTGTGGCTTGATGTTGCTGCTGAAGAACTGCGTGCCGCACTCGGCGGCGTGACAATCGACGTGTCGGATATCAATACCGACCCCTGGAATTTTGTGGTGATGCAATGACCGATATGACTGTACCCGCGGCTCTTCAAGCCAAGCTTCTCGACGTTTTGGCGATCGACACCGAGGTGATCATGACCAACAGGCGTATTCGCGAGGCAGAGTCTGCGCGAATCGGGTTAGACACCGACTCGGAATATCTGCGGCTCGTGCGGGACGCAGAAGCCGCAGAGGACCGGTTTGACGATGCTCAACGAGAATGTGACCACCTGGAATCTGATATCGCGGTGGCACGTGCTCGAATTCAGCGTGACCGCGAGCGAGAGGCGGAAACGAACGATCCCAAGGAACTGAGCGACCTTGAATCGGAAATCTATTCGCTTGAGATTCGAATCGAGATGCTCGAGACATCCGAACTCGAAGCACTCGAACGGCGCGACGAGGTCGGTACCGCGCGTGACGCGGTCGTAGCCGAGCGAGACACTTTCCACGAATCACGCGACGCGAAGGCCGCCGAAATCGCAGCAGAAATTGCCGCAGCGAATGACCGCCTCGATGCACTTGCTCGTCAACGCGCAACGCTCGTAGCCGAACTGCCGCAGGATTTCGTCGACCTATATGAACGTCAGCGTGAGCGCTATGGCGTCGGTGCGTCGTTCTTGCAGCGGGGGATCACCTCGGCCAGTGGTGTGCAGTTGTCGCCTTCTCAGTTAGATGAGATCCGTCTCACGGGCCCGGATGCTGTACTCATCTGCCCCGACTCGAACGCAATTCTCATTCGTACCGAAGATTCAGGGCTGTGAGAACACTCATCGTCGAAGCCGACGGCGGATCGCGGGGAAACCCCGGTGTCGCAGCGGGCGGGGCTGTCGTGATCGATGAAGCGACTGGTGAAATCCTCGCCGAGGTCGGCGTGTTCGTTGGGATTGCAACGAACAACGTTGCCGAGTACTCGGGCTTACTGGGCGGTCTGCGCAAGGCGCGAGAAATTGATCCGGCTGCGCGAATCCACGTCCGGATGGACTCGAAACTCGTCGTGGAACAGATGTCGGGCCGTTGGAAAATCAAGCACCCAGACATGCGCGAACTCGCACTCGAGGCTCAGTCGGTCATCTCGGGAGTTGACGTTCGGTTCGAATGGATTGCGCGCGAATTCAACTCCCGTGCGGATGCGGTGGCCAACCAATCGATGGACCGTCGCGCGTCCTTCGGCTAATCGCTAGCATTGAGGAGCGAGAGGGTCGGCTAGACGATCGCGTCACCTTCGGGTGCCGAGGAACGTCCGGGCTCCACAGAGCAGGATGGTGGGTAACACCCACCCGGAGAAATCCGCGAGACAGTGCCACAGAAAATAGACCGCCCGAAAGGGTAAGGGTGAAACGGTGGGGTAAGAGCCCACCAGCGGCCGGGGTGACCCGACCGGCTCGGTAAACCTCATCCGGAGCAAGACCAGACAGATGCCGTTGACGCTGCTCGCCGAGGCATCGGGTAGGTTGCTAGAACTCAGCGGTAACGCTGCGTCGAGATAGATGATCGTCCACGACAGAACCCGGCGTATCGGCCGGCCCCTCGCCTTCTAGTCGCCGAACGGTGCGAGCGCAGCAGCACCCATGATTCCCGCATTGTTGAAGTGCTGAGCGGGGACGATTGGCGTGTTGAGCTCGAGCAACGGCAGGAAGTTCACGTATTCCTTCGACACTCCACCACCCACAACGAAGAGCTGCGGTGAGAACAACTTCTCGAGAGTCCCGTAGTACATCTGGAGTCTCTCCGCCCAGCGCGTCCACGAGAGCTTGCGCTTGACGCGGGCACTATTCGCTGCGAGATTCTCGGCTGTCTTCCAGCGACTTCCGGGAAGGTTGATGTGGCCAAGTTCGGAGTTGGGGATGAGGACACCGTTGTAAATCAACGCTGAACCGATTCCGGTGCCGAGCGTGGTGACCATCACGAGTCCGTTCACGCCCTGCGCCGCACCAAATTTCACTTCGGCGAAACCTGCGGCGTCCGCATCGTTGACGACGTGCACCTTGCGACCGGTGGTCTTTTCGAACAAGTCTCCGACGTTCGTCCCGATCCACGACTTGTCCACGTTTGCCGCACTCATGGCGACTTCGTTGATGATGACGGCCGGGAAACACGCACCGATGGGAAGCGAGCCGTTGGGGTCGAGCTGTTCGACGAGGTCGTGAATCACTTTGGCGACGTCAGCGGGCTTCGCGCCTTCGGGCGTTCCAACCTTGATCTTCTCCGAGACGAGTTCGCCACTCTCGACGTCAACGATCGCGGCCTTGATGCCGGTTCCGCCGATGTCGATTCCGATTGTGCGTGCCATTCGTCTACTCCGTCGTGCCGTGGTGGTGGATACTGTCCAGTGTATCGAGAGGGGAGTTGCCATGGCGTGGTGGTACAACCACAAGACGGGCATCGTCGAAGAAGGTCCGCAGTCGTTGGGCGGTGACCGTGACGGCCCGTTTGCGACGCGCGAGGAGGCTGAGCGCGCGCCGGAGATTGCCGCTGAACGAGCACGTCAATGGCGTGCCGACGAGGATGACGAAGATTAGCTGTCGAACGAGTGCGCTGCGTCGGGGAACGCGCGTGAACGGACATCGGTCTGCCAGCGCGTGACGGCACTGGTCAAGGTTTCGTGCAGGTTTGCATATTGCTCGACGAAGGTCGGAATACGTCCAGTTGACATGCCAGCAAGGTCCGTCCACACGAGGATCTGACCGTCGACCCCGTTGCCCGCTCCGATTCCGATGACGGGAATTGTCAGTTCCTGCGCGAGCGTCGTCGCAACATCGCGGGGGACCATCTCAACCACAACAGCAAATGCACCGGCGGCCTCTACTGCTTTTCCGTCGGCAATGAGTTTCTCAGCGTCCTCGCCACGGCCCTGAACCACGTGTCCGCCCAGACCGTGCTCGCTCTGTGGCGTGAACCCGATGTGGCCCATGACGGGCACTCCAGCTCCGACGATTCGCGCAATGTGTTCGGCAACTCTCAGGCCGCCTTCAAGTTTGACCGCGTGAACACCCGATTCCTTCATGAACCGGGTGGCGGTAGCCAGAGCTTGGTCCGGGTTGCTTTCGTAAGAACCGAATGGGAGATCCGCAACAACCAGTGCTCGTTGGGCGCCGCGAACAACGCCTCGTGCCAACGGAATCAACTCGTCGACGGTCACTGCAACGGTGCTGTCGTACCCAAACACGGTGTTTGCTGCGCTGTCTCCAACGAGAAGGAAGTCGATTTCTGCCGCATCGAAGATCTGTGCAGTCAGGAAGTCGTAACACGTGAGGCCCGTGATGACGTGCCCAGCCTTCTTTGCGCTGTCGAAATGACGCGTGCGTACTCGCTTGACGACTGGCTCAGACATATGTCCAGCCTAAAGGCTGGTGCGACGGACGGTGATGGGCAGTCTGCGCTCGCGGCCGAATGCCATGCGCGAGATGCGCGGACCGATGGCGCCTTGGCGCCTCTTCCATTCACTGATCGAGACGAGGTGTGCGATTCGCTCAACAACTGACCGATCAAATCCGGATTCGGTGATGGTGGCAATGCTCTCGCGGCGGTCGATAAGTCGTTCCAAAATCGCGTCAAGAACGTCGTATGGCGGTAGTGAATCTTGGTCGGTTTGACCGGGTCGCAACTCCGCGCTGGGAGGCTTGGTGATTGAGTTCTCGGGAATCGGGGGAGTCTCACCGCGTTCGACGGCAATTCGGTTTCGCCACTCGGCCAGTTCCCAGACCAGAGTCTTGGGAACATCCTTGAGCGGCGCGTAACCACCCACCGTGTCGCCGTACATCGTGCAATAGCCGACCGCCACCTCTGATTTATTGCCCGTCGTCAGCACGAGGTGGCCGTGTTGATTGGACAACGCCATGAGAATCATTCCGCGAGCGCGAGCCTGGATGTTTTCGGCGGCAAGTCCCTGAAGGCCGAGTTGCTCCTCGAACGGTCCGACGAGCCCCGCGATCGGTTGAACGTCGTAGTGACATCCGATTCGGTCGGCGAGGTCCTCTGCGTCACCCTTGGAATGGTCGCTCGACCACTGACTAGGCATAGAAACGCCGAAAACGCGCTCTGCGCCGATGGCGTCAGCGGCCAAAACGGCGCACACCGCACTGTCGATACCGCCTGACAAGCCAAGTGTGACGCTGGGGAAGCGATTCTTCTCGACATAGTCACGAACGCCCAGCACGAGCGCCGACCAAATGTCGTCGAGTTCGTCCTTGTCGGGGGTGATGACGGGAGCGAGAAGATTCAGATTGCGTTCTCGAACCGCGATTCCGTTGCCCCCGGCGGTTCCCACAATGTCGTGAAACAGGATTGTGGAGTCGAATCGGGTGGCGCGGGCGAGGACGGCTCCGTTGGCGTCGACGACGGCACTGTCACCGTCGAAGATGAGATCGTCTTGTCCGCCGACGAGATTGACGTACGTGACGGGAGCGTTGAACTCTCGAGCGCGACGCTCGAGCAATGGGAAACGGTTGTCGTCCTTCGTTCGATCGAAGGGTGACGCGTTGATGACGACGACCACGTCGAGGCCTTGTTCGGCGAGCGTCTGAACGGGACCCTCGTCGCGCCACAGGTCTTCACAGATGAGAAATCCGACCTTGACACCTCCGATGACGAGAGCGTGCGTTTGTCGCCCCGGCACAAAGACGCGTTGCTCATCGAACACCGAATAATTCGGCAGATGCTGCTTGTCATACGTCGAGTCAACTCGTCCGTTGACGAGTACGGCGAGCGAGTTGTGCGCAATTGCACCGCCGAAACTGGGGGCTTCCGCCCGTCTAATGAACCCGACAACCACCGCAACGTCGCCAAACCCGTCGTCGGCCAATTGTGCTGCCAGACGTGCAATGCCCGCTTCTGATTCCGCGACGAAATCGGATGAAAACGCGAGGTCCTCGATCGGATAACCGGTCAGTGCCATCTCGGGGAGTGCAACAACACTCGCATGTGCGTTCGCTGCGTCCCGAACAGCGTCCCTGATCAGGGCACTGTTGCCCTCGATGTCACCCACGACGGGGTTTATCTGAGCGAGGGCGAAACGAATCCGCGACATAGCAAGTAGCCTAGTAGTGGCAGTTCGTCGTCAAGGAGCCCCATGGAAAAGCAGCAGGAATTCGTCCTTCGCACAATCGAAGAGCGCGGCGTCAAGTTTGTTCGACTGTGGTTCACGGACGTGTCGGGAACCCTGAAGAACGTTGCACTTGCACCTGCTGAAGTCGAGGGCGCTTTCGCTGAAGGGCTCGGAGTTGACGGTTCCTCCATCGAAGGTTTGACCCGTGTGTACGAGGCTGACGTGCTGCTTCACCCGGACCCCACCACCTTCCAGGTTCTTCCCTGGCGCGGGCAGGTCGATCCGACCGCTCGCATGTTCTGCGACATCACGACCCCCGACGGCCAGCCAGCAGCGACCGATCCGCGGCAAGTTCTTCGTCGCACCCTGAATAAGGCCGCCGACAAGGGATTCACGTTCTACACGCACCCCGAAATCGAGTTCTATCTGTTCAAGTCGAACGATTCGGAAAACCCGATTCCAGTCGATGAAGCAGGATATTTCGACAACGTTCCCGGCGGAACCGCTCACGACTTCCGTCGCAACGCTGTTCGACACCTCGAGGACCTGGGAATTTCCGTCGAGTTTAGCCACCACGAAGCAGGCCCCGGTCAGAACGAAATCGACCTTCGCTACGCTGATGCGCTGACAACCGCGGACAACATCCAGACGTTCCGCACCGTGGTCAAGGAAGTCGCCATCGAGCAGGGCGTCTACGCGACGTTCATGCCCAAGCCACTCGCCAACCACCCAGGTAGCGGAATGCACACGCACATGTCCCTGTTTGAGGGCGACGCGAACGCCTTCTTCGACCCCAGCAAGCCGCACAACTTGTCCACGACCGCCCGACAGTTCATGGCCGGAATTCTCACTCACGCCCCCGAAATCACGGCCGTGACGAACCAGTTCGTGAACTCGTACAAGCGTCTTTGGGGCGGCGGCGAAGCTCCTCCGTTCGTGACGTGGGGCCACAACAACACGTCAGCCCTCATTCGTGTACCCAACTACAAGCCGGGCAAAGAGCAGTCGGTCCGGATCGAGTACCGCGGCCTCGATGCGGCTGCAAACCCGTACCTTGCCTACTCGTTGCTGCTCGCGGCCGGTATGAAGGGAATCGAAGAGGGCTACGAGTTGCCGCCGGAGGCCGAGGGCGATATCTCGGCCCTGTCATCGACGGAACGTCGTGCACTGGGTTACAAGCCGCTTCCCGAAAGCCTCCACCGCGCTCTTCACGCGATGGAAGAGAGCGAACTCGTTGCGGAAACTCTCGGCGAGCAAGTCTTCAACTTCTTCCTGCGAAACAAGTTGGCCGAATGGAATGCCTACCGCAACCAGGTCACCCCGTGGGAGTTGGACTCGAACTTCCGCACTCTGTAAGCCATGGCGAGCGAACTGAGCCTTCAGTCGCTGGCCCGTCTCGGGTTTGCGGAGCTCAGTGTCGCGCGCGACGTCCTCACGCGTCGGTCCTGGGATCCTGAGTGGTTCGGTCGCGCGGCCAGTCCCGACAAGGCTCTGGCGTGGCTTGACAAGCTGTTCGACGTCGATTCCGGCAAGAACGTCGAGAGGGCGTTGTCCAAGTCGGATGGGGGATTGCGCGAAGGGTTGATTCGCGTTCTCGGTGCAAGCGACGGTCTGGGCGAGTTCATCATTCGGACGCCGGCCTCGTTCGTCAAGGCGATGCCACCATCGGAATTGCCCACCGCCGAGCAATACCGCCAAGCGTTCCGCCAATCCAAGGTCGCTGACTCTGATGCTCTGCGGGGCATTTACCGAAATCATCTGGTGACAATCGCCGCATGGGATTTGACGCAGGCTTCGGCTGTCGACGCGGTTCAGCGCGTCGGACAAGCGCTAGCAGACTTGACGGACGCAACGGTCGACGCAGCGATTGCGCTCGCACGAAAGACCGTCACGGTCTCCCCAGAGGATCTCGCTGGAACAAAGTTCACCGTGATCGGGATGGGGAAAACCGGCGCGCGTGAGCTCAATTACATTTCAGACGTTGACGTCATCTTCGTCTGCGAGTCCGACGGAATCGAGGACAATCGCGCGGTCGACGTCGCGACGAAGCTCGCCCGAGCAACCATCGCGGCAATTCACGAGCCAGGAATCGAACCACCGTTGTGGGAGCTCGACGCCAATTTGAGGCCTGAGGGGGCAAAGGGTGCCCTTGTTCGCACTCTCGAATCTCACGTCGCCTACTACGAACGCTGGGCGGAGAACTGGGAGTTCCAGGCGCTCCTCAAAGCTCGTCCTATGGCTGGCGACATGGATTTGGGCGCTCGGTACCTCGACGCTGTTTCGCCGTTCGTGTGGTCGAGTTCAGGTCGCCCAGGGTTCGTGGAATCGGCACAGCGCATGCGTGAACGCGTCACGGACAACATCCCGACTGATGAGCGCGACATCCAAATCAAGCTCGGCCCAGGCGGACTTCGTGATGTCGAGTTCACGGTTCAACTGCTGCAACTGGTCCACGGCAAGGACGACGAGACTCTCCGCACTCGAGACACCCTCACGAGCCTTGAGCGACTCGCAGACGGGGGATACGTCGGACGTGCGGAGGCGCAATCGTTTGCGATGGCGTACCGCTCACTGCGAGTTCTGGAGCACCGAGTTCAACTCCTGTCGTTGCGGAGAACTCATCTCATGCCACGCGACGCTGACGTCTTGCGCATCGTCGCGCGAGGATCCGGTCTTGCCGACACTCCCGAGGCTCTTCTGGCCTGGTGGCAGCCTCTCAAGGTCGAAGTGCGGTCGCTTCACGAGCGAATCTTCTACCGGCCACTGCTTGCCGCCGTCGCTTCCCTGCCGGGGGAACCCATCGCGCTCTCGAGCGATCAAGCCGAGGACCGACTCGCGGCTTCCGGTTTCCGCGATCCAGCCGGCGCGTTGCGAAACATCGCTGCGCTGACGGAAGGCATCAGTCGCAGTGCGTCGATGCAGCGAAACCTTCTGCCCGTCCTTCTCCACTGGATGTCTGAGGGCACCAATCCCGATGGCGGGCTCGCGTCATTCCGAACCGTCAGCGAAAACCTGGGGGACACCCACTGGTACTTGCGCATGCTGCGTGATTCGGCTGGAGCGGCACAGAGACTCAGTCGCGTGTTGTCGATGTCCGCTTATGTGGCGTCACTCATCGAACGCATTCCAGAGGCTGTCGCGTGGCTAGACGATGACGACCTGCTTGCTCCTCGGTCACTCGACGAACTCACCGCGGAGTTCTCCGCAATCGAAGGTCGCCACGCCAAGGTCGACGACGCCGCGAAGGCGATCCGATTCGCACGGCGTCGGGAGCTTTTGCGGCTCGCGCTCGGCGCGGTCCTCGACACCCTCGACATTCAGGACATCGGTCGCGGGCTGGCGGATGTGACGACGGCGACCATTCGCGCAATGTTGGCTCTCGCTAGGCGAAATCACGACGGAATTGAATTCGCGGTGGTCGCGATGGGTCGATTCGGTGGCGCGGAACTCGGTTTCTCATCCGATGCCGACATCCTGTGGGTGTTCCGAGACGCCGGTGCGGGGGAGGAAGCCCACAAACGCGCTGAGGCGATCGTCAAGGAGATTCAACGGTTGACCGAGGATCTGCGCTTCCCGCTCGACCTCGATTCCGGACTACGCCCAGAGGGGAAGAACGGGCCGTCCGTGAGATCGCTTGACGCGTACGCCGCCTATTACGAATCATGGAGTGATGTGTGGGAGACCCAGGCTCTCATACGCGCGGTGCCCATCGCTGGTGACGACGCGTTGCAGAAGGACTTCGAATCGATGGCCGATGCCGTTCGCTACTCTCGCGACATCGGTGACGAGGGGCTTCGTGAGATTCGCCGAATCAAGGCGCGTGTCGAGAGTGAACGCTTGCCGTTCGGCGCCGACCCGTCCCGTAACACGAAGCTCGGGCGCGGCTCTCTCAGCGATGTCGAATGGCTCGTCCAAACCCTCCAACTGCAACACGGTTCTCGAGTCGCCGCGGTTCGTTCGGCTTCGACTCTCGACGCTCTCGACGCACTTGGAGTCGCCGGAATCCTCAGCGAGGACGACGTGGCTGCTCTCAGGGAAGCGTGGCTCATCGCGTCTCGGGTCCGCAGCGCGACGACACTCTTCACGTCGAAGGGGTCGGACGTTCTGCCGACGGACCGCGGGGAACTCGAGGGAATTGCGCGCATCCTCGCGTACTCGGCGGGCGGAAGCTCGGCGGTGGAAAATGACTATCTTCGCACCACCCGCAGAGCGCGGCAGGTGTTCGAAGCGAACTTCTATCCCGCTTAACGACGAAGGCGCCACCCGAAGGTGACGCCCCGTCGTACAGTTCGACTTAGCAGGAGAACGTGGTCTCGTACTCGAACGGGTGAGGACGCTGTGCCGACGGAAGAACTTCCGACGAGCGCTTGAGCGAGATCCATTCCTCGATCAGGTCCTTGGTGAAGACGCCACCCTGGAGCAGGAAGTCGTGGTCGTTCTCGAGCGCGATGAGCGCCTCGTCGAGAGAACCGGGAACCTGCGGGATGTTCTTCGCTTCGTCGGCCGGGAGTTCGTAGAGGTCCTTGTCGACGGGGGCGTGCGGCTCGATCTTGTTGATGACACCGTCAAGACCGGCCATCAACTGCACGGCGAACGCGAAGTACGGGTTGCTCGACGCGTCAGGAGCACGGAACTCGATGCGCTTGGCCTTCGGGTTGGTTCCCGTGATCGGGATGCGGATGGCAGCCGAACGGTTACCGGCCGAGTAAACCAGGTTGACCGGTGCTTCGAAGCCCTTGACGAGACGACGGTACGAGTTCATGGTCGGGTTGGTGAAGGCAAGAATCGCACCAGCGTGCTTGAGGATTCCACCGATGTACCAACGTGCAACGTCCGAAAGACCTGCGTAGCCCTTCTCGTCGTAGAAGAGTGGCTTGCCGTTCGACCACAGCGACTGGTGGGTGTGCATTCCCGAACCGTTGTCGTTGAAGAGCGGCTTCGGCATGAAGGTCGCGACCTTGCCGTGGATGTCCGCTTCGTTCTTGACGATGTACTTGAACTTGAGGATGTCGTCTGCCGACTTCACCATGGTGTCGAAGCGGTAGTTGATCTCGCACTGACCGGCGGTTCCGACCTCGTGGTGCGAACGCTCAACCTCGAGACCGGCTGCTGCGAGCTGCAGGCAGATCTGGTCGCGAAGGTCGGCGAGCTTGTCGACCGGGCTGACGGGGAAGTATCCACCCTTGTGCGGGGTCTTGTTGGCGAGGTTTCCGCCCTCTTCCTTGCGACCGGTGTTCCAGGCTGCCTCTTCCGAGTCAACCGAGTAGAACGACTTGCCGCTCGACACTTCGTAGCGAACGTCGTCGAAGATGAAGAACTCTGCCTCGGGGGCGAAGAACGCCGTGTCTGCAATACCAGTCGAGGCGAGGTACTTCTCGGCCTTCTTGGCAACCTGACGGGGGTCGCGGTGGTAGATCTCGCCGTTGCGCGGGTTGTAGATGTCGAAGATGAGGATGAGCGTCTTCTCAACGCGGTAGGGGTCGACGTATGCGGTGGTTACGTCGGGAATGAGCTGGAGGTCGCTCTCGGCGATTCCCTGGAAGCCACGAATCGACGAACCGTCGAACAACTGGCCGACCTCGAAGAACTCTTCGTCAACGGTCGAAGCGGGAATGTTGAAGTGCTGCTGGATACCGGGAAGATCGGTAAAACGGATGTCAAGGAACTTGACGTCTTCCTTCTTGATGAAGTCGAGGACCTCAGCGGGGGACTTGAACATGTGGCATTATCTCCTGCGAATCGGGTGGAACTGCGGGTGCAGTGCTTTCACGCTATCGGCGCGGTGTGTCACGCCCGTCACACGAATGTTTCGGGGATGTTACAAACGGAACGACGACTAGCGAGGCTTGGGTGCGCGCATCTTCGTCGGGTCGATGCCCTTGGGCATCTGCGACATCGGCGTCTTGGCAATCGAGTTCAAACGGTTCGACACGACGAGGATCTCGGCGCTGCGAATACCGCGGGGGAACTTGTACATCGTGCGGAACATGTCCTTGAGTGCGAGTCCGTCTGCGCCAACGTGCAGAACGTGAATCGGGACCGCGGGGACGATTCGGGCGACTTCCTTGCGGGCCTCGTCAACGAGCGGGGCGACGCGCGAACGCTGACCCTCGCTGATGATGACCACGCCGGGGCGACCAATCAGGCGGTACACGGTGTCGCTGCTCTTGTTCATGCGGACAGGAACCTCGGAACCGCGCCATGAGCGACGGAGTTGGTTCTTAATGAGAGACGACACAGCGCCAATCTGGCCCTCAAGATTCGTGTACATCAGGCGTTGCGTGATCTGACCGAGGACGATGAGGAACACCAACAGCCCGGCCATCAGCCCGAGAACAACCCAGATGACGGCACCGACGGGGTTTCCAACCGACGTCGTCGCGAAGAAGATACCCGCACCGAGAGGAACAAGGAAGCTCAGGGCAAGCCACAACCACGAGAACGGGACGCGCTTGACGACGAGAACGAGTACGTCGAAGAGTTCGCCGATGCGACCCTTGCTCTTTGCGTTTGCCACGAGGTGTCCTTAGATGCCGAGGTCGGAAGCCGAGAAGGCGCCGGCTTCGAGTCGGGCCTTCATCGCGCCGAGGAAGCGTGCCGCGTCCGCGCCGTCGATGATTCGGTGGTCATACGAGAGAGCCAAGTACACCATCGAACGGATCGCGATGGAGTCGGTTCCGTTGCTGGAGACGACCACGGGTCGCTTGACGACCGTTCCGAGTCCGAGGATGGCCGACTGGGGGAGGAACACGACGGGAGTGTCGAAGAGCGCTCCGCGCGAGCCGGTGTTGGTCACGGTGAAGGTTCCGCCCGACAGTTCGTCCGGCGTCAACTTGTTGTCACGGGTACGCGCTGCGAGGTCCGCGATCTCTGCCGACAGCGTTGCGATGCTCTTGCCCGCTGCGTTCTTCACGACGGGCGTGAGCAATCCGCGCTCGGTGTCAACCGCGATGGAGATGTTCTCGAAGCCGGGGTAGACGATGTCGTCACCCTGAACCGTGCTGTTGATGATGGGGAACGCCTGCAGCGCTTCGACCGATGCACGGACGAAGAACGGCAGGAAGGTCAGCTTCTGGCCGGTCTTCTGCTGGAACGATTCCTTGATTCCGTCACGGAGCTGCGCGACGGCGGTGATGTCAACCTCGACCACGGTGGTCAGCTGAGCGGTGGACACCATCGACGCAACGGCGCGTTCCGCGATCACCTTACGAAGGCGGGACATCGGGGTGCGGGTGCCGCGCAACTCGGAAACCGAGAGCGGGACGTGCGCGGTCGCGACGGGTGCGGCTGCGGGGGTCGAAACTGCGGGGGATCCTGCGGCGAGGACGTCTTCCTTGCGGATGCGTCCGCCGATTCCCGTTCCAGCAAGACCGTTGATGTCAACGCCACGGTCGTGCGCAAGCTTGCGGACGATGGGGCTGACGTACGGCGCTCCACCGGAAACGGCAGGAGTCGCCGGCACGGAGACGGGAGCGGCGGGAGTGACGGGTGCCGACACGACAGGTGCTGAGACGACCGGAGCAGCAGGTGCCACGGGAGGCGCAGGAGGCGTCACTACGACGGGCGCGGCGACAACGGGAGCAACTGGCTCAGGAGCTGCGACGGGCTCGGGTGCCGCGGCAGGAGCCTCGGCAACGGGTGCCGAGGCGGCGCCAGCGCCATCGCCAACGCGTGCGAGAGGAGCGCCGACGGCGATGACCTCGTCCTCCTGGACGAAGATCTCTTCGATCACACCAGCGACCGGCGACGGTACCTCGGTGTCGACCTTGTCGGTCGAAATCTCCACGATCGGCTCGTCGACAGCGACGGTGTCACCGACCTTCTTGAGCCAGCGGGTGACGGTTCCCTCGGTGACGCTCTCGCCGAGTGCGGGAAGGTTGACGTTCGTGCTCATGATTCTTCGTTCTCCTCGAATCGTTTCTTACATCGCGTGAAGCGGCTTGCCCGCAAGAGCAAGGAATGCTTCACCAAGTGCTTCGTTCTGGGTGGGGTGTGCATGCAGGTGAGGCGCGATGTCCTCGGGGTGGGCCTCCCAGTTCACGATCATCTGCGCTTCACCAATCAGCTCACCGACGCGTGCGCCGATCATGTGAACTCCGACGACAGGGCCGTCCACAACGCGAATGACCTTGATGGAACCGGAGGTCTCAAGGATGTGGCTCTTTCCGTTTCCGGCGAGGTTGTAGTCGTACGTCGCGATCTGCGCGTCGCCGTACTGTTCCTTGGCCTTCGTCTCGGAGAGTCCGACCGATGCGATTTCGGGCTCCGAGTAGGTGACCTTGGGAATGTTGATGTCCGAGACGACAATCGGGTTGAGGCCAGCGATTTCCTCGGCAACGAAGATTCCGTGCTGGTAACCGCGGTGAGCCAACTGCAGTCCGGGGACAATGTCGCCGACGGCGTAGACGCCGGCGATGTTGGTCTGAAGACGCTCGTTCGTGAGGACATATCCGCGATCCATCGTGACGCCGACGTTCTCGAAGCCACAGTTTGCGGTTGCCGCGCCGCGACCGATTGCGACGAGAAGAACGTCACCCGTGACGGTCTCGCCGCCTTCGAGTGTGACGGTCACGCCGTGCTCGTCCTGCGTTGCCGATTCGAATCGGACGCCGGTCTTGAACTCGATGCCGCGCTTGCGGAATGCACGTTCGAACTGCTTGGAAACTGATTCGTCTTCGTTCGGTACGAGACGGGGGAGGCCCTCGATGATCGTGACATCGGAGCCCCATGAGCGCCAGACGGACGAGAATTCGACGCCGATGACGCCGCCACCGAGGACGATTGCCTTGTTGGGGACGTAGTCGAGCGTGAGAGCCTGCTCGGAAGTCAGGATGCGACCGCCGATTTCGAGCCCAGGGATGGTCTTCGAGTACGAGCCGGTTGCGAGAACGACGTTCTTTCCGGTGATCGTCGTGTCGCCGACCTGCACCGTGTTCGCCGAAGTGAGGGTTCCGTAACCATCAATCGTCTGAATTCCGCGAGCCTTCAACAGGCCCTGCAGACCCTTGAACTTCGAGTCGATGATGCCCTGTCGGTATGCGGATACACCGGCGACGTCGACACCGTGAAGTGTTGCGGCGACACCGAACTTGGCAGCATCGCGAGCGTTGTCAGCGACTTCAGCGGCGTGGAGCAGAGCCTTGGTCGGGATGCAACCTACGTGCAGGCAGGTTCCACCGACCTTGTCCTTCTCAACGAGCGCAACGCTCATTCCCAACTGACTTGCGCGAAGGGCGGCTGAATAGCCCCCACTTCCGCCGCCGAGGACAACCAGATCAACCGCGATGTCGGACACCAACACTCCTTGTACGTGTGAATGGAATTGAGCCCCAGCGGGTCGCGCGGCGCTCGTTACAGACCGTAGACGAGCCTACTCCCTATTTCTTCGGGCTGTTGGACAGGTCAGAGAGGAATTGAATGAGCGTCCGCACCATCGTTCCGGTAGCGCCTTTGGGCGTGTAGCCGTATGCGCCGCCCGCGTTGTTGGCTGGTCCTGCGATGTCGAGGTGGGCCCAGGGGATGCTCGAACCGTCCTTGCGCTTTCCGACGAATTCCTTGAGGAAAATGCCGCCGATCAGCATGCCCGCGGCGGTGTTACCGACCTTTGCGTTGGCGATGTCCGCGACGTCCGTGCCAAGGACTGGTCGCAGGTAAGCGGGAAGCGGCATGTGCCAGACCTCATCGCCAGCATCGGTGGCGGCGAAGGACAACTTGGTCGCGATGTCAACATCGCCCATGACGCCAGCAATTCGGTCGCCCAAGGCGGTTCGTGCGGCACCCGTAAGTGTCGCAACGTCAATGATCACGTCGGGGTTTTCCTCGCTCGCTGCGACGAGACCATCCGCCAGCACCACTCGACCCTCGGCGTCGGTATTCGTTACCTCGACGGTCTTGCCGCCACGGATCGTGATGACGTCGTTTGGCCTGATTGCCGTGCCGCTTGGCATGTTTTCAGCGATGCACAGCCACGCGGTGACGGCGATCGGGAGCTTCAACTTTGCTGCCGCGCGGACGACCGCATAGACGGTCGCTGCACCCGTCATGTCGTACTTCATGCCGACCATCGACGCTGCTGGCTTGATCGACAGGCCACCGGTGTCGAACGTAATTCCCTTGCCGACGAGCGCGACGTGCAGTTTCACTCCGCGAGGCTTGTGGCGCATGACGACGAGGCGAGGCGGGCGCGACGAACCAGCGCCTATTCCGAGAATCCCCCCGAAATTGCCTGCCTTGAGCTTTTTCTCGTCGAACACCTCGACAGACAGGGTCGTTCCCTTCGCGCCCGCGACGACGCGAGACGCGAGTTCTGCAGGGCTGAGGATGTTGGGAACCTCCGTGACGAGATCGCGAACGGCCTTCACGGCGTCTACGCGTTCCTTGACGGACGCGATGTCGGGCTTGTGCTTGCTGACGACCGTGATTTTCGACACGCCCTTGGGTGCCGGAGCGCTTTTGCGCGTGAATGACGGGGTGGCCGCTAGTGCGGATCCTTCGAGAATTTGAGAACTATCGTCTGCTGATGCGCTCGGGAACATGAGGGCTACGGTGCCCTTCGCGCCGCGGGTTGCGGTCCCTGCTGCGTAACGCAACGGGTCGATTGCGCCCGATTTTTCGGGGATGCTCACCACGGTGATCGTCCGGTAATCGCTCGTCGAGGGAGCGGGAAACGTGATCGACGCATCAATGCCTGGCTCGAAGCCAAGACGCGCAATCGCATCGCGAATCGCGGCGTCGAGTTCTCCCGAAAGAGGCGTTGTCCACTTACCGTCGTCGGACTGCGAAACGAAAACGGCAAGCATGTCGGCGGAGATCGGGGTGAGTGAGTGGGCGAGAGTCGTCATGCTTCCAGCGTAGAGGGCGCGTGCCATCAACAGCCGTAGCATGGAGGAGTGAGCACGGCACGGCTGGTTTATAGAACCGAAGGGGTTTCGGTCCCCACAGGGCTGCCGCTTGTCATCTTGCTCACGGGCTTCATCGACGCAGGTCGCGCTGTTGCGTCCGCCAGTCGACACGTCCTCGATTCGACGAAACACGAACGTGTGTGGACATTCGACAATGACGAGTTGCTCGACTACCGTGCCCGTCGCCCGACATTCACGTTCGAGCGAACACATCTCACGGAATACCGTCCGCCGGAGTTGGTTCTGCGTCTCGTCACGGACGAGCTAGGTTCGCAGTTCCTGTTGCTGTCGGGATACGAACCCGATTACCGCTGGGAGGCAGCCGCTGAGGCCGTCGTCAGCGCGATTGAACAGTTCCAGGTCAGTACGACGTCGTGGGTTCACTCCATCCCAATGCCTGTGCCTCACACACGCCCACAGGCGATGACGATGAGCGGCAATCGTGAAGACCTCATTGAGGCGTATTCGATTTGGCGGCCGACGACTGAAGTACCCGGAACGTTTGTTCACCTGGTTGAGTTCATGCTGTGTCAGGTAGGTGCTCCTGTTGCCGGTGCAGTTCTCCTGGTGCCTCACTACTTGGCGGACTCGGAATACCCCGTCGCCACTGTCGGTGTCCTGGACGCGATCACGACGATGACGGGAATAACCTTCCGCTCAGACGCACTAAGGGAGAGTGGGCGCGACTTCCTCAACGACGTCGCCGAGCAAGTGTCGAACAACGACGAACTCGCTGAACTCGTCACGAACCTCGAAGCCCGACACGACAACTACATGGCGGAGAACACCCCGCCGTCACCGTTCGTTGATGATCAAGGAAAGGTGCCCAGTGCTGACTCGATCGGAGCAGAACTTGAGCGCTTTCTCCGATTGCGTGGCACCACGGACGAGTAGCCGTCCGTGCTACCCTGATAGAACAAGACCCCGAGTCGTTGGCATCGCCGATTTGACACGGGGCTTCATACTGCCCGAAAGAGGATTAGTACATGGCGGAGTCGCGAAACATTTTTGGTGGTTTTTTTGGCGGAAACAAGAAGGCTGCCGCGGTTGCTGCGAAGGCCCCAGCCAAGCCTGCTGCGAAAGCGCCAGCGAAGGCTGCTGCGAAAGCGCCCGCCAAGCCCGCCGCAAAGGCACCTGCCAAGGCACCGGCCAAGGCACCGGCCAAGGCACCGGCAAAGACACCGGCAAAGGCACCGGCAAAGGCACCGGCAAAGGCACCGGCAAAGGCACCGGCAAAGGCACCGGC
>CAZWTW010000002.1:40893-210145 GCA_964637095.1 uncultured Gulosibacter sp.
CACCGGCAAAGGCACCGGCAAAGGCACCGGCAAAGGCACCGGCAAAGGCACCGGCAAAGCCTGCTGCAAAGACCCCTGCGAAAGCACCCGCGAAGCCGGCAGCCAAGACTCCAGCCAAGGCGGCAACCAAGCCTGCGAAGGGTGCCACGAGCGCTCCTGAGGGCGACGACGCACCGATCGTCGACGAAGAATTCGATGTTGTTGTCGTCGTCGGCGATGACGGCGTTGTCGAAGTCGATGCAGAAACACCTGCTGTCGATGAAGTCATCGAGTTGACGGATGACGAAGCCGAAGACGTCAAGTCCGTCATGGTCGAATCTCTTCCCACCGGCGCCATCGTCATTTCAGCATCGGACGAGGAGATCCAGTCCAGCTCCAACATGATCACGGGCGCTACTGCTGACCCCGTCAAGGACTACCTCAAGCAAATCGGTAAGGTCGCGCTGCTCAACGCGGAACAGGAAGTCTCTCTTGCCCTGCGCATCGAGGCCGGACTGTTCGCGGAAGAGAAGTGGGCCAAGCTCAGCCCAGCCAAGCGCGAGAATTCGAAGGAAGGCCGGGAGCTCCGCATCATCGCTGACGATGGCGAGCGCGCCAAGCGTCACCTGCTGGAAGCAAACCTGCGTCTCGTCGTGTCGCTCGCCAAGCGTTACACCGGCCGCGGCATGCAGTTCCTCGACCTCATTCAAGAGGGAAACCTCGGACTTATCCGTGCTGTCGAGAAGTTCGACTACACGAAGGGCTTCAAGTTCTCGACATACGCAACGTGGTGGATTCGCCAGGCGATCACGCGAGCAATGGCTGACCAGGCGCGAACCATTCGTATCCCGGTTCACATGGTTGAGGTCATCAACAAGCTTGCGCGTGTTCAGCGCCAGTTGCTTCAGGACCTCGGTCGCGAACCGAGCCCCGAAGAACTCGCACACGAGTTAGACATGACTCCTGAAAAGGTCGTCGAGGTTCAGAAGTACGGTCGCGAGCCGATTTCGCTGCACACTCCGTTGGGTGAAGATGGCGATTCGGAGTTCGGAGACCTCATCGAGGACACCGAAGCAATCGTGCCGCTCGACGCAGTCGCAAACCGAATGCTGCTTGTCGCTCTCGAATCGGTGCTGGATTCGTTGTCAGAGCGTGAGTCCGGTGTGATTCGTATGCGCTACGGCCTGGGCGACGGCATCCCGAAGACTCTTGACCAGATCGGCGAAACGTTTGGCGTGACGCGCGAGCGCATCCGTCAGATTGAATCGAAGACGATGGCGAAGTTGCGCCACCCGTCGCGTTCGCAAACAATTCGCGAATTCCTCGAGTAAATCGTGCGTATCGTCCTCGCTGTGGTGCTCGGGCGGTTAGTCCGTGCACTGATGCGACTTCGTGGCGGTGGCTCTGCACTGCCCGGCTGGGTAGCGCTCAAGGTGGCACCACATTTCCTCACCCACGTCATGACGGGACTTCGCCGTGGCGCAAACGTCCCCATCGTTGTCGTGACGGGTTCGAACGGTAAGTCGACGACCACCGCGATGGTTGTTGCTGCACTCGAGGCAAACGGACACCGAGTCTTCTCGAATCCTTCTGGCGGGAATCTGCCTCAAGGCATTGCGTCATCGATGCTCGCCGACGTCAGTGTGACGGGTGGACTTCGTGCAAGCGCAGTCGTACTGGAACTTGATGAGGCTTACGGCCCCCGACTTGTCGAGATCATCAAGCCGACGCACGCGCTCTTGTTGAACGTCCAGGTCGACCAACTCAACCGCTTCTTTGAACCAGAACGGGTGATGGACATGGTCACGGCGATCGGCTCTGCCGCACAGGTCGTGTTGGTCAATGATGCCGACGACAACACGCGCGAAATCGGCAACAGGCTGTCGAAGACGGGTCATGAAGTTTTCGGTCTCGATGTCGCACCCGATGCTGCCCCGGGCGGCGTCTATGACGCGAACGTCGGGTACGACGACGTCGTCGACAAGCGCGACGCTGTCGCCACGGTGGTCGCCTCTCACGGCTCGCACACAACAATTTCGGTGATGGGCGAGTCCGTCGAGGTGGCGTTGCCGGCGCCAGGAGTCCATTACGCGGTCGACGCGGCTGCAGCTCTAGCCATAGCGGCGTTGGTGCTCGGCGATTCGCGCAATCTGCGCAGCGCCGCACACGCCATCTCGAATCTCAAACCTGTGTATGGACGCGGCGAGTCCGTCGTCGCTTTCGAAGCTCCGCTCACCATCATCATGATGAAAAACTTTCCCAGCTTGCAGGCCAATCTCGACGCACTGACAGAGGCGCCTGAGTCGCTGTACCTCGCTGTGGACGAAGGAACATCCGATCCGTCATGGATCTATGACATTGACTTGTCGTCCATTGACCATGTCGATGTGGTGACCGGTTCAAAGGCATGGCAATGGGAGACGCGACTTGCGTACGCGGAAATTCCGGTTGGCCGGGTCGAGCCCGAACCCGGGTTGGCGTTTGAACACTTCGGCGCCACAACCACGCCCTCTCGACAGTCCCACCGAACCGCGATTGTCAATTACGAGCAGATGATGGATCTTCGTCGCGAGCTCGGCTACAAGGAAATCGAGGGGGAGTGATGGTTCACGTTGTTCATTTGTTCCCTCACACCCTTGGGTTGTTTGGAGACGCCGGAAACGTGCTTGCGCTGGACAAGCGATGCGCGTGGCGTGGCATCCCGGTCACGGTGACCGAGGTTGAGTTGGGAAGCACAATCCCGAGCAACGCTGATGTCTATGTCATCGGGTCTGGTTCGAGCAATTCGGTGCGGCTCGTCACTGAGCACATAGCCGAACTTCGAGATGCGCTGACGGCCGCACTGTCTCGAGACGCGTCGGTGTTGGCAATCGGCGCGGGGTTGCACGTACTGGGGGCTCACATCGACTGGTCCGATGGGTCGCGCTCGGTTGGCGCAGGTGTCATCGCAGGAGAATCCCGCCCCCTAGCCCAGCGCCGCGTCGGAGAATTCATCGGCTCGGTCAGCGGAACCTCAGTCGCCGGCTTCATCAACACCGGGCATCAATTTGATTCGGACCTGGCACCGCACATCACCGACCTGGTGTTTCCCGATTCACGCGAGCCGGTTGGTACTGATGGGGTCATCAGCGGCACCGTCATTGGCACTCATTCACATGGCTCGTACTTGCCGATGAACCCGTCGATTGCCGATGGAATCATCGCTCGGACCACTGGACAGTCGCTCACACTCGCGAACGAGCACATTGCACGCGCAGACCACGCAGCAGCGATGTCGCGAGAAGCTATTCGGGCACGACTCGGCGCTTAGTCACGCACGTAAACCCGGCGCACGTGTGACGGAATCGAAGTCATGACCTCGTCGCCAATCGAGCCAGTCCATGCTGCCCACTGCTCTGCAGTCGGCCCGTTACCGCCGATGATGTCAACCGTTGCGTTCGGTTCACAGTCGGCTTCTAGTGCGGTGAATTGAGGGGCGACCGTGCGGATTCGCGTGGGAACACCATCGACGGATACCCATGCTCCGGAATCCGCGTGACTCTGCGGAACACCGTCAAACCAACCAGCGTCTAACGCAGAACCCGATACGCCGGAACTCGGCGTGACAGACGAGAGTCGAAGGACGGGCCGCAAACCTAGCGCTGAGCCATCAGCATCGTCGAATGGTGAAATCCCGTAAGCGGCAATGCCGACGCGAACCACGTCATGGCGTGCCGCGGGGTTTCGAAGCGCGGCTGAACTGGCGGCGATGTGCACCATTTCAGGGGTGAGACCCGCGGCGCGTGCGCGGGCAACCGCATCGTCGAACGCGGTCAGGGCAGCGGCGTCAGACTCTGAACCCGCATCGGCGAGATGAGACCACACGCCGATCACCGTGATTAAACCTTCGTCCTGCAGTTGCTTCGCCCGCTGACAGGCCGTGTCCCAATCCCGAGACGCAAACCCATTGCGGTGCAAGCCGGTGTCAATCTTTAGATGTACTCGACCACCTCCTGCAGTTGCGGCAATGGCCTCTAGTTGAGCGAGAGACGACACTCCGAGATCAATATCTGCAGCAACAGCCGCCTCAAAATCGGTCTCAGATCCGTGAAGCCATGCGAAGAGCGTCGATTGAATGCCGTGCTCGCGAAGTCGCAGTGCGGCGGGGACGTCGAGAACCGCAAGGCCGCTTGCGCCGGCTCGCACGGCATTGTCTGCGAGCTCGAGCATTCCGTGTCCATAGGCATTCGACTTGATGGCGATCCATGTCTTGGCGGGAGAGACGTCAGCAACGATTCGCGCAACGTTGTGCTCGAACGCGCTGAGGTCGATGTGAGCGACCAACGTCATGACATCCACCTGCGTTCGACGCGCCACGACAAGCCAGAAATGAGAGACAGCGGGTCACGCCGGGATGCGTTCGCCCACGCTTCGAGGGACTCCACTGAGTCCCAGACCTGAGCGACTTCCGAAATGTCAGCCGGAATGTCCGTGATGTCCAGCACGCACTGGTCCATCGCGATACGCCCGACGACCGGGGCGGTGTGTGCACCGATGGTCATGTGGGCAATATTTGAGCCGCCGCGGGGGAGTCCGTCCGCGAAGCCGAGAGACACTAGTGCGAGCGTCGAGTCGCGTTGCGCCGCCCAGGTATTTCCGTAAGAGACGGTATCGCCCGTGACCACGGACTTGATTGCGACGACCTCGCCTGACATGACACCGACGCGACGGCCCGAGGTCACTCCGTAAAGGACGCCCGTCGATTGCGGGACCGGTGCCATCGGGTCATCATCGGTGAGAAATGCGGACAAGCCAGCTTCCCTTGCCGCATCAGCGACCCACTGTTCCCCGTGGCCGTAAGCGTCGCATCGCAAGTCAATAATCGCGTCCTCGCTCGCGAGGGTGCGGAGGTTTTCTTCCAGCGCGGAGCGAGAGAACTCCACGAGTCGAAGAGGAGAGTTGTTAGGCACCGTGTTCGTCGCGAAGGCGATCGGTTTCGTCGTGCCATTCCAGCGCGGTCGGTGCGAGCGCGTCGTGGACTTCACCAGCGTGGTGGGCGCAGAAGAAAAGTTCCCCGGACTGGAGTCGGACGCGAACGTACGCCTGTGAACCGCACGAGTCGCAACGGTCGGTCGCGTCAAGTTCCGGTGTGACCGGAGTGGTGGTTTCGTGTGACTGCGTTGTGTTCATGGTCGTCCTTCCGATGCTTCTATTTCACCACGGCCCTCGGTCATTCAACGCCCATTTGCGTCCCGTTTCGCCCGTGGCGTAAACCTTGTCCACCGGAACGGAGTGCCTCCGTCATCGACCGCGCCGTTCCGCTTATGGTTGGACAGTCCACCGAAACAAAGGTCATTCCGCGTGTCCAACGAATACTCCGCTCGTCACCTCAGCGTTCTCGAGGGTCTCGAAGCCGTTCGTAAGCGACCCGGAATGTATATCGGTTCAACCGACGAGCGCGGCCTCATGCACTGCCTGTGGGAGATCATCGACAACTCTGTCGACGAGGCTCTTGGCGGTTTCGGCTCGACAATCGAAGTCACGCTGCACGAGGACGGTTCTGTCGAGGTCTCGGACAACGGGCGCGGAATCCCCGTCGACATCGAGCCTCGTACCGGGTTGTCAGGTGTCGAGGTTGTCTTCACCAAGCTGCACGCCGGTGGAAAATTCGGTTCAGGCTCGTACACCGCGTCGGGTGGACTCCACGGCGTCGGTGCTTCGGTAGTCAACGCCTTGAGCGAACGACTCGATGTGTGGGTCGACCGCAACGGCAAGACACACCAGATGTCGTTCCATCGCGGTGAGCCGGGTGTCTTCAAGGACTCGGGTCAACCGTCACCTCGTGCTCCGTTCACCGCGTTCGTCGAGAATTCCGAATTGGCCATCGTCGGCAAGTCCGCCAAGGGCGCAACGGGAACGCGAGTTCGGTGGTGGCCAGACCCCGAGATCTTCGTCAAGTCATCGACAATCGACAAGGACGGTCTTGCAGCGCGAGCTCGACAGACGGCGTTCCTCGTCCCCGGTCTCAAACTCGCTGTGACGGACACTCGCGGTGGGCAAACCGTCCGTGACGAGTTCGCGTTTGACGGCGGGATCTCAGAGTTCACCGAATTCCTTGCGCCCGACGCGCCGTTGACGAGCACCTGGCGTTTGGCGGGCGAGGGGACCTTCACCGAGACCGTTCCTGTCTTGGACGACATGGGGCACATGGTCTCGACCGAGGTCGAACGCACGTGTGCCGTCGATGTCGCCCTTCGCTGGGGAACCGGCTACGAAACCGTTCAGAAATCATTCGTCAACATCATTGCCACGCCCAAGGGCGGCACGCACGTCACGGGCTTCGAACAAGCCTTGATGAAGGTCATCCGATCCGAGGTAGACAAGAATTCCCGCCGACTCAAGGTCGGAACGGACAAGATTGAGAAGGATGACATCCTCACGGGATTGACGACGGTCGTTACCGTTCGTGTTGCTGAACCTCAGTTCGAGGGGCAGACGAAGGAGATTCTCGGAACGCCGGCTGTGCGCAACGTTGTTGCCCAGGTCGTTCAGAAAGCCCTCGAGGACCGGTTCGCATCCAGCAAGCGTGATGACAAGGCTCAGACCGGTCTTGTCCTCGACAAGGTTGTCGCCGAGATGAAGTCTCGAATTTCTGCTCGTGCGCACAAGGAAACCCAACGCCGCAAGAACGCGCTCGAATCGTCGACACTGCCCGCGAAACTCGTCGATTGCCGAAGCGACGATGTTGCTCAATCCGAACTGTTCATCGTCGAGGGTGACTCGGCACTGGGTACAGCAAAGTTGGCTCGAGATTCTGAATTCCAAGCGCTCTTGCCGATCCGTGGAAAGATTCTCAACGTCCAAAAGGCCTCGATTTCAGACATGCTGTCGAACACAGAATGCGCGTCGATCATTCAGGTGATCGGTGCGGGGTCAGGCCGCACGTTCGATATTGACACTGCGCGTTACGGCAAGGTCATCATCATGAGCGACGCCGACGTCGATGGCGCTCACATCCGCACGCTGCTTCTGACGCTTCTGTTCAAGTACATGCGCCCCTTGGTAGAGGCAGGGCGCGTTTATGCCGCGGTTCCGCCGTTGCACCGAATTCTCGTGATGAACCCCGGCACCAAGCCGAACGACATTGTTTACACGTACTCCGAGGCGGAACTTCACGCGAAGCTCGACGAGTTGCGCAAGGCCGGCAAGAAGTGGCAAGAGCCGATCCAGCGATACAAGGGCTTGGGCGAGATGGATGCTGATCAGTTGGCGGACACGACGATGAGCGTTGCACACCGCACTCTGCGCCGCGTTCGATTGCACGACGCCGAAGAGGCGGCGACGGTTTTCGAACTCTTGATGGGGAACGAGGTCGCTCCTCGTCGCGAGTTCATCATCGATAGTGGTCAGTCGCTTGAACGCGACCGCATCGACGCCTAACTGTCGCGCCTAACGAAGTCGCGTGCCGACGACGGAAATCGCGTCGGCCAGGGCCGTTCCGCTGCCATCCCGCTTGCCCGGTTCTGCCGGCACATCACGCGGCGTACCGTCAACAGCCGAGGCCCGTGGTTCGTCACCGACCCACGCGAGTGAAAGTCCAACTTCGCCCTTGAGTAACGAGTGTCCGCGAACGCCACCGGTTGCGCGGCCCTTGGCGGGGAACTCGGAGAGGGGCGTGACCTTGGCGCGACCGGGATCTGCGCCGGTGAGGGTCGCTTCTGCGGCTGTCACGGTCACGACCTGGGCGGTTTCTGGGGCTGCGACGGAGAAGTGAGCAACCTGGTCTCCGTCGGCGAGGTTGATTCCTGCGACACCGGCTGCGCCGACGCCTTGAGCGCGAACGCCGGCGATGGGGAAGTGCAACACCTGGGTCGCGTGCGTTACGAAGACCGCGTCGAGCCCGTCCGGTGCAACGGATGCGCCAACAACGCGGTCGCCGTCGTCGAGGTTGATGATCGAGAAGTCGGGGCGTGCGGGGAAGGTCGTGGTGTCTACTCGTTTCACGACGCCGCGCGCTGTGCCGAGCGCGAGCGGTTCACCCGTGAGACCGACCACCGTGATGACCGTTTCCTTGGGCTGAAGACCGACGACATAGTCGTTGACTTTCGAGCCAGAGGCGAACGAGATGGAGTCGGTGCCACCGGGGAGGTCAACGGGAGAGAACCGGATGAGTCGCCCGTTGCTGGTGATAGCGCCGAGTTCCCCGCGGGTGGTTGTGCGCACCGCGGTTGAGATGACGTCGTGTTTGAACCGCTTCTGTGCAACCGGGAACTCGTCGGTGTTCGCGTTGCGCAAGATGCGGCCAGTTGCGGTGAGGATGACCGTGCACGGCTCGTCTTCGAGTTCGAGACCCTGGCTGGCAATCGCCCCGACGACGGGTGCTTCGTCCGCGTCGAGCAACGTGGTGCGCCGCGGGGTTGCGTACTGAGCGGCAATGTCAGCCAACTCAGTCGAGACGAGGTCACGAACTGCGTCCTTGCTGGAGAGAAGTTCCGTCAAACGCGCGATCTCGGCCGCGAGGTTGTCGCGTTCTGTCTCGAGTTCGACACGACTGAATTTAGTGAGGCGACGAAGGCGAAGTTCGAGGATGTACTCGGCTTGCAACTCTGACAGTGAGAAGGTCGACTGAAGTTGTGTTCGTGCCGATTCGGCATCATCCGACGCGCGGATCACCGCGATGACCTTGTCGATGTCGAGGATGGCGAGCAACAACCCCTCGACGAGGTGAAGGCGTTCGGTGCGACGTGCAAGTCGGAACTGCGAGCGACGCGTCACGACCTCGATGCGGTGTTCGATGTAGACGCGGAGCATGTCCTTGAGTCCGAGCGTTTCGGGTCGGCCTTCGACGAGTGCGACGTTGTTGATCGAGAACCCGTCCTCAAGAGGAGTGAGTCGGTACAACTGGTCCAGCACGGCCTCGGGCGAGAAGCCGGTCTTGACTTCGATGATGAGTCGCAGACCGTGCTTGCGGTCGGTAAGGTCAACGACGTTCGAGATGCCCGTGATCTTCTTCTTGGTGACGCCGTCCTTGATGCGTTCGATAACGCGCTCTGGGCCGACCAGGTAGGGGAGTTCGGTGACGACGATTCCCGTTTTACGGGCGGAGACCTGCTCGATGCTTGTGCGGGCACGCGTGCGGAATGTGCCCTTGCCGAATTCGTACGCGTCTCGAATTCCGTCGAGCCCGACGACGATCCCTCCGCTGGGGAGGTCGGGTCCGGGGATGAATTTCATGAGATCGTCGAGAGTCGCATCAGGGTGGACGATGAGGTGACGAGCGGCTTCGATGACTTCGCCGAGGTTGTGCGGCGCCATGTTGGTCGCCATGCCGACCGCAATGCCACTCGCGCCGTTGACAAGCAAGTTGGGGAACGCGGCGGGAAGTACTTCCGGTTGCAACAACTGGCCGTCGTAGTTGGGAACGAAGTTGACGACATCCTCGTCGAGGCTCTCCGTCATGGTCATCGCTTCGGGGCGAAGCTTCGCCTCGGTGTAACGACTTGCCGCGGGACCGTCATCGAGTGACCCGAAGTTTCCGTGACCGTCAACGAAAGGTACCCGGAGGCTAAACGGTTGCGCCAAACGAACGAGCGCGTCGTAAATCGCGCTGTCACCGTGGGGGTGAAGCTTTCCCATCACCTCGCCGACAACGCGCGCACTCTTGACGTATCCCTTGTCGGGACGAAGACCCATGTCGGCCATTTGGTAAATGATTCTGCGCTGGACAGGCTTCAATCCGTCGCGGGCGTCGGGAAGAGCGCGAGAATAGATGACGGAGTACGCGTATTCGAGGAACGACCCCTGCATCTCGTGGGACAGGTCAACGTCGTCGATGCGTTCGGAGAAGGATGGGGCGTCAGTCACAATGAGCACTAATTTACCCGTCATCGCCTCCGACGACCGTTGGCTCGCGGGGGTGTTGACGAGTGCGTTCGCATCAATCCTGGGGGAACCCAACCGTTTGGAGTTGCCACGAGCCGCACGAGCGGTTGTTCTTCTCGTCGACGGTCTCGGTTCCGAGAACCTCACGACTCACCGCGCCCACGCGCGATCGCTGGCGTCCCTCACGCAAAAGTCCGTCCTCGCCAACTTCCCGACGACGACGGCCTCGTCGCTGGCGACCCTCACCACGGGCCGGTCGCCCGGTGAAACCGGAATGGTCGGTTACGCGGTTCGCAATCCAGCCTCGGGCGCGATTGTCAACCAATTGTCCGGCCTCGATGACCTCGACGTCTCGGTGTGGCAACCCGAGCCGACAGTATGGGAGCGGCACCCCACGGTTGCAAGCGCCATCATTTCAGGAGAGCGCTACCGCACCTCTGGCTTGACCAGCGCGATTCTTCGCGGCGGCGACTATCTCGCCGCCAACACGTATGCCGATCGACTCTCGGTTCTTCAGGATTTCCTCGCCACCAACAGCGACGGTGTCGCATACATCTACATTCCCGAACTCGACCAGGCTGCTCACCAGTTCGGTGTCGCAAGCGATCAATGGGTTCGACGGCTCGAGGACCTCGACGGTTTTGTTTCCGACGTGACGCGACTTCTCGGACCCAAAGACGGTCTCTTGTTAACAGCCGATCACGGCGTGCTCGACGTGCCAACCGTCAAGCACCGAATCATTCCAGCCGAAGCGGACCTTCTGCGCGACGTTGTGACCGGTGGCGAGCCGCGCTTCCTGCACTTGTATTCCGACCGACCTGCAGATGAATTGGCTGACGCGTGGCGAGCCGTCGAGGGGGAGCGTGCTCACATCGTCACGCGCTCCGAGGCAATCGCCGCGGGATGGTTCGGAACAGTGAAGCCAGAACACGTCGAGCGAATCGGTGACGTGCTCGTCACTCCTCGCGGGGTAGCGGTCTATTACGACGAGCGAACGGCGACGCCGCAGTCAATGACGATGGTCGGACAACACGGTGGACTTTCGCGAACAGAGACACACGTCCCGTTGATTCGAGCGGGAATCTTCGCCTAGTCTTCGTCGGGGCGCGTGCCGAAAACGATCTCGTCCCACGTCGGCATCGGCGCGCGTTGGCGGCGCTGACGCTGGCTCGGGGTCTCGTCGATGAAAACATCAGGTGCAGAGGGCTGCGGGTCGACCGACGGTTCAGGTGCTTCCGGCGCGTCATCGGCAATCTCAAGCATCTCGGGGGTGATTACCGGAATCGATCCGGTCGAGGGGTGGCTCGACATCGCTTCGTTGCGCTCGCCGCGACGCTTGTGCAGTTCGTCCAACAGGTCAGCGGGTGCCGCTGCTGCCGGTTCGGTTACTGAGTCGCCGACGATCTCATCAATGTCGATGGGAATCTGAATGACGGGCTGGGGCTTGGGCTTCTCGATAACGGGTTCGAACTCACCGCTGTCGAATCGTTGAGGAACCTGGGGGGTGACAACGCGAAGCGGGGGAAACAGCGCCGCGTCGACAGCGTCGGCCTTGCTGACTCGAATAGCCACAGGGTTGGTCGGTACGAGAGTCAACTTTCGCGGGTCGAACGACCAGGTTGCGTCTTCGGTGACAGTTCCCACGGTGAACTCTGCGCCGACGACCCATTCGTCGTTCAAACGATAAGCCTGCCAACGAGTGACGGTACCGCCCTGGTCATGAAGGCGACCCTCGATCGCGGCGCCAAACGTGGTGGCGTCCTCGTCGTCGTGAGTGGTGACTGGAACGGACAATGCCCGCTCGAGCACGAAGGCAAGTTCGGCCGTGATGGGAGCCTCAAAGCGTGCGACGTGGTCGGCATCTTCACCGGTGCGGTCTGCGACTTCAGAAACGGAGAGCCCGGAACGAAGCAGACTCTGGATTTCTCGCGGACTCGTTCCGCCAGTGGGCGAGACGCCTGGGCGGTGCGCAATTCCCGAACGCAACTCAGCGTCAACGGGGATCGTGAAGCGGTGTCCTTCTCGCGAAACAGCAACAATCGCGGTGGGTGACACCTCGATAACGGTTAGTTCTTCCACGGCAACTCCTGTTTGTGGCTGTGCCCCGACAATACCGCCGAACGAGAAGTAATTTGCGACATACGGCGAGGGAGTTTGATTTTTGATGAAATGTGTCGGAAACTAAGCGCGCCCGTTACCAGAGAAAGGTTTGTCACAGTGGCAACGGATTACGATTCCCCGCGTAAGGGTGAAGAAGACCACGAGTCTCTCCAGGCGCTTCAAGAGCGCGTTCCCGCACCTCGTCCCGGTGCCGAGTCGGATGACGCCGATAACCCTGACAGCCTCGAAATGAGCGGCCAGGACTTGGCGAACATGGAGCTCGACGTTGTCGTGCTGCCACCGCAGGCCGACGAGTTCACGTGCAACGAATGTTTCATCGTGAAGAACCGCTCGCAGATTGCCAAGGAATCTAAGGCCGGGGCGATCTGCCTCGACTGCGCCTAGTTCTTCGCAAGAGCGGCGACGACCTTTTCAGGCCTTCTCGTCGAGCAGTACCAGTAAGGCGTCGGGTCGTTGTCGTCGGCAATGGCAATTCTGACGCCGCGCGGAATCCATGCTCGGATTACTTTCCACGCGCGTGCGTCGGAGAGCGCAGCAGGTCGCTCCGACCGTTCGACTATGCGAACGTCACCGAGGTGAATGCGTTCAATGGTGGCTCGGCCAACCCGCAGTTCGGTGTCCGTGATGACGATCTGCGGTGCACCCAGGGTCAGCCACGCGACACCGAGCACATAGAGCCCGACGGCGTTGATAGCGCCCCACGCGATGTTGATGGGAGCCAACATCCCAAATCCCAGCGGGATGAGCAACAGCAGCGCGAGGTGAATTCCGACATTCGGGGTGAGACGTTCACGGTAAATGACCATGCTCCTATTCGACCATGTATTACCCTGAACGAATGACACCTGAGGTCCTGTTCACGGGCAACATTCCCACCTACGCTCACCCGGGTGACGCCGGCGCAGATATCACCGCCGCCGAATCAGTCACGATCGCACCAGGGCAGCGGGCGCTCGTCTCCACTGGTCTGTCGATTGCTCTCCCTGACGGTTACGTTGCATTTGTCATGCCGAGAAGCGGATTGGCGTTGAAGCATGGAATTGCTCTCGTGAATTCTCCTGGGACGATTGACGCGGGTTATCGTGGGGACATCGGCGTGATCATGTTGAACACGGATTCGGAGAAAGAGTTCCACATTGAGGTGGGCGACCGGATTGCACAGTTGGTCATCCAACCAGTCGTTCGAGCACGTTTCGTGCCCGTTGAAGAATTGCCCGGAACCCATCGCGGCGCGGGCGGTTTCGGTAGTACCGGAGTAAGGAAGGCCTAGACCATGCACGAGAAAAGTGCACCAGAGAACCGCGCGACCGCCGGCCCGTTTGATGTATCCGAGGTCAGCCCCGTCCAACCTTTCATCGACCTTGGATCCGTGAAGGTCACCCCCCGAGTTGGTTTGCAATTGCGCCTTGACGTGGACGACAGTACAAAGCGTGTCGTCGCAGCGACGCTGGATTGCGAAGGGTCCACCCTGCAGGTGCAAGCATTCGCGGCGCCGCGTTCCGAGGGTCTGTGGCACGAAATTCGCGAGCAAGTTGTTGCTCAGGTTACAAAGCAGGGGGGCTCCGTCGAGGAAGCGGAAGGTCCCTTCGGGATTGAAGTTCGCGCAGTGCTGCCCACCGCAGACGGAACTCGTCGACCTGTTCGCTTTATCGGCGTCGACGGGCCGAAGTGGTTCCTCCGTGGGGTGATCTCGGGCAAGGGAGCCGAGGACCCCACCAATGCACTTCCCATCGAAGAGGTCTACCGGTCGATTGTCGTCAATCGAGGAATCGAAGCACTTCCACCTCGCGAGCTCTTGCCGTTGCGTGTCCCACCGCAACCCGGCGTTCCCGCATGACCGAGGACTCGTCACCCAAACGCGGCCTCGGAGCGATAGTTCCCGGGGAGGCGCCCACCGCAGACGCGCTGTTCGGCGCCATCGGGGGAGTCCGCGGAATCATCGAGTCGTTGACACCCGGTCTGGTGTTTCTCGTCGTCTTCACGATTACGGGTGAACTCACCCCGTCCGTCGTCGCACCTGTTGCCGTTGCCGTTCTCGCGCTGATTGTTCGTTTGATTCAACGGTTGCCACTGTTGCCCGCCATTTCCGGCGGAATCGGAATTGCGCTGTCCGCTGGTCTTGCTCTGTGGACCGGTCGAGCCGCTGACAATTTCGTCGGTGGATTCGTCATCAACGCAGTCTCCTTCACGGCCTTCGCCGTTTCTCTCGCCATCCGTAAACCCCTCGTCGGAGTGATCGCGTCGGCACTCGCGCCGAAAACCCAGTGGCTCACAGACCCTGCACCGCGTCGTGCCGTCACAATCGCCTCATTGATGTGGGCAGGATTCTTCGCACTTCGACTCGGAGTTCAGTTGCCCTTGTACTTCGCGAATCTGACCGCGGCGCTGGCAGCCACGAAACTCATCATGGGCTTACCGCTCTATGCGTCAATGTTGTGGGTCACGTGGATGTTGTTGCGTTCGTCCCACATCCGCTCCGCGTGAGCGCGGTCGGGCTAGACTGAGAGCATCTTGTCGATGCAGAGGAGTGATTGGTGAGCATCAACACATTCGGTGCGAAAAGCACGTTGTCGGTAGCGGGTCGTGAGTACACGATTTTCCGCCTTGACGCAGTAGACGGCCACGAGCGTTTGCCCTTCAGCCTCAAGGTTTTGCTGGAGAACCTCCTGCGCACGGAGGACGGTGCCAACATCACCGCAGAGCAGATTCGTGCCCTCGGTTCGTGGGTTCCCACTGCTGAGCCGGATACTGAGATTCAGTTCACACCTGCCCGCGTTGTGATGCAGGACTTCACCGGTGTTCCGTGCATCGTCGACCTCGCCACCATGCGTGAAGCCGTCGCCGAACTTGGCGGAGACCCCGAAAAGATCAACCCGCTGGCACCAGCCGAGCTCGTGATCGACCACTCGGTCATCGCCGACTTGTTTGGACGCGAAGACGCGTTCGAGCGCAACGTCGAGATCGAGTACGAACGCAACGGCGAGCGCTACCAGTTCCTTCGTTGGGGACAAACCGCATTCGACAACTTCAAGGTTGTTCCCCCGGGGACCGGAATCGTTCACCAGGTCAACATGGAAAACCTCGCAAAGGTTGTGTACACGCGTGACGTCAACGGTGAAACGATTGCCTTCCCTGACACCTGCGTCGGAACCGACTCGCACACCACCATGGTCAACGGACTCGGCGTCCTTGGTTGGGGTGTCGGTGGAATCGAAGCAGAGGCCGCCATGCTCGGCCAGCCCGTCTCGATGCTGATCCCCAAGGTTGTCGGATTCAAGCTGACCGGCGTCATCCCTTCGGCGGTCACCGCAACCGACGTTGTGTTGACAATCACCGACATGTTGCGCAAGCACGGAGTCGTCGGAAAGTTTGTCGAGTTCTACGGTGCCGGCGTCAGCCAGGTTCCGCTCGCCAACCGCGCGACCATCGGCAACATGAGCCCCGAATTCGGCTCGACTGCGGCCATGTTCCCCGTCGATTCGGTCACCGTTGACTACCTGCGTCTCACTGGTCGCCCGGCCGAAACCGTTGCCCTCGTCGAGGCGTACGCAAAAGAGCAGGGTCTCTGGCACAACCCCGACATCGAGCCTGTGTTCAGCGAGTACCTCGACCTCGACCTGTCAACCGTCGTTCCGTCGATTGCCGGCCCGAAGCGCCCGCAGGATCGAATCGAACTGTCCAAGGCAAAGTCGCAGTTCGGAACTGACCTCACCAACTACGGTGCGGGCAAGGCTGCAACGGTCACGTATGAAGGTGAGACCTTCGAGGTTGACAACGGTCACGTGGCAATCGCCGCGATCACCTCGTGCACCAACACCTCGAACCCGTCCGTGATGCTCGCCGCTGGCCTGCTCGCGCGGAACGCCGTTGCCAAGGGCCTGACGTCCAAGCCGTGGGTCAAGACCACGCTGGCTCCTGGATCCAAGGTTGTCACCGAGTACTACGAGAAGGCCGGCCTGATGGAAGACCTCGAAGCTCTGGGCTTCTACCTCGTCGGCTACGGCTGCACCACCTGCATCGGTAACTCGGGTCCCCTTCCCGCGGAGGTATCGCAGGCGGTTCAGGACAACGATCTTGCCGTCACCGCTGTTCTGTCAGGAAACCGCAACTTCGAGGGCCGCATCAACCCCGACGTGAAGATGAACTACCTCGCGTCCCCTCCACTGGTCATTGCGTACGCGCTGGCAGGGACGATGAACTTCGACTTCGAGACGCAGCCGCTCGGCACCGATTCGGACGGTAAGGACGTGTTCCTCGCGGACATTTGGCCGTCGGCGGCCGAGGTTCAGCAGACGATCGACTCGTCGATTGACACCGAGATGTTCGTTCGCCAGTACGGCGCGGTCTTCGATGGTGACGAGCGTTGGCGTTCTATTCCGACACCCACGGGAAACGTGTTTGAGTGGGACGCGAAGTCGACCTATGTTCGTAAGCCCCCGTACTTCGACGGAATGAAGAAGGAAACGACTCCCGTTTCTGACATTCATGACGCTCGTGTTCTTGCGAAGCTCGGCGATTCGGTCACTACTGACCACATTTCACCAGCCGGCTCGATCAAGGCTGACTCGCCCGCTGGTCAGTACTTGCAGGAACACGGAGTGGCTCGCGACGACTTCAACTCGTACGGTTCGCGCCGCGGAAACCACGAAATCATGATTCGTGGAACCTTCGCGAACATCCGACTCAAGAACCAGTTGCTTGACGGTGTCGAAGGCGGATACACGCGTGACTTCACGACGGTCGACGGTGCTCAGGCGTTCATCTACGACGCTTCCGAGAAGTACCAGGCCAATGGAACGCCGCTCGTCATCCTTGCCGGTAAGGAATACGGCTCGGGATCCAGCCGTGACTGGGCAGCCAAGGGAACGCGTTTGCTCGGTGTCTCTGCTGTTATCGCCGAGTCCTTCGAGCGCATTCACCGTTCGAACCTCATCGGCATGGGTGTCATTCCGCTGCAGTTCCCTGCGGGACAGAACGCTGACTCGCTGGGTCTCGACGGAACGGAATCCTTCTCGTTCACGGGAATCGAAGCGTTGAACGAGGGCGTCACTCCTCGAACCGTGCGAGTCGTCGCGACGCCTACCGCCCACTCGGCAGAAGGCAAGAATGTCGTCGAGTTCGATGCGGTTGTCCGAATCGACACCCCCGGTGAAGCGGATTACTACCGAAACGGCGGAATCCTCCAGTACGTGCTGCGATCGCTGCTGTAATCCCCATGTTGTTGCCGTCCATTCAGAGCCCGAAAGACCTCAAGGGGTTGACGGTCTCTGACTGTGTGGCGTTGGCGTCGGAGATTCGGGAATTTTTGGTGACGAACGTCGCCGCGACGGGCGGACACCTCGGTCCGAACCTTGGCGTCGTCGAACTGACTATCGGAATTCATCGCGTGTTTGACTCGCCGACTGACCCGGTAATTTTCGACACGGGACACCAGTCGTACGTGCACAAATTGCTCACCGGTCGACAGGACTTCACGGGACTCCGCTCGGCAACTGGCCTCGCCGGTTATCCCCAACGAAGTGAGTCAGTTCACGACGTCGTTGAGAGCAGCCACGCGTCGAGTTCGTTGTCGTGGGCTGACGGGATATCCAAGGCCTTCGAAATGACGGGCCAGGACGATCGCCACGTGGTTGTCGTCGTCGGCGACGGCGCTCTCACGGGTGGAATGACCTGGGAAGCACTCAACAACATCTCGCACGACAACTCGCGTCGACTCGTCATCATCGTCAACGACAACGGTCGCTCATACGCTCCGACAATCGGGGGAGTAGCACGCTTCCTGTCGACTGTGCGGACCCGGCCGTCGTACCGACGACTTCACATCGTGTCGTGGGCAATCTTCAAGCGACTTGGAGGGCCAGCACGTGCCTTCTATCGCGGAATCCGCGGTGGTGTCCGAGGCTTCTTGTCGCGATTCGCCAACAACGACTCGCTGTATTCGAACCTCGACATCAAGTACATCGGCCCTATCGATGGTCACAACATGGCCGACGTCGAACGCGCCCTTGAACAGGCGAAGGATTACGGTTCGCCCGTGATCGTTCACGCAATCACGGAAAAGGGCCGCGGTTACGAACCGGCTCGTGCGAATGACGATGACCAGTTCCACGCGATCGGAGCATTCGACCCGATTACCGGTGAAGAGAGCAAGGGCTCTGGCACGTCGTGGACGAGCGTTTTCTCTGACGAAATCGTTGCCATCGCCGACTCCAACGACAAGGTTGTCGGGATTACCGCGGCCATGTTGCGCCCAACTGGTCTCGCCGCGTTCGCGGACAAGTACCCCGGTCGCGTCGTGGACGTCGGAATCGCGGAACAGCACGCGACGACGTCGGCAGCTGGTCTTGCGTTCGGTGGATTGCACCCCGTCGTTGCTGTCTATGCGACGTTCATGGGCCGCGCGTTTGACCAGGTTCTGATGGACGTTGCGCTGCACAAGGCGGGCGTCACGTTTGTGCTCGATCGTGCCGGTGTCACAGGCCCTGACGGCGCTTCACACCACGGGCAGTGGGACCTCGCGATGCTTAACATCGTTCCGGGCGTCCGAATTGCGGCTCCTCGTGACGACGTGACCTTACGTGAAGAACTTCGGGAAGCAGTGGCTGTCGATGACGCCCCAACCGTCGTACGATTCCCCAAGGGAAACATCGCCGGACCAATCCCTGCGCTGAGTCGAACCACGGACGGCGTCGATGTGCTGTTCCAGCAAGGGAAGAAGGACGTCCTCCTGGTCGCAATCGGTGCGTTTGTCCCTCTTGCGCTCCACGTCGCCGAGAAGCTGGTTGCATCAGGTATCGGCGTGACTGTAGTTGACCCCCGCTGGGTCATCCCCGTCCCGCAGTCTGTCGTCGAGATGTCCAGAGACCACCGAATCGTTGTGTCGATTGAAGACGGAATTCGAGTTGGTGGCATCGGAACCCGAATCCGTCAGGACCTTCGTGCCGCCGGAATCGACACTGCTGTCGATGAGTTGGGCTTGCCGGACGAGTTCCTCGAGCATGATTCGCGCGAGAACATTCTTCGTCGTGTTGGTCTCGAAGCAGAAGCAATCGCCACGAAGATTCGTGCGCAGATCAGTGGGAAGCAAATCCCCAAGGCGAAGCCGAAGGCTTAGTGAAACCGCCGGCCGAGCACGCGCTCGGTCGATCCGACCTCGTCGAGATAACGGCTGATTCCGCCGTGGGCGATCGGCCAGCCGGCTCCAGCGATGAGACACAAATCGATGTCTCGCACATCCGCCACAACGCCTTCGTTCAACATGATGTCGATTTCCCGAGTGAGCGCATCAACCGTGCGGTCATGGATTGCGAGCATCTCTGCTGATCCAACGGTCGAACCCGCTCCGAAATCCGCAGCGATTGAAGCCGACGCCGGATTCGACGTCACTTCCATAAGATTTTCGACGACATGGACACGGTCAGGCGCGAACTGGTGGAGCGATTCCATCATGTGCAAGGTCACCGGTCGGCCGATGAGGTCGATCAGCGCGAACGGATCCATCGGTAGGCGAAGTGGTGCGAGAGCCTCGGTGATGGATACGGCCGAGATGCCTGCGTTGATGTCGTCAAGTGCTTCGCTAAGGAACACGGACAGAATTCGGTTGACAACGAATCCCGGAAGGTCCTTGGTGATGACGGGTGTCTTGCGCATTTTCTGTGCACACGCAATCGCACTGGAAATCGCACCTGGGTCGCTGTGTTCTGTCGACACGACCTCGATGAGGGGCATCACGGCAACGGGATTGAAGAAGTGGAATCCGATCAACCGGCCAGGGTGCTCGAGTGATTCGGCCATCGCGGTGACGGATAGCGAGGATGTGTTTGTCGCAAGGATGCATTCCGGGGAGACGAATTTCTCGATTTCTCTCAATACATCGAGCTTGACGTCGAGATCCTCGAACACTGCCTCCATCACGAAATCACACGCCTGGAAATCTGACTTGTCGAGCGTGGTGCCGATGTTGGACAGTATTCGGTCGCGGGCTTCAGCGGCTAGCGATCCCCGCTCGACTCGCGAACCGAGTGCGTCTGCTATTCGAGCGACGGCAGCGTCCACGCGTTCTTGTGAGACGTCGGTCAATGTGACGGGAACATCCAGTTTCTCGGCGAACAGAGTCGCAAACTGTGTTGCCATCAACCCAGCGCCGATAACGCCAATGCGTGAAATGTCGCGTGGCGGGACATCGGGAACTCCAGCGGGCTTTCGTGCACGACTCGATGTCAAGTGGAACGAATAGACGCGGTTGCGGAATTCTGCGGTCATGATGAGGTCGGCAAGCGCATCATCTTCGGATGCGAAACCCGCACCGATTGTTGTCCCCGCGTCGACGACCTCGGCCAATCGGTTGATTGCGATGGTGGGGTTGGCGGGTCGTGTCGCGAGCGCGTCAGCCTTGCCGCGAAGGGCAATCCGGTCAGCTTCGGTAATGGTGTGTCCCTGGCGAACTAGGGGGAAGTCATCGTCGACGAATGCCAGGACCGTCTCGTGCAGGGTGTCGTCGGACGCCCTTACGTCCACGACCCCGAGTTCGGCGGCGCGGCTTGCGTTGAGAAGGGCGTTGCCTTTCACCGGGTTGTCGAGCAACACCGTGGTGGCCTTGTCCAGACCGATGAGTCGCGGCAACAGCGTGGCGCCGCCCCATCCGGGAATGAGTCCGAGGCTGATTTCGGGAAGTCCGAGCGCGTTGACCGAATCTGCGACGAAACGATACGAACAATGGAGGGCCAGTTCGAGGCCGCCTCCAAGCGCAACGCCGTTGATTTCGGCGATAGAGGGGACGCCCAATCTGCTGAGCCGGCCGAGCACTCGATGGCCGGTTTCGGCGAGTGAGAGAGACAATGTGCGATCGGTGATGGACGCCATCATGTCGAGATCGGCTCCTGCGCAGAACGTTCGCCCTGTGCCGCGTACGACAACCGCGTCGATTCCGCCGTTGTCGATGGCGATGTGCGCTGAGTCGATCGCCGCGTCAAGATTTTCCAGACCACGAGGACCCAGAACAGCCGGTCGGGCCGGGTCTTCGGCAACCAACGTCAGGACAAGCACGCGCTTGCCAGCCGCAGTAGTTTCTTCGGCGATTGTGACGGTCGTCGCCACTGACTCAGCTAGACGGCTCATGCGCTGTAGTGAGGGTTTTCCCAAATCACGGTTCCGCCTTGACCGAGACCTACGCACATTGTCGTCAATCCGTAACGGATGTCTGGTCGGTTTTCAAAGTGCCGAGCAAGCTGAATGGCGAGACGAACACCTGAAGCGGCGAGGGGGTGCCCCATAGCGATTGCTCCACCCCACGGGTTGAATTCGGGGGAGGACGCGTCTAGTCCAAAGTGGTCGGCGAACGCGAGTACCTGCACGGCGAACGCTTCGTTCAACTCGAACAAGCCGATATCTGCAATACCGAGCCCCGCGATTTTCAACGCCTTTTCCGTTGCGGGCACGGGACCCAGACCCATGAGATCGGGTGAAACCCCGGCGAAGGCGTAGGACACCATGCGCATCGCGGGGGTGAGCCCGAAAGTCGAGACTGCCCTTTCGCCTGCGAGGAGGCTCATGGTTGCACCATCGGTCAGTGGCGACGCATTTCCTGCGGTGACTCGGCCGTCCTCGCGGAAAGGCGGGTTGAGCGAAGCGAGCCCTTCGAGAGTGGTTCCTGGGCGAAGTTGTTCGTCGCGGTCTGCAGCCCCGTGTTCAGTCTGAATCGTGACGAGGTCACGTTGCGGCCCACCGTCCTCGTACGCCTGCCAGGCTCGCTGCTGACTTTGCAGAGCGAACTCATCCGCGCGCTGCTTGGAGATGTCGGGCAGCATGTCGTGCAAGTTTTCGGCCGTGCGTCCCATGAACAGCGAGTCCTCGGTGAAGATTCCCATCTCGAACAGCGCCGGGTTCGCCTTCTTGTCGAATTCCATGGGGTGTCGTCCCATGTGCTCAACGCCACCTGCGATGGCCACATCGATCTGTCCGAAGCCAATTCCAGCACCGAGCGTGGTCATCGACGTCATTGCGCCCGCGCACATGCGATCAATTGCGAAACCGGGGACGGTCGTTGGCAAACCAGCGAGTAGTCCCACTGTCCGACCCAACGTCAGACCTTGGTCACCTTCGTGTGTGGTCGCCGCAACCGCGACGTCATCGATTGCGTCGAGCGGCACCGACCCGTTACGGGACAGCAGACCCTTGAGAACTTCCGCAGCGATGTCATCGGCGCGAGTGTCGCGATAGATGCCCTTCGCTCCGGCCCGCCCGAACGGGCTGCGCATTCCATCGACGAAATAGACTGACTGGCTCACTGTGCCTCCTTGCACTTCCATCGTGCCACTGTTACTCGGCTTCCGCTCCCGCGGAAGGTGCTACTGCAAGGAACTCTTCGGGATTGGCCTCGGCACGCGCAAAACTGTCGGCGATGCGCTCACTCGTCGCATCGACTTGCCATTTGCGTGCACCAGCGTTCGTCAGTGCGCCCGAAATCCCGACTGCCGAGATGTCAACTGGCGGTTCCCAGCAGAGTCTGCGCAGAATGTCGGGGGTGAGGAGGTTCTCAACGGGCACCTCCACGTCTTCGGCGATTGCAAGAACTTCCGCGCGAGACGCCACGAATCGCGCGTACGCATCCGGGTGACGGTCTCTCCAGTTGCGGGGCGTTGACAGGCCACCACCACGCACCCGCATCGGCGGTAAATCGTCAGTCGAAGTACCGCGTTCGATCGCTGTCCACCAGCGATCCAATTGTTTGCGCGACAGTCTTCCGGTGAAGGCAGAGAGTCCGGCTAGTTGGCCCCTTGAGTTCGGCAATACCCGCGCTGCCGCAACAATCGACGCGTCGGGAATCACGCGACCAGGACCCATGTCCAACTCGCGTGCAATCGCGTCGCGCTCCAGCCAGAGTTCGCGCGCCACCGCGAGCTGTGTTGGCGTCGTGAGGGTCTGGATTTGAGACAGCCTGCGCCACGGGTCAGTTCTCGGCGGAGCGGGTTGCCACGACAGCAGGTTGTCGAACTCTTGTCGAGCAATGTCTGCCTTCCCGTTCTCGACGAGTCGCGCCTGAAGTGCATCGCGAAGGTCGGGGAGTAGTTCTACATCGAGAGCGGCATAGACGAGCCATTCGTGGGGCAATGGACGCGTTGACCAATCAGCTGCCGAATGTTCCTTGGCAAGATGAAGTCCGAGAAGTTCGGCGACCACCGTCCCGAGTCCGACTCGTGGAAGTCCGGCGAGTCGGGACCCCAATTCCGTGTCGAAAAGCGAAGTCGGGACGAGACCAACCTCGGCAAGGCAGGACAGATCCTGTGTTGCTGCATGCAAAATCCACTCATCGGTGCTGAGTAACGCCCCCAGAGATGTGAGGTCGTCAAAGGCTGTCGGATCGATGAGGTGAGTGCCACCGCCGCGTCGATGAACCTGAATCAGGTACGCACGGTTTGAGTACCGAAATCCACTCGCGCGCTCTGCGTCGATACCGAACGGGCCAGTTCCACCAGCAAGGCGCACCATGGCCGCGTCGAGGGCGCTTGCGGTATCAATAACAGACGGAACTTCAGCCAGCTGTGCCGGCGGTAATTCGACGTCGTCGCTCATCGAGCCTGAATGTTCGTGACGCCCTCTGGTTGCGGCGGGAAGCCGGCCAGCCTACACACGAATCTCGCCCACGCTTCGACGTGAGGACGGGCATCCCACGACTGAGGGGACCACGAGGCGCGAACCTCGACCTGTGTGCCACGCCCTTGCGGCTCCAAGTCTCCGAATCCAGTCGAAATGACGCGAGTTACGGTTCCTGCAGCGTGATCGAATTTCGCGCCAGACTCGGTGAGTTCGTCAAGCAGTGTCGCCCACGTTGCGGCGGAATACATCTCGTCGCTTCCAAGGTCTACTTCGAGGGGCGATTGCGCGAATATGATGGCGCGTGAGCGACCGCCCCATGCAACCGGTTCTTCGGGGTCATCAAGAATGATGAGCCGACCGGTTCCGCGGTCGAGGTGTCCAGTGCCCGCGACGATGTCGGCGGCAAATGCGATCGCATTCGGAGCAAGACCCTGCGGCGCGTCAATTTCGTGGACGTCAACCTCCTGCGGCAAACCCGCTTGGCGGGCCGACTCGACGAGGGACTCGAAGTATCCAGACGACGTGTTCACGGTGTCAGCCTAGGTACGGGCTCGAGGCGATTTGCGAGGCGCGCCGTCAACGAGGCGCCTGGTGTATCGGAACCCCGAATCGTCGTGCGCCATGAGCGTGAGTTCTCCCGTGACGGTCGGAACGACTACGTCGGCGGATTGCTCACCGGCGATGGGGGACACCGTTTGGCACCATTCCGTCACAACACCTGATGTGATGAATTGCTCTATCAGTCGTAGGCCGCCCTCGACAACAATGCGACGATGACCCAGGGCCTGAACGGCCTTGAGAATTGCGGTTCCGGTGAAACGGGGCAGCACGATTCCTTCGACGCCGTCGGGAGGCGTCGCAGAGGAATGGTGGAGGACCGTGATGCCGCCGTGGGCGCGGTCGATTGCGGCGGCCGGGACTTCCGCCGAGCGCGAGACGATAACGAGCGGCTTGTCGCGGGGCACGGAGAGCGGTTCTGCCCTGACGGTTGCCCCACCCAAAACCACCACATCGGAAATGTCTCGAAGCGCCAAGAGAAGCGCTCGGTCCGCTCCGCCGGTCAGATCTTGGCTGGTGCCAGAGGCGCCGATTGCGTGCCCGAGAGCATCCGTGATGACGTTGACTCTGACCCAATCGTCGCCTCGAGTGTCCCACCACAACTTCGCCGCTTCGCGATTGAGAGTGTCAAAAGCGATTCCGTAAGGGAAGTCGGTGTGGACGAGCATGTCCCCATTGTCGTGGGTAGGCTGTGAACAACTGAGGAAGGTCTGACCTATCGTGTCGCTCGTACATCTCGCGGATCGCCGCCCGACGGTCACAACCGCACAGATGTTGGCCCACCTGGTCCCGCCACCGCAGTTCACGCAGGCCCGCTTCGAGACGTACGTCCCCGACGCCGCCTATCCCTCGCAAGACGAAGCCAGGGAAGCCGCTCGTGGCTTTTTCTCTTCCACCTCGGGTGGTCTATTCAAGAAGGCCGTCGAACAGCCTCTCGGGCTCTACCTGGATGGTGGATTCGGTGTTGGCAAGACGCACCTGCTGGCAGCGGCGTGGCACATCGCGAAGGGCCGCAAGTACTTCGGGACGTTCATCGAGTACACGGCTCTCGTCGGTGCGCTGGGGTATGCGAATTCGGTGACGGCTTTGACCGGTGCATCGTTTATTGCGATTGACGAGTTCGAACTCGACGACCCGGGCGACACCATGTTGATGACAAGACTGCTGGGGGTGTTGATGTCGGGCGGAACCCGAGTCATGGCGACGTCGAACACGCCCCCCAATGCACTGGGAGAAGGTCGTTTCGCGGCAGCCGACTTCGTGCGAGAAATTCAAGGGCTGTCCGATCGTTTCCGCACGTTCCGCATCGACGGTGTCGACTATCGCCACCGTGAAAACGAGGGTCGGGCAGATGTCTGCGACGAGTCGGAACTCGATGAAATCGAACGGACTGATGGTCTGGTCGTCGCGAGTGACTCGTTCGGAGATCTCGAAGTCGTTCTTGCGCGCGAACACCCCTCTAAGTACGCGATTCTCATCGACGGTGTCGACGTCATCGTGTGGTGGGGCGTGGTCCCGTTCAATGACCAAAACGATGCGTTGCGCTTTGTCGCTCTTGTTGACCGGCTCTACGACGCCGACATCCCGATTCGCGCATCGGGCACACCTGTCGACGAGGTTTTCCCCGCCGAGATGCTAAACGGTGGATTCCGAAAGAAGTACCTTCGTGCCCAGTCCAGACTCGTCGCGCTGACTCACCGCGCAATTTCGCGTTAACAACACGACGGTTTTGTAACACAAGCGACACATCACTGACGGCAACCCGAAACGTGCGGCGCCCATCCTGACAGTGTGAGCAGTTGCTCGCCATGTTCGGAAGGGACACCGCAATGGATGTTGGAAACATGTCGTGGGCGATAATCGCCACGGCCCTCGTACTCTTTATGACCCCTGGGGTCGCGTTTTTCTATGGCGGATTGGTCAAGGCCAAGAGTGTCATCTCGATGATGATGCTCTCGTTTGGTTCCATGGGCCTCGCTGGTGTGTTGTGGGTCCTCATCGGCTACAACATGTCTGCAGTTCAAAGCCCGCTCGATTTCGCGGGGGACCCGTTCAGTGACTTCGCACTCGCTGCCGCTGACGACAACACCTTGCTCTATGCGACCTATGGCGGCACATTCGCCATCATCACTATCGCTCTCGTGTCCGGTGCAATCGCCGACCGCGCGAAGTTCGGTTCGTGGATGGTCTTCGTCGGACTCTTCTCCGTCCTCGTGTACTTCCCGGTCGCAGCTTGGGTTTGGGGTGGCGGCTGGATCATGAATCTGGGCGAGTCCCTGGGAATGCCCGCTGTGATCGACTACGCGGGAGGAACGGCAGTCCACATCAACGCAGGTGCTGCGGCTCTTGCGCTGGCACTCATCCTCGGCAAGCGCGTCGCGTTCGGCAAGGGTGTCCACCAACCGCACAACGTCCCACTGACTCTGATTGGTGTCGCGATTCTGTGGTTCGGTTGGTTCGGATTCAACGCTGGAGCGCAGGCCTTCGGCGACATGAGCCAGGTCGGACTCATCATCATCAACACGTTCGTGGCAACGTCCGCCGCAATTCTTGGATGGATGGTCATCGAGAAGGTCCGTGACGGCAAGGCGACGAGCGTCGGTGCAGGTTCGGGTGCGGTCGCTGGCTTGGTCGCCATCACACCGGCGTGCGCAAATCTGACGCCTGGTTGGTCGATCGTCCTCGGAGTCCTCGTTGGCGCACTGTGTGCACTGGCCATCAACCTCAAGTTCGCGTTGGGCTTCGACGACTCGCTCGATGTCGTCGGCATCCACCTCGTCGGTGGAATCGTCGGAACGTTGTTCCTCGGGTTCTTCGCGAACGAGACGGGCTTGCTGTTCTCGGGAGACTTCGGGCAGCTCATTACTCAAGCAATCGCTGCCGGTGGAGTTCTCGTGTACTCGTTCGTTGCGTCGCTGCTTCTGGGCATCGTGATCGAGAAGACCATCGGATTCCGTGCATCGACCGAGGCGGAAATCGCTGGTATCGACACGGTGGTCCACGGTGAATTGGGCTACGCCATCACGGAGTAGTTCCAACAGGCGGGAGGCGCTCGGGTGGGCGCCTCCCGTCGCACATTTAACCTGCGCGAAACATGGGAGGTCCCTTCCCGTAACGCCGAACTCAAAGAATGGGGACGTCTTCCTTTTCCACCCGAAAGGTTCCCAATGGATTCTGGTCAACTCACGTGGGCGATTGTCGCCACAACGATGGTGCTCTTCATGACGCCGGGGCTCGCCTTTTTCTATGGCGGACTCGTCAAGGCGAAGAGCGTCATCTCGATGATGATGATGTCGGTCGGGACGATGGCTCTCGTCGGTGTGCTGTGGGTGTTGATCGGTCGCGGAATGTCCATCGTCGAAAATCCGGACGACTTCTCGGGAAACCCGTTCAGCGACTTCTTGGCCGTCAACGACACGAACGAGACGTTCCTCGCCAGTTTGTTCGCGGCATCGTTCGCCATCATCACGGTTGCGTTGATTTCCGGAGCCGTCGCCGACCGCGCAAAATTCGGAGCATGGATGGTGTTCGCCGGCGCCTTCGCAATCCTCGCGTACTTCCCCATCTCCGCCTGGGTGTGGGGCGGGGGCTGGATCGCGCATCTCGGTGAATCGCTGGGACTTCCAGCCGTCATCGACTACGCCGGGGGACTAGCCGTCGAAATCACGTCTGGCTCAGCTGCGCTCGCTCTAGCTCTTGTTCTTGGCAAGCGCGTCAACTTCGGAAAGGGAATCCACCAGCCACACAACGTTCCCCTCACCCTCATCGGATTCGGGATTCTCTTCTTCGGCTGGTTCGGGTTCAACGCGGGAGCCGAAGCGTTCACCGACATGGCAAAGGTCGGGCTCATCTCGATGAACACGTTCGTCGCTGCGTCTGCCGGGTCACTCGGGTGGATGCTCATTGAAAGGCTGAAGGACGGTAAGGCAACATCGGTCGGTGCTGCATCAGGTGCCGTAGCCGGGCTTGTTGCAATCACGCCATCGTGCGCGAATCTGACTCCGTCGTTCGCGATTCTGCTCGGGTTCATTGCCGGCATCGCCTGTGCGTACGCGATCGAACTGAAGTTCAAACTCGGTTTCGACGACTCACTTGACGTCGTCGGCATCCACCTCGTCGGCGGTCTCGTCGGAATGATTTTCCTCGGCTTCTTCGCAACGGAGACAGGTTGGGTATTCTCGGGCAACCCTGGCCAACTAGTCGTTCAGGTCATCGCGGCGGTGTCGGTTCTTGTGTACTCATTCGTCGCGGCGTTGCTCATCGGATCCGTGATCGAGAAGACGATGGGATTCCGGGCATCGACGGAGGCCGAAATCGCTGGTATCGACACGGTCGTGCACGGCGAACTGGGATACGCGCTCGATGAGGACTGAGCAAACGCGTTGATTGTGTCAGAATGTTCAAGCGGGCGATTGGCGCAGTTGGTAGCGCGCTTCCTTCACACGGAAGAGGTCATCGGTTCGAGTCCGGTATCGCCCACTACACAAGTAGCCGAACAACGAGTTGGTTCAGACACGCGACTTCGTGAGTTTGGCAAGAGTCCAAAGTTTCGGTAGAGTCGTGAAAGTCCCGCAAGGGACGTGCGGATGTGGCGCAGTGGTAGCGCATAACCTTGCCAAGGTTAGGGTCGCGAGTTCGAATCTCGTCATCCGCTCGGAAAAGCCTTTGGGCACAATCCACATGGTGGCGTGGCCGAGAGGCGAGGCAGCGGCCTGCAAAGCCGTCCACACGGGTTCAAATCCCGTCGCCACCTCCGCAACTTCATAAGCCTTGGGCGATTGGCGCAGCGGTAGCGCGCTTCCCTGACACGGAAGAGGTCACTGGTTCGATCCCAGTATCGCCCACACTCAAAACCCTGCCACGCGCAGGGTTTTTTGGTTCCAGCCGACGAGCATCGAATCGCTAGGCTAATGAAGTCCGACTGAGGAGTGACTGTGTCTGAATCTATGACCCTCGATGCGCCGAACACCGGGTTCGAGTTGTTCAGCGACCGCTCGATTGTCGCGATGCGTGTCAACGGTGAATTGCGCGATCTCGCACACCTGGCACAAGCCGGTGACGTCGTCGAAGGCGTAGAACTCTCCAGCCCTGACGGTCTCAACATTCTTCGTCACTCCACGGCGCACGTCCTTGCCCAGGCGGTTCAACGGCTCAATCCCGAAGCCCAACTCGGCATCGGCCCTCCTGTCACTGATGGTTTCTACTATGACTTCAAAGTTGAGAACCCCTTCACTCCCGAAGACTTGTCTGCTCTCGAAAAGGAGATGGGCCGTATCGTCCGCGAGGGGCAGCGATTCATGCGCAGAGTCGTCACCGACGATGAGGCCCGCGCGGAACTTGCCGCTGAACCCTTCAAACTCGAACTCATTGGGCTTAAGGGCGGCAACACCGGCGACGACAACGAGAACGTTGAGGTCGGCGGCAGCGAATTGACGATGTATGACAACGTCGACCCTAAGACGGGCGAAGCTGTCTGGAAGGACCTGTGCCGAGGCCCTCACTTGCCGAACACGCGCATGATTGGCGAGGGATACAAACTCATGCGTTCGGCGGCCGCGTATTGGCGTGGCTCAGAAAAGAACCCGTCGCTACAGCGCATCTACGGAACGGGTTGGCCGAATAAGCAGGAGTTGCGGGATTACACCGAGCGACTCGAAGAGGCCGCAAAGCGTGACCACCGCCGACTGGGAGCTGAACTTGATCTGTTCTCGTTCCCCGACGAAATCGGTTCCGGTCTCGCTGTCTTCCACCCCAAGGGCGGAATCATCCGTCGCGCGATGGAGGACTACTCGCGTCAACGCCACGAGGAGGGCGGCTACGACTTCGTCTACACGCCCCACATCACCAAGCAGAACTTGTTCGAAGCGTCGGGCCACCTTGGTTGGTACAAGGACGGAATGTTCCCCCCGATGCACCTCGACGAGATTCGCAACGATGCGGGTGAAGTCACTCGACAGGGAACCGACTATTACCTCAAGCCGATGAACTGCCCTTTCCACATCCTGATTTATCGTTCGCAGGGGCGTTCGTATCGCGATTTGCCGATGCGCTTGTTCGAGTTCGGGTCGGTGTACCGCTATGAAAAGTCTGGTGTTGTCCACGGTTTGACCCGCGTTCGCGGAATGACGCAGGACGACGCGCACATCTTCACGACGCCAGACAAGATGGAAGAGGAACTGACCAAGGTTCTGGACTTCGTCTTGTCGCTGCTGCGCGACTACGGTCTCAACGATTTCTATCTCGAGTTGTCAACTCGCGACGGTTCGGACAAGTTCGTTGGCTCTGACGAGTTGTGGGACACCGCTACTAAGACTTTGGAAAAGGTTGCGACGGATTCGGGTCTGACTCTCGTGCCGGATCCGGGTGGGGCGGCGTTCTACGGGCCGAAGATTTCAGTCCAGGCGCGCGACGCCATCGGACGCACGTGGCAGATGTCGACGATTCAGTTGGACTTCAACCTGCCCGAGCGCTTCGGTCTCGAGTTCACCGCTTCTGACGGCTCGCGTCAACGCCCCGTCATGATTCACCGCGCACTGTTCGGTTCAGTCGAGCGCTTCTTTGGCGTCCTGCTCGAGCACTATGCCGGCGCATTCCCTGTCTGGCTTGCGCCCCAGCAAGTCGTCGCGGTGCCCGTGGCCGAGGAATACGCTGACTATCTCGGTGACGTCGTTGCTCAGATGAAAAAGGCCGGCATTCGAGCCGAACTGGATGCGTCGGATGACCGAATGCAGAAAAAGATTCGTAACCACACCATGGCAAAGGTTCCCTACATCGTCATCGCTGGCGAAGAGGATCGGGCCAACGGTGCAGTCAGTTTCCGCTTCCGCAACGGCGAACAGGTCAACGGCGTTCCGATCGCCGACGCGATCGCTCGTATCACTGACATCATCGAACGTCGCAGCCAGGACATCTAATGGTCGACGTCGAGTCGAGCGCTCTGTTCCCGGGTGATTCCGACGGAATGGGTCGATTGTGGACTCCGCACCGCATGGTCTACCTGAACAAGGAGACAGGCGACACGGGCTGCCCGTTCTGTGTTGCTCCAACTCGTGGAGACGAAGAGGGGCTGATCGTCGCACGCGGGACGAGTGCGTACGTGATCATGAACTTGTACCCGTACAACTCCGGTCACATCATGGTGTGCCCGTATCGACACGTTGCAACGTACGACCTCGCAACTGCCGAGGAGGTGGCCGAGATTGGGCTGCTGTCACAAATTGCAATGCGAGTTCTCACCGAGGCGACGGGCTGTGTAGGTTTCAACCTAGGTATGAATCAGGGCGAAGTCGCCGGGGCCGGCATTGCTGAGCACCTGCACCAACACATCGTTCCGCGGTGGCGAAATGATGCAAATTTCTTCCCGATTATTGCGCAAACCAAAGCGATGCCCCGCCTTCTCGGCGAGGTGAGGGAACTGCTGGCGAAACACTGGCCAACAGAGTCCTAAACTTGAATAACGTCCCGCGAGGACACTGCACAAGGAGTGATAGATATGGCGGAAAACACCGTCGGAACATTGCGAATCAAGAGCGGTCTCGCTGACATGCTCAAGGGCGGCGTCATCATGGACGTCGTAACCCCCGAACAGGCTCGAATTGCCGAGGACGCCGGAGCCGTTGCCGTCATGGCACTCGAGCGCGTTCCCGCTGACATTCGCGCACAGGGAGGCGTTGCTCGTATGAGTGACCCCGACCTCATTGACGCGATCAAGCGCGAGGTAAAGATTCCCGTTATGGCCAAGGCGCGCATCGGACACTTCGTCGAGGCACAGGTTCTTGAGGCTCTCGAAGTCGACTACATCGATGAGTCCGAAGTTCTCTCGCCAGCCGACTACGTCAACCACATCGACAAGAGCAACTTCACGGTGCCTTTCGTGTGTGGCGCTACCAACCTTGGCGAGGCGCTTCGTCGCATCACCGAAGGCGCAGCGATGATTCGCTCAAAGGGCGAGGCCGGCACCGGCGACGTATCTGAAGCAACCAAGCACATCCGTACCATCAAGTCGGAAATCGCTGCTCTCGCCGCGAAGAACGCCGACGAGTTGTTTGTCGCCGCCAAGGAACTTCAGGCACCGTACGAACTCGTCAAGTGGGTGTCGGAAAACGGAAAGCTTCCCGTCGTCCTCTTCGTTGCCGGTGGAGTTGCGACTCCCGCCGACGCCGCGATGATGATGCAGCTGGGTGCTGACGGCGTCTTCGTTGGCTCGGGTGTCTTCAAGTCGGGAAACCCCGTCGAACGCGCAAAGGCAATCGTCAAGGCGACCGCCGCATACACCGACGCGAAGGTCATCGCCGAGGTGTCGCGTGGACTGGGTGAAGCGATGGTCGGAATCAACGTGAACGACCTCCCTGCACCGCACCGCCTCTCCGAGCGTGGCTGGTAACAGCCCACTCGTCGGCGTTCTTGCCCTTCAGGGAGACGTTCGCGAACATGAAGGTGTGCTTGCCGAATTAGGCATTGCCCATCGGCAGGTGCGCAACGCGGAACAACTCGCTGAGGTCGACGCTCTCATCATCCCCGGTGGCGAGTCGAGTGTTATCGATAAACTCACGCGCATTTTCGGTGTGCGCGACGCACTGGTAGCCGCAATTCACCGGGGACTTCCTGTGCTCGGCACGTGCGCCGGGCTGATTCTCTTGGCGGACCGTATCACCGGTGGACTCGATGATCAGCAGACTTTCGGCGGGTTGGACGTCACCGTCGAGCGCAACGCTTTCGGCAGCCAGGTCGATTCGTTCGAGACCACAATCGATATGCCCGCAATCGGTGGCGCTCCGATTCGGTCATCATTCATTCGGGCCCCAATCGTTCGTGATGCAGGCTCGACCGACATCATTGCAACGCTGCCCACAGGCGAAATCGTCGGGGTTCACCACGGGAATATAGTCGGAATCTCGTTCCACCCCGAGGTCTCGAACGAACTGCGCGTTCACGACTGGTGGGTTCGCACAGTTGTTGTTCCGTCACTTAGGTAACATCGAACAGTAAACGTAAGGGAACTATATGTCCGGACACTCCAAATGGGCAACGACCAAGCACAAGAAGGCGGCAATTGACGCCAAGCGTGCGAAGTCGTTCGCGAAGCTGATCAAGAACATCGAGGTCGCGGCCCGCGCCGGCGGTGCCGACCTTGCCGGAAACCCGACTCTCGTCGATGCGATTTACAAGGCGAAGAAGACGAGTGTGCCCAACGACAACATTGACCGAGCCGTCAAGCGTGGAGCGGGACTGTCGGGCGACGCCGTCGACTACCAGACGATCATGTACGAAGGCTATGGTCCCAACGGAGTTGCACTGCTGATCGAATGTCTGACGGACAATAAGAATCGAGCTGCTGCCGAAGTTCGCACGGCGATGTCGCGCAACGGGGGAGCGATGGCAGACCCAGGGTCAGTCGCCTACAACTTTGCCCGCAAGGGAGTCATCTCGATCACCAAGGTTGACGGGGTCACCGAGGACGACATTCTCATGGCAGTTCTCGATGCCGGTGCTGAAGAAGTCGTCGATCAGGGCGGCGGGTTCGAGGTCATCACCGAACCGACCAGCCTCGTCGCGGCACGCACTGCGTTGCAGGAGGCCGGACTCGACTACGACAGCGCCGACGCGGAGTTCGTCCCTAACCTCTCGATTGATGTCGACGCTGCAGCCGCCCGCAAGGTTTTCGCGCTGATTGATGCTCTTGAGGACCTCGATGACGTGCAGAACGTCTACGCCAACTTCTCAATCCCAGCAGACGTCCAAGCCGAACTCGACGCGGACGAATAGACCGTGCGCGTCCTCGGCGTCGACCCCGGTCTCACACGCTGTGGGTTCGGTGTCATCGAAGCGGGCGCCGCGCGAAAGGTCACGTTCCTCGACGTGGGAGTAGTTCGCTCTGACGCAGGGCTCGATTTGGAGAAGCGCCTACTCATCATCCGCGACGAACTTGCCGCGGTAATTGATCGCGTCAAACCTGACGTTGTCGCGATTGAGCGAGTGTTCGCACAGCACAATGTCCGGTCCGTGATGGGTACCGCTCAAGTCGCGGGAATCGCACTGTTGCTTGCCGCAGAGCGAGGAATCGCTGTTGCGTTGCATACTCCGAGTGAGGTCAAGGCTGCTGTGACGGGGTACGGGCGTGCTGACAAGAAGCAAGTGACGGCAATGGTCGCGACGATTCTTGGGTTGAAGGAACTACCAAAGCCTGCCGATGCGGCAGATGCTCTTGCCCTCGCAATCTGTCACGCGTGGCGCGGCTCTGTGGTCAGTACGACTGAAACTCCTGCACAACGCGCGTGGCGAGCGGCTCTGGACAAGGGTCGCTCCTAGGCTGAAGCCATGTTGGCAACCGTTCGAGGGACGGTAACGAGCGTTGGTGTATCCACGGTTGTTATCGAGACGAGTGGCGTCGGTTACGAAATCTTCGTTCCGCGCGACGTTGCTGTGTCACTGCGTCCAGGAGCCGACGCGTTCCTGCACACTGTGCTCATCCCGCGTGAAGACGAATGGTTGCTGTTCGGGTTTCTCGACCCTGCGTCCAAAGAACTTTTCCAGCTGTTGCGTGGCGTAACTGGTGTCGGTCCCAAGACAGCGCTTGCGGTGTTGTCCACGCTGTCAAACGGTGAAATCGATGCAGCAGTGACTGCGGGTGACGACTCTCGTTTCAAGAGCGTCCCCGGAATTGGTCAAAAGACCGCTTCTCTCATCATCGTCAGTTTGACGGGCAAAATGCCGCAGTCGGGCGGAAGCGACGTGACCGACCTCACCGCTGCCCTCACCGGGCTGGGTTGGGCAGGTGCCGCTGCGACCGAGACGGCTCGTGACGTCATCCGCGATCATCCCGAGGCGTCGTTGTCTGACCGGATTCGTGTCGCTCTCGCAACGTTGGGCGCGCGCTCGTGACGGACGAATCACCCGACGATCTCGTTTTCGAAGGCGCTCTTCGTCCGGACAGTCTGGACGATTTCGTTGGTCAGGAAAAGGTTCGAACTCAGCTGTCAGTGTTGCTTGACGCGGCGCGCATGGAGTCTCGCTCGCCCGATCACATCCTTCTCGCGGGTCCTCCTGGGCTCGGCAAAACAACACTGGCCATGATTGTTGCGCACGCGGCGAACAGCCCGCTGCGTCTCGCAAGCGGTCCCGGAATCAAGCACACGGGCGATCTGGCTGCGATTTTGTCCTCTCTGCAGACCGGTGACACGCTGTTCATCGACGAGATTCACCGCCTTCACCGTTCGGTCGAAGAAATGTTGTATCTGGCCATGGAGGACTATCGAATTGACATCGTCGTCGGCAAGGGTCCCGGCGCGACGACAGTTCCATTGGATATCGCTCCATTTACTCTCGTCGGCGCGACCACTCGCTCTGGCATGCTGCCTGCGCCGCTTCGCGATCGATTCGGATTTACCGCTCACCTCGAGTACTACGAGCCTGACGAGATTGCTCGCATTATTACTCGTAGCGCGTCGCTACTCGCAATCGAATTGGACGCAGCGGGAATTGTGGAATTGAGTCGCCGTTCGCGTGGAACCCCCCGTATCGCTAATCGACTGCTTCGTCGCGTCCGTGACTATCTCGTTGTGCATGCCGCAGAGGGAACCGAAACCGCCGTCCGCGAGGCATTACGCGTGTTCGACATCGACGAACATGGCCTTGACCGGCTCGACCGCGCCGTCCTCGTGTCGCTCATTGATTCGTTTGGGGGAGGCCCCGTCGGCGTTTCCACTCTGGCTTCCGCTGTCGGCGAAGAGAAGGACACGATCGAATCCGTCGTCGAGCCGTATCTGGTTCGGGTCGGTCTTGTCGCGCGAACTCAACGAGGTCGAGTGGCTACGGCTCAGGCTTATTCAATGCTCGGGAGGGCTAACCCCAGCGGTCTATGATGGGAGAGTTGTCTTCCCTCATTGAAAGGTTCCCCAATGGATCCGCTTTCCCTTGGTATGTACGCCATCATCATCGTCATGGTCGTCTTCATGATCCGCAACTCGCGCAAGCAGAAGCAGGCACGTGAAGAGCTCAACAACAAGGTCACCAAGGGTGCACAGGTCATGACGACCGCCGGCATCTTCGGCACCGTTGTCTCGGTTGACGACGACGAGAACGAGATTGTCATCGAGTCGACTCCGGGAACTGTTCTCCGCATGCACCGTCAGTCGGTCGCGTCGATCGTCGAAAAGCCGGTTGTCGAAAAGGCCGCCCCCGCAGCAAAGAAGCCTGCAGCCAAAAAGCCTGCAGCCAAGTCCGCCGCCAAGTAACCCCTTCGGAGTTCGTTTCTCGTGTCCACACAAAGCACCGCCCGTCGCGCCGTTCGCGCGTTGACGTGGCTTCTTCTCATCACCGCCGCGCTCGTCGCGCTCATCGGTGGGGGAGTCATCTGGGATAAGCAGTCGTGGACCCCGAAACTCGCTCTTGACCTTGAAGGTGGAACTGAGATCATCCTCGCTCCGCAGATCCAAGAGGGCACTCAGATCAGCGAAGAGCAGCTGGCTCAAGCAGTCGCCATCATTCGTCAGCGCGTTGACGCGGCCGGCGTGAGCGAGTCCGAGGTGTCGACCCAGGGCGGAACGAACATCGTCGTCTCGATCCCCGGCACACCTGACCAGGAGACGCTCGATCGCATCCGCTCGTCTGCGAAGCTCGAATTCCGTGCTGTCCTGTTGACTGACGCGGTCGCATCACTCGAGGCAGTCGGTGGAACCGCAGAAGGCGCGACCGAGACACCGGCCCCGACTCCTGCTCCGTGGCCCGCCCCGACAGCAGAACCGACCGACGGCAGCGACACGAATTGGGTCGACGACGCGCTGTACCAGCAGTACCTGAAGTCGACCTGTGACGAACTGGATGCTGCCGGCGCCAACCTCGCAGACCCCACCAAGCCGCTCGTCGTATGTGGCGATGACGGACTCTTCAAGTACGTACTCGGTCCGGTCGAGGTTGACGGGTCGATGATTTCTGACGCCCAGGGCAACTACCTTTACGGTTCAAACGGTGTTCAGACCAACGAATGGGGTGTCTACCTCACGTTCGACGCCGAAGGAACCGCAGCCTTCTCTGCCGTCACGCAGCGACTGACGACTCTCACCGACGCGCGAAACCAGTTCGCTATCGTTCTTGATGGCCGTGTCATCAGCGCTCCGCGTACCTTGGCTGCAATCGCTGACGGTAAGCCGGTCATCTCTGGCTCGTTCACCGAGGAATCCGCCAAGACCCTTTCAGACCAGCTGAAATTCGGTGCACTGCCCATCGGCTTCGAAGTTCAGTCCTCGGCAACCATCACACCGACATTGGGTGTCGCGCAGTTGCAGTCCGGCCTCATCGCGGGGGCAATCGGTCTGCTTCTCGTCGTCATCTATTCGCTGATCCAATACCGCGCACTCGCTCTTGTCACTATCGCGTCGTTGGTTGTCGCTTTCGGATTCACGTACCTCGTGATCACGTACTTGTCTGCGGCTAACGGATACCGCCTCTCGCTCGCTGGTGTTGCCGGTTTGATTGTGGCAATCGGTGTCACCGCCGACTCGTTCATCGTCTACTTCGAGCGCGTTCGCGACGAACTCCGCGAAGGTCGCACTCTCGCTTCCGCGGTTGAAACCGGTTGGGCTCGTGCAGTGCGAACCATCGTGGTCTCGGACGCAGTTAACTTGCTCGCTGCCGTGGTCCTCTTCGCCTTGGCCGTCGGTAACGTTCGCGGTTTTGCTTTTACTCTCGGTGTCACCACAGTCGTTGACCTCATTGTTGTCGTGCTGTTCACGCACCCGATGTTGCAGTTGCTTGCTCGCACGCGTTTCTACGCTTCAGGTCACCCCATGTCAGGGTTGAACCCGAAGTCGTTGGGCGCTGTGTACCGTGGACGCGCTCAGTTCGTTGTCGACTCAACGGTCACCGGTGCAGAGCGCGGCAAGGTCTCGAAGGAGGCGCGAAAGCGTCAGACGATCGCCGAAAGACGAGCGGCCGAAAGTGGGGGTGAATCGTGAGTTCCATCACGCAGTTCGGTAACCGTCTGTACACGGGCGAGACGAGCATCAACTTCATCGGTCGCCGCGTGCTGTGGTACATCGTGTCGGCAGTCGCGATCGGTCTTGCTATCGCGGTGACTACTCTTCGTGGTGGATTCTCGTTCGGGATCGAGTTCCGTGGGGGATCCGAGTTCCAGATTTCCAACCCTGCGCAGGTCGAAACGTCCATCGCGACCGACACCGTTCTCGCCGAGATTGGCGAGAGTGCTTCGCGCATCACCGTCGTGGGCGGCTCCAGTGTCCGCGTTCAGACGGAACAGTTGACAACTGAAGAGAACGATGCGCTTCGAGTATCGCTTGCTGAGGCTTACGACGTTGACGTCAACAACGTGACCGCAAGCTTCATCGGCGCGTCGTGGGGTTCGGACATCACGAGCCAGGCTTTGCGCGCTCTCGCCATTTTCGTTGTGCTCGTCAGTGTCGTCATGGCGCTTTACTTCCGCACGTGGAAGATGTCCGTCGCAGCAATCGTTGCCATGTTGCACGACCTCGTCCTGACCGCCGCGGTTTACGGTGCATTCGGCCTCGAAGTGACTCCCGCGGCAATCATCGGACTTTTGACCATCCTCGGTTACTCTTTGTACGACACCGTTGTCGTCTTCGACAAGGTTCGCGAGAACACGTCGATCGCCTACGACGAGTCGAAGCGCACGTTCGCCGATTCGGTGAACCTTGCTGTCAACCAGACTCTGGTGCGCTCGATCAACACGAGTGTTGTCGCAATCCTGCCGGTCGCGGCCATCCTCTTCATCGGCTCGATGCTGCTCGGCGCTGGAACTCTGCGTGATATCGCTCTGTCGTTGTTCGTGGGAATCCTCTCCGGTGCATACTCAACGATGTTCATCGCCGCCCCGCTCTACGCACAATTGCGCGAGGGTGAGTCGGAGGACAAGAAGCAGGGACGCCCTGAGCGCTCCGAGATCGTCCGCAACTCGTCGGGTGCTGTCCGCTAATCTGAGCGCGCCTACACTGTAAGCAGGAGGCGTCATGAGTGACAGCAATTCGACGGGATCGATGATTCGTCGTGCGCTGACACCCCGCCTTTTTGTCCGTTCAGAGACCGGTGGCGTTCTCGAGGGGATCAAGCGAACTCTCCGTCAGCACAACGCTCGAGCCGATGTTTCGCTCGTTGATCGTGCCTTTGCAATCGCCAAGAAGGCGCACGAAGGCCAGGTACGCAAGTCGGGCGAGCCGTACATCACACACCCTCTCGCGGTTGCTGCGATTCTTGTCGACCTGGGTATCGGCGCTAAAACGGTTGCGGCAGCTCTGTTGCACGACACCGTCGAAGACACGGATTATTCGCTCGACCAATTACGAGTTGATTTTGGCGAGGAAATTGCTCTGCTCGTCGACGGCGTGACCAAACTGGATCGCCTCAAGTACGGTGATGACGCCGAAGCCGAGACAGTGCGCAAGATGGTCGTCGCGATGTCCAAGGATATTCGCGTGATTCTCATCAAGCTCGCCGACCGTTTGCACAACGCGCGGACCTGGGGCTTCGTCGAATCCGCGTCTGCCGAGCGCAAGGCGCGCGAAACCCTCGAAATCTATGCGCCGCTGGCTCACCGACTCGGTATTCAAACCATCAAGTGGGAACTTGAAGACCTGTCCTTTGCTGTACTTCACCCGAAGCTCTACGGCGAGATCGACACTCTCGTGAAGGAACGCACCCCAGAGAGCGATTTGTTCGTCAAGGAGATCATCGACCAGATCGCGGGGGACATGCGACTCGCGAAGGTCAAGGGGACCGTGCTCGGTCGTCAGAAACAGCACTATTCGATTTATCAGAAGATGATTCGTCAGTCTCGTGACTTCCAAGACATCTATGACCTGACCGGCATTCGAATCCTCGTCGGTTCAATTCGAGACTGCTATGCGGCACTGGGCGCAGTTCACGCACGATGGAACCCGATGCCCGGCCGTTTCAAGGACTACATCGCAACACCCAAGTTCAACCTCTACCAAAGCCTGCACACCACCGTTTTCGGTCCCGGTGGCAAGGCGGTTGAAATCCAGATTCGCACGGAAGAGATGCACCGTCGGGCTGAATACGGTGTCGCGGCGCACTGGAAGTACAAGGAGCGCCAGGCACTGGGCTTGAAGACGCCCGAGGACTTGCCTCCAGACGAGAACATGGCGTGGCTCGCGCACATCACAGACTGGGAAGCAGAGACCGAGGACCCGTCGGAGTTCCTTGACACTCTGCGCTATGAAATCGGCGCGAAAGAGGTCTACGTATTCACGCCGAAGGGTCGAGTGGTCGGACTTCCCTCTGGCGCAACTCCGGTCGACTTCGCATACGCCGTCCACACCGAGATCGGCCACCGAGTCATGGGCGCCAAGGTCAACGAGCGTCTCGTTCCACTCGACACAGTTCTCGGCTCTGGCGACACGGTCGAAGTGCTCACGAGCAAAAACCCCGACGCGGGTCCGAGCCAGGATTGGCTGAACTTCGTCACGTCACAGCGAGCCCGAGCAAAGATTCGCGGGTGGTTCACGAAGGAACGTCGTGACGATGCGATCGAGAACGGTCGCGAGGCACTAGCGCGCGTAGTCCGCAAGAAGAACCTGCCACTGCATCGCGTTCTCTCTGCACAGAACCTGTCCGAGGTGGCCCACCTCTTGCGCCACGAGTCTGTTGACGGGCTGTATGCCGCGATCGGCGAAGGCCATGTCTCGACGCAATCGGTGCTCGAGAAGTTCATGGCTCTCATGGACGAGAGTGCAACCGATGACGATGTCTTTACCGTTCCGACGAAGAAGCCTTCGACAAAGAATTCGAATGACTCCGGCGTTCTCGTGCGCGGTGCACCGGACATCTTGGTGAAGTTGGCTAAGTGTTGCACCCCCGTGCCGGGGGACACCATCGTGGGGTTCATCACGCGCGGCAACGGCGTCAGCGTTCACCGCGGGGATTGCCCGAACGTCAAGGGATTCGACGGTGAACTGGAACGCATGATCGAAGTCGAGTGGGGTGCGTCGGGTAAATCAGTCTTCCGCGTTCACATCCAGGTGGAGGCACTCGACCGTTCCGGTCTGTTGTCCGACATCACGCGTGTGCTCAGCGAGCACCACGTGAACATCTTGTCGGCGACGGTCAACACTGACGCGAAGCGTTTGGCGACCTCACGATTCGTATTTGAGATGTCCGATGCAACGCATCTTGACCGCGTGCTCCAGGCTGTCCGCCGAATTGAAGCCGTCTACGACGTGTATCGCGTCAACTCGGGTTAGCTAAGAGCGGTAAGCCACTCGCGCTTCGCGGCGATTTCCGCCTCGAGCGCCTTGGACTTTGATGCATCCTTCGTGTTCTTCAACTCCGCTTCGAGCGCCTCGATCGCCGACTCAACCTGTGCGGCGAATCCTTCACGGCGACCGACCTTCTCAGGGTTCGTGCGGTCCAGGTGCTCCGCTTCGATTCCGCGAACGTGGCGGTCGATGTCTGCAAGTTTGCCGTTGACGGCGCGCTCGTCCGCCTTCGCGACGTGGCCAATCTTGTCCCACTCAGCGTGGAGCTCGCGGAGGCCCTTCTTCGCGGCGCCAACCTCGGTTTCCTTCAAGAGGTGCTGGTACTTGTCGATCAGAGCAAGTTTTGCCGCCTTATTCGAGTCCCATTCAGCCGAGCCTGCGTTGTACAACGCGTCGCCGGCAGCCTTGAATCGATCCCACAGCTGGTTGTCCAGCGCACGTGCGGCACGCGGAGCCTTCTTCCACTGCTCAAGCAGTGCGCGGTAGGCCGGGATGCCCTCTGCGCCCTTTTCAGCAAGGGCTTCGGCCTTTTCGCACAGTTCCGTCTTGACGGACTTGGCTTCCTTGTCAACGGCGTGCTTGCCATTGAAGTAAGCGCGCTGCGCCTTGTCGAAAGTCTGACGTGCTGAGCGGAACCGCGACCAGAGGTCGTCCGCCGCCTTCTTCGGGATGCGGTGGGGGAGCTTCTGCTCTTCCTGCCACTGAGCGAACAACTCTGCAAGTTCCTTCTGCGAATTGCGCCAATGCGTTTTTTCGCCAATTCCGCCAGCGATAGCCTCAGCTCGCTCGACGATTGCGGTGCGCTTCGCCAGTGACTCCTCCGAGAAGGCCTTGGTGGCTTCGTCTTGTGCCTTCTTGAGGTCACCCAACGTTTCTGCGACGACTCCCACGCGAAGTCGAAGCGATTCAAGATCGCCGACGGCGTGAGCGTCGGTCAGGTCAACAACAAGCACCTGCACAGCGGTCAACAAGTCTTTGGCCGGAGCGCCATTCTTGGCGCGGGTCTCTAGCAGGGCTACCTTCGATTCGAGGTCGAGGAAACGGGTCTCGTAGAACGCGAGCGCCTCAGCCGGCTCAGCGCCGACGACCTGTCCAACTGAACGCCAGTCACCGTCCTTGACCCAGACGGTTCCATCGGCGTCAACGCGCCCGAATGCTTTGGTATTTGTAGCCATTCGTCAAGCGTACACAGAGGAGAGCCCCCGTTGCTAGCCGTTCCTCGCCGGAGGCGGTTCGAGGGGTCGTAGTCTGGACGGGTGACTGACTCGATGTTGCGTGGCTCCGCACCGCTCGCTGTGCGGATGCGACCTCGTTCTCTCGACGACGTTGTCGGCCAAGAACATCTTCTCGGCCAGGGCTCGCCTCTTCGACGGCTGTCGGAGCCGGGCGGCTCAAGCGGAGTGTCGCTGATTCTATGGGGGCCTCCTGGAACAGGAAAGACGACACTCGCGCACGCCATTGCGTTGTCGTCCGAGCGCCACTTCGTCGAATTGTCGGCAGTCACTGCAGGCGTCAAGGACGTGCGCGGCGTCATGGAGACCGCTCTCGCGCGGGTCAGCGAGGGTGGACGCCCAACCCTGTTGTTTCTTGACGAGATTCACCGGTTCACAAAAGCCCAACAAGATGCGTTGCTTCCTGGGGTTGAGAACGGCTGGGTGACGCTGGTCGCAGCAACGACCGAGAATCCGTCGTTCAGCGTGATCACACCCTTGTTGAGCCGGTCGCTGCTGCTCACACTCACACCGCTGACCGACGCCAACGTGGCGACAGTTATCGAACGCGCTCTGGTCGCCTCGCATGGGCTCAATGAAGCGTGCACCCTCACGGAAGAGGCGCGCGATGCGATTGTTCGATTGTCATCTGGTGACGCCCGCCGCGCGTTGACCGTCTTAGAGGCCTGCGCAGATCTCGTCGGATCGGGCGGTGACATTACTCCCGAGGTCGTGTCATCGGCGAGTGACCGCGCACTGCTGCGTTACGACCGTGCAGGCGACGAGCACTACGACGTCATTTCCGCATTCATCAAGTCAGTCAGGGGGAGTGACGTCGACGCAGCGATTCACTACCTGGCCCGCATGATCGAGGCGGGTGAGGACCCGCGCTTCATCGCACGGCGGCTCATCATCCTCGCTGCCGAGGACATCGGAGTAGCAGATCCGTCGTGCTTGACCGTCGCCGTAGCTGCAGCTGACGCGGTGCAGTTCATTGGCATGCCAGAAGGGCGAATTCCGCTTGCAGAAGCAACCATTCATCTGGCGCTGGCCCCGAAGTCGAATTCGACGATTGTCGCTATTGACTCGGCACTTCGAGACATTCGAGATGGGAATTTCGAACCAGTTCCCCAGCACCTTCGCGATGCGCACTACCCGGGCGCTAAGAAACTCGGCCACGGCAAAGGCTATGTGTACCCGCACGACGTACCGGGGGGAGTTGCGGCGCAGTCACACCGCGACGGTGATGCTCCGGTCTATTACTCTCCGAGCGGGTATGGGCGTGAGAGAGAGCTCAGCGAGCGACTCGATCGCATTCGTGCGATGCTCCGCGGTGAATGAATGGAATCAACAGCGGTTTCCTGTTAGGCTAGAAGAACCGCTGTGAGTGGTTGACGTGCGGCTGCGTCTCCACAAAACAGTTTCGGTGTCATTAGCCGACACCGTGGCCGTCAATTTTCTCCCCTTCGTGGGGAGTACCGAATTGTTTGCATCCACGAAAAGGAAATCATGTCCGACAAGAACCGCACACGCGCCAAGGTCCGCCTTTCGCGTGCACTGGGAATCGCCCTGACCCCGAAGGCCGCGCGCCTCATGGGAGAATCGTCGTTCCCGCCCGGCCAGCACGGCCGCACCAAGCGCAAGTCCGAGGGTGACTTCGCGACCCGTCTGCGTGAGAAGCAGCGTCTTCGCGCCCAGTACGGCATCCGCGAGAAGCAGATGCGCAACACCTTCAACGAAGCTCGTCGCACTCAGGGCCTGACCGGTGAGAACCTCGTCGAGCTCCTCGAGATGCGTCTTGACGCGCTCGTCCTTCGTTCGGGCTTCGCTCGCACGACGGCCCAGGCTCGTCAGATGGTTGTTCACCGCCACATCCTCGTTGACGGCCAGCTCGTCGACCGTCCGTCGTTCCGCGTCAAGCCGGGTCAGATGATCCACGTCAAGGAACGCTCGGAAGGAACCCCGTTGTTCCAGGACTCGGCCATCGGTGTTCACCGCGATGTCCTTCCTCCCGTCCCCGGTTACCTCGAGGTTTCGCTCGAGAAGCTTCAGGCACGACTTCTTCGTCGCCCGAAGCGCGCCGAGGTCCCCGTGCAGTGTGACGTACAGCTCGTCGTCGAGTACTACGCCGCCCGCTAAGCCCATCCGAGAGGGGGTGGGCTTCGTGCCCACCCCCTTTTCTCTTTCCCCTAAACTTTTTCGCAGCAAAGGAGTCCGCGATGAAAGCACTGTTCTGGTTCGTGACGGGCGTTGTCGGTGGACTCGCTCTCGGTCACGTTGTGGCGAACGATCCGCGCGGGCGCGCGGTCCTCGCCGAATTGGAATCCGGAGCGCGTGAGTTCGTCGAGGCAGTCAAAGACGGCTACTCCGAACGCCCCAGTACCCCGGTCAAGTAGAAGGTCGTCATGGAAACCGCTGAGATTCAACGCCGCTGGCTCAACTTCTTCGAGGGCGAAGGTCACACGGTAGTTCCGTCGGCCTCGCTCGTGTCTGACGATCCGACCCTGTTGTTCACGGTTGCGGGCATGGTTCCGTTCATCCCGTATCTCACCGGTGTCGTTCCCGCTCCGTTCCCGCGTGCGACCAGCGTGCAGAAGTGCATCCGTACCCTCGACATCGAAGAGGTCGGCAAGACAACTCGTCACGGAACGTTCTTCCAGATGAACGGAAACTTCTCGTTTGGCGACTACTTCAAGGAAGGCGCGATTGGTTACGCCTGGTCATTGTTGACGACTCCTGAGGCAGACGGCGGGCTCGGATTCGACGAGAAAGACTTGTGGGTAACGGTCTACGAAGAGGATGACGAGGCGATCGACCTCTGGAAGAAGATCGCGGGTATTCCTGAGTCTCGCATTCAACGCTTCGGCAAGACTGACAACTTCTGGTCGACCGGTCAACCCGGCCCTGCTGGCCCCTGTTCGGAAATCTACTTCGACCGCGGACCCCAATACGGACCCGACGGCGGCCCAGCCGTTGACGACACGCGTTACCTCGAAATCTGGAACCTCGTGTTCATGCAGTATCTGATTTCTGACGTCAAGTCGAAGACGGAATTCACGATTGACGGCGAACTTCCCCGCAAGAACATCGACACAGGCATGGGCATGGAACGCGTCGCTTTCATCAAGCAGGGCGTCGACAACATGTACGAGATTGATCAGGTTCGACCCGTTCTCGACATGGCGGCGACGCTGTCCGGTCGACGTTACGGCGCCGACCACGAAGACGATGTCCGCATGCGCGTCATCGCGGACCACATTCGCTCGTCGTTGATGCTGATGTCTGACGGTGTCACGCCGTCGAACGAGGGTCGCGGATACATCTTGCGACGCTTGCTCCGTCGTTCGGTGCGTTCGATGCGATTGCTCGGAGTTGACGCACCGACGTTCACGGAACTATTCGCGGCGTCGCGCGATGCCATGAAGGGTTCGTACCCCGACGTCGAAACCCATTACGACCGCATTTCGCGCACGGCTCTCGGTGAAGAAGAAACCTTCCTGCGTACGCTCGCGTCGGGAACGCAGATTCTCGACCTCGCTGTCACTGAGCACAAGGCCTCCAAGGACGCGTCACTCGGCGGCGAGACCGCGTTCCTGCTGCACGACACATACGGTTTCCCGATCGACCTCACCATGGAAATGGCGGAAGAAGCAGGAATCTCAGTCGACCGCGAGAAATTCGACTCACTCATGAACGCCCAGCGTTCACGAGCCAAGGCCGACGCAAAGGCGAAGCGCGGGAATCTGGCGGATGTCAGCGTCTACGGCGAATTCCGTACGGCCGGCGAGACCGTGTTCACGGGATACGACGATTTCACCACGGAGACCACCGTCATTGGAATTATCAAGGACGGCGCGTCCGTGGCGTCGGCACGCGTCGGGGACACGGTCGAACTCATCGTTCGCGAGACCAGCCTCTACGCCGAGAGCGGTGGACAGGACGCCGACGAGGGAACCATCGTTGGCGCAAGTTTCACCGCCGAAGTTCTCGACGTACAACGTCCGATCAAGGGCCTCACGGCTCACACCGTGCGCATTTCGGACGGTGAAGTAGGCGTCGATGATGCCGTCACGACTCTCGTTGATCGCGCGTATCGCCAGCAGGCAGCCCAGGCGCACTCGGCGACTCACCTTGTTCACGCCGCTTTGCGTCAGACCCTTGGTCCGGACGCCCACCAGGCTGGTTCCTACAACAAGGCTGGATACATGCGTTTTGACTTCGCGTGGAACGCAGGGCTGTCCGCCGCTACGCGTTCCGAAATCGAAGAGATTGCGAACAACGCCATCACCGACAACCTCGAGGTGTCGACACGCGTGATGTCTCTCGATGACGCCAAGAACGAAGGGGCCATGGCTCTCTTCGGTGAGAAGTACGGTGACTCTGTCCGCGTCGTTGACATCGGCGGCCCATGGTCGCGCGAACTGTGCGCAGGTACCCACGTGTCCCGCTCGAGCGAGATCGGTCTCATCAACCTGATCGGTGAGTCGTCGATCGGTTCGGCGAACCGTCGCGTCGAGGCACTGGTGGGAACGAACGCCTTCCGGGAATTCGCGGCGGAACGCGCTCTCGTCGCCGAACTCACCTCGACGCTCAAGACCCCCAAGGAAACTCTTCCGCAGCGTATCTCCGAACTTCTCGAGCAGCTCAAGACCGCAGAACGTGCGGTTGCGAAGTTCGCGTCAGCGGCCCTCGCTGAACGCGTTCCGGCTCTCGTTTCTCAGGCCAGGACAATCGGTCAACTGACCGCGGTCATCGCGAACGTCGGTCAGGTCGACTCGATCGATGGTGTCCGTCAGTTGGTAACCGATGTCCGAGACCGTCTGGGAGCCGGCGCATCCGTCGTTGCTCTCGGCGCTGTCGTCGACGGCAAGGCTGCCGTAGTCACTGCAACCAACGAGGCGTCGCGTGGCGTCAATGCGAATGCAGGAGCTCTGGCCAAGACCGCTGCGGCAATTCTCGGCGGCGGAGGCGGCGGCCGTGATGACATGGCTCAGGGCGGCGGTCCTTCCGTCGACAAGATCGACGCCGCGTTGTCCGCAATCGCAAAGGATCTTGCGAGCTAATCGTGCGTCGAGGCGTGCGGATTGGCATCGATGTGGGCAAAGCCCGCGTCGGAGTTGCGCGCAGTGACATTGACGGTCTCATGGCAGTCCCCAGCGAGACGCTTCCCCGTGAGTCCGCGATCGAGTCACTAGTCGCCCTCTCGGGGGAGTCGACTGTGCTGGAGTGGGTTGTTGGATTGCCGCTCTCGCTGGATGGGGGAGAGACGCCGTCGACAGAAGACGCGCGTGGCTTCGCCAACCAACTCGTCGTGGCAACAGGCGTGCCTGCGCGGCTTATCGACGAACGTCTTTCGACCGTCGGTGCCCAAGCCGCGCTTCATGCGGCTTCACACACCACGATGTCGAGTCGATCGGTGATCGACCAAGTTGCAGCGACAATCCTGCTCGAGACAGCCCTCGATGCAGAGAGACGCGGGACTATGCTGGGCGAAACAGTGGAGGAACAGTGAGCGAGACACGTCGAGAAGCACGTCAGCGCAAGTCGAAGCGTGGCGCAGGTTTCGTTGCCGGGATTGTCATTGGCTCTCTCGTGCTCGTTGGCGGTGGCGCATATGCCGGTTGGACCGTGTTCGAAACCCAAATTCGTAATGTCCTAGGGCTAGGGCCTGCGGATTTCGAAGGAACCGGAACGACCCCAACCGTTCTCGTGACCATCAAGGACGGCGATTACGGCGACGCCGTTGCTCAGAAACTCTTTGACGCGGGCGTGACCAAGTCGTTCGCTGCTGTGTACGAGATTCTTCTCGCCGATTCGTCGATTGTGTTCACCCCGGGAACGTACGAACTGAAGACGGGAATGAGTGCAGCCTCTGCGCTCGCGATCATTTCCGACGAAACGAACCGGAAGATTTGGAAAGTGACCATCCCCGAAGGTCTCATCATCACGGATGTCATTGCCCGCCTCGCCGAGGGAACGGGGCTCCCTCTCGAAGACTTTGACGCCGTCATCCACGACACTGCGTCGTTCCGTCTACCGGAGGGCGTAGAGACCATCGAGGGATACCTTTTCCCCGCCACCTATGAATTCGAATTCGGCAGCACCGCACACGAGATCGTCGCCAAGATGGTCTCGACAATGGACGCCCAATTGTTTGACTTAGGCGTCCAGGGCGCCGATAAGCACGCGATTCTGACGATGGCATCAATTGTTCAGCGCGAGGCCGGCAGCAACCTGGACGATTTCGGCAAGGTTGCGCGCGTGTTCTACAACCGTCTTGACGACGGCTGGAAACTCGAGTCTGATGCGACAGTCACTTACGGAACGGGAAACTTCGACTCCGTCTGGACTACCGACGCCGAACGTGCTGATGCGAGCAACCTCTACAACACCTACGTTCACGAGGGGCTCCCTGTAGGACCGATTGGAGCTCCTGGACTCGTCGCACTCCAAGCCGCGGTCAACCCGACGAAGGGTCCCTGGTACTTCTTTGTCCCCGTGAACTTGAAGACGGGCGAAACGCAATTCTCGGTCACCCACGCCGAGCATTCCGCTGGTGTCCGCAAGTTGAAGACGTGGTGTGCTGCGTCAGAGGAAAATGCCGCCTACTGTGAGTAGCCATTTCGCCGTTCTTGGCAGCCCGATTGAGCACTCGAAGTCCCCGCTGCTGCATCGCGCCGCGATTGCCGCTCTGGGAATCGATGCGGACTATTCAGCAATCGACGTGACTGAGTCAGATTTCCTGGATTTCATCTCTTCGCGCGGATTCGACGACGCTGGCTTCTCACTCACCATGCCGCTCAAACAGGTCGCGCACTCCGTTGTCACCACAACGTGCGAAACGTCCCTGCTGACAGGGTCGATCAATACAATCGTTCGCGCCCCTGACGGGTGGCACGGATTCAATACCGATGTGTGGGGTGCGCAGACGGCAATTACTCAGTCCCTCGGAACGCACTTTGAGTCGGCGGCAGTTCTCGGTGCTGGAGCAACGGCATCATCGCTGGTCGTTGCGCTACACGACCTTGGTGTCCGTCGCATCACAATCCTCGCGCGTGACGATTCCAAGGCAACCCCCGTGATCGAGTTGGCACGTCACCTGGGTATGGCCGCACAGTTCTCGGAACTAGGAAGCCGGTCAGTTCAAGCCGACCTTCTCGTTAATACGCTTCCTGGATCGGTTCAACTGGACGCCTCTGCAATCGACGACATGGATGCCGGCGCGTTGTTCGACGTCGTTTATGACCCCTGGCCGACGAGTCTGTCGCGAGAATGGAACGCACGAGGGCTTCCGTCATCGAATGGTTTGTTGATGTTGTTGTGGCAGGCAGTCCGGCAAGCGCGCGTGTTCTACGGAGACGGAATTGGCGACGAGCTTCCGAACGAGTCTCTCGTTGTCACCGCCATGCGCTCTGCTGTTGGTCTGTAACTCGTAGCGGTTCTGGAACAATAGAGCCATGCGTTGGTTGACTGCGGGAGAATCACACGGTCCGGAGCTCATCGGAATTATCGAGGGCTTGCCGGCAGGCTTCCCTGTGTCCCTTCCAGCCATTCGCGAAGACTTGGCTCGTCGTCGGCTCGGTTACGGCCGCGGCGCGCGCATGAAATTCGAAGCCGACGAGGTGAACATCTCGGGTGGCGTTCGCCACGGACTGTCGATGGGAAGCCCGATCGCGCTGCGCATTGGCAACACGGAATGGCCCAAATGGGTTGACGTGATGAATCCCGAACCCGTCGATGTTGACGTGACGGAGACGGGGCGTGGAGCGCCGTTAACGCGTCCTCGTCCGGGGCACGCCGACCTCGCTGGCATGCAGAAGTTCGGTTTTGACGAAGCCCGTCCGGTTCTCGAGCGAGCGTCTGCTCGAGAAACGGCAACGCGCGTCGCGCTCGGAGCGGTAGCCCGTGGTTTCTTGGCAGAGTTGGGCATCGAAGCGGTCGCCCACACCGTTTCGATCGCCGAGGTCGCGGTTCCGAACGGAACGGCTCTTCCGCGCCCTCGTGACGTCGATGCGCTAGACGCCGACCCCTTGCGTTGCTTCGACGCGGAAACGTCCGCGCGCATGGTTGACCGAGTCGACGCGGCCCACAAGGATGGAGACACTCTCGGCGGAATCGTCGAGGTTCTTGTGTACGGCCTGCCCTCCGGCCTTGGTTCCTACGTGCACTGGGATCGTCGTCTCGACTCACGACTCGCCGCCGCTCTCATGGGGATTCAAGCCATCAAGGGTGTCGAAGTCGGTGACGGCTTCGAGACAACTCGTCGTCCCGGTAGCCAAGCGCACGATGAAATGGTCCCTGGTGACGAAATTGAGCGCCTGAGCGGTCGCGCCGGCGGAATCGAAGGCGGAATGTCGACAGGGCAAGTCCTTCGTGTCCGTGCCGGAATGAAGCCGATTGCTACCGTCCCGCACGCTCTGCGCACTATCGACACGACGACCGGCCAGGCCGCAGAGGCGCATCATCAACGGTCCGACGTCTGCGCTGTTCCCGCCGCTGGAGTCGTCGCAGAAGCGATGGTGTTGCTCGTCATCGCCGAAGCTGTCGTCGAGAAGTTCGGGGGAGACTCGATTACGGAGACCCGTCGCAACCTCGAGTCTTACCTCGCCGCGATTCCCGAAACTCAGCGCACGCAACGAGACATGCCGTGAAGCCGACGGCGGTTCTTATCGGCCCTCCCGCCGCCGGAAAGACACGCTTAGGGAAGGCCATCGCTCGAATTTTCGATGTGCCGTTTATCGATACGGATGTCCGCATCTCTGAAAAGCACGGTGCAATTCCCGAGATTTTCGCGACGCACGGCGAATCGCTATTCCGACAGTGGGAACGGGAAGAGGTCATCCGCGCTCTGGGTGAAGACGGAATCGTTTCACTGGGCGGCGGAGCCATTGAGAACCCGGACACTAGGCGTGATCTGTCGGAACATCTGGTTGCGCTGATTACCGTCAGCCCGGAAGCCGTTCAACCGCGACTCGACAACGACAAGCGTCCGTTGCTCGACGGGATTGAATCCTGGAAGACCCTGGTCGCTCGGCGGCAACCGCTGTACGACGAACTCGCGACAATCACTCTTGATACATCTGTTGGTCCTATGGATACGCACGCCGAACGCTTGGCTGAGATGGTGAGGGCTGCGGTGTGACAACGGTTCACATCACAGGCGAAACGTCCTATGACGTGCACATCGGGGCTGGCGTCTCTAATCGGGTGGCAGAGTCGCTCGGTGGTGCCACTAAGGCGCTGCTGGTTCACCAGCCCGTCATGTCCGCGCGTGCTGCCGAGATCAGGGAGCAACTCAAGGGAACCGTCGACGTGCTTCTTGCGGAAGTGCCGGATGGCGAAGATTCCAAGCGCATCGAAGTCGCGGCTTTCTGTTGGGGAATCATGGGGCAAGCCGACTTCACCCGCTCGGACGCCGTCATCGGGCTCGGGGGTGGTGCAGCGACTGACCTTGCTGGTTTCGTTGCCGCCACGTGGCTTCGCGGTGTGCGATTCGTCAACATTCCGACCACGGTCCTCGGAGCGGTTGACGCGGCCGTTGGGGGCAAGACGGGGATAAACACCGCCGAAGGCAAAAATTTGGTTGGCTCGTTCCACGCGCCGGCTGCGGTTCTGGTTGACACCGACATCCTTGCCACTCTTCCCGATACTGAAAAGCGCGCAGGATTCGCCGAGATTGCAAAGGCTGGATTCATTAGCGATCCGGTCATCCTCGATCTGATTGAGAGCGACTTCGACGCAGCACTTGACCCGACGACGGAAATTGGCATCGACGTTTTGCGCCGCGCCATTCAGGTAAAGGCGACAGTAGTCTCCCAGGACTTCACCGAGCAGGGTTTGCGCGAGATACTCAACTACGGTCACACACTCGGTCACGCGATAGAACACGCCGAACGGTACCGTTGGCGTCACGGCGCCGCGATTTCGATCGGAATGATGTTCGCCGCCGAGCTTTCCCGGATGACGCGAGGGCTTTCTGACGACGCAGTCGACCGCCACCGTCGTGTGTTGGGCGACCTACTCGGACTTCCGGTGAACTATCCCAGCGGCCGCTGGGAAACTCTCCTCGCAACCATGCGACGAGACAAAAAGGCTCGTGGCGCTGCACTTCGATTTGTGCTCCTCGACGACATCGCGCGTCCGACCGTCACCGCTGTTGCTGACGAGTCCCTGCTCTTCGCGGCGTACGGCGAAATCGCTGGGTAGGCTGGTTTCATGACCCGCGTCCTCGTCCTCAACGGGCCTAATCTTTCACGATTGGGCACCCGTGAGCCTGACGTGTACGGGTCGACGACGTGGGACCAGCTCGTCACGATGCTTGAGTCTGCCGCGCAATCCGGCGAAACGATTGAGGTCCGTCAAACGAACGACGAAGCAGAACTCATCGGGTGGTTGCACGAAGCCGCTGACACGGCGTCCGAAGTCGTCCTGAACCCTGCGGCGTTCACTCACTATTCCTACGCAGTGCGCGATGCTGCCGCGATTGTGACGACGTCAGGGATTCCGCTCATCGAGGTTCACATCTCGAACCCGCACGCTCGGGAAGAATTCCGCCAGAACTCGGTTATCTCGGCTGTCGCCACCGGCGTGATCGCCGGTTTCGGAACCGACTCGTACCTGCTTGCGATTGACGCTTTGCGTCGTCGTCGCTCCTAACTTTCACCGCTCACATCAAACAATCAAGGAACAACCATGGCAACAACGAACGACATCAAGAACGGCTCCGTCCTCAACCTCGACAGTCAACTCTGGAACGTCATTGAATTCCAGCACGTGAAGCCGGGCAAGGGTGGCGCGTTCGTGCGCACCAAGCTCAAGAACGTCATGACGGGGAAGGTTGTCGACCGCACGTTCAACGCCGGTACCAAGATTGACTTCGAGACGGTCGACCGCCGCGATTACCAGTACCTCTACCAGGACGGCAGCGGGTACGTCTTCATGGACCTCAGCGATTACGACCAGGTGACAGTCTCCGAGGCCGTTGTCGGCGACGCCAAGAACTTCATGCTCGAAAACCAGTCGGTCCAGATCGCCATGAACAACGATGTCCCGCTGTACATCGAACTCCCGACCTCGGTCGTCCTCGAAATCACGTACACCGAGCCTGGTCTGCAGGGCGATCGTTCGACGGGCGGCACCAAGCCCGCAACCGTTGAGACTGGTCTGGAAATTCAGGTTCCGTTGTTCCTTGAGCTCGGAACCAAGGTCAAGATCGACACCCGCGACGGCTCGTACCTCGGCCGCATCACCGACTAGTGTCTGCTCGACACAAGGCGCGCAAAGCCGCCTTCGACCTCCTGTATTCCGCCGAACAGCGCGAGCAGTCGCTTTCTGTTGCATTGGACGAGTTCGACGTTCGCGAAACCGGTAAGCGCGAGCCGATTACGGAAATCGCCTACGTGCGAGAAATCGTTCGTGGTGTCGAGGAACGACAGTCGTCAATCGACGAAGAGATCTCCGCGCACCTCAAGGATTGGACGATTAATCGGCTGTTTGCTGTGGACCGCGCCATTCTTCGACTCGCTGTGTGGGAGCTGCTTTATTCGGAGACCCCCAACGACGCGGCACGAGCAGAAGCGCTTGCGCTGGCCGAAGAGTACGGATCTGATGACGCCGCACGATTCATCGGGGGAGTCCTCGGCGCGATTGTGCGCGATTCATAAATCTTCCGCTAACCTAGAGACATCCAGATCCTTTAAAAGCGTCCTGTGAGGCGGAAAGGAAGGGTGTAGTGGCGCGTATCGTCCTCACCAAACCCGATATCGACCGGGCTTTGACTCGTATTGGTCATGAAATCGTCGAATCTCAGCGCGGCAAGATCGGCCTCGTGTTTCTCGGTATTCCGACGCGTGGTGTCTTTCTCGCCAAACGTCTTGCCGACATCGTTGCCGGAATCCAGCCGCAGGACATCGCTGTCGGGACACTGGATGTGACGATGTACCGCGATGACATCCAGCAGAAGTCCACACGCGCGACCGCCCCGACTGACATCCCGTCGTCGGGAATCGACGGAACCACCGTGATTTTGGTTGACGATGTCTTGTTCTCGGGACGTACGGTGCGTGCGGCGCTTGATGCAATCACGGCGCTGGGACGTCCTGACACTGTTCGCTTTGCCGTCCTGGTTGACCGCGGACACCGCGAACTGCCGATTCGAGCCGATTTCGTCGGCAAGAACCTCCCGTCGGCCGTCGACGAGCGCGTCAACGTGTGCTTGTCCGAGATCGACGACACGGACGAGGTGAGCATCGCATGAGGCACCTCATCTCGACACGTGACCTGACACGTGAACAAGCAATCGCACTACTCGACACGACCGCAGACATGGTGGACGTTCGTGGGCGCGACGTCAAGAAGCTACCGACCCTTCGTGGCAAGACCGTCGCTAACGTCTTCTTCGAGGACTCGACACGCACGCGTCTTTCCTTCGAAGCAGCAGCGCTGGCGCTCTCGGCCGATGTCTCGACGTTCACGGCAGCAGGGTCGAGTGTCTCAAAGGGTGAGAGCCTGAAGGACACACTGCAGACACTCGAAGCGATGGGGGCCGACTTCGTTGTGCTCCGCCACTCGCACTCCGGTGTCGCCGAGACCGTCGCCAATTCCGGTTGGATCAACGCCCACGTCATCAACGCGGGTGACGGAACACACGAGCACCCGACACAGGCCCTGCTCGACTGTTTCACAATGCGCTCACGACTTCGTGGCGACCGCGCACGTGGTTCCGGGCTCGACGATGTGGCTGTCACGATTGTCGGCGACATTCTGCACTCGCGTGTCGCTAGGTCGAACGTGTGGCTTCTGAACACTCTGGGCGCCAAGGTGACGCTCGTTTCACCACGGACGCTGATTCCAGCAGATGTCTCCGAGTGGGGAGTCGCTACCGCGCTTACCCTCGACGAGGGACTTGAATCCAATCCCGACGTGGTCATGACACTACGGATTCAAAAGGAACGCATGTCGAGCGGTTTCTTCCCGTCAGAGGCCGAGTACTCGCGATTCTGGGGAATGAACACCGAGAGACTCGGGCGACTCAAGGATTCCGCAATCGTGATGCATCCTGGACCGATGAACCGCGGTCTCGAAATCGCGGGAGCAGTCGCGGATTCACCGCAGTCGACAGTGACCGAGCAAGTCGCCAACGGTGTGGCCGCTCGAATGGCTGTTCTGTACACCCTGACAGGAGCACTCTCATGACCTCCATTCTGATTCGTGGCGCACACCGATTCGGCGCCGACCCGGCCGACATCCTCGTCTCTGACGGGATCATCACCGAGATCGGAACGGTTTCGGGCAAGGCAGACCGCACAATCGACGCAGCGGGGCTCGTCGCGCTTCCTGGTCTCGTGGATTTGCACACTCATCTGCGCGAACCGGGCGGTGAGGGTGCGGAGACGATCCGCTCCGGCTCACGTGCAGCCGCGGCCGGTGGGTTCACCGCAGTCCACGCGATGGCAAACACGTCACCTGTCGCGGATACCGCCACCGTCGTTGAACGCGTTTTTGACCGAGGCATCGAGGCTGGTTACGTCGAAGTCCGCCCGATTGGTGCCGTCACCCGAAATCTGGACGGTGAGCAACTCGCTGACATCGGTGCCATGGCTTCGAGTCGCGCCCGCGTCACGGTTTTCTCGGACGATGGCAAATGCGTCGGCGACTCGCTTCTCATGCGTCGAGCACTCGAATACGTGGCAACCTTCGGTGGCGTCATTGCTCAGCACGCTCAGGACCCTCGGCTGACGCTCGGATCGCAGATGAACGAAGGTCGTGTGTCTGCCGAACTCGGTTTGGGTGGTTGGCCTCGCGTCGCCGAGGATTCGATCATCGCCCGTGATGTTTTGCTGGCGGAGTCTGTCGGGGCACGTTTGCACGTCTGCCACCTGTCGACCGCCGGAGCCGTCGAGGTCGTTCGATGGGCCAAGAAGCGCGGAATCCACGTTACGGCCGAAGTCACGCCTCATCACCTCCTCTTGACCGACGAGTCCGTACGTGGATACTCGCCGTTGTTCAAGGTGAACCCGCCGCTTCGAACCGCTGAGGACGTCGAGGCTGTCCGCGCAGGTGTCGCGGATGGGACCATCGACATCGTTGCAACGGACCACGCTCCGCACTCTGCAGCAACGAAAGATTGCACATGGTCGGATGCCGCATTTGGCATGGTCGGTCTTGAATCGGCGTTGTCCATTGTTCAGTCGACGCTCGTCGATACGGGGCACATTTCGTGGAACGACGTTGCGCGATTGATGTCGGTGACTCCAGCAGCGATCGGACAGGTCGCGGGTTACGACGCCCCACTATCCGTCGGCACAACAGCGAACATCACGCTCGTCGACACTTCCCACCGAGAGGTCTGGGGGACCGACCGCCTCGCTGGTGGTTCACGGAACACCCCGTTCTCCGGAATCGAACTTCCCGGTCGCATCATCTCCACGATTTTCCGTGGTACTGAAACAGTGATTGACGGCTCTGTCGTCGACGAGGTAAGGACATCATGAGCCACACAACAACACTCGTGCTCGAAGACGGCCGTCGTTTCGACGGACACGCATACGGTGCGACCGGCGAAACGATCGGTGAAATCGTCTTCCAGACCGGAATGAGCGGCTACCAAGAGACGTTGACCGACCCGTCGTATGCAGGGCAGATCGTCGTCCAGACCGCACCGCACATCGGAAACACCGGCATGAACGACGAGGACGAGGAATCACGTCGCATCTGGGTCGAGGGCTACATCGTGCGCGACCCCGCCCGCGTACCGTCCAACTTCCGGTCACAGCGCACGCTGACCGATGACCTCGTCGAACAGGGTGTGGTCGGCATTTCGGGCATCGATACCCGAGCCCTCACGCGCATCATTCGCGAATCGGGTTCGATGCGCGCAGGAATCTTCCCGATCGACGGCCGTTCAACAGAAGATTACGTCGCCGCGGTGACCGCGGCACCCGAAATGTCGGGGCTCAACTTGTCCGCGAACGTTTCGGTAGACGCGACGTATGTGATTCCCGCAGAAGGCAAATCCCTCGGTGCTCTCGCTGTTCTCGATCTCGGTGTCAAGCAAGCGACCTTGGGTCACCTCGCCACCCGAGGCTTCGAGGTTCACGTCATTCCGCAGTCAGCAACTCTCGACGACATTCTCGCAATTAACCCCGTCGCCGTGTTCTATTCGAACGGCCCCGGTGACCCCAGTGCCTCCACCCGACACGTTGAGATTCTGCGCGGCGTGCTCGAACGCAAGATTCCGTTCTTCGGAATTTGTTTTGGTAACCAGTTGCTCGGTCGCGCACTCGGGTTCGGCACCTACAAGCTCAAGTACGGACACCGGGGCATCAACCAGCCGGTTCTCGACAAGGAAACCGGGCGCATCGAAATCACGGCACACAACCACGGCTTTGCCGTCGATGCGCCGGTTGAGGGCGTCGTCGACTCGCCAGCCGGTTTCGGCCGAGTTGAAGTCAGCCACGTCGGTCTGAACGACCAGTGCGTCGAGGGCCTTCGCGCGCTCGACGTCCCGGCCTTCTCGGTTCAGTACCACCCCGAGGCGGCCGCCGGTCCGCACGATTCCACCTACCTGTTCGACCGATTCCGCGACCTCGTCGCCCAGGGGAAGTAACTCATGCCCAAGCGTTCAGACATCAATTCAGTCCTCGTCATCGGGTCTGGCCCGATTGTCATCGGTCAGGCGGCCGAGTTCGACTACTCGGGCACCCAAGCGTGCCGTGTGCTTCGCGAAGAGGGAATCCGCGTGATTCTCATCAACTCGAACCCCGCGACGATCATGACCGACCCCGACTTCGCCGATGCGACGTACGTCGAACCCATCACCACTGAGGTCATCGAAGCGATCATCGCCAAAGAAAAGCCCGACGCGATCCTTCCGACGCTGGGTGGCCAAACTGCACTCAACGCAGCTATGGCACTTCACGAGGCCGGGATTCTTACCAAGTACAACGTCGAACTCATCGGTGCGAAGTTCGAGGCGATTCAGCGTGGTGAAGACCGCCAGATCTTCAAGGACCTCGTCCTCGCCAGTGGAGCTGACGTCGCCAAGTCCGTTGTCGTCAATTCAATCGATGGCGCTCTCGAATTCATCAAGGAAACTGGCTACCCGGTTGTCATCCGACCGTCGTTCACCATGGGTGGACTCGGTTCAGGATTCGCGTATGACGAGCCCGAACTGCGTCGAATGGTGTCGAACGGTCTTCATGAGAGCCCAACCAGCGAGGTGTTGCTGGAGGAGTCGATTCTGGGGTGGAAGGAATACGAGCTCGAGCTCATGCGCGACACGGCCGACAACACCGTCGTCGTGTGCTCCATCGAAAACGTCGACCCCGTCGGTGTCCACACCGGTGACTCAATCACGGTTGCCCCGGCGCTCACGCTGACGGACCGCGAATATCAGAACCTGCGCGACATCGGAATCAACATCATCCGTCTCGTCGGTGTTGACACCGGTGGTTGCAACATCCAGTTCGCAATCGATCCAGCCGACGGTCGCGTCATCGTCATCGAGATGAACCCGCGTGTGAGCCGTTCGAGCGCACTCGCGTCGAAGGCGACAGGTTTCCCCATCGCCAAGATCGCAGCCAAACTCGCAATCGGTTACCGACTCGACGAAATCCCTAACGACATCACCGGAGTGACGCCGGCCTCGTTCGAGCCGACTCTCGACTACATCGTCGTGAAGACACCGCGCTTCGCATTCGAGAAGTTCCCTGAAGCGGACACCACTCTCACCACCACGATGAAGAGTGTTGGCGAGGCGATGGCGATCGGTCGCAACTTCACGACAGCCCTCCAAAAGTCCCTGCGTTCTCTCGAGAAGCGGGGGAGTTCCTTTCACTGGGATGGCGAACCTGGCGACGCGAAGGCGCTGACGCAACTCGCGATTCGCCCAACCGACGGTCGCATCGTTACTGTTCAACAGGCCCTGCGTGCAGGCGCGACTGTCGCCGAGGTGTTCGACGCCACGGGCATCGACCCGTGGTTCCTCGACCAAATCGTTCTCATCAATGAAATCGCCGCAGCAACCTCGGCGGCTGCGTTTGACCTTGACGCACTTCGCGAGGCCAAATACCACGGCTTCAGCGATGTCCAGATTGCATCCCTGTGGAACTCCAGCGAAGACCTCGTTCGCGGTTTCCGTCGCGAGAACGGACTTCGACCGGTGTTCAAGACGGTCGACACGTGCGCAGGGGAGTTCCCTGCTGTGACGCCGTATCACTACTCGTCCTACGACTTCGAGACCGAAGTCATTCCTTCCGACCGCAAGAAGGTCGTGATCATCGGCTCCGGACCGAACCGAATCGGTCAGGGAATCGAGTTCGACTATTCCTGCGTGCACGCGTCGTTCGCACTGGCGGATGCCGGTTACGAGACGATCATGATCAACTGCAACCCGGAGACCGTGTCAACCGACTACGACACCTCAGACCGCCTGTACTTTGAACCTCTGACGCTCGAGGACGTCCTCGAGGTTATTGATGCGGAAGCGGCCAGTGGCCACATCGTCGGCGCGGTTGTCCAGCTAGGTGGCCAAACCGCGCTTGGACTCGCGCACGGACTCGAACAGAACGGTGTCACGATTCTCGGCACAAGTCCCGATGCAATCGATATTGCTGAGGAACGTGGTCGTTTCTCCGAGATTCTCGACCAGTACGGTCTGGTGGCGCCCCGCAACGGCACAGCAACGGACGTCGATTCTGCAATTGCAATCGCGGAAGAGATTGGATACCCGGTTCTCGTTCGCCCGTCATACGTTTTGGGTGGTCGTGGAATGGAAATCATCTACGACTCACCGTCGGTCCGTGATTATTTCGTTCGCATCGCGGACCAGGCAATCATCGGTCCCAACGCTCCGCTGCTTGTTGATCGCTTCCTCGAGGACGCCATCGAGATCGACGTCGATGCCCTCTACGACGGAAATCGCCTGTATATCGGCGGAATCATGGAACACATCGAAGAGGCCGGTGTTCACTCCGGTGACTCCGCCTGCACGCTTCCTCCCGTGACGCTCGGTCGCACGGTCATCGAACGTGTCACCGCTGCAACTGAATCAATCGCCAAGGGCATCGGCGTCGTCGGTCTGCTAAACGTCCAGTTCGCGGTGTCGGCGGGCGTGTTGTACGTGCTGGAAGCCAACCCGCGGGCCAGTCGAACCGTTCCGTTCGTGTCAAAGGCGATGGGAACACAGCTTGCCAAGGCGGCGTCGTTGCTCATGGTCGGCGAAACCATCGAGTCGCTCATTACGGCAGGTCACCTGCCCGTACACGATGGAACTCACGTTCCACGCTTCGCGCCGGTCGCCGTCAAGGAAGCAGTGCTTCCATTCAAGCGATTCCGCACCACAGAGGGCAGGGTCGTAGATGCAGTACTTGGACCGGAGATGCGTTCCACTGGTGAAGTGATGGGTATCGACCGTAATTTCCCCATCGCCTTCCGCAAGAGTCAACAGGCTGCGTATGGCGGGCTTCCTCAAGGCGGAACAGTGTTTGTGTCCGTCGCGGACCGCGACAAGCGATCCATCGTGCTTCCCGTCCAACGTCTGAGTCAGTTGGGCTTCCGTGTCCTCGCAACCGAGGGAACAGCCGACATTCTTGACCGAAACGGTATTCCCGTGGAAATCGTGTCCAAGCACTCGCAGGTCGAAACGGGTCAGCGCAGCATCGTCGACATGATTCGAGCAGGTGAAGTTGATTTCATCATCAACACACCGTCCGGCAGCAGCGCGCGAGCGGACGGTATGGAGATCCGCCGCGAAGCGGTTGCCGCTGACAAGGCACTCGTGACAACGATTGCCCAGGTTTCCGCGGCAGTCGCGTCATTGGACCTTGGAGACGAGGCTCTTCGTGTGACGAGCCTTCAGGAGTACGCCGCTGAGCGTGCAACATGGTGACGGGTCTCGGCGCACGGTTCCTCGACATCCGTGAGTCAACAGGGCCGTTGTGCGTTGGAATTGACCCTTCCACCGAGATTCTGACTCGATGGGGCCTTCCCGATTCTGCGGCCGGCGCGCTGGAACTTGCACGTGCCGTTATCGCCGCTGCCACCGAGCGCGTCGGAATCGTCAAGCCGCAGGTGGCGTTCTTCGAGCGCTTCGGTGCTGCGGGATTCATGGCACTGGAAACCTCGATTAGCGAGGCGCGCAAAGCGGGTTTGGCCGTCATCGCTGATGCGAAGCGTGGGGACATCGGGTCGACGATGGACGCGTACGCTGTGGCGTGGCTTTCCGAAGGGCCGCTTCAGTCGGACGCACTCACGGCAAGTCCTTATCAAGGCTTCGACGCTCTCGAGCCGGCATTCGACCGCGCCGATGTCTCGGGTTCAACGGTATTCGTGCTGTGCGCCACATCGAACCCCGATTCCGCCGCAATTCAGTCGGCGTTCGTCAACGGGCATTCGTTACCCAGCGCTATTGCGGCATTGGCGAGGGCACGCAATCACCGTGGAAACACTGTTGGTCTTGTCGTTGGAGCAACCCGCTCGCTCGAAGCATCCGGCCTCACCGTCGACGACATCGACGGCACTCTGGTCCTCGCACCGGGATTCGGAGCGCAAGGAGCGCAACTCGGCGATCTGAACACTCTTTTCGGGGCTGCGGCTGGCTGGGTGATTCCCTCAGTCAGTCGGTCCGTACTCGGCGCTGGACCGGCCGGAATCGCGACAGCGATCGATGCGCATAGACGAGAATTGGGGCTATGAGAGACCCGCGTGAAGCGTCTGCGATTGCCGTAGCAAATCGCCGCGCTCGCGCTGCTGTGAAGTCGTCGATTGCCGGCGGCACTGTTGACCCTCTCGCCGTTGCACGCACGGCATGGGACGACAGCTCCACGCCCGAGGCGTCACTTCGGATGGCAGAGTTTCTCGAGGCCATCCGTGGCATCGGGCCAACCAAGGTCGATCGCATTCTGGCGGAACTCGGGATTCATCCCCGAAAGCGCCTCGGGTTCCTCGGTGTTCGTCAGGTTGGAACGCTAGGCGAGTGGCTTCGACAGCGCCCCAACGCGAATGGTTCACCCGAATCGTCTGGGAAGTTGATTGTCGTTGCCGGTCCGACGGCGGTGGGCAAGGGAACGGTTGTCGCGCGGATTCGCGAATTGCACCCCGAAGTCAGGTTCAGTGTGAGTGCGACTACTCGCCAGCCTCGCCCCGGCGAAGTCGATGGTGTCCACTACTTCTTCGTAACCGACGAGGAATTCGACGAGTTGGTCGCGACACGGCAAATGCTCGAATGGGCTCTGGTCCACGGGCAGAATCGCTACGGAACTCCGCGGCAACCGATCGAGACCGCACTTGCGGCGGGGGAGAGCATCATCCTCGAGATCGACATCCAGGGCGCTCGTCAGGTAAAGGATGCGATGCCCGAGGCTGTCTTGGTTTTCCTGTTGCCTCCAACGTGGGACGAACTGGTTCGCCGATTGACGACTCGCGGCACAGAGAGCGCCGACGAACAGGCACGTCGATTGGAGACGGCCAAGGTCGAGTTTGAGGCTCAACACGAGTTCGACGTGACGATTGTCAACGACGATGTCGATACAGCGGCGGAAGCCGTCGTATCATTGATGAGTATCGGTTAACGCGAAAGGTTACGCATGCGCACGAACAAGGGAATTATCGATCCCCCCATTGACGAACTCCTCGACAAGGTGGACTCGAAGTACCAGCTCGTTATTGTTGCCGCAAAGCGCGCGCGTCAGATCAACGATTACTACCAGGAACGCGCTGAGGGAACTGTCATCACCGCAGGTCCGCTCGTTGAGTCGACCATCGACGAGAAGCCGTTGACCATCGCGATGCGCGAGATCAACGAGGGCCTCGTGGAGCTCGACGCTTCCAAGTAACATGACCGGACAGCACCCACGCGTCGTCGTGGGATTGACCGGAGGGATCGCCGCCTACAAGGTTGTCTCTGTGATTCGCTCATTGGTTGAGCGCGGATGTGACGTCCACGTGATCCCGACCGAGGCCGCACTGAACTTCATCGGACGGGCGACTCTCGAGGCCGTCAGTCGTAACCCCGTCCACGACTCGATCTTTGACGGTGTCGCAGAGGTTCGTCACGTCGCTTTGGGCCAGGCGGCGGATGTGATTCTCGTGGCACCGGCGACTGCCAACTCGCTGTCCGCTCTGGCCGAAGGCAGGGCTGACTCCCTGTTGTTGACGACGATTCTGGCATCTACGGCACCGTTGGTTATTGCTCCCGCGATGCACACCGAGATGTGGGAGAACGCGTCAACCCAAGCGAACATCGAAACTCTGTCCGGTCGAGGCGTCCGCTTCGTTGGACCTACCGTCGGGCGACTAACTGGAGCTGATTCGGGTGTCGGACGTCTTTCCGAACCAGACGACATCGTCGATTCGGTTTTTGCTGCAATCTCACCGCGCGATTTCGACAACACCGCTGTGTTGATCACGGCTGGCGGCACCCGCGAACCGATTGATCCCGTGCGTTACATCGGAAACAGATCGACGGGCGCGATGGGTGTTGCTATAGCCGAAGCCGCGCGCGATCGCTGTGCACGCGTGACTCTGATTGCCGCGCACCTCGAAGTTCCCATCCCTCGGGGCGTCACCGTGATTCAGGTCGATACTGCTGCTTCGCTCAGAGACGCAGTGGTGGGCGAATTCGAGTCGGCCGACGTTTTCATCGCGGCTGCTGCGGTCAGCGATTATCGCGTCGCGTCGCCCGCTTCCCAGAAATTGAAGAAGTCCGACGGAGCGCCCGTCATTGAACTTGTTGAAAACCCTGACGTGCTCGCCGAAGTGTCGCGCATGAAGGGGACTCGTTACGTTGTCGGCTTTGCAGCGGAGACAGACCCCATCGGATTCGACGCTGAATTGGTCCGCAAGGCGAAATCCAAGGGTGTCGATTTGCTCGTCGGCAACATTGTTGGTGAGTCACAAGGTTTCGGGAATAACGAAACCGCTATCGTTCTTGTAAATAGCGAAGGTGTGCGAGTCGACAGCGTCAGCGGAAGCAAATCGCACGTTGCGACACACATCCTCGACCATGTCAGCCGACAGAAAGATAGTTCACGATGAGCATGCGTTACTTCACCAGCGAGTCCGTCACCAGCGGCCACCCCGACAAACTCTGCGACCAGCTCTCCGATGCGATTCTTGACGCAATCCTCGAGCAGGATTCCTCCGCCAAAGTCGCGGTCGAGTGTCTCGCATCGGGAGGACTCATTCACGTCGCCGGCGAAGTGAGGACTGAGGGTTACGTCGACATCGACCGCATCGTGCGAAAGACGATTGTCGGAATCGGATACGACTCAGCAGAGGTTGATTTCGACGGGAATACGTGCGGCATCATGATGTCGATTGCCGAGCAATCGCCTGAGATCAATCAGGCCGTCGACAAAGAGGACGTCGACTCTCAGGGCGCCGGCGACCAAGGAATCATGTTCGGATACGCGACCAACGAAACCGTTGAATTCATGCCGGCTCCAATTTTTCTCGCCCACCGCATCGCCGAGAGGCTCGAAGCGGTTCGACGTGACGGAGTTCTGGCCTATCTGCGACCCGATGGCAAGACTCAGGTGACCGTCGCCTATGACGGAACAACGCCGGTCGCGGTCGACACCGTTGTCGTGTCGACGCAACACGCACCGACTGTCGACGGACAAAAACTGACCCATGAACGCATCGATGCTGACGTTCGGAAGCACGTTATCGACCCGGTTCTCACAGAATCTGGCTTGGACTTCTCGGCGGTTCGATACATCATCAACCCCTCCGGATCGTTCGAGCATGGTGGGCCAGGGTCTGATGCGGGTCTGACCGGGCGAAAGATCATCGTCGACACCTACGGGGGAGCCGCGCGGCACGGCGGCGGCGCTTTTTCCGGAAAAGACCCGTCGAAGGTCGACCGCTCTGGCGCCTACGCGATGCGGTGGGTCGCAAAGAACGCTGTCGCGGCCGGCTTGGCCGATCGGCTTGAGGTGCAGGTTGCCTACGCAATCGGCATTGCTGACCCCGTTGGACTCTACGTCGAGACGTTTGGAACAGAAAAGTTCCCGCTCGACCACATCACCACAGTGTTGACGGACGAGTTCGATCTGCGCCCTGCCGCCATCACGCGCGATCTCGAGCTCCTCACCGCCGTTCGCTATCAGGACACCGCCGCGTACGGTCACTTCGGGCGCACTGGTCCGTCATTCACCTGGGAACGCCTTGATCGAGTCGAATCGATCCGCGCACGTATCACCGCGTTGACGAAGTAGCTCCATGCTTGTCGCCCGAGTGCTCGTCGAATCGCCGATTCCGCGACTTGATCGACTCTTGGATTATTCGGTTCCCGACCGTCTGGCAAACGAAATCGTGGCCGGCGGGCGCGTGCGAGTGCCCCTTGGCCGTGGAACTCGGCTCGTCGACGGCTTCGTGATCGAAATCGGTTCCGAATCAAAACAGGGCGTTGTCCTTGCCGATATTGACTCGGTTCTGGGGAACATTCCGGTCGTGACCCCCGCGCTGTGGAAACACGTGCGTGCGGTGGCGGATCGAAACGCGGGTAGTGCGTCTGACATTCTTCGAATTGCCGTGCCGAAACGAGCAGTTCGAGTCGAAAGGGCTTTCACCATCGCTGCACGCCCCGCCGTCACGCCTGCACCTGGCAACAAACGGGTAATCGAACTCGACGCCGGTGTGACCACGACGGTTTCCGGACCGACTCTGCGCGCATTCGCTCAAATTGCTGCCGTCGTTCGCCAATCAGAGGGCGGTTCTCTCGTCGTTGTTCCCGATTGGCGTGATCTGGAACTGCTGACTCGAGCGCTTGCTGACATCGAGCACGTGGTGTGGGATTCTTCTGGCACCCCGAGCGAGCGCTACGCGCGTTATCTGTCCGTTCTTTCAGGTCAGGCCCGTGTCGTCATCGGCACCCGCAGTGCCGTCTACGCGCCAATTGACGACTTGCGCACGGTGATTGTCGTGAATGAGTCCGACCCCTTGTTAGACGAACCACTGGCGCCATTTGTTCACGCCCGCGATGCTGCAATCGTCAGACACGGTATCGAGGGCGGCGACCTGATCTTTGCGTCGCTCACGCCGTCGGTTGAATTGGCGCGGTTCCGCGACCTTGACTTCGTCGAGGCGGATGAGTCACGGCCTCACAGGACTCCCGTGATTCTCGCCAACGATCCAACTGACGATTCGTTCGCGGGTAAAGCACGGATACCGACATCGGCTTGGCGAATTGTTCGTGATGCGCTGGAACGCGGTCCGGTGCTCGTCCAAGTTGCGCGTCCGGGATTCACCCCAGCCGTCGTGTGTGCCACATGTCGAACGCCTCACCGTTGCTCGCGCTGTCGCGCACCACTCGCGGGGGCACGTGACGGATCCACGGTTTGTCGCTTGTGTGGCAATCAGCCTCTCGGAATTCAATGCGCGCACTGCGGCGGACGTGAGCTCGCCTTTGCAGGCAAGGGTTCGGTTCGAACCGCGGATGAGCTCGGCCGCGCATTTGCGGGCACCAAGGTAATCCTCTCTGACGCGGAACACCGTCACCTCGAGATACCTCGTTCACGAGCGCTGGTCGTCTGTACTCGGGGTGCCGAACCAATCGTTGACGGCGGGTACGAGGCAATCCTCATTGTCGACGGCGATCGAGAGCTGCAACGACCAGGACTTCGAACCACCGAGAACTGCTTGCGATGGTGGGGGACTGCTGCCGCTTTCGCTTCCGACACCGGCACGGTCGTTCTTGCGAACATCGATGGTGCGTTCGCCGCGAGTTTCGCTTCTGGGCAGTGGGAGGCCGTCGTCGACAGCGAGTTGCGGGATCGGCGCGCTCTGGGCTTCCCGCCCGCGACGCGTGCGCTTGCCATTACGGGCAACATTCCCGACCTGACCGCGGTCCGCGCTCTTCCAGTGCTAGTCGGTCACCGGATTGTTGGTCCGGCACCGTCAGGACAGGCCCACCGGATTGTCGTCCTCGCTGACTATGGGACGTCACCCTCAGTTATCTCAGCTATTCGCGCTCATATTGTCGGTTCGAAGGCGTCTTCGTTGCGTGTTCATTGCGACGACCTCGATGTGTTCGATGAAGTCGACGGAGACTGAAACACTAGAGCTATGGCCAGAATCGTATTCGCAGGTAGCCCCGACGTGGCGGTGCCTTATCTGCGCGCACTGGCTGCCGTTCACGACATCGTGCTCGTCATCAGCAGGGCAGATTCGCCCGTTGGCCGCAAGCGCGTCATAACCCCAACGCCTGTTTCGCTCGCCGCCGAAGAGCTCGGCCTTCCACTTCTCAAGGTGAACACCCTTCGCGGGCTCGACATCCCCGAATCGGATCTCGGTGTCGTTGTCGCGTACAGCGGATTAGTTCCGGACGCCCTGCTCGATTCTCCGTCGAACGGGTGGATCAACGCGCACTTTTCACTACTTCCCGCGCTCAGAGGAGCTGCGCCCGTCCAACGAGGACTCTGGAACGGGGACTCGTCAACCGGGATCTCCATCTTTCAGCTCGTCAGCGAACTCGATGCGGGTCCGCTGTACCACCAGCGTGAAATCTTCTTCGAACCCACTGAGACGTCCTCACAGGCGCTTGCCCGAATCTCTTCCCTGACGGTCGACGACATCGTCGAAACCGTCGACGGGATCATCGCGGGAGAACTCGAAGCACACGACCAGGTGGGGCTCACGACGTTTGCGCCGAAGTTCACACGCGATGACGGCCACATCAACTGGCTCTTGCCCGCCTCTACTATCGACCACCGAATCCGTGCTCTGACGGATGAGCCAGGTGCCTACACGCTTCTTGGTGACCAACGCATTGGAATTCAGCGCGCCCGCTTGTCCTACGCGGAATCAGGACCAGCCGGCTCGGTCACCGTTGCGAATGGCCACGTTTACGTCGGAACAGGTGACGGCACGATTGAACTCGTGTCGGTAAAACCTGCGGGAAAGAATGAGATGTCTGCGGTTGATTGGGCTCGAGGGCTCCGTGGCGAGTCGGTGCTCGAATGACCCGCAATGCACGTGATGTCGCGGTCTCCGTCATCGGGGACGTACGTGCCAACGGTGCGTACGCAAACATTGCGCTACCCAAGGCCATTGCTGCGGCAAAGTTGTCGCCGAGAGATGCCGCTGATGCAACGACGTTGACATACGGCACCGCCCGCTGGCAGGGCTTCGTCGACGCAGTACTTCGCGAGTGCGTCGATCGACCCCTGGTCGACCTCGACGGCGAGGTTCTCGACGTCCTGCGTGTCGGGACGTTCGAAATCACTGTGGGGGACGAACCCGCACACATCGTCAACGAATGGGTCGAAGCGGCCAAACGACGTGTTCGACGCGCATCGGGACTGGTGAACGCAACATTGCGCAAGGTGTCACGTCGTTCCCCCGACGAATGGCGAACTCATTTCGAGTCGACTTTGAGCGGAGACGCGCTCATTGAGGCGACGACGAGCCACCCGGCGTGGATCGTGCGGTCTTTCGAATCAGTGCTTCCGCCCTCTGAGGTCGAAGCGCTCATCGACACTGACAACGAACCGGCTCACCCCACGCTAATTGCACTTCCCGGGCTCGCCACAGTGCCAGAAGACGTCGACCACGGTCACTTGTCGCCTTACGCCTACGCTGCACCTCCCGGACCCATCGGGGACATCTCGGGTATCCACGACGGATCGGTGCGCGTCCAGGACGAGGGATCGCAAATTGCCGCGCTGCTGCTCGCAGCCGTTGCGCCAATCGTGGTTGGTGAGGAATGGCTCGATCTTTGTGCAGGGCCGGGAGGCAAGACAGCGCTGCTGGCCGCATTGCAGCGACCACACAACGGTTTCCTCGTTGCTAACGAGCCGCACGACCACCGCGCTGAACTAGTCCGCAACGCGATCAAGCCGTTCAAGGACCATGTCCGCGTGATCTCCAAGGACGGTCGAATTGTCGGTCGAGACAACCCTGGTCGTTTCGAGCGCGTTCTGGTTGATGCGCCGTGTTCTGGGCTCGGCGCGCTGCGACGCCGACCGGAATCTCGCTGGCGAAAGCATGAAGAGGACCTCGACGTCCTCACGATGCTACAAATCGAATTGCTCACTGCTGCCGTCAGGGCCACAAAGCCCGGCGGGTATATCGCCTACGTGACGTGCTCGCCCGATCCCCGTGAAACCGTTGAGGTCGTGCAGACGGTCCTCGACGAGCAACCGTCCGTGAACGTCATCAAGACGGTTGACGTACTCGCAACAATCACCCCGAACGCACACGCGGTCGGCAGGGGAACCGCCGTTCAACTGTGGCCACATCGTCACGGAACAGACGCGATGTTCATCCAGTTGCTGCAACGGACGCGATAGCCTGACAACGTGACGGTACGCATCAATCCCAGCATTCTCAGTGCTGATTTCGTGAACATGGAACGTGAACTCGGTCACATCACGAATGCCGATTTCGTCCACGTCGACGTCATGGACAACAACTTCGTTCCTAACCTCACCTTTGGCCCTCAGATGGTGTCGCGTATCGGCGAAGTGTCTCTGGTTCCTCTGGATGTCCATCTCATGATTCAGGACAACGATCGCTGGGCCGCAGGGTACGCAGAGCGTGGTGCCCAATCCGTCACCTTCCACGTCGAGTCGACAGTCGACCCCGTCGCTGTAGCGACACGAATCCGCGAGATCGGCGCTCGTGCTGGTCTCGCGCTTAAGCCGAACACGTCGTTCGAGAGCGTTCGCGAGATCGCCCACGCGTTCGACCAGATTCTCGTCATGACCGTCGAGCCTGGCTTCGGTGGACAAAAATTCATGCAGGACCAAATGGACAAGGTGCGCGCCGTCGCCCAGTTCCGTAAAGACACCGGCACCAAGTTCTGGATCCAGGTTGATGGGGGAGTCGACGAGGACACCATTTCGATCGCCGCGGAAGCGGGTGCCGACACGTTTGTTGCTGGATCGGCCGTCTACGGTCGGGACAACCCCGCGCTCGCCGTTGAAAATCTCCGTAAACTTGCTCAGACGAACCACCACCACTAGGAGAGACATGTCGAAGCCCGAAATCGAACCCCAACTCGGACCGGAACCCACCGAGCTCGTTATCGAGGACCTTGTCGTCGGTGACGGAGCCGAGGCTCTTCCCGGTTCCAACGTCGAGGTTCACTACGTTGGCGTGACATTCGACGGCGAAGAATTCGACTCGTCGTGGGGTCGCGGTGAGTCAATCGAATTCCCGTTGAATGGTCTCGTTCGCGGTTGGCAAGAGGGCATCCCCGGCATGAAGGTCGGCGGCCGTCGTCAACTCGTCTGTCCTCCCGCGTGGGCATACGGTCCCGCTGGATCCGGTCACTTCCTTTCAGGAAAGACCCTGATCTTCGTCATCGACCTGCTCGCCACTCGCTAAGCGGTTAAGATTGTCGAGTGAAGACATTCGACGAGCTGTACACGGAACTGGCCGAGAAGGCCGTTACGCGCCCCGCAGGTAGCGGGACGGTGGCGGAACTCGATGCCGGTGTTCACGCGATTGGCAAAAAGATTGTCGAAGAAGCCGCCGAGGTATGGATGGCTGCCGAATATCAGAGCGATCGGGAGACCGCTGAAGAGATTGCGCAGTTGATTTACCATCTGCAGGTGCTCATGGTTGCCAAGGGGTTAACTCCCGCAGACGTGTACGACGCCCTCTAACCCAAAGGTCCTTCATGCTCAAAGTTGCAGTCCCCAATAAGGGAACACTGTCGGATACCGCTGTCGAGATGCTCATCGAGGCTGGTTACACAGGCCGTCGTGACCCGCGTCAGTTACACGTGATCGACGACCGAAACGGGGTTGAGTTTTTCTACCTTCGCCCGCGCGACATCGCCACGTATGTGGGCTCTGGCGCTTTGGACGTCGGGATTACGGGTCGAGACCTCCTGCTGGACTCCGAGACGGATGCTCTTGAACTCGATGACCTAGGCTTCGGAAGTTCGACGTTCCGGTTCGCCGCGAAACCCGGCGCTTTCGCTTCCGTCAAGGACCTCGCCGGCGTGCGCGTCGCGACGTCCTATCCGAAACTCGTCGCAGACTTTCTGGCACGTGAAGGCGTCAAGGCCGTACTCGTGAAGCTGGATGGGGCAGTTGAGTCCGCTGTTCGGCTTGGCGTTGCGGACGCTGTTGCCGATGTTGTCTCGACGGGATCGACGCTTCGTGCTCAGGGTCTCGAGGTTTTCGGCCCCGTGATTCTCGAATCCACCGCGGTGTTGATTTCCGCAGCGTCGCCCGACAAGGGCATCGACGTCTTGCGTCGTCGTCTTGCCGGGGTCAAGGTTGCGCGCGAGTTCGTCCTCATGGACTACGACCTACCCGTCGCTCTTCTCGAACGGGCGTCTGCGATCACTCCGGGTCTCGAGTCACCGACCGTTTCCCCCTTGCGCGACCCCGAATGGGTCGCTGTCCGTGCAATGGTGCCTAAGTCTGAGACAAACCACGTCATGGACGAACTATACGAACTCGGCGCACGCGCCATCCTCGTCAGCCCGATTCACGCCGCTCGGATCTGATGAGCGTCGCTGTTCGCGTCATCCCATGTCTCGACGTCAAGGACGGTCGAGTGGTGAAGGGCGTGAACTTCGAGAATTTGCAGGATTCCGGTGACCCGGTTGACCGCGCGACGGTGTACTACGAAGCCGGTGCAGACGAATTGACCTTCCTCGACGTCACCGCAACCGTCGACGACCGCTCCACCATGTACGACATCGTCGAACGCACGGCAGAGAAGCTCTTCATCCCGTTGACCGTGGGTGGCGGAGTTCGGACATCAGACGATGTTGCCCGATTGCTCGGACACGGAGCTGACAAGGTGAGCGTGAGTTCTGCGGCAGTTGCCCGTCCCGAGTTGCTAAACGAAATCGCCGAGCGGTTCGGAAATCAAGTGCTCGTTCTGTCTCTCGACATCGCATCGAGCGCCGACAGCCCAAGTGGCTGGGTTGTCACGACGCACGGTGGACGCACTCACACCACAATCGACGCACTTGCATGGGTGCGCGAAGCAGTTGACCGTGGCGCGGGGGAGTTGCTCGTCAACTCCATCGATGCTGACGGGACGAAAACGGGCTTCGACCTCCAGCTGATCGAAGCGGTTCGCAGCGTCGCGGCAGTCCCTCTTATCGCCTCGGGTGGAGCCGGCTCGATCGAGCACTTCGCGCCAGCGGTGCGGGCCGGTGCCGACGCGGTGCTCGCTGCATCGGTGTTCCACTCGGATCAGATGACGATTGGTGACGTGAAAGACGCACTTCGCACAGAGGGGATTGAGGTCCGATGAGCACAATCAGCGATATCGCATTCAACGCCGACGGCCTTGTGCCGGCGGTCATCCAGCAGCACGATTCTGGTGAAGTGCTCATGCTGGGGTACATGAACGCCGAGGCCGTTCGGCGGACTCTCGTTGAGGGTCGCGTGACCTTTTGGAGTCGCTCGCGACAGGAATTCTGGCGTAAAGGCGACACCTCCGGGAATGTTCAACATCTCATTTCCCTCAGCGTTGACTGCGACGGAGACACTTTGCTAGTTCGCGTCGACCAGACTGGTGTGGCGTGCCACACAGGATCGCGTACGTGTTTCGACGAACGAGAGGTGACATTGTGACGACAACACGCTCTGAATTCGACTCCGCACGGGCACAAGGCCCGGTTGTCACGGTTTTGCGCAGCGTCTTCGTGGATTCTGTTTCACCTGTCGCGTTGTACGAGCACCTCACCGAGGCTAAGCCCGGAACATTTCTTCTCGAGTCAGCCGAACAGGGCGGAATCTGGTCACGATATTCCTTCATCGGACTCTCGTCCTGGGGTTGCTTGACCGAGTCCGGCGGCGAAACTCGCTGGATTGACTACGGTTTGTCGATCGAGAAGGCGTTCGATGGGCCGCTGCCGGTGAAGCGACTCGATGCGCTAGATGCTCTTTACGCGAAGTGGGCTTCGCCGAACAACACTGACCTTCCTCCCTTGACGAGCGGTCTCGTCGGTTTTCTCGGATGGGACACCATCCGCGAAATCGAAGAACTTCCCGACGCCCCTGTCAACGAATCGGTTGTCCCTGCGCAAGCGATGGTGTTCGTGCGCGACCTCCTCGTCATCGACCACCGAACGTCGGTCATCCACGTCTGCACCGCGGTCCTCAACGGGGGAGACGCAGACACGGAATGGACAAATTCGCAAACCCGATTGGACGACCTCGTTGCTCGTCTCGACACATCTGTGCACCTGGCACCGCTTGAACCGCCGGTCACGTCGACCCCGATTTACGCGACTCGGACGGAACGCTCTGACTTCTTGAAGTCGATTGAATCGGCGAAGCACTACATCCGCGAGGGTGACGTTTTTCAGGTTGTTATTTCCCAGCGCTTCGACACTGAGGTCACCGCATCGTCCGTCGATGTGTACCGAATGCTCCGAGCGCTCAATCCATCTCCGTACATGTACCTGCTCGCTCTGGAAACCGAAGACGGCACTGCGTTCGAGGTTGTCGGGTCAAGCCCCGAGGCACTTGTCAAGGTAGAAGACGGTCGCGTCTTCAGCCACCCCATTGCGGGTTCGCGCCCTCGCGGAACGACTCCCGAGCTCGATGTCGAACTCGCCGATGGTTTGCTTCGCGATGAGAAAGAACGCGCCGAACACCTGATGCTCGTGGACCTCGCCCGTAACGACCTCTCGCGCGTGTGCGCGCCGGGATCCGTCGAGGTGACAGAATTCATGGCCGTCGAGCGCTTCTCGCACATTATGCACTTGGTTTCGAGCGTCGAAGGTAACCTCGCTGAAGGATCAAGCCCGATCGACGTGTTCCGATCGACCTTCCCAGCAGGAACGTTGTCTGGCGCGCCGAAACCACGCGCACTGGAAATCATCGACGAGTTGGAACCCGCCAACAGGGGCGTGTACGGCGGCGTTGTCGGATACATCGGTTTCGGGGGTGATGCCGACCTCGCCATCGCCATTCGAACTGCCGTCATCGTGGGAAATCGCGCATCCGTTCAGGCCGGTGCAGGACTCGTCGCGGATTCACACCCTCACAGTGAGTACGACGAAACGGTCCACAAAGCTGCTGCACCGCTGCGCGCCATCGCCTCCGCGAACGCACTTCGGCCCGCGATAGACTGAGGTCACGAAAGGATTCACCATGAACACTGCACACGATCCCGGACACGGTTCTTCTCCGGCGGCATGGACCTCGGTCATCATCATGCTCGTCGCGTTTACAACAGGAACACTCTTCTTCTGGCTGGATCAGCCTGCATTGGTATGGGCGAGCGCTGGACTTCTCGCTGCTGGTCCGATCGTCGGTTGGGTCGTCGCAAAGGCCGGCTACGGAGTCAAGGGGCCAAAGTACAAGGTCAAGCACTAACAGTGCTGGACCAACTCACGGCAGGCGCCCTCGAAGACGCCGCCGATCGTCGCGAACGAATCTCGCTCGTCGAGATTGAACAACGCGCCGTGAGTTCCCCAGAGCCCCGCGATGCTCTTCGTGCGCTGGCACCTACGGACCACATCCGACTGATTGCGGAAATCAAGCGTTCAAGTCCGTCCAAGGGCTCGCTTGCAGCCATTCCGGATCCGCAGGACCTCGCAGCTGAATATGCCGAATCGGGCGCTGACGCGATTTCCGTTCTGACCGAGGGCCGTAAGTTCGGCGGGTCCATCAACGACCTCATCGCCGTGCGTGACGCCGTATCCGTTCCGCTCTTGCGCAAAGATTTCATCGCCGAGGAATACCAAATCCTCGAGGCCAGGGCTTTCGGTGCCGACATCGTTCTGCTCATTGTCGCGGCGCTTGAACAGCCAGTGCTCGCACGACTTCACACCTTTGCGCAGCAACTAGGACTCGCGGTTCTCGTCGAAACGCATTCGGCAGATGAAGTTCGTCGTGCATCCGACGTTGGCGCTCGACTCGTCGGCGTCAATGCGCGTAACCTGTCCACGTTCGAAATGGACCGCAACCTTTTCGGTGAGGTACGACACCTCATCGACGCATCCGCTATCGCTATCGCCGAGTCAGCCGTTGCTGACGTCAACGATGTCGTTGCATATCGAAACGCCGGAGCCGACGTTGTCTTGGTCGGCGAGGCGCTTGTCACGTCCGGCAATCCCGCCGACCGTGTCCGTGAATTCCGAGGAGTGAGCTGATGTCCCTGCGTGACGAAACCGGTCCTTACTTCGGTGAATTTGGTGGACGTTTTGTCCCCGAATCCCTGATCAAGGCGCTCGACGAACTCGATGCCGCTTACCTCGCCGCGAAGGACGACCCCACCTTCCAGGCGGAGCTCACTGAATTGCACCGTTCGTACACGGGACGACCCTCACTGTTGACCGAGGTGCCACGCTTCGCCGCGATTGCTGGAGGTGCGCGAATCATTATCAAGCGCGAGGACCTCAACCACACGGGCTCGCACAAAATCAACAACGTTCTCGGACAAGCACTTCTGGCAAAGCGTCTCGGAAAGTCACGACTCATCGCTGAGACCGGTGCCGGTCAGCACGGTGTTGCCACTGCAACGGCGGCTGCACTGTTCGGTATGGAGTGTGTCGTATACATGGGCGAGGTCGACACCGAGCGACAGGCGCTCAACGTTGCTCGCATGAACCTGCTCGGAGCGACAGTCGTACCCGTCACGCACGGATCGCGCACGTTGAAAGACGCGATCAACGAGGCAATGCGCGACTGGGTCACCAATGTCGACTCAACTCACTACCTGCTCGGAACTGTCGCTGGTCCTCACCCGTTCCCGGTCATGGTGCGCGATTTCCACTCGATCATCGGCAATGAAGCCCGCGAACAGCTTTTGGCCGCTGAAGGCAAACTGCCGACTGCCGTCGTCGCCTGCGTCGGAGGCGGCTCGAACGCCATTGGGATCTTCCACGCCTTCCTAGATGACGATGTTCGTCTGGTTGGCTACGAAGCAGCTGGTGACGGTATCGATACACCCCGCCACGCGGCAACCCTGGAACGTGGTCGCCCCGGCGTTCTTCACGGAGCAAAGACCTATGTCCTGCAAGATGAGGACGGTCAGACCATCGAATCACACTCGATCTCGGCAGGTCTCGACTACCCGGGTGTTGGACCCGAGCACGCATGGTTGCGTGACTCCGGTCGTGCCGAGTACATCGGTATCACCGATGACGAGGCGATGCAGGCCCTGCTGAGCCTGTCGCGTACGGAGGGAATCATCCCCGCGATCGAAACCGCACACGCTCTCGCCGGAGCGTTGAAGCTCGCAGCAACCATGGCACCCGACGACATCATTCTCATCAACAACTCGGGACGTGGGGACAAGGACATGGAAACAGCCGGTCGCTACTTCGGATTCCTCAAGGACGGTCGTTGATGTCGCGCGTCACTGAAACCATCCGTGCCGCCGAGGAACAGGGCAGGGGAGTCCTCGTCGGCTATTTGCCGGCTGGATTCCCGTCCGTTGACGAATCGGTAGACGCACTCGTCGCACTTGCCGAGGGCGGTGCAGACATCATCGAACTGGGCATCCCCTATTCAGACCCGGTGATGGACGGCCTTGTCATCCAGCAAGCGACGAATCGCGCGCTCGAAAACGGTTTTCGCGTCAAGAACGTCTTCGACATCATTCGTGCGGTGACAGCGCGAGTCGACGTTCCTATTTTGGTCATGACCTACTGGAACCCAGTCGTTCAATACGGGATTGACCGATTCGCAGCCGATCTGGCCGCCGCCGGGGGAGCGGGACTCATCACACCAGACCTCATCCCCGATGAAGCCGCCGAATGGGTCGCCGCTTCCGACAAGCACTACCTCGATCGAGTTTTCCTTGCAGCACCCTCGTCCACTGACGAACGACTTCGCGCAACTGTTGAGATTTCGCGTGGATTCGTTTATGCAGTTTCCACCATGGGTATCACTGGTGCTCGCGAAGACCTTGATGCAGCGGCACGCACTCTCGTCGGTCGCCTTCGCGACGTCGGCGCAAAGACCGTGTGTGTCGGCGTCGGCATCTCGACCGCAGAGCAGGTCCACGACGTCTGCGCCTATGCGGATGGCGCGATCGTGGGGTCACTTCTGGTCAAGACTCTGGACACCGATGGCGTCAATGGAGTACGTGACATCACCGCCGCGCTCGCTACCGGCACCAGTAAATCAAAGCCGTAGGCTAAGAATTCCTCGAAAGGACTCCCGTGATTATCGCAAGTTTCCCCACGCCACCACTCGAATGGCAGTCATTCAACATTGGTGAAATCCTCCGCAACGCGGGAGCATCGTGGGCGACATTCAACGTGACGATCCACGCCTATGCGCTGTGCATTCTCGTTGGAATCATCGTCGCTCTCTTCATCACAAACCGCCGCCTTGTCGCGCGCGGTGTTGAGCCGTGGCTCGTTCTCGACGTCATGTTGCTGGCGATTCCGTTGGGAATCGTCGGTGGTCGCGCGTACCACGTGCTGACGCACCCGAACGATTACTTCGCGGGTCAAGACATCATGACCGTCTTTTACGTCTGGCAGGGCGGAATGGCGATTTTCGGTGCACTGATTCTGGGGGCCGTCGGTGCGTACATCGGGTCGCGCCTTGTCGGACTGCGATTCACGACGTTGCTTGACGCAGTCGTGCCCGGTCTGCTCATTGCCCAGGCATTCGGCCGATTCGGAAACTGGTTCAACAACGAACTCTTCGGAATCCCGACCGACCTCCCGTGGGGACTGCCGATTGACTCGACAAACCCTGCGTACCCGATCGGTCTCGCTCCTGGAACTTTGTTCCACCCCGTCTTCATCTACGAAGCGATGTGGAACGTCCTCGGCGCGATTGTGATTGTCGCACTTGCTCGTCGAGCACACCTCCAATGGGGTCGCCAGTTCGGTCTGTATCTGATTTGGTACGGCATTGGTCGAGTCGCAATCGAGACAATTCGTCTCGACCCCAGTGAGACAGTCTTCGGCATTCGTGTGAATGTCTGGGCATCCGTCGCTGCAATCGTTCTTGGTTTCGCCATCTGGTACGTCCAGGGTCGACGCCACCCGGGAGCTGAACCGAGCGCATACGTCGAGGGTCGTGGCTGGAAGGACCCGAAAACGGTAGACTCCAAGAACACCTACACCAAGGCTGAACTTGTCGACGGAGACGGATCGAGCCCTAAGCGCCGCGCCGCCACAAGCACCTCGCGAAAGCGCTAGTTAGCACTTTTCCCCTATTCGCGGGCCGACGTCGTCCCATTGCCAGGAAGGACGTTGCCCCATGGTGAGCCCTTTTAGTCGCTTTGGTTTAATCCCCGAGAAGTCGGGGTTGTACAACCCCGCCGACGAGAAAGACTCGTGCGGTTTTGCGATGGTGGCAACGACGCGTGGATTCGCTGGTCACGACATCATCGAAACCGCGCTGTCGAGTCTTCGAAACCTCGAACACCGTGGTGCTGTCGGGTCTGATGCCGGTACCGGTGACGGAGCCGGAATTCTTATCCAGATACCCGATGCCTTTTTCCGTGCGGTTCTCGGTTTCGCTATCCCAGCAGTTGGGCAGTACGCCGTCGGCATCGCCTTCCTGCCTTTAGATGCGGCGCAGCGATCGGCGGAAAAGTTAGGGATCGAAGGCATTGCATCAGAGGAGGGTTTGACCGTCCTTGGATGGCGTGAAGTGCCCGTCGACCCCGAACACCTCGGCTCACTGGCCCGTGACGTCATGCCAGCGTTCGAACAACTCGTTGTCACAGACAAAAACGGTTCTGCTTCTGGCATCGAACTTGACCGTCTGACGTTCCGACTTCGCAAACGCGCGGAACGCGAACTGGGAACCTATTTCCCCTCGTTGTCGAGCCGCACCATCGTGTACAAGGGAATGGTCACGACTCTTCAACTCGAGCCGTTCTTCCCCGACCTCTCCGACGAGCGAGTCGAGTCAACACTTGCGCTCGTGCACTCGCGATTCTCAACGAACACGTTCCCGTCGTGGCCGCTGGCGCACCCGTTCCGCTTCATCGCGCACAACGGTGAAATCAACACTGTCCGCGCGAACCGCAACTGGATGCGCGCCCGCCAGTCCCAACTCGCGTCTCCGTTGCTTGGCGACTTGAAGCCGCTCTTCCCGATTGTTACGGAAGACGGCAGCGACTCGGCATCGTTCGACGAGGTTGTCGAACTGATCGAGCTGTCGGGACGTTCACTGCCGCACGCGATCATGATGATGATTCCTGAAGCGTGGGAGAACGACCTTGCGATGGACACAAAGCGTCGCGCGTTTTACCAGTACCACTCGATGCTGATGGAACCCTGGGACGGCCCAGCCGCCTTAGCGTTTTCGGACGGGTCAATCGCCGGTGCGACGCTCGACCGTAACGGTCTTCGGCCCGGCCGCTTCCTCGTCACGGATGACGGACTTGTCGTCATGGCTTCCGAAATCGGTGTCTACGACGTCGACCCCTCGAAAGTTGTGCGCAAGGGTCGCCTCCAGCCTGGACGCATGTTCATCGTCGACACGGTGAACCAACGCATCATCGAGGACGACGAGATCAAGAACGACATTGCGTCGCTTGAGCCTTGGGGGGAGTGGGTTCGCGAAAACGAGATCCAACTTCAAGAGCTTCCCGAGCGCGAGCACATCGTTCACACTCCGGCATCGATTCAACGTCGCCAGCGCACCTTCGGGTACACCGAAGAAGAAGTGCGAGTGCTCATCACGCCGATGGCGCAATCGGGGGCTGAACCTCTCGGCGCAATGGGCTCGGACACACCGGTCGCTGTCCTATCCGACCGTGCCCGCCTACTGTTCGACTACTTTTCACAGCAATTCGCCCAAGTGACAAACCCGCCGCTCGACTCGATCCGTGAAGAGGTCGTGACGTCGATGCAGGTCGGTCTTGGACCAGAGCGCAACCTTCTCGACGCGACTCCGGAACACGCTCGCCAGGTTGCACTCGATTTCCCCGTCATCAACAACGACGAACTGGCCAAGATCATTCACCTCGACAACGACGGTCGTCCCGCGACGCGTGTCGTCTCTGGCCTCTACCGCATCGATGACGGAGCCCAAGCCATGGAACGTCGCCTGGACGCGATGTGTGCAGAGGTCGACAGTGCGCTCGACGACGGCATCACGTTCATCGTCCTCAGTGACCGCGACTCCGACCAGGACCTCGCGCCGATTCCGTCGCTGCTCATGCTGTCTTCCGTTCACCACCACCTCATCCGCGCTGGTCGACGGATGCAGTCGTCGCTCGTGGTTGAAGCGGGTGACGTCCGCGAAGTCCACCACGTCGCAACGCTCGTTGGCTTTGGTGCATCCGCGATCAACCCGTATCTCGCGATGGAGACGGCCGAGCTTCTCGTTCGCGAGGGTCGCATCTCGAACGTCACTCCGGACAAGGCCGTCGCGAACGTCATCTACGCGCTGGGTAAGGGTGTTCTCAAGACGATGTCGAAGATGGGTATCTCGACCGTTGCGTCCTACGCCGGTGCACAGACGTTCGAGGCACTCGGACTCAGCCAGGAACTCGTCGACAAGTACTTTGCAGGCACGACTAGCCTGCTCGGCGGCATCACGCTCGACATCCTCGCTCAGGAAAACCGCATGCGGCACCTTCGCGCCTACGGCACTCAAGCGAATCCGCACGCCGAGCTGGAAACCGGTGGCGAGTACCAGTGGCGCCGCGAGGGTCCGCCGCACCTGTTCAACCCCGAAACTGTTTTCAAGCTCCAGCACGCAACGCGGAGCAAGCGCTACGACATCTTCCGCGACTACACGCGCGCTGTCGACGAGCAGGCCGAGCGCCTGATGACCCTCCGCGGTCTGTTCAAGTTCAACTCGGACCGCGCACCGATTTCCATCGACGAGGTCGAGTCGGCGTCGGACATCATCAAGCGCTTCTCGACAGGCGCGATGTCCTATGGCGCCATCTCCTCCGAGATGCACGAGACGCTCGCCATCGCGATGAACCGCCTTGGAGCACGATCGAACACGGGTGAGGGCGGCGAGTCCGTCGAGCGCCTTCTCGACCCAGAGCGCCGCTCCGCCATCAAGCAGGTCGCCTCAGGCCGTTTCGGCGTGACGAGCATGTACCTCACGCACGCGGACGACATCCAGATCAAAATGGCGCAGGGCGCAAAGCCCGGCGAGGGTGGCCAGTTGCCGAGCAACAAGGTGTACCCGTGGATTGCAGAGACACGCATGGGCACGCCCGGTGTCGGACTGATTTCGCCTCCGCCACACCACGACATCTACTCGATTGAAGATCTCAAGCAGCTGATTTTCGACCTCAAGCGTTCGAACCCCGCAGCGCGTATCCACGTCAAACTCGTGTCCGAGTCGGGCGTCGGAACCGTTGCAGCCGGAGTTGCCAAGTCCAAGGCAGACGTCATTCTCATCTCTGGTCACGACGGGGGAACGGGTGCAAGCCCGCTGTCCTCCCTCAAGCACGCGGGGACGCCGTGGGAGTTGGGGCTTGCAGAGGCACAGCAGACCCTCATGCTTAACGACATGCGCGGTCGCATCGTTCTTCAGGTCGATGGTCAGATGAAGACCGGTCGAGACGTCGTCATCGCGGCACTTCTCGGTGCAGAGGAATACGGTTTCGCGACCGCTCCGATGGTTGTTTCCGGTTGCATCCTCATGCGCGTCTGCCACCTTGACACCTGCCCGGTCGGTGTCGCGACGCAAAACCCCCTGTTGCGCGAGCGCTTCACGGGCAAGCCCGAGTTTGTCGAGACCTTCTTCGAGTACATCGCGGAGGAGGTGCGTGAGATTCTTGCGTCGCTCGGATTCCGCACGCTCGCCGAGGCGATTGGGCATCGCTCAGTTCTCAACGTCGACCAGGCTGTCTCTCACTGGAAGTCGGACGGACTCGATTTGTCTCCGATCCTCACCGGGCCGGAATTCGCTTCCGATGCTCCACGTTTCAATGTGTCACAGCAAGACCACGAGCTCGACGAGCACATCGATCACGCACTCATCCGTGGCGCGACGCCTGCACTCATCAAGGGCGAGGCCGTCACGCTTTCGACCACCATCCGCAACACTGACCGTGCAATCGGAACGATGTTGGGACACGAACTCACGAAGGCATACGGCGAATTCGGTCTCGAGCCGAACACCATCGACATTTCGCTTGCAGGTGCCGCTGGTCAGTCACTCGGAGCATTCGTACCCCGAGGAATCACGCTGCGACTGACAGGCGATGCCAACGACTACGTCGGCAAGGGCCTCTCCGGAGGGCGAGTCATTGTTCGTCAGCACGCTGACGCCGCGTATCCGTCCAACGAAAACATCATCGCCGGAAACGTTGTCGGTTATGGTGCAACGAGCGGTGAACTCTTCATCGCCGGTGTCGTCGGAGAGCGTTTCTGTGTTCGCAATTCTGGCGCCACGGCCGTTGTCGAAGGTGTCGGTGATCACGCTCTCGAGTACATGACCGGTGGAACCGCCGTCATCCTGGGTCAAACCGGTCGAAACTTCGGCGCCGGAATGAGTGGTGGTTACGCCTACGTCCTCGACCTCAACACTGCGAACGTCAACCAGGCCGCGTTGGCAAAGGGCGAATTGATCCTGTCGCCGTTGTCCGGTGACGAAGCGGAGACGGTCAAGGCGATTGTCCAGACTCACGCGGACGAGACCGGGTCGGTTTATGCCGCCGGGTTGCTCGCCGACTGGGAGAACACCGTATCCCGCATCACCGCCGTCATCCCGCGCGACTTCCAGCAAGTCACGATCATCCGCAACACGGCTGCGTCCGCTGGAATCGACCCCGATGGCGACGAAGTCTGGGCCCAAATCATGGAGGTGACCGGTGGCTGACCCCAAAGGATTCCTGACGACGACCACGCGCGAGACTCCGGCTCGTCGGCCTGTTCCGTTGCGTTTGCGCGACTGGAAAGAGGTCTACGAAGAGCGCGAAGCCGGTCAGATTGAACGCCAGGCCGGTCGCTGTATGGACTGCGGTGTTCCGTTCTGCCACCAGGGGTGCCCGCTGGGGAACTTGATTCCCGAGTGGAACGATCTCGTCTATCGCGACGACTGGAAGGGCGCGATTGAACGCCTTCACGCCACGAACAATTTCCCTGAATTCACTGGTCGCCTCTGTCCGGCACCGTGCGAATCGTCCTGCGTTTTGGGCATCAACCAGCCTGCCGTCACGATCAAACAGTCCGAATTGTCGATCATCGACACAGCGTGGGAGCGCGGCTACATCCAGCCGATCATTCCCGACCGCTTGACCGGAAAGACCGTTGCTGTCGTCGGTTCGGGCCCTGCAGGCCTGGCTGCTGCACAGCAACTCACGCGCGCTGGTCACACCGTTGCCGTCTTCGAACGAGACGACAAAATCGGTGGCCTGATGCGTTACGGCATCCCTGACTTCAAGATGGAAAAGTCGCACCTCGATCGCCGACTCGCGCAAATGGAGGCAGAGGGAACTCGATTCCGTCCCGGTGTGACCATCGGTGTGGATATTTCGTGGGACGACCTGCGTGCCCGATACGACGCCGTGATCGTGACGACCGGTGCTCCTGTCGGTCGTGAAATCGACATCCCCGGTCGGGCTCTTGACGGCATTCATCTGGCGATGGACTACCTCGTCCCGTCCAACCGCGCAGTCGCGGGGGAGAACCCGGTCGACCTCATCGATGCCAAGGGCAAGCACGTCATCATCCTGGGCGGCGGTGACACCGGCGCTGACTGCCTCGGCACCGCACTTCGTCAGGGCGCGGCGTCGGTCACGACCCTGGCAATCGGTAAGAAGCCAGGCGACGAGCGCCCATCCAGCCAGCCATGGCCGATGGACCCCACCGTCTTCGAGGTGCAGAGCGCTCACGAAGAGGGAGGCGAGCGCACGTATCTCGCCTCGACTGTCGAATTCGTCGGTGACGCGTCAGGCAAACTCACCGGTCTCGTCGTTGCCGAAACGGAATACTTCGATGGCGGACGTCGTCCGACTCCTGGGACCGAAAAGACCATCCCAGCCGACCTCGTTTTCCTCGCACTCGGGTTCACCGGCGCAGAAGGCGGCGTCATGTCCAAGCAATTGGGTGTTGACATCACTGCTCGCGGAAACGTCGCTCGATCCAAGGACTTCGAGACCAACGTTCCGGGCGTTTTCGTCGCCGGAGACGCTGGCCGAGGAGCGTCGCTCATCGTCTGGGCAATCGCCGAAGGCCGTTCGGCCGCCGCTCGCGCCGACGCTTTCCTCGGTGGGCGCACCAATCTTCCCGCACCCGTAACCGCCCACGACGCCCCGATACACTTCTAGTCGTACCTTCCACCACCACAAAGGACACCATGAGACGCGCCAAAATCGTTGCCACGCTCGGCCCCGCGACGAACACGTACGAAAACATCAAGGCCATCATCGAAGCGGGTGTTGACGTCGCTCGAATGAACCTCAGCCACGGTTCGCACGAGGTTCACGAAGCGGTTTACGCGAATGTGCGCAAGGCCGCTGCCGATCTCGGTAAGCCCGTCGCGGTGCTTGTCGACCTTCAAGGTCCCAAGATTCGTACCGGCAAGTTCGCGAACGGTCCCCACGACCTCGCAACCGGTGACATCTTCACCATCACGACAGAGGACATCGAAGGCACCAAGGACATCGTTGGCACGACATTCAAGGGTCTGCCGCAGGACGTCGCCGCTGGTGACACGCTTCTCATCGACGACGGCAAGATCAACCTCAAGGTTCTCGACACCGACGGTGTTCGTGTTCGCACCGAAGTAATCGTCGGAGGCGCGATCTCCAACAACAAGGGAATCAACCTTCCCGGTGTCGCCGTCAACGTCCCGGCTCTGTCGGAAAAGGACGAGGACGACCTTCGCTGGGGTCTTCGTATCGGAGCCGACTACATCGCGCTCTCCTTCGTTCGCAACGCCAGTGACATCACTCGTGTTCACGAAATCATGGCGGAAGAGGGCATTCGCCTTCCCGTCATCGCCAAGATTGAAAAGCCTCAGGCCGTCGCCGCGATTGACGAAATCGTCGACGCGTTCGACGCCATCATGGTCGCCCGTGGTGACCTCGGTGTCGAATTGCCGCTCGAGCAGGTTCCGCTTGTCCAAAAGCGCGCCGTCGAAGCGGCTCGTCGCATGGCCAAACCGGTCATCGTCGCGACGCAGATGCTCGAGTCGATGATTTCATCGCCTGTCCCTACCCGCGCAGAAACGTCGGACGTCGCGAATGCGATCCTCGACGGCGCAGACGCCGTCATGTTGTCGGGGGAGACCTCGGTCGGCGAATACCCGGTCGTTACCGTCGCCACGATGGCACGAATTGTCGAGAACACCGAAGAGCACGGCCTTGAGCGCATCCCGCCGCTCGGCACCAAGCCGCGCACCCAGGGAGGAGCAATCACCCTCGCCGCAGCAGAGGTTGCCGACTTCGTTGAGGCCAAGTACGTCTGCGTCTTCACGGAATCGGGTGACTCCGCTCGTCGAATGTCGCGTCTTCGCTTCCGCATCCCCATGAAGGCGTTCGCGACAAACGAAGCAATTCGTCGTCGCATGGCGCTGTACTGGGGCATCACCTCGTATCTCGTCGCACCCGTCACGCACACCGACCAGATGTTCGAAGAGGTCGACGAGTCGCTTCTCGCCGAGGGTCTTGCCCAGAAGGGCGACAAGGTTGTCGTCATCTCGGGATCGCCTCCCGGGGTTGTGGGATCGACGAACGACCTGCGCGTTCACGTCGTCGGCACCGAAGCGCCAAAGAAGTAGCACTTAACAAGGAATGGGCGGGGAATAATCCCCGCCCATTTTTGTGTGCCGAATGTGGGACTTGAACCCACACGCCCTTCCGGACAAAGCATTTTGAGTGCTCCGCGTCTGCCATTCCGCCAATTCGGCCAGCGCTTTAGAGGATACCGTAGGCTGACACCGTGAGTGAAACCAGCACAGCCCGACGCGTCGTCGTCGCCGAGGATGAGGCCCTCATCCGTATGGATATTGTCGAAGTTTTGCGTGAAGCGGGCTTCGATGTCGTCGGTGAAGCATCCGACGGTGAGGCCGCAATCGAACTCACGCGCGAACACAAGCCCGATCTGGTCGTCATGGATATCACCATGCCGAAGATGGACGGGCTCAGCGCAGCCGAGGTCATCGGCAAAGAACGCCTGGCGCCCGTCGTCATGTTGACTGCGTTCGCTCAACCCGAGTTCGTCGCCCGCGCCAACGAGGCAGGGGCGATTGCTTACGTCGTCAAGCCATTCACGCCCGAACGTCTTTTGCCACAGGTCGAGATTGCCCTTTCGCGATACCAGGAACAGTCACAACTCGAAGCGGAGTACGCCGACGCCCTAGAACGCCTCGAAACGCGAAAGCTCCTCGATCGGGCAAAGGGTCTGCTGCAGTCGAAGATGAAGCTGTCCGAGCCCGAATCCTTCCGCTGGATTCAGAAGGCGTCGATGGACCGCCGTTTGACGATGGGCGAAGTTGCCCAAGCCGTCATCGAGCAACTCGGCTAAGACCGTGTATTCCCGGCGATGTGGGGGATGTTCCCGTCGCCGTAGGACGCAATAACCTCGGTCACGACGACCTGAAAGCCTTCGTACCAACGGGACACTTTGCCTTTTGCGTCTCGATGTTCCGTGAAACGACCCAGTTTCGTCAGGTCGGCCATCGACTCGAAGTAGTAGATCGAGTTTGTTCGAAGCCCGTCCTTGGAGTACCAGCGATCAGTTCCGAGGAATCCGGGCATCTCGGCTGCTGCGTCCTCGATTGCCTTATCGAGCGCGTAAAACTCGTCGTCGTACGTGCCGGGCTGAAAGATGAATTGCGCCGCAATCATGATTACTGGTCTCGCAACAGGTTGGTGATGCGAACTGTGGACAGGCGATCACCCGCGTCGTTCGTGATGGCGATTTCGTGAACACAAATGGACCGCCCCAGAGAAATCGCGGTGCAGGTCGCCGTGACCCATCCTTCTGCGATCGACTTGGTGTGAGTCGCGTTGACGTCGATTCCGACGGCGTAGCGCCCGGGGCCGGCGTGAATCGCGGCCGACAGCGACCCGAGCGATTCACCGAGAACGACGTGAGCGCCGCCGTGCAGGATGCCGACGACCTGACGATTTCCTTCGACCGGCATGCGTGCGACAGAGCGCTCTGCACCGAGTTCGAGGTATTCGATTCCCATTTTCTGGGCGAGTTCGCCACCGCCGTTCGAGAATCGATCCTGCAACTCGGGGTGCAAGTGGTCGGTAATCCCCATGTCGATGTCCTTCCGTCGGCGCCGCTCGGTAGGCTGAACCCGTGACCGACAGCGCCCAGCCTACCCTTCTGCTCATCGACGGTCATTCCCTCGCGTTCAGGGCGTTCTACGCCCTCCCGCTCGAGTCGTTCCAGACCTCCGGCGGTCAACACACCAACGCCATTCACGGCTTCCTGTCGATGTTCCTCACGATTTTGCAGAACGAAAAGCCGACACACGTCGCCGTCGCGTTCGACATTTCTCGATACTCGTTCCGTACCGCTGAATACCCGGAATACAAGGGAACTCGTGGCGAAACACCACCAGAGTTCATCGGCCAGGTTCCCTTGCTTCAAGAGGCGCTCAAGGCGATGAACATCGTCACCATCCAGAAGGAAAACTTCGAGGCTGACGACATCCTCGCGACGCTGTCGACCCAGGGTCAGGCGGCTGGGATGCACGTGCTGGTCGTCTCGGGGGACCGCGACACGATCCAGTTGGTGACGAACGATGTGACGCTGCTGTATCCCAGTGCGCGTGGAGTCGCAGAGCTCAAGCGATACACACCGGATTCGGTCGAAGAACGCTATGGAATCCGCCCAGACCAGTACCCCGACATTGCCGCTCTCGTCGGCGAAACCTCCGACAACCTTCCCGGTGTCGACAAGGTCGGCGAAAAGACCGCCGTCAAGTGGATCCAGCAGTACGGATCGCTCGACGAAGTTCTTGCACACCGTGACGAAATCGGCGGTGTCGTCGGACAAAACCTGCGCGACCAGATTGGCAACGTCGAGCGCAACGCGCGATTGAACAAACTGATTCGCGATGTTGAGTTGCCGTTCGGGCCGAACGACTTGGAACGCAAGCCGATTGATGGTCCTGCTGTCGTCGAGGTGTTTGATCGACTTCAATTCCGCAGCCTCAAACAGCGTGTCCTGCAATTCGGCGGTGTCGACGCATCGGACATTCCCACGACTACACCGGAGACGCCTTCACGGCCGACTGTCGCTGCACCAGAGCCGCGCCATATCGGCGATGAAGAGCTGTCGAAGTGGCTGACGGATAATTCCGAAACCCGCCTTGGCCTGGTCATTGAACCCGACATCGACGGTTGTGCGATCGGAATCGCGTCGCCGACCGATGCGGTGCGATCGGTCCGAGTGGCAAAGTCACTGGAACACACCGGATTTGACGCCTGGCTCGCTTCTGACGCCCCCAAGATCGTCCACGACGGCAAGAAGTTGGGTCACCGCCTCGCTGAACTTGGGCTGCCCATCGCGGGAGTCGTTCGTGACACCCGAATCGCGGCGTGGCTCGAGAACACATCGTCGAAGTCGCTCGACCTTCCCGACATTGCTCGAACGCTGACGGGCCTCGACGTTCCCGCCGCGGCTCCTGCGGACGAACTCGTCCCCACCGTCGATTCCGCCGCTCTGGCGACGACAGCGTGGATTCTGACGCAACTTGACGCCGAACTGGAGTCCCGCCTCGACGAGGGCCAGCAGACCATCGAGCGCGACATTGAGTTGCCGCTGATTCCCGTTCTCGTGGAGATGGAACGCGCCGGAATCGCAGTGGACAAGGGAATCCTTGACGAACTCTACGAACGCTTGGTTGCCTCGGCTGACGCGACCGCCAAGAAGTTGTTCGAGATGATCGGGCACGAGATGAACTTGTCGTCGCCCAAACAACTGCAGGATGTGCTGTTCGACCAATTGCAGATGCCCAAGACGCGCTCGACGAAGACGGGGTATTCCACCGACGCCGCTTCGCTGGCCGATTTGCAGGAGAAGAACCCCCACCCGTTCTTGGATGGCCTTCTCGAGCACCGTGAGCAGACAAAACTCGCACAGATCGTCGAGACGCTCCGCAAGAGCATCAAACCGGACGGACGTATCCACACCTCGTTCGACCAGGTTGGCGCTCAAACGGGACGCATGTCCTCGACGGACCCGAATCTGCAGAACATCCCGATTCGCAGCGATGTCGGTGCCGAAATTCGCGCTGCCTTTATCAGCGACTCCGCGCACGAAACGCTACTCACCGCCGACTACTCGCAAATCGAGATGCGCATCATGGCGCACCTTTCTGGTGACGAGGGCTTAATCGAAGCGTTCCGCTCTGGCGAGGACCTACACCGGTTCGTCGGCGCGAAGGTGTTCGGCGTAGACCCGGCCGAAGTCACCCCCGCGATGCGGTCGAAGGTCAAGGCGATGTCGTACGGACTTGCCTACGGTCTTTCCGCCTTCGGTCTGGCCAAACAGCTGCGCATTGAGAATTCGGAAGCCAAGGCGCTGATGGGGGATTACTTTGCCCGATTCGGCAAGGTTCGCGATTACCTCCGATCCGGCGTCGTACAGGCCCGCAAGGATCTGTTCACGACGACCGTTTTCGGCCGCAAGCGGAGTTTTGCCGACCTCGCCAGCAGCAACCGCATGGTCCGCGACAATGCCGAGCGCGCCGCGCTCAACGCGCCCATTCAAGGAACCAGCGCCGACATCATGAAGATCGCGATGATTCGTGCGGCCGAAGCTGTCCGGTTGGCAGGGCTCAAGTCTCGATTGCTGCTGCAAGTTCACGACGAATTGGTCTTCGAGGTCGCAAAGGGCGAGACGGACAAGGTCCGGAAACTTGTGGAAGAGGCGATGGAACACGCCGTCGAACTCTCTGTACCGCTGGACGTCCAGGTCGGTGTCGGTCACTCGTGGCGCGAGGCTGGTCACTAGGCTCTGTCTCATGAGTACTGAGCGCATCCCTACCGCCGTTGACCGTGTCGCAGAGGAATGGGTCGACACAATCTGTGAACTGGACCCTGATGCTCGCATCTGGCTCGGTCGCGATGGCGACGTCACAGGATTCGCCGATTTGTCGCCTGCTGGAGCCGAGGCACATCGTGCGGCCGTTGCGAGCACGCTCGCGAAACTCGATGCTGCGGAACCCGTCGACGACATCGATCGCGTCACCAAGATGGACCTTGCACGCGAACTCGAACTAACGATTGAACTGCACGACGCGAAGTGGGATTTGCGCGACCTCAACAACATCGCCTCGCCCGCACAGGGTCTGCGGGACATCTTCGACCTCATGCCGACGGACACCCACGACAACTGGGAGACCATCGCACACAAGTTGGCGAACCTCCCCAAGGCGCTTCACGGGTACCGCGAGACGCTGGCACAGGGAATTTCAGAAGGAATTGTTCCGGCTCGCCGTCAGGTCGTTGAAGTGATCACGCAAGCCAAGCGAAACGCCGGACCAGAGGGCTTCTTCGTCGATTTTGCTACCAACACCGCTCCGGCTGACCTTCCCGAGTCCACGCGCAAGCTTTTGCACACGGCAGCAGAGGCCGCTCGTAATGCATATCTCGAGTTCGCGGGATTCCTCGAACACGATCTCGCTCCCGCCGCTCTCGATCGCGATGGCGTCGGCCGCGAGTTGTACCAACTCCATTCCCGCAGTTTTGTCGGTGCCACCATTGACCTCGATGACACGTACGAGTGGGGAATCGAAGAACTGCGCCGCATGGTCGACGAGCAAGAGACCATTGCCAAGCGTCTCTCGGGTGGCGGCGTTGCCGACGCCGTGAAGGCACTCGATGCCGACCCGTCGCGCAAGATTCACGGCACCGATGCTCTGCAGGCGTGGATGCAAAACCTGTCGGATACCGCGGTCCGCGAGTTGGGCAAGACCCACTTTGACATTGCCGAACCGATGCGCGCTCTCGAGTGCATGATCGCTCCGACCAAGGACGGCGGCATCTACTACACCGGGCCGTCTGACGACTTCAGCCGACCTGGACGCATGTGGTGGAGTGTGCCAGAGGGCGTCACCGAGTTCGACACCTGGCGCGAAACCACGACCGTTTACCACGAGGGCGTCCCCGGACACCACCTGCAGATTGCTCAGGCGACCTTCAACAGCGCGGAACTCAACACGTGGCGCCGCACGTTGGCTGGCACGAGTGGCCACGCAGAAGGCTGGGCTCTGTACGCCGAGCGTCTCATGGATGAGCTCGGATATTTAGCCGATGACGGGGACCGATTCGGAATGCTGGACGGCCAGCGCATGCGCGCGGCACGCGTCGTGCTGGACATCGGTGTCCACTTAGGCAAGCAACGCCCAGACGGCAAGGGCATGTGGGACGCGGATTACGCGTTCCAGTTCATGCGCGACAACGTCCTCATGGAAGACGAATTCGTCCGTTTCGAGGTCAACCGTTACCTCGGATGGCCGGGGCAGGCACCGTCCTACAAGGTAGGCCAGCGAATTTTCGAAGATCTGCGTGCCGAATCTGCCCGTCGTGAGGGAGACGCGTTCTCGCTCAAGGCGTGGCACAAGCGCGTTCTCGACATCGGGGGAGTTGGACTCGACACCCTGAAATCCGCAGTCCTCGACTCGTAAGTCTGTTTGCGCCACACGCGCTCGGCGCGGTACAGTGGAACGTTGCCAACCGGCAACAATTCCCTGTCCGCCGCCCGCGTGATGAGAATTACGTGGGCTTTATTTATGCCCTTCGGAGCAAACCAACATATGACTAACACCCAGACCAAGCAGGTCGCAATCAATGACATCGGATCAGCCGAGGATTTCCTCGCCGAAGTTGAAAAGACGCTGAAGTTCTTCAACGACGGAGACCTCATCGAAGGTACCGTCGTCAAGGTCGATCGTGACGAGGTTCTCCTCGACGTCGGCTACAAGACGGAGGGTGTCATCCCCATCCGCGAACTTTCCATCAAGCACGACGTCAACCCCGATGAGGTTGTCGCCGTTGGCGATGTTGTCGAGGCCCTCGTCCTCCAGAAGGAAGACAAAGAAGGTCGCCTCATCCTGTCCAAGAAGCGTGCCCAGTACGAGCGCGCATGGGGCGATGTCGAGAAGGTCAAGGAAGCCGATGGCGTCGTGACCGGTTCGGTCATCGAGGTCGTCAAGGGTGGACTCATCGTTGACATCGGTCTCCGTGGATTCCTCCCCGCCTCGCTCATCGAGCTTCGCCGCGTTCGCGACCTCACGCCGTACCTCGGCCAGGAGATCGAAGCCAAGATCCTCGAACTCGACAAGAACCGCAACAACGTCGTTCTGTCGCGTCGCGCTCTCCTCGAGCAGACCCAGTCCGAGAGCCGCAGCCAGATCCTCGGAAACATCACCAAGGGTCAGATCCGCAAGGGTGTCATCTCGTCGATCGTCAACTTCGGTGCGTTCGTCGACCTCGGTGGCGTTGACGGTCTCATCCACGTTTCGGAACTGTCGTGGAAGCACATCGAGCACGCCTCGGAAGTTGTCGAAATCGGCCAGGAAGTCACTGTCGAGGTTCTCGAGGTCGAAAACGACCGCGAGCGCATCTCGCTCTCGCTCAAGGCAACCCAGGAAGACCCGTGGCAGGTGTTCGCTCGCGAGCACGCCATCGGCGAAATCGCTCCGGGTAAGGTCACGAAGCTCGTTCAGTTCGGTGCGTTCGTTCGCGTCGCTGACGGCATCGAAGGCCTGGTGCACATCTCCGAGTTGTCGGGTCGCCACATCGAACTCGCCGAGCAGGCCGTTTCGGTCGGCGACGACGTCTTCGTCAAGATCATCGATATCGACCTCGAGCGTCGCCGCATCTCGCTGTCGCTCAAGCAGGCGAACGACGGTGTTGACCCCGAGGGTACCGAGTTTGACCCGGCCCTCTACGGCATGCCGACCGATTACGACGAGAGCGGTACCTACCGTTACCCCGAGGGCTTCGACCCCGCAACGGGTGACTGGAAGGACGGCTTCGACGAGCAGCGTGCAAAGTGGGAGCGTGACTACGCAGCAGCTCAGGCTCGCTGGGAGGCTCACAAGGTCCAGGTCGCTCGCATGAACGCTGAAGCTGAAGCGTTCCCCGAGGTTGCTCCTGCAGCGGACGTCGTTTCCTCGTCGCCCGCCGAAGAGTCGGCCGGTACCCTCGCCGAGGACGAGCAGCTCGCGGCACTCCGCGACAAGCTCGCAGGCAAGGACGCCGAGTAATCAACTCAGTCACAAAGGGCGGTCGCGAAAGCGGCCGCCCTTTGTCGTTACGCTAGTTCTGTGCCTGTGATTGCTGTGACCGGCGGTATCGCCGCGGGAAAGTCGACTGTGTCCAACCGACTTCGCGAACTCGGTGCGCACGTCGAATCCGCTGACGAACTCGTTCGTTTCGTTCAGTCCAAGGGAAGCCCAGTTCTCGATGCGATTCGCACTCGATTCGGCATCGGCGTGATTGACGGTGACGGCGAACTGGACCGGGCAGCACTTGGTCGACTCATTTTCGAGGACGCAGACGCACGCCGGGATCTGGAAGCCATTGTTCACCCCGCCATTGGCGTCGAACTGCAGAAGCGAATTGCGGCGGCTTACGCAGAAGATCCCCACGCGATCATCGTCTATGACATCCCGTTGCTCGTCGAGACGAACCGGATGGACGAATTCGATTCGATTATCGTTCTTGCCTGCGACCCCGACATCCGTCGGCAGCGCCTGATTGACCTGCGCGGCATGACGGCTGATGAAGCGGATGCGCGCATCGCCGCTCAAGCCACCGAGGTCCAGCGCATGCAGGTTGCGGACTGGATCATCGACACCGGCGAAACCGTTGACGACACCCTCGAGCAGGTCGATGAGGTCTGGGAGGACATTCAGAGCGCATACCGCGCCTAATCTGGACATATGGAACCCACTCGCGCCGTCAGACCGTTCAAGGTCATCAGCGAGTACATTCCCAGTGGCGACCAGCCCAAGGCCATCGAACAACTTGCTGCGCGCATCAACGCGGGGGAGACGAACATCGTCCTGCTCGGCGCAACGGGTACGGGTAAGTCAGCAACGACAGCTTGGCTGATTGAGGCGATTCAACGACCGGCCCTCGTTCTTGCCCACAACAAGACGCTCGCCGCACAGCTGGCAACTGAGTTCCGTGAATTGATGCCGGAGAACGCGGTCGAATACTTCGTTTCGTACTACGACTACTACCAACCGGAAGCGTACGTTCCTCAGACGGATACGTTCATCGAAAAGGACTCGAGCGTCAACGCGGAGGTCGAACGCCTTCGGCACTCGACCACGAACTCGCTGCTGTCACGCCGCGATGTTGTCGTCGTGTCAACGGTGTCCTGCATCTACGGTCTCGGCTCCTCCGAGGAATACCTCGAGGCGATGGTGGGTCTGCAGGTCGGCCAAACGATTTCACGCACCGAAATTGTGAAGCGCTTCGTCGCCATGCAATACGAACGCAACGACATCGATTTCAGCCGTGGAAAGTTCCGTGTCCGTGGCGACACGATCGAAATCATCCCGCAGTACGAGGAACTGGCTGTCCGCATCGAGATGTTCGGTGACGAAATCGAAGCGCTGTATCAACTGCATCCGCTGACCGGTGAGGTCGTCAAGCAGATGGATTCGGTGTCGATTTTCCCTGCAACTCACTATGCAGCGAGCCGCGAGACGATGATCCGTGCGATGGCAGCCATCAAGGAAGAGTTGGCCATTCGACTCGAGGAACTCGAAGGCCAGAACAAGTTGCTGGAAGCGCAACGTCTTCGCATGCGCACCACGTACGACCTCGAGATGATGGAACAGATCGGATTCTGCTCTGGCATCGAGAACTATTCGCGCCACATGGACGGTCGCGAACCAGGTGAACCCCCGCACACGCTGCTCGACTTTTTCCCCGATGACTTCGTCGTCATCGTCGACGAGTCCCACGTCACCATTCCGCAGGTCGGGGCAATGTATGAGGGCGACGCCAGTCGCAAGCGAACACTCGTCGAGCATGGCTTCCGCCTTCCCAGCGCTCTGGACAACCGTCCTCTCAAGTTCCAGGAGTTTCTGGACCGCGTCGGCCAAAAGGTGTACCTGTCGGCGACCCCCGGCAAGTACGAAATGGGCGTGGCGGACGGAATCGTCGAACAGATCATTCGTCCGACAGGGCTCATCGACCCACAAATCGTCGTCAAGCCGACCAAGGGTCAAGTCGACGACGTTCTCGAGAGCATCCGTCAACGAGTCGAGAAGGACGAGCGCGTCCTCATCACAACCTTGACGAAGAAGATGTCCGAGGACCTCACGGATTATCTGCGAGGGATGGGCGTCAAGGTCGAATACCTTCACTCGGACGTCGACACTCTTCGCCGAGTCGAATTGCTCTCCGAACTGCGCGCCGGCCGCTTCGACGTTCTCGTCGGAATCAACCTGTTGCGTGAAGGACTCGACCTTCCCGAGGTCTCACTCGTCGCCGTGTTCGACGCCGACAAGCAGGGCTTCCTGCGCAGTGCGACGTCGTTGATTCAGACGATTGGCCGTGCCGCGCGAAACGTCTCGGGAGAAGTGCACCTGTACGCGGACAGCATCACGGATGCAATGCGCCAAGCGATGGACGAAACCGACCGTCGTCGCGAAAAGCAGGTCGCCTACAACCTCGAATACGGAATCGACCCGCAGCCCCTTCGTAAACGCATTGCCGACATCACCGAGACCCTCGCGCGTGAAATCGCGGACACCGAAATGATGGGCGAGCGGTCGGACGATCTCGAACTCACGATCGACCAGTTGACGGCCCAGATGGTTGCGGCCGCGAGCGATCTCAAGTTCGAACTGGCCGCGCGTTTGCGCGATGAAATTCACGATTTGAAGAAATCTCTCCGGGAAGCTCGCGAACTGGGCTGACCGTAGGATTGAGCAGTGCCCATCACTCCAGTCCCCGGTAAGAACGTCATCAGTATCAAGGGCGCACGCGTCCACAACCTGAAGAACGTCGACCTCGACATTCCTCGAGATTCGCTTGTCGTTTTCACGGGACTGAGCGGTTCGGGCAAGTCCTCTCTTGCGTTTGACACCCTGTTTGCCGAAGGTCAGCGCCGCTATATAGAGTCACTTTCCTCTTATGCCCGCCAGTTCCTTGGCCAGGTCGATCGCCCCGATGTCGACTTCATCGATGGTTTATCACCCGCCGTGTCGATTGACCAGAAGTCAACGAACCGTAACCCGCGCTCGACTGTCGGAACAATCACCGAGATCTATGACTACATGCGACTTTTGTGGGCGCGAATCGGTGTCCCGCATTGTCCTGAGTGTGGCGAGGCGATCCAACGCCAGTCCGCTCAGCACATCACCGACCAATTGGCGGATCTTCCCAAGGACACCCGCTTCCAGCTTCTCGCGCCGATTGTCGCTGGACGAAAGGGCGAATTTGTCGACGTGTTCGCCGACCTGCTGGGGCAGGGTTTTGCGCGCGCAGTCGTTGACGGCGACGTGATTCAACTCACTGAGCCTCCCGTCCTCAAGAAGCAGGTCAAACACGACATCTCGGTCGTGGTGGACCGTCTCGTTGCCGGCGGCGACGTTGCCCGTCTGTCCGATTCCGTCGAAACCTCACTCAAATTGGGTGGAGGAACTCTCGTGGTTGACTTCGTCGACACTGACGAATCACGAACCTTCTCCGAGAACCTGTCGTGCCCCAACCAGCACGCCCTGACGCTCACCGAAATAGAACCACGCACGTTCTCGTTCAACGCTCCGTTCGGTGCTTGTAGCGTCTGTCACGGACTCGGGACACAGTCGATGGCAGACATTGATCTGATTCTCGACGACCCCGAGTTGTCGATTCGCGGCGGCGTCGTGTTGCCGTGGAAGCCGGGCGGCAAGGAACTGATCTACCCCTACTTCGAACGCCTCGCAGAGGGCTTGGCGGCCGAGATGGACTTCAGTCTTGACACTCCGTGGAAGGATCTCCCGGAAGAGGCCCAGAACGCTGTGCTGTACGGAAACAACCACGAGATCGTGATCCGTTGGCGCAACCGTTACGGCCGCAAGGTGTCGATGTCGCGCGGGTTCGAAGGCGTGCTGACGTACGTCGAGCGCAAATACAACGAGACAGAGAGCGACCAGCAAAAGGAGCGCTACGCGTCCTTCCACCGCATCGTCGCGTGTGAAGCGTGTAGCGGCCAGCGCCTGTCGCCCGCTGTGCTGGCCGTCACGATTGACGGTAAGTCGATCTCGGACGCCACCGAGCAGTCGCTCGAGAAGGCTCACCAGTTCATGACGAACCTCACGCTGTCCGACCGCGACGCGCACGTAGCCGCCGCGGTTCTGCGCGAAATCGTCGCACGACTCGAATTCCTGCTGCACGTTGGGCTTGGTTATCTGACCATGTCCCGCGCTGCCGGAACTCTCTCGGGTGGCGAAGCACAGCGCATCCGTCTCGCGACGCAGATTGGGGCTGGACTCACCGGCGTCCTCTACGTATTGGACGAGCCGTCCATCGGCCTGCACCAGCGCGACAACCGTCGTCTGATCGAGACTCTTGAGCGCCTTCGTGACATCGGGAACACGCTCGTCGTTGTCGAACACGATGAGGACACAATTCACGCGGCCGACTGGATTGTCGACATCGGACCCGGTGCAGGCGAACACGGAGGTGAAGTCGTTCACTCTGGTTCGTTGAAGGGCCTGCTGACGGAAAAGCGTTCACACACGGGCGCATTCGTCGCCGGTCGTGAAAAGGTCTCCGACCGAACCGAACGACGCGAATGGGACCCCAACCGCGTGGTGACTGTCCGCGGCGCTGTAGCCAACAACCTGCACGAAGCCGATGCAACCTTCCCGCTGGGTGTCTTCGTCGCCGTGACGGGCGTTTCCGGTTCGGGCAAAAGCACGCTGGTCAACGACATCCTTTACAAGGTCATGGCGAACCGCCTCAACGGCGCGAAGCAGACTCCTGGACGGCACAAGGCGGTTGACGGGCTTGATCACCTCGACAAGGTCATTCACGTCGACCAGGCTCCGATCGGCCGCACACCGCGATCCAACCCCGCAACGTATACCGGCGTATTCGACAAGATTCGCACCCTGTTCGCCGAGACGCCCGAGGCGAAGGAACGGGGTTACGGCCCCGGCCGTTTCTCTTTCAATGTCAGGGGTGGCCGCTGCGAGCACTGCTCCGGTGACGGCACAATCAAGATCGAGATGAACTTCCTTCCCGACGTGTACGTCGAGTGCGAGGAATGCCACGGAAAGCGCTACAACCGCGAGACGCTGACGGTCCGATACAAGGGCAAGACAATCTCGGACGTACTCGAGATGCCAATCGAAGAGGCCGAGAAGTTCTTTGAAGCGATTTCGTCCATCCACCGTTTCATGAAGACGCTGCTTGATGTCGGTCTTGGATACGTGCGACTCGGACAAGCCGCGACGACTCTTTCGGGAGGTGAGGCTCAGCGCGTGAAACTGGCGACCGAACTGCAACGTCGCTCGACGGGCCGAACGGTGTACGTCCTCGACGAGCCAACAACGGGTCTTCACTTCGAGGACGTACGCCGTCTTCTGACCGTCCTGCACACTCTCGTCGACAAGGGCAACACCGTCATCGTCATCGAGCACAACCTTGACGTCATTCGCTCGGCAGACCACCTCATCGATCTCGGTCCTGAAGGCGGCGACGGCGGAGGCCGAATCGTTGCGACGGGAACCCCCGAGGACGTGGCGAAGGTCAAAGCGAGTCACACCGGGCACTTCCTCGCGGAGATTCTCGCGAAATGACCGACTGGCACCCGGCACCGCGGTCGATTCCGACGGATCCCGGCGTGTATCGGTTCTTCGACCCGAACGACCGCATCTTGTACGTCGGCAAGGCGAAGAACCTTCGCAACCGACTGTCGACGTATTTCCAATCGCCGGCGGGTCTCTTGGAACGCACCCGACGAATGGTGTCAACCGCCGTTCGCGTGGATTGGACCGTCGTCGGAACCGAACTCGAGGCTTTGCACCTTGAATTCACATGGATCAAAGAGTTCCGTCCTCCTTTCAACATCCAGTTCCGTGACGACAAGGGCTACCCGTATCTCGCGGTGACGATGGGGGACGAGTATCCCCGCGCAACTCTGGCAAGGCAGCGCGCCAAGGACGGAACGGTCTATTTCGGCCCGTTCACTAAGGCGTGGGCCGTCCGCGAGACGCTCGACATGTTGTTGACCGTGTACCCGGTTCGATCCTGCGACAAGAGCCAGTTCGAGCAGGCCAGGCGCAAGGATCGCCCGTGTCTGCTGGGGGACATCGGCAAATGCGCGGCGCCCTGTGTTGGGCGCGTGTCGACGGAGGAACACCGCGAAATTGCCAAGGACTTCGTGGCGTTCATGTCGACACAGGATTCAACGGTGATCGACGAACTGACCGCGAGGATGGAAGCAGCGTCGGAACGCCACGACTTCGAATCGGCTGCCAAGTACCGTGACCAGCGCCAGGCTTTGCGCGCGGTTGCTGAGAAGAGCGCTGTTGTTCTGCGTGACGAACTCGATGTCGACATCATCGGGTTCGCCGCAAGCGAGCTGTCCGCAGCCGTCGCCATCTTCCACGTCCGTGGTGGACGTGTCCGTGGCACTCGTTCGTGGACAGTCGACACCGAACTCGAAATGGACCGGCCCGACATCCTCGAATTGGCGATTGAGAACGTTTACGAACACGACGCACCGCCGGCACTGATTGATGTGCCGTTCGAGCCGTCGTCAATCGACGCGTTGTCCGCCCTCTTGACACAGACGCGCGTCACGGCCGGAATAAAGGGCAAAGTCGGCATTCACGTGCCCAAGCGCGGAGACCGTGTGACGCTGTTGGAGAGCGTGACGAAGAATGCCGCTCTCGCACTCGCCGAACACGAATTGCACCGCTCGACCGACTTTGTGGCGCGCTCGCGTGCCCTCGAGGACCTGCGTGACGCACTCGGACTGCCCGAAGCGCCTCTGCGACTCGAGTGCATCGACATTTCGCACCTCGGCGGGACCGATATCGTCGGGTCGCTTGTTGTATTCGAGGACGGCTTACCGATCAACGCCGATTACCGGCACTTTGGCGTCGCCAGCGCCCGCGATGACACCGAAGCGATGTATCAGGTTGTCACTCGTCGCGCGACGCGTTTGCTGGACGAGAACGGGTCGATGCGTTATCCGACGAGCCTTTTACTCGTTGACGGCGGTCAACCACAGGTCAACGCGGCCCAGCGGGCGTTCACCGACGTCGGATTGACGGGCGTGAGTGTCGTCGGCCTCGCCAAGCGACTCGAAGAGATGTGGCTGCCGGGGGAGAGCTTCCCCGTCATCCTTCCACGCAACTCGGAGGCGCTGTATCTGGTGCAACGAGCCCGTGATGAAGCCCACCGGTTTGCCATCCGCTACCAACGATCAAAACGCACCAAAACGCTCTCGTCCGAGCTGGGCGAACTTGACGGAATCGGGCCGACCAGGGTCCAGTCCCTCATCAAGCATTTCGGGAGCCCGACCGCGGTACGGAACGCAACGGTTGACGAGATCGAGCGTGTGCCGGGGATCGGCCGTAACACCGCGGAACGTATTGTTTCCGCGCTTTCCAGCCAATCCGCGCAGGACTAGGCTGAAGGCGTCATGACAGAACCCTCGAACGCCCACCTCATCATCGTCACCGGTCTTTCCGGTGCGGGTCGTTCGACGGCAGCCCACGCTCTGGAAGACGGGGGTTGGCGCGTTATCGACAACCTGCCCGCGCAGTTGCTTCCCTCTCTCGTCGACCTGGCCACGTACCCCGAATCGACTCTGTCGCGCTTGGCTGTCGTCGTCGACGTTCGAGGCGGCACTTCGGTCGAGGACGTTGAGCCGCTCATCGCGGGAATCCGCGAGCAAGTCGATCTGCGCGTTCTCTTCCTGGACGCCACAGACGCCGACCTCGTCAAGCGATATGAGGCCGTTCGTCGACCGCACCCCCTGCAGGGCACGGGGACGATCCTCGACGGCATTCAACTTGAGCGCTCGCGCCTGGAAAAGCTCCGTGAAATCGCGGACGTTGTCCTCGACACCACGGGTCTCAACCCGAACCAAACGGCGACCCTTGTTCACCAGAGTTTCCGCTCAGAAACCCAACCGACCATCAACGTCGTGGTCGAGTCGTTTGGCTTCAAGCACGGTATTCCCGTCGATGCCGACCTCATGGCGGATGTCCGATTCCTGCCGAACCCTTTCTGGAGCGAAAATCTTCGCCACGAGACCGGACTCAACCCCGATGTTCAGGCTTTCGTGCTCGGTCACCCCGATGTCGAACAGTATTTGTCGGGCTTTGTGCACATGATCGAGCCGACCCTCAAGGGCTATATTCGCGAGCACAAGCGCTATGCCACCATCGCAATAGGATGTACGGGTGGCAAACACCGTAGTGTGGCCATCTCCGAGGAGCTCGCTCGTCGAATCGGTACGATTCCCGGCGTCTCCGTCACCCTCAAGCACCGCGATATTGGACGGGACTAGATCATGTCGCTGACAACCCGAGTGAAAGATGAGCTCGTTGCCGTCAACGACCCCTCGTCGACCATTCGCGTTGCCGAAATCGCCACCATCCTTCGCTTTGCAGGGGTTATGCACCTCGTCGCGGGGAAATTGGCCATCGACGTCGAACTGGACCACCTTGCCAGTGCACAGCGTCTGCGCAAGTCGATTCACGCCGCGTTTGGCCTTCAGTCGGGAGCAAAGACTTCTCCCGCGAACGCGAACAAGAAGGTCGAGACGTACCTTGTCCGCGTCGCCGAAGGAGCAGAACAGCTCGCTCGAAACGTCGGCCTGATCGACGCTCGTCGCCGATCCGTTCGCGGTCTTCCCAACAAGCTCACCACCGCACCCGTTGGCGATATCGCCGGTGTCCTTCGCGGTGCATTCCTGGCACGGGGAATCCTCTCGGATCCGGGCCGTAGCCAGACAATCGAGATCGTCGCGCCGACGAACGAGGCCGCGATGGCACTTGTCGGAGCATGCGGCCGTCTCAACATCTCGGCGAAGACGCGCGACGTGCGAGGCGGATTCCGTGTCGTTGTTCGCGATGCTGACGCCATCTCGGCCTTCCTCGGTGCGATTGGTGCGCCCAACACGCTCGCCGAGTGGATCGAAGCTCGTGCGACCCGCGAAGTTCGTGCGAACGCAAACCGACTCGTCAACTTCGACGACGCAAACCTTCGCCGTTCAGCAGCGGCCGCGGTCGCAGCGTGTGCCCGCGTTGAACGTGCGTTCGAGATTCTGGGCGAGGGTATTCCCGACCACCTTGCCTACGCCGGCAAGCTGCGCCTTGATCACCGCGACGCGAGCCTCGACGAACTGGGCCACTACGCGAACCCCATCATGACGAAGGACGCCGTCGCTGGACGCATCCGTCGACTGCTGGCGATGGCGGACAAGAAGGCCTCAGACCTCGGAATTCCGAACACCTCGGATGGCATTCCGGACCTCGACGACTAACCCCACCAACAAAAGGAGCCCTCCATGGCCGTTTACACACTCCCCGAACTGACGTACGACTACGCCGCGCTCGAACCGCACATTTCGGCGCGCATCATGGAACTGCACCACTCGAAGCACCACGCAGCCTATGTTGCAGGCGCTAATGCAGCCCTCGAGCAGATGGAAGAAGCCCGTGCAACCAACGCGTTCGGCGCCATCAACAAGCTCGAAAAGGACCTCGCGTTCCACTTGGGCGGTCACATCAACCACTCGATTTTCTGGACCAACCTCGCGCCGAATGGTGACGACCGTCCCACCGGCGAACTGGCTGCGGCTATCGACGAATTCTTCGGGTCGTTCGACGCCTTCCAGGCGCACTTCAACGCTGCGAGCCTGGGAATCCAGGGGAGCGGTTGGGGAATCCTCTCTTGGGACCCGGTCGGAGCCCGACTCATCATCCAGCAGTTGTTCGATCAGCAGGCAAACACGGCGCAGGGAACGATCCCGCTCCTGCAGCTCGACATGTGGGAGCACGCGTTCTACCTCGACTACCAGAACGTGAAGGCCGACTACGTGAAGGCGTTCTGGAACATCGTCAACTGGGACAACGTTGCCCAGCGCTTTGCCGCGGCACGCGCCCAAACCGCAGGAATTTTGCTACTCTCTAAGTAGGTAGCGTTGCCTTTTTGCAGGCATCGCTTTTTCTATTTCCACCACTTCAGATAGGAATACTCGTGAGCGTCAAGATCGGTATCAACGGCTTCGGTCGAATTGGTCGCAATTACCTCCGCGCCGCCCTTGCACAGGGCTCGAAGCTCGACATCGTTGCCGTCAACGACCTGTCGGACACGAAGTCGCTTGCCACTCTGCTCAAGTACGACTCGATCACCGGTCGTCTCGCGGCCGAGGTCACCTATGACGAGAACAACGTCATCGTCAACGGCAAGAAGATAAAGGTTCTTGCCGAGCGCGACCCGGCAGCCCTTCCCTGGGGTGAACTGGGAGTCGACATCGTCATCGAGTCGACCGGTCGCTTCACCGACGCCGCGGACGCTCAGAAGCACATTGATGCTGGTGCGAAGAAGGTCCTCATCTCTGCCCCCGCGACCGACGCACACGGAACCTACGTCGTTGGTGTCAACCACACCGAATATGACCCCGCCACCTGCCACATCATCTCGAACGCGTCGTGCACCACTAACTGCCTCGCCCCCCTCGCGAAGGTCTTCAACGACGAGTTCGGCATCGAAAACGGCCTGATGACCACGGTTCACGCCTACACCGCTGACCAGAACCTTCAGGACGGCCCCCACAGCGACCTTCGACGTGCACGTGCGGCTGCGCTGAACATCGTTCCTTCGTCGACCGGCGCAGCGAAGGCCATCGGCCTCGTTCTGCCCGAACTCAAGGGCAAGCTCGACGGTTACGCGCTGCGCGTTCCGGTCCCGACAGGATCGATCACCGACCTGACCCTCGTGTCGAAGAAGGTTGTCACCGAAGAAGAAATCAAGTCCGCCTACAAGCAGGCTGCCGAGGGTTACCTCAAGGGCATCCTCATGTACACCGAGGACCCGATCGTCTCGAGCGACATCGTGACCGACCCGCACTCGTCGATCTTCGACGCTGGGCTCATCAAGGTCATCGGCGGAACCACCGTCAAGATTTCGTCCTGGTACGACAACGAGTGGGGTTACTCGAACCGTCTCGTTGACCTCACCGAGTACGTCGCCGAACGCCTCTAAATGTCGCTGCGTACGCTCGACACTCTCGGAGATCTGAACGGCAAGACCGTTCTGGTGCGGTGCGACTTCAACGTCCCGCTGAAGAACGGCGTCATCACGGATGACGGTCGCATCCGCGCATCCGTCCCGACGATTCAGCACCTTCTCGACGCCGGAGCGGCAGTCATCACGATGTCGCATCTCGGTCGCCCCGAGGGCGCTCCGGACGCGGCGTTCTCGCTTGCGCCGGTTGCAGCTCGGTTGGGTGAATTGCTCAATGCTCCTGTCGCATTTGCAACTGACACCGTCGGCGAGGACGCATCGGCGAAGCGCGCTGCACTGAGCGCAGGACACGTTCTCGTTCTCGAGAACCTGCGCTTTGACCCGCGCGAAACGTCGAAGGTCGACTCGGAGCGCGAAGAGTTCGCCGGTTTGTTGGTCAATGGTGTCGATGCGTTCGTGTCGGACGGTTTCGGTGTCGTTCACCGCAAGCAGGCAAGCGTGTACGAGACGGCGAAGGCCGTCCCCAGCGCCGCTGGCCTCCTCGTCGCCGGCGAAACCGACGTGCTCCGTCGACTCACGACAGACACCCAGCGCCCATATACGGTCGTTCTGGGTGGCTCGAAGGTGTCGGACAAGCTCGGCGTCATCGAACACCTGTTGCCCCGCGTCGACCGCCTTCTGATCGGTGGGGGAATGCTCTTCACGTTCCTCGCCGCACAGGGCAAGTCCATCGGTGCATCGCTCTGCGAAACGGACAAGATTGACACCGTTCTGGGATACCTCGACGATGCCGAAAAGCGTGGGGTGGAAATCGTTTTGCCGACCGACGTTGTCGTCGCCAGTGGCTTCTCGGCGGACGCGGACCACGTCACCGTGAGCGCGGATGCAATCGAATCCTCGCCGTTCGGTGCAGCGGGGATGGGTCTCGACATCGGGCCGGAAACGGCAGCACACTTCGCTTCGCTCATCGAATCGTCTAAGACGGTGTTCTGGAACGGGCCCATGGGCGTGTTCGAAATGGCGGCGTTTGCCGCTGGAACTCGAACTGTCGCAGAGGCATTGACTAAGGTCGACGGGCTCGGAGTCGTCGGAGGTGGCGATTCAGCTGCGGCCGTTCGCGCACTCGGATTCCCAGAATCAGACTTCGGACACATTTCAACAGGTGGGGGTGCCAGCCTCGAATTCCTCGAGGGGAAGTCTCTGCCCGGACTGGAGGTACTCGGATGGTAGATCGTCGGCCGCTCATCGCGGGCAACTGGAAGATGAACTTCGACCACTTGCGCTCGATTGCCTTCGTGCAGAAACTCGCGTGGACGCTCAAGGACGCCAAGCACTCCGCCGCAGCTGTCGAAGTTGCCGTGTTCCCTCCGTTCACCGACATCCGCTCTGTCCAGACGACCATCGAAGCAGACCGTCTCGAGTTCGCGTTCGGCGGACAGGACCTGTCTCCGTTCGACTCGGGCGCGCACACCGGTGACATCTCTGGTGAGTTCCTCGCGAAGCTGGGCTGCCGATACGTCATCATCGGCCACTCTGAGCGCCGCCAGGACCACCACGAGGACGACGCACTTGTCACCGCGAAGACTCTCGCCGCAATCAAGCACGGTCTCGTTCCCGTGATTTGCGTCGGTGAAACCAGCGAAGACCTGGAGAAATTCGGTGCCAGCGCCGTTCCCGTCGGTCAACTTCGCACGGTGCTTGCTGAATTGCCGAAGGATGCGGACATCGTCGTGGCGTACGAACCCGTCTGGGCAATCGGGTCGGGACAAGCCGCGACTCCGGCTCAGGCCCAAGAAGTGTGTGCTGCGTTGCGTGCGGCAATCGCAGATGTTCTCGGTGACGACGCCGCTGCAGCAACCCGCGTGTTGTACGGCGGCTCGGTCAAGTCGATCAACATCGCTTCCTTCATGCGTGAAAAGGACGTCGATGGCGCCCTTGTTGGAGGCGCCAGCCTCGATGTCGAGGAATTTGCCAAGATTGTTCAGTTCCCCAAGCACGTCATCGCGTAAACTAACAACGAACGTTAGGACATCATGGACATTCTTTACATCATCGTGCAGGTACTGCTCGCCATCACAAGCATCCTGCTCACGCTGACCATCCTTCTGCACCGCGGTCGCGGCGGGGGACTGTCCGACATGTTCGGTGGTGGCGTCACGTCGAACCTCGGTTCGAGTGGTGTCGCAGAGCGAAACCTCAACCGCCTGACGATCATCATTGCCGTCATCTGGGTTCTCTCGGTCGTCACAATCGGCCTCTTTACGCGTTTCGGGCTGGTCTAGCATGGCCGGCGGCAGCGCAATCCGCGGCACCCGTGTCGGCTCAGGCCCGATGGGCGAGCAGGACCACGGCAACCACGCCGAGCGCACCGCGGTGTCCTACTGGGACATCGAGGGCAACGAGACGGTCCGTTACTACGCGGCGGATGTCCCTGCGGATCAGATCCCCGAGACCATCGACTCTCCGACCACCGGCCTTCCCGCTGGTCGCGACAAGAACAACCCGCCGCAGATTGCGAAGACTGAGCCGTACAAGACTCACCTCGCATACGTGAAGGAACGCCGCACCGAGGAAGAAGCGCAGGAAATCCTCGCTGACGCTCTCGACCGTCTCCGCACGACGGGCCGCCCCTACTAACGAGGGATTGAGGCCGCAGCCGCCTCATCAAGGTACAGAGCGGTTTCGACCGTTCCGCGAAGTCCGCTCGCCGGAATCTCATCTTGTGGCGCGCCGGCAACAAGTTGTCCGATTGCCTGCGCCTTGTCGGTGCCGGCAGCAACAATCCAGACGCGCTCACCACGATTGAGTGCTGCGAAGGTCAACGACAGGCGCTCGGCGGGTGGCTTGGGCGAGTCTGCGACAGCGATGACGTACTCGTCTGGTGTCCCGTGATCGTGACCGGGGAAGAGGCTCGCAACGTGGCCGTCGGGGCCAATGCCGTTCAGGACGACGTCAAAGTGCGGGTCGCCGTGAAATTTTGAACGGAGTACATCGGCAAACTGCTCGCGGGCCTCATCCAGGGCCAATCCGTCAGCCGACGGGAACCGGAACACGTTCTCGGGCAACAGAGAAACGTGCTCAAGCAAAACGTCGGTCGCTTGTCCTTCGTTGCGGTCGGGGTTGCCAGCAGGCACGAAACGCTCGTCGCCCCACCAGATGCGCACGCGCGACCAGTCGACGGAATCCCGCCCTGGGTGGGCTGCGATGGCCGCGAGTGAACCAATCCCGACGGTCCCGCCCGTCAGCACGACGTCTGCGCGTCCGCGCGCCGTGATGGCAGCAGCGAGAGCGTCGAGGACGTCCGTGGCGACTGCCCGTTCAACGTCAGCGCGTTCGGCGAGGACGACGATTCGGTCCATCACAGTTCGGAGGATTCGGCGACGATGAGGGGGAGACCCTCGGTCAGTACTCGCCCGAAGACGACGTCGGCATCGAGGCGACGAAGTTCCTCTGCAAGACAGTCTCCGAGCCCCCTGAACGGAAGAGAGATGACGTGGTCGGGCTGACCTGGCTGCTTGAGTTCGGCGAAACTCGGTTCGGTTCGCTCGATGGAAATCGGACCAGAGGCAGTCGTGATCTCGGCGTACAGGATGTTGCCACGAGGGTCCTTGTCGCCAAGCTCGAGCGAGACGGGGACGCCGAGTTCGCTTCGGAACCACGACGCAAGAAGGATTGGGGCTGAATTGTTGCGAGCACCGCGAACGACCGCCCCCGTGATCTCGGCGTGAGTTCCCGAATCGAGCGTGGCGGCAAACAGGGCACGCCACTGCGTCAAGCGGGTCCACCCCAGGTCAACGTCACCTGGTTCGTAGCACTCGGCGAGGTTTCGCAATAGGTCGAGCGGATTCTCAGCGTAAATCGTGTCTGCGATGCGGTGCCCGGCGACGCGACCAAGAGACGTTTCCGACATGTGCCCCGGTGCAGAATCAGGCCACCACGCGACCATTGGCGCATCGGGCAGCAGAAGGCCGTTGATAAGACCCTGCGGATCGACCACCAGATCGTCAGCAGCGTTGAGAATGATGACTTCTGACGCACCGGCGTCTCCGCCGAGACGAATCTCTGCATCGAGCGGAGAATCCGTGAATCCGTCAGGAACCTCAGAAATCACGATGATGCGCATGGGGTGCTCGCGGGATGCTTCATTCGCCGCGGCGATGACCTTTTCGGTGCGGTCCTTCGTTGTCGTGATGACGAGTGTGAGAACTCGCCCGAGCGCGACAGCGCCGCCCTCTTCGCGTGCCTTCTGCAACGACTTGAGAATCTTGGCGACGGTTGTGTTCGGAAGCGAAATGATCACGGGCGTCTCCATTCGCGTCCATCGCGGCGCAACAGTTCGTCAGACGAAGCTGGGCCCCACGAGCCGGGTGCGTACGGTTCTGGTCGGCCGCTGGCTTCCCAGAACTCCTCGATCGGGTCGAGAATCTTCCAGGACAGTTCGACCTCTTCGTGGCGCGGGAACAACGGTGGGTCGCCGAGCAGGACATCCAGGATCAGACGCTCGTACGCTTCGGGGCTTTGTTCAGTGAAGGCGTGGCCGTAACCGAAGTCCATCGTCACATCGCGAACTTGCATTCCCGCACCGGGAACCTTCGAGCCGAATTTGACAGTGACGCCTTCATCCGGTTGAACGCGAATGACGAGTGCGTTTTGCGAGAGGCTCGACACCTGTCCTGGCTCGAACAGATACTGCGGGGCGCGCTTGAACACGACGGCGATTTCGGTGACGCGACGACCAAGACGCTTGCCAGCGCGCAGATAGAACGGGACACCGGCCCACCGTCGTGTGTCGATTTCGACGCGCATCGCTGCGTACGTCTCGGTGATCGAGTTGGGGTTCATGCCCTCTTCCTCGAGGAAGCCGGTGACCTGAACACCGCCCTGCCAACCAGAGGTGTACTGGCCGCGGGCCGTTGCGAGAGAAAGGTCCTCGGGCAGCGTCACCGCGGAGAGGACCTTTTCCTTTTCGGCACGCAGATCGGCTGCGTCAAAGGAAACAGGCTCTTCCATTGCCGTCAACGCCAGAAGTTGCAGAAGGTGGTTCTGAATGACGTCACGAGCTGCACCGATGCCGTCGTAGTAACCAGCACGACCACCAACGCCGACGTCCTCGGCCATGGTGATCTGGACGTGGTCAACGTAATTCGAGTTCCACAGCGGTTCGTAGAACGTGTTGGCAAAACGCAGGGCGAGGATGTTCTGGACAGTTTCCTTGCCGAGATAGTGGTCGATTCGGAACACCGAATCAGCCGGGAACACGCTCTCGACGACGCCGTTCAACTCGCGCGCACTCTGCAGATTGTGACCAAAAGGCTTTTCGATGACCACTCGGCGCCACTGCGAATCCTTCGGGGTGGCAAGACCGCTTCGGTTCAACTGCTCGGTGACGACGGGGAAGGAACGCGGCGGGATTGACAGATAGAACGCGTGGTTTCCCATCGTGCCGCGGACGCGGTCCAGTTCGGCGATCGTCTCGCCCAATCGATCGAAGGCATCGTTGTCGTCAAAGTCTCCTGACACGAATCGAATTCCGGCGGACAACTGCGCCCAAACGTCCTCGCGGAACGGTGTGCGGGCGTATTCCTTGACTGAGTCGTGAACGACCGCCATGAATTCTTCGTTTGACCAATCGCGGCGCGCAAATCCCACCAACGCGAACCCCGGCGGAAGCAATCCGCGATTCGCGAGGTCGTACACGGCGGGAATCAGCTTCTTGCGTGACAAGTCTCCCGTCACGCCAAAGATGACGAGGCCCGACGGACCAGCGATTCGACCGAGTCGTCGGTCGTTGGGGTCGCGCAGGGGATTGGGGTTGGTCACGACAGCGCCTTGATCTCCGCGATCACACGAGCGAGCGAATTCGCGCCGGACACCGTCAGCGTCAAGACGGGACGGTTGTGGTCGGCGAGAACCTGCGCATCGCCACGAGCCTGTGCGGCAATCAAAGTTCCGAACGTGAACGGACGTCCGGGAACTTCACGGTCCTCCACCGGCGTTTCCACAATCTGCAGGAAGACGCCCTGCTCGGGTCCGCCCTTGTGGTACTGACCCGTCGAGTGCAGGAAGCGAGGTGCCCAGCCGTAGGTCGTGGGGCGTCCACCGGCAGCGGCCGCAAGAGGAGTTCGAATGGTTTCGAGTCCGCTTCCCGCCTCGCGATCGGCGTACGCGTGGACGGAAATGTATCCGTCAGCATCGAGTTGCGCCAACAATTCGCGAAGTGCGTCGGACAGGTTGGTTGCGACAGGAGAGTACCCAACAGCAGTCAGCTGAACATCTGCGTCGACAGCGAATGGTGTTGCTGCTTCGGGGGTTCCGTCGAGGAACGCACGAGCAGCGATCTTCGCTGATTCGACGTCGGGCTGGTCAAACGGGTTTGTGCCCAACAGGTGACTGGCAACAGCCGTGGCCACCTCCCAGATGAGAAGTTGTGCTCCGAGAGGGGCCGCGACGGTGACCGAATCACCGGTTGCGGCTGCGTCCTCGTCAAGAATGTGGACGGGCAGCACGTCCTCGGCACGCACGTCGGGCGCGCCGGCCTCGAGCACAACCGGCAAGACACCGGACGATTCCTTACCCGTCGACTCGGCGACGAGTTGTTCAATCCAATCGCCGATTCCGACGATGGACGACTTTTCGGACAGAATCGCAATCTTGTCGCGGCGCGGAGAAGTCCCCGCCATGGCCGCTCCGAGGATCAACCCAGGATTGTGGTCGTTGTCCGCGAGCACGAGAGGCAATGCAGCGTCAGCGTCATCGAGAAGAGCGGCGATGTCCACTCCGGCCAAACCGGACGGCACAAGTCCGAACGCCGTGAGTGCCGAATAGCGGCCACCGACGGTCGGGTCAGCGTTGAACACGCGATAACCGGCTTCGCGCGACGCGACGTCGAGCGGTGAACCGGGATCGGTCACGATGACGATGCGTGTTGTCGGGTCAATCCCCGCAGCGACGAACGCGCCTTCGAACGCTCGCTTTTGCGAGTCGGTTTCGGCGGTCGAACCGGACTTCGATGACACGACGACGACCGTCTCTTCGATTGACTCGTCGAGGACCCGTGAAACCTGGGTGGGGTGCGTCGAATCGAGGACGACAAGTTCAACGCCTTCCGTTCGCGTGATGACCTCGGGAGCGAGCGACGATCCGCCCATGCCGCAGAGAACAACTCGGGTCAGCCCGCGTGCGACCAGCTCGCCGCGAAAAGCGAGGATGTCCGCGACCAGCGGTCGCGAATTGGTTGACGCATGGACCCAGCCCAGTCGGATGCTGGCCTCTGGCTGAGCAGCGGCACCCCACAGCGTTGAATCGCCGTCGCCGAGCCTGGAGGCAAATTGTGTCGCAACAAGAGCCGGAACATGCCGTGCAACGGCATCAGCAGCCGCGCCTGAAACGTGAACGGTCATCGAGCGGCGTCCATCGACGCGGCGACGATGTCCAGAAGTTCGTTCCACGACACGATGAACTTGTCGACGCCCTCGCGCTCGAGCAGGTCAGTGACCTCGACGATTGAGATACCGAGGTTTTCGATGGCCTCGATGACGGACCGCGCGTCGTCGTAGGAACCGCTGACAGCGTCTCCGTGAACCGTGGCGTGGTCGAAGGTCGCCTCAAGAGTCTTCTCGGGCATGGTGTTGACGGTGTTCGGTGCTGCCAATTCAGTGACGTACAGCGTGTCCGGAAGCGACGGGTCCTTGACACCAGTCGATGCCCACAACGGACGCTGCAGGTTCGCGCCAGCGGCGAGAAGCGCCTGTGCCTGTTCGCCAGCGAACTTGTGCTCGAACAATTCGTACGCGAGCTGCGCGTTCGCGACACCGGCCTGGCTCTTCAGTGCGAGAGCCGCGTCAGAACCGATCGCGACGAGACGCTTGTCGATCTCGGTGTCGACACGCGACACGAAGAAGGACGCGACCGAGTGAATCGTCGACAGGTCGTGTCCGTTGGCCTTCGCCTTGTCGAGTCCTTCGAGGTATGCGTCGATGACTTCGGCGTATCGCTCGAGCGAGAAAATCAGCGTGACGTTGACCGAAATTCCCTCGGCGAGCACGTCCGTGATTGCACCGAGACCCTGCTGGGTCGCAGGAATCTTGATCATGACGTTGTCACGACCGACGCGCTGGAACAATTCCTTAGCCTGAACGACGGTGTTGGCGTGGTCGAACGCGAGTGTCGGCTCAACCTCAATCGAGACGCGACCATCTTGTCCGTCGGTCGCATCGTAGATTCCGCGGAAGATGTCGCACGCAGCCGCAACGTCGTCCGTCGTCGCAGCAAAGACTGCCTCGGTGACGGTCGCTCCTGAGCGGGCAAGGTCAGCAATCTGCTCGCCGTAGGCGGTTCCGGTCGCCAACGCCGACGCGAAGATGGTGGGGTTCGTCGTCACGCCAACAACATTGCGGGTTGCAATAAGGTTCTGCAGCGAGCCGGATTGGATGCGGTCACGCGAGAGGTCGTCGAGCCAAATCGAGACGCCGACGTCGGAGAGCTTCTGGGTGGGTGTACTCACGGTGGTGGGGCCTTTCGTTAGCGGGAAAGCAGGTTTTCGGCGGCGTGGGTGACCGCTTCCGAGGTGATACCGAATTCGCGGAACAGTGTCTGGAAATCGGCAGAGGCTCCGAAGTGTTCGATCGACACAGACGCGCCGTTCGCTCCGACGTAGGACGACCAACCGAGCGCGAGACCGGCCTCGACCGACACTCGAGCGGTGACCGATGCAGGAAGGACGGATTCGCGATAGGTAGCCGGTTGTTCCTCAAACCATTCGAGGCACGGAGCAGACACGACTCGTGCGCCGATTCCCTTGGCAGCAAGTTCGTCACGTGCTGCGACGGCGACCTGGACCTCGGATCCCGTCGCGATGAGAATCACGTCGACAGTTCCCGTGGGGGAGTCGATGAGGACATAGGCGCCCTTGGCGGTGTGTGATGCGGGAGCGAATTCCGTTGCCGACGCGGCAGAACCGCGCTCGACGACCGGAAGGTTCTGACGCGAGAGTGCAATTCCAGCAGGTCCGTTGCGGCGCTCGAGAATCGTCTTCCACGCCCACGCGGTTTCGTTCGCGTCTGCAGGGCGCACGATGTCGAGCCCCGGAATGGCACGAAGCGTCGCGAGTTGTTCGATGGGCTGGTGAGTCGGGCCGTCTTCTCCGAGGGCGACCGAGTCGTGGGTCCACACGAAGATCGACGGCGTCTTCATCAGCGCAGCGAGTCGAACTGCCGGGCGCATGTAATCGCTGAAGATCAGGAAGGTTCCGCCGTACGAGCGCGTCGGTCCGTGAAGGGCAATTCCGTTGAGGATCGCGCCCATGGCGTGCTCGCGAATACCGAAGTGCAGGACGCGACCGTAAGGATCACCCGTCCAGTGTCCGGTGGAGTGTTCGGCGGGCACGAACGACTTTGCTCCGTCGATGGTGGTGAGGTTTGATTCGGCGAGGTCAGCGCTACCGCCCCACAGTTCCGGCATGACCGCGGCGACTGCGTTGAGAACCTTGCCCGATGCCGCACGCGTCGCGATGCTGGTGCCACCCTCGAAGACCGGAAGCGCCGCATCCAGTTCTGCCGGCAACTCTCCAGCGAGAGTGCGGTCGAGCAGTGCCTTCTTGTCGGTGTTTGCGCTCGCCCACGCATCGAACGACTTCTGCCAATCCGCACGTTCCGCCTTCGCTCGGTCCGCGAGGGAGCGTGTGTGGGCGAGGACGTCGTCCGGGACAACGAACGACTCGTTCGGGTCCCATCCAAGTGCTGCCTTGGTCCCCTGAGCCTCTTCGGCGCCCAAAGCCGAACCGTGGATCTTGCCCGTGTTCTGCTTCGTCGGCGCGGGGTAACCAATGATCGTCTTGAGGATGATGAGTGTCGGCTTCGACGTTTCCGCCTTGCCTGCCTCGATCGCTGCGTGCAGTGCCGGCACGTCCTCGACGTAGCCGGTCGGCGTGCGCCATGACACCTCGCGAACGTCCCAGCCGTAGGCGCGGTAGCGCGCGGCGACGTCCTCGGTGAACGCGATGTTGGTGTCGTCCTCGATGGAAATCTGGTTCGAGTCGTAAATCACAACAAGGTTGCCCAGTTGCTGGTGCCCAGCGAGAGACGACGCTTCGGCGGTGACGCCTTCCTGCATGTCCCCGTCTCCACAAATCACGTACGTGTAGTGATCGAACGGCGAGGAATCGGTCGCCTTAGGGTCAAAAAGCCCGCGCTCAAAGCGCTGTGCGTAAGCCATTCCAACCGCCGACGCGAGACCCTGACCAAGTGGGCCAGTGGTGATCTCGACACCCTTGGTGTGGCCGTACTCGGGGTGTCCCGGGGTTTTGGATCCCCACGTGCGGAACGACTTGAGGTCGTCGAGATCGAGCCCGAACCCTCCGAGGTACAACTGGATGTACTGCGTCAACGACGAGTGGCCGATCGACAAGACGAATCGGTCACGACCGAGCCAGTCGGTGTCGGTCGGATCGTGGCGCATGACCTTTTGGTAAAGCAGGTAGGCAACAGGAGCCATCGACATCGCGGTTCCGGGGTGGCCGTTGCCAACCTTCTCGACAGCGTCGACCGCGAGCAAGCGAGCCGTGTCGACGGCTTTCGCGTCGAGGGGAGTCCACTCCAAAGTCGTCATGTCGGTCCAATCTCGTGTGTCGAGACGCGCCGAGGAATATCCTCTGTGTCGACGATGGCACGGAGACGGAGCACGCCTGATGTGTTCGACTTCAGTTTAGTGGAAATGGGGTGCTCAGAACGGGTACGTAGAATGGGGCGCGTGACTTCTTCTCCCGCCGCAACAACGTCAGCGACATCCGCTGCACGAACCGTCGGGAAGACCCTTCGCGCATACGTCGCGTTGACCAAGCCGCGCGTAATCGAACTCCTGTTGGTGACGACAGCGCCGGCAATGGTTCTCGCTGAACGCGGCATTCCGAATCTCTGGCTTGTGCTGGGAACGCTCCTTGGCGGTGCGATGAGCGCGGGAAGCGCCAACGCATTCAACATGTACATCGACCGCGATATCGACCAGTTGATGGCCCGCACCAAGGGTCGCCCGATCGTTGCGGGTGACATTTCGGCCAGGGCAGCACTCGTTTTCGCGTGGGTTCTTGGCGCGTCGTCCATTGCGTTCTTGTGGGTGATCGCGAATCCGCTCGCGGCACTGCTCTCGCTCGCCGCAATCCTCTTCTACGTCTTCGTCTACACGCTCTTGCTCAAGCGACGCACTGAACAGAACATCGTCTGGGGCGGAATCGCAGGATGCTTCCCTGTCCTCATCGGATGGGCCTCCGTCACCGGTTCGCTGTCGATCGAGCCGTGGATCCTGTTCCTCGTCATCTTTGTGTGGACGCCGGCGCATTATTGGCCACTGTCGCTTCGCTATGTCGATGACTATGCGGCCGCGTCGGTTCCGATGCTGTCAGTCCTTCGCCCCAGGGTCGCTGTCGGACTGCAGGTCATTTTGTACGCGTGGGCGACCGTCATCGCATCGCTCATTCTCATCCCCGCCGGCAACATGGGACCGCTCTACATCGCCGTTTCGGTCCTCGTCGGAGGGTGGTTCCTCGTCGAGGCGCATCGCCTGTACAACAAGACGGTCGACGGAATCGACGCCTCAGCGATGCGTGTGTTCCACGCGAGCAATACCTACTTGACGGTGCTGTTCGTCGCGGTGGCGCTCGACCCGCTCATCGTCCTCACATAAATTCCGCGCGTCACGAGAACAATCACCACCATCGACAACACAAGGTGGACGGCGACGAGGGGGACAGGCAAGCCTGTTCGCGACTGCCAGATCCCGATGGCGATCTGCGCCCCGAATCCGGCGAGAACCGCGATCCAGGCGCGTCGCTCTCGTCCAGCGGACAGGATGAAGGCAAGCCCAACGAGGGCTGCGGTGATGTAGGCAGGCCACGCGTGAACGTGCTGCAAGATTTCAGGATTGAGGCCGTTGCGCGGAGCGTCGGCGTCTCCGGCGTGCGGACCGGAACCCGTCGTGAGGACACCGACCAGCAAAACCACTGACGTCATCACCGCAATCGCCCACGACAACACGTCAACAGAACGCACGCGGGGGATTATCGGCGTCGATTTCACGCGGAACAGCAAAATCGCGGCAAGTACAACCATGACCGCCGAAGCGACGAAGTGAAGCCCGACGACATAGGGGTTCAGATCTGTCCACACAGAAATTCCACCGATGACCGCCTGAATCGGTATGCCGGCAACGAGGCCGACGGACAAACGCCACTCGATGCGGTGCTGACGTCGAAGTTTCCACAACACGACCAACTGAGCGACACAGACGGCGAGGAGCACGAACGTGAGAAGACGGTTTCCGAACTCGATGAGACCGTGGATTCCCATCTCGGGCGTGTTAACGATCGACCCTTCGGTGCACGTCGGCCATTCGGGGCAACCGAGCCCTGACGCGGTCAGACGGACGAGACCGCCGGTGCCCACGATGCCGATTTGAGCGACGAGGTTCATCCAGGTGACAATCATCACAGCACGAGAGCGAATCGATGTCGGCAGAGCAACCACGAGAGTCCTTACGGCGTAGAATGAGAAGGCAAGCCTAGGCAATCAGTCTATGTTCGCCCCGCGCCCACCGCGGATCGTCGGCACGATAAACGTGTTTGAAGACGAGGAAGGAAATCATGGCAGAGCCCATCGTGGACCGCCCCGAGTTGGACAGTCTTGGCCAGTACGAATTCGGTTGGCACGACACTGATTCAGCGGGAGCGAGTGCAAAACGCGGAATCAACGAGCAGGTCGTCACCGACATCTCGGCTCGCAAGAACGAGCCGGCGTGGATGTTGGAGCGCCGCCTCAAGGCATTGCAGCTTTTCGAGAAGAAGCCGATGCCGAACTGGGGAACCGACCTTTCCGGCATTGATTTCGACAACATCAAGTACTTCGTCAAGTCAACCGAGCGTCAGGCGCAGTCGTGGGAAGACCTCCCCGAGGACATCCGCCGCACGTACGAGCGACTGGGAATTCCCGAGGCAGAACGTCAGCGACTCGTCGCCGGTGTCGCGGCTCAGTACGAATCCGAAGTTGTGTACCACCAGATTCGCGAAGACCTTGAGCAGCAGGGTGTCATCTTCCTCGACACCGACACGGCACTGCGTGAGCACGAAGACATCTTCAAGGAATACTTCGGCACAATCATCCCGTCGGGTGACAACAAGTTCGCCGCACTGAACACCGCCGTGTGGTCGGGCGGGTCGTTCGTCTACGTCCCCAAGGGCGTTCACGTCGAAATCCCGCTTCAGGCCTACTTCCGAATCAACACCGAGAACATGGGCCAGTTCGAGCGAACCCTCATCATCGCGGACGAAGACTCCTACGTTCACTACATCGAGGGATGCACCGCACCGATCTACAAGAGTGACTCGTTGCACAGCGCCGTCGTTGAAATCGTCGTGAAGAAGGGCGCCCGCGTCCGCTACACGACGATTCAGAACTGGTCGACCAACGTGTACAACCTCGTCACAAAGCGTGCCGTCGCTCACGAGGGCGCCACCATGGAGTGGGTCGATGGAAACATCGGATCCAAGGTCACGATGAAGTACCCGTCGATCTTCCTCGTCGGTGAGCACGCCAAAGGTGAAACCCTTTCGGTCGCCTTCGCCGGTCCCGGACAGCACCAGGACGCAGGCGCGAAGATGATCCACCTCGCTCCCAACACGACCTCGTCCATCATTTCGAAGTCGATCGCTCGTGGCGGTGGCCGTGCCGGTTACCGCGGTGAAGTGAAGATGGGCGAAAAGGCACACGGCTCGGCGAACACGGTTCGCTGTGACGCACTCCTCGTCGACACCATCTCGCGATCCGACACGTACCCCGCGATCGACATTCGTGTCGACGACGTGCACCTCGGTCACGAAGCGACGGTGTCACGCGTGTCAGAAGAACAGTTGTTCTACTTGCAGTCGCGCGGCATGCCGGAAGACGAAGCCATGGCGATGATCGTTCGTGGATTCATCGAACCGATTGCACGAGAACTTCCCATGGAATACGCGCTCGAGCTCAACAAGCTCATCGAGATGAACATGGAAGGCTCGGTGGGCTAGATGACAACAACTGTTGATCACCCCAGCCACGGTGCCTGGTGGGAGAGCCCGGTCCAGACGCGCGATGAGCACTTCGCGTCGTTCAGCCCGGCCGATTTCCCCGAAATTTCCGCTCGCCAGCCCGAGTGGCGACTGAGCCCCATCGAAGCCCTCGCGCCTCTCGCAACGGGTGAATTGGATGGCGGTCACTACGACGTCACCGTCACCGGCGCAGACGTCGAGTGGGTCGCTCGCGACAAGGTCAAGCCTGATGCCGGAGTCCCCGAGGACCTCATCGCGGCTCGCGCATGGGACCACACCACCGACGCTCTCGTCGTGACCGTTTCGGGGGAAGGCGAGCCGGCTCGTCTCGTCCGAAACATTGACGGAACGCGTGCTGGTCACCTCGTCGTCACCTTTGCACCCAACACGCACCGCACGTTGATCATCGAGAACCGCGGAAGCGCGGTCCTCGCGGAAAACGTCGACATCGTTGTTGGGAACGGATCACACGCCCGCGTCGTCCACCTCGGCGAATGGGACAACTCCGCAATTCACGCGGCAACACACACAGCACGAATCGGCAAAGACGCACACCTTGACCACATCCTCGTGTCGCTGTCGGGTGCGATTCAGCGCGTGAACCCTTCGTTCCTGTTGTCCGGAAATGGTTCGGGCGTCGAGGCACTCGGCGTCTATTTCGCCGACCGCGGTCGTCACGTCGAACACCGTGTATTCGTTCACCACATCGCACCTCAGTCGAAGTCGAACGTTCTCTACAAGGGCGCGTTGCACGGAGCGAACACGCGGACTGTCTGGGTTGGTGACGTGCTGATTGGCCGCGACGCCACGGGAACTGATTCGTACGAGGCGAACCGAAACCTGATCCTCTCCGACGGCGCCCGCGCTGACTCGATCCCCAACCTGGAAATCGAGACCGGAGACATCGCCGGTGCCGGTCACGCAAGCGCAACCGGTCGCCTCGACGACGACCACCTGTTCTACCTGCAGGCTCGTGGAATTTCCGAGTCAGAGGCTCGACGCCTCGTCGCGCTCGGATTCTTGTTGGATGTTGTTGGACGCGTCGGCGATGCCGCTCTCGAGGAACACCTCACCGAGCGATTCACCGCCGCGCTGGACGCAGTGGAGGAGACCCGATGACCCGCGAACTCGTCGCCAGTCTGGAAAAGTTGAAGCCAGGCAGTGCAATCAAAGTCGTCGTTGACGGCATCCCGATCGCCCTGGTCCGCGAATCCGCGGGGGACGTCCACGCGCTGGGCGACCGCTGCTCGCACGGTGACATCTCACTCTCCGAAGGGTTCGTCGAAGACGACACCGTCGAATGCTGGGCCCACGGATCGAAGTTCGATCTGGGCAACGGCAGCCCCCGCAACTTTCCGGCGCACGAGCCGGTCCCCGTTTTCGCTGTCGAAATCGACGGCGACGACATCTTTGTCAACACCGAAATCCGAAAGTAACCCATGAGCACTTTGCAGATCATCGACCTTCACGTTTCCATCGAAACTGACCAGGGGACGAAGCCCATCCTCAAGGGCGTCACCCTGACCCTCAACTCGGGCGAAACCCACGCCATCATGGGCCCGAACGGCTCGGGCAAGTCGACTCTTGCCTACACAATCGCCGGTCACCCTCGCTACACGGTTGACTCGGGGCAGATTCTGCTCGACGGTGAAGACGTTCTCGAGATGAGCGTGGACGAGCGCGCACGCGCCGGACTGTTCCTCGCGATGCAGTACCCGGTGGAAATCCCCGGCGTCTCGGTCTCGAACTTCCTTCGCACCGCCAAGACCGCCATCGAGGGTGAAGCACCCAGCCTTCGCACCTGGGTCAAGGACGTCAAGCAGGCAATGGCCGACCTCAAGATGGACTCATCGTTCGCCGAGCGCAACGTCAACGAGGGATTCTCTGGTGGCGAGAAGAAGCGCCACGAAATCGTTCAGATGGAACTTCTCAAGCCCAAGTTCGCTGTGCTGGATGAAACCGACTCTGGTCTCGACGTCGACGCGCTCAAGATTGTGTCGGAGGGTGTCAACCGCGTAAAGGAGAACACCGGACTCGGCGTGCTCCTCATCACGCACTACACCCGCATCCTTCGCTACATCCGTCCCGACTTCGTTCACGTGTTCGTCGACGGACGCATCGCGGAAGAGGGCGGTCCCGAACTTGCCGACCGTCTCGAGGACGAGGGCTACGACCGATACGCGGTGGCCGCTCAGTGAGTGAACTTGCCGCGGGTCGCCATGACGAGATCATGGAGGCCCTCAAAGAAGTGGTTGACCCCGAACTCGGTGTCAACATTGTCGACCTCGGTTTGATCTACGGGCTCGAGTGGGATGACGAACACGATGCTCTCATCGTGCGCATGACACTGACGAGCGCAGGTTGTCCCCTCACCGACGTCATCGAAAAGGAACTCGAGAACGCTCTCGACGGAGTCGTTGAACGTTTCCGCATCAACTGGGAGTGGATGCCCCCGTGGGGTGTCGAACGCATTACCGATGACGGTCGCGACATGATGCGGGCGCTCGGTTTCAGCATCTAATGATTGAAGTTTCAGGACTCGAGATTCGAGTCGGCGCGCGTACCCTCATGTCTGAGGTGGCTTTTCGCGTCGACAAGGGTGACAAGGTCGGACTCGTCGGGCGTAACGGCGCCGGTAAAACGACGTTGACGAAGGTCCTGGCAAAAGAACTCTTGCCCGCCGCGGGCACTGTTTCCGTCCGTGGTGAATTGGGTTACCTCCCTCAGGACCCGCGTTCGGGAGACCCCGCACAACTCGCTCGAACGCGAATCCTCGATGCTCGTGGGCTCGGCACGATCATGGTCCAGATGGAAGAGGCGACCGGGTTGATGGGCGCGGACGACCCTGAAATCGCTGAGAGTGCGATGAAGCGCTACGGGAATTTGACCGACCGATTCACTGCGCTGGGTGGATACGCCGCCGAGGCGGAAGCAGCGACCATCGCCAACAACCTCGGGCTTCCCGACCGAATCCTGTCCCAGCCGCTCGACACGCTGTCTGGTGGTCAGCGCCGACGCATCGAACTCGCCCGCATTCTGTTCAGTGACGCCGAGACGATGATTCTCGATGAACCGACCAACCACCTCGACGCCGACTCGGTCGTCTGGCTTCGCGAGTTCCTCAAGAACTACAAGGGCGGCGTCATCGTGATTTCTCACGACGTCGAACTCGTGACGGAAACCGTCAATCGCGTTTTCTACCTCGACGCGAACCGCGAGGTTCTCGACGTCTACAACATGGGCTGGAAGCACTACCTGCGCCAGCGCGAAGCGGACGAAGAGCGCCGCAAGAAGGAACGCGCGAACACCGAGAAGAAGGCGACGGCACTTCAGTTGCAGGCCGCGAAGTTTGGGGCGAAGGCGTCCAAGGCCGCCGCAGCACATCAGATGGTTGCGCGTGCTGAAAAGATGCTTTCTGGCCTCGACGACGTTAGACAGGTCGAGCGCGTCGCCAAGTTGCGCTTCCCTGACCCCGCGCCGTGCGGCAAGACCCCGTTGATGGCGAAGAACCTGTCCAAGTCATACGGCTCGCTCGAAATCTTCACCGCGGTCGATCTCGCAATCGACAAGGGGTCGAAGGTCGTCATCATCGGGCTGAACGGTGCCGGAAAGACGACTCTTTTGCGCATGCTCGCCGGCGTCGACTCACCCGACACGGGGGAGTTGGAAGCGGGTCACGGCCTCAAGGTCGGTTACTACGCCCAGGAACACGAGACGCTCGACGTCAAGCGTTCGGTGCTCGAGAACATGGTCGCGGCATCGCCCCACCTGACAGAGACCGAGGCACGTCGGGTTCTCGGCTCATTCCTGTTCCTCGGCGACGACGTGCGAAAGCCGGCGGGTGTGTTGTCGGGTGGCGAAAAGACTCGACTCGCTCTTGCGACCCTCGTCGTGTCCAGTGCGAACGTCTTGTTGCTCGACGAGCCGACGAACAACCTCGACCCCGCTTCGCGTCTTGAGATTCTCGACGCGCTCAATCACTACTCTGGCGCCGTTGTCCTCGTGAGTCACGACCCCGGCGCGGTTCAGGCGCTCAACCCCGAGCGCGTCCTCATCATGCCCGACGGCGTTGAGGATCTGTGGAATCAGGAATACGCCGACCTCATCGAGCTCGCCTAGGGCGTTCGAGCGTCGACCGCGGCGTCCTCGAAGTCCTCATCCCGCTGCCGACCTGTGCGGGGCTTTGTCTCAATCGGTTCGATTGGGCCACGCGCTTCCTTGCGCAATGCCCAGCCATATCCAATGAAGCCCATCGCGGCGAAGACGTACCACTGCAACGCATACGAAAGGTGAGGCCCCTCGTCCAGTACCGGCCGATCCCACGGAATGCCTGTCGTGGTCGCCGGTGTTTCCGTTTCCACTCGCGCATACCACGCCACATACGTCGGGTTATTCAGCCGCCCAGCGATGGACGGAACGTGAATCGTCGCGATCTGACCTTCTGGTGCGTCACGCCCCGCAATGGTTTGTTCTGTCGGCATCAAACGGGCGACCACCGTGACGGGGACCTTGGGGATTGCCGGTGGTTCAACGGGATTCGCGTTTGACGAATCGGCCGCAACCCAGCCTCGGTCGATGACGAGGACGTTGCCCGAGTCATCAAGGAACGGGACGAGTTGCTCGAATCCGATGCCTGCCGTGCTGATACGTGTGCGCACGTACACAACACGATCGGTCAAATACCGTCCACTGAGTTCAACGGGCAGCCACTTGAGGGTGCGGTCAGCGTTATCAACGGAATCAAGAACGGACGTCACGGGGCGAGGCGCTTCGTCATAGTTCGCGTTGAGAAGTTCTATGGCGGTCTGCGCTTCAGCGCGACGCGCGAACTGCCACTGACCGAGAGCGATACAGGCGACAGCGAAGGCAACGGTCATCGCGAGAATGCCCAACCATCGACGCGAAACGGCAAGTCGAACGAGCGTCACAACTTACCGCTGGGGAGACTCGACAGGTTAAGAGTTGCCGATGCGTTCTTTTGCGCGCCAGGAGCGTGAACAACGTTGGCAAACATTACAGCGATCGCGGGCAAAACGATGACACCGAAGGCGGGGATGAGAATCCACCAGCCGGGAACGACGAAGCACAGGTACAAGCAGACCAGGCGAAGGGCCATGGAAATCGAGTACGAAATCATGCGGGAAGAACGCTCGTCCGCTGGAGCGGCGGGGAGTGACGTCAGGGATTGGGTCTCACGTTCCACAAGACCTATGGTACGCCTGCCCGATACGCTTGATGACATGACCACAGCACGCACAGTCCTCATCACCGGCGGTAACCGCGGCATCGGTTTTGCGATCGCCGAAACGTTTATCGACCAGGGCCACCGAGTCGCCGTCACTGCGCGTTCGGGGGAGGGTCCGAAGGGTTCCCTGACTGTCATCGCGGATGTCACGGACGGCGAATCCCTGGACCGTGCGATCGCCGAGGTCGAAGAGAAACTCGGTCCGATTGAAGTTGTTGTCGCCAACGCGGGCATCACTAAGGACATGCTGTTGATGCGCATGTCGGACGAGGACTTCGAGTCAGTCATTGACACGAACCTCACGGGATCGTTCCGCCTCGTCAAGCGCGCAATCAAGTCCATGATCAAGCAACGCTTTGGACGAATTGTCTTCATCTCGTCCGTTGTCGGCCTGTACGGCAGCCCAGGGCAGGTCAACTACTCGTCGTCGAAGAGCGCCCTTGTCGGTTTCGCGCGTTCGGTGACCCGTGAACTCGGCGGCCGAGGAATCACCGCCAATGTCGTCGCGCCCGGTTTCATCGAAACGGACATGACCGCCTCGCTTCCCGAGGATCAGCAGGCCGAATACAAGCGGAACATTCCGGCCGGCCGTTTCGCTCAGCCGTCGGAAGTCGCGGCCGCCGTTGCGTGGCTCGCGTCAGACGATGCCGCCTACATCTCGGGTGCTGTCATTCCCGTCGATGGCGGTCTAGGAATGGGACACTAAGCCAGACGCCCGAACAGCGGGATGACCTGCGCAAGGTCGCGCTCGTAGATCGCGACGGTTGCGCGCTCGGCCACAACGGGCTTAGCGCAAAACGCAACCGAGATGCCGGCGGTGGCCATCATCGCAAGGTCGTTTGCACCATCGCCGACTGCGATCGTCTTGTCCAGCGGGATTTCGTGCAATTCGGCAAAGTCTCGAAGAGCCGTCGCCTTGGCTTCGGCGTCAATCACGGGCCCAACCGTGCGTCCCGTCAGAGCGCCATCGACCACCTCCAACCGATTGGCAATCCACCAGTCAAGTCCAAGGCGTTCCGCAAGAGGATCGAGAATCTCGTGGAACCCGCCGGATACCGCGACGATCAGTCCGCCGGCATCGTGAACCGCCTCGATCAGCCGCTCGACACCGGGGGTGTGCGTGATGCGGCCAAGCACGTCCGTGAACACACTGTCGGACAGTCCAGCGAGACTCGCGACTCGTTCGCGAAGAGATTCGGTGAAATCTAGTTCACCCCGCATCGCGCGTTCGGTGATCTCGGCGACCTGCTCGCGCACGCCGGCTGCCTCAGCGATCAGCTCGATCACCTCGTCATTGATGAGTGTCGAATCAACGTCACAGACGACAAGGAAACGACTCACGGTGACTCCTTAGGCGACGTGGACGCCCTTTTCGACGACGACGATTCCACTCGGTGTCACGGCGAAGCCGCGAGAGCGGTCGAGATCGTGATCGACGCCAATGGTGGCACCGGGGGCAACGACAACTTCCTTGTCCAGAATAGCCCGACGCACGATTGCACCTTCGCCGATGCGAACCTTCTCGAACAACACACTGTCCGTCACCTCGGCACCGGATTCGACGTTCACCCACGGGCTGAGAACACTGCGCTCGATGTGACCGCCCGACACAACGCAACCCAACGACACGAGCGACTCTGTGGCGGTCCCGCTGGTGCCCTTGTCGTCACGGACAAACTTTGCTGGGGGAGAGTTCCACTGTTGCGAGAAAATCGGCCATTCCTGGTTGTACAGGTTGAAGACGGGAAGCGGGAAGATCAGGTCCTGCTGGGCTTCAAAGAACGAATCGATCGTCCCAACGTCACGCCAGTAATTCCGATCGCGGTCAGTCGACCCCGGAACCGTGTTGTGGATGAAGTCGTAGAGATACGCCTCGCCACGACTGACGAAGTCGGGGACGATGTCGCCACCCATGTCGTGCTTGGAGTCGGCCTTTTCGCCATCGCGAGTGACGGCATCAATCAGCACGTTCGCGTCGAAGACATAGTTACCCATCGAGGCCAGAACCTCGTTCGGGGAATCTGCAAGCCCCTTGGCGTCTGTCGGCTTCTCGCGGAATGCGCCGATCTTTTCGGGGTTCGCCGGATCCGATTCGATGACACCGAACTGGTCGGCAAGCAACAACGGTTGACGGATTCCCGCGACGGTGACGCCGGCCTTGTTGCGAATGTGCGCCTCAATAATGTCGCGGAAGTCCATGCGATAAACGTGATCCGCACCAACAACGACAACGATGTCGGGCTTCTCGTCACGGATGAGGTTCAGGCTTTGCAGAATCGCGTCGGCGCTTCCCTGGAACCAGTGCTTGCCCAGTCGCTGTTGCGCGGGGACAGACGCGACATACGCGTTGAGCATCCCCGAGAGTCGCCAGGTCTGGGAAACGTGGCGGTCGAGCGAGTGTGACTTGTACTGAGTGAGGACGACAATCTGTCGAAGACCCGAGTTGATGAGATTGGAAATCGCGAAGTCAATCAAGCGATACTCGCCGGCGAACGGCACCGCCGGCTTTGCGCGGTCAGCGGTCAAGGGCATGAGGCGCTTCCCTTCGCCACCGGCAAGGACGATGCCGAAAACCTTGGGTTCGCTCATGGCTTCACACTAGGGCGAATTGTGGCCATGCGCTAGCGTTTGGGTATGCGCGTTGACGTCATCAGCAAGGAATATCCGCCCGAGATTTACGGCGGAGCCGGTGTCCACGTCGCAGAACTCGTTCGCTCGCTGCGAGCCTCGATTGATGTTCGTGTTCGCGCGTTCGGGAACCCACGTGACGAAGAGGGCACAACCGGCTACCCAACGCCCGCAGATCTCGTCGACGCAAACGCAGCGCTAGCAACCCTGGGAACTGATCTCACGATGGTCGGTGACATCGCCGGGGCCGACATCGTCCATTCGCACACGTGGTACGCGAACTTCGCCGGGCACCTCGCCAAATTGCTGCACGGAATCCCGCACGTCATCACCGCACATTCGCTCGAACCGTTGCGGCCGTGGAAGGCGGAGCAGTTGGGCGGGGGATACCGCGTCTCGTCGTACATCGAGAAGACGGCTTATGAGTCGGCCGACGCGATCATCGCCGTGAGCGACGGGATGCGCCGAGACATCGTGCGGTCGTACCCGCAGATTGACCCCGAGAAGGTCGTCACGATTCACAACGGAATCGACCTCGAGCGCTGGACACGGCGTGAAGACCACGCCGTCGCACGGTCGCTCGGTATCGACCCGGAGCGTCCGACCATCATTTTCGTCGGTCGAATCACGCGCCAGAAGGGACTTCCGTACCTTCTCGAAGCAGTTCGGACCCTTCCGCCCGAGGTTCAAATCGTCCTCTGTGCTGGAGCACCGGACACCCCGGAGATTCTTGTCGAGGTCGAAACGGCCGTCGAACGACTGCGGGGTGAACGAGACGGTGTCGTCTGGATCGACCGAATGCTGTCGCGCGACGAACTGTCGACCGCGCTGTCCGTCTCACACGTGTTCGTGTGCCCCAGCGTGTACGAGCCGCTCGGGATCGTGAACCTTGAGGCGATGGCGTGCGGTGTCGCCGTGGTCGGAACCGCCACCGGCGGAATCCCCGAAGTTGTCGAAGACGGTGTCACCGGTCGGTTGGTGCCGATCGAGCAAGTCGATGACGGAACGGGCACTCCGATCGACCCGCAGAAATTCGTTGCTGATTTGGCGCGGGTCCTCACCGAAGTCATCAGTGACCTCGACGTGTGTCGCCAATACGGTGAAGCTGGGCGGAAGCGTGCCGAACAGCACTTTGCTTGGGACGCCATCGCCGAACGCACCGAAGCGCTGTACCGTCGCCTCACGGCGTAGGCTAGGACAACTATGACGCTGGTTTCCGAGTTCCGTGATGTTGCCGTTGTTCGGGACGGACACCGCATTCTCGACAACGTCAACTGGTCGATTCAGGACGACGAGCGTTGGGTCATCATCGGCCCCAATGGCGCCGGAAAGACCACCCTTCTGCAGATGCTCGCGGCGCAAGACCACCCCAGCGATGGTGTCGTCACGATTCTCGATGAGCGACTTGGCCAGGGCGACCTGTTCGAACTGCGTCCACGCATTGGGTTTGCGTCGACGGCCATGGCCCGACGGATTCCCGCCAATGAGACCGTGCTGAACGTCGTCCTCACCGCCGCCTGGGCCGTCACCGGCCGATGGAACGAAGAATACGACGATGTCGACGTCAAGCGGGCACAGAGGGTTCTTCGCGAATGGAAGCTCGATCACTTGGAAGAGCGGACTTTCGGAACGCTGTCAGACGGTGAACAGAAGCGCACGATGATTGCCCGCGCGATCATGACCGACCCCGAGATTTTGCTTCTCGACGAACCCGCAGCAAGCCTCGACTTGGGCGCGCGTGAAGAACTCGTTGACCTTCTCGGTGAATTCGCCAGTTCCGACATGGCGCCGGTGATTGTGATGGTGACGCACCACGTCGAAGAGATTCCGGACGGTTTCACACACGTTCTCGTCATGTCTCACGGCCGAATCCACGCAGCAGGGCCGATCGCCGAGGTCTTGACGTCGACAGTGCTCACCGAAGCATTTGGACTGCCGCTGACTGTGACCAAAACTGACGGTCGTTACAGCGCACGCGGCAGCCGTTCGGTCTGATACGATAGAGCGTTGCGCTCAGGCGCCCAGACTTACCAAGAGGACATCATGAAGGCTGAAATTCACCCCGCTTACGCACCGATCGTTTTCCGCGACCTCGCGAGTGGCGAACTGTTCCTTACTCGTTCGACCGCAACGTCGGACAAGACCATCTCGTACGAAGGCGCGGAATACCCCGTCATCGACGTTGAAATCTCGAGCGCATCGCACCCGTTCTACACGGGTAAGCAGCGCATCATGGACTCGGCCGGTCGCGTCGAGAAGTTCAACACCCGTTACGCCGGCTTCGGTCAGTAACCACACGCTTCAGCACAAAGGCCGCGCAGATGCGCGGCCTTTGTCGTTAAGTTCGTTGTTCTAACCGCGGAACACGGGCCACACACCGTCGCCCACGCGTCGGCTCGTCTCACCCTTGCTCGCCAGCCACTTCGCGAATGACTCTGCTTGCAGTCGAGCCCAATCAACCTGAGCATCGTGCAATTCGATGGGGGACAACGCCATCTCGGCGGTGTCAGCGAACTTCTTGTGGATCTCGCGGAATACGCGTCCAGCAGCAACCGCGTCGGCTCCGGCGTCATGCGCAGCACCGAGTTCGATGCCGTAGTTGTCGCACGCCGCCTGGAGTGTGCGCTTTCCCTTGCGGAACTGGTCGATCTTCTTGTCGACCACCATCGGGTCAACAATGGGCCGAGGAGTATCCAGCGGCTCGAAACCATTGCGAATGGCGTCGTGGTGCAACAGCGAGAAGTCGTACGAGGCGTTGTACGCGACAACGGGCGTGCCCGCCGCGAACAACTCCGCGAGTGTGGCGACGATTTCTCCGACAACCTCAGCAGCGGGGCGACCTTCGGCTTGTGCACGTTCCGTCGTGTACCCGTGCACCGACGCCGCGATGTCGGGAATCGGAATTCCCGGATCGGCAACCCATGCCTTCTCGGACACGATGTTGCCGTCGACGTCCAGTACACCGACGTATGCCGTGACGACACGTGCTTGGGTGACATCAAGACCCGTGGTTTCGAGGTCGAAGACCCCCAGAAGTTTCCAGTCGCTCATGAAATCACACTAACGCGGGGGACCCTACGAAACCGTGAGCCAATGCCACGACATCGCTGGTAGTTCCAGTCGCATTTCTCCTGAATCATCGATGTCACACACTGTCTCGCCGGTACGCGAATCGACAACCGTGCTTCCTGTTGGTGCGACACCCAACAGCGTCGTCGTAGAGTCCGTCTCCGAGAAATTGAACACACACAGCACCGGGACACCAGGACCCTCCGGTTCACGGACGAACGCGAGCACCGCGGAGTCCTCGCTTGACAGTAGACGCATCGAACCTGTACCTAGCGCAGGGAGAGTCTTGCGCAGTTCGAGCGTGTTCTTCGTCCACCACAGCAACGAGTCGGGATTCGCCTCTTGAGTCGCAACATTGACAGCGTGCGGGCCGTATTCGTCGGTTGCCACCAACGGAAGGTAGAACGAGTCTGCGTCGCCATCGGAGAAGCCAGCAGTAGGGGAGTCATCCCACTGCATGGGTGTCCGGGATGAATCGCGATCATCCAGCCAGATGTTGTCACCCATGCCAACTTCATCGCCGTAATACAAAAACGGGCTCCCCGGCAGGCTCAACAGAATTGCATTCGCGAGGTCTAACTTGTCGCGACGGCCGTCGAGCAGTGGGGCGAGCCGACGACGAATGCCCACGTTAACTTTCATTCGCGGTTCGGGCGCGTACCACTCGTACATCTTGTGACGTTCGTCGTCCGTGACCATCTCGAGCGTCAACTCGTCGTGATTGCGCAAGAACACACCCCAGGCTGCGCCACGAGGCACCTCGGGCAGATCGGCCAACGTCGCCGTCAAGCCACTCGCGTTGCCCGACTTGAGCGAATAGAAAATGTAGGGCATGACAGGGAAATTGAACGCCATGTTGCACTCGGGAGTTTCGTCAGAACCGAAGTACTCCATGACTGCGTTCGGCAACTGGCACGCTTCCGCGACCAACATCCGGCCGGGGAATTCCGCGTCCATCATTGCGCGAAGCGATTGGATGAAGGCGTGAGTGGGCGGCTCGGATTCACCCGAGTTCCCCTCCGAGACGTACAGGTAGGGAATAGCATCAAGCCTGAATCCGTCCACACCCTTGTCGAGCCAGAAACGTGCAATGTCAAACACTGCTTCATGCACAGCAGGGTTTTCGAAATTCAGGTCGGGTTGGTGCGAGAAGAAGCGGTGCCAGTAGTACTGCTCGCGCACGTCGTCCCACGCCCAGTTCGACGTCTCTGTGTCGGTAAAGATGATGCGAACGTTCTCGAACTTGTCGGACGTATCGCTCCACACGTAGAAGTCTCCGAACGGACCGTCCGGATCAGATCGCGACTCCTGGAACCAGCGATGCTGATCAGACGTGTGGTTGATGACCAAATCTATGACGACACGCATCCCACGGCTGTGGGCACCGGCGAGAAACTCGTCAAAGTCGTCCATCGACCCGTAAAGCGGGTGAATCGCCGTGTAATCCGCGACGTCATAACCGCCGTCACGAAGCGGCGACGCGAAAATTGGGGGAAGCCAAATCGCATCAATGCCAAGCCACTTCAGATAGTCGAGCTTCTCGCTCATGCCCGTGAGGTCACCGTATCCGTCGCCGTTGGAGTCACGGAAACTTCGCACCATCACTTCGTAAAAGACCGCTTTGCGGTACCAGTCGGCGTCTGCCGGTTCGTTCGTGATCACGCGCTCTAAACTAGCAACTGTGACCGAGCCGTACCCTTACCCCGGCGTGATGACCCCCCGGTCAGGAACCGAACACACCAGTGTCGTCGATGGTGTTTCGACACACTGGTGGGAATTTTCGGGCCCGGCAAAGGCGAAAACCATCGTGATGATTCACGGGTACCGCGGCGACCACCACGGTCTGCAGTTGTTCGCGGACGCACTACCTGAATTCCGGGTCATCATTCCCGACCTGCCCTCTTTCGGGCTTTCGGGGACGTGGCCCAAGGGAGTTCGCTCGATTGATGATTTCGGGCGTTGGCTGCGCGCGTTCCTCGAGACAACCGGGACATCAACAGCAGCAGTTCTCGGTCATTCGTTCGGGTCAATCGTTGTCTCGCACGGACTCAAGGGAACACGTTCGGCACCGATTATTCTCGTGAACCCGATTTCACAGAAGGCCCTTACGGGACCGAAGAAGGTCCTCGCTGCGCTCGGCTCATCGTGGTACGTCCTCGGCGGGAAACTTCCTGAGGCGTGGGGGCGGGCTTTTCTGTCATGGCCATTGATTGTTCGAGTAATGAGTGGTCTGCTCGCAAAGACAAAAGACGCGGCACTTCGCCGTTGGATTCACGAACAGCACGGGTTGTACTTCTCACGTTTCTCCGACCGCGATTCACTCATCGGCGGGTACACCATCAGCACGACCAATGATGTGAGCGATGTCGCAGCCGATGTGCACGCTCCGGTCCTACTCGTCGTCGCTGCCCAAGACGACATCACGCCACTCGATGCTCAGAAGAAAATTCAGGGCGTTTTCCCTGACGCAACGCTGTCGATTATCGACGGCGTCGGACACCTCGTTCATTACGAAAAGCCCCTCGAGGCCGCCGGATTCATCCGGGACTTTCTCAAGAACCGCTAGCGCACACCGACATCGAGTGGTTCGCCGCCCGTGATTTGCACGAGCTCGTCGAATGAAGTCGGGAAGACGTAATGCGGATGTCCGCCGGCCGCCCAGACGACGTCCCATGTCGACAGATGCGTGTCAACGATCGTGCGGACAGGCTGTGGGTGCCCGAGTGGGGCGACACCACCAATCGGCTGTCCGGTGAATTCGCGAACGAAGTCGGCGTCAGGACGATGAATCGACTCGAATCCCAACTCAGCCGCGACACGATCCAGATCCACCTTGTGACCGCCCGAGGCGAGAATCAACAGGGGAGCGCCGTCGGCGTTGAACACGAGCGAGTTACACACCTGTCCAACTTCAATGTCCAACTGTGCGGCCGCCGTGGCCGCGGTGGGAGAACCTTCAAGGGTCTCGACGATGTCAGTCTCGACGCCGGCTGCGCGCAGTGCGTCGCGAACCTTCACGCCGTTGGGGTGAAGCACGTCGATTGCTTTCCACGCCATCAGTCGCGCCTTTCAAGCGGTTGCTGGTCCTCGAAGTCCGGCAGCGACAGGTCATCCGTCAACGCGTCGAGCGGGTCGTTGAAGTGAACGAGAGCGAGTCCGTCGTCCGAATGGTGGAACGAGTGCACGGAACCGTTGATGATGCGCTCGTGGAAGAACGAGGTTCCCGTGGTTTCGTGCAACATGGCACGAATCACACCGCCGTGGCAAACCACGATGACGTTCTTCGCGGGGAATTCCTTTGCCAACTCATGGAGTGACGCGATCACGCGCGTCTGGACTTCGCCGCGGGTTTCACGACCGGGCACAGGAGCGTCGTTGGGATAGAACGATTCGACCTCGGGTCCAGTCAGACCTTCCGCCGCCCCGTAGTTGCGTTCGACGATTCCCGGGACGGGCCGTGGTTCGCCCAGGGCCAGATACGACGAGATGATCTGCGCAGTCTCGACAGCGCGGCTCAGCGGACTCGAGACGATGACGTCCCACTTTCGACCCTGCATCTTGGCGCCCGTTGCGTGTGCTTGGGCACGTCCCGTGTCGTTGAGGGGAATGTCAGTCGCGCCCTGGATTTTGCCCGCAAGGTTCCAGTCGGTTTCGCCGTGTCGGACGAGAAAGAAGTTAGTCATTACCGTCAGTCTACGAGCGCGGCTCAGGCGATAATGGAAATGTGACTTCCCGTACCCCCATCACCTTCGTCGACGCGGTCGTCTCTGGCTTCCGCAACGCAACGAACTTCGCGGGGAAAGCCTCACGTGCAGAGTTCTGGTACTGGGTCCTCTTCGCGTTCCTCATTCGACTGGTCACCACCACGATCGATGCGTTCATCTATCCCGAGGACATCACACTAGATCCCAACACGACCGACCTCTCCGTGATTTCGTCCGAGTTAGCGACGGCGATTCAACACTCCTTCGCGTCGAGCACGTTCCTTATGGAAATCGTGCTGCTCCTTCCCACGATCGCGCTGACCACTCGTCGTTTCCGCGACGCGGGATGGAAGCCGTGGCTTGCATGGGTATGTTTCGCCGGCATTTACGGAAGCCTCGCCGTTTCGCTCCTCATCGCCTCTCAGCTTCTGTCTGTCCTCACGATCGCAGGCACAGAGAGTTCCGTTGACGCTGAAATTGCCGTGGGTTTCCTCATCATCCTTGGCGCGTTGCTCGTCCAGATTTCGAGTTTCATTGTCCTCCTCGTCGGCACATTGCAGTCATCGAAGAATCCTGCATCGGACTGACGTGCGCGTCATCCCGATTGATTCGCTTGACGACCCTCGTCTCTCGTTTTTCACGCACCTGACGGACGTAGCTTTACGTCGTTCGCTCGAGCCAGAGACAGGCCTATACCTTGCCGAGTCAACGAAGGTTATCGAACGCGCTCTTGCCGTCGGCCATCGACCGGTCTCGGTCCTCGCAACGGACAAGTGGCTTCCCGGGCTTGAAGAGATTCTGAACGGGATTGACGTCGACGTCTTTATCGGTGACGAAGCCACGCTCGAATCGTTGACCGGCTTCCATTTGCACCGAGGCGCAATCGCCAGCATGGAACGGCCTCGAATGGCGTCGGTTGCAGACGTCGTGCGCGATGCCCGAGTCGTCGTGGTGCTCGAGAACATCGTTGACCACACCAACGTCGGTGCGATTTTCCGGAGCGTCGCGGGGCTCGGCGCCGATGCCGTTTTGGTCACGCCCGAGTGCGCCGATCCGTTCTACCGGCGAAGCGTCCGCGTCTCGATGGGAACCGTACTTCAGGTTCCCTGGACTCGAATCTCGTCGTGGCCCGCTGGTGTCGACGAGTTGCGCGACTTGGGATTCACGGTCGCAGCACTCGCGCTGTCCGACGATTCGATTTCACTCGCCGAGTTTGTTGCCGAGGGCCACGACAAGATCGCCGTTGTGTTCGGCTCAGAAGGCCACGGTTTGACGGATCGGACTTTGACATCGTGTGACCGCGTAGTTCGCATTCCAATGGCACACGGGGTCGATTCGCTCAACGTCGCAGCCAGCACCGCGGTGACACTCTACGCAATCGCCAATACCGCCTAAGGCTTCCGCCGAGCCTGAGAATGGAAGCCCATGGGCAAGCAAGACGGCAGCAACAGGACGGTCACCGAAGGTGAGGTCGACGATTCAGCGACGCCGTTTCTGCACATCGACATGGACGCGTTCTTCGCCTCAGTAGAAGAACTCGACGATCCATCCCTCGTAGGCCAACCCGTCATCGTCGGGGGGCTCGGCGGTCGTGGCGTCGTTTCCGCCGCGAACTATGTTGCCCGCGGTTATGGCGTTAACAGTGCGATGCCGATGTCGACCGCGTTGCGGAATTGTCCGACGGCAGTCGTGCGCAGACCTCGGTTCGACCGATACACCGAGGTATCGCGCCACGTTTTCGCGATTCTGGAGGAGTTCACCCCGAAGGTTCAACCGTTGTCGATTGATGAGGCGTTTCTTGATGTGTCCGGCGCCCGCGCGTTGCTGGGGCGTCCCCGCGACATCGCGCAGGCGATTCGAGACCGGGTACGGACGGAACTCGGCTTGGCTGCGTCGATTGGCGTTGCCTCATCGATGTTCGTCGCCAAGGTTGCCGGTTCACGGTCAAAGCCCGACGGTTTGCTCGTCATTCCGGCCGATGAGACGGTCGAGTTTCTCGCGCCACTACCCATTACCGCGCTGTGGGGCGTTGGGCCTGTGACGGCTAAGCGTCTGCGTAACTTTGGTTATTCCACGATTCGTGACATCCAGAACGCAGAACTCGAGGTTCTTGGCCCGGTCCTGGGTGAACGTCAAGCAGCTCACATCCGCGACCTCGCTCTGGGAATCGACCCTCGTCAGATCGAGAGTCACAACCCAGAGAAGTCGATTGGGCGGTCGCAGACGTTCGGAGATGATCTGGTGGACATTGCTGACATGCATCGCGAAATCTTGCGGATGGCCACCGACGTTTCCGCCCGGGCCCGCAAACATGATGTGCTTGCACACACAGTCACTGTCACAGTGCGGTACGGGGATTGGGCGACGGTGACGAGGTCCCACACGTTGGCCGAACCAACCAACGCGACAAAGATGGTCGTGAAGGAAGCAAGCGAGTTGCTCGGTGCGGTGGACGGACTCGAACGAGGGGTTCGACTGCTCGGTGTCCGTTTGGAGAATCTCGTCGGCGAAGGAGAGATCGCCTTGCTCTGGGAGGACGAGTCGGACGGCCACGAAATCGATGACGTCGTCGATGCGGTAGCGGAACGTTTCGGAACGGGAGCCGTTCAGGCTGCGTCATTAATCGGGCGAAAACGACGCTAATGCACTAGTGTTTTCGAAGTCTCACCCCTCATTGAAAGGTACCCTTGTGAAAAAGTTTTTGGTTGCCATCGCGACTGCAGCCCTCGTCACATTCAGCTCCAGTTCCGGTGCTTTCGCAGCACCAGTTGGTGCACCCAACCAGCTTTCGCAGTTTGATGGCGCATCAAGCATCGACTCCTGCGGTGGACCCGGAACTGGATACAACCCTGTCAACGGCAAGACTCTCGCTGCGTGGACAACCGACTCGGGTACACCCACTTCGGTGCAGTACACCTTCCTCAATGAAGACGGAACGCCTGGTGAGGTATTTACGTACTCGAACGTTGACGCGGGCATCCCAACGCTCGATGACTGCGCGCCGGTCGAAATTGGCGGCTCGTCCGATGGGAACTTCCTGATCGGGTGGCAGGTCAGCAATGATTCGGCGATTCGTGGAATCGTCGTGAACGCCGACGGCGACCTTGTTGAAGCGGATTTCGCACTTTCAACGAACACGAACTACACGGACATTGAAACGCTCGACATCGAGTGGTCCGCTGCTGACGAGCGCTACCTCGTTGCGTGGAAAGCAAACGTTTTTAACGCCTTTGACGGCGAGGCAGCGAGCCAGCAATTGGTCGGGCTCTTCGTTGAATCTGATGGGACACAGATTGGTGACGATTTCCTTGTCACCAACTCCGCAAACTCGTACAACAATTCAATGGACCTGGCGTTCGGCGACGGGGTTTGGGCCGTCGTAGGTGGCAACTACAACGGTTCCAAAGCCTATGTGACGTTCGTCGAAGCTGATGGAACCCTCTCAAGCGCCTTCCCTTGCTCTGCCCAGAACTCCAACACCAGCAGCGCGTCGATCGCCTACAACGACGCTAGCGATGTTTTCGCATGCGTCTGGAAATCCGACTCAACCGTAGTGGGCAATTTCATGGACAGTGCGGGATCACTCGCTGAACTGAACGACGTCGTCATGGTCAACGATTCCGTTGGCGGAAAGCCTCGAGTGAAGTCCCTCGGCGCTGATGGTTGGTTCGTGACCTGGCACACGGGCGACGGAGGTGGGGATACTCCGGACGTTAGCGGTGCGCAAATCGATTCCGATGGTGTCATCGTCGGAGAGCCCGAGTACCTCTCGAACGGTTTGGACGACCTAGCAGCCGAAATCAATTTTCGCCCGTCGGTAGTGTTCTCTCCCGCGACCGGTCACGTTTACGTGGCGTGGGTGGGTCACGACGTTGTGGCCGATTCCTCGGAAGTTTACTCGCGCGCATGGTACGTCCGTGAGGGCGAAGGCGTGCCCGCCTCGCTCGCCGAGACCGGTGTCGATGCAGGAGGTATTTCTCTCGCAGCGGCTTCTCTCGTCGTACTCGGGGCCGTCGTAGCACGTCGTCGACGCGCATAACGTCGCAAACTCTGAAGTTGTGGCTCCGCTCAAGCGGGGCCACAACTGTTTAACGGAAATCTCGTGAACGGTGTTCACCCGCCAACTCGAGCGGATCGAGGCGGTCGGCAACGATCGTCGTGACACCATCGGGGGATCGTTGGAGAATGCCCCGCACGATCAGGGCGTTGCTCTCGCGGGCAACAGAGCGGTACGCCTTCCACAGCCCCTTGGAACACAGAACATTGACAACACCAGTTTCGTCTTCCAGATTGAGGAACGTGATCCCCTTTGCCGTTCCTGGGCGCTGACGATGCGTGACCAGACCCGCGACCTCGATTCGACGGTCGGGTTCGGCAGTGCCGAGGTCGGACACTGCGACCACCCCTCGTGTCGCAAGTTCGTTGCGCCGAAACTGCACCGGGTGCTTTCCGGGCGACACACCGGTCGCCCAGCGGTCCTGAACCATCGCGTCGAAGTCGGTGAGATCGTCGAACAGGGGGACCGAGATGGTCATCTCCAGACCGGCAAGGTATTCGGCACGACTGTGGGCGGCGTGGCCCGCTCGCCACAGCGCATCTCGTCGCGTCAAACCCCACGCGTCGAACGCGCCGGCGGTAGCAAGGTTTTCGAGGTGCGTGCGCTCTAGACCCGTGCGTCGAACCAGATCGTGCAAGTCGCGAAAAGGTCCATAGGTGTCACGTTCCGTGATGATCCGTTCCGCGAGAGACCGACCGATTCCCCGGACATCCGCCAGCCCCATCCGAACGGCCAGATTGCCGTCGCGCCGATGCTGTGCCGTCTCGTCCGGTGCTTTCGGGTCGAACGGCGGAACCGACCCCTCGTGATGTCGCAGGCACGCGTCCATGCCCGTGACCCCGCCAATGCCAAGGGCGATTTCTTCGAGTCCGGATTCGACTCCCGAGTTGACGATGCACGGGACTCGCACCTCGACTCCGTGACGTTCGGCGTCGGCCGCCAGCGTCGCGGAGGAATAGAAACCCATCGGTTGTGACCGCATGAGCCCGACGAGAAACGCAGCGGGGTAGTGGACTTTCAGCCACGCCGAGACATAAACCAGGAGTGAGAAGGCGAGCGAGTGCGATTCGGCGAACCCGAAGTTTGCGAACGCTTCAAGCGCTCCGTAGATGCGATCGGCGGTGGCGCCGGTGATGCCGTTGGATTCCATTCCGCGATAGAGCGTTTCGCGGATTGTCCCTAAACGTTCAACTCCGCGTTTCGACCCGATGGATCGGCGAATCACGTCGGCGTCCGCCGCACTGCAGCCACCGACCGCCATCGCCATTTGCATGAGTTGTTCTTGGAACACCGGAATCCCCAGGGTTCGCCCGAGGACGGGTTCGAGTTTGGGGTGGTCGAACACCACGGGTTCGAGTCCCGTTCGGCGGCGAACGTAGGGGTGGACGCTTCCGCCTTGGATTGGTCCGGGTCGCACCATCGCAATCTCGACCGCGATGTCATAGAAGCAACGGGGCTTAAGCCTGGGCAACAACCCCATCTGCGCGCGCGATTCGATTTGGAAGACGCCGATCACATCGGCACGGCACATCGAGTCGTACACGGCGGGCTCTTCGCGGGGGATTGTGCCCAATTCCCATTTCTCACCGAACCGTTTGTCGATTTCGACGAACACCTGGTTGATCGCACCCAACATCCCGAGTCCCAGCAGGTCGAACTTGACGAGCCCCATGTACGCGCAGTCGTCCTTGTCCCACTGCAACACCGTTCGGCCGGGCATGCGCGCATGTTCGATGGGGACGACCTCGCCGACGGGTTCGCGAGTGAGGACCATTCCGCCCGAGTGAATCCCGAGGTGTCGGGGAAGCGTCAACGCTTCGTTCGCCAGCTCGGTGATGTGTCGTGGCACGTCGGCCAGTTCGTCGGGGTCGATTCGGCTCCACCGTTCGACCATGCGGGACCACGCGTTTTGGTCATCAACCCCGTGCCCGAAGGCACGGGCGATGTCACGAATCGCGTTTTTTGGCCGATAGGTGATGACGTTGGCGACTTGAGCAGCATTTCGTCGGCCGTACTTCTCGAAGACGTATTGAATGACCTCCTCGCGCCGATCGGTGTCGAAGTCGACGTCGATGTCGGGCGGCTCGTCGCGCATCGCCGAGAGGAATCTCTCGAATGGAAGCCCGTAGTAGATCGAATCCACCGCGGTGATGTCGAGCAGGTAACAAATCGCCGAGTTCGCCGCGCTGCCACGGCCCTGGCACAGAATTCCGCGCGACCGAGCGAATTGGACGATGTCGTGGACGATGAGGAAGTATCCGGGGAAGTCCAGTTCGTCGATGACGTCAAGTTCACGCGCGATGCGCTCAGTCGTCGATGCGGGCGCGTCAGGGTATTTGCGCGGTGCAGCCTCGGCGACGATCTCGCGCAGTTTCCCCATCGGCGTCTGCCCATTCGGCAGATCAAACGACGGCAAGTGCGGTGTCGCCTTCTTCAGTTCGAACGCGCAGTCGCGTGCAATGTCTACCGTCGCCTCGACCGCACCGGGATAGCGCGCGAACAATCGCGTCATCTCGTCGGGTGACCGAAGCCGCGAAACGGGTCCGGGGGAGAGGAAGCCGTCCGCGTCATCGAGCGAGCGGCGTGAACCGAGAGCAGCGAACGCTGTCGCCAGCGGGTATTCGGGGATTCCCGCGTAGTGGACGTTCCCCGTCGCGACGATGGGCAGTCCGCGTTCCGTCGCAAGCCGCGCGAGCACGTCGTTGTGCACGTCGTCGAGAGGAAGTCCGCGGTAGGTGAGTTCAACGACGACGTTGTCGTGCCCGAACCGTTCGACGAGTTCCCCGAGAGCCCACCCCGCCAGCCGAATGTCGTCGTCGGTGGGGATGCGTCCCTCGGGTAAGGCCGATCGAACGGACCCGCGGCGGCAACCTGTGAGGATGAACCAGTCCCCGTTCGCGCGCTCAGCGAGGTCGTCGAGGTCGTATCGCGGTTCGTGTTTTGCGCCACCGACCAGGTGCGCTTCGGTGATGGCCCCGGCGAGCCGGTGATAGCCGGCCTGACCGCGGGCGAGGACCAGCAGGTGCTGGTCGGCGTCGCCGCGCAGGGTGAGTTCCGAGCCGAAGATGGTCGGCATTCCGGTTCCTTCGGCGGCCTCGGCGAATCGGGCTGCTCCGTGGAATCCGTCGTGGTCGGTCAACGCAAGCCCCGAGAGCCCCAGACGTACCGCTTCGGCGACGAGACGTTCGGGCAGAGACACCCCGTCGAGGAAACTGAAGGCGCTGTGCGCATGCAGTTCGGCGTATGCAGTCATCAGTCGTACCGCGCTTCGAGCGTCCAGTCGGCGTCCCGCGACAGTAGAACCCACGCCGTGCCGGTCGTGTCGACGACCTGAAGGCGGTATCGGATTCCGCCGCCATCCCACCACCGTTCCGGAACCGGCCACGGGCCGCTCCACGCGGCAACTTCCCGGCGTCTGCCGTCCAGTTCGAGCCACCGCGGCGGTTCCTCGAGTGTTTCGGCGGGAGATATCGCCGTGTTCCCGCCCACGAGGATCGCCGTGCCATCCCGGTAGACGGTGGTGGGGACGCGGTCGGGCATTCGCCCCGGCCACGGCTTGTTGACGTCGTGTTCGATGACGGGCTTGTCGCCCCACGGGCTGAAGATTTCGCGTTCGACGAGAGTGCGGCCACCACCGATGGTCGCGGTGAGGACTCCGTCGTGACCGAGGATGCTTTGCACGCGGGAGAGCACCGAGTGAATGCGGTCGCTGGACGGCGCGCCCCACATCCCGCGTTCGAATCGGCTCTGTGCAGCGAGCTGGTCGGGGGCAATTCGAACGGTCACGATTCCGTCGCCCGCGAACCCTTCGGTGCTGGTGTCGGTCGTCAATCGCGCGAGGGATTCGAGTTGCCATCGAACTCGGTCGACGACGTCACCGCCCGCGAACACGGTGGGGTGCGCCCAGCATCTTTCGAATCGTTCGCCGCGTTCCGTCGTCAACGTCACCCACACCGCGGTGCACGCAAGGCGGTCACGCGCGATGCGGTCGATGAAGTCGTCCGCGGTGGCGCGCATCGCGAACGCGAGTTCGTCCGCGCGAACGATCGCGGGTTCGAACACCGATTCGACGGCGTAGTCGATGGGGATGTCCCGCGGAACGATGGGGGAGTCGTCGAGCCCCCGCGCGAATCGATGCAGCCGTTCGCCGGGGAATCCGAATCGGTCGCGCACGGACACGTCGTCGAGTTGCGCAAAGCCGCCGAGAGTCGATACTCCCAATCGGCGAAGCAGATCGGCCATGTCGGGGTCACCGAGGTGCGCGACGGACAGGGGAGCGAGAAACGCGGGGGATTGGCCAGCGGGCACGATGAGAACGGGGTTGGCGGCTCGTGCGGCGAGAACGGCCGTAAACAGCCCGTCAGCGACCCCGATGCGCGCATCCGGGTGAACACGCCGAAGAGCGTCAGCAGCGCCCTCCTCGCCGCGGTAATAGCGCGCAGGACCACGTGCACCCATGGCGATTCGACCCGCATCGAGAACGCGCACGAGCGGCACCGTGTTTTCGACGGCACGGATGACGGGGTCGAACTGGCGGTGCGATTCCGCTTCGGTGTCGAACCGGTCAGTCCAGCTGGGAATGTCGAGAACAAGGACGCGTGTCATGTGACCGCCCGAAGATGGCGAACAGGTGCCAGTGCGGGTTCGACTTCGCGGTCGAACGGCCACGGCAAAACAGCGGTCTTGGTGATTCCGCGGGTCACCGCGCGGACGCGGATGTCACGACCGGTCAACAGCCCGTGACCGTCGCCGATTCCCAGGTTCCGCACGCCGTCGACATCGAGCCGCGCGGTGGCGCCCGGCCATTCACCCAGAACGATCAACACGGCACCGGTTCGTCGAGCGACCGCGGCGATGCGTGACGCCGTCGCGGCCGGGACCGACGCGGGGCTGCGGGCGATGACAACGGTGAACCCGTCACACACGGCACCGACAACAGTCGCCCAGTGTTCCTTGGGCGATGGAATCGAGACGAATCGGTCGAGCGAGATTCCGCATTCGGCGACGGCCTCGATTCCGAGATTCGGAAAACCGACAGCGGCACACCAGCCCGATTCGGCAACCGCTTCGGTCGCCAACCCCAGAGCGAGCGTCAACGAGGGGGAGAGCGAATAGACACCGCCGGGCACCAAGCCGCCGCCGATGAGCCCCGACAGAGCCGGATGGACGGGCAAACGCGGATCAACCCGCGGACCTTCCATCTCGCGGATGCGTTCCCGAAGTGCAGACAATTCGAACATATGTTCGACCATACGCCCAGCCGCGGACATTAATCAACCGAGCATGAAAGAAGGCCCCCGAATCCGAAGATCCGGGGGCCTATCGCGTGCGCGAGGGGGGACTTGAACCCCCACGCCCCTAAGGGCACTAGCACCTCAAGCTAGCGCGTCTGCCATTCCGCCACCCGCGCGCGAGTCACATCACTGCAACGAGAGACAACACTATCAGGATTTGCCAGAGCGCAAAAACGGTACGGTTGTTCCGTGACCGACACCCCCGAATCCCTGTCTGAGACGGCGCGCATCGCCCGGGATCTGATTCGTTTCGACACATCGAACTGGGGGAACGGAGTCGCCAATTCCGAGACGGAAGCAGCCCACTACGTCGGTGACTTCCTCGAATCGCTCGGGCTCACCGTTCAGTACATTGACGCGGCGCCCGGTCGCACCTCTGTCGTGACACGCGTCCCAGGCGCGAACCCCGACCTGCCGGCACTCGTGGTTCACGGCCACCTCGACGTCGTCCCCGTCGACCCCGCCGCGTGGTCGGTCGATCCGTTTGCTGGCGAGATCCGTGACGGAATGTTGTGGGGCCGTGGCGCCGTCGACATGAAAAACATGGACGCGATGATTCTCACGTCTCTCGCCGAGATTCTGCGAGCAGGGGACAAGCCGAACCGCGAACTCGTTGTCGCGTTCTTCTCTGACGAGGAAAACGGCGGCGCGTTCGGTTCGCACCACGTCGTGACCCAACACCCCGAGGTGTTCGCGGGCGCGACCGAGGCGATCAGCGAAGTCGGCGGGTACTCCGTCACGCTCGGCGACCAGCGCGCGTATCTAATTCAGTCGGGGGAGAAGGCGCTCATCTGGGCGACCCTCATCGCCCACGGCGACGCCGCACACGGCTCGCGTGTCATCCCCAACAACGCGGTGACGAAACTGGCCGAGGCCGTCGTCAAACTCGGTCGCACCGAATGGCCCGTCAGCCTGACGAGCACGACTACCGCACTGGTTGAGCAACTGGCGGACGTGCTCGGTTTCGATCGCGACGCAGACCCACGTGAGGTCGTCCGTGCGTCAGGCGTGGCCGCCGGGTTCTTGCTGCCGTCGTTGTCGACGACGAGCAACCCGACCCAGCTGAACGCGGGATACAAGCAGAACGTCATCCCCGATACCGCGAGCGCCGTCGTGGACATTCGCCCGCTTCCGGGGACCGAGGACGAGGTTCTCGCCCAGATTCGCTCCATCATCGGACCCGACATCGAGATTTCGATTCAGGTTCAGGACGTGGGGTTGGAAAACGACTTCGACACCCCGATCGTTGACGCGATGAAGCGCACGCTGTCGGCGGCTGACCCCGGTGCGGTCATGTTGCCGTATCTGCTGTCGGGCGGGACGGACAACAAGGCTCTGTCGTTGATCGGCATCACCGGTTACGGCTTCGCACCTCTTCGGCTCCCCGCCGATTTGGACTTCCCTGGAATGTTCCACGGTGTGGACGAGCGTGTTCCGCTGGACGCCCTCGATTTCGGGCACCGTGTGCTCACCGATTTCCTGCGCACGTACTAGAGGATTATCGAATGGACTACTCGCGCATCGTTGAGGCAATCATCCTTGGACTCGTTCAGGGACTGACGGAATTCCTTCCCATCTCGTCAAGCGCCCACTTGCGCATCACGGGTCTGTTCCTGCCCGGCGCAACCGATCCCGGTGCAACGTTTACCGCCATCACCCAAATCGGTACCGAGTTGGCCGTCATTCTCTATTTCGCCCGCGATATCGGAAACATCATCCGGTCGTGGTGGCTGAGTGTCTTTTCGAAGGGCAAGGGCGCCGGTCGCTACCTGACCCCCGAGCAACGAGCCGAGGCGCGCCTTGGTTGGTACATCATCGCGGGAACTATTCCGATTGGTATAGCCGGCATCCTCTTGCAGGACACCATTCGCGAAACGTTCCGGTCACTGTGGCTCATCGCGGGGACTCTCATTGTGTTCGGTATCGGCCTTTTGCTGGCTGATCGCCTCGGCAGTAACGAACGCGTCATGCGGGACATGTCTGCTGGTCACGGTATCGCCATTGGTCTTGCACAGACTTTGGCGTTGATTCCTGGCGTTTCACGCTCTGGCGCAACAATCTCGATGGCCCGTGCATTGGGTTACGACCGTGAAGCCGCGGCGAGGTTCGCCTTCCTGCTGGCCATTCCTGCGGTTCTGGCCAGTGGGTTCTACGAGTTGTACACGGCGATTAAGGAAGCCGGCGTACCGTTGTCGGAAGGCGCGTTGCCCCCGTATTCGTGGCTTGAGACGCTCACGGCAACGACGGTTGCGTTCTTCGTGGGTCTCGCGGTCATCGCGTTCCTCATGCGTTATCTCAAGACGCGCTCGTTCTTGCCGTTCGTGATCTACCGCATCGCACTCGGTGGAACACTGCTTGCGCTATTGGGTGCAGGCGTCATCCAGGGCTAGGCGTTCGGCTTACCGTCGTCGGTCGATCGCAAGAAGCGCTCGAACTCTTCAGCGATAGATTCCGCGTCAACTTCCTCGGCATCCGTCGTGATGTCACGGTCCTCTTCGAGGCGGTGGATGTATTCGGTCATGTCTTCGTCACTCTCCGCCATCTCGTTGACGCCGGCTTCCCATTCACGGGCGTCGTTACGCAGATCGGTGAGGTCAAAGTCGAGTTCCGCAATCTCGACGACGTTTTCCAGCAACGCAAGAGTCACCTTCGGCACGGGCGAGTGGTGCACATAGTGGGGGACGGACGCCCACAATGACACTGAGGGAATCCCCACCTGCTCGCTGAAACCAGCGAATACCGACGGAATCCCAACGGGACCCTCGTATTGGGACCGCTCGCACCCCAACAGACCGCGAACCGTTGCGCTTTCGCTTGAACGACTGACCTCGATGGGCCTCGTGTGCGGAACGTCGGCAAGCATCGACCCGAGAACGATGATTCCGGTGACGTCAGCGGCGAGCGCCTCGTCGAGGAAGTTCGCCACAAACGTCGGCCACGATCGTGACGGTTCGGTGCCGAGAAGTGCGTGAAGACGAGTGTCGGCATCGCCGGGGAGGTACATGGTCGTCGTCGGCCAGTTCAGGCGGCGGGTTCCGTCCACGTTGGTTTCGACGGTTGGTCGATTGAGTTGGTAGTCGTAATACTGCTCTGACTCGACGGTCGGTCCCGGAACCAGCCCGTATTGGCCGATGAGCGCCTCGACGGCTCCGCTCGCCGCGTCTCCGGCGTCGTTCCATCCCTCAAAAGCGATAATGAGGGGGCGACCGGTGCGACTGGAGAACGGGTTCATCGACTTCCTTCCTGTTCGTCTCTAACAATAGACGCGTCTAGACTCGCTCAAGTGAGCGCCGTGTACCCCAAAGCCGTGTTGTGGGACCTTGATGGGACCATCATCGATTCCGAGCCGTATTGGCTCATTTCCGAGCAGCGACTCGTCGAATCGTATGGCGGTGAGTGGACCGAGGCTGATGGGCTGTCGCTCGTGGGTAACGGACTCGGAAACGCCGCCGAGTTCTTGCAGAAGCGCGGAGTGGACCTGCCGATTGACGAGATCATCGATCGCATGGTCACCGATGTCAACGAAATGGTTGATCGTGAAATTCCGTGGCGTCCCGGCGCTCGTGAACTTATTCGCAGCATTCAGGACGCCGGCATTCCGCAGGTCATGGTGACGATGTCGTATCGGTCGTCGGCCGTTCCCATCGCGGATGCTCTCGGAGTTTTCGAGGACCTCATCACGGGCGATGCCGTTACACACCCCAAGCCTCACCCCGAGCCGTACCAACTCGGTGCTGCCGCTGTTGGCGTGAAGCCCAGCGAGTGCGTGGCGATGGAGGACTCGGGTCCCGGTTCCGAGTCAGCGGTTGCCGCGGGATGCGCAACGATTGCCGTCCCGCTGCACGTGCAGCTGCCGGAAAGTGCCAACTACACGTTGTGGCACTCACTGGTCGGCCGCGATGTGTCTCACATCGCCGAGGTGTTTGGCTCTCGCCTGTGACCCGCGCTCACCGAGGACCGTTTCAGTGGGGCGATCGCGTTCAGCTGACCGACAACAAGGGACGTCACGTCACCGTGTCGCTCGTGCCCGGCGGCGAATGCCATTCCCACAAGGGCGTACTCAAGCACGAACAACTGATTGACGTTCCCGAGGGTTCGGTCGTCGCCAACTCGCACGGCGTCGAGTATCTCGCGTTCCGTCCGCTTCTCGACGACTTCGCCATGTCCATGCCGCGCGGTGCGGCGATCGTGTACCCCAAGGACGCAGCCCAGATCGTCACGTTCGGTGACATTTTCCCCGGCGCGATCGTCGTCGAGGCCGGCATCGGCTCTGGCGCCTTGACCCTCTCACTCCTGCGAGCCGTGGGTGAGTCGGGGTCCGTCACGAGTTTCGAGCGCCGCGCTGAGTTCGCCGAGATTGCACAAGCGAATATCGCCAGTTTCTTTGGCGAAACCCCGTCAACTCACAGCGTCCGAATCGGTGACCTGGTCGATGAACTGCCCAAGGCGTTCTCACCGGGCGAGGTCGACCGAGTCGTGCTGGACATGCTCGCCCCGTGGGAGTGCGTCGATGTCGTGGGTGACGCACTCGTCGCCGGCGGTGTTGTCGTCTGTTACGTCGCAACCGTCACGCAAATGTCCCGGACCGTCGAGGCCTTGCGCCAACACACGGGCTTCACCAACATCGAACAATTCGAGACGCTCGTTCGTAGTTGGCATGTCGAAGGACTCGCGGTCCGACCCGACCACCGCATGGTTGCACACACTGGCTTCCTCATCACTGCTCGTCGCTTGACCGACGGTACGGTTCCACCGCGGACTCGTCGCAACAAGCCCGAATTCGACGACGCCGACATCGAAGCGTGGACTCCCGGCGCTATCGGACAGCGTGAATCGTCGGCGAAGCGACTGCGCAAGGCCACCCGCGAGGCAGTGTCCAATCGTGACATCGCCACGAGTGGCGATGAATAGACTTGTGACGTCGAAAGAGGTTTCCGTGCGTTCCATTGCTCGTGTCGTCGCCCTTGTCTCCGGTGCGGTCGTCGTTTCCGCCGCACTCGCCGGGTGTGCACCCGCCGAAAACTGCGCATCACCCTTTGCGAACGGCAGCGCGGCACTCGTGTCGGCTCCCGGCGGACTCGGAACCAAGCCAACCGTTGACTTCCCGCTTCCGCTCGTGTCGCGCGATGCGGCCGTCGCCGTCATCCACGAGGGCACTGGTCGACTCGTCTCCGAGGGTGACTACGTCGACTTCGACGCGATCGTCGTGCGCGGGGACAACCACGAAGAACTCACAGCAACGGGATATTCGAAGGACGAAGCCGAACGACTTCACGTCACTGCCGATGCTGGTCTGATTCCTCAGGCATTCGTGTGCCAGCGCGCTGGATCGCGAATTGCTCTGACGGGCACGGTCGCCGACATCTTCGGCGAGTTCAACGCTGACGGCCTTCTGCCGACCGACACGGTCGCCGTAGTGTTCGATGTCGTCGCGTCGTACCCCGGTCAGTCGAGCGGCGTTCCGCAACTCGCACAAGACGGCATGCCCGCCGTCACGGCTGACCCCAACGGACGCCCCGGAATTGCAATCCCCAACACCGTTGCCCCGACCGAACTTCGCATCTCGACCTTGACAAAGGGTGATGGCGCAACAATCACCGAAGGCCAGAACGTCGTCGCGCACTACACCGGTGTCTTGTGGGACGGAACGGTCTTCGACAGCTCGTGGGACCAGGACCGCCCGGCCGACTTGCTCGCACAGGACTTCACCACGAACGACGGTGCCGGTGTCGTCCCCGGATTCGCCAAGGCGTTGATCGGTCAAACCATCGGTTCGCGCGTTCTCGTGGTGATTCCGCCGAGCGAGGGCTACCCCTCGGGCCTCGCGCCTCAGTCGATTCCGGATGGTTCGACCATGATTTTCGTCATCGACATCCTCGGCACGCGCTAGATTCGCCCTCGAGAAAATGTCACACGCAGATGCTCTGCGGGAATTAGAGTTGGCGTGTGCCGCACATTGACAACGACGTACCCGCCGAGGAACGACTCTGGTGTTTGATCCTCGCACTCGTCCCGTCGAGTCGAGGAATGTCGAAGCAAGAGATCTTTGAGACCGTTCGCGGATACCGCGAGGACTACCTGAACAAGGGTGCGACGGACGCGCTCAACAAGAAGTTCGACCGCGACAAGGACGAACTCAAGTCGATGGGAATCCCGCTCATCACGAGCGAGACCGAGAACCCCGCTGACGCGGTGTACTCGATTTCCGAGTCGGATTACGAGGCGTTGACGTTCACGCCTGCTGAGGTGTCGCTGTTGACCGCTGCGAGCGCCGTGTGGCGCGAGAGTGCGCACTCGAACGACGCACGCGAAGCGAAGATGCGACTCCTGGCAGCCGATGTGGATGACGATCCGCAGTTGGTCGCCTACGCACCGCGAATCGACACGCGTGACGTCGCGTACCCCGTGATTGCCGATGCGTTGACGAGCGGCAGCGACCTGTCGTTCCCGTATCTGAAGCCCGGTCAGGTCAAGCCCGAGATGCGTCGAGTGTCGCCCCTCGCCATGGCAATTTACGACGGGCGCTGGCACCTCCTCGCGTTTGACCACGATCGTGACGCCGAGCGCACATTCCTGTTGCGGCGTATCGTCGGCAAAGTCGTCAAGACCGGACCGGCAACCGTGAGCCCCGACCTTCGCGCGGGAACGGAATTCGCCAAGCACCTGACGAACCTGTGGGCATCGTTGACGGCGACAATTCGCGTCCAGCCTCGAACCAAGGCGGCCGTTGCACTGGGTAACCGCTCGGGCACGACCATCGCGGACGACATCTACACCGTGCACTTCCTCGACGAGGCCGTCTTTGCTGACGAGTTGTGCGAATACGGCGCTGAGGCGATCGTGATCGAGCCGCAGAGCCTTCGTGACGCGGTCATCGAACGACTCGAACGATTGGTGGACGACCATGGCTAGACCCACCGGAGACAGCTCACGCGACCGCCTCAATCTGTTCCTCGCCATTGTGCCGTTTGTTCTCACCAGGGGAGTCACCAACGTCACCGAGATCGCCGAACGCTTTGGTGTTTCGGTCGAACGCGTCACCGACGCGATTGTTGCTATCGCGTGTGACGGTGGAGCGAACGAGGCACGACTCAACTTCGACACCGAGTTGTTCAACATTGACTGGGAGTCGTGGGACGAGGACAAGACCGTGATTCTCACGGTGGCCGAGGCACTTCATGTTCCTGCACCATTTGCCGGTCGCCAGAAGGCGATGTTCCTTGCCGGACTCGAACTCCTCAAGGCACACCCTCACTATCGACGCCTTCCCGAACTCGAACCACTCATCGACAAGTTGCGCGGAGCTGGCGGAAGTCGCCCGACCGATGTGTTCGCCGTGGCGATCGACACGTCAAACCCGACCGCGAGCGCCCTGCAGGACGCCATCGACTCGGGGGTTCGCGTGCACTTCACGTACACCAACAACCAGGGCGAGCGAGGCGAGCGGACGGTTGAACCGTATCGACAGGACGTCGACAACGGCCAGCGGTATGTGTCGGGCTGGTGCCTTGAGCGCCAGGGAATGCGGACATTCAACCTGGACTCGATTGAAAACCTCGTTGTTTCGGATGAACCGGTCGAACCGCGCGCGATTGACACGCTTGCGTTGTCTGGCTCGCTTTTTCAGCCTCACGACGATGACCTGCAGGTCACGGTTGTCATCGATTCGGCCGCATCGCCCCTCATTGCCGCGTATCGCCAACCCGGTGACAAGCCGGACAAGTCGGGCGAGAGTGAGACGGTGACCATTCCGTTCACACACGTCACGAGTGCTGTTCGCATGATCGCAGTGCTGTCCGGGGTCGCCCGCATCACCAGCCCAACCGAGGCTCGTTCAACGGTCGCGGATTTTGCGCGTGACGCACTCGCCGCGTACCGCGACTCCGTGTAACGCTCGTACACTTAACGGGAACGAACTCAAAGGAGTCCACCATGCTCGGCAACCTCAACGGATGGCACTTTCTCATCCTCCTCGTCGTCATCCTGCTGGTGTTCGGCGCCCCGAAACTTCCCGGTCTCGCAAAGAGCCTCGGCCAGTCGCTCAAGATTTTTCGTAACGAGATGAAGTCGCCCGAATCGGACGACGACTCGACTGACAAGCCCGCCAAGTAGCGATGGCTCGAAATCCCGAGGGGCGAATGTCGCTCGGGGAGCACCTCGTCGAATTCCGACGCAGACTGTTTCTCTCCGCAGCCGTCATCGCAGTCGCCGCTGTTGGCGGCTTCTTTCTCGCTGACGCCGTGTGGGCCGCGCTCAGCGCACCGCTCAACGTCGTCGCTGCGACGAGCGATCGGCTTGCGCAGATCAACTACACCTCGATCTCCGAGGCATTCGACACAAAGCTTGCCATCGCCATGACGGTTGGATTCGTCATCGCGAGCCCGTTCTGGCTGTGGCAAGTGTGGTCGTTCGTGACCCCGGCGCTGGTCCGACGCGAAAAGGCCTACGTCGTCGGCTTCCTCGGTTCCGCGGTTCCGCTGTTCCTCGCGGGATGCTTCGCTGGCTGGTGGGTTTTCCCACACGTCGTCGAACTGATGACCGGCTTCGCTCCGGCAGGAACCACAACCCTCCTCACCGCGCGGTACTACCTTGATTTCTCCATCAAGTTCATCCTCGCGATCGGAATCGGTTTCGTTCTTCCGGTCTTCATCGTTCTTCTCAACTTCACCCGCGTGCTCAGTGCCCGCGCAATCCTCAAGGGTTGGCGCTGGGCGATCGTCCTGATCACCACGTTCACCGCGCTGGCGACCCCCGCGGCGGACGTCCTGTCGATGTTTCTCCTCGCCATCCCGATGGTCATCTTGTACTTCCTCGCAGCGCTCGTCGCACACATTCACGACCGACGACTTCACCGTCGTGAAGCGGCCGCGCTGGAGGCCCTGTCGTGAGCGTCGTCATCGACGAATTTGTTCGCGTACAGCCTTTCCCACTCGACCCTTTCCAACTCGAATCCTGCCGCTCGCTAGAGCAGGGTCACGGGGTTCTCGTTGCAGCACCGACCGGAGCGGGAAAGACGGTTGTCGCCGACTTCGCCGTGTATCTCGCCCAACAAAACCTCGACGACAAGGTGTTTTACACGACGCCGATGAAGGCGCTGTCCAATCAGAAATTCCAGGACCTCGTCGCGGTGTACGGCCCCGACCAAGTGGGGCTGTTGACGGGTGACACGAGCATCAACCCGACGGCACGAATCGTCATCATGACGACCGAAGTGCTGCGCAACATGCTCTACGCGCAAAGCGATCTGCTCACCAACCTGCGATTCGTGATCATGGACGAGGTCCACTATCTCGCGGACAAGTTCCGCGGTCCTGTGTGGGAAGAAGTCATCCTCCACCTTCCGCAGAGCGTCATCCTCGTGTCACTGTCGGCGACCGTTTCGAACGCGGAAGAGTTCGGTGAGTGGCTGGGTGTTGTTCGCGGCCAAACCGACATCATCGTGTCCGAGGATCGACCCGTCCCGCTGTTCCAGCACGTGTACGCGCGAGGCGACCTGTACGAACTGTTCGAGCCGGGCGGTGAATTCCAGAATCCTCCCCGTATTCACCGCGATATCCAAGGTCTTGGCCGAGGGCAGTCACGCGGGCACCAAGGACGCCGAGGCTTCCGCAACGGTGGCGGCGGTCGCACCGCGCCGATTCAGGTCGCGCGCACTCTCGACGAGCACTCGATGCTTCCCGCCATCTATTTCGTCTTTTCGCGCATCGGTTGCGACAACGCAGTTCGTGACATCGTGTTTTCCGACACGGTGCTGACGACACCGGAGGAGCGCCGCGAGATTCAGGACGCGATTGACCAACGCACCGCGCACCTGTCTGCCGACGACTTGTCGTCGCTGGGGTTCCACCAGTGGGAGGACTCGCTTCTTGCTGGCGTTGCAGCCCACCACGCCGGCCTGATCCCCGTCTTTAAGGAAACCGTCGAACACTTGTTCCGACGCAAACTCGTCAAACTCGTCTTCGCCACGGAAACGCTGGCTCTGGGAATCAACATGCCCGCGCGCAGTGTCGTCCTCGACAAACTGGACAAGTTCAACGGCGAATCCCGCGTCGCCATCACGCCGGGGGAGTACACCCAGTTGACCGGTCGAGCCGGCCGTCGCGGAATCGACGTCGAAGGCCACTCGATCATCCTGTGGCGTGACGGCATGAACCCGCACGCCCTCGGGATGCTGGCATCGCGTCGCGCGTACCCGCTGTATTCGAGTTTCAAACCGACCTACAACATGGCGGTCAACCTGATTGACCGTTACGGGCGAACAGAGGCGCGTGAAATTCTGGAACGCTCGTTCGCGCAGTTCCAGGCCGACAGCGCTGTCGTTGACATGGCACAGACCGTCAAGGGCAACCAGGATTCGCTAAAGCAATACGCCGAGGCGATGGAATGCCACCTGGGTGATTTCCGTGACTATTCCCGAATTCGTCGCGAACTCACCGACCTTGAAGGCAAGTCGACCCGCGGGACCCACAATCCGCACACGTTGCAAAAAAAGCGTGCCGATCAGATCGAGAAGTTGCGCGGGAAAATGCGCAAGCACCCGTGCCACACGTGTCCTGACCGCGAAAAGCACGCACGGTGGGGAGAGCGGTTCTGGAAACTTCAGAGCCAAACCGACCGCATGGCCAACCAAATCCGTTCCAAGACGGGTGCGATTGCGAGCATCTTCGACCGCGTCTGCCGCATCCTCGAAGTCAACGGTTATCTGATTCCCGCCGACGATGATTACACGCTGACGGCGGCCGGCGTCTCGCTCCAGCGCATTTACGGCGAGCGTGATTTGCTCGTCGCCGAATGTCTACGCCGCGGACTGTGGGACGACCTCGACGGACCGATGTTGGCCGCGGTTCTCTCCACCGCAATCTACGAAGCTCGTCGCGATGACGACGTCGACATGCAGCGCCGCATCCCCAAGGGCGACTTCCAGGCAATCACGACAGCCATGGAACACGTGTGGGACGACATCAACATCGCCGAGGACAAGGAAAACCTCGAGGTCACGCCTCCGCTGGCGTATGGACTGGCGCTCGGGATTCAACGCTGGGCCAAGGGCCAGAGGCTTGACGACGTCCTCAAGGAATGCAATCTTGCCGGCGGCGATTTCGTGCGCTGGGCAAAGCAGGTCATCGACTCGCTCGACCAGATTGCGCACGTCGCACCACTGGCTCTTGCCGAGATTGCGCGGGCGACAATCCCGACGATCCGTCGCGGCATCGTCGCCGATTCGGCATCGCTGTAACCGTTTAGGCTGAAACCGTGAAACCGCTGCTGTCCCGTGTGTTGTTGGCTTTGGGGGGTGCCGCAATCGCGAGCCTGTCCTTCCCGCAACCGGGAATCGGCTTCCTCATGTTCGTCGGGCTGCCCATGATGGTGTTCGCGTTTCGCGGAGTCAGCCTTGGTCGAGGAGCGCTGCTCGGTTTCGTCGTCGGGTTTGTCTACTACGGCAGCGTTGCGCGCTGGCTCACCATCTACCTCGGGGTCGTCCCGTGGCTCGGTCTGGTCGGTGCACAGGCCGTCATCTTTGCCGCAGGCGGAGTCCTGTTGGTTGCCGCCTGGCGGGGTGCCGATCGGCTGAATCTTCACTCCGTTCGCGGGATCCTGCTTGCTGGCGTGCTCGTCGCGTCGGCCTGGACCGCCCGCGAAGCGATCGCGGCAACCTGGCCGTGGGGTGGGTTCGCCTGGGCGCGCGTCAGCCAGAGCCAAGCGGACACGCCTCTTCGCTATCTCGCCACCCTGTTCGGCATGTCCGGCGCAAGCGCGGTACTGGTAGTTGCCGTCGTCGTCGCAGTCTTGCTCTATCGCTGGGGCGGACCCAAACGAGTAGTCATTCAACGCATGGCGACCGTCGTTGCTGCTCTCGCAGCGCTCATCCCCATCCCGTATCTGCTGCTGGTGTCCGCGCCGCAAGGCTCGTTCCGCGTCGCCGCCGTTCAAGGAAACAGCGATTCCGCCCTGTTCTCGACCGCACGCCAGGGTGACGCGATCCAAAAGCACTTCGACGCCATGCGTGCCATCTCGATTGGCTCTGTCGATGTCGTCGTGTGGCCGGAAAACGCGATGGACATCAACCCGCTCGAGAATCCGCAAATCGCAGCCTTTGCGGATCTCGTGTCGACCGAAACGAGTGCGCCGTTCATTTTCGGAACCCTGACGACCGAGGGCGACAAGACGTTCAATTCGGCGCTGATGTGGGAAGCGGGCAGGGGAGCGGTCGACCAGTACGACAAGGTTCACCCCGTCCCCTTCGCCGAATACCTTCCCGAGCGCGACTTCTTTTACCCGCTCGCGCCCGACCTCTTCGACATGGTTCCGCGTGATTACACCCTGGGAACTCGAGACCCGATCTTCGAGTTCGGTGACGTTCGTGCCGGAATCGCAATCTGTTACGACATCGTCGACGACGGATTGTTCCGGTCGATTCTGTCCCAGGGCGGTAACGTCATCATCGCTCCGACGAACAACTCGGATTTCGGTCGCACGGATGAAAACATTCAGCAGCTCGGAATCGCGCGAATGCGTGCCGTCGAAACTGGCCGTGCCGTCGTCAACACGTCAACCGTCGGCGTGAGCGCAATCGTCGCACCGGATGGTAGTGACATCGCCCGATTGACGCCCTTCGAGCCGGGAGTGATGGTGGCGGATGTTCCGCTGTCAACAGTCGTCACACCGGCCTCGGTCATCGGGTTGCCTCTCGAGTGGGCACTCGTGATTGCGGGCATTGTCCCGCTCGCGCTTCCGCTCATTCGACGTCGAATCGGTGACGATGAGTAAGTCGCTCGTCATCATCCCCACCTACAACGAAATCGACAATCTGACGTCGATCGTCGCGCGGGTTCGGGCCTCGTCCGAAATCGACATTCTGATCGTCGACGATTCGTCTCCTGATGGGACCGGCCTCGCGGCAGATGCCATTGCCAAATCAACCCCAGGAGTCTTCACACTGCACCGTGATGTCAAGCAGGGCCTCGGCCCCGCGTACATCGCGGGTTTTCGCTGGACGTTGGAACGCGATTATCTGTGGGTCGCAGAGATGGATGCCGATGGCTCTCACGACCCCAGCGTGCTCGCAACGCTCGTGGGAATCGCCGAACACTCCGACGCTGCGTTGGTCATCGGTTCACGGTGGGTCAGTGGCGGGGAGATCGCTGGATGGAGTCGCGTTCGCGAAGCAATTTCCCGTTCGGGCAATACCTACGCGCGCTTCGCACTCGGTTCACGCATTTACGACCTCACCGCCGGGTTCCGCGTGATTCGAACTGACGTTCTTCGGAAACTCGATTTGTCGACGATTTCGTCGAGCGGCTATTGCTTCCAGATCGAGGTCGCCAACCGAATCGAACGGACCGGCGCAACGGTCATCGAACACCCCATCGTCTTTCGCGAACGCGAGGCTGGCGTGTCCAAGATGCACCTCGGAATCGTCGTCGAGGCGCTGTGGCGCATCACCCTGTGGGGACTCGCGCGCCTATTTGCTCGCTAAGCGGCTTTGTGGTTGAACTGGCCGGAGGCGCGCATTTCTTCGCGGCGCTCGGCAAGAATCACTTCGAGTTCCTCGATCGTCCGGCGCTTGAGTAATTGTTCCCAGTGCGTGACGGTCGGAGTGGGTGGAGTCGGTGCGTTCGGATCAACGCCCGCCACGGGCTTTCCCTTGGCATCCAACCGGCGACCCGATTTCGCCGTGTGAGGTGAGTTCCAATTGAAGGGCAGATCGACGCCCTCCATGAAGGTCACCTGAAATTCTTCGCCGTCGTCGGTTCGAAAGGTGACGGTCTGGGTCGCAACGAAATCGACGCCCTCTTCTGATTCGAAACTTGTGGACCCGAGTCGGGTTCCACGCAGTCGCTTTTCACTCATAATGTTCCTCCTTCAGGCTTGTGGCCACACCTTTAGAAGACACCGAGTTGTTGATTTATTCCCCAGATTCTGCCGAGAATCGCCTATGAACCGATCACTCGCATCGCGAGGTCCGCTCGGTCAGTGACAATTCCGTCGACCCCGAGTGCCAGGAGTCGGCGCATTTCGACTTCGTCGTTGATGGTCCAGACGTGAACTTCGAGTCCGAGACGGTGGTATCGATCGACCAGCGTGCGCGTGACGGTCGGAATTCCGTAGACCGCCGAGGGGATCTGCACAGCGTGAATGTGGGGGAGCGGGGGAGTCAACCCCAGTCGGCTCGAGGCGAACAGTGCGAGAAATTCGGTCGACGCCGCACTGGTCGCGACATCAGGCAGTCCGACGAGCGCGGCGCGCCTGCGCTTCGCCGAGAACGACGACACGAGAACGCGACGGGCGGATTCAGTTTCGGAAATCGCGGAAACGACGTCGGGAATCGCTCCCTCGTCCTTGACGTCGATATTGAAACGGGTCGACGGGAATTCGGCGAGCGCCTGTCGGAGCGTGATGAATCCCTCGCCGCCGAGGTCGATGTCCGCAAGTTCCGACGCCGTCAGAGTTCCGACCGGCGCGGGAATCCCCGCGACGCGGTCAAGAACTAGGTCGTGGGCAATCATCGCGATGCCGTCGCTGGATGCGACCACGTCCGTTTCGATGTATGCCACACCCACGTCAACGGCGGCACGAAACGCACCCAGCGTGTTTTCGGGGTGAGCCGTGTGTAAGCCGCGATGCGCGAACACGCGGGGCCTCGCACCCTCGAAAAAGGGGTGGGAATCGGCACGAAACGTCACGGGGGAACGGTATCACGCGCCCTTTGCTTGTTAGTGTTGACGGTATGAGCCACAACCCTTTGAAGCCCAGCCAACTCGCCGGAAAGACCGCGTTTGTGACCGGTTCGTCGCGTGGAATCGGCGCCGACACCGTCGGATATTTCGCTGAAGCCGGTGCCCGCGTCGCCATCAACTACCGTGACAAGGAAGCTCGCGCCGAAAAAGTCGCCGCCGGAATCCGCGATAACGGGGGAGACGCCATCGTTGTCGGTGCGGATCTGACTGATTACGACACGATTACGGCACTGCGCGACACTCTGCAGAAGGAGTTCGGCGGACTCGACATTCTCGTCCTCAACGCTTCGGGCGGCATGGAGGCTGGCAAGGGCGAGGATTACGCCCTTCGCCTCAATCGCGACGCTCAGGTCAACCTTTTGACGACTCTGCGCCCGCTGCTGCACGAGGGTTCGCGTGTGGTCTTCGTGACCAGTCACCAGGCTCACTTCATCCGCATGGTGGACACCATGCCCGAATACCTGCCCGTCGCGCTGTCGAAGCGTGCGGGGGAGGACGCCTTGCGCGAACTCATTCCTGGTCTCGAAGCTGACGGAATCGACTTCGTCGTTGTATCCGGCGACATGATTGAGGGAACCGTGACCGCGACGCTGCTGGACCGTGCGAACCCGGGCGCCATCGAATCGCGCAAACAGGCGGTGGGGAAGTTGTACAACGTGCAGGAATTCGCCGCTGAGATCGCTCTCGCAGCCGTTGAACCCGTGCCTGCCGACAACACACGCCTCGTCGGCGACGTCGACTACTTCACGAAGTAATTCGTGGCCACACTCGAGTTCCCCAAGCCGCTCGTTCTCGCGCGGCTGATTCTGGGTTTGTACCTGTTTGGTCTGGGAATTGCCTTCCAGATCAAGGCCGGACTGGGGCTCGCACCGTGGGATGTCTTCGGACAAGGCCTGTCGAACATCACCGGGCTCAGTTTTGGACTGTCAACGGTCCTCGCCAGCGCTCTGATCTTGCTGTTGTGGATCCCGTTGAAGCAGATGCCAGGCCTCGGAACGGTTTTCAATGCGCTTCTCATCGGACCTTTTGTTGATTTGTCCCTGCGTTTTGTGCCGTCAGCCGCCGAATGGGGACTGGCAGCCCAAATCGGCTGGTATTTGCTGGGAATGAGCATTATCGCGCTGGGAACCGGCATGTACATCGGCGCGAAGCTCGGTCCTGGACCGCGCGACGGCTTGATGACCGGATCGGTCAAGAAGTTCAAGAAGCCCGTCTGGCTGGTCCGAACAGTGCTCGAGGGCGGTGCGACGCTTATCGGTATTGCGTGTGGCGGGCCGGTTGGCCTCGGGACGCTGTTGTTCGTCGTCGGCATCGGCCCGATGGTGCAGGTCTCGATGCGAGCGTTCGGCTTGGTCGGCAAGGACGGGAAATGATCCATCCGGACGGCCGCGAGCACGTTGTCCACCGCGAGACGGCTCGAATCGTCCTGCAGGACCGCGAAGGGTGCTTTCTGTTGCTCTTGACGCACTTTGACGCGGGCGTCGGGCTGCCACCGCGCTGGATCACGCCAGGTGGCGGCATTGACGAGGGCGAGAAAGTCCTGGAAGCCGCCGTTCGCGAATTGCGCGAGGAAACGGGCATGGTCGTCGAACCACAGGCACTTGGGGATATCGTTGCGGAATTGCCCGGCTGGTGGGATTGGTCGGACGGCGAACGATTCCATTCCTACGTCGATCATTTCTTCGCGTTGACTGTTGACCGTTTCGAACTCGACACATCCGGCTGGACCGAATCGGAACGTCACGACGTGCTGGACATTCGGTGGTGGAGTCTCGACGAGATTGACGCAGAACAGCCATTTCTCGGGCCAGAAGGCCTCAAAGCGGTCCTTTCCAGTGTTTCCCAGCCATAGGCTTTATCCGATAATACACATTATGTCAGAAACGGTTTTGTAGATGCCCTCCCTCGATTCCCTCGCCGCGTTCGTCCAGCCGTTCGTCACCAACGGCGCCATCCCCACGACTCTCGTGGTCGGATTCCTGCTGACACTGTTCTCGAAGTACATCGCGCGCGGCTCAGGTCGAACACTCGGACTGACAATTGCGACCCTGTGGTCGCTCGCGCTCGTCACCGGCTTCACCCTGCGACTCGGCGACGCAAATTTGTCCGCCGAGTACATCTGGTTCCTCGACCCCGTCCTCTGGGCCGACTCAGTCGTCGTCGGAGCCAACTGGATCCTCAACGCCGTCCTGTTCGTTCCTGCAGGCTTCACGCTGGCGATGTTCCTGCGCTCGCCCATTCGTGCAGCTCTGACGCTCTCGCTCGCGTCCTTCATGATTGAGACCGTTCAACAGATCACGTCGGTCGGAATCCCCGACCCCAGCGATTTCGTTGCGAACACATCGGGAGCCGTTATCGGCTCGCTGATCGCCGTCGTTTTGCTCGCCGTGCGTCGCGTGGCCCGTCGCTAAGCCTCTTCAGGCTCCTCGACCACAACGAACAAGTCCCCCGGCTGGCATTTCAGCGCGTCACAAAGAGCCACCAGTGTCGAGAAACGCACAGCGCGTGCGCGATCGTTCTTCAGGACCGACAGGTTGACGAGCGAAATATCGGTCAACTTTGACAATTGCGTGAGCGTCATCTTGCGCTTTCGAAGCACCTCATCGAGGTTGCAACGGACCCTGGTCGACTCCTGCTCCCCCATCTAGATCAACCCCCGAAGTTCCGCTTCATCACGCTCAGACTTTTTGAGAGCCACAGCTCCGATAGCTAGCCCGAAACCGACCATAATTGGCCAAAACTGAATCTCAGTGAACGGCCAGGTGACCACATCGAACCCGTTCCAAATCTGAGCCGGCCACATCGGTCCCATCTCCCACTTCAGATGGGTCATTCGTGCGACCGTGATTTGCAGCGTTTGAGCACTCCCTTGCCACGCAATTCCCAGAACGCTTATCGCGAGACCGAAGCGCAGCAAACTCCTCGATGTCAACGTCCCAGCGAACGAACCATGTTGGAGTCCAGTCAAGATTTTCCACGCGACAAATCCCACGGTGGAGACAAGCGCAATTAGTGACATGTGTTCCGCAACAGCCCACACCTTTGCAATGTCAATCAAATAGCTCGTCGTTAAGTTTGCGAGGGAAAACTCACCAGACTCCAATCGAATCTCGTCCGGTACCGAATCTCCGACCGTGTATCCGAGCGCGGGCCAAATCGGCTGGAACCTCACTGTGACAGTTTCCACTCCACCGATTGCCCTGAACGCGGCAATAAATTCCATCACGATGACACCAACAACCGCAAGAACCGTGAGTGCCTTAAGTGCGATCGGCACCACCCGAAATGTTGCGTCATCCTTGCTTCGCCAGCCGATTACGAACGCGACAGCAATTGCTGAAACGACCAATACAACTGTCGCTGCGCCAAAAGTTGATACCCACCACATTTAAATCAGCCCTTCGGTCTCTTTGGCCAAGGCAATTCCCGACTTCAGCAGGTGGCCGAACGCCGCAATTCCCAACGCAATGAGCAGTAGAGAAAAGTCGGGATTGTAGGCGCGTATGACTGCTGCGCCCTCATCGATTTCCGAATAGATGCCGTTGATGGAAACGAGTCGAATGATTTCCTGAACAACCGCGATTAACGAAACGACGATTGTCGAACGGTTCACATTGCGCACGATTGCGGCGGTGAAACTCTCACCTTCCAGAACCGACCGCGCAAGTCGATAAACGAGCCACGAGAGATAGGCGCCGAGCACGGAAGTCAGAGCCGGAACTGCGATGAGGGCCGCAGTTGTCCCCGGTGAAAATCCATACGCTAGAAACTCACGAGGATCGCCGAAGTTGACGAGCAAGGCGCCGCCATCAGTGGCGTGATGGACTTCGCTTAGGCTGTCCCACGGAGACGTATCCAATACCGAACCCTGGTCGACGATAGTCACAATTGACACAGGTATTGCGCTGCCCTCCCCCGACATAAACGGCCTGACGACAACCCAGGAGAAAGCCTGTATGGCAAAGGCGATCGCCGATAGTGCCGCCAGCCACATCACCACTCGAACGCTGGCGGGTTTAGATTTTCGCGCGAGCAGTCTGAACGCAACGACTCCGAGCAACAACGCTAGGGCGATCAAAATGCTAAATGTGATGGTTGCATCCACGAAAACTCCTTAATGCTTATCGTTATGTCGTTAACGAATATCATTAAGTTTGCAGACGCGCAAACTCCGCTTGAATCGGCGTGTCGCCAGAGAATTACTGGGTTGCAGCGACCCAGGCGTGCAATTTCGCTTCTGCAGCACCGGAATCAATCGAATTCTCGGCGATCGCGACCGCTTCGGCCATGCGCTCAACGAACGAGCGGTCACGCTCAGAGACGTTGTGAGACAGCTTGTGAGCGACAATTCCCGCGGCTGAGTTCAGCACGATGATGTCACGGGCCGCCGACTTCTCCCCTGCCAGCACTCGGCGGGCAGTCGCAGCGTTCTCCTCGGGGTCGCCACCGCGGATCGCGTCGAGCGTCGAGTACGCAAACCCAATCTCACGCGGGTCGAAATCGTGTTGAGTTACGGAACCGCGCGTGACCTCGACCACATGGGTGTGACCTGTCGTGGTGACCTTGTCGATGCCGTCCTCCCCGCGATACACGAGAGCTGTTGCGCCGCGCTGCTGGAAAAGGCCAACAGCAAGCGGGATACGAGCGGCATTCGCCATCCCGAGAGCGTTCGCTTCGGGACGAGCGGGGTTACACAGCGGTCCAAGAACGTTGAAAATCGTGGGAATTCCGAGTTGCGAGCGCACCGGCCCCGCGTTCTTGAATCCAGGGTGGAAAACCATCGCGTTGACGAACGTCACACCGATCTCGGCGAACACCTGCGCAACGCGCTCGGGCGACAGTGAAATGTCAATGCCCAAGGCCGTCAGCACGTCGTTTGCTCCCGATTTGCTGGATGCGGCGCGGTTGCCGTGCTTGATGACGGGAACGCCGGCGGCAGAAACAACCATCGATGCGATCGACGACACGTTGAGAACGCCAACCGGGTCGCCGCCACTTCCGACGATGTCGACTGCGTCGCTCGAGACGTCGAGAGGCAACGCGGCGGACAGGATGGCGTCGCGGAACCCGACAACCTCGTCGACGGACTCCCCCTTGACGCGAAGCGCGACGAGGAAACCGGCAAGTTGCGCGTCCGTTACGTCACCGTTCATCACCGCAGTCATCGCGGTCGACGACTCGGCAACAGTGAGCGAATCTCCGCGCACAAGGGCATCGAGAATGTCGGTCCAGGTCTTCAAAGTCACTCCCCCACCCTATCGCTTCGAATCGGTGGGACTTTGGACACAAAAATTGCGAAAAACAGCGAAAAACACCGCCAGAATGGCGAAATCGTCACTCGAAGTTCGCCATAATAGATACCGTGACTAGCGCATCTATGCTCCGCTCCGCCCCGGTCGTCAACCGACCGAACGCGGTAGCCGTTGGAACAATCGTTTGGCTCGCGAGCGAGGTGATGTTCTTCGCAGGCTTGTTCGCCATCTACTTCTCGCTCCGCTCGATGGCTCCGGAAATTTGGTCGGAACAGACCGCGAAGCTCAACGTCGCGTTCTCGCTCGTCAACACCACCGTCCTCGTGCTGTCGTCGGTCACCTGCCAGTTCGGTGTGTTCGCCGCCGAGCGTCTTCAGGCCCGCCGCACCGGTTGGTCACCCGTCAAGTGGGGGGCGATCGAGTGGTTCTGGCTCACGTACGCCATGGGTGCGTTCTTCGTCGTTGGACAGGTTTACGAGTACGCGGTGCTCACGTCAGAGTGGGTCACGCTCAACTCGGATGCATATGGCTCGGCGTTCTACCTCACCACCGGATTCCACGGTCTGCACGTGACCGTCGGACTCATCGCGTTCATCATCATCATCGCCCGAATCCAGGCGCTCAAGGTGTTCACGCACCGTGACGCAATCTCGGCCGTCGCAGTGTCGTACTACTGGCACTTCGTCGACGTCGTCTGGATCGGTCTCTTCCTCGTTATCTACGTACTCAAGTAAGCGAAAGAACAACAATGGCAAACTCCCCCCGTCGCGGACGTCGTCACCCACTCGCCTCAATCGCCCTTTTGCTCGTTGGTTTGTTCGCATCGGGTGGTGCATACGCACTGTTCACCGGTACAGCAACCGCATCTGACTCTGTCCCCTCGGCTGCACAGGTCGAGAATGGCAAGGCACTGTTCTCGGCGAACTGTGCATCGTGCCACGGTCTCAACGCCGAAGGAACGAAGGCTGGCCCGTCGCTCGTCGGTGTTGGCGCGTTGTCCGTCGAGTTCCAGGTCGGTACTGGCCGCATGCCCATGGCCGGCAGCGGACCCCAGGCCGAAAAGAAGCCCGTTCAGTTCTCGCAGGCCGACATCGATGCGATGGCTGCGTGGGTTGCAACCCTCGCACCCGGACCCGGACTTCCCGAAGAGCGTTACCTCGCTGGCGGTGACGCATCGAACGGTGCAGAACTCTTCCGCATCAACTGTGCGATGTGCCACAACGTCGCTGGTGCCGGCGGCGCCCTGACCGAAGGAAAGTTCGCGCCGAACCTCCAAGACATCGACCCCGTGCATGTCTACGCGGCGATGGTCACCGGCCCCCAGAACATGCCCGTCTTCTCGGACATGAACATCACGCCTGAAGAGAAGCGCGACATCATCGCGTACCTCCAGTTCATGGACGAGAACGGTTCCGTCGGAGGCCTCGACCTCGGCGCACTCGGTCCGGTGTCTGAAGGCCTCTTCGTCTGGATTTTCGCCCTCGGTGGCCTCGTCGCCATCACCGTATGGCTCACGGCGAAGTCGAACTAGGTTTACGGAAAGGTCACACGAATGGCTAAATCAGACAAGACAGTCGCAGTCAAGGGCGGCAGTGCAGTCGAGCGCCCCGACCGCATCGAAAACCCTGGGTTCGAGCCCGAACACAAGCGCGTCCACGACGTGGACCCGGCAAAGGCCGCAGCAGCAGATCGCGGAATCTCGATTCTGTTCCTGCTGTCCGGTGTACTCAGCTTCGCGGCGTTCGTGCTCTACTTCCTCTTCCCCATCGTCCCCGGAGACCTCTGGTCGGTCCGACTCAACACCTTGCTCGTCGGTGTTGCGATCGCTGCTGGGCTCCTGACGCTCGGAATCGGAATCGTGCACTGGGCCAAGACCTTGATGCACGGTCACGAGCTCGTCGAAGAACGTCACGAAACGCGTGGCGATGAACCGACCCGCAAGCGTGCGATCGAGATTTTCCAGGAAGCGAACAAGGAATCGGGATGGACTCGTCGTCGCCTGCTTCGTAACTCGCTCGTGACCGCGCTCGTCGCGTTCCCGATTCCGGCGATTGCAATGTTCCGCGACCTCGCACCTGCTGCCGACCCTGTCGAAGCGCTCAAGCACACCGCGTGGAAGGCGGGAACCCGCCTCGCGCGTGACCCCAGTGGAACCCCGATCAAGGCGAGTGAAGTCACGCTTGGCTCGGCATTCCACGTCATCCCCGAAAATCTTCACGAGTACGAAGAGACGTTCCTCAACGAGAAGGCAAAGGCAGCAGTTCTGCTCATGCGTCTCCCCGTCGAGGACCTCAATCCCTCGGAAGAACGCAAGGATTGGTCGTACGACGGAATTGTCGCGTACTCCAAAATCTGTACCCACGTCGGTTGCCCGGTGGCGTTGTACGAACAGCAGTCGCACCACTTGCTGTGCCCCTGCCACCAGTCGCAGTTCGACGTGTCAAACGAATGTGCCGTCATCTTCGGACCGGCCGCTCGTCCTCTCCCCCAGTTGCCCATCACGGTGGACGCTGAGGGCTACCTCGTCGCGCAAAGCGACTTCCTCGAACCAGTCGGACCTAGCTTTTGGGAGCGTTCACAGTGACCGTCGCAACTAAGTCAAAGCCCGAGCGTCAATCCTCTGGCGCCGGAATGCGTTTCGTAGGTGGAGCAGCAAACTACCTTGACGAGCGCACCTCGATCTCGACCGCAGTAAAGACCCTCGGGCGCAAGATCTTCCCCGATCACTGGTCGTTCATGCTCGGTGAGATCGCGCTCTACTCGTTCGTCATCATCCTCTTGTCGGGAACCTTCCTGACCCTCTTCTTCGAACCCGCAATGACCGAGGTTCACTACGAGGGCTCGTATGTCCCGCTCAAGGGCATCGAAATGTCCGCCGCCTATGCGTCGTCGTTGAACATCACGTTCGACATCCGCGGTGGGCTCCTCATGCGCCAGGTCCACCACTGGGCCGCTCTCCTCTTCGTTGCGTCGATCGGTCTGCACATGCTCCGCGTGTTCTTCACCGGCGCGTTCCGCAAGCCTCGCGAAATCAACTGGGTGGTCGGATTCCTCCTCTTCGTCATGGCGATGGCAGAGGGCTTCACCGGCTACTCGCTCCCCGACGACTTGCTCTCGGGTAACGGTCTTCGCATCATCGACGGCATGATCAAGGGAATCCCCGGAGTCGGCCTCTGGATTTCGTACCTGCTCTTCGGCGGCGAATTCCCTGGCGACGACGTCATCCCCCGCCTGTACATGCTTCACATCATGTTGCTTCCGGCAATCGTCATCGCCCTCATCGCGATTCACCTCGTTCTGCTCATCGTCAACAAGCACACGCAGTTCGCTGGTCCCGGTCGCACCGAAAAGAACGTCGTCGGTTCGCCGATCCTCCCCGTCTTCGCTGCGAAGGCCGGCGGATTCTTCTTCCTCGTGTTCGGTGTCACGATGCTCATCGCGTCGCTCGTCACCATCAACCCGATCTGGAGCTACGGACCGTACGACCCGTCCCCCGTCTCGGCCGGTACTCAGCCTGACTGGTACATCGGATTCGCGGATGGAATGTTGCGACTCATCCCGTCGAACTGGGAGTTCGTGGTCTTGGGTGGAACGCTGTCGCTGAACCTCATCGTTCCGATCGTCGTGCTCATGGTGTTCTTGCTCGTGGTCGCCGCGTACCCATTCCTCGAGGCGTGGGTCACCGGAGACAAGCGCGAGCACCACATCGCTGAGCGTCCCCGCAACGCCCCGACGCGCACCGCGATCGGCGCAGCCGGTGTCACGTTCTACGCAGTCCTGTGGGCAGCGGCATCGTCCGACCTCATCGCGACGCACTTCCGCGCCACTATCGAAGGCGTCATCGTCACTCTGCAGGTCCTGCTGATCATCGGACCGGTCATCGCCTTCTGGCTGACCAAGAAGGTCGCATTGGCTCTGCAACGCAAGGACCGTGAGATGGTCCTGCACGGTTACGAATCGAGCCGCATCGTTCGCCTCCCCGGCGGCGAGTACCGCGAAATCCACACCCCGCTCAACGAGTACGAGCAGTGGCGTCTGGTGTCGTTCGACGAGTACGAGCCCGAGGTTCTTCGACCGAACGCACGTGGCAAGATCACGGTCGGTGCACGCATGCGAACCAGCATGTCGCGCTTCTACTTCGAAGACCGCATTGCGCCGGTGACGAAGCCCGAACTGGAATCGGCTTCGCACTAGTCACACACGAACGAATCGAAGGGTCACACCATGAGGTGTGGCCCTTCGTCGTTAGCGCCCGATCAACGATCCGATGATGGAGAACACGACAAGGATGATGAGCAGGCAGCCGCAGCCCTGGAAACACGAGCCGAAGAAGCCCGATGAGCGCTGCGGCGGGACGACGTTGACGACGATGTGGGCTGTGCCGTCAGAGGGCGCCGTGAACGACACCGATTCGCCGTCTCGCAGCACGTATTCCTGCGGAACCGACAGTGAATCGTCACTCGGGTCAACGGGCTGAGTTGACGCTGGTGGTTCGGGCGTCTCAGCGGGCTCTGCTGGTCCCTGGGGGCTACTCGTCATGACTTCACTGTAACCGCTAGCTGAGACACGAAAGAGCCCCCACCGTGCTGGCGGAGGCTCATTCGAGAGGTTTAGCGGCGGTACTGGTTGCGGAAGGGCTCGAAGAACCACCCAATGAAGGTGATGACGACGAGTCCGAGCGCGAACAACGCGAGCCAGATACCGACGGACATGGCCAGCATTGCGACACCACCGGTTGCGCCGGCGAAGAACGGCCACCACGACCATGGAAGGTAGTAACCCATTTCGGTGTCACCGTCGTCGATGTCGGCGGTCTCGGAGTCTTCGGGCAGCACCCCGCCTTGGCGACGCAGGTTGAGGTAAAGGAATCCGCCGAGGAAGATGAACATGATCATCGTCAACAAAAGACCGATATTACCGACCCACTCGACGCGGCCGTCGCCGAAGTAATTCCAGGTGGGGTACACGACTGCAAACACCGCGAAGAACGCTGCGAGGACGCCGTAGATGAGGACGTTGGACTTCATGGTCTGCTCTCCTACTTGTCCAGGTAACCGGCAGGAGCCGTCTCAGGGTGATTGAGGTCGAACGCCGGAGACTCCGAGCGAATACGCGGGATCGACGTGAAGTTGTGGCGCGGCGGCGGGCACGAAGTTGCCCACTCGAGCGAGCGACCGTAACCCCATGGGTCGTTGACCGTGACGTCAGGAGCGTTGCGCTTTGTCCACCACACGTTGTACAGGAACGGAATCATGGAAACGGCCAGGATCATCGAACCGACAGTCGACAGCTGGTTCATCCAGGTGAAGCCGTCTTCAACCAAATAAGTTGCGTAACGTCGTGGCATACCCATGACTCCGGCCCAGTGCTGGATGAGGAAGGTCATGTGGAAGCCGATGAAGAGCAGCCAGAAGTGCAGGTGACCGAGGTCTTCGCGCAGCATCTTTCCCGTCATCTTGGGCCACCAGAAGTAGAATCCAGCGAACATTGCGAACACGACGGTTCCGAAGATGACGTAGTGGAAGTGAGCCACCACGAAGTACGAGTCGGACAGGTGGAAGTCGAGAGCAGGCGATGCGAGGATGACGCCGGTCAAACCACCAAAGACGAACGAAACGAGGAAGCCGAGCGCGAACACGACGGGAGTTTCGAAGGTAATCGATCCTCGCCACATCGTTCCGACCCAGTTGAAGATCTTCACGCCCGTTGGCACCGCGATAAGCATTGTCATGAGGGCGAAGAACGGCAGAAGCACGCTTCCCGTGACGTACATGTGGTGAGCCCACACCGTCATCGACAGCGCGGCAATAGCGATCGTCGCGAAGACGAGCGTCTTGTAACCGAAGATCGGCTTGCGCGAGAACACCGGCAAGATTTCGGAAATGATTCCGAAGAACGGCAGCGCGAGGATGTACACCTCGGGGTGGCCGAAGAACCAGAACAAGTGCTGCCACAGGATCGAACCGCCCGTTGCCGCGTCGAAGACGTGCGACCCGAAGATTCGGTCAGAACCGAGGGCAAGTGCCGCGGCCGCAAAGACCGGGAACACCATGATGACGAGAAGCGAGGTGACGAGGGTGTTCCACGAGAAGATCGACATGCGCCACATCGTCATTCCGGGAGCACGCATCGTGATGATGGTCGTGATGAAGTTGACCGCACCCATGATGGTTCCGAAGCCAGACAGGCCGAGTCCGAAGACCCACATGTTGGCACCGACACCAGGAGTGAACGTGGTCGTCGACAGCGGTGTGTAGGCGAACCAACCGAACGACGCGGCACCCTGCGGGGTGAGGAATCCGGCGGTTGCGACGGCCGAGCCGAAGAAGTAGAACCAGAACGCGAGAGCGTTGAGCCTGGGGAATGCCACGTCGGGTGCGCCGATTTGAAGCGGCATCAAGACGTTGGCGAATGCCGCAAACAACGGCGTCGCGAACATGAGAAGCATGAGCGTTCCGTGCATCGTGAAGAGCTGGTTGTACTGCTCTTTCGTAACGATGCTCAGGCCCGGCTGGAACAGCTGCGCGCGGATGACCAGTGCCATGACACCGGCGATGAGGAAGTAGGCGAACGACGTGACGAAGTACATGTAGCCGATCGTCTTGTGGTT
>CAZWTW010000003.1:0-152170 GCA_964637095.1 uncultured Gulosibacter sp.
TGGGTGGGGGAAGGCTAGTGGGTTGTGCGGGCGACGATGGCGGGAAGCACATTCAACAGTTCGTCGATGTCCGATTCCGTGGTTCGTTTGCCGATCGTGAAACGCAACGGGCCTTCGGAGTCGTCCACTCCCATCGCGTGCAACACGTGCGACGGCGAGGTGACGCCGGCTGTACAGGCAGAGCCGGCACTCACTGCGTGGCCCTGTTCGTCAAGCAGGAAGAGCGCGGAAACCGAATCCAGCCCAGGGACCGTGATGTGGACATTCGCGGGCGATCGGTCGGTGGGGTGTCCGCGAAAGCGGGCGGCGGGAATTGCCGAGGCGATTCCGTCACGCAGGCGGTTAGTGAGCCTCTGGAGATGTTCAGACGTGTGCGGGATGTCGGCGGTGGCAAGTCGAGCCGCGACACCGGCCGCGTACACACCGGCGACGTCGAGCGACCCGCTGCGCAGTCGTTGTTGCGAACCGCCGTGGATGCTGGGCACGACCGTCCACTGGCGGTCGACGGCGAGCGCCCCGACGGATACCGGTCCCCCGATTTTGTGAGCGGAGACGGACAGTGCGGCAAGCCCCGAGTTCGCGAAGTCGATGGGCAGATACCCCCACGCGGCAACGCCGTCTAGGTGGACGGGGACGCCGTGTTCTGCGGCTGCACCGACGATGGCGGGGACGTCGAGAATGGTGCCGACCTCGTTGTTGACCCACAGGGTGGTGACGAGAGCGACGTCGTCGCCGAGTCGCGCGCGGAAGTCGTCGAGAACAATCGCGCCGTTCGAATCGACGTCGACGTACTCGATGACGGCGCCCTCGAAATCGGCGAGCCACTGCACCGCGTCGAGAGCGGCGTGGTGTTCGATGCGGGTCGTGATGATGCGAGGACGTGCTGCGCCCTCATTGCGGCCCCAGAAGAGTCCCTTGATTGCGAGGTTGATGGCTTCGGTGCCCGAGCCGGTCATCGTGACGTCGAAGGGGTTCGCCCCGAGCGATCGTGCCACGGCCTCGCGGCCTTCTTCCCACAGCAGGCGCGAGTGCTGGCCGTCACGGTGGACAGCGGACGCGTTACCGCGTTGCTTCACCGCGAACGTCCACGCCTCGATGACCTCGTCGGGCATCGGCGCGGTAGCCGCACAATCGAAATACGCCATGAAAACTCCTTACTCAGTACCCTAGAACACGTGCCTCCGACAGCGTCGAACTTCGACATCGGGTATCGGCGCACCGAGACCGGCGGCACGATTCGCGTCTGGAGTGCGCACGCGACCTCGATGTCGCTGACCGTGTGGTCGTCGAAGGACCCGGAATGGCCCGAGGAAACCTTGCCGATGACGGCCGGTGCTGACAGCGTCTGGACGGTCGAGTCCGAACTTCTTATCCCCGGCGCGATGTATTCCGTGCACGCGACCGGCCCGGAAGGCCCGCGGCACGTCTTCGATCCCGAGACGGCTCTGATCGATCCGTACTCGCGCGGAATCGTCCGAACCGATTCGGGCGACTTCCGCAGCGTCATCGTGGACGACACGTTTGACTGGGGTGGAGTGCCGAAGCCGAACACTCCCCTGTCGGAGACCGTGATTTACGAGGCGCACGCCAAAGGTTTGACCGCGCAACACCCCGACATCCCGGAGCATCTGCGCGGAACGTATGCGGGAATCGCACACCCCGCAACGATCGAGCACCTGACTCGTCTGGGCGTCACCGCGATTGAGCTGTTGCCAATTCACCACTTCATTTCCGAAGAGCGACTGCGCAAACAGGGACTTCACAACTACTGGGGTTACAACACGCTGAGCTTCTTCGCCCCTCACCCCGCGTATGCCACGCGCGAGTCGATCGCCGCTGGACGCGACGCCGTCCTCACCGAGTTCAAGGGAATGGTTCGGCTTTTGCACGAAGCCGGCATCGAGGTCATTCTCGACGTCGTGTACAACCACACGGCCGAGGGCGGATTCGGCGGACCGGCACTGTCTTTCCGCGGTCTCGACAACGCGAGTTACTACCGCCAGACCGAATTGGGCGAGTACATCGACACCACGGGGTGTTCGAACACGCTGAACACGTCCGTTCCGGCGGTCGCACAACTCGTCGTCGATTCGTTGCGGTTCTGGGCCGAGGAATGCCAGGTCGACGGTTTCCGTTTCGACCTCATGGCGAGCCTCGGTCGTGCCGAGAACCACGAGTTCACGCCGGACCACCCGTTGTTGCGCGCGATTCTCGACGACCCGATTTTGTCGACGACGAAACTCATCGCCGAACCGTGGGACACCGGAATGGGTGGCTGGCAGGTTGGCAACTTCCCCGCGGGATACCAGGAATGGAATGACGGATACCGCGACACCGTGCGCGAATTCTGGCTTCACGACATCGCCGAGGCTCGTGCGTGGACGGTCACGCCACAGGGCGTCGGAAAACTGGCATCGGCCCTGTCGGGTTCGGTCGGCACATTCGGCCAGGAGCGCTCGCCACTTGCCAGCGTGAACTTTGTCACAGCCCACGATGGATTTACCCTCGCTGACCTCGTCTCGTACGACAACAAGCACAACAAGGCGAACGGCGAAGACAATCGGGACGGCACCGACCACAACATTTCGTTCAACTTTGGGCACGAAGGTTTCTCGCACGAGGACCACATCATTATCGATCGCCGAAGGGCGATGCGATCGCTTCTGGGAACACTGTTCACCTCGGCGGGAATCCCGATGCTCACGGCGGGCGACGAACTGGGTCGAACCCAACACGGCAACAACAACGCGTACTGTCACGATTCGGCGCTGACGTGGATCAACTGGGAACTGGGCGATTGGCAACAAGCCCACCTCGATTCCGTCACGAGGTTGCTGCGCATCCGTCGCGAGAACCGCGCGCTGCGTCCCGAAGGCGGCATTTTCCCGTCGATCGAGATCTCGCCTGCCGGCCGGCCACGCCAAGCACGAACGCCGAAAGACGCGTGGACCGTCGATTGGTATGCGCAGGACGGCACGCTGATGACGTTCGAGAACTGGACGGATTCGACCGAGCGCACGCTGCAGTACCTTGCGGGAACGCCCGCGATTGAAGCCGATCGCAACCGCGTGCTGGTGTTGATTCACGGTCTCGAGAACTCGGTCGACGTGTCGCTGCCCAAGCGCACGGACGTCACGCAATACGAGATCCTGTGGGATTCGTCACACGCCGCCGCGCCCGAATCGCGGGTCTATGCCCCTGGAGAAGTCATTGCGATTGGTCCGACGACCGTCATGATTTTCGCGGTTCGCTAACGAGCCACAGGCTCGCCGAATAGTTGGCCCTAGAAACTACTCGGCGAGACCGGCGACAAGCCCGAGCTCGGCGGGTGACGCCAACAGCGGGTGGTTGGGAAGAACGCGAACCGTGTACCCGAAGGAACCGGCGCGCGTCAACGGGATCTCGCCGACGTACTGCGCCGGCTTCCCGTCGTCGTGGGAGTCGAATGTCAGTGTCGCGACCGACTGCACGGTGAAGTCGGTGTCACCGGGCGAACGCCCCGACACCACCTCCACGACGAGGTCGTCGGGGGAAATTCCGTCGATCTCGACCTGCGCACGAATCGACAGCGTGTCACCGACCTGGGGTTCTTCGACCCCACCCGATTCGACGTGCGTGACGTGAACCTTCGGCCAGTTCGCCGTGATCGACGACACCCACGCTGCAAGTTCGCGCGCGGCGGAGTACGACTGGGCCGCGAAGGCCCGCGCGGACAGCGCAGCAGGCATGTACAGGCGGTTGACGTATTCGGACACCATGCGATCGGCGCTCAGTTCGGGCGAGAGAGTCGCCAACGTGTGGCGAACCTTCGTCAACCAGTGCGTTGGCAGACCGTTCTTGTCGCGCTCGTAGAACGTTGCGGCGACCTGGTTCTCGATGAGGTCGTACAGCGCCTCTGCTTCGAGAGCATCGCGCTCGGTGTCATCACCAGCAGAGTCGGCGGTGGGGATCGCCCAACCGTTCTGGCCGTCGTAGTACTCGTTCCACCAACCGTCGAGAATCGACAGGTTGAGCGATCCGTTGAGCGCGGCCTTCATACCCGATGTTCCACACGCCTCTAGCGGGCGAAGTGGGTTGTTGAGCCACACGTCGGTTCCGGGGTACAGGTGACGGGCCATCGCCATGTCGTAGTTCGGCAGGAACACGATGTGTTCGCGAACCTCGGGGTCTTGGGCGAACTGGACGAGCTTCTGAATGAGCGCCTTGCCATGGTCATCGGCCGGGTGCGACTTACCGGCGATGACGAACTGAACCGGTCGGTCCGGGTTTGTGAGGATCCGCTTGAGGCGTTCGGGGTTCGACAACATCAGCGTCAGGCGCTTGTAGGTGGGGACTCGACGAGCGAAGCCGATCGTCAGGGCGTCGGGGTTCAACAGGTAATCGAACCACGTGGGAACCGGCGAACCAGGGTTCTCCTCGGTGTACGAGGCGACCGCGCGGGCACGCGCATCCTGTACCAGCTTGGCGCGCATGTCGTTGCGAACCGTCCACAGGTCAGCATCGCTGAGCGCGTCACTCGTCCAATCGACTGTGGTGGTGTCCATTGTTCCGAAGACGCGCTCGGCGAGCGCCATCATGCGAACATCGGTCCAGGTCGCTGCGTGGACGCCATTGGTGACCGATGTGATCGGCACCTCTTCGGTGTCCATTCCTGGCCAGAGTTCGCCAAACATTCCACGGGAAACTTCGCCGTGCAATTGCGAGACGCCGTTCGCACGTTGTGCGAGGCGAAGACCCATGTGGGCCATGTTGAAGATTTCGGGGTCGTCGTTTTCGCGCCCGAGTTCCTTGATGTCCGCCACCTCGACACCGGGAAGCAGGTCGGTTCCGAAGTACCGGTCGATGTATTCCATCGGGAAGCGGTCGATTCCGGCGGGGACGGGGGTGTGTGTCGTGAAGACGGTTCCCGCTCGGACGACGCGAAGCGCCTCGGCGAACGTGAGTCCTTCAGCGAGAAGCCCCGCGATTCGTTCGATTCCGAGGAACCCGGCGTGCCCTTCGTTGGTGTGGTACACCTCGGGAAGCGGTGCACCGGTCAGGCGGCTGTAGGCCTTGATGGCGCGAACGCCACCGATTCCCAACAGAAGCTCTTGCAACAAACGGTGCTCGCCGCCGCCGCCGTACAGGCGATCGGTGACGCCACGCAGTTCGTCGGCGTTGTCGTGAATGTCGGTGTCCAGCAGCAACTGGGTGACGCGACCAACGGCCAGCATCCAGACGCGGGCGTTGAGAACCTTGCCGCCCGGAAGCGCCAACGACACGAGTGCAGGTGAGCCGTCTGCCTCGCGCAGCAACTTCATGGGCAAACCGTCGGGGTCAGAGACGGGGTAGGTTTCGCGCTGCCATCCGTCGCGACCGATTGCCTGGCGGAAATAACCAGCGCGGTAGTACAGCCCGATTGCGAGAAGTGGGACACCGAGGTCGGAAGCGCTCTTGAGGTGGTCGCCGGCGAGGATGCCGAGTCCACCCGAGTACTGGGGAAGTGCGGCGGCGATGCCGTATTCCGGCGAGAAGTACGCAATCGCCTTGGGCGCGTCGGCGAGCGACTGGTACCAGCGCGGCTCGGTGACGTAGTTGTGCAAGTCAGCGGCCAACGCGTTCGCGCGGTCGATGAAACCTTGGTCGCGTCCAAGTTCGTCCAGGCGTTCAGGAGTCACTTCACCGAGCAGACCGACAGGGTCGTGTCCGAGGGTGCGCCACACGTCGGAGTCGATGTCCCTGAACAGATCGCGGGTCGGCTTGTGCCACGACCAGCGCAGGTTGGCGGCGAGGACACCGACGGACGCCAACGATTCGGGCAGGACAGCGCGAACGGTAAAGCGGCGAACAGCCTTCATGGTGATTCCTCCCGGTGTGTGCGTGGGCACACTGTGAGCCAGCCTAGGTGATTTTCACCACCCCGCGTGAACGCGGTGTAAGCGTTTACACAATAGTAAATATTGGGGTGTCTAGGCAACGGTCACCTGTTGCGCGCGTCCTTTTCGCGATAGGTTGAGCGTGTGACGACGGAATCCACGCTCCACATCGGGCGCATCCCCATCCGCCACCTGTCCCCCGTTCAGCCCGAGGGCCTGTGGCCCGCGGAGGCGTTCGTCGGCGAAGTCGTTCCGTTCAGCGCAACCGTCTTCCGCGAAGGCCACGACATCATCGGGGTTGACCTCGAATTGACCGCCCCGAGTGGCGCGACGACAGTCGTGCCGTTCCCTCACCCATCGCCCGGAGTGGACGAGTGGCGAACGACCGCCCTTGTGGCCGAGCAGGGAACGTGGTCGTGGCGGGTCAAGGCGTACTCGGACGATTGGGCGACCTGGCTGCACGCCGCGGACCTCAAGATTGCTGCCGGGGTCGACGTCGACGTCATGTTCCTGTTGGGAATCGATTTGCTTGACCGCGCACTGGCCGGTACGCGAAAGTCGGCGAAAACCGCACCGCTTGAGGTTCTGAAAACGGCGTTTGCCAACACCACAGGCGACCCGAGCGATCGCATCGCTCTTGCCCACGCCGTCGCCGTGACTGATGCGTTGACCGCGAATCGCCCGATCAGCCTCGTCACCTATTCGGACTCCGTCCCGTTGCTGGTCGAGCGCGAGCGCGCCGGGTTAGGCGCCTGGTACGAGTTCTTCCCCCGCAGCGAGGGCGCGGTTCGCGCCACGGACGGGACGGTCACGAGCGGAAACTTCGTCACCGCGCAGAAGCGGCTTCCCCAACTCGCCGCCGACGGATTCGACGTGCTGTACCTGCCGCCGATTCACCCGATTGGCCGCACGAACCGCAAAGGCCCGAACAACACGCTCGACGCATCGCCGACGGACCCCGGTTCTCCGTGGGCGATTGGCGCAGCCGAAGGCGGGCACGATGCCGTTCACCCCGATTTGGGGACGGTCAAGGATTTTGAGGCGTTTGTCACCGCCGCGAACAAACTCGGAATAGAAATCGCGCTGGATCTGGCGTTGCAGTGCTCCCCCGACCACCCGTGGGTGACGGAACATCCGGAGTGGTTCACCACGTTGCCGGACGGGACGATTGCGTTTGCCGAGAACCCGCCCAAGAAGTATCAGGACATTTACCCGCTCAACTTTGACAACGACTTTGATGGCCTCAGTGCCGAGGTGCTGCGAATCGTCGAGTTGTGGATTGCGCGCGGAGTGACGATCTTCCGTGTCGACAACCCCCACACCAAGCCCGTCCACTTCTGGGAGTGGCTGATCGGTCGCGTCAACGCGGCGCATCCGGAGGTCGTGTTCCTCGCCGAGGCGTTCACTCGGCCCGCGATGATGCAGACTTTGGCGGCCGCGGGCTTCCAGCAGTCGTATTCCTATTTCACCTGGCGAAACCAGAAGTGGGAGATCGCCGACTACTTGACCGAGGTTTCCCAGAAGACGGCGTCGTATTTCCGACCGAACTTCTTCGTGAACACCCCGGACATCTTGACCGAATACCTGCAGTTCGGCGGAGTCGCCGCGTACAAGATCCGCGCAGCGCTCGCCGCGATGAGCGCGCCGTCGTGGGGCGTGTACGCGGGATACGAACTGATCGAGAACGTGGCCCGACCCGGCAGCGAAGAGAACATCGACAACGAGAAGTACGAGTACAAGTTCCGCGATTTCGATTCAGCTCGCGCGAGTGGCCGTTCGATCGCGCCGTATCTCGGACGACTCAACGCGATTCGCCGCGCACACCCCGCGCTTCGTCAACTGCGCAACATCGAGTTGCACCACGTCGACGATGACGCGATTCTCGCGTTCTCGAAGTACCTCCCCGGTCACCAGACCGAATCGGGTCGACCGGACGGCGTCATAGTTGTCATCAACACCGACCCGCACGCGGTGCGCGAATCGACGCTGCGCCTGAACATGGAACTTTTCGGCCTGCCGAACGGCACACAGTTCGAGGTGACGGATCTCATCACCGACACGACGTATTCGTTTGGGAACGACAACTTCATCCGCATCGACTCGTTTACGGAACCGGCACAAATTCTGGCGATTACCTACCCCGACGACGAGACGGCATGACCGTGAAACCTGCCCTGCTCCACGACGAGCACGTCCTCGCGCTCGTCGAAGGGCGCCACCCCGATCCGCACAACGATCTGGGACACCACGTCCAGGATGGCGGAGTCACGTACCGCGTGATTCGCCCGCTGGCGACGGCCGTGACCGTCGAGCGTGCTGACGGCGTTGCGGTCGTTCTCGAGCACCACAGCGACGGTCTGTGGCACGGCTGGGTTACCGGCGCTCCCGCGGCATACGTCGTTCGCGCGCAGTACAAGGCGTCGCCCGACTTTGTCGCCGAGGATCCCTATCGGTTTGGCCCAACTCTCGGCGAGCAAGACCTGTACCTGTGGGGAGAAGGTCGCCACGAACAGATCTGGAAGGCGCTCGGAAGTCATGTCGTCCACCACGAGGGCGTTGACGGCGTCGCGTTCTCGGTGTGGGCTCCCCGTGCGCAGGCGGTTCGCGTCGTCGGAGACTTCAACAACTGGAACGGCCCGACCAGCGCGATGCGTCGAATCGGTACCAACGGCCTCTGGGAAATCTTCCTGCCCGGCGTCACTGCCAACAACGCCTACAAGTTCGAGATTCGAACGGCTGCCGGTGAATGGGTCACGCGTGCCGATCCGTTCGCGCAATTCACCGAAGTTCCGCCGTCGACCGCGTCCAAGACGGTTGAATCGTCGTTCGACTGGACCGATGACGGTTGGATGACCGCGCGAGCAAACTCGAACCCGCACAACGGGCCGATGTCGGTGTACGAGATGCACTTGGGCTCGTGGCGACCGGGTCACGGCTACCGCGAGATTGCCGAACAGCTCATCGGATACATCACCGCGCTGGGGTACACCCACGTCGAATTCATGCCCCTGTCCGAACACCCGTTCGGCGGATCGTGGGGTTACCAGGTCACGGGGTACTTTGCTCCGACGTCACGTTTCGGACACCCCGACGACCTCAAGTACCTCATCAACGAATTGCACAAGGCCGGCATCGGTGTGTTGATGGACTGGGTCCCCGCACACTTCCCCAAGGACGAGTGGGCTCTCGCGAACTTCGACGGCGAACCGCTGTTCGAACACCCCGACCCGCGCCGCGGCGAACACCCCGACTGGGGGACGCTCGTGTTTGATTTCGGGCAACCGCAGGTGCGAAACTTCCTCGTCGCGTCTGGGTTGTACTGGCTTGACGAATTCCACGTCGACGGCCTTCGAGTCGACGCCGTCGCGTCGATGCTGTATCTCGACTATTCCCGCAAGGAAGGCGAGTGGTACGCCAACGAACACGGTGGTCGTGAAAACCTGCAGGCAATTCGCTTCCTGCAAGAGGCGACCGCGACGGCGTACGCGCGTTACCCCGGGATCGTCATGATCGCCGAAGAGTCGACCGCGTGGCCCGGTGTGACCGCTGAAACCGCGACCGGCGGTCTCGGTTTCGGAATGAAGTGGAACATGGGTTGGATGCACGACTCGTTGTCGTACATGGAACGCGACCCCGCCTGGCGTTCACACCACCACAACGAGATCACGTTCTCGTTCCTCTACGCGTTCAGTGAGAACTACATGCTGCCCATTTCGCACGACGAGGTCGTGCACGGCAAGGGCTCGTTGCTGCACAAGATGCCGGGCGACCAGTGGCAGAAACTCGCGAACATGCGCGCGTATTTGTCGTTCATGTGGATGCACCCCGGCAAGAAGCTGCTGTTCATGGGCCAGGAGTTTGGCCAGCCCAGCGAGTGGAGCGAAGAGCGCGGGCTTGACTGGTGGATTCTGGACCAGCCCGCTCACCAAGGACTGGCGCGACTCGTCGGCCAACTCAACGCGCTGTACAAGGCTCACCCGCAACTCTGGGAACTCGACAACGAACCTGCTGGATTCGAATGGATCGAAGGCGGGGACTCCCAGAACAATCTCGTCGCGTTCATTCGTCGTGACGCCAAGGGAACACCGTTCGTCGGTGTCTTCAACTTCGGCGGAAACCCTCTGAACGACTACCGCTTAGCGATGCCGGCGGCGGGAACATGGCGCGAGATTCTCAACACGGACGCCGAAGACTTCGGCGGAAGCGGCGTCGGGAACTTCGGGTCCGTCGTCGCCGACAACACCCCGTGGGGCGGGCGCGATGCCTCCGCGGTGATTCAGGTGCCGCCGCTCGGCGGGCTCTGGTTCATACTCGACGGCTAGTTAGCGATATTCCTGGGCCGACACGAGGGTGTACGAGTAGCCCAGCAGGCGGATCTTGTCTGACGACCCGATTGCGGGGACGTGCAACAACAACTGGTACTGATAGTTCGCCGTGATTCCGCGCAGCGAGCTGGGTCGGCCAGACAGAATCTTGACGGCACCTTCGGTCGAAATCGCCGAACCGGCACGAGCCGGGCGAACCGTCTCGGCTTCGTTGATCGTGAGAGCGACAAGTGCGCCCGCGTCACTCGTGGCGAAGACGACCGGGGTGTCCTCGGTCATCGAGTCTTTCCACGAGAACTTCATCGACCCCTTCATCTCGGCGACACGCGTCTTTTTCGCCTCGGCGCCGATTTGTTTCTGCAGGGTGTCCGCTTCGAAAATCGACGAATACGCGCTCGCCTCGCCATTGATGAGGAGGTCGGCGTACTGCTCGGCCACCTGTGCTGGCGTTGCCGATAGAAGTTCGGTGTCGCCGGCAAGGACCGCGGTGCCGTAATCGGCGGAGGGAACTTCGGGCATCACAACGCCGGGCTCGAGAGCGAATGTGTAGTCAACGTGATAGTTGTTGCGCGGGCTGTCCTGCGTCATGACGATGGCAACCGAGGGCGCCTCTTCGCTCGTGGTGTCGTCAATGATGGCGAAAACCGAGCGCGGCCAACCGTCCGTCTGCTGCGGCAGCATCAAGCTGACGGTGCCGTTCGGAATCTGGAACAACGTTCCCAACTTGGAGTTCGCCGCCTTGACGCGATACGTCGCCGAGCGGAACCGCAGCGCCGAACCCTGAAGGCGAGTTGCCGCGATGTTCTCGGCGCGCTTTTCATCCGCGACTGACAGAGTCCCGACAATAGTGCCCAAAATCCGGTCGAACTGCTGGTTGGTTACGGCGACAAACGGGAGCGTCCCGGTGGCGACAGGTGTGGGGGTCGGTGCAACCGACGAGCCCGTCGCACAGCCGACCAGCATGACCGGCACCAATCCGAGCCCAACAACCATGCCCGCCATGCGACGTCCACGGCGACGCGGGACAGGTCCACCGCCCATGAAGCCGGGGCGCTTCGGGCGCCAGCGCGGAGGCTTCGGCGCACGCGGCATGCGGCCCTGACGGTGGCGGCGTTGGCGTCGTTCGCGCCAGAGAGCCCACAGGAATGCACCCACCCCGGCGATTCCCGTCAGCCCTGCCAGATACAGCAGGATCGTCGGGATTGTCCGGTCGACTTCGAGATTCCAGATGACCGTGAGTGACGTTGGTGCCGGAGCGGTGCCGTCGGTTGCGATGATGATCGACTGGCCCTTGCGAAGCCCGAAATCGGCGCTGATTTGGCCTTCGCCGTTCCACTCTTGAACCCACAAGTCAGAACCGGAAGGGCTCGGGACGGAAGGCTCGAGGCCTGACACGGGCGACTCGGTCAACTCCCCCGTGAGCTTTTCCACGGTGACGAATTGATAGGAGGCGCTGCCGACCCACGCCATGACGTCTTCCGTACGCCCCCACGCGATCGTGACGGGAGTTGCGGTTTCGCCCACCTCGGCGGTGTCGCCGGTCGACGCCACAATCGTTTGCGTTCCGGCGATACGGCGAAGTTCCTTGGCGTCGATGACCGTGAGCGGCGCATCGCCTTCCAGCGTGATCGTCTGCGTCAGAGTGTCCGGCGCCGAGAAAACGTTGCGGACGACGAGGCTTCCCGCGAAGAACGCGAGAGAGACGACGAAGAGGACGACGGCGTAGAAAAAGCGCATCACATCCCCCTCAATACGGCAAAACGCTAGTTTAGCCGAACCTGTTGAGCCTTCGCTCGCGGTTTTTCCCCGTCCGCGGTGACGGCTAAACTGAAACGTCACCATTCAAGGAGGACAAGTGGCTACGGACGGACAGTTCCCCATCGTCATGCGCGGATACTCGCGTGACGATGTCGATAAAGCCATTGCGAACCTGCGACGCGAAATTATCGCCTCGAACACCGAGCGCAACGAGCTCGCAACCGAACTCGCGCGCATCGCTGGAACCCAGCAATCGATTGAGACCTCTGAGCCCAGCACGCCAACCTACGCCGGCCTGGGAACCAAGCTCGAAATGGTGTTGCGCACGGCCGAGGAACAGGCAACTGTGCTCATGTCGACGTCGGACATCGAATCCCAGCGCCTGCTGACCGATGCCCGCATCGAAGCGGACCAGATTGTTGCAGAAGCAACCTCGCGCGCCGAGGCGATCCTCGCGTCCGCCGACGAACGCGCAACGTATGCGACGAACACCGCGGCGATTGATGCCGACAACCTCATCGCGATTGCACAGCGTGACGTCCAGGCGATGAACGACGAAGCGATTCGCGAAGGCGTCCGCATTCGCGGAAGCGCGTCGACCGAAGCCGCGGAATTGCGCGCGACAACACAGCGTGAAATGGCCGAGAAGCGTGCCGCATTCGACCGTGAGGTCGCCGAGGCCAGGCTCGTCATGGACAAGGAAGCGCAAGAAGCGCGTGCCGAAATCGCGCGCCTGTTGGCCGAAGCCGAGCGCGCGAAACTCGACCTTGCCGCCGAAGTGACCGCTCGTCGTCACGAAGAGGAAGAGAAGCTCCTCGAATATCACCGCGATGCGGTTGCCCAGAACGAGGCGTACCTCGCCAAGGCGAACGACGAGTTCACGAAACTTCAGAAGTCTGTCGCTGCGTTGAAGAAGGAACACAACCGACTTCAGTCCGAGGTCCTCAAGACGCGTGAACGCGTCGAGATCCAGGCCAAGGAAGAGTCTCGACACCTTGTCGAAGACGCCGAGGCCCGCGCGAAGAAGATTCTGACGCGCGCCCGTTCGGAAGCGAAGTCGATTGTCGACGACGCCGAGAAGCGTCTCATCGAACTGCAAGCCGAGCGCGATGCGATCGCCGCCTACATCGGTGACATCAACAAGGCCGTCGGCGCTGCCGCGAAAGCAGCGACCGCGACAAAGCCGGCCGCACCGAAGCGCACTCGTAAGCCGGCGAGCGAATAATGACGATCCACGGCGCATTCCGCATCGGATTGCTGGGTGGACTCGGTGTCCTCACCGCGATGCTCATCGGAAGTGCTGTCGTCACTCTCGGCTCGGTCATCACCTACGTCAGTTTCGCGCTTTTCCTCGCGCTGGGTCTCGACCCGATCGTGCGCTACCTCGTCTCGAAGAAGTTCCCGCGCTGGCTGGCCGTCGTGTCTGTCGTCGTCGCGGTTCTCGGTGTCTTCGCCGCATTCGCGCTGGCAATCGTCCCCGTGCTCGTCGAGCAAATCACGCTGTTGTATTCGGGAATCCTCTCGTTCCTCACGTCCTACGGGTCACTCGTCGAACTCGAGGGTGCGGTCCAAACGTTCATTCCGGTCGAGGTTCTCGACGTTCACGCGACGATCCAGGGAATCATCGAATTCCTGTCCGACCCAGCCAACATCGCGAGCATCGGTGGAGGTGTCCTGTCGGTCGGAGTCGGTTTTGCGAACGCGGCGCTCGGCGGCTTCCTCACGATCATGCTCACCATCTACTTGGTTGTCTCGCTGCCGTCGATCACGAAGGCGGTCTATTCGGTCGTTCCAGCGTCCAAGCGCGAAACATTCATCCGTTTGGCCGAACAGGTCATCAAGGCCGTCGGTCAGTACGTCATTGGACAAGGGTCACAGGGACTCGCCAACGGCATCCTCAGTTTTATCGCGTTGTCCATCATTGGCGCCCACTACCCCGCACTGTTCGCCATCATCGCGCTGTTGTTCTCACTCATCCCGCTGGTCGGTACCGTCACGGGTTCGATCATCATCGTTGCAACCCAGTTCCTGATCGACCCCGAGCACCCGATGATTACCCTCGCCGTCGGCATCTACTACTTGATTTACATGCAACTCGAGGCGTATGTGATCGGCCCCATGATCATGAACCGTGCCGTCAAGGTCCCCGGTGTCGTCGTCATCATCGCCGCGCTCGCCGGTGGTGCGCTCATGGGTGTGCTCGGCGCGATTGTGGCGATTCCGGTAGCAGCGTCGATTCTCATCGTCGTCCGCGAGGTCTTTATTCCCGCTCAGGACAAGCGTTAGTCGACGTGAGTCGGCAGCGGCAACGCTGACGGGTTGAGTCGCTCGACGATCTCGCTGAGCACGCGGGTCGTCTGCTTTTCGCCAACCCAGAGGTGCTTCCCCTCTTCGACCGCGACGAGTTCAACATGAGGGATGACGCTGAACCGCTCGCGCGCCTGGGCCGGCTGCAGGTAGTCGTCAAGTTCGGGAATAAGAGCGACGATTGGCGTCGATTCATCGTTCCAGCGTGCGAGTGCTTCTGGCGACGTCCGGTGAAGCGGCGGTGACAACAGAATCAACCCGGCAACCCCGTGCCCGACCGCGTGGTTGAGCGCCACTTCGGTCCCAAATGACCAACCGATTACCCAGGGGTTGGGAAGTCCCCGATCCCGGATGAATCGCAGTGCAGCCTCGAAATCCAGGCGCTCGTCGACGCCATGACCGAACGAGCCGTCCGACGTCCCGCGGGGACTTGTGACCCCGCGGAAATTGAACCGAAGAACCGCGACGTTCGCCAGTGCCGGAAGCCGATTGGACGCCTTGCGCAGAATGTGCGAGTCCATGAACCCGCCAGCCGTGGGCAACGGGTGAAGGAACAGAATGGTCGCGACGGGTGCGCCCGACTCGGGCAGAGCGAGTTCGCCGACAAGAGTCAGCCCGTCCTCGGTGTGAAGTTCGATGTCCTCGCGGTGAGCGGGAAGAACGGTCATCGACCGGATCTCGTTCATCGCCCCGACTTCCAACACGGGATGTGCCAGTGGCGTCGATCGCGCAGGGCGGCCTCTTCACCGAACATTCCCTCTTCGTGCCATGCGACGAGGTGCGCCATTCCCTCGGGAATTGGGACGACGCAACCGGGGCAGGTGTACTCCTTTTGCGCATTCGCCGCAGAGATGTCCTGGACGACGTACGACTCTCCCCGACGAAGTTCGATGCGTCGACTTCCCGCGGTGCGGTTCAGGTCGAGCGGGACGTGTTCCTCGCGCTTCGGCTTGTTCCGACGGCCCATCAGTACCAGCCCTTGTCCTCGGAATGCTGCCACGCGCCGCAGGGCGACTTGTAACGCTTGGTGATGTAGCCGATACCCCAATCGATCTGCGTCTCGGGGTTCGTCTCCCAGTCAGCACCGGCGGAAGCCATCTTTTTGCCGGGAAGAGCCTGAGGGATTCCGTATGCGCCACTGCTGCGGTTTTCTGCGCGATAGTTCCATCGCGATTCGCGGTTCCACAGATTGACGAGACACATGAACTCGGTCTCGTCAAAGCCCTTGTTCTGAAGCGCAATCAGCGCGTATTCCTGGGCTGCGCGAATCTCCGAGGACGTTGCGACAAAGAAACTCGAACTCAACGACCATGCATCACGTTCGACGGCGACGACCGACCCGTCAATTGCCGTGAACTGCTGGCCAGGCGTACCGTCCGTGGTGGACGCGTTGCTCAGCGCAATCGTCGTGAACGGCGCCACGACGGGCCCGAAAAGGAGCACAGCAACACCCACCACCGCGGCGAGTGAAACACCGGGTCGTGGCCGTGCACGCGCGGAAGTTTTCACTACCTCACAGCGAGCATGACGCGAACCAGCTCGTCGAGAAGGAAATCGACTTGTGATTCGTCATACCCGCGGAGTTGGGGTCGGAACACGGTGGCCCTGACCTCGCTGCGGGAAAGGTGCGCACCTGCGGTGAAAAAGTCGTGAACGCGATCCGCGAACGCGTCGACGTCGGCAACGTTGTACCCGTACGACACGAGTCCAGCGCGGCGGAAACGGCGACCCTTGGCGCGGCCGATGCGGTTGAGAATCTCTTGGGCAAGTTCGCGCGCCTCGGCGTTCCAGGCGTCAATTCCCACTTCAGCGATCCGCGCTTCACGCTCACGCTCGGAAAAGGTGTCCTCAAGTCGTTCAACCGCCGAATCGACGTCCGCCGGGGTGTATCCGCCCTTGACGAGCGGGAAGGCTGCGGATCGCAGGTCGGCACTCGTCAACGAGGTGTCGGTTCCCTGGAACGCCTGGCGTGCACGGTCGAGGAAAGCGTCGACAGTGGCCTGGTCGTAGCCGAGGGACTTGGAATCAGCGAGAGGGAACGTCACCTCTCCATTCTGCCCTAGGAGAACAGGATGGCGAAAACCGATGCCACGAGCATCGACGGCAAAACGGAGTCGAGTCGGTCGAGGAAACCGCCGTGCCCTGGCAGGAAATGCGACGCATCTTTCGTTCCGAGTTCACGCTTGATGAGCGATTCGATGAGGTCCCCGACCGTCGCGACGCCGAGGATGATGAGCCCGAGCAGGACACCCCACCACCAATCGATGCCGAGCATGAGCGTCGCGATGAAATAGCCGGCGGTCGAGCCGAACACCGCAGAGCCGACGAAGCCTTCCCAGGTCTTCTTTGGAGAGATCTTGGGCGCCATCGGCGTCTTGCCGAACAGGACACCGGTCGCAAAAGCGCCCGTGTCGACGCTGGCGATGATGATCATCGTCCCGAGGGTCCACCACTCGCCGCCGTCGCGCGCGGTCATGAGAACCGCGAAAGAGGCCAGGAACGGCACATACGAGAGCGTGAATGCGGACATGAGCATGTCGCGGTCGGTCACATCGGCCGATGACAAGCGCCGCTGAACGACGTGCCACACAATCGCGAAGACGATACCCGCGGCAAGCGTCAGAAGTTGTCCGAGGTAGCCGAAATAGAAGGTGGCGGGAAGCATCGCGAGAGCGGCGATGAGGACGGGGATGCGCGGAACGTGACGGTTTCCCGTGCGCGAGATGGTCGCCAGTTCCCACGTGCCGAAACCGACGAAGACGGCGATGAACGCGATGAACCACTGCTTGTCGAAGATCAGGCTGAAGATGAAGATGGCCCCGAGAGCGACACCAATTCCGATCGCGGCCACCAAATTACGACCCGTCCGGGCCTCCATCTTGGCGCCGGCGTCTCGAATGGCGTGGTCGATGTCCATTTAGACCTCGAGCAGCTCGGCTTCCTTCTTCTTCAACGCTTCGTCGATCGAATCGATGTGCGCCTTGGTGAGGCTCTCGATTTCTTTCTCGGCGCGCGAAACCTCGTCCTCTGACGTGTCCTTGAGCGCCTCGATGTCCGAGATGCCCTTGCGGCGGATGTTACGGATGGCAACGCGGCCGTCCTCGGCCTTCGCCTTGACGATCTTGACGTATTCCTTGCGGCGGTCCTCGGTCAGTTCCGGCATTGTCACGCGAATGATTTCACCGTCGTTCGAGGGCGTTGCACCAAGGTTCGGGTAGTTGACGATCGCCTTTTCGATTTCCTTGAGAGCGCTCTTGTCGTAGGGCTGAATGACGAGCGTGCGCGCCTCGGGGTTCTGAAGACCGGCGAGCTGCCCGAGAGGAGTCGGGGTGCCGTAGTAGTCGACCATGATTTTCTGGAAGAGGGCGGGGTTAGCGCGACCCGTTCGCACCGTCTGAAAATCATCCTTGATGACGTCGACGGCCTTGTTCATCTTTTCCGTTACTTCGGAAATGGTCTCGGCGATCACGGGTTCCTCCTCGTTTTCCTTGAGTCTATCCGTCAACCGACCGCGAGAAGCGCGACTCCCGACACGACAACGATGGAACCGATGACGCGTTGGACGACGTGTTTCTCGCCGAAGAAGAACGCGCCGCCGAGGGCGACGAGGACGACGGACACCTCGCGGGCGGGTGCGACGAGCGAAACGGAACTCAGTTGGATTGCCGTGAGCGCGAGCATGTACGACGCGGGGCCGAGCAGAGCGATTGCGGTGATGGCGACGGGGTGCGAGCGAATCGTCGACACCGCGTTGCGTCCTCGGATGGCCAGAGGGGTGAACAGAATCGCCTGGACGACGATAGCCATCCAGAAGTAGCCGATGGGCGGTAGACCCAGCGTGCCGACTGCCCAGCCGTCCCAGACAGTGAAGCACGCGATCATGACACCGACACCGAGTCCGTACAACACCGAACTCAGCGGGGCGCGAGTGCCCGTTCGGGAGCCGGCGGTAGAAATCACCGCGATGCCGACGACGATGACGAGCACACCGACCAGCGCGAGAGCAGAGGGGCGTTCACCGAGGATGACGATCGACCCGAGAACCGACAGGGTCGGACCGGTTCCACGGGCGAGCGGGTAGACGAGCGACACATCGCCCTCGCGATAGCCTCGCTGGAGAAGAAGGAAGTAGACGACTTCGAACGCTCCGCACACACCGGCGAGGAGCACCCAGTGCCATTCGAACCCCGCCTCGACGAGCGTGGCGATTCCGAGCGGCGCGATGAGCACCGCCCCGACGACGTGCACCCACCACAACAGGGTGGGCGTTGACGAGCCGACGCGCTTGAGGGTGAGGTTCCACCCGGCGTGCGCGATTGCGCCTCCCGCGATGAGCAGAAGGACGAGAGGGCTAATTGCTGACTACCGTTCCGATGTGCTCGCCGCGAATGGCCTTGGCAATGTTTCCGCCCGGCTCCATGCCGAACACGCGCATCGGCAGGTGGTTGTCGCGGCAGAGCGCGAACGCGGTGGCGTCGATGACCTTGAGCCCTTGCTTGAGCGCCTCGGAGTACGTGATGTTCTCGATCATGACGGCGTTCGGGTTTTTCTTCGGGTCGTCGTCGTACACCCCGTCGACACCGTTCTTGGCGACGAGAACTTCAGTCGCACCGATTTCGAGCGCACGTTGTGCTGCGACGGTGTCTGTCGAAAAATACGGAAGTCCGGCGCCCGCACCGAAGATGACGACTCGGCCCTTTTCAAGGTGGCGAATGGCGCGAAGCGGGATGTAGGGCTCGGCAACCTGAGTCATCTCGATTGCCGACTGAACACGGACGGGCTGGCCGGCCTGTTCAAGGAAGTCCTGCAAGGCGAGGGCGTTCATGACGGTTCCGAGCATTCCCATGTAGTCCGCGCGTGAACGGTCCATTCCGCGCTGGCTGAGTTCGGCACCGCGGAAGAAGTTTCCGCCACCGACGACGATGGCGACCTGGACGGTCTGTGCCGCGTCGGCGATCTCGCGTGCGATGGCACTGACGATGTCGGGGTTGACCCCGAGGGTTCCTCCGCCAAACGCTTCACCGGACAGTTTCAGAAGGACGCGGCGCGTTGACATGGAACCTCACTTTCGAGTTCCAGAGTACCGAGAAAGCGCGGGAAACAGTGAAGGGCGGCTCGCGTGTGCGAACCGCCCTTCACTCTGAGCTGTTTAGGCGCCGACCTTGAAGCGGACAAAACCGCTGACGGTCAGTCCAGCCTGGTCGAGGACCTGTTGCACCGAGAGCTTGTTGTCGCGAGCGTAGTCCTGCTCGAGAAGAGCGACCTGCTTGAAGAATCCACCGAGGCGGCCTTCAACGATCTTCGGCAGAGCCGCGTCGGGCTTGCCCTCTCCACGCGAGATTTCTTCGACGATACGACGCTCGTTGTCGACCTCGGACTGCGGGACGTCGTCCTTCGACAGGTACTGGGGGTCAGCGAACGAGATGTGCTGTGCGATTGCACGAGCGGTCTCGTCGTCCGAACCGGTGTACGCAACGACAACGCCGACCTGCGGAGGAAGGTCCTTCGAGGTGCGGTGCAGGTAGACGGCGAACTTGTCACCAGCAACCTTGGACACGCGACGAAGTTCGACCTTCTCGCCGATGACGGCTGCGTCGTCCGAGATGCGGTCGGCGACGGACTGTCCACCAACCGACACGGCGAGGGCTGCGTCGAGCGAGTCAGCGCCAGCCGCGGCGATCGCGTCAGCGACAACCTCGGCGAGGGCGATGAACTTGTCGTTCTTCGCAACGAAGTCGGTCTCGCACGCGAGCTCGATCAGGTAGACAGCGCCAGCGGTCTCCTTCGCGAGAACGAGGCCTTCCGAGGTGGAACGGTCGGCACGCTTTGCGTTGCCCTTTGCTCCCTTGAGACGCAGGATTTCAACTGCCTTCTCAATGTCACCTTCGGCCTCAACGAGTGCGTTCTTGGTGTCGATCATTCCGGTGCCGAGGCGCTCACGGAGCACCTTGACATCCTCAAGCGAAAAGTTTGCCATGAGTGATTACTTTCGTGATTAGTGTGATGTGTCTTATTCGGCAGCAGCGTCCGCGTCAGCCTTCTTGGCTGCGGGCTTCTTTGCTGCGGGAGCCTTGGCGGGCTTTTCTGCGTCGGCGTCAGCCTTCTTCGCAGGAGCCTTCTTGGCTGCGGGAGCCTTCGCGGGCTTCTCTTCGGCGGGTGCCTCTTCGGCAGCAGCAACCGCTGCATCTCCGAGGAGTTCCTTCTCCCACTCGGCGAGAGGCTCAACGGCCGACACGTTTCCACCCTCGGCGGGCTTCTGGTGACGGACAACGAGGCCTTCGGCGACGGCGTCAGCGATCACGCGGGTGAGGAGACCAACCGAACGGATGGCGTCGTCGTTACCGGGGATCGGGTACGCGATGTCGTCGGGGTCCGCGTTGGTGTCGAGGATTCCGACAACGGGGATTCCGAGCTTGGCTGCTTCGCTCATCGCGAGGTGCTCGCGCTTGGCGTCAACAACCCAGATCGCGCTGGGGGTCTTGGTCAGGTTACGGATTCCACCGAGCGACTTGTGGAGCTTCTCGAGCTCGCGGCGCTTCATGAGGAGTTCCTTCTTGGTGAAGCCCTTGGTGGTGTCGTCGAAGTCGACCTGTTCCAGTTCCTTCATGCGCTCGAGGCGGCCGAGGACGGTCTGGAAGTTGGTGAGAAGTCCGCCGAGCCAACGCTGGTTGACGTAGGGCTGGCCAACGCGGCCGGCTTCCGAAGCGATTGCTTCCTGGGCCTGCTTCTTGGTACCAACGAAGAGGACAGTGCCGCCACGAGCGACGGTTTCGCGGACGAACTCGTACGCGTTGTCGATGTGAGCGAGCGACTGCTGAAGGTCGATGATGTGAATGCCCGAACGCTCGGTCAGAATGAAGCGCTTGACCTTCGGGTTCCAACGCTGGGTCTGGTGTCCGAAGTGGACACCGCTGTCGAGCAGCTGGCGAATAGTTACAACGGCCATTGCCGTCTCCTTACTTGTGGTTTTACTGCGGTGACGGTTGTCACCTGCCCTGGTGTTCAGATCGATGCCACCCACGAGGGGACCAACGGATTCGATCGGTGTTGAACACGCGAATTCGTCCACCGGAATGGACGTCCCTCCAGTTTACATGCGGAATCGACGCTCGTGCACACCGGTTGCGGAAGACGAGTTGTCCACCGTCGTTCCGCTTGACCGGGTTTGTGTGTCCGTGAGGTGGGACGGTGTTCGCGTGGCACTCACGCGCTGGCTCCCTCCCCCGTTGGTGACGATCGTCGCCCTCGTGCTTGCGCTGTCGGTCGCGCCACGAGCGGATGCCGGTGGAACCTGGGCGTGGCCGCTTGTCGGGCCGGTGGTTCGAGAGTTCGACAAGCCCGAAAATGACTATTCAGAGGGCCACCGAGGCATCGACATCGGCGCGCTTCGCGGCCGCGAAGTCCGATCGCCGACGGACGGAGTGGTGTGGTTCGCTGGTCGCGTCGCTGGGAAATCGGTGGTGTCCATCGACACCGCAGACGGCTCAATCGTCGCGATGGAGCCCGTCGAAGCCAGCGTTCAACGCGGTGACGTCGTTCGACGCGGTGACACAATCGGAATCGTTTCGGACACCCACGACGGGATGAGTGCCATCCACCTGGGGATTCGAGTCGACGGCGTGTACGTCAACCCGCGGCAGTACCTCGGGAATCCGCCACGAATCGTCGTCTACGACTCGTGGTTGGACAGTTACGCCCTCGGATGAGCGGTCTTGTAGGCGGCTTTGAGGCGCTCGCCGGAGACGTGCGTGTAGATCTGGGTGGTTCCGACGCTCGCGTGGCCGAGGATTTCCTGAACGCTCCGCAAGTCCGCACCGCCGTCTAGCAAATGCGTTGCAGCGGTGTGGCGCAGGGTGTGGGGTCCTTTCGGGCCCTGACCGGGGATTTCCCCGATGATTCGGGACACCAACTCATACACCGTTCGTGTCGTCAATTTCTTGCCGCGAGCGCCGACGAAGAACGCGGTGGTGTCTGCCGTGACGGGGAGGGCGGGTCTGCCGTTATCTCGATACCCGATGAGTGCGACGCGCGCCGGCGTGCCGAAGGGGACGATTCGCTCTTTGGCGCCCTTTCCCATGACACGAACGGTTCGGTCAGTCCAGTCGAAGTCGGATTCGGCAATTCCCACGACCTCGCTGACGCGAAGTGCGCTCGCGTACATCAGTTCCCAGAGCGCGAGATCACGAAGGGCAATCGGATCCCCGGTTGACGCGAGAGATGCGAGCGAGTCGAGAACGTCGGACATTGCGGACTTGGTGACAACACGAGGAAGGTGTCGCGGCTTCTTGGGCGCCGCCAGCCGGACGGCGATGTCGGTTGGAGTGTAGCCGCGCGCGTGAAGCCAGTGGAAGAGGCTCTTGACGGCGGAAACACGGCGCGCGATGGAACTCGCCGAATCTCCCTTGGTCGACATCCCCCACACCCACGCCCGACAATCCTCGAGAGTGATGCCGTCTAGCGTCGTGGCGTCCGCTTTCGGCAAGGACTGAACGAACAAGTCGAGGTCACCGCGATACGCGCGAAGCGTGTGCACGCTCGCGTCGCGCGCCGCCTCCATCTCGTGGAGGAAACGCGCGACCGAGTCGTCGATTCTCACGGTTCCAGTGTGAACCCGCGGGGGTTGCTACTTGGTCAACACGCCCGTCTTGCGGGGCCACCACATCTTTTCCCCGATGAGGAAGGTGAGTGACGGGACCACGACGGTACGGATGAGCAGAGTGTCGAGAAGAACACCGACACAGACGATGACACCGATCTGAGTCAGGGTGATGAGCGGAAGGACGCCAAGCACCGCGAACACGGCTGCGAGGAGGACACCGGCACTCGTGATGACACCACCGGTTGCCCCGAGTGCGTTCGTCATGCCCGCGATGATGCCCGCTGGCTTTCCGTTGATGAGGACCTCGGACTCTTCCTTCACGCGCGTCATGAGGAACATGTTGTAGTCGATACCGAGCGCCACGAGGAACAGGAACGTCTGAACGAACACGTTCGAGTCGAGCGCCGGGAAGCCCCAGATTCCCTGGAACAGGAGCCACGAGGTGCCGACGGCGGTGAAGTAGGACGCCACAACCGTTGCGAGCAACAGCAGCGGCGCGACAACCGCGCGCAGAACGACGACGAGCATGAGGAACACGACGGCGAGAACGGTCGGGAAGATCAACTTCTCGTCCGCCGAGATCGCGTCCTTAGTGTCAACGACGGCTGCGTCGGAGCCACCGAGAATGGCCGTTCCGTCGCCGATCGAATCGAGGTCAGCACGAATCTCACGAATTGCCGCTGCCGTGTCATCTGACTCGGTTGGGTAGTCGAGCTTCGCGGAGATTTCGGTCATTCCGCCGTGCGAATCGCCGACGGTCGAGAACGCGGGCTCAACTGGTCCCGGTGCAATGACGGGAGGACCGGCAGGAATCTCTGCGCCAACGATCGGCGGAATCACGGGGGCGGGAACCTCCATGATGTCGTTGCGATCGGCCAGGTATTCCTGAACAGCCTCGACATCGTCGTCACTCGCCAGGATTGTGACGGACGAGCCCTGGAACGATTCGAACTTGTCAACGAGGATTTCGATTCCCGTGACAGCGTCGGGCTTGGTCAAGAAGCGCTCGTTTGCAGTGAGCCCGACCTGAACGGTCAGCGCCGGTGCGGCGAGGCCGAGGGCCAGAAGCGCAGAGGCGACTCCGGCGAGAACCGGTCGCTTGGCGATCGAGAGGCCGGCGCGCTTCCACATGCTCTCGCGCTTCGGTGCGACACCGAACTTGGGCGTGAGCGGCCAGAAGATTCCGCGCGGCCAGACGGCGAGCGCGAACGGCAGGATTCCGATTCCGAAGATCATCGCGACTGCGATGCCCACGAGTCCGGCGATTCCGAGCAGTCGGCTGCCGTCGACCTGCGCGAACGTCAACACGGCCATGACGATGAGAACGGTTCCACCCGAGGCGAGAATTGCCCCAGCAGTCCCGCGGACGGCGGCGGCCATTGCCTCCGCACGATTCACCGTCTTGATGAGTTCTTCGCGGTAACGCGAAATGATGAGAAGCGCATAGTTGGTTCCCGCACCGAACACGAGAACCGACAGAATACCGCCGACCGACGCGTCAAGTTGCGTCCCCAGCATGTCGGCGACCTTCTTCGCGACGGCACCGGCGAGGGCGTCACCGAGTCCGACGACCACGAGAGGAATGATCCAAAGAATCGGAGAGCGATACGTGACCAGAAGCAGAATGACGACGACACCGGCGGTGGTCGCGAGAAGAGTGATGTCAGCGCCAGCGAAGACGTTCGAGATGTCCTCGGCGAAACCTTCTGGGCCAGTGAGGTAAAGGTCGACACCGGTCAAACCAGCAGCAGCCGCGTCCTTGATCTCGTTGTAGCGTTCGCTGCGAACGTCAACGACGTTCGTCGCTTCGAGCGGAACGATAGCGCCGGCAGTGGTGCCATCGTCAGAGATCTCGGCAGTCGGCGCGAACGGGATCTCGGTGTGATCCGCGTAGATGTCGGCAATGTTCTCGTTGATCGTCGTGATTTGCGACTCCGTCAGATCGGACTCGCTCGTGAACACGAGGAACAACGCGGTTCCCGCTTCGACGGGGAAGTCTTCCTTGAGCTGGGAAACCTCGGCGGCCTCCGACTTACTCGGAGCACCCGTTTCCGGTGCAGTCTCGACCGACTCAAGTTGCGAGGCGACGAAAGCGCCACCGGCGAGAGCGAATGCGATGACGAGGGCAATGATGGACGACCACAGTCGGTAGGCCTTGTTGAGGAACATTAGTACTCTCCTGCTGAGGAATGGCTTTCGGCCTGATTGAAGTCCGAAGTCTTGTTGGAGACCATGTCGATGATCTGTTCTTCACTCATAGTATCGGCGAGCGCCCGAAGCGCCGCGGGATAGGCCGCCAACTGCGAGAACTCATCAATCGGAATGACCGAGTGCACGACGGTGTCGTCGTACACGTGAACCAACTGAATCGATTGGCCGCCGTCGACTGCGGTCATGAGGTTGTCCTTCGACATTCCCATGTCGACCGTGTAGCAGGTTGCACTGGCAACGGCGACCGGGATGCCCGCGAACGTACCGAACGTCGAATAGTGAAGGTGTCCGCCCAGGATCGTGCGGACATCGCTGCCCGCGAGCGCCACCTCTAACTTGTCTTGGCTGAACAGTTCGATCATGCGCACAAGCGGGTTGTGGCTGCGGATCGGCGGGTGGTGCAGCGCAATGATGGTTCCATGCTTCGCTGGTGTCGCGAGTTCCGCGGCGAGCCAGTCAATCTGAGAATCCTCGAGTTCACCGTGGTGGTAGCCCGGGACCGTCGAATCAAGCGAGATGATTCGAAGACCGTTGATGTCATAGACGCGGTCATGCGGTGAACCGTCGGATTCTTCGTCGAAAAGTTCACGGGCATACGGCTCGCGCTCGTCGTGGTTGCCCATGACCCAGATGACTTTCGCGCCGAGTTCAGCGGCGACGGGCTCTACCTGGTGGCGAATCCAGCGGTACGCCTCGGGTTCGGCCACATCGGCGAGGTCACCAGTGAAGACGAACGCGTCAAAGGTCATTCCGGTCGCGCGAAGGCGGTCGAGCAGATCATTGAGGTTCTTCTTGACGTCGACCTTCGAAAAGAGCTTGCGATTACCGCCGAGAAGGTGTGTATCCGAGATGTGGGCGATGACGTGGGTCGATCGCGGTTCGTCGAAGAACATGACTGCAGACTATCGCGCACGCCATTGGTTAAGACCGCGTCCAGCCCTGTTCGGTTGCGGAAACGCGCCCCTGCCCAACAAGGGATTCCAGTACGGCGGAGGTGCAGGATTCTGAAAGGCCGGTTCGAGACGCAATGAGAGTGAGTGACCTCGGGCTGTCGGTCAGGGCGTCAAGAACCCGAATCGTGTCGGCGGAATCACGCTGTGCGAACTCTTCGTCGCGGACGTCCCCCGTCATGAGGTCAACCATGTCTGCGACACTCGTGACGAGTTCGGCTGCGGGGTTGGTGCGCAGAAGTCGATGACACCCCGCGGATTGCCCGCTGGTGATGGGTCCGGGGACGACCCCGAGTGGGCGGTCCAAGTCACGGGCATGAGTCGCCGTGTTGAGCGATCCACTTCGATAACCGGCCTCGATGACGACGGTTCCGCCCGCCATAGCCGCGATGAGCCTGTTGCGCTGCAGGAATCGCCACCGTGTTGGCGCTCCGCCCGGCGGCACTTCTGAAACAACCGCTCCCGTATTCATGATTCGTTTGAGGAGTTCTTCGTGCCCCGACGGGTACAGATTGTCGAGACCGCCCGCCATGACGGCCACGGTAACACCCCCGCACGCGAGGGTTGCCCGATGAGCCATCCCGTCAATCCCATAGGCGCCGCCGGAAACAACGGCATACCCGCGCGAGACGAAACCAGCCGCGAAATCCATCGCAACGTGCTCGCCGTAGCCGGTCGATGCGCGCGCACCGACAATCGCGACGCTCGTTGCCGTGTTCGGCAATGCATCCATTTGCCCACGCACCCACAACACCCGCGGCCCGTTGTCCCCCAGATCAACTAAACCGTCCGGCCACAATTCGTCACCATCGCGCACCAGGCGGATTCCCAAAGTCGCCGCGCTCGTCAATGACCGGAACAGCGCGGGTGTTTCGAGCCGCGGTTCCCACCGCGCGAGCGCCTCGGCAATGTCCGCCGCGGACAACTCGTCATCAGCGAGAGGGGACGCGGCTGGCCGCCCAACAATCCGTGACAAGGCCTCTGAGGAGCCGAACCGACGAATCAGGGCGCCAGCGACGCGGTCTCCTGGTTCCACCAGGAAGCTCCACGCCGCGTCGGCGAATGCATTCAACCTGTCCTCGGCTGTTGTGTCAGGGCGAAGCGGCGACATCGCTGCGTCGATGTCGGCAACGGGAACATTCCACATCATGGTCACGGGGTGAGTCCTTTCCTCAGGGTGTACGCACGATCGACTTGATCGCGCGTGGGGACGGTGTTGCCGTCGAGATCAGCGAGTGTCCATGCAATTCGAAGTGCCCGGTCGTAGCCGCGCATCGAGATTGCTCCGCGGTCGAGAGCGAGGTCGAGGGGTGCGGATACGGCTGGCAGGAGCCTGAACCGCCCCGCGCGAAGTTCGTTCGCGGGCACGCGGCCCGAGCCCCACCGTTCGGCAGCAACAGCACGTGCGACGGCAACCCGTGCGCGGGCTTCAGCCGTTGTGACGCGCGCGGTTGAGTCGTCGAGAAGTTGCGCCCTTGGCACCCGCCGCACGGGTAGGTGAATGTCGATGCGATCGAGCACAGGCCCGGAGATTCGCGAGCGATACCGGCGACGGCGGTCCGGAGTGCAGACACAATCCGAATCAGACAGCCCCGCTTGCCCGCAGGGACAGGGATTAGCGGCAAGCACGAGATGGACGTGAGCGGGGAACCTGGCGACCTGGTGTGCGCGGTGAATGACGATATCGCCGGATTCCAGCGGCTGGCGCAGCGAATCGATGACCGCCGGCGAGAATTCGGGCGCTTCGTCGAGAAACAAAACGCCGCGACTTGCGCGTGAGACAGCACCGGGGCGAATCACACCGGATCCGCCGCCGACAATCGCGACGGTCGTCGCGGTGTGATGTGGGGCTTCGAACGGGGGCCGGGTAATCAACGATCGTGTGTGCGCCACCCGCGATAGCGATGCAATCGACGTGACCTCGAGCGATTCTTCTGGTGTGAGGTCGGGCAGGATGTCGACGAGTCGCTCCGCGAGCATGGTCTTGCCAGCACCGGGCGACCCGAGCATGTACAGGTGGTGTGAACCAGCTGCCGCGACAATCAGCGCCTCGACTATGTCCGGCTGACCCACGACATCAGACAGATCGCGCTCGCTAACCAAGGACTCGTCGGTTTCGGGTGCCGGCAAGGATTCCACCTCGCCCACGTCGATATCGGCACCGTGGGCGGCCATCGCGTGCCGAACGCTTGACACCGCCACGACGTCGATGCCGTCGACGAGTTCGGCTTCTGCGCGGTTGCCCGACGGAACCATCACTCGGCGAACTCCCGCGTCGCGGGCGGCTACGACGGCGGGCAGGACGCCGGAGACGGGTCGCAGGCGCCCGTCCAGGGCCAACTCGCCGAGATGGACCGTGCTGGCGACCGATTCGGTGGGGACAGCCCCGGTCCCCGCGAGAATCGCCATCGCAATCCCTAAATCGAACAGACTCCCTTGCTTGGGAAGGGATGCCGGTGACAAGTTCACGGTGACGCGGGTGGGAGGCATGGCGCACCCCGAATTAGTGATGGCGCTGCGGACCCGATCCTTGGCTTCACCCAGCGACGCGTCGGGCAGGCCGATCAGCACCAAGGCCGGAAGTCCGGACGCGATGTCCACCTCGATGTCGACAATCGTGCCCGTCAAGCCCATGAGAGCGATGGACCGCGTTCGTCCGATGCTCATCCGATGACTCCAACGCGGTGGTCGAGTGAGTCGATTCGTTGTCCGTCGCCGACGATTCCGATTCCGTCTATGCGAATGTTGAATGCGCCGTGGCCGGTTGACCGGCACCACTCACCGGCGAGGACCCGAAGCCTGGAGAACTTGGCTGGCGTGATGGCCTCGAGCGGGTGGCCGTAACGAAGAGTCCGTCGAGTCTTGACCTCAACGAACGCGGTGCATCCCCCGCGCCGAACGATGAGGTCGATTTCGCCACGAGCACAGCGCCAACCGCGGTCGACGATTTCGTATCCCTCGGTGACGAGGAAGTCTGCCGCGATGTGCTCGCCCCAACGCCCGAGTTCGTCTTTGTGTGCCATGCCGACAACTATCGGCAATTGCCACGCCAGCTACCGCGGCATTACAACAATCGGTGCACAACGCACGCGGGTGCGACGGTGTGGACGGTTACGCGTCACCGATGGCGAGGTCGCGAGGAAGTTTGAGTTCCTTCTTGCCGGTCTCTTCGATGTTGACGTCCTTGAACGTCATGATCGTGACCGACTTGACGAAACGGTCTGCGCGGTACACGTCCCACACCCACACGTCCGTCAGCGTCAACTCGAAATAGAAATCCTTGCCCGATTCGCGGACGACTTGCTGAACGTCATTCGCGAGATAGAAACGACGTTCCGTCTCGACAACGTACGAGAACTGACCAACGATGTCCTTGTATTCCCGAAACAGGTTCAGTTCGGCATCGCGGTCGTAGGCGTCGAGGTCGTCGTCATTCATCGTCGTCAGTCTATTCCGCGAGTGGCTCAGGCAAAACCGAGCGCAACCAGGTTGTGCGGTGAAACGCGGTGGCACCATGTGCCCGAATCGCGTCGAAATGGCCTTCGCTGCCGTACCCCTTGTTCGATGCCCAGCCGTAGGCGTCCTCGTCGCCCGCGGCGGCAATCAGCAGGTCGTCGCGATAAACCTTGGCACACACGGACGCGGCCGCAACGACGGCACAATCACGGTCAGCCTTCGCCCGAACCCGAATGTCGATCGGCGGCAAGAGCCCGCCCTTCAGCCAGTTGTGCGTTCCGTCCAAGAGCACCACACCACCCGTGAGGTCGTGACCCGCGATCGCAAGTTTGGCGAACGCCCGCTCGCCCGCGCGCGTAAGCGCCGCGACGATTCCGAACTCGTCGATCTCGGCAGCTGTTGCCTCGCCCATCTCGACAGCATCGACCCATTCACGGACGGGGTCCACGAGTGAGTCGCGCCGCTTTGCCGAGATGAGTTTCGAGTCACGCAGTCCTGTGGGGAAATCCGACACCGACCGAATGAGTGATACTCCTACGACAACGGGACCGGCGATGGCTCCGCGGCCGACTTCGTCAACACCAACGACACAGGTTGCTCCCGCGGCGAAGAACTCGCGTTCGACGTCAAGAGTCGGGTCAACGGGCATTCGAGAAGTGGTCGGTGAAGTTGTCCAGCCACGTCCAGCGCGAGAACGGCCACGAGATCACGACGGCGCGACCAACCACCTTGTCGACGGGGACGAACCCCTTGCCCGGCTGGTCCTGGTTGTAACGCGAGTCGGCGGAGTTGTAGCGGTTGTCCCCCATGACCCACAGCGTGCCTTCGGGGACGGTGACGTCGAAGTCCATTCCGCTCGACGCAGAGTCGGACGACGGCAACTTGAGGTACGGCTCGTCGACGGGTTCGCCGTTGACTTCGATGAGTCCCTGTGGTGAACAACACACGACGTGGTCGCCGGGAAGCCCAATCAAACGCTTGACGAGGTGCTCTTCGGAATCCGAACCGCCAAGCCCAACAACCGTGAAAATCGTGTCGATCGCTTGCGTGAAGATGTCGGGGTCGGACTTCGGCGCCATCGACAACCACCCGCCAGGGTCACCGAAGACGACAACGTCACCGCGTTCGAGCGGGAACACGTCGGGGACCAGTTCGTTGACGATGATGCGGTCGTTGATGAGGAGAGTGTCCTCCATCGATGCCGACGGGATGTAGAACGACCGAAACAGGAAGGTCTTGATGAGGAACGAGATGACCAGCGCCGACCCCACGATGATTGCCAAATCCTTGAGGAAAGCCAGCGTGCTCTTGAGCAGCGGATTGGTCATGTGGTCCTTGTCGCCGGGCGAAGTATCCTCGCCATTCTACGGGGAAAGACTGAGGCCGCCCGCGTGACGCGGACGGCCTCAACCGAAAGACTACGAGCGGACTTAGGCGTCGCGCTTCTCGCGGATCTTTGCGGCCTTACCGCGAAGCTTGCGCAAGTAGTACAGCTTGGCGCGACGTACGTCACCACGGCTGACGATCTCGATGTGGTCGATGATCGGCGAGTGAACCGGGAACTTACGCTCGACTCCAACCTGGAACGAGACCTTACGAACGGCGAAGGTTTCGCGGACTCCGTGGCCCGAGCGGCTGATAACAACGCCCTGGAAGACCTGGATACGGCTGCGGGTACCTTCGATGATGTTGACGTGAACCTTGACGTTGTCGCCGATTCGGAAATCGGGCACGTCGCTACGGAGCGACGCTGCGTCAATGGCATCAAACTTCTGCATGATGTTTTCGCTTTCTGCACTCGCTTCGGGACGCGTGCGGGGAGGTTCGGTCGCGATGTGTCACGTGGATGCTCCCCCGAAGCAGAGAACCCGTGAATCGCGCGTGCCAGTGGCACAAAGTCCAATCTTGCCACAAGCGGGCTCGGTTTACCAATTAGGCTGGAACGGTTGATTCGAAAAGGAACTTTGACGTGATTGAGCTTCGCACCCCAGCCGAAATTGAGGCGATGCGCCCCGCTGGCCGCTTCGTTGGAAGTGTCCTGTTGGCGGTCAAGGAGGCGACGAAGGTCGGCACGAACCTTCTCGAGTTGGACGAGATCGCACACAAGATGATTCGTGACGCTGGCGCCGAATCCTGCTACATCGACTACCACCCGTCGTTCGGCGGATCCCCGTTCGGCAAGGTTATTTGCACGAGCATCAACGACGCCGTGCTCCACGGACTCCCTCACGACTACACGATCAAGTCGGGTGACATCGTGTCGATTGACTTCGCCGCAAGCGTCAACGGCTGGGTTTCCGATTCGGCGATTTCCTACATCGTTGGCGACGCCGACCCCGAAGACCTGCGCATCATCGAGTCGACCGAGAAGGCGCTCGAGGCCGGAATCGCCGCCGCTGTTGACGGGAACGCCATCGGAGACATCTCGGCTGCAATCGGTGGCGTCGCCGCAGCCTACGGTTACAGCGTCAACATGGACTTTGGCGGTCACGGTGTTGGCCGCGAAATGCACGGCGACCCCCACGTTCCCAACGACGGCCGTCCCGGTCGCGGTTACCGTCTTCGCGAAGGACTCGTCATCGCCATCGAGCCGTGGTTCATGCGCACGACCGACGAAATCTTCACCGACGATGACGGGTGGACGTTGCGTTCAGCGGACGGTTCGCGTGGGGCTCACACCGAGCACACCGTCGCCATCACCAAGGCTGGCCCCGTCATCCTGACGGATCGCACCGGCCTCTAGTCGAGCAAGTCGGGGCGACGCTCGCGCGTGCGTTCGACCTGTTGTTCGTGACGCCACTCGGCAATCTTCGCGTGGTGACCCGACAACAGAATCTCGGGAACGCTGAGTCCGCGCCACTCTTGCGGCTTCGTGTACGACGGGTATTCCAGCAGGCCGTCCTCGTGGCTTTCTTCCGTCAACGACTCGGGGTTACCGACCATTCCGGGAATCAGTCGCGTGACGGCCTCGATCATCGCCATCGTGGCGACTTCGCCGCCGTTCAACACGTAGTCACCCAACGACAATTCGCGGACGCGGATGCGTGACCGGTAGTGGTCGATGACGCGCTGGTCGATGCCTTCGTAACGACCACACGCGAACACCAGGTGCTTCTCGGCCGACAACTCGTGGGCGATGGGCTGCGAAAACAACTCGCCGGCCGGTGACGGAACGACGAGGACGGTGTCGTCGGTGATGAGCGAATCGAGCGCTTCACCCCACGGTTCGGGGCGCATGACCATGCCGGCGCCACCGCCATACGGCGAGTCGTCTACGGTCTTGTGGACGTCCTGAGTGAAGTCGCGCAGGTTCGTCGCCTCAATCGCGACGAGCCCCGATTCGCGCGCCTTGCCGACGAGAGAGACGTCGAGCACGTCGAAGAACTCGGGGAAGATCGTGACGATGTCGATGCGCATGACGTCAGTCTATGAATCGGTGGTGGCCGCGTCATCCTCGGCCGGGTCTTCGAACAGACCGATTGGCGGGGTGACGTCCATCGTGCCGGCAGCAATGTCGACGTGAGACACGATCGCCTTGACGAAAGGAATCATGACCTCGCCGTTGGCGGTGTCGACGATGAGCAGGTCCTGGGCTGGCATGTGGTCGACGCGCGCGATCGTTCCGACGGCGACGCCATCGCGGCGAACGGTCAGTCCGATGAGTTGGTGGTCGTACCACGCGTCCTCTTCGGCTGGACGAGAATCGGTGTCCTCGTCGATCCAGAGGATCGCCTTGATGAGCGACTCTGACGCGTTGCGGTCGGTGATGCCCTCGAAGAACGCAACGGGCGAATCGTTGTACCACTTGAGTTCGATGAGGGTCAGGGTCTTTCCGAACCACTCCGACTCATCGGGAACCTGGAGGGTGTAGACCGAACCGGGCACAAATCGTGCCGCCGGGTCGTCGGTATACATCTCGACCTTGATGGCGCCCTTGAGCCCGTGCGCCTTAAGCAAACGACCAACGCGCAGACCCGATTCGGGCCGCTTCGCGTTGGCCATTATTCTGCGGAGTCGACGATGTCGACGCGAACGCGCTTGCCGTCGGCAATCGCCAGAATGAGGGTTCGCAGAGCCTTAGCTGTGCGACCGCCCTTCCCGATGACACGACCGAGGTCGTCCGGGTGCACAGAAACCTCGAGGAGGTCGCCACGCGGAGTGTTCTTCGCCACGACAGTGACGGACTCCGGGTGGTCGACGATCCCCGAGACGAGGTGCTTGAGGGCGGCCGCCAGCATCAGACTTATTCGGCCTTTTCTTCGGCTGCAGCGTCGTCGGCCGGAGCCTCTTCCGCGGCGGCTTCTTCGGCAGGTGCTTCGTCGGCGGCAGCCTCTTCGGCGGGCGCTTCGTCAGCAACAACTTCGTCAGCAGGTGCTTCGTCAGCAGCGGCTTCGGTCACGACGTCCTCTGCGACAACGTCAGCGACGTTCTCAACGACATCTTCCGAAACTTCCGAAGCGGTCTCGACGACGTCGTCAGCAGGTGCAGCAGCCGGTGCGGCTTCTTCAACCTTCTTCTCGACGCGGGGACGAACAACCGACTTCTTCTTGGTGTCCTCTTCGAAGACGACCTTGGCGTCCTTGGTGAGGATCATGTTCTTGGCGTTCTTGTCACCCTTGAACTTTCCCCAGTCTCCCGAGAGCTTGAGGAGCGCGAGGACCTGCGGCGACGGCTGAGCGCCGACCGAGAGCCAGTACTGCGCGCGGTCCGAGTTGATCTCGATGAACGAGGGGTGCTCGGTGGGGTGGTACTTGCCGATTTCTTCAATCGAGCGGCCATCGCGCTTGGTGCGCGAGTCTGCCACGACGATGCGGTAGTGAGGCGAACGGATTTTTCCGAGTCGCTTGAGGCGGATTTTGACAGCCACAGTTCTCCAATGAGTATTTGCGATGGTTACGCACCGAGATTCAGGCGTGGGGACACCCGTTTCCGGAAGCAGGACGCCATTTCGTAGGTTTAGAGGGTCCTACGACATGGACACAAGGTCCAAGTCTGCCAGAAAAAGCTTGTCCGCGCCAATCAGGAACGGCGGGACCACCAGACGCCGAACAACGCAATTCCCCCGCCGACGAGCGCGAGCGGGTGTGCGGCCTCGCCGAGGATGAGGAATGACTCGACGACGACGAGCGGCGGGACGAGATATGTGGCGACACCGAGCTGGCTGGCTGGCATGCGCGTGAGCGCATAACCCCAGAGTCCGTAGCCGAGTGCGGTGGGAATTGCACCGAGCCAGATGACACCGAGCACGGCGTCGAGCGGCGCTGATGCGACCGTCTGGGCTGCGGACGGCAACCAGAAAACCAACGGGATCACCGAAATCACGGCCCCGAGGAACGTCACTTGCGCGGACGAAATTCTCTTGAGCGCGGGCTTTTGCGTGAGGACGCCGATGGCGTACGTCACCATGGCGACGAGAGCCCACAGGATTCCGACGATGCTGAAGGACTCGCTCGACGACGTTGCCCACGCGATGAGCCCGACACCGACCAGAGCGATGATGGCACCGCCCAGCAGGTTGCGCGGGACGGATTCCTTGAGGAAGACCGCTGCGCCGATGGCGATGAGCAGAGGCCCGATGTTGACGAGGAACGACGCCGTCCCCGCATCGATGGTTTGCTCTGCGGTGTTGAGAGCGATGATGTACGTCGTGAACCAGCCCAACCCGAAGACCGAGATGAGAAGCCACTCGCGGGCGTTGGGGCGAACCCACTTTGTGCCGATGAGCAAGAGTGCGAGAAGCGGGATGGCGACGAGTTGGCGCAAAAGCGCGAGTTCCACCGGCTGAAAAACGTGAATCGTCGCTCGGATGACGACGAACGCACTCGACCACGACAGCAGCGTTCCGACGATGGCGGCGAGCAACGGAAGCGGCAGGCCGCGGCGTTCGGTCACAGTCCGCCGCGTTCGAGAAGTTTGCGCATGGTCTCCATGTCCTTGTCGGACGGCGCTTCGGCGGGGGCTCCGCCGGTTCCGAACGCACCACCCGGAACGACAGGGGCTGACGCGATCGCGGCGTTCTCAGCGGCTCGCTTCGCGGGATTACCCGACTTCGAGCCCTTCTTCTTGACCGGCTTCGCCTTGCCACCGCGGGCACCCGGCATCGGACCCATTCCAGGAATGTTTGGTGTGCCGCCGCGTGCAACGGTCTTCATCATCTTGGCTGCAGCTTCGAATCGGTTGACGAGCGCGTTGACCTCGGTCACCGTCGTTCCTGAACCCTTCGCGATGCGAAGTCGTCGTGACCCGTTGAGCAACTTCGGGGTGTCCCGCTCTGCTGGAGTCATCGACCGAATGATCGCCTCGGTCCGATCGATTTCCTTCTCGTCGAAGTTCTCGATCTGCTGCTTCATCTTGCCCGCGCCGGGAAGCATCCCGAGCATGCCCTTCATCGACCCCAACTTGCGGACCTGCTGAAGTTGTTCGAGGAAGTCGGCGAGGGTGAACGAATCGGTCGCGAGTTTCTCGGCGACCTTGGCGGCCTCGTCCTCGTCGAAGTTCTTCTGTGCCTGTTCGATGAGGGTGAGAATGTCACCGAGATCGAGGATTCGGCTGGCCATGCGGTCGGGGTGGAACGGTTCGAGCGCGTCGAGCGTCTCCCCCGTCGAGGCGAAAACGATGGGGCGGTTGGTGAGCCCGCGCACGGACAGTGCGGCACCACCGCGCGCATCGCCGTCAAGTTTTGTCAGGACGACACCGGTGAAGTCGACACCGTCCTGGAAAGCCTTGGCGGTGACGACGGCGTCCTGGCCGATCATCGAGTCGAGAACGAACAGGACCTCGTCCGGGTCGGTCGCGTCGCGCACCGCGCGCGCTTCCTTCATCAACGCTTCGTCAACGCCCAAACGCCCCGCGGTGTCGATGATGACCGTGTCGAACTGCTTTTGCTTGGCGAACTTGACGCCGTCCTTCGCGACCGAGACGGGGTTTCCCTTGCCGTTTCCCGGTTCTGGCGCGAAAATCTCGACCCCGGCTTGTTCGGCAACGACGGTCAACTGCGTCACGGCATTGGGACGCTGAAGGTCACACGCGACGAGGACGGGGGTGTGCCCCTGCGCCTTGAGGTACTTCGCGAGTTTGCCCGCGAACGTGGTCTTTCCCGAACCCTGAAGTCCCGCAAGCATGATGACCGTCGGCGGGGTCTTGGCAAACGTCAGTTGCGCAGTCTCGCCACCGAGAATCGCAATGAGTTCTTCATTGACGATCTGCACGACCTGCTGAGCGGGGTTGAGCGCCTTGTTGACATCGTCGGCCAGCGCGCGATCGCGCACCTTGCCCGTAAAGTCTTTGACAACCTCGAGCGAGACATCGGCTTCGAGAAGTGCACGGCGAATTTCACGAACGGTTCCGTCGACGTCTGCCGCGCTCAGCTTCCCCTTGGTGCGCAGGCTAGATAGCGCAGAGGTGAGACGTTCAGAAAGCGAACCAAAGACGGCCATGATTCAACCAGATTAGTCGGCGGCGGCGTGTTCGAGACGCAGTTCGCGGTAGTGGGCGGCGTTGCGTTCAATCGACGCGACCTCGTCGTCGGTCAATTCGCGGCGCACTTTGCCCGGGACGCCCGCAACGAGCGAGCGCGGCGGGATGACAGTTCCTTCAAGGACGACCGTTCCGGCGGCAATGAGTGACTGGTCACCGATGACAGCTCCGGACAACACCGTGGCGTTCATTCCGATCAGGCAGTCGTCACCAATCGTGCATCCGTGGATCACAGCGGCGTGACCAATCGAGACATTGCGACCGACAATCGTCGGCATTCCCGTGTCGCAGTGAACAGCGACGTTGTCCTGAATGTTCGAGCCATCGCCGAGAATGATGGCGTCGACGTCTGCGCGCAGAACGGCCCCGAAAAACACGGACGCCTCGGACCCGATGGTGACCTTGCCGACGAGAGTCGCGTTGGGGGCAACCCACGCGTCAGCCGAGACGACCGGATCGAAACCGCCAAACGAACGCTTCATGAGGTCAAGGCTAGGCGGTTAGTCCAGCAATTGGCGGACAAACACGTGCGGAGTGAAGCCCGTGAGGTCGTCGATCCCCTCGCCCTGGCCGACGAGTTTGACGGGGATGGTCGACTGCTCTTGCACGGCAAAGACGAATCCACCGCGGGCACTGCCGTCGAGTTTCGTCAGAACGAGTCCCGTGACACCCGCCTGTTCGAGGAAAGCTTCCGCCTGGTTCAAGCCGTTCTGACCCGTCGTCGCATCGAGGACGAGGAGGACTTCGGCGATGGGGACCAGTTTCTCGACAACGCGCTTGATCTTGCCCAATTCGTCCATCAGTCCGGACTTGGTGTGAAGACGACCGGCAGTGTCGATGATGACGATGTCGTGGCCCTCGGCGATCGCGCGTTCCACGGTTTGGTAAGCGACGGCCGCCGGGTCTTGCCCGTCCACCGTGGGGCGAACGACGTCGACTCCGGCGCGTTCAGCCCAGGTCGCCAACTGTTCGACCGCGGCTGCACGGAACGTGTCAGCGGCGCCGACGATGACGCGCTTGCCGCGCGTGGCGATGAACTTGGCCAGCTTGCCGATGGTCGTCGTCTTGCCGACGCCGTTGACGCCGACGACGAGCACAACTGCCGGCTGGCCGGGAGACGACTTGAGCTTCAGTGTCGGGTCGAACTTCGCAAGCCGCTCTTCGAGAACCTCGCCGAGGATGCGTCGAAGATCATCGGTGTCGAGCGTCGCCGAGATGTCGGCAACCTTGTGAACAGCTTCGATGGTTTCCTCGGTCACTGTCGGACCGAAGTCCGCCTGCAACAGAGTGTCCTCGAGGTCTTCCCAGTCCTGCTGCTCGACAACGCGCGCACCCGAGAACAGGTTCTTGAACGCCTTGCTGAACGACCAGGCCACGGTTAGCCCTCCGTCGCCGCGACGACGCGTTGACCGACGACAGCTGAGACACCGTCGCCACGCATCGAGACACCGTAGAGCGCGTCCGCGATTTCCATCGTGCGCTTCTGGTGGGTGATGACGATCAACTGCGACGATTCGCGCAACTGTTCGAAGACCGTGAGAAGTCGACCGAGGTTGGCGTCGTCCAGCGCGGCTTCGACCTCGTCAAGAATGTAGAACGGCGAAGGGCGCGCCTTGAAGATGGCGACGAGCAGCGCGACGGCGGCAAGCGATCGCTCTCCACCGGACAGCAGCGACAAGCGCTCGATCTTCTTGCCGACGGGCTTCACCGACACCTCGATGCCCGTCGTCAACGGGTTGTCGGGGTCGGTCAGGGTCAGGTGGCCAGAACCGCCGGGGAACAGAATCGGCAGGATCTCGTCGAACGCCGCCTTGGTGTCGCGGAACGCGTCGATGAAGATGACCTGCATCTTCTCGTCCAGTTCTTCAATGATCTGGATGAGGTCGGTGCGGGTCTTGTCGAGGTCAGCGAGTTGTTCGACGAGGAACGTGTGGCGCTGCTCGAGAGCGGAAAACTCTTCGAGTGCCAGCGGGTTGACGCGACCCAACTGGTCGTACGCGCGCTCGGCGTTCTTCAGACGCACCTCTTGCTCGGTGCGATTGAAGACGATCGGGTCGCCCTCGAGTTGCGGGACGAGCGTCTCGGGGCCGTACTCGGCGACGAGGACCTCTTCGATGAGGCCCAGGTCCTCTGCTGCCTTCTCGAGCAGATTCGACAGGTGCAACTTCTTCTCGTAGATCTGCATCTCGAGTCCGTGGACGCCGTCGGTCACCGAATTGAGGCGAGTACGAAGTTCGCCTTCCTTGGTGCGAAGTTCTGTCAACTGGTTCGCACTCTCGGCGCGGACGCGCTCGGCTTCGGCAAGTTTGATCTGCGCCTCAGAGACGCTCGCGTCGAGGGCGTCGAGAATCGGAGGAATCTCGGCCGCGACCGATTCGGCGTTCTGCAACTGCGCACGGCGCTGAACTCGTTGGGCCGCGCGGTCGGCTGCTGCCTGGCGGTCGGCTTCCAGCGTGCGCGCCATTTCTTCGGCACGGTCACGTTCGCTGCGAACTCGTTCGCGAATGGTTTCCATCTCGATGCGGATCTGAACCTCGGCCGTGCGAGCGGTTTCGAGAGCGGCGAGAGCACCTTCACGAGCGCTGGCGTCGAGGGTCGGCTTCGGCTGGCCCTGGAAGACCTCGAGAGCGCGGACGGCCTCGCCAAGGTTCGCTTCGGCTTCGTCGACGGCCGCCGCCGACTTCTCGATGGTGGCGGTGATGCGGTCGATTTCGCTTCCGGCCGCTTCGGCCTGGGCGCGAAGTCGCGATGACGCCGAAATCAGTTCTGCGTTGCGGGCATCGGCGGCGCGAAGGTCAGCCAGTGCCGTTGACGCGATCGACTTGGCCGTCGCGAGGTCGTCCCGAAGGCGCTCGAGCGCGTTGCGGTTGCGCTCGATGTCCGTAGAAACCTTCTCGAGTCGCTTCTGCGCATCGTCGCGCTCACCCGCGAGTTCGATGCGCGACTGCTGTGCACCGTTTCCGCCGCGAAGAACGAAACGAGTGAGAACTTCACCGGCACGAGTCACGACGGTTGCCGAGTCGGCAAGACCAGCCGAGACGATTGCCGGCCAACCGGCACGTGCGGCGTCCAGGTCAGCGGCGATATACGTGGTCGAGAGAACGCCGCGGATACCCGCCGGGCCGTCAACAACCGAGGCGGCAGATTCCAGTCCCGCGATGTCCCGAACGGTTGGGGCAGCGCCGTCGGTCTCTGCGAGAACGACCTCGACACGGCCGGCATTGGTTTCGGTCGCGTGCGCAAGTGCGTCGAGTGCCGAGTCGCGAGTGTCCGCCAGGATCGCATCCGCAAGTCCGCCCAGAGCGGCTGCGATGGCTGCTTCGTAGCCAGACTTCACGGTGATGTTGTCGGCGACGAGTCCGCGGATTCCGCGACGACCGGTTACCGAGTCACGTCCGTCACGCGATTCGAGAGCCTGCGACAGCGCGGAGACACGCGCGGCCAGAGCATCGCGCTCGCGCTCCTGTGTGTGCAATTCGTCGCGGGCCGCGTCGAACTGCGACTGCAAGGTCAAGACCTTCGCGTCAGCCGTGGTGACGGCCTCTTCGAGGTCCTTGTTTGTTCCGCCATCAGGTGCGTCGATTTCGGCCAGCGCCGATTCCGCTTCCGTCAGTCGGATTCGAGCCGCTTCGCGCGAGTTCTCGTTACGAAGTTGCTCACCCTGTGCACCGGCAACGCGAGAACGGGCGAGGTCGATTCGACCCTCGAGGTTCGCACGGTCGATGTCGTACTGGGTGATCTTCTGACCCTGTTCGGCGATGTCCTGGTCGACGGTGTCGAGTTTTGCGGCGGCCGTTGCGGTCCACGCTGCGGCGGAACCGACGCGCGATTCGATCTCGGTCAATTGAGCTTCGAGCGACGCGACTTCGACGCGAGCTGCATCGACCATCTCGTCCGAGATCGCCAGCAGCGGCGTGGCCTCGGCGATGTCCTGCGACAACAATGTGATGCGGTCGCGGATGATTTGGTTGAGCGTGCGGAAACGTTCGCGAACGGACTCAAGGTCAAAGGCAACGCGGCGAACACCGTCAAGCGAATCCGACGTGAGTTCCTGTTCCAGCATGCGAAGGCGCAGAGTCACCTGTTCCAACTGCTCCGTGACGACAATACGTTCCGTCTGGCGTTCCGATTCACTGCGCTGGTGGTCGTCGATGTCACGACGTAGCGAGACAACGTCGTCGGCCAGAATGCGAGCGCGCGCATCGCGAACGACAGCGGCGATGTTCTGGGCCTCGCGGGCTACTTCGGCCTGCTTGCCGAGGGGCTTGAGCTGACGACGGATTTCGCCGGAGAGGTCCGTCAGGCGCGTGAGGTTCGCCTGCATCGCGTCGAGTTTGCGGACCGTCTTTTCCTTGCGGCGACGGTGCTTGAGAATTCCGGCAGCCTCTTCGATGAAGCCGCGGCGGTCCTCAGGGGTTGCCTGCAAAACGGTGTCGAGTCTGCCCTGACCGACGATGACGTGCATCTCGCGGCCAAGTCCAGAGTCGGACAAAAGTTCCTGAACGTCGAGAAGTCGGCACGATTCGCCGTTGATCGCGTACTCGCTCTGGCCACTTCGGAACAAGGTTCGCGAGATGGTGACCTCGGTGTAGTCGATCGGCAGAGCGCCGTCCGAGTTGTCGATTGTGAGGACGACCTCGGCACGACCCAGCGGGCCACGCGTCGACGTTCCCGCGAAGATGACGTCTTCCATCTTGCCGCCGCGAAGAGTCTTCGCACCCTGCTCGCCCATGACCCACGCGAGGGCGTCGACGACGTTGGACTTGCCTGAACCGTTCGGACCGACGACAGCGGTCACGCCGGGCTCGAAGTCGAAGGTGGTCGGCTGAGCGAACGACTTGAAGCCCTTGAGAGTCAGGGACTTCAGGTGCATGGGTTCTATTATCCCTGAGCGCCACTTGCCCGCGGAACAGTGCCACAATGAATGTCAGACCACCCCGGAGAGGCCCGTGATGTTGCGCACCGTTTCACGTTCGATGCTTGTCGCACTCGCGACGACCTTTGCCCTCCTCAGCGGCGTGCTGACCGCCTCACCCGCGAGCGCCGCCGGAGTGTATGTCGAGGGAACCGACCGCGCCGCACTGCTGTTCGACCCGATGAAGATTGTCGACGTTGACCTTCAGATTCCCGAGGCTTCGCTCGATGCTCTCAAGACTCAAACAATGTGCGGCACGTTGCCCTATCAAGACGCGACCTTGACGTTAACGACTGACACGGCAACGTTCGGGCCGATGGAAGTTGGCGTGCGCTTCAAGGGTTGCTACGGATCGTGGCGTGAATGGGACCAGAAGCCTGGTTGGAAGATCAAGATTAACAAGGTCAGTGGTCAGAACATCCTTGGGCTGAAGAAACTCACCCTGAACAACATGGTGCAGGACGGGACCCAGATTCACGAGGCACTGGCGTACCGCCTGTTCCGTGCGATGGGTGTCGCGGCGTCACGCGTCGGCTACGCGTCGGTCACCATGAACGGGCTCGACTACGGGACGTACCTGAACATCGAGACCCTGGACTCGGTTGCTCTTGCCCGTTGGTACGGCGCGAACAACACCCTGCACCTCTATGAGGGCGCCTACGGCCAGGACCCAACGAACGGCCGCGAATGGGAGTTCGAGATTGATGAGGGCGCAACAGACAACATCGACGACCTCGTCGCTCTCTCAGCCGCCAACGAGTTGACCGGGACCGCATGGTGGACGGCGATTCAACGGCGCGCCAACATGAACCAGATGACGTCCGAGTGGGCGACGGAGTATTACCTGCGTCACTGGGACGGGTACATCACGCGCAATAACTACTACCTGCACTCGACTCTTGACGGCAAGTTCACGATGTTGCCCTGGGGTTCGGACCAGACCTTCGCGGATCCCGGCTGGGACGAGGTAATCAACTCGCCCGACGGCATCATGCAGGAGCGCTGCATGACGGTCAAGCCCTGCTTGGACCTTTATGCGGCGAACGTCGTCAAGGTCAAGAACCTCGCCAATTCGCTTCGCCTTGACACGATGGCGACCGCCGTCGGCGGGGTCGTTGACTCGTGGGGCGTCTCGGAAACCAAATCGTGGATCACCGAACGCCGATCGAGCGTCGGGGCGTGGATTGCCGACAACACCGTTGAGCGCCCGACTGCCACGATTCGTCGGAACGGAACACAAACTGTTCAGTCGTGGGCCGCACCGAATTCACACGGGCTCACCATCACCAAGTACCAGGTTGGAGTCAAGCGCGCCGGAGTCTGGAGGTACTACACGACGACTGCACGAACGTTCACGTTTGCGCACCCTCGACGCGCGACCATGCTGTTCCGCGTCCGTGCTCTCAAAGCACTCGGTTACGGCGAATGGTCAACGTCGCTGAGCGGCCGTCGAAACTAGCGCCGACGCCGCTGGCATTTCGGGCAGAAGTGCGACGAGCGGTTTTGCCACGGTTCACGAATGATTGCAGTTCCGCACCTCGGACACGGTCGACCCGTCTGGCCATAAGCGTTGAGTGAGACATCGAAGTAGCCGGATTCACCGTTGACGTTCACATACAGCGAATCGAACGAGGTTCCCCCGACGTCGAGCGCCCCGCGCATGACGTCCCGGACTGCTGCAAGCAACTCGCGGTACGTTGCCGCCGAGATTCGATCTGCCGGAGTTGCGTAGTGCACCTTCGCCGCCCACAGAGCCTCATCGGCGTAGATGTTTCCGATTCCCGAGACCAATTCCTGGTTGAGGAGCGTGTTCTTCACGGCGACCGTGCGCTTTCGCAGCCGTCGAATCAGGGCTTCGTCATCGAAAACCGGGTCGAGAATGTCACGCGCGATGTGGGCGACCTGGCTAGGCAAATCGATGGAATCAGAACCGAAGCCCGCCGCGAGACCATCAGCGGTGGGTGCGGTTGCATCGAGTGCGAGCGAGCCGAAGAGGCGCTGGTCGTGAAAGGACACGGGAGGACGATCGGCAAGCAACAGTCGGACGCGTTCGTGTTTGGGGGAATCGTCGCCAAGAACGCGAATCTGGCCACTCATCCCCAGGTGCACGACCAGAGCGTCCCCCGAGTCCAGCGGGCACCACATGAACTTGCCGCGACGAATGGCCGCGACAACCGTCGACCCCGCGAGCCGAGTGGCGAAATCATCAGCCGACCCCGGGTGGCGTTTGAGTGCTCGAGCGTCAAAGACCGTCACGGCATCGATGCGTGCGCCGACGAGGTGTCGGTCCAGCCCTCGGCGGACAACTTCGACCTCGGGAAGTTCGGGCACGGCTACTTCGCCGTCAGTGCGGTCCAGGCCGCGAGAGCAGCAACGCCCTCGGCGGCCTTCTTGCTCGTGCCTTTGCCTGTTCCCATCGCCACGTCGTCAATCGTGACGGTGGCGACGAATCGGCGTGCGTGGTCCGGCCCCGCCGTTTCAATCGAATACACGGGCTTGCCGATGTTTCGGCGATCACACAACTCCTGCAATTCCGTCTTTGGTTCCATAGATGCGCCGAACCGGTCCACCTCGTCGAACAACGGTGACACGAGACGCAACGTCAGCGCCGTCGCAGCGTCTTGTCCGACCGACAGGTACGTGGCGCCGATGATCGACTCGATGACGTCGGCGAGGATGGACGACTTCTCGGAACCGCCCGTCGAGATTTCGCCGTTGCCGAGTCGAATGAACGGACCCAGGTCAATCCGACGCGCGATCTCGGCGAGCGCAACGGTCGACACGAGAGCGGCGCGACGCTTGGCGAGGTCGCCCTCGGGAAGGTCGGCGAATCGCTCGAAAAGTTCGATCGTGACGACCTGTTGCAGGACGGCGTCACCCAGGAACTCGAGTCGTTCATAGTGTCCGCCACCGTGCTCGTACGCAAACGACCGATGAGTCAGGGACTGTTCGAGCAACTCGGCCGGAATCTCAACGCCAATCACCCCTGCCAGTTCGGCGGGGTTTCGGAAGACGGGTGTGCTTGTCATGGAAAAGAAACAGCGCGCCGCAGGTTTGAACCCCGGCGCGCTGTCAACGTCCTGATTTAGGCGTCGGCGACCTTGCGGCCCTTGTATTCAAGGAAGAGTTCGGTGCCGACCGAGTCCGTGACCATCTTCGCGCGGTGCGGGAGGCTGTACACGGTACGTCCGTTTTCAACAGTCTTGACGAGCTTGGGGGCTTCCGCCTTCCACTGCGAACGACGCGAGCGAGTGTTGGATCGCGACTGTTTGCGCTTGGGAACTGCCATGGTTATGTCCTCTTCTTGGCGGCCGGTTTGCTGGCCGTGGTCTTGTCGGTGGAAGTGAGAGCCTCCAGCGCCGCCCACCGCGGGTCGATGGTGGTGGCGTTCTGTTCACGCGGTTCCGTCAGCTTCTCGCCCGTTTCCGGGTCAAGACCAAGACAGTCCTCGTCACAGAGTGGTTGGAACGGCAATGACAACACCACCGCGTCTCGAACCAACTGTTCACAATTCACGTGATTATCGTGAACAGAAAATTCAAGTTCCTCCGTAGGAGAATACGCGAAAAGTTCCTGAAATTCCACTTGGACGGGAACGTTAACGGATTCGAGGCAGCGAACACACTCGGCGACCGCGGTTGTGTCGATGTCGGCGGACACCAGAATGCCGTCGTGAAGGCCCTCGAGGCGCAGATCCACCGAAACTGTGTGACCCTTGTCGACGTAGGCAACGCCTTCACCCCAACGCTCGACGAGCTTCTCGTCGAGGTGGACTTCGCGCTCGTCACCGATGCGGTGCGAGACGTCAAACACGCTGACGACGAAGGGGTCGGTTGGGTGATTTTTCACCCTCTCAGGTTACCCGCGATTTAGACGAAGTCGCCCGACTCCATGAATCGCGAGACGGCAGCGGGAACATAAGGCGAGACGTCTCCGCCGAGCGCCGCGACTTGTCGAACCAACGACGACGACACGTGGTTGTGCGCGGGGTCGGGAAGCAGGAACACCGTCTCTACCTTGGCGAGGTCGCGGTTGACGATCGCCATGGGGGTTTCGTAGGTCACGTCGGCTTCGGAGCGGATTCCCTTGACCAGGACCGTCGCGCCAACTTCTTGGCAATAATCGACGAGCAGACCGACGCTCCAACTGGTGACGACGACGCGGTCAGCGATGCCCGCGTCCCGCAACGACGCCTCGATCAATTCGAGTCGACGTGCGACGGGAAGCATTGCAGTCTTTGCCGGGTTGTGCACGACGACTACGTGCACCTCGTCGAAAATGTTGCGCGCGCGTTCAATGACGTCGAGATGACCAAGGGTCACCGGGTCGAACGAGCCGGGCACAACAGCGAGCGAAGACATGCCCCCAGCGTATCGGCGGGATTCGGCGCCGTCACGCTTTGCCGAGGAACTCGCGTTCGCGTTGCGACAGACGTCTATCTACCGCGTCGCGAAGTGCCGGGTATGCCCCAAGGCTGGGGTCCGCGGTCACGAGCGGTTCTGCTGCCTCGCGCGCTGCTTCGATGACGGGTCCGTCGATTGCAACCCTCAGCAGCACGAGGCCACTTCGCCCGCCCGACTGGCGTTCGCCGAGGACATCACCTTCGCGTCGGAGTTCAAGGTCCTTCTGCGCGAGTTCGAATCCGTCAAGCGTCGAAGCCACCGCGTCGACGCGTTCACGCGCGAGCGTTCCGTCCTCGGCGGATGTCACGAAGAGTGCGAGCCCTGGCAAGCCTCCGCGACCAACGCGACCGCGCAACTGGTGAAGCTGGCTGACGCCGAATCGATCGGCATCAAGCACGACCATCGTGGACGCGTTGGGAACGTCAACGCCAACTTCGATGACGGTTGTGGCGACCAGCACATCGATCTCGCCAGCCGCGAACGCACGCATCGTCGCGTCCTTTTCGTCGCCCGACATGCGGCCGTGAAGCGGCTCGACCCGTCGGCCGGGCAGTGCAGCGCGGGCAATGGGAAGCGTCTCGGTCACGGAATGACGAGGAGTCGCCACGGGGGCGTCGTCCAACAACTCCGCCTCTGAGTCATCCGTCGTCGCGTCAATCGCCGAACAAACGACGAACCCCTGACGACCGAGGGCAAGTTCTTCAGCAAGTCGACTCCAGACGCGCGGCCACCAGCCGGGTTTGTCCGCGAGAGGCACGACGTGCGATTCGATCGGCGCACGCCCGACGGGCATCGTGCGAATCGTCGAGATGTCCAAATCGCCGAACACCGTCATCGCCACCGTTCGCGGGATGGGTGTCGCCGTCAGGACGAGAGTGTGAGGGGACGTCCCCTTCTGGCGAAGTGTGTCGCGCTGTTCGACGCCGAATCGGTGTTGCTCGTCGATGACGACCAGAGCAAGGTCGTTGAACTGCACCGACGCCGACAACAGGGCGTGCGTCCCGATAACGAATCGTGCGGTGCCACTGGCAATCGCAAGGTTGGCGCGCTTCTTCTCGGCCGCGGGAAGACTGCCAACGAGGAGCGTCGGGTTGAGGTCATCTGCCAGAGCACCGAGTGTCGCGACGATGGATCGCGCGTGCTGAGTCGCGAGGACTTCGGTCGGCGCAATCAGGGCGGCCTGTCCCCCGTCCTCGATTGCCGTCAACATCGCACGGATGGCGACGAGGGTCTTTCCGGAACCGACCTCTCCCTGGACGAGTCGGTGCATCGGGTGCGCTTGCGCCATGTCGCCGTCGATTTCCGCGCCGACGGACTTTTGGTCGGGAGTCAGTTCGTACGGCAACGCCGAATCGAACGCTGAACGCAGCGCTGCCGGGGTTCGTGGAACAGAGGCGGCAGCCTTGGATCGCGCGCGGTCACGAAGCAGCGCCGTCTGAACAAGGAACGCCTCGTGGAAACGAAGTGTCTCGCGGGCAGTCCTCCAATCAGCGTGGACTTCAGGTCGGTGGATGGCCAATAGCGCGTCGCGCAGGGACAGAAGTTTGTTGTCCCGACGCACCGATTCGGGGATGGGGTCGGCGAGTTCGGGCAACACATCGAGAACGACCCCGACCGACTTTGCGATCTGCCAGGACGCCACGGTGCTCGTCGCCGGATAAATGGGAATCGGCGTCGAGGCCCACTTCGCCGCGAGTTCGTCGCTGACTTCCGCTTCCTCGTCGAACAACTCGTAATCGGGGTGTGTCAGTTGACGAGCCCCGCGGAACTCGGTGACCTTGCCCGCGAAGATGCCTCGCGCACCAGGACGCAAGTCACGCGCACGCCAAGCCTGATTGAAGAACGTGAGTGACAAACGCCCTGTTCCGTCGGTCAGGATGACCTCAAGCAGAGACCCTTTGCGGCCGTTCATCGGTCGATTGTTGACACGAACCACCTCAGCGACAATCGTCACCGACTCGTCGAGCGGCAAGGCATCGAGTGCACTCAATTCGCCGCGCTCGGCGTATCGACGGGGGTAGTGTCCGAGGATGCCGCCGACGGTGTCGTATCCAAACGCACGCGACAGGGCTTTCGCCGTCTTGTCGCCGAGCAACTGCACAAGCGGCAGGTCGCGGAAGTCGGCGGGTTCGGGCACACGCTCACGCTACCGTTGAGCCCCCACGTTTCCGACGATTGGCGGTGGCGCCGATAGCCTTAACGCGTGACGAGAATCATTGCGGGAACCGCCGGTGGGCGAACCATTTCTGTCCCGCCATCGGGAACACGCCCAACGAGCGATCGCGTTCGCGAGGCGATCTTCTCGCGCGTCGAATCCCGGACGGACATCATGGGTGCGCGCGTGCTCGACCTGTTTGCGGGAAGCGGCGCCTTGGGTCTCGAAGCCGCGTCACGCGGCGCCTCACGCATCGACTTGGTCGACAATTCGGACAAGGCCGTTGCGGTGATGAACAAGAACATCGCCATCATCCAGTCGTCGGTGCCGAATGCGACAATGAAGGCACACCGCGTTTCGGCGGTCGCCTTTCTCGAAGCCTCCGTCGCCGAATGGGACATCGTGTTCATCGATCCGCCTTATGACCACGGCAACGCGGTGCTCGAACGCACTCTGGAGGTTCTCCTCCCACGTCTCGCCGAGGACGCTCTCGTTGCGGTCGAGCGGTCAACCCGAGATGTCGAACCCACGTGGCCCACTGGATATGACGTGCTGACGCCCAAGGCGTATGGCGAGACGACCGTTTACTGGTTGTCGGCCGAGTAGTCCGCGAACGGATCCCAGCCGCCACGCGCGTCGAACGGGACGCCGTCGACCAAAACGCCTTCTCCGGGGGCGACGCGCCCGATGACGCGGAAGCCCGAGGGCACAGTCGCGCGCGGCGGGAAACACGCCAACATGGCATGGTCTTCGCCGCCGGTCAGGGCGTCAATCGACCCGACGGCCGCGAGATCGAAATCGATTGCGACTCCGCTGGCAACCGCGATTCGGCGGGCATCAAGCACGAGACCGTCAGAAACATCCATCATTGCGCTGGCACCGGCAAGTGCGGCGGCACGACCAGCCGCGATGGGCGGTTCGGGGCGCAGTTGAGCCGCGATGTCGAGCGGGTGTGACGCCCACAGTTCCGCGACAGCCACTGGGTCGGGGACACCATCCGTCAGCGCGTTCGTCAGCAACAGATCGAGACCGCGCTTGGCGTTACCCAGTTCGCCGGCGACAGCGACCTGGTGCCCGATCTGGGCGCCCGATCGCGTGACGGGCTCGACGCCATCGAATTCTCCTGTTGCGGTGACCGCCAGCATGACTACTGGACCGTGTGACAGGTCGCCCCCGACGACACCACAGCCGGGCGCGAGCACAGCAGCGGCGTCACGGAAACCGCGTGCGATGTCCTCGGCAAAGGTGACCGGTGTCGTTGCTGGCGCCGCCAGGCCAACGACGAGTGCTGTTGGCGTCGCGCCCATCGCCGCAACATCCGCAAGGTTCGTCGCGCACGCCTTCCACCCGATGTCATACCCGGTCGACAGGCCGATGATGAAGTCGGGTCCCTCGATCATGAGGTCGGTTGTCAGCGGAACGTGTCCACCGGGGACGTTGACGACCGCGCAGTCGTCTCCTGGTCCGAGGATGGTTCGAGAGGATTCGGGAAGCAGCGGAAAGATGCGCGCGAGAGTCTCGCCTTCGCCCAGGTCGCCGATAGTTTCCGCGGAACCGCTCATAGAACAACGGTAACCTGAAAGCGATGTTTGCACGTCTCGCTGTCCCCAGCCTCGCCCTGGTCACGTTGTTGGCCGGCTGTGCGAGCGCCGTGCCGTTGCAACCAGCGGAGGGCGCGAACGATCCGGCATGCGCCGAGGTCATGGTCCGACTTCCCGATTCCGTCGCCGGCTTGGCTCGTCGCACGACGAACGCGCAGTCGACCGGCGCGTGGGGAGAACCCGCCGCGGTCATCCTGCGGTGCGGTCTGCCAGAAACCGGACCTTCCGAACTCCCGTGTTTCACCGTGAACGGAATCGACTGGCTGCGTGACGATTCGAAGGCGCCGATCTACACGTTCATCACGTTTGGGCGCTCCCCCGCGACGGAACTCGTCGTCGATTCCAACAACGCGAGCGGTGTTGACGCGGTTGATGCTGTCGGAACAGCTGTCGGTGCTATCCCCGCGACCTCGAAGTGCTTGTCGTCCGAGGACGTCTTCGGCGACTAAAGCCCGAGCAACTTGGCGGAAATGCCGCCGGCTGCGCGCAGCGCAACTCCTCCGCCGTGTCCGGCCTGGGGGAAAACAACTCTACGGTCGCGCGCCTCGGTGAGCGCGTCTCGGAGGACCGTCAACGCGGGGTGCTTAGGCGCCCACAGGTACAGGGACAGCGCGCCCGGGATCGAGTTGACCTCGTTGACGAACAGCTCGCCCGACTTTTCATCGAGCAAGAGGTCGACACGGACTATGCCTGTGAGGCGCGTCACGTCGGCAACAGCCTTCGCCAACTCGGCAGCCTTGTCATGGATGGAGGCGGGGTAGTTCGCAGGGAATTCACGCGGTGCGCTGGACAAACCCGCTTCAGAGCCCGAACCACCTGCGAGGTACTTCTCGGCGTAGGAATAGAGACCGGATTCACCGCCACCACGAAGTGGCTTTTCGAGGTCCGTGATCTCGAGCGCGGGGAACGTGCGGAAACCGACGTTGAGGTCGACGAGTTCCGGGCGGTACGGCTCGAGGACGGCGCCGTTCTTGAGGTGCGGCGAATTCTTGGCGAGAGCACGCGCGGTGGCCAGGTCGTCAGCAATCTCGATGCCAATGGACGAACCGCCGAAGCGTGGCTTGACGATGTACGGTCCAGCGAATCCAGGGTCAACGGCATCCGAGACTGCGCGGCGCTGAAGTGCGGGAATCCCGGCAGATTCCATCAACCCGCCAAACGCCAACTTGTCCATACCGACCGCACCCGCGAACAGCGTCGAACCGGTGGCTGGAATGCCCATCGCGTCGAAGATTGCGGCGGCTCCTCCGCCCTCGCCTGTTCCACCGTGGAAGCAGAGCAGAGCGGATTCGATGTCGAGCACGCCAGAGCCGAACGACTTCTTCGTGGCGAAACCGGGTTCGGGTGACAAGCGGACCTCGAGAGGCTTCGAACCCTTAGGAGCGCCCTCCAGGTAATCCTTGGCTTCGGTGCCGTTCGGAACGAGGAACCATTCGCCAGACGGTGCCCAGTAAATGGGGTGGACGGAATCGCCCGCACCCGTCAGCACGCGCTCGGCCTGAAGTCCCGTGAGAATCGAGATCTCGTGTTCGGGGCTCGGCCCACCAAACACCACGGCCCAGGGTGCGTTGCTCATCGGGGTCCTGTCTCGCTCCCCCGCCCCGGAGCTGTCAGTTACGCGTAATGATCGGGCAGGTCGTTTTCTACGAGAATAACGCCCGTCGCGCCCGCACGCTGGAGGGCTTCGCCCATCGCGTCGGTGCGTTTCGCGAAAACCTTCGCGGACGGGTGCCCCGAAACGAGCGCTTTGCGGTTGGTGAAACCAACAACAAACAGTTCGCCGCCGACCGAATGTATCTGCTCTGCGAAGGCGCGATTGCGTTCGGCTTGGACCGAACCGAGTTCGATCATGCCCGGCGTGACGACGATGAATGCGCCGCTGCGTTCCTTCGCCATCGCCGATCCGCCCTCGACCGCGCGTGCTGCGCCGCTGGGGTTCGCGTTGTACGAGTCGTCGATGATGAGGGCGCCGCTCGGTGCCTGCTGCGGTTCGGCGCGGTGAGCGGCATTCGGAAGAGACGACAAACGAGGAGCCATGGCCGAGAGTGGCACATCAAGTGCGTGTGCGATTCCGAGAGCAACCGCGAGGTTGACGGCGTGGCCAACACCGGAAATCGTGACCGGGACGGTCTCGCCACCGATAGTTGCGGTGGATGCCGTTGGGTCGACGGACACATCAGCCGAAGCGGCCGCGGCGGAAACGCGAATGACGCGCTTGCCCTCCGACTCGCATCGATCAGCGAGCGCCGCAAGGACCAGGTCATCAATCGGCAGAACAACAGTCTTTGCGTTGTCGACAATCTCACTCTTCGCGCGCAGAATCGTCTCGCGGTTCTTCATTCGCTCGAGGTGCGCCTCACCGATCGTGGTGATGGCGGCAATGTCGGGCGGGAACGACTTCGACAACTCGCGAATTTCGCCGACTCCATAAACGCCCATCTCTGCGACGAACACCTCTGTTCCCGGCGTCAACTTGTCGTTCACCGCGCGCGCCAGACCCATGAGGTTGTTGAACGAGGCCGGGCTGGGCACAACGGAATACTTGGTGCCGACAAGGTGAGCGATGTAGCCCTTCGTCGACGTCTTGCCATACGAGCCCGTGACCGCGACCACCGTGGGGTTGACCTGGCGAAGTTTCTTTTGGGCGGCGACCAACCACTTCTTCGACAGCGCCTTTTCGATGGGTTGGGCGATGAGCAGCGCAAGGTCCATCGTGAGCGGCGCAATTCGTGCGGTGGCCAGTACCGACACCGTGAGTAAAGCAGCAAGAGCTCCGCTCGCTTCCGCAAGATCGGTAGTGGGCGATGCGGCGAAGACGAGAATTTCGCCCGCGGAAACGAACACCACCGTGCCGATCAGGTTGACGGCACCCCAGACGATGGCCCAGACCAAGGCTAGGCGTCGGGCGCGGGCCGTCCACTGAAGTTTCGATGACGTCCCACGAAATTTCATCCCCGACGGCCACCAGGCGGAAACCACAATGGCAATTGCCCACCCGACGTTGAGTGCGACGGCGTTAGCGGTCAACGCTGAGGCGATGACGATTACAGCCGCGACCACGAGTGGAATCCAGGAGAGGGGTCGAACGGCAAGCCAGTGTCGTGCAATTGCGTCGGTCCAGCCGGGGATGTAGTGCTCGCGCTGGGCTACTCGAATCCACCGGACACCAGAGAGAACGAAGAACAAGATTCCGGCGATGGTGGGTAAGAAACCCGTCAGGTCAGTTAGTCCGATCACGCGAGGGCCTCCTCGGTTGCGGCACGCACAGCGGCGGCCAGGGCTGGGGTGAGCAGATGCGCCTCGCCGGGTACGACTGTCCAGCGAGCACCACGAATTCGTTCCGATGCGACCTTGCCCGCTGCGGTCGGCGCCGCGGTGTCCTTCTCGCCCCACACCATCCACGTCGGGGTGGCGACTTTGGCAAGGTCGTCGTCATAGTTCTCGTTGACCGTCTTCACCATGATGTCGCGCATGACCCCCTGGGCTGCGTTGTAGTCCGCGCTTCCCGCCTTGCGTCGGCGGGCTTCCATCGCCGAATCCGACAGGATTCCGACACGGTTGGCCCACTTCGCGAGTCGGTAGGACAGGGCAGGTTTTCCTGTCGGTGCGACGCGAACCAGTGGCGCACCGGTCAAAACGATTCCCGAAACGAGGTCGGGGTGACGGGCGGCAAGACGAACGGCGATGCGGCCACCGAACGAGTGGCCGACGAGGACGACCGGGGCGAATGGACGAATGGCGTCTGCGACCAACTCGCCGTATTCCTCGGTGCCCCACACAGTTTCGGGGACCGCGGTGGGCCCGAAACCGGGAAGGTGAATCGCGACGGCGTCGAGGCCGTTCAGGATGGGTACGAAATCGGCACCCGTGCGGCCCCAGCCATGCAGCGCGACAACGCGCGGGGGAAACTCACCGATTCGTTCGGCGAGCACCCTGCCGTCGGCGAGCGCTTGGACCGCCATTACTCTTCTGCCGGCCCGCTCGTGTCGGTTGCGAGGTGCGGGGCGAGTTCACGCGGGTCCAGAGTTCCGCGAAGAACCTGCTGCACCTGGGTGACGATCGGCATGGACACCTTCTTCGCCGCGGCCAGATTCAAGATCGGGTCGACCGAGGACAACCCCTCAGCGGTCTGGTCCATCTGGCGGAGGACCATGTCATAGGAGTACCCCTGACCGAGCAAACGGCCAGCAGTGTTGTTACGTGACAGCGGCGATTCACACGTCGCGATGAGGTCGCCGAGGCCCGCAAGTCCCCACATCGTTTCGGGCTTTGCACCGTAGGCGGATGCGAATGCCGACAATTCGGCCAGACCACGGGTGATGATCGACGCTTTGGTGTTGTCACCGTATCCAACGCCGTCAGCGATGCCGACTGCAACTGCGATGAGGTTCTTGAGCACACCGCCGAACTCGGTTCCAATAACGTCATTATTCGTGAGTGTCGTGAAGTAGTGGTTGGTTGCCATCGACGCAATCGCCGTCGCGACCTCTTGGTTCTCTGACGACACGACAGATGCCGAAGGCTCTTCCTTGGCCATTTCGAGCGCTAGGTTCGGACCCGAAAGCACGGCGATACGGTCGGACGACACGCGACCGGCTTCGTTGATGACTTCGCTCATGCGCAGACCGGTGGCGCGTTCGACGCCCTTCATGAGCGAGACGACCGGAACGTCATCGCCCAACAAACCGTCGACGTCATCAAGGACGCTGCGAAGCGACTGCGATGGGACGGACAAGAAGATCGCTTCAGCACCGGCCATCGTCACGGGTAGGGACGTCGACGCCGTCAAGCTCAGCGGGAGGTTGACCCGTTGCAAGTACTTGGTGTTCCGGTGAGTCTCGTTAATCTCACGGACAATCTCGTCACGACGAGCCCACAACTGAACTGAATTGCCGGCATCGGCAAGAACCTTGGCGAAGGTGGTTCCCCACGCTCCGGCACCGAGGACTGCAACGGTCGCCATCAGAATTTCCCTGTCGTCGTCTGGTTGTGCTCGAGCGGGTCCCAGCGTTTCTCCGGTGCCTTCTCGCCGCGCAATTGCGCCTGCAGATCAGTTATGGCGTTCATGAGGATGAGCGTCGCCTGGTTCAACACCTTGATATCCAACGCCTTGCCCTCGAACGCCGAGAGGTCGATCGGCTTGCCGAACAATACCGTCACGGGCGTGCGCGGGAACAAACGAATTCGGCCCGAATACCGAGGCATGAGGTCTGCGGTTCCCCAGTGAGCTGCCGGAATCAAAGGAATCTTGCTCTCGAGCGCCATGCGCACCGCGCCGGTCTTTCCGCGCATTGGCCACAATTCGGGGTCTCGGGTCAACGTGCCTTCGGGATAGATGATGACGCCTTGGCCCTCCTTAGCGAGGGTACGGGCTGCCTTCATCGGGCCCAGCGCGCGCTGTGTTCCTTCGCGTTCCACCGGGATTTGCCCGAGCGAACGCAGGATTGCGCCCAGCACCGGAATCTTGAAGAGGGAAACCTTGGCCATGAAGCGCGGGACTCGACCTGCCTTCCACACGGCTACTCCCATGACGACGGGATCGATGGCGCTGAAGTGGCACGGTGCGACGATGAACGGCCCCTCGGCGGGAACATTGTCCTCACCGCGGACACGAATGGAACTGATCAACCCCATAAGCGGCAACGCGACACCCGCGATGACGCGCCATCTCAGTGCTCGCTCGTTCGTTGCCATGTCGCGCCTCCTACGGCGTTTAGCCTAGTCCGCGAGCTCGAAGTCGGCGCCGAGGTCGCGCAACTTGTCGATGAAGTGTTCGTACCCACGGGCGATGATTCCCACGTTCGAAATCGTGGAAGTCCCGTCTGCGGCAAGAGCGGCGATGAGGTGCGAGAAGCCACCGCGAAGGTCGGGGACGCGAATGTCCGCGCCGTGAAGCGGGGTCGGGCCGGTGATGACGGCGGCCTGCTCCAGCGCGCGACGCGGGACGCGACGGGTGATCGAGGCGATGCCGTCCTGGTGAACGACGATGTTCGCGCCCATCGCATTGAGCGAATCGGTGAATCCGAAGCGGTTCTCGTAGACGGTTTCGTGAACGATCGATTGGCCGTCTGCCTGAGTCATCGCAACGACGAGAGGCTGTTGCCAGTCGGTCATGAAGCCGGGGTGGACATCGGTCTCGACGACGACGGGCTTCAGCGTTCCGCCCGGGTGCCAGAAGCGAATGCCGTCCTCTTGGACCTTGAACTGACCGCCGACCTTGCGGAAGACGTTGAGGAATGTCAACAATTCGGGCTGGAGTGCGCCGGCAACAAAGATGTCACCCTTGGTCGCGAGTGCCGCAGCGGCCCACGAGGCCGCTTCGTTCCGGTCGAACAGCGCGCGGTGTTCGTACCCGCCCAGTCGGTCGACACCTTCGATGAAGATGGTGCGGTTCGGTTCGATCCAGATGATCGCGCCCATCTTCTGAAGAATCGAGATGAGGTCCATGATCTCGGGCTCGATCGCCGCGTTCTTCAGTTCGGTGACGCCTTCGGCTCGAACTGCCGACAGCAGAACCTGTTCGGTCGCTCCGACGGAAGGGAACGGCAACTCGATTTCCGCACCGCGAAGTCGCTCGGGGGCGGTGAGGTGAATCCCCTGGGGCAACTTGGTCACGTGCGCGCCGAACGCACGAAGCGCGTCGAGGTGGAAGTTGATGGGACGGTCGCCGATGCGGCAACCTCCGAGGTCGGGGATGAACGCTTCGCCCAATTGGTGCAGTAGCGGGCCACAGAACAGGATCGGAATTCGGCTGGAGCCGGCGTGGGCGTCGATTTCGGCGAAGTGCGCGCTCGTCACGTTGGTGGGATCAAGCGTGAGTTCGCCGTCACCGGTATCAGTGACGCGGACGCCGTGTGCCTCGAGAAGTCCACGGACAATTGCGACGTCCGAGATTGCGGGGACTCCGCGAAGAACCGAAGGCTCGTCACCGAGAAGAGCGGCGACCATGGCCTTGGTGACGAGGTTCTTTGCGCCGCGAACGTCAACGCGGCCGACGAGCGGCTTGCCGCCGTGGATGGTGATGGTGTCGACGTTGAGTCCGACTCGCTCACCCTGACGCTTGGCGTCCTCGCTCAGCGAACTCATCGAGCCGGCAACGTCGTCGGTCGCCACGATTCGCGGTGAGTTTCAAATTCGTCGATGTCCGAGGCGTGGCGAAGCGTCAGACCGATGTCGTCGAGTCCCTCCATCAGACGCCACCGCGTGTAATCGTCGATGTCGAAAGGACTGTGCACATCCCCACACGATACCGAGCGGTTGACCAAATCAACGGTTACCTCGATGCCGGGGTTGGCGTCAATTTCAGCCCAAATGGCCTCAACGACGGGCTCGGGAACAACGACGGTCAGCAGGCCCTGCTTGCCCGAGTTGCCGCGGAAGATGTCGGCGAAGCGGGGTGCGATGACGGCTCGGAAACCGAAATCACGAAGCGCCCAGACGGCGTGCTCGCGCGACGAACCCGTTCCGAAGTCCATTCCCGCGACGAGCACAGTCCCGGTACTGAACGGTGCGTGGTTGAGAACGAAGTCGGGGTCCTGGCGCCAGCGCTGGAACAGAGCGTCCTCGAAGCCCGTCTTGGTGACGCGCTTGAGGAATTCAGCGGGGATGATCTGGTCGGTGTCGACGTTGCTGCGCTTGAGCGGCACGCCCACACCGGTGATGACAGAAATTTTGTCCATGGCTTACTCCACATCCCACGGGCTGGATAGGGTGCCGCGAATCGCGGTCGCAGCCGCAACGAGCGGCGAGACGAGGTGGGTGCGACCGCCCTTGCCCTGGCGGCCCTCAAAGTTACGGTTCGACGTCGACGCACACCGCTCGCCGGGCTGGAGTTGGTCGGGGTTCATTCCCAGGCACATGGAACAGCCAGCGAAGCGCCATTCCCCGCCGAAATCCTCGACAATCTTGTCGATGCCTTCGGCTTCTGCTTCGAGGCGGACTCGTGCAGAACCGGGAACAACCATCAACTTGACGCCGGGTGCAAGCTTCTTGCCCTTGATCACGCCGGCGAACGCGCGCAGGTCCTCGATTCGCGAGTTCGTGCACGATCCCATGAACACCTGGTCGACGGGAATCGACTTCATCGGGGTTCCGGGCGCCAGATCCATGTATTCCAGAGCGCGCTCTGCTGCGGCGCGGTCGTTCGGGTCTGCGATGTCTGCGGGATTCGGGACCGACTCGGAAAGCGCAACGCCCTGGCCGGGGTTCGTTCCCCACGTCACGAAAGGCTCGAGTGCGTTTCCGTCAATGATGACCTCGGCGTCGAACTGGGCGCCCGCATCGGTCGGAAGCGTCTTCCAGTAATCAACGGCAGCGTCCCAGTCAGCACCCTGCGGTGCGTGGCTGCGACCCTTGAGGTACGCAAACGTCGTCTCGTCAGGGGCGACCATGCCGGCGCGCGCTCCCGCTTCGATGGACATGTTGCAAATCGTCATGCGTCCGTCCATCGACAATTCTTCGATGGCGGTGCCGCGGTACTCGAGAACGTAACCCTGGCCCCCGCCCGTGCCAATCTTTGCGATGACGGCGAGGATGATGTCCTTGGCGGTGACACCTTCGCGCAGGTGACCGTTGACCGTGATGGCCATCGTCTTGAAGGGCTTGAGGGGAAGTGTCTGAGTCGCGAGAACGTGCTCGACTTCAGAGGTTCCGATTCCAAACGCCATCGCGCCGAATGCGCCGTGAGTTGACGTGTGGCTGTCGCCACAGACGACAGTGATTCCTGGCTGCGTAAGGCCCAACTGCGGCCCGACGACGTGCACGATGCCCTGCTCGATGTCGCCCAGCGAGTGCAGACGGATGCCGAATTCCTTGGCGTTGGCGCGCAACGTTTCGATTTGGGTGCGTGACGTGACGTCGGCAATCTGCTCGGTGATGTTGAGCGTCGGAGTGTTGTGGTCCTCGGTCGCAATCGTCAAGTCAGGGCGACGAACAGGACGACCGGCGAGGCGCAAGCCGTCAAAGGCCTGCGGGCTGGTGACTTCGTGAACGAGGTGAAGGTCGATGTAGATGAGGTCGGGCTCGCCGTTTGCCCCCGTGACAACACGGTGCGCGTCCCACACCTTTTGAGCAAGAGTGCGGGGTTGGTGGGTACCCGAGGCCGCTGCGTTCATCTGCGCCAGTTTACCAGCGCACGACCTTCTACTTCGCGGCTGCTGCCTCTTCGCGCTTTGTGCGCGCCAGGCTGGCGAGCACCGCGACGACGAGGGTCGTGACGATGACGACGAGCGACAGCCACGTCGGGATCTCGGGAACAATCTCGACGTGTTCGCCGCCGTTGATGAACGGAAGTTCGTTCATGTGCAGCGCGTGGTTGACGAGTTTGAATCCGATGAACCCGAGGATGAAGGCGATGCCGTGTCCCAGGTAGTGCAGACGGTCGATGAGATCGCCGAGGAGGAAGTACAGCTGGCGCAGACCCATCAACGCGAAGATGTTGGTCGCGAAGACGAGGAACGGACTTGTCGTGATTCCGAAGATTGCCGGAATCGAGTCGAGCGCGAAGATCAGATCGATTGCACCCAGCGAGAGCAAGACGAGGATCGCGGGGGTCAGGAGCTTTTCGCCGTTGACCATGACGCGCCAGCGGTCGTCGTCACGCCATTCGGGGTGAACGCGAAGGACCTTCTTGAGCCACTTCATGACCGCGTTGTCCTCGCCGCTTCCGTGTTCGTCCTTTTCGCGAAGTTGCTGAATCGCGACGTAGACAAGGTACGCACCAAAGATGTAGAACAGCCACGAGTAGCTTTCGAGCAGCTGCGCGCCCAGCAGGATGAAGATTGCGCGGAACACGAGAGCGAGCACGATTCCCAACATGAGCAGCTCTTGCTGCATCTTTCGCGGCACGCGGAACTGGCTCATGATGATGAGGAAGACGAAGACGTTGTCAGCGGACAGCGAGTATTCGGTCAACCAGCCGGCGTAGAACTGAAGACTGAGTTCGGTTCCGTTCAGGCCAGCGTCGTTGGCAACGAAGAAAATCAGAGCACCGAAGATGACGGCGAGGGACACGTAGAACGTAATCCACAACGCGGATTCGCGCGTCGACGGAACGTGTGGACGGCGCACGACCATGAAGAGGTCGAAGAGAAGAATGGCGCCCATGACCGCGAAAGACGTGATTTCAAACCAGGCAGGAAGTGTGTGGTCAATCATGACTCAAGGCTATCAGCGTGAACTTTGGAGGAACCTAAGAATGCACAAAAGCCCCCGACAGGTAACTGTCGGAGGCGTTCGTGACCCCAGCGGGATTCGAACCCGCGTTACCGCCGTGAGAGGGCGGCGTACTAGGCCGCTATACGATGGGGCCAAGTGCAACCTAGACAGTATCGCACAACGGCGCGGGCGGGTGCAAACCGATGTCAGGCGCGAGTATCGAGCACGGGAAGCGCTCGCGGAACGACCTCGATGTCCATCGGAAGTGGCGCGATTCGCTCGCCGTCCGAGTATCCGACGAGGTTCGGCGAATCCAGATGAAACTTCTTGCCCTGTCGAATGATGACGCGCGGATCCGTGACGTGGGTTCCCTTGAACACCTTGGGATAAATGCGGATGAAGTCGAGCCGTGACAGAGGGCGCACCATCATGATGTCCAAGAGCCCGTCGTCGGGCTTCGCCTCGGGGCAGATCAGCATTCCGCCGCCGTACTGTTTGTTGTTCGCAATCGTCGTCAAAATCGCTTGTTCACGAGTTTCCACACCGTCGATGGTCACCGTGTAGTTGATGGGCTTGAGTCGAAGAAGTTCGAGGATCATCCCGACCGTGTAACGCGAAGGGCCCTTGGGGAACGCCAGGTGGTTGACGCGTTCGTTGACGAGAGCGTCGAACCCGGCGGACATCGTCGAACAGAACCAACGCTCGCCCCCTGCCCATCGCATGATGCCGGCGTCGATGTTCCACGGCGGTTTGTCGAGCGAGTCGATGATTCGCGCGATCGCCGCGTCCATGTCCCCGAGCGGCAACCCGAGTATGCCCTGGGCGGTGTCATTTCCGGTTCCGCTAGGCATAATCCCGAGCGGGGTGTCCGTTCCCGCACACACGTTCGTCCCCAGTTGGGCGGTCCCGTCGCCGCCCACAACGATCAGCGCGTCTGTTCCTTCGGTGACTGCTTTGCGAGCCAGTTCCTCCAGGTGCACATAGGAATCCGTGGAGAGCTCGGTGACCTGACGGCCCGTCGCGCGCAACGCCTCGACCAGTGCGTGCCCATATTCACGGTGCGAACCCTGCGCTGCGCTGGGGTTTACCGCCACGGTGATGTGCTGCCTGGACAACGTCGTCATTCCGCAACATTAGCGAGAAAAGAGGGTCTGAGCGAGGATTTCAGTGCTGGGGTGCCTGGACTCGAACCAAGAACAAAGGTACCAGAAACCTCCGTGTTGCCAATTACACCACACCCCAAGGGGCGCATAACGCGCTGTGCGCAAGCCTATCAAACGCTGACGGGCGCGCGAAATTGAGGGCTATTGCAGCCCGAGGAGAGTGCGGTTGATGACCGAGGCAAGTCGCTGACCGGCACCCGCCGCGATCATGAGTTGTTCGGGCCCCGGGGGTGTGATGTCGCCGATCGCCCACAGACCGTGCTCGGAGGTGCGGCCCTCGTTGTCGACCGACACCAGTCCGTCAACTGCGCGAACGACGTGGAGCGAATCGATGAAGTTCACGCTAGGAGTCCAGTGCGGGCGGACGAAGATTCCATCCCGTTCGAGGAGGTCACCGTCGGCAAATCGGACGCCAGTCAAAACGCCTCCGGCCTGTCCTTCGATATCGGCGATCACCCGGGTGTCAACGACGATCTCGCGTTCGGCGAGTTTGTCTTTCCACCAATCACTGACAACGTCGTGCCCATTCGTCATGAGCACAACATCGCTCGACCACTGCGACAAGAGAATGGCGCGTTCGGCGACGTCTTCGGTTTCACCGATGAGTGCGAGCCGCTTGTCCTTGTAGCCATATCCGTCACACTCCATGCAGGAGTGCGCGCTGGTTCCGTAGAACTGGCGAAGGCTGGGAATTTCGGGGAACGATTCGGTCAGACCCGTGGCGAGTACAACATTCGGAACCTCGATGACGTGCTCGTCTCCCCCGCGCTCGACCGCAGTCACGACGAGATTGTCGCCCTTGCGCGAGATGTCCGTGACGTTCGCCTGCAGAACTGTCGCCTCGTCGTAGGCCTCGAGCTCTTCGCGGCCGAGTTGGCGGAATTCGAGTGGCGAAATGCCGTCACGGGTCACAAACCCGTGGGACTTCAGCGAGACGGCGTGACGCGGGCGATTCGAGTCGATGAGCAAAACGCGGCGGCGTGCTCGAACGAGATTAAGGCCAACAGCGAGACCGGCGGGGCCAGCCCCGATGACGACAACCTCGAAATCGTTCATGGTCACACCGTAGCGCGAAGCGCAGCCAGACGGGCAAGACTCGAGTCTCGCCCAAGGATTTCCATGGACTCAAAGAGTGGCGGGCTGATTCGACGACCCGAGATCGCCGTGCGGACCGCGCCGAATGCACTTCGAGGCTTCAACTCAAGCCCCTCGATCAGAGCGGCGCGAAGGGTTGCCTCGATGTTCGTTGTTGACCAATCCACGAGGGCGGTCAGCGCCTCGATTGCCGCGTCAAGGATTCGTGCCACGTCGGCATCCAGCGTTGCACGGGCATCCTCAGCGACCGTGAGGTCAGCGTCCTCGGTAAATAGGAACGCAACCATCTCGGGGATTTCACCGAGCAGTTGAGTGCGCTCCTGGATGTGCGGCGCGATTTCCTGCAGGCGTGCGAGCGCGTGACTGGATGGGGTTGCATCGACCAGTCCGGCCGCCTGCAACTGCGGCAGAGTGCGTTCGACGAACACGTCCTGCGGAAGCAGGCGAATGTGGTCACCGTTGATTGACTCGGCCTTTTTGAGATCGAAACGTGCGGGGTTCGGGTTGACGTCGGTGACGTCGAACGCCGCTGCCATTTCCTCGAGAGTGAAAATGTCGCGGTCCGCCGCAATCGACCAACCGAGCAGGGACAGGTAGTTGAGAAGTCCCTCGCGAATGAACCCGCGGTCGCGGTGGTGGAACAGGTTCGACTCGGGGTCGCGCTTGGACAACTTCTTGTTGCCTTCGCCCATGACATAGGGCAGGTGGCCGAATCGCGGGACGAACGTCGTCACGCCGATCTCGATGAGCGCGAGATACAGCGCAATCTGGCGCGGGGTCGACGACAACAGGTCCTCACCGCGAAGGACGTGCGTCACACCCATCAGCGCATCGTCGACGGGGTTGACGAAGGTGTACAGAGGATCACCGTTCGGGCGAACCAGCACAAAGTCGGTCGTCGCGCCGGCGGGGAAGGTGATCTGACCGCGAACCAGGTCGTCGAACCCCAAATCAATGTCGGGGACGCGAAGGCGAAGTGCCGGCGAGCGACCCTCCGCGCGGAACGCGGCGCGCTCGTCGTGGGTCAAGTCGCGTTCGAAATTGTCGTAGCCCTGCTTGGGGTCACGCCCGTTGGCAACGTTTCGCGCTTCCATCTCCTCCGGAGTGACGAACGATTCGTAAAGGTGTCCAGCGGCAAGAAGGCGGTCGATGATGCCCTGATAGATCTCGGTTCGCTGCGATTGGCGATACGGCTCGTGAGGTCCGCCCTTGACGACGCCCTCGTCCCAATCGAGTCCGAGCCACGTCAACGCATCAAGCAGTTGCTCGTACGACTCTTCCGAGTCGCGCTCGGCGTCGGTGTCTTCAATGCGGAAGATGAACGTACCCCCCGTGTGCCGCGCATACGCCCAGTTGAACAGGCACGTACGAATGAGTCCGACGTGCGGGGTGCCGGTGGGCGACGGGCAAAAGCGGACGCGGGTGTCAGCGCCGGCTGCGGTCGTGAAGGGAATAGTCATCTCAGGTCAATTCTACGAGTCGAGGTTTGCACGCTGACGGTGGCGAACGAGTTGCACGAGGACGAATGCGCCACCGACGAAGAACATCGCGGCAACGGACAACCCCGGGTAACCAACGAGAGCGAGCCCTGGGCCTGCAAGAAGCCCCGCGAATGATCCCGACGCACTCATCATCATGTCGCTGCGTCCTTGAATCGCGGTGCGGAATTCGGCGGGTGCGCTTTCGGCGATGAACGTTGCCCCGGCGACCGTGTTCGCACTCCACCCGAGTCCCAGCAGGAACAGACCGACAGTGACGAGCATCGCGTTGTCACTGAAGAGCGAGGTGAACAGAAGTGACAGGAACAAGATTCCCTGACCCACGATCATCACGGGAATACGCCCGAAACGGTCGGAAGCAGCACCGAAGATAGGGCTGAACGCATACATCCCCGCAACGTGCAGCGAGATCACGAAGCTGCTCTCGGCGACCGTCGCACCGTGGTGCACGAGGTGAACGGGCGTCATCGCCATCACCGCGACCATAGTGGCGTGACCGAATCCGATGACCGCAATGCCCATCGCGGTCACGGGCGGAACCTGGATTCGTGGGCGTTTCGACCGCTCGACCTTGGGCGCGCCGATCTCCTTCAGAGGTTCCGGCCGCAGGCCGACGAGATATACCGTCGTTGCGGCGAGTTGCGCGAGTGCCGTCAACAGGAATGGTCCCGTCATGTGCGGCAAGCCGATGGCGTCGCCGACAGAGATTCCGATGCCATTGAGGTTCGGACCAACAACCGCACCAATCGTTGTCGCCCACACGACGAGAGAAAGGTCCTTGCCGCGGGTCGCGGCGGTGGCGCGGTCGGTCGCGGCGAAACGCGCCTGAAGATTGACGGCTCCGCCGACCCCGATTCCGGTCAGCCCGAGAAGCAAGAGCGGCAGCGACCACAGGGCGCTCGCGAGCATGATGAGCCCGGCACCCCCGATCGCAACAAATGCGCCGACTGACAGTGCGATCCGACGTCCTCGTCGAACGGCCAAACCGGCGAGAGGCACGGCGGCGAGAGCCGAACCGAGAGTCGACATGGTGGCGGCCAGCCCAGCGAACGACTCGTCACCCGAGATGTGCTCAGCGAGCAGTGACCCGACCGTCAGCGTTGCGCCGATACCGAGGCCGGCGAGAATTTGGCCGATGACCAAAGTGCGACGAAGGTGAAGTCGAATTCGACGTTCGTCGACGGATTCAGACACGGTCGTCGCGGTTCCGCGCCGGGTTCGACAACGTGCCAATCCCGTCGATGGTGATGGTCACCGTCTGGCCGTCGGTGAATCCACCAAGCCCCGCGGGAGTACCGGTGCAGATGATGTCACCCGGGTGCAACGTGAAGGCATCGGACACGAACGCAATAATCTCGGGAATCTTGTGGGTCATGTCCGCGGTGAATCCGTGGCGGCGAACCTCGCCGTCAACCGTCGTGGTGATCTCGTGGCGCTCGAACGGGTCAAACTCCGTTTCGATCCACGGACCGATCGGGCAGAAGGTGTCATACCCCTTGGCGCGAGCCCACTGGCCGTCGGCGAACATGACGTCACGCGCGGACACGTCGTTGGCGATGGTGTATCCGAACACGACGTCTTTCCAGTCAGCCTCAGCGACGCGGTGCGCGTGTTGACCGATGACGACGGCAAGTTCGCCCTCGTGAACAATTCGCCCTGGGAGCGGCGGAATCACGATGGTGTCCCCGTCGCCCACGACAGCGGTCGGAGGCTTGAGGAAGATAAGCGGGGTTGTCGGGCCGTCGTGGTGCATCTCGGCAGCGTGCTCGGCGAAGTTCATGCCGACACAAATCACCTTGGACGGAGCAACCGGAGCGATGAGGTCAACCGCACTGAGGTCGAGAACGTCACCGGTCTCGGAAATGCCGTCGTGCAGCGGGTCACCTTCAAGAAGCCGCACGGCGTCACCGTCGACGACCCCGAAGTGAACTTCATGGTCGTGGATGAACCGTGCGATCTTCACGCGTGCAGCCCAGTTTCGCCGTTACTCGTTCTGTCGCTTGAGGCGCGAGGCCGCGCGTGCACGCAGGTTCTGCTCGAGCTCGACCTTGCGAATGCGAACCTTCTCCGGTGTGACCTCGACGCACTCGTCTTCACGAGCGAATTCGAGGCACTCTTCAAGGGACATCTCGCGCGGGGGCGTCATCTTTTCGAGAACTTCCGACGTCGACGAACGGATGTTGTTGAGCTGCTTTTCCTTGGTGACGTTGACGTCCATGTCGTCCGCACGAGCGTTCTCGCCGACAACCATTCCTTCGTACACCTCGTCGCCGGGCTGAACGAAGAACGCCATGCGCTCCTGCAGAGCCATCATCGCGAACGGAGTGGCAACACCCTGACGGTCGGACACGATCGAACCGTTCTGGCGGGTCACAATCTGACCAGCCCACGGGCCGTAGCCGTGGCCGATGGCGTTGGCGATTCCGGTTCCACGCGTGATCGTGAGGAACTCGGTGCGGAAACCAATGAGTCCACGCGACGGGACGATGAACTCCATGCGGACCCAACCGGTTCCGTGGTTCGTCATTCCCTCCATGCGGCCCTTACGAGCGGCGAGGAGCTGCGTGATGGCGCCGAGGTATTCCTCGGGTGCGTCGACGGTGAGGTGCTCGAACGGCTCGTGAGTCGCTCCGTCGACCTTCTTCGTGACAACCTGCGGCTTGCCAACGGTCAACTCGAAACCTTCGCGACGCATGTTCTCGACGAGAATCGCGAGAGCGAGCTCGCCACGGCCCTGAACTTCCCAGGCGTCGGGGCGACCGATGTCGACCAACTTGACCGAGACGTTACCGATGAGTTCGCGGTCCAGACGGTCCTTGACCATTCGACCAGTGAGCTTGTGCCCCTTAACCTTGCCCACGAGAGGCGAGGTGTTCGTTCCGATTGTCATCGAGATCGCCGGGTCGTCAACGGTGATGACCGGCAACGCGCGCGGGTCGTTCATGTCGGCGATGGTTTCACCAATGGTGATGTTCTCGATGCCGGCGACAGCGACAATGTCGCCAGCCTTGGCCGAGTCGGCCGGGATGCGGTCAAGCGCCTTGGTGATGAGAAGTTCGGTGATGCGAACGTTCTCGACGGAACCATCGTGCTTCATCCACGCGACGGTCTGACCCTTCTTGATCTCGCCCTGGAAGATGCGCAGAAGCGCGATACGGCCGAGGAACGGCGACGCGTCGAGGTTCGTGACGTGGGCCTGCAACGGCAGGTCGGTGTCATAGGTAGGAGCGGGAATGCGGTCGAGGATCGCTTCGAACAACGGCTCGAGGTCATCGTTGTCGGGCAGGTCGCCGTCGTTGGGGCGGTTCCACGACGCTGCACCGTTACGTCCCGATGCGTAAACGACCGGAAGGTCGAGGATGCCATCAAGATCGAGGTCGGGGACGTCATCGTGAAGGTCGGACGCAAGACCGAGGAGAAGGTCCTGGGTTTCGTGCACGACGGCGTCGATGCGCGCGTCAGGGCGGTCCGTCTTGTTGACGAGCAGGATGACGGGAAGTTTCGCTTCGAGCGCCTTGCGCAGAACGAATCGCGTCTGCGGGAGGGGGCCCTCACTCGCGTCAACGAGCAGAACAACGCCGTCGACCATGGACAAACCGCGCTCGACCTCGCCACCGAAGTCGGCGTGGCCGGGGGTGTCGATGACGTTGATGGTGACGGGCGATCCGTTCGCGTGCTTTCCGTCGTACGACACGGCGGTGTTCTTCGCGAGAATCGTGATTCCCTTTTCACGCTCGAGATCGTTCGAGTCCATGACTCGGTCTTCGAGGTGTGCGTGTGCGCCAAACGAGTTCGTCTGGCGAAGCATGGCGTCGACGAGGGTCGTCTTGCCGTGGTCAACGTGAGCGACGATCGCCACGTTTCGCAAATCGGTGCGGGTGGCGATAGCCATACGTGAATCCTTAGGTCGTGCGCGAGCGCCGACGCTTCCGTTGTTCCTCGGGATCGGGAACAGGGACAGCGGCGATGAGTCTCTGCGTGTAGGGATGTTGCGGGTTGCGCAGAATCTGATCTGTCGAACCCTGCTCCACGATTTTACCGTGATTCATGACCGCAATGCGGTCACTGAGCAAATCGACAACGGCGAGGTCGTGCGAGATGAACAAAATCGCGAACTTCTGCTTCTTCTGGATTTCCGTGAGAAGCGCGAGAACACGCGCCTGAACAGAGACATCCAGTGCCGAAGTCGGCTCGTCCGCGACCAGGATCTTGGGGTCGAGAGCGAGAGCGCGAGCGATTCCGACACGCTGACGCTGTCCGCCCGAGAGTTCGTGGGGGTAACGGTTGCGGTAACTCGTCGGCAATTCGACCATGTCGAGCAACTCGGTGACGCGGTCCGTTACTTGCTGCTTGGTGTATCCGCCGGCAAGAACCAGCGGCTCACCGATGCTTTCCCCGATCGGCCAGCGAGGGTTGAGCGACGAGCCCGGGTCCTGGAAGACGATTCCGATGTTGCGACGCACCGCGCGAAGGTTCTTGTCCGACACGTTGACCATGTCCTGGCCCGCGACGGTAATTTGCCCAGCCGAGACGGGAATCAATCCAACGACTGCACGGCCGATGGTCGTCTTGCCGGAACCGGATTCACCGACGAGCCCGAGGACCTCACCGGGGAAAATGTCGATTGATACGTCTTCAGCAGCCTTGAAGGCGGGCACGCGGCCGCGCTTGGGGTACGTGATGTCAACGTTCGTCAGCGACAAGACAGGGGTCTCACCCGTGTGAGCGTCAGCTCGCTTGCCCGTCGCCGAGCCCGTTCCAAGGTGAGGAACTGCAGCGAGCAGTTCTTGGGTGTACGCAACCTGGGGCTTGGTGAAGATTTCGATCGCGGTGCCCGACTCGACGACATGACCGCTCTTCATGACAAGCACGTGGTCGGCCATGTCCGCGACAACACCCATGTCGTGCGTGATGAGGATGATGCCGGTTCCGAGGCGGTCGTTGAGCGAACGCAGCAGGTCAAGAATTTCGGCCTGAATGGTGACGTCAAGCGCCGTCGTCGGCTCGTCCGCGATGAGAACCTTGGGGTCACACGAAATCGACTGCGCGATCATCGCGCGCTGGCGCTGACCACCCGAGAGTTGGTGCGGGTACGAATCGAACGCCTTCTGCGGGTCGGGCATTTCGACGAGACCCAGCAACTCGATGGCGCGCGCCTTCGCTGCGTCACGAGACAGACGGGGGAAGTGGACCTTCAGTGCCTCGACGATCTGGAACCCGATCGTGTACACCGGGTTCATCGCCGTCATCGGCTCTTGGAAAATCACGGCGATGTCGCGACCGCGAATGGAACGCAAGTGCTCGGGGGTGGCGCCGATCGTTTCGACTCCGCCGAGCAGAACGCTTCCCTTGGCGCGGCCGTTAGCCGGTAACAGGCCGAGCATCGACATCGAGGACGCCGACTTGCCCGAACCGGACTCACCAACGATGGCGAGCACTTCGCCGGCACGGACGGTGTAGCTGAGACCTTCTGCAGCCATCACCCATTCGCCGTCAACCCAGAAGTCGACTCCGAGGTCCTTGGCTTCAATCACAACGGGGTTAGTGCTCATCGGTCTGCCTTCGTGCCAACATGGATTTCATGACGTCGTTCGTTTCCCGATCCGGTCGGGTTCTCGCTGGGGTAACCGTCGGAGTCTTCGCTGTTGCTCTGGCAACAACCTTGTCCCCCTTCACAGCAGAGGGACTCGTTCGCGGACTCGCGGTGTTCGGATTCCTCAGCGTGTCGCTTTACGCCGGGTTCTGGCGACCCCGACTCGACGTCGACGACGAGGGCGTCACCGTCCGAAACCCCTTCACGGAATACCGAATTGGCTGGGGCGCGATCGACCGCATCGACACCAAGTGGGGACTGACTCTGCACCGAGAGAATCGACGCATTTCCGTCTGGGCCGCACCCGCACCCGGTCGACACACAACATTCACCGCTAGTCGCGACCTCGGCAGTCATCTGCCCGAGTCCACCTACCTCGCGGGAACCGTTCGCCCCGGCGACCTCATCACCACTGAATCGGGTGGAGCAGCAGCCGTCGTTCGACGTGAATGGGAGCGCCGTCACGACGGTTCCGAGCGATTCGAATCGACTCGATCCATCGGCTTGATTGCCGGCGTCATCACGCTGGGCATCGCGGCTGTTCTCGCGTTGAGTTTCTAGCGTCATTAGGAGTTGCTCAATTCACGGAACTGACGCGACAGGCTCGACGTCTTCGGCATGCGGCGTTGACGCGGGTCGAACGCATCGCGCAGCCCGTCGCCGATGAAGTTGATGCACAGGGCAACCACCACGATGAAGAAACCGGGCCACCAGAAAAGCCACGGACGGGTCTTGAACGCCTCGTTGTACTCGGAGATGATCTGGCCAAGCGAAATGTCCGGCGCGGTGATACCGAATCCGAGGAAGGACAGCGCGGTCTCGGTGAGGATTGCGGCGGACATCAAGAGGGTTGCGTTGACGACGACGACACCGATCGAGTTCGGCAGGATGTGGCGGAATATGATGCGGAAGTTTGACGCACCGGCCACGCGAGCAGCATCAACGAACTCACGCTCGCGAAGAGCGAGGAATTCGCCTCGAACCAAACGCGCGAGTCCTGTCCACGAAACCAAGCCGAGCAAGATGCCCAATGAAATCGCGTTTCCACCGACCGTGCGACCGAGGACAGCACCCAAGATGAGGCCGGGGATGATGATGATGACATCGGTCATGCGCATGAGCAGGCTGTCGAGCCATCCGCGGAGGAATCCGGCGAGCGCTCCAACGACAACACCGATCACGGTTGCGAGGACACCGATGAGGGTGACGACCGTGAGTGACTGCTGGATGCCGCGCATGACACGAGCGAAGATGTCCTTGCCCAGAGTGTCCTGACCGAACGGGTGCTCCCACGAGGGAAGTCCACCCGGAGTAGTGATCGGGTAGTTCTCGTACCAGTTGAATTGCCACCAGCCGGTGATGCGGAAGCCGTCGAGGACGATCTTGCCCGCTTCGAAGTCGGCGGCGAGCTTGCCCGTTCCGCCGATGATGGTTCCGACCGAGGTGAATGCGAGAAGGACGATCAGCGCGAGGACGATGAGGCTCGTGACCGCAGCGCGGTGCTGGAAGAAGCGGCGGCGAACAACGGTCGAGAGGCTGAGGCCTTCCGTCTGACGTTGTTCGATTGTCAGTTCCTGCAGAGCGAGTTGCTCGGTGCTGGGAGTGTTGTCTCTCTTCTGAGCCATGGTCTAGCCCTCCGTTACGCGGATGCGCGGGTCGAGTGCGGAATAGGCGAGGTCGGCGAGGATGTTGAAGACGACCGCCGCGATGCCCGTCACGAGGAACACACCCATGACGAGGTTGACGTCAACATCGTGGAGGCCCTGGTTGAAGAGGGCACCCATTCCCTGCCAGGCGAAGACGCGCTCGGTGATGATGGCGCCACCGATGACGGCACCGAAGTCGAACGCCACGATGGTCGCAATCGGGATCATCGTGTTGCGGAACGCGTGGCGCATGATGACGGTCGTCTCGGGAAGACCCTTTGCACGAGCGGTTCGAACGTAGTCCTGGTTGAGGACTTCGAGCAGCGTCGCACGCGTGTAGCGCGTGTAGCCGGCGATCGAGATGATCATGAGCGCGGCGGTCGGCAACACCAGGTGGGTCGCCGAGTCGAGCATTCGCAACCACGTGTCCTCGTGGTTGGTCAGAGTCGGCGTGGTCGCACCGATGGTCGAGATGACACCAGAGCGAAGCGGGATGAGTTGCGTGTACTCGCTCCAGCGCAGGAACATCTGGTCGAGGACCAACGGAACCGTAGCGAGCGCACCGGTGACACCAGCGACGCGCATGGCTTCCCTGCGGTCGTCGCCTCCGAGGAAGAACCCTGCTGCTGCACCGAGCGCGCCGAGGATGACGGCGACGAGGAGCATCGTCCAGCCCGTGTTGAGGTAGAAGAACAGGAACTGGAACGGGAACCACAGCGCGATCACGGCGACAACAATTGCGCCGACCGCATACTGAATGCTGCGCTTGGCAAAGTTCGACGTGACGAACAGCATCAGTGCGCCCAGGCCAGCGGAGAAGAGCGCGACACCGACAATGCCGATGGAGGGGTTGCGGAACCACTGGGTCAGGTCGAGAACGATGAGAATCACCGTGACGAGCACCAGCGTGATTCCCGCGGACTTCAACCGGTTCACGAGTCGACCGCCAACCACGGCCTGAACGATGAATGCCAAGAGGACACCGATACCAATCGCGGCCCACCACGGAATCGATGGATCACCGAGGAACGCGTTGAATCGGATTGCACCGAACTCCTTGAGGAGGACGGCAACCCAGAAGATGGGGAGCGAGTAGAAGATGAAGGCCGCGAAGGTGACGGTGTAGTCGTAGCCGCTGTACTGGCGAAGGGCCGTGGTCATACCGATTGCCACACCGAACAGAATCGACAACACTGTCGCCAGGATGACGAGAGAGAGTGTTGATTCCATCGCGTTGCCCAAAGCGTTGGCGACGGGTTCGTCTCCACGCGCAACAGAGATACCGAGGTCGCATCGCCCGATGACGCAACTCGCTGCGCCACCCAGCCACTTGAAGTAGCGGAAGAACGCGGGGGTGTCGAGGTCGAGCTTTTCCGACAGGGTCGCCATCTTGGCAACCGACTGCGGGTCCTTGGACGTGCGCAACTCAGCGAGCGGGTCACCGGCGTTGGCCGTCAACATGTAGACGACGAACGACGCGACCAGCAACACCGCGAATGTGGCGAGTAAACGCCGTGAAACGAAACTAAGCATTGATCCCTACTGACAACTCCGTCGTTGTTTCTAACCTGCCGTAATACTAGCCATTCTCGGAACCCTTCGGACGTATCCGGCCGAATCACGCAAGGAAACGGCGAAGGGCCGAGCGATTTCTCGCTCGGCCCTTGCCTTGTGCTTCAGATGCCGTTACTGGGCAGCTGCTGCCGGTGCCCACTCCCAGAAGTTCCAGAAGTACGACGTCGACAGCGGGTTCGGCGCGATGCCGGTCGTGCCGTTGTCCCACCAGGTGAGGCCGGGGAACTGGAAGATCGGCAGCGAAGCTGCGTCACCCCAGAGTTCGGCTTCGACGTTGGTGAGGAGCTCGGCCTGCTTGGCAGGGTCAAGCTCGGTCTCAACGGCCGAGAGGTTCTCGTCAACAACGGAGTTCGCGTAGTCCTGGAAGTTGGACGGCTTACCCGTTCCATACATCTGGTCGTTACCCGTAACTGCGAGGCTCGACGAGCTCCACGCGAAGATAACCGCGTCGTGCGGGTTGATCTCGAAGAGAGCCGGGTCGGTGAACTCCCAGTTCGGTTCCGACGTGTCAATTACGTTGAAGCCGGACTGGAGAGCGTTTGCCTGGATGAGTTCGAATTCCTGACCACGACGGACGTTGCCCTCGGGGTACCAGAACTTGACGTCGATCGGCGTCGAGACGCCAGCCGATGCGAGGAGTTCCTTGGCCTTGGTGACGCGGTCTGCGTCGCTTCCACCGAAGAAGTCCGAACCGTTTCCGGCGACGATCGTGTCGTAGTTGGGCGATCCGGGGATTGCCAACAGCGAGTTACGAAGGACGGCGTTCGGGTTGAGCGGCTTGATGATCGTTTCGAGGATCTGGTCACGCGGGACCGACAGCAAGAATGCCTGTCGAACTGCGAGAGCCTTGGCCTCGTCGCCACCGTAGGTCGCGGGGTCGAACGGTCCACCGTTGTTGAACGTCAGGTCGATGTGCTCGAAGGCCGCTTCGTCGCCACCGGTGTAGTCACCGTTGGTGAGCGCAGAGACGAGCGCGAGCAGGTCAGCCGTCGGCTGTCCCGAGGCGACCTGGACGTCACCGTTGTCGACCGCCTGAACAGCCGCGGTCGGGTCACCGATTTCGCGGATGGTGATGCGTTCGTACTTCGGCGAGGGGCCCCAGGTGTAGAGCTCGTTCGCAACGAGAGTGACGTGGTCATCAGCAACAACTTCCTCGACACGGTATGCACCGTTCGAGAGGAAGACGTTCTTCTTTGCACCTTCAGTCGGGTCAGTGTCCGCAGCGGTTGCATCGGTGACCTGGTATCCGGTGTTCCAGACGTCGGCGACCTTCTGGAGCCATTCGGTGTCACCGTTGGTGACAGCCTCGATGAACAGCTTCTTGGCTTCCGCAGGGTCAGTGATTTCCGGGTAGGCCATCATGACGGTTCCGTGAGCCGAGACGCCAACTCCGAAGTTGATTTCCCAGTCGACGTATGCCTTGTCGTACGAGAACTCGAGCGTGCGGCCGTTTACGGTCGGAAGCGTCGAAGCAAGGTCGTCACGAGGGGCTGCGTGCTGGAACAGGTACGAGTCGTCAGCGTTCTTGAAGTAACCGAAACCGGTCACCCACGAAAGAAGCATGTCGGCACCGTCAACGGCGACGCCGTCCGACCACTTAACCGAGTCGTTCACCGTGTACTTGATGGTGAGGGGCTCGTCGCTGGTCTTCTCATATGCACCAAACTCTTCGCTCTTGAGGAGCGCAGGGGTGTTGTCGTAGTAGTTGAAGCCCGAGTTCGCAACGTACGAGGGCAACAGGTTGGCAACGTTGTTACCACTGGCCGACGACGGGTTGAACTCCGAGGCGATGTCATTCCAGGCGACCGTGATGGACGTTCCTTCGATGACCTCGGACTGGTACGGCAATGCACAGCCGGAGAGAACAAGCGCGCTCGCTCCGAGTACAGCTGCCGAAGCGATAATTCGCTTGGTTTTCACTGTTTACCTCCTTGGCGGCGTGTTGTGTTTTGTCACCGAGGAAGTGACACACGCCATGGTTAACAGCCAGACTATTCCCGATAGCGTGAGGGTAATCACACAAACGGATACAGTTCGGTAACGAAAAGTAACGGGTATTTCTGGTTTGTCGACGAATGGAGTGGCGCAATGACTCGAACACGGTGGGAAATCGTCGTCGTTTTGCTGTTGTCCTACGGAATGTCTGCCCTGTACGGAGTCGTCGGAATTGCGGATCGACTGACCCGAACGCAAACACTGAGTCAGCAGACGGCAACGATCAATCGACCGCTCGCGACGCAAGAGCTCTTCGATTTGCTGTACCAGTTGCTCGGCGTGTTGTCCGGCTTTGCCCCCGTCGCGTTGGTTCTCTGGCTCGTGTGGCGCGACCGCGCACCGCGATTCGGCGCCATCGGACTTGGCTGGGAACCAGGCAAACGACAACTGGGACACGAGTTGCGCATGGGTTTTGTGTTTGCTGCGGCTATCGGAATCCCGGGAATCGGCGTCTACCTCGGCGCGCGCGCCCTTGACCTGGGGGTGACCGTTGTGCCGACAGCGCTCGACACCCACTGGTGGACCATCCCCGTTCTCATTCTCTGGGCCTTGCGCGCCGGAGTCGGCGAAGAGGTCATCGTTGTTGGTTATCTGTTTGACCGACTCAAGGCGATCGGTTGGTCACCGTGGGTCATCGTCGTCAGCGCCGCGTTGTTGCGCGGAACGTACCACCTCTACCAAGGCTTCGGTGGGTTTGTCGGCAACATCGCGATGGGACTCATCTTCGGCGCGCTGTACATGTGGAAGGGCCGGCTTCTGCCCCTCATCACGGCGCACGTCATCATCGACACCGTCGCGTTCGTCGGTTACCCGCTCGCGGTGATCTGGTTCCCCGGCGTCTTCGCCTAGTCGGCGAAGGCTGACGGGTCAGGGCAGGCGCACGCAAGGTTGCGGTCGCCGTAGGCTCCGTCAACGCGTCGAACCGGCGGCCAGTACTTGCCGTGGTCGACATGTCCAACACTCGATTCAAGGCCGCGCCACGGGTAAGCAGCAACCTCGCGCGAATACGCGTGGTCCCACTCGCCCACCAACAGCGACTGCGCGGTGTGCGGTGCGTTGACAAGCGGGTTGTCGTCCGCAGGCCATTCGCCACGCCCGACGGCGTCGGCTTCGCGCTTGATGCCGATCATCGCTTCGATGAATCGGTCAATCTCGACGAGGTCTTCTGATTCGGTTGGCTCGACCATAAGGGTGCCCGGGACCGGGAACGACATCGTCGGAGCGTGGAATCCGTAGTCGACGAGTCGCTTGGCGACATCATCAACCGTGACACCGGTTTCCGCCGTAAGCGGTCGAAGGTCGAGGATGCACTCGTGAGCGACGAGACCGTTCTCGCCCGAGTACAGCACCGGGTAGTGCTCGCGAAGTCGCGCTGCAACGTAGTTTGCGGCCAAAACCGCGGATGCCGTTGCGTTGCGAAGACCGTCGGAGCCCAACATGCGGACATACGCCCACGAGATGGGGAGGATGCTCGGGCTTCCAAACGGTGACGCGGTGACGGGACCGCCCGCGTGAACGAACGGACCGGGCTCACCCGTTTCCGAATCGAACGCGGGGTGGTTGACCGATTGCGCCATTGGGTGTCCGGGGAGGAATGGCGCGAGGTGCGCCTTCGCTGCGACGGGGCCGACTCCGGGTCCACCACCACCGTGCGGGATGGCGAACGTCTTGTGCAGGTTGAGGTGCGAGACGTCTCCCCCGATGTCGCCGTAACGGGCGAACCCGAGAAGCGCGTTGAGGTTGGCGCCATCGATGTAGACCTGCCCGCCCGCTTCGTGAACCGCGTCGGTGATCGTGCGAATACCGTGCTCGTACACGCCGTGGGTCGACGGGTAGGTCACCATGAGCGCTGCGAGAGTGTCGCGGTTTTCCGCGATCTTGGCGTTGAGGTCGTCGATGTCGACGTCACCGTTTTCCATGCAGGCAACGACGACGACCTTCATTCCGGCGAGGACCGCCGACGCCGCGTTGGTGCCGTGCGCGCTCGACGGAATGATGCACGTGACGCGGTGGTCGTCGCCGCGCGACAGGTGATAACCGCGAATCGCGAGCAATCCGGCGAGTTCACCCTGTGAACCTGCGTTGGGCTGAAGGCTGATCGTGTCGTAACCGGTGAGTTCGACAAGCCATTCCTCGAGCTGCGAGATGAGAAGAAGGTAACCCCCGACGTCCTTCGCGGGAGCGTACGGGTGAACCCCGCCGAACTCGCGCCACGTGACGGCTTCCATCTCGGTGGCCGAGTTCAACTTCATCGTGCACGAACCGAGCGGAATCATTCCGCGGTCAAGGGCGTAGTCCTTGTCGGCGAGGCGCTTGAGGAAACGCATCATCGACGTTTCGCTGCGGTACGAGTTGAACACCGCGTGCGTGAGAATCGCGTCCGAACGCAGCGCGCTGGTGGGGATCGCGGTGGCGCCGGTCGCCTCGCGCGCGGCGGGGGCAAGTCCGAACACACCGTCGAGAAGCGCGTCATCGCCGCCGGCAAGAATTCCGGTTGCGTCGTCGATCGACAGTTCATCGAAGGACAACTGAACGGTGTCAGCGTCGACCAGGTGCACGAGAGCGCCGGCAGCGTAGGCGGCATCAACGATCGACTGTGCCTTACCCGGTGCGTGAATCTGGACGGTGTCGAAGAAGTCCGAGTGAACAACGGTGTGACCCGCTGCTGTTGCGCGACGTGCGAAACGCGCAGCACGGTCGGCTACTCCCGTCGCGATTTCGCGGAGTCCCTCTGCGCCGTGATACACCGCGTACATCGCGGCGAGAACGGCGAGCAGAACCTGTGCGGTACAAATGTTCGACGTTGCCTTGTCGCGGCGGATGTGCTGTTCGCGCGCCTGCAGGGTGAGTCGGTACGCGGGCTTGCCATCGGCGTCACGTGAGACACCAATCAGGCGGCCGGGCATCTGGCGCTCGAGTCCTTCACGAACTGCGAAGAACGCCGAGTGCGGTCCGCCGAAGCCGAGCGGAACGCCGAAGCGCTGCGACGAGCCAACGACGATGTCAGCGCCTTGCGAACCGGGCGAGCGCAGAAGCGTCAGTGCGAGGAGGTCGCTGGCGACGATCGACACAGCGCCAGTCGCCGTCACCGCAGCGAGGTCAGCCGAGATGTCGCGAATGCGACCAGACGACCCGGGGTACTGCAGGTAAGCGCCGAATGCGCCGTCCGCGAGCGCCGCGGCACCTTCGCCGGCAGCAAAGTCGACCGACTTGAGCGTCACGCCAATCGGCTCTGCGCGTGTCTCGAGTACGGCACGCACCTGGGGGAACACGTCGACGTCGACAAGGAACGTCGTGGACGCGTTTCCGGACACTCGACGTGCCATGAGCATGGCTTCGGCAGCTGCCGATGCCTCGTCGAGCATTCCCGCGTTCGCGGTTCCCATCCCCGTCAGGTCGCACACCATCGTCTGGAACGTGATGAGCGCTTCGAGGCGGCCCTGCGAAATCTCGGGCTGGTACGGCGTGTACGCCGTGTACCAGGACGGGTTCTCCAGGATGTTTCGCTTGATGACACTCGGCATCACCGTGTCGTAGTACCCCAGGCCGATCAGGCTGCGGTGAACACGGTTCTCGTTTGCGAGCGCGCGCAACTCGGCGAGCGTCTCGCGCTCACTGGCCGCTGCGGGGATGCGCGACGCGAACTCGCCCTGGCGAATCGCACCGGGGACGGCTGCGTCCATGAGTGCGTCGAGCGAGGCGTATCCGAGTCGGTCGAGCATGGTCGCCTCGGAGGCGCCAGACGTGCCGATGTGTCGTGAGCGAAACTGAGTCATGAATTACTCCGTGATGAGGTCTTCGTACTCGTCGGCCGAGATGAGTGCGCCGAGCGAGGATACGTTTACCGAGAAGAGCCAGCCTGCTCCGTAGGGGTCTGAGTTGACGAGTTCGGGCGAGTTGATGACAGCCTGGTTCGCTTCGATGATTTCACCGGAGACGGGGGCGAAAAGCTCACCGACCGACTTGGTCGATTCCGCTTCACCGACGATGGCTCCAGCGGCGATCGTGGAGCCCACCTTGGGCAGGTCGACGTAGACGACGTCACCGAGTGCGTCGGCGGCGTACTGGGTGATTCCGACGACCGCGGTGTCGCCGTCAATGCGAACCCATTCGTGTTCGGAGGTGTACTGAAGGTTACTGGGGATGCTCATGAGCGGGCCTTTCGGGAATAGAAGGGAAGGGGTACTACTACTGCGGGAATGGTGGTTCCGCGAACGTCGACGTCAATCGTCGTTCCCGGTTCCGCAAATTCAGGCTCGACCAGCGCAAAGGCGATGGGGTATCCGAGCGTGGGAGAAAGGGCTCCCGAGGTAATGACGCCAATCGTGCGCCCGTTGGAGTGAACGGCGTAGTCGGCGCGACCGGCACGCTTGCCTTCGCTCTGGATTCCGACGAGTCGGACGGCTCCGGCGGAGACGCCACGCATGACGCCGTCGCGTCCAACGAAGTTGTCCTTCGAGAGGTCGACGACCTTTTCGAGCCCAACCTGGACAGGCTTGAGTTCGAGCGACAATTCGTGGCCGTAGAGCGGCATGCCCGCTTCAAGTCGCAGGGTGTCGCGGCAGGCAAGACCACACGCGAGAAGTTCGTGGCCTTCACCGGCGGCCGTGATCGCGCTCCACAATTCGGCAGCGGCTGCGTTCTCGACATACAGTTCGAATCCGTCTTCGCCCGTGTATCCGGTGCGTCCGATCAGGACGGGAGCGCCGTTGAATTCGCGGGGCAGACAGCGGTAGTAGCCGAGTTCAGCAAGTCCCTCGGTCGCAAGACCGTTTGTTGCCTCGAGAATCGCGAGCGCCGTCGGGCCCTGAACCGCGATCAAGGCAACATCGTCGGAGCGGTCATCAACGACGCAGTCAAAGTTCTCGGCGCGCTCGCGAATTGCCGCGGCAGCCGGGAATCGATTTCCCGCGTTCGCGACGACAAGGAACTCGTCGTTGCCCAAGCGGTAGACGACGACGTCGTCGATGACGGTGCCCTCTTCCGACAGGATGAGCGAGTACTTCGCGCGGCCAAGCGGAATCGCCGACAAGGTCCCCGCCAGTGCGTAATCGAGTGCGGCGCCGGCGTCAGGGCCACTCACGTAAATTTCGGCCATGTGCGACAGGTCAAAAAGACCGGCCGACGTGCGGACGGCGTGGTGTTCCGCCAGATCCGACGTGTATCGAACGGGCATATCCCAGCCAGCGAAATCAGTAAACGACGCACCCAGTTCGCGGTGAATCGCATCGAGTGGCGATAGCTTCAGGTTCACAAGTCCTCCGGGCGTCAACACACCGCCGAATATCGGCTGCGGGACTCCCCCTCTGTTACGGGACCTGAGAGTTTCGGGCCTGAGCCCTTTCACCTACGGCGGAGGATCGAACCTCGCTTTTCAGAGTGACCTGTCCCTGCGGTACGCGGACCTGAGAGTTTGGCGGGGAGGCTTGCTCCTTCGGTGACTGGTTGCCCAGTCTCTCCCGCAGAGGTAGACGGTCGTCTTGAGTTATGGCTTCAGCATAACGCTCGAACGCGCGATGCGGGAGGGCGGCGCGTCGAATTAGGGGCGAGCCCAACCGTCGGCTTCGAGTACCTGCATCTTCTCTTCGATCAGGGCTGCGACCAGCGCCGGAGAGAGCGGCTTATCCAGCGGGAAATGCAGCGAACCTGGTGTTCGGACGAACCCCTCGAGTTCCCTGTCGAGACCCGTAAACACGCGGCCGCTGTGCGGCAAATACGCGAGGTGATTCTTGAACGCCGCAAAACCGGCAATCACCTTTCCGTTGACCGCGAAGGCGGGCATGCCGTAGGAAATTTTTTGTTCAGCGTCGGGAAGTATCGCGAGAATCCGACGGCGAACCTCTTCGAGCGTCTCGCGCTTGGGCTCGGGAAGTGCGGCGATGTACGCGTCGACGTCTGCTGTGCTCACCGTGCGACTTCCGGATCGGGTCCCGTCACCCGGCTTACCGATGCGCTGTAGAGCAGGAAAGCGACGGGGATGAGGAACGCCGCAAAGGGCCCAACAATGGCACTGGCACCACCGAGAATCGGCCCGACCCCGAGGTTTCCGAAGTAGACCCAGGTCCACAACAAACTTTGGGCCCTGTTTGCGGTTGTCGGGTTATCGGTCGCTGCCGAAACCGTCATCGCGATGGGCAGCGAGTTTCCGAGTCCCCAGAGCAGGGCTCCGATGTACTCGAACTGACCGAGTTGCGCGAACGAGAAGAGCGCGACACCGACGGCCGCGGTGATCGCCGAGATGAGTACCACGCGCGAACGCCCGATGCGGTCGACAACACGTCCTCCGACGATTCGGCTGACGGCCATTCCCAGCGAGAACAGCGTGTACGCGAAAGCGGCTTCCGCCTGCGTACGTCCGGCAGTCACGAGCGCGAGCGGGATGAAGATTGCGGCAGCGCCCTCGGCGAGGACGAAGACGAACGCGATGGTCGAAATCAGGGTGACGCGGCGTTTGGCCGCAGGGCTAAGCTTCGGGCGCAGGTCCGTGTGCTCGTCGAGGTCGTGTGACGGCTTTCCGTGGTGCGCAGGAATTCCCGCCACGCGATAAACCGTGAATGCCCCAACTGCGAGGAGTGTGATGCCGACCTGGACCTCGAGAGGGATGTTGGCAACGATCAGCAGGCTCGTGATGCTCGCACCAGCGAGGACACCGATGCTGTATCCGCCGTGAAGCATCGGAAGTCGGCTCTTGGCGGACGCGCGGTCAAGATCGGCCGCTTCGACGTTAGACACGAAATCCGCGGCGCCGAATGGCAGTCCATAGGCGAAGATGGCGACGGCCGCGAGCGGGAACGAGCCGATGACGACTCCCAACACCGCAAGCGCCATCGCGGTCGGCATTCCCACGAACGTCATGATGGCGAGCACGCGTGAACCGCGGTGCGAGACGATGCGCCCTGACGCGAGGACACCGACGATGGCGCCGGCGGCGAACAGCGTCGCGAGGACTCCCATGTCGGTGATGGTCACACCGAGGCGCTCTTGCACTTCGGGACCACGGCTCGACCACGACGAATAAATGAATCCGCGGCCAAAGAACATCGCGAACGCGGTGACAAACCAAGTTGTCGCAGAAAACTTCCTCAGGGTGGCGGGCATTTGCTCAGCCTAGCAACGCACGGTTCACAGGCAATTAGCCGAGAAATGCTTCAAGCGAATCGAAGTAACTTTCCATCCCCATGCGACTTGCCTCGGCCTGTTCGTCTGGCATCTCGCCGAATTGGGTAAATCGCACAACTACACCCAGGTCCGTGGGGGTGAAATCAATCACGATTCGATGGAATGGCGCATCGTCGTCTCGGGCGATGAATTCGAGTTCGTCCTGCGAATACGACAGCGTGTGTTCGATTCGAACGTGGTTGTCAACGATGCGGTAGCGGCCCCAAAAGTAGGCGACCATGTCGTTCATGGGGACATCGACGGCAACTGCCCAGCGCCCTCCGGCAAAGGGTTCCGACGTCACTGAACCAGGAACAACCGACAAAACGGTCGGGTGATACCACTGTTCAAGTTCCGAAGCCGTCGTCCATGCGCGCCACATTCGGTCGACAGGGGCGGCGAACTCGCGTTCGACGAAATACAACTCGCGTTCGGTCAAAGTCCGCGGTCCTTGCGGAACACGGCGACGAGAGCGTTCGCGTGACCGTGTCCGATGCCGTGGTTTTCCTTGAGCCAACCCACTTGCGCCATGTGGGTGAGGTCGCGCGCGTTCGCGTCGAGCAACCCCATCCAGTGATCAATCGGTTGGCCGTACTTCTTTTCGATTGACGGGAAGTACGACTTCGGTCCCTGAACTTTTTCGGTCATTGTTAGGCCCAGGCTCCCAGAATCGCACCGGCGATCGTCACGCACACGACGTCCTGACCGACTTCGATGAGCCACACCTTGAGCGAGCGGAAGACATTGTGATCGGCCTGTCCAAACATGCGGTGCGAAACCGACGCAAACGCGCCAAAGCCGACTGCAAGGGCGAAGCCGATGAATGCGCCCGAACCTGCGTCGATGGGTGCGCCGGCAACACGAGCGAATGCGAGGACCACGGCGAGTGAAACGACCTGGACCAGCGCAGCGATGTAGGTTCCACCAAACATCAGTGCCGTCTCCGCCCCTGACATCTCGACACGTTTGGTCGGGACTTCACGACCCATGGCACGAATCCAGGTTGGGTAGAAAGTCTTGGGACCAAACCACACGGCGCCAATGATGAACGATGACAGCGACGCGACGACGACGGCGAGCCAGTTGATGGTGAGCGTATCCATGCCGAAAATCCTATTTCTTGGGGAGGAACATTGACCCAGCGACCTTGATCGCGGCGGTCACGGGCACGATTCGCGAAATTCGGGCCATGATTCGGTTGCGGGCTCCGACGATCACAGACGGTGCGGGTTTTGCCGCATCTAAGCCGGCGAGAATGACGTCGACAACTTCGGAAACCGCTGCAAGCCCGCCTGCCGGGGACGCGCCTGATACGTCGAAAAACTCTGTTGCCGTGGCACCGGGAGACACGGCGAAAACCTTGACGCCGGCGGGAACCTCGCCCCACACCGCTTCGGTGAACGAGCGGACGAATGCCTTAGTTGCTGCGTAGACAGCCATCCCCGGAACCGGCTGGTACGACGCTGTACTGGCGATGTTGACGACGGCACCAGACTTGCGGGCGACCATTCCCGGCAGGAAAGCAATGGTGAGGTCGACAAGGGTGCCGATGTTCAACTGGATTTCCTCGGCGACGGTGGCGCGATCTTCGTCTGCGACACGGGCGTTCGTCCCAAACCCCGCATTGTTGACAAGAACGTCAACCGAATGCCCGTCAGCGAGGACCTTCTTTTCGAGTTCCGCCGATGAGCCTGGCGTGGACAAATCCATTGCGTAGACCGTCACCGTGGCCTTGTGCGCAGCGATGAGTTCCTTGGCTAGAGCAGTCAAGCGGTCCTTGCGCCGAGCGACAAGGATCAGTTCGTATCCGCGACCCGCGAGTGCAACCGCGAGGTCCTTGCCGATTCCCGAACTTGCTCCCGTGATGAGTGCGGTTGACATGATGCCTTCCTAAACGTTGAAGCGGAACTCGACGACGTCGCCGTCCTGCATGACGTAATCCTTGCCTTCGATGCGCGCCTTGCCCTTGGAACGGGCTTCCGCGATTGACCCACACTCGACGAGGTCGGCAAACGACACGATCTCGGCCTTGATGAATCCCTTTTCGAAGTCGGTGTGGATGACACCGGCGGCCTGGGGCGCCTTCCACCCCTTGCCGATCGTCCACGCGCGGGCTTCTTTCGGGCCAGCGGTCAAATAGGTCTGAAGGCCAAGTGTGTCGAACCCAATGCGGGCGAGTTGGTCGAGGCCGCTCTCGGTCTGGCCGGTGGATTCGAGGAGTTCCATCGCGTCGGCCGGGTCGAGGTCGATCAGTTCACTCTCGACCTTGGCATCAAGGAACACGGCCTTAGCCGGTGCGACCAACTCTGCGAGAGCCGCCTTCTTCCCGGCATCCGTGAGGATCGACTCGTCGACGTTGAAGATGAAGAGGACGGGCTTGGACGTGAGCAGACCGAGTTCCTTGATGGGGCTCGAGTCAAACTTCGGCGCCAACGACAACGGTGTTCCGCCGTCGAGAATGCTCTTCGCCTCGATCGCGGTCGACAAGACCTCGGGCTCCATCTTCTTGCCCTTGACTTCCTTCTCGAAGCGCGGAATCGCCTTCTCGAGAGTCTGCAGGTCCGCAAGAATCAGCTCGGTGTTGATGGTTTCGAGGTCGTCCTTGGGGTCGACCTTGCCGGCAACGTGGACAACGTCACCATCAACGAATCCGCGCACGACCTGGGCGATGGCGTCCGCTTCGCGGATGTTTGCGAGGAACTGGTTACCCAAACCTTCACCCTCGGATGCACCCTTGACGATTCCAGCGATGTCGACGAACGAGACGGGTGCGGGAAGCAGGCGTTCGCTGCCGAAGATGTCGGCGAGTTGCTGAAGTCGCGGGTCGGGAAGGTTCACGACACCGACGTTCGGTTCGATCGTCGCGAACGGGTAGTTCGCTGCGAGAACGTTGTTTCGCGTCAGTGCGTTGAAGAGAGTCGACTTGCCTACGTTAGGGAGTCCGACGATGCCGATTGTTAGTGCCACTGGTCAAGTCTAGGTGAGGCGCTGGTCGGCCGTCGCGGACCGTCTCTCGGTCAATGTGACGCCGAGGAGGACGAGAGCGCCGCCGATGAGGTGCCAGATCGTCACGGACCCGCCGAGAAGAACAACGAATATCGCGGTGAAGACGGGGATGAGGTTGAGGAACGCCCCGGTTCGCGTTGGCCCGATCCATTCGGAGGACACGTTCCAGAGGAAGTATGCCCCGGCGGAGGGAATGAGTCCGATCCAGAGGACTCCCCACCACTCGGTGCCTTCGACCGTGGTCCACGACCCCGGATTAAGGACGATCTCGTCGATCAACATCAGCGGAATCATCACAAGAACGGCGAGCGTTGCCTGGATTGCGGTGGCGGTGATGGGCGGTGTTTCGACCCGCGGCGCGATCATCGAATACACCGTCCACAAAACAGTGGCGATGAGGATGAGCCCGTCCCCCGCACCGAGGTGGATGCCGTCGAGTGGCTGCCCGCCGATGACGACGACGACCGCCCCGACGAAGGACACGAGAATGCCAATGACCGCAAGTCGTGTGAGCCGGTCCTTGAGAACGAATTGAGCGGCGATCGCAATCGTCGCGGGGTTGAGTGCGACAAGCACTGCGGCCGTCACGGGAGACGTCGACTGGAGTGCGGAATAAAGAAGCAACGTGTAACCGACGTATCCCAGGAGCGACTGAACCAGGTGAAGCGGGATCTCACGGCGAATGACGGTCCAGTTTCGCTTTTCCAGGAGAAGGGCCAGCGGAATCAGTGCCACCAGCGCGATCGTCCACCGTGCGCCGGTCAACTGGATTGCGCCGATATCGGCAATGACGGCCTGCGAGAACACGAAGTTGGTCGCCCACATCGCCATCGCCACAATTGCCGGAATGGTGCGTTTGGCGTCGGACACCGTCCCAGCATAGCCACTGACAAAGGTCCACTTTGGCAAATTGTCAGTACAATATGACAACCAGCCGATTGTGAAAGGAGAGACCGTGTCGTTAGAAGTAATGGCGAGTCTTTTCTCCAATCTCGACCGCAATGGGCCGATTCCGCTCTACTTCCAGGTAGAACAGCGCATCGAAGAAGCCATCCTTGACGGTCGCCTTCCCGCGGGTGCACGGCTCGAAAACGAAGTCTCGCTCGGTGAGCGCCTCAACCTGTCGCGCCCAACAATTCGCCGCGCGATTCAGGACTTGGTTGACAAGGGTTTGTTGGTTCGCCGCCGCGGAATTGGCACTCAGGTCGTTCACGGTCGCGTGACGCGTGGCGTCGAACTCACCTCGTTGTTTGATGACCTCGCCACCACAGGACAGAAGCCGACAACCCAGTTGTTGTCCCACTCGATCGACACCGCGAGCGACGCCGTCGCCGAGCGACTCGGAGTCCCCGCCGGTTCCAAGGTCCTGCACATTCGCCGCGTTCGAATCGCTGACGGTGTTCCGGTCGCGGTTCTCGAAAACTGGCTTCCCGAACAGTTCGCCGACATCAGCGAATCAGACCTGCAGTCGATGGGTCTCTACGAATTGTTGCGCTCGCGCGGAGTCGCCATTCGCGTCGCGAAGCAGAAAATCGGTGCCCGCGCCAGCACGACCGCCGACTCCGCATTGCTCGACATTGACCGTGGCTCTGCGCTGCTCACGATGGAACGTGCGGCCTTCGACAACTCCGGCCACGGCGTCGAGTACGGCTCGCACTTCTATCGCCCCGACCTGTATTCGTTCGAAGTAACCCTCGTCGAAAAGTAAAGCGGCGAGGTTTCCCCCGCCGCTTCACGTGTCACTCGATCGACTTAGTCGTTTCGGATGACGTTGATTTCGTGTGTCAGCGTGTCCAGTTCCGAACCACCGGCCATGGCCTGAATGAGTTCGTCCAGGACGACCGTCTCGCGCTCGAACGACGCAATCATGCGACCGCGGTTGAGCAGGAAGAAGTGGTCACCGACGAGGTTCGCGTGGTGCGGGTTGTGCGTGATGAAGATGACGGCCACGCCGCGCTCGCGCGCAGCAAGGATGTACTTCAACACGATTCCGGACTGACGAACACCCAGTGCGGACGTCGGCTCGTCGAGGATGAGGACGTTCGCACCGAAGTAGACGGCGCGGGCGATGGCAACAGCCTGGCGTTCTCCACCCGAGAGGGTGCCGATTGCCTGGTTGGTGTCGCGAAGGTCGATACCCATCTCGAGCAACTGCTCTTTGGCGACCTTCTTGGCCTTAGCGGTGTCGAGGATTCCGAGAGGCTTCCACCACTTCTTCGGCTCGTTGCCGAGGAAGAAGTTACGCCACACCGACATCAACGGGACGGTTGCGAGGTCCTGGAAGACCGTCGCGATTCCCTTGGACATCGCGTCACGGGGTGAGTTGAAGTCGGCGGGGACACCGGCGACGTTAAATTCACCCTCGGACTGCTTGTGAACGCCCGACAGAATCTTGATCAGCGTGGACTTACCCGCACCGTTGTCACCGAGAACACAGGTGACCTGACCGGGGTAGACCGCGAGGTCGACATCGCGAAGAGCGACCACGTTGCCGAACGACTTCCCGACGCCCTTCAGCTCGAGGGCTGGAGTGACGTTTGCCGTCGAGGACTTTGCACTCATTTGCGTGCTCCCTTCGCGCGCTTCGACAGCCAGGTGTTGACCAACACTGCGAGGAACAAGATGACACCGAGGAACGTGGACACCCAGTCCTGGTCCCACAGTGCGTAGGGGATTCCGATCGCGGCGAAGCCCATGATTGCTGCACCGATCGATGCACCAATCGCCGAACCGGCACCACCCGTGAGAAGCGTTCCACCTACCGCCGCGGCGATGATGTAGTAGAACTCCTGGCCGACACCCTGACCGGCCTGCATTCCGCGAAGCTCAAGGAGCGTCATCGCACCGACGAGCGCTGCGGCCATCGAGGTGAGGACGAAGAGCGTGATCTTGGTACGCGCGACGGGTACACCCGCGTTACGAGCCGCGTTGGCGTCGCCACCCGATGCGAAAATCCAGTTTCCGAACGTGGTGCGCGTGAGGATCCAAGTAGCCAGAACGGTGAAGAGCAACCACCAGACGACGGAGATCTGGAACGACGCCGTTCCAATTTCAATCTTGGTTGCGAACCATGAGCGCGCGGCTTCGAAATCGCTGGCGCCGTCGATGCCGTCGACTCGGACGGTTCCGGTCAGCATCTTGGTGACGGCGAGGTTGACGCCCTTGAGGACGAAGAATGTTGCTAGCGTCACGATGAATGACGGTAGCCCCGTTTTTATGACGAGGTATCCGTTGGCAAGGCCAACAAGTCCCGCGAAAAGAAGTGTGATGATCATCGACGGCCACACGTCCAGGCCAAGTTCGCTGATGAGGTTACCCATCAAGAGTCCGGCCGTTCCGACCATGACTCCAGAGGACAAGTCGAACTCTCCCGCGATCATGAGGAGAGCGACAAAAATTGCGACGATGCCGACGGGGGCAGCGAATTTTGTCCAACCTGCAGCGCCTTGAAGGCCTGCGAATTGTCCGGTCGTGTCCGACAGGGCAAAAGTGATGAAGATGACGAGTGCACCGAGGAGGGCGCCGAGCTCTGGGCGTCGAAGTGCCTTGGTGATGAAGGAGACACGCTGGATGCGTTCGTCCGTCTTGACTGCGGTCATGGGTTCACCGCCTTTCTAGTGAGATGAAGAAATTTGCTTACGGTGTGAGATGGCGGCTGGCACATCAGGGATGCACCAGCCGCCAACTTTAGTTGCTAGAGACTAGCGCGTACCTGCTGCGACCAGTTCCATGACCTTGTCTACGTTGTCCGAGGTAACGAAACCAGGACCGGTGTAGATGGGGAGGCCACCACCGAGCTCGTGAGCGTTGGTGAGGTTCAAGAACAGGAGCACGACGGACATGTAGCCCTGTGCGTACTGCTGCTGGTCAACGGCGAATGCCATCTTTCCATCCTTGATGGCGGTCAGAGCGTCAGCCGACATGTCGACCGTACCGATGATCGCGTTGCGTCCGGTGTTCTCCGAAGCGACCATTGCTGCACCGGTTGCGATGTCTGCGTTGAGCGCGAAGATGCCGTCGATGGCGGTGTCCGCCTCGAGAGCAGCCTGGAGCTTGGCAGCCGAACCAGCGAGGTCAGCAAGTCCACCGTCGAGGTTGAAGTCAACGGTTTCGCCTTCGAAGGTCTCTGCGAGACCCTTACAACGGTCGGTCAGACCCGAGTTAGCTGCTTCCTGAATGGGGCAGAGAACCTTGGTTGCGCCGAGCTCGTTGAAGCGGTATCCAGCTTCGCGACCTGCAACGATTTCGTCCTGACCAACGTGCGTGAATGCGCCGAGGTCCTTGAAGACCGACGATCCCGAGTTCATCGTGACGGTGGGGATGCCTGCAGCCGAAGCAGCGAGCATTGCGTCCTTGATTGCGTCCGGGTCCGGAGCCGAAGCAGCGATTCCCGAGCAACCACCCGATACGCCAGCTTCGATGGTCGAAGCCTGCTTAGCCGAGTCGTTCGTCGATCCCTGGTAGTCAAGGGTCACACCGAGGTCTGCAGCAGCAGCCTCTGCACCAGCCTGAGCAACCGACCAGAACGTTCCGCCATCACCGTGGGTGTAGACGCAGATCTTGAGGTCAGCGTTGCCACCGGCAGCAGGGGCCTCTTCCGAGGTCGCCGCACAACCGGCAAGTGAAAGCGACGCGACAGCCGCAATCACAGAGAGTTTCTTCCAAGACATAAATGCCTCTCCTTTGAGTTTGTTTGATGCCTTCTTGCAACTAGGGCGATGCAAGACGTAATAGTCATAATGTCATATCAAAGTCGGATTACGGAATGTTTTTGGCCACCGTTACCGAACTGATACATTCGCCGAATTCTCGAGCAGTTGCGGGCAAACACAGGGGCTCGAGGTAGCCCTCGAGCCCCTGTTTGTCGTGCGTTTAGAGGACTCCGTCGACCGACACAAACTTGCCGGTGCGCGCGGACTCGGTTGCAGCGTCCGCCAGGATCAGCGCGGCACGCCCGTCGTCGAACGTCGGGTTGTAGTTCTTGCCGTCACGAATTCCGTCGAGGAACAACGCGAGTTCACGGCGGTAGGACACCGCGTAGCGAACGAGGAAGTTGTCGATGAGCGGCTCGGCCGATTCGGTGTGCGTCGCGGACGAGTGCTTGACCATCGTTGCCGTGACGTTGTCGGCCCAGAGGGACCCCTCGTCACCGAATGCCTCGAGGCGCTGGTCGTAACCGTATGAGCAGTGACGCGAGTTCACGATGGTGACCAACTCGCCGCCGCGACCGCGAAGAATGACGTTGACCGAGTCGTAATCGTTCTCGGCCTTGATTTCCTCGCTGAACACGTTGGCACCTGCGGCGAACACATCGACGATGTCGGGAACGAAGTTGCGTGCCATGTCGAAATCGTGAATTGTCATGTCGCGGAAGATTCCGCCCGAGACGGCGATGTAGGAGCGCGGCGCAGGGCCGGGGTCGCGCGAAAGGATGACGAGTTGTTCCAGCTTGCCAACGTCACCAGCCGCAACGCGGCTCTTGATGGTCTCGAACTGCGGGTCAAAGCGACGGTTGAATCCGATACCGATGTGAACGTTCGCGGCGTTCGCCTTGTCGCGAAGCTTCTCGACCTTGGCGATGTCCAGGTCAATCGGCTTCTCGCACAGGACATGGATACCCGCGTCGATGGCACGGTCGATCATGTCGAGGTGCGTTGCGGTCGGAGACGCGACAACGATGACGTCGACGTCACCGGCCGTGAACACGTCCTCGGGGTCAGTCGTGACCTTTCCGCCGAATTCGGCGGCAAGCTTCTCGGCACCTTCGATGAACGGGTCGCAGACCCACGCAAGGTTCGCACCCTTGGTGTCCGCGATGCTTCCCGCGTGAACCTGACCGATGCGGCCGGATCCGATAAGTCCAATGTTGAAGTCGCTCACGACTGTCCTTTCGTGTACTGGTGATGATGTGGTTCGCGCCGTGACCCCACCACAGGACACGGCGCGAAGTCGCTAGTTTTGGGGGAACCCGAGATTGATTCCGCCGTGGCTCGGGTCGAGCCAGCGGGACGTCATCGTCTTTTCCTGGGTGAAGAAGTTGAAGCCGTACATTCCGTGCGCCTTCGAGTCGCCGAAGAGCGACGCCTTCCAGCCACCGAACGAGTAATACGCGACCGGGACGGGGATCGGTACGTTGATGCCGATCATGCCGACCTGGATCTCGTTCTGGAAGCGGCGAGCCGCTCCGCCATCGTTCGTGAAGATGGCGGTTCCGTTGCCGTAAGCACCGTTGTTGATCAGGTCAACACCTTCTTCGAACGTCTTGACGCGAACGATTGAGAGGACGGGTCCGAAGATCTCTTCGGTGTACACCTTCGACGAGGTCGGAACCTGGTCGATGAGGGTGGGCCCAAGCCAGTAACCGTTCGGGTCACCATCGACCTCGATGCCGCGACCGTCAACGACGACCTTGGCGCCATCAGCGATAGCGATGTCGATGTACGACGCAACCTTGTCACGGTGCTGCTCGGTGACGAGCGGTCCCATGTCGCACGAACGGCGACCGTCACCGATTTTCAGTCCGCGCATGCGGTCGACGATTTTCTCGATGAGAACATCTGCCACGGGCTCGACGGCGACGACAACCGAGATCGCCATGCAACGCTCTCCGGCTGAACCGAATCCGGCGTTGATCGCCGAGTCAGCGACGAGGTCGAGATCGGCATCGGGCAGGACGAGCATGTGGTTTTTGGCGCCACCGAGTGCCTGAACACGCTTGCCGTGCTTGGCACCCGTCTCGTAGACGTACTGCGCGATCGGGGTCGAGCCGACGAACGAGATCGCGTGCACGCGCGGGTCGGTGAGAAGTCCGTCAACAGACTCTTTGTCACCGTTGAGAACGGTGAAGACACCGTCGGGAAGCCCTGCTTCCTTCCACAGTTCGGCGAGCCAGATGGCGGCCGACGGGTCCTTCTCGGATGGCTTGAGGACGACCGAGTTTCCGGCCGCGATGGCGATGGGGAAGAACCACATCGGGACCATCGCGGGGAAGTTGAAGGGCGAGATGATTCCGACGACGCCAAGAGGCTGGCGGGTCGAGTACACGTCGACGCCCGTCGACACGTTCTCGCTGAACGAACCCTTGAGAAGGTGGGTCATGCCGCACGCGAACTCGACGACCTCTTGGCCGCGGGTGATCTCACCGAGCGCATCCGAGAGCACCTTGCCGTGCTCGGACGTCAGGATTTCGGCGAGCTCGCCCTTCTTGGCGTTGAGCAGCTCGCGGAAGTTGAAGATGATCGCCTGGCGACGCGCGAGCGACAGGTCGCGCCACGCGGGGAATGCGGCGTGCGCTGACGAGATCGCCTTGTCGATGTCGGCCTGGTTCGCGAGGACGACGCGCTTGGTCTCTTGACCGAGTGCGGGGTCGTAAACGGGGGCGGTGCGATCGGTCGTGCCGTGGTCGCGCTTGCCGTCGATCCAGTGGGGAACTGTGGTGTTCGTCATGGTTTTCCTTTGTGTGTGACTATCCGTGAACAAGTGTGGCAGCGGTGTCGACGGCCTTCGCGACATCGCCGTGGTGGGGGTAGAGCATCGAGCGTCCGACGACGAGTCCTCGAACACCGGGCAACTTCAGTGCATTGCCCCACTCTTCGATCAGTTCGTCTTCCTTTTCGCCAGGGTCTCCTCCGAGGAGCAGTGTGGGCAGAGTGGTCGACGCCATGACGCGCGCCATGTCGGGAACGACGGGAATCTTGAGCCACGAGTACGCGCTCGAATTTCCCAGTCCGGCGGCAATAGCCATCGACAGAATTACCTGGTCCGTCGACAAGTTGTTCTTGATTTGACCGTCGACCCATTCACTCATGAACGGTTCGAGCATGATGGGGATTCCCAGTTCGGCGGCTTCGCTGACCGCAAACGCCGTCGACTCGAGCGTGTCCGCAGTTCCGCTATCAGTGAGGTTGATGCGAATGAGGTTCTTGGCGAAGTCGAGTCCGTCACGCTCGATAGACGGCATGTCATATCCCGTGTAGCGGTCGTCCATTTCGAACGACGCCCCGCGAAGCCCGCCGCGGTTCATCGACCCGACGACGACCTTGTTGTCGAGCAGTCCGAGAAGCGCCAGGTCGTCGATGATGTCGGGGGTACCGAGAACGCCGTCGACGCCGGGACGCGACAAGGCGATGGCGAGATTAGTAAGGAGTTCGTATCGATCCGCCATCGCGGTCGGGTTGCCATTGACGGCGAGCGCCCCACGGGCGGGGTGGTCGGCCGCAACGATCATGAGTCGACCGTCTCCGGCGAGCAACTCGCGGTGTTGGCGGTTCTTGTACACCTCTGCGAGACGACCGGGGTCGGTCGCTCTCGTCTCGCGGAGCTTGTCGAAGTCAAGCTGGACCATTAGGCGATCTCCTTCAGGATGGCGTCGACCTCATCGGTGGTCGGCATTGCCGTTGAACATTCGAGGCGGGATGCGACGATCGCACCGGCCACGTTGGCGAAACGCAGGATGTGTTCGAGCTCCCAGCCCTGCGACAATCCGTAGCAGAGAGCCCCGCCGAACGAATCGCCAGCACCGAGGCCGTTGACCACGTTGACGAAGTACGGGGGAACCTCGACGGACTCGTCTTTCGTCTTTGCGAGCACGCCCTTGGGGCCTTGCTTGACGATGGCGAGTTCGATACCGCGTTCCAACAGTGCGTCTGCTGCGCGGTGCGGTTCGGTTTCGCCGACGGCGACCTCGCACTCCTCTTTATTGCCGACTGCCACGGTCACCTTGCCGAGCGCCTTCTCAACTTCGCGCGTCGCGAGTTCGGGCGAATCCCAGAACATGGTTCGGTAATCCAGGTCAAGGATGGTGAGCGGCTTGCGTCCGCGCGCATCCCACGCGACGTGGTGCGCTTCGCGCGACGGCTCTTGGCTGAGCCCCGTCACCGTTGACCAATAGATTCGGGCGTCACGAATCGCGTCGAGATCGAGCTCTGACGCGGCGATTTCGAGGTCCGGCGCTTTCGGTTCGCGATAGAAGTAGAGCGGGAAGTCGTCCGGCGGGAAGATTTCGCAGAACACGACGGGGGTGTTGAGGCCGGCAACTCCGGAGACGAACTCATCGGAAACACCAAGGCGAACGAGTTCGTTGTGGATGAACTTTCCGAACGGGTCGTTCCCGGTTCGCGTGATAACAGCTGATTTGAGTCCGTGACGTGCTGCGGCGACGGCGACATTGGTCGCACTTCCACCCAGAAACTTGCCGAATGACGTGACGTCTTCGAGACCGACGCCAACCTGGAGCGGGTAAATGTCCACGCCGACACGACCGATCGTGATGACGTCGTAGGGGTGCGACATGAGACGGCCTTCCTGGATGTGCGCGGTAAGTCTATAACTATGTTAGGACATATTGACAAAAACGACAACAGGCCTGGAGCCGAGGTCGAATCAGCGGTTCGATGGGGGTGCTCCCTGTCAAGATAAGGACATGGAACTCGTCTATCTCGTCGTCGGCTTGCTCGCCGGTGCAGCAATCGGTTGGTTCGTCGCGAAATCGCGCACCAACAACGCGGAAGCCGGCGTACTCGCCGGTCGCAACGAAGAACTCGCGAAGCAGAACGAACAGCTTCTCGCCGATCTTGCCGCGGTGCGCGAAGCAGAGCGGGCACGACTGGAAGATGAAAGCAAGGTCCTCGAACGGCTCGCCCCCGTCCAGACGCTGTTGACCCAGGTGGAAAATCGCGTGCGCGACATGGAAAACGAGCGCAAGACGCAGTTCCAGTCGATCGACGACCAACTCAAACAAGCACGCGCCGACGGCGACGCACTTCGAAACGTGACCCAGGGGCTCAAGTCCGCCCTGTCGGACCCCAACATCCGCGGACACTGGGGGGAAACCCAACTCGAGCGACTCTTCGAAGCCGCCGGGATGGTCAAGGGAATCGACTACGTCACGCAGGACCAAATCGCCGGAACAGATGACGCCAAAGGTTCACGACCCGACGCCATCGTCAAGCTTCCCGACGGAGGCCAGATCATCGTCGATGCAAAGGTCACGTTGACGAACTACCTGCGCGCGGCAGAGGAAACCGACCCCAAACTTCGCGAAGGACTCCTCAAGCAGCACGCCAAGGATGTTGCCCTCAAGGCCAAGGAACTGGCCGACAAAAAGTACTGGCAGAAATACGACCTCAGTGCCGATTACGTCATCATGTTCATGCCAACCGAAGCTGCGCTCGCCGAAGCACTCCAGGTTGACCCGTCGATTTACGACACCGCGTTGCGCATGAACGTCGCCATCGCCACCCCGATCAGCCTGTTCACAACACTGAAGTCGGTGGCGTTCCTGTGGCGCCAGCACGCACAGACCGAGCAAATTCACGAGGTCATCACCAAAACCCGTGTGCTCATCGACACTCTCGGTCGGACCGCGGACGACGTCAACGGGTTCGCGAAGAGCCTTGCCGCAACCGTGAACAACTACAACACGTTCGCGAGCAAGTTCGAGAACAGCCTCATCAGCGCAGCGGTCGCGATCCCGGGCGTCACCGATGGCGCGTTCCCGTCGTTGACGAAGCTCGACAAGGCGCCTCGCGAAATCAAGGACAGCAAGATTGCCAAGGCCAAGGCGCTCCCCCGCGCCGACGTGCCCGAAATCGACTTTGATTTAGAGGTGCGCGCGCCACAGTCCACAATGGACACTGATGGGGACGACGACTCGAAGTAAGGCTGCACTGCGCGACAGCATCGTCGCGGTAATCGGCGTCATTCTCATTGCCGCGAATACGCGTTCCGCAGTCTCGGGGCTTTCCCCCATTTACGACATCGTCAATCAGGACGTTGCTCTGGGAATTGATGCTCGGGCAATCCTCGGTTCACTGCCGCCGATCGGGTTCGTCATCGGCGGGCTGCTCACGCCGCGGATCACCCGCCGAATCGGGCTTGAATGGAACCTCGTCACGCTCGTCGCGTTGATTGCGATCGGGCACACGGTTCGCGCGTTCGCGACCGACTGGACGATTCTCGCGCTGGGGTCCGCCATTGCTCTGATCGGATCAGGAATGGGCAACGTCTCGTTGCCGCCGACGATCAAAAAGTACTTCCCCGAGCACATCGGCCCGATGTCGGCGACGTACATCACGTTCGTCTCACTCGGTTCGGTCGTTCCCCCGCTGATCGCGGTGCCAGTCAGCGAATCGATGTCGTGGCAGTTCACGATGGCGATCTGGGCGACCTTCGCGGCGATGGCACTCATCCCCTGGTTTGTCGAAATTCGATCGGGGCAGAACTCGGGCGATCCGCTCGGTTCCGTCGTCGGCGAGAAACTTGCCGTGACAAAGTCACCCACCGCGTGGGCGATCGCCGTGTCGCTGTGTGTGTCCTCGGCGACCGGCTACGGAATGTTCGCGTGGCTTCCGGATATCGCGAAAGACGCTGCCGGAATGAGCGAACTCGAGGGAGGGCTCATGCTCTCGGTTTTCGCCTTCGCGGGCACTCCGATGTCCCTCGCTATGCCGCTCATTGCGGCCCGCATCACAAACATTGGTTGGCTTGCCGCTTTGGGGGGCACGCTGATTGTTGGCGGATTCACCGCGATGCTCGTTGCTCCGTCCGCCGCGCCTTTCCTGTGGGTCGTCATCTTCGGCAGTGGGCCGTTGCTGTTCCCGATGGCGCTTGTGCTCATCAATCTGCGAACCGAAACGACATCAGCGTCACTGCAACTGAGTTCGTTCACTCAGTTCGTCGCCTACAGCTTTGCCGCGACAGTCCCGCCACTCATGGGGCTATCCCGTGCGCTCACCGGGTCGTGGGATGTCGCCCTCACAGGACTCGCACTGAGTGGCCTCGGCGCAGCGTGGGCTGCGGTAATCCTCGCCCGCAACAACACGATCGAGTCGGAACTGAAGAACCGCTAGTCGAGCCAGCGTTCGGCGAGATAGTCCGAGTTCACGCGACGAATCGTGCCCGATCGCGAACGGAAAATCACGCTCTCCGTCTTGAGCCACGGACCGTCGTGACGCACGCCACGAACCAGTTCACCGTCGGTCACGCCGGTTGCAACAAAGAACGTATTGTCGCTCGCCACGAGTTCGTCGGCGGAATAGACGTAATCGAACTTGAGGCCGGCGGCGGTTCCACGCTCGCGTTCCTCGTCCGTGCTCGGCATCAGTCGGCCCTGGATGAAACCGCCGAGCGCCTTGATTGCGCACGTCGTCGCTACGCCCTCGGGGCTGCCGCCGACGCCGTAACACAGGTCGATTCGGCTGTCGGGGCGCGCGGAATTGATGCCCGCCGCGACATCCCCGTCAAGAATCAGGCGAGTGTGTGCACCAGCCGCACGGATTTCCTCGATGGCGTCGGCGTGACGGGGACGGTCGAGAATCGCGACCTTGATGTCGCTGACGGAGACTTTCTTTTTCTTGGCCAGTTCGCGAATGTTGGCGCCCAGCGACTGAGAGATGTCCAGTACACCGTTGGCTTCTGCCCCGGAGACAAGTTTCTCCATGTAGAAAACGCTCGACGCATCGAGCATCGAACCGCGATCGGCAACCGCCAACATCGAAATGGCGTGCCCGCGGCCAGCCGCCGTCAGGCTCGTCCCGTCAATCGGGTCGACCGCAATGTCGCACTCCGGTCCGTTCCCGTTACCGACGACCTCGCCGTTGAACAGCATCGGTGCGTTGTCCTTTTCGCCTTCGCCGATGACGATCGTGCCCTGAAAGTTGACGGTACCGAGGAACTTGCGCATCGCGTCAACGGCAGCGCCGTCTGCCGCGTTCTTGTCGCCACGACCGACGAACGGCATTGCACGAATCGCGGCCGCTTCGGTTGCGCGAACCAGTTCCAGCGCGAGGTTGCGATCCGGGTGAACGAATGGGTTATCCATGAGGTCCCTCATCTACACAGTGACAGGTCGCGTCTGTGGTGGATCGGCGATAGCGCCAGCCTAGCGCGCGACCCCAAAGACTAGACTGAGAATCACTTGTCGCCACCACGAACTAGGAGAAGTTATGCCCGTCGCAACACCGGATCAGTACGCCGAAATGCTCGACACCGCGAAGAAGAACGTCTTCGCCTTCCCCGCCATCAACGTGTCGTCGTCGTCGACAATCAACTCGGTCCTTCAGGGACTGACCGAAGCCGGTTCTGACGGAATCCTCCAGGTCACCACGGGTGGCGCCGACTTCTTCGCCGGCCACACCGTCAAGGCGCGCGCCACCGGCGCACTCGCGATGGCGAAGTACGTGCACGAGGTTGCCAAGTCTTACCCCATCACCGTTGCCGTCCACACGGACCACTGCCCCAAGGATGCACTCGACGGTTTCGTGTACCCGCTCATCGCCGCCTCGGAAGAGGAAGTGAAGGCCGGCCGCGAGCCCATTTTCCAGTCGCACATGTGGGACGGTTCGGCTGTCCCGCTCGCCGAGAACCTTGAGATCGCGAAGCAGATTCTCGCGAAGACCAAGAACATCAACGCTATCCTCGAGGTCGAAATCGGCGTCGTCGGCGGTGAAGAGGACGGTGTCAGCCACGACATCAACGAAAACCTGTACACGACTCTCGAGGACGCCATCGCGACCGTCGAAGCCCTCGGTCTCGGCGAGAACGGCCGCTACATGGCGGCCCTCACCTTCGGAAACGTCCACGGCGTCTACAAGCCGGGAAATGTCAAGCTTCGCCCCGAAATCCTCGCTGACATCCAAGCCGGTCTCGCCGAAAAGTACGGAACCGGCCCCAAGCCCATGGACCTCGTGTTCCACGGTGGTTCGGGTTCGACCGAAGACGAGATTTTCGAGGCCGTCCGCAACGGAGTCGTCAAGATGAACCTCGACACGGACACGCAATACGCATACACGCGATCGGTTGCCGACACCATGCTCAAGAACTACGACGCCGTCCTCAAGGTTGATGGCGAAGTGGGAAACAAGAAGGTGTACGACCCGCGCAGTTGGGGCAAGTTGGCCGAGACCGCGATGGCGGCCCGCGTGGTCGACTACGCAAAGCAGCTCGGTAGCGCCGGACACGCACTCAAGTAGTCGTCGACGATGCCCGGTCAGAGCCTCCCCACGTCGCTGCCGAGCCCGCGACTCATCGACCCGCTCGATGTTCCGTCGCTGCGTTGGGGAGTCATGGGGCCGGGCGGCATCGCCGACTCGTGGGTGACGACCGTTCTCAAGAACACCAATCAGCAGATCGTTGCAGTTGGTTCGACCAACGCTGAACGCGCTCGCGCCTTTGCCGAAAAGTTTGGGCTGCCAGAGTGGTACGGGTCGTACGACGACCTGCTCGCCGACCCCGATGTCGACGCTGTGTACATCTCGACGCGACAGCACACACATCGCGAGAACGCGCTCCAGGCGATCGCAGCGGGCAAGCACGTACTCATCGAGAAGCCGATCGCGACGCTGGCAGAGGACGCACGCGCGATTCGTAACGCCGCCCGCGCATCGGGCTTGTTCGTGATGGAAGCGCTGTGGACGACGTACCTTCCGCAATCCGACATCATTCGACAGCTCGTCGCAGACGGGGTCTTCGGGGACATTCGTCTCGTTCAGGCTGACCACAGTCAAGACCTGCGGGGCGTCGAACGCCTGTTCGACCCGCACGGCGGCGGCACCTCACACGACCTCGGCATCTATCCGACGGCGTTCATCTCGAGCTTCTTCCCCGGCGAACCGTTGACGGTTAACGCGATGGGATCGGTGACCAAGGACGACATCGACTCTGAGGTGCTCATCCGAACCGAATACGCGAACGGCGGGCGCGCCTACGCCTCGTCGAGCATCACTAACTTCGGTCACAATTCAGCGTGGGTCGACGGAACGCACGCTTCGCTAAGACTCGGAAACCCGTTCTTCTTGCCCACGTCCTTGTCGCTGTACGAACGCGCGTTCATCACCGAGCCCGTCGCGCACTGGCACGACGAGACGGAAATCGTCGGACACCACGGCCTGTTCTATCAAGCACTCGCGTTCGCCAGCTTCATCGCTCAGGGCCTCACGGAGTCGCCGTGGCGTGACCTCGACGCCTCGGTTCTCGACATCGAAACGATTGCCGCTGCGCGCCACCAACTCGGGGTGTACTACCCGGGCGAGGCTCGTTAGCTCTTTCGGCCACCCAGCGCGCGGTCGTCTCCGCGCAATTCCTTGGGCAACGAGAACATCAAGTCCTCGGTCGCCGTGGTGATCGTGTCGATGTGCGCGAATCCCGCGTGGCGCAGATCCGCAAGGACCTCGTCGACCAGATATTCGGGGACACTAGCGCCGGACGACAGCCCGATGGTCGAAACACCCTCAAGCCACTCCTGCTTGATCTCGCTGGAGTAATCGATTCGGTACGCCGACTTTGCGCCTGTCTCGAGGGCAACCTCGACCAGGCGAACCGAGTTCGACGAATTCGAACTTCCGACAACCAAGACGAGGTCGCAGTCTGGTGCGATCTTCTTGATGGCGACCTGACGGTTCTGCGTCGCGTAACAAATGTCGTCGCTCGGCGGGTCCTGCAGATGGGGGAAGCGAAGTCGGAGGCGACGGACGGTCTCCATCGTTTCGTCGACCGACAACGTGGTCTGCGACAGCCAAATCAAGTTCTCGTTGTCCGGCACAACCACAGTGTCGGCCGCATCCGGGTCGTTGACGAGGGTCGTCTGATCGGGCGCGTGACCCATCGTTCCCTCGACCTCTTCGTGGCCTTCGTGACCGACGAGCAAGATGTGGAAGTCCTGGCGCGAGAAACGTTCCGCCTCGCGGTGAACCTTGGTCACAAGCGGGCAGGTGGCGTCGATCGCCATGAGGTTCTTGGCGGCCGCGTCGGACTTCACCTTCGGTGAAACTCCGTGGGCACTGAAGACCAAGTGCGAACCCTCGGGGACCTCGTCAACCTCGTCGACGAAAATGGCGCCGCGCTCCTTGAGGCTCGACACAACTTCGACGTTGTGCACGATTTCCTTGCGGACGTAAACCGGCTCACCGTATTGCTCAAGCGCCTTTTCGACCGCGACGACTGCTCGGTCGACGCCGGCGCAGTAACCGCGCGGAGCGGCGAGCAAGATGCGCTTGGGAGCGGGGCTCGGCATCTCTTCAAGAGGAACGGTCCGCGGTGGGTGGCGCACCGTCAATTCGACTGACGTCTTTCCGATGTTGACCGCGCTCACGTGTCTAGTTTAGGCAGGTTGTGTGGGTGTGGTTTGCCGACCGCCCGCTGCGCCGGCGAAAACTGCGGCTGCGATGGCGAACGCCACAAGAATCCAGAACATCGTGAGCAGGCCGATGGATTGAGCTATCAGGCCGAGTACGGGAGGGCCGACGAGGAATGCCATGTACCCAGAAGACGCGACGAAGGAGACGCGACGAGCCGGATTCTCGCCTTCGCCCGCGGCGGAGAGGAAAAGTGGGAACCCGAGCGCGACGCCGGCACCCCACAGTGCTGAACCAATGAGCGCGAAGGGCAGCGTTCCACCGAGGATGACCGTGACGACACCGACCGCACCGATGGCGGCGAAAATCTGCAGCGTGCGTGCGCGGCCAAGTCGATCGGAGATGCGACCGCCCACGACGCGCGTGATGATCATGGCGACCATGAGGACAGCATAGGCGAGTGCGCCGTTCGTTCGTGACTCGCCGTAATCGTCGACGAGCGCCAGTACCAACCAGTCGTTCGACGCCCCCTCGGCGAGGGTGATGGCGAAGATGCCGGCGCCGAGAGCGAGGACCAGTGGCGTCTTCCACAACGGCCTCGCAGGCTTCGTCGCCGGTTCTTCGGCACGGGCTCCACCGGTTTCGGTGATCGCGCGCGTTGCAAAGACGGCGATCGTCGATGTCGCGATGGCGAGCAGGATCAATTGCAGGACGAGCGAGAAGTCGATGGTCGTGCCGAGGGCCCCGATGCCGACCCCCGCGAACGTGCCGACAGAGAACCCTGCGTGCAACATCGGCATGATGGTTTTCCCCATCGCCTGTTCCAGAGCAGCGCCGCTGACATTGATGGCGACATCGGCAGCGGCCCCGACAACACCGAGTGCAACGAAACCGACAAACAGCAGGACACTCGAGCCGACCGCGATGGCGGTGGCTTGCACGATGACGGCGAGCGCCGAAAAGATGAATCCCCACACGATGATGGGTTTGATCCCCACGCGATCGATGATGCGACCGGCGGACGCGAGTCCCGCCAACGACCCGATCGCGAATCCCAACAGGATGAACCCGATGCCGGCGGTCGTGGTGTTGACCGCTTCACGCACCTCGGGGAGTCGAGCGAGCAGCGAGGCGTTGGTCAGCCCCAACATCGCGAAGAGGACGACGACCGCGCGATACCAGCGTGCGGTGTCGGTCACAAAGGAACTCCGAGGTCCTGGAACGAACGCCACTCGAAATCTCCGTTGCCGCCCTTGGCAACCAGGATGAAGTCGGTGCCTTCGCGCGGGTCGGGAACGTGGAGGCGAACGACATCGCTTCCGTTTTCCCACGCGACGATGAGACCGTTCTCATCCGAATCCCACTCGTAGTCACCGTCGAAGGCGGCGTGGAACCGGCGCAATCCCGCCAGGTTGAGGGTGGCGAGCGTCAGCGGTTCGGCGAGAGCGGCTTCGATGTCGGTTCGCTCCCCCACCAACGCCGAGAGCGTGAAGACGACGTGCAGGTCGGTGGCCATGGCGATGACGCGGTCCATGAAGTCGTCGGCGTGGTCCATCGACGGCATCGAATCCAACACGATCGGGTCGTCCGTGAACTCGGTTGCCGGCGTCATCGGGACGAGATCGCGCAACTGTGTGCGAACGGCTTCAGAGGCAGCGTCCAAGAGACCGAGATCGTCGTAGATGAAGGTGATGGGGCGCACAGAAATCCTTTACAGCGGGTTACTCAACCGTACTCCCCGCACGTCCGTCCTCGCGGGTACGGTGGAGGTTATGACGGACTCTCCTGCTGACGTGGTGCGCACTGTCGCCGACGTGGCAAACAGTCTGCGCAACTACATCGGGCAACTTCCGCCGGTCTGGATCGAGGGCCAACTCGCTGAGTGGAATCCCCGCGCGAAAGCCCACTACGGCAAACTCAAGGACCTCACCGAGGACGCCTCGATCAACATCACCGTGTGGAACACCGTCGTTGACGGGCTGACCGAGTCCTTCAAGCAGGGCGACAAGGTCCGTGTCCTCGCAAAGCCCGACTTCTGGGTCGGCGGCGGTTCACTGTCCTTCCAAGTGAAGGACATGCGCCACGAGGGACTCGGCGACATTCTCGAAAAGATCGAACGACTGCGTCGCACCCTCGAATCCGAAGGTCTACTCGATCCCGCTCGCAAGAAGCCTCTCCCCTTCCTTCCCCTGTGCATCGGGCTCATTACGGGTGCCGATTCCGACGCCGAAAAGGACGTCCTCACGAACGCAAAGCTGCGGTGGGCCGACGTCAAGTTCCGCGTCGAACACACCCTCGTCCAGGGGGAACAGGCGCCCGCACAGGTTGCCGCAGCAATCGCGACACTCGATGCAGACCCCGAAGTCGACGTCATCATCGTCGCGCGCGGTGGCGGCGAGTTCCTTCACCTTCTCGCGTTCAGCGACGAACGCGTTGTTCGGGCGGCCGCCGCGTGTGAAACGCCTATCGTGTCCGCGATCGGCCACGAAAACGACCGACCACTTCTCGACGAGGTGGCCGACCTTCGTGCCTCGACGCCGACCGACGCAGCCAAGCGAGTGGTTCCCGATGTCGCGGCCGAACTCGATGCCATTTCCGGTCACCGCTCACGGGCGTTCCAGATTGTGTCATCCACCATCGCCCAGGAAATCGAACGGATTGCCCAGTTCCGCAACCGACCCGTGATGGCCAGCCCACTGGCGTATCTCGAACGTCACGAAACCGACCTCGAGAACTACCGAAACAAGGGCGCAACTCTCGTCGATCACGCCGTTGACCGTGCGACCGACCACGTCCATCGCCTGACGGCTCAGCTGCGAACTCTGTCACCACAAAACACCCTCGAGCGCGGCTACGCGATTGTCCGCGGGCCGAAGGGCGTGATCTTGACGTCCATTGAACGCATTTCGGTCGGCGACCACCTCGCCATCCAGCTGGGCGATGGTAGTGTGCACGCAAGCGCTACAGAAATTGTTGGTGGCGTCGTCAACGCCGAAACTCCCACCCCAAAGGAATGAAAATGGCCGCCCAAAAGGTTTCCGCACTCGCACTTGCCGCAGCATTGTTGGCTATGGGCATGTCAGCCCCCGCCGCGGCGACCACTGAAGAGCCATGCAGCGTCACCGATGACTTCGTGGGGAACGCGGTGTTCGACATCGAGGACCCGAACAACTTCGATGTGTACTGGTCTGAAACACCGATGCATGTGGTCGATTTGTGTGCTGACCAACTTGAAATCAGCGATGTGATCTTCTCGGAGTCGGCTCAGGAAAGCACTGAAGAAACCAATGTTTTCTCGCGAGACGCTTTCGACAATTTTGGAACAATTCTTTTCGGTGAAACCTTCATCGCGGACGAATGGGCCTTGAGCGACTCAACAGTTTCCGCGTCGATGGCATTCAACCGCGACACTGACATTCAGAACATTGCTGCGAGCCTGGACTGGACCGGAAACACGTTCACCTGGACAATTGAAAATGAGCAGAATGGGCTGCCTTCTGGAGCGCTGGACTTTTCTATCGTCGGCAACCTCGGGTCGGATGACGAGACGACGGTCGTCGAAATCGCCGACGACGTCTGGGTTTCACACGACGCCAACACCAACTCGGATCCCGTCCTTGTGTGGAAGGCCCCCGGCGCAACGTTTAGCCAAGACCCCGAAGACGCCGATAGTGTTTCGTTCTTCTGGGAAGAGGACGGCTCCGTTCAATTAGAGGTAATTGTCATTCCGAACGTTCAATGCTTCGGGACTGAACTGACCGAGGACGACGGCTTCGTGACCCTCGACGACCAGGAGTCGTTCGACGAGGCACTCGACTTCGCGCTGAACGAGGTTGCGACTGACTTCGACGCCTATGCGGGCACGACCATCGATCCATTCGGGGACGTGTCGTGCGGTGCTGAGCTTGCCGACACCGGGTCAGAAGTTGTCACGCCGGCCCTCACCGCCGTCGCGCTTCTCGCACTTGGTGCAGGGGCTGTCGCGATTCGTCGCCGCCGCGCCTAAGCACCAAACCACCAGGGTCTCCTTGTCCCTCAATTTTGGCTCTTCCGCAATGGGCGGGTTTGCCCCACGGTAAACTTGACCCATGGCCGACAAGCTCCCCGACGTTTCGACTCTCAGTTACGAGCAGGCGCGTGACGAACTCGTTCAGATCGTCGCATCTCTCGAAAAAGGCACCGCCTCACTGGATGAATCGGTGACCCTGTGGGAGCGCGGCGAGGCCCTCGCTGCCCGGTGCGAAGAATGGCTCGTCGGAGCACGTGCGCGACTCGAAGCCGCGCGAAAGACCGCGGAGTGAGCAGCGCTCGCCAGGGTCGCGCGCGCCAGTCAACTCTGACGCTGATCGGCGCCTTGGCGGCATCCTTCGCCATTGTGCTCGTCGTTGTTTTGCTCACGGTTCGGCCGGCGAACACGGATCGCGGTGACGTCGACTGGAGCGCAGTGTGGTCGAGCACCGATTCGCGCGTGACGCTTGTGAACCCTGATTTCACCGACGCAGATGGCGATTGGTGGAGTAACCGGGCGGAATTTGTCAGCGGAGAATTCCCTGAGTGGTACATCGGGTTCGTCTCGCCGACGAACGGATTTGTTGCCGTCGAGCAGTTCACGGGCGACCCCGCTCCCGAGATCGCCTCTCAACTCAACGACGTCACCCCCACGATTGAGACGGTCGCCGGACTGACGTGGGCGGTGTTCGATCGCACGGGTGTCGAGGATCCGGGGAACCGAGAAATCATCTATCTCCTCACCGGTTTGTCCGAAAACGGTAGCCTGATGGTGTCGGGAAGCGCGACGCTGGACGAGATCGAGCTCGTCGCGACGCGCGCAGTCGAATCGTTGGGAGGGACACCGTGAGCGAATCGCCACGCACTCCCCGTGACGCGTGGAAGTTGATGCGCGACGGCAACGAACGATTCGTCAGTGGCACGCCGGCCCACCCCAATCAGGACATGGACCACCGCGACTCGGTTGCGGACGGGCAAACCCCGTATGCCGCGCTGTTCGGCTGTTCGGACTCGCGACTTGGCGCAGAAATCATCTTTGACGTTGGCCTTGGCGACCTCTTTGTCGTCCGCAACGCGGGGCAGACCATCTCGCAATCCGTTGTCGGTTCTCTTGAATATGCCGTCGCAACGCTCAAGGTCCATCTCATCCTTGTGCTCGCTCACGACAAGTGCGGTGCGGTGCAGGCCGCGGTCGACTCGCGCCGTGATGACGCGGTTTTGCTTCCTGTGAACATCAAGGCGCTCACCGACACGATCCAGCCGGCAATCGATCGCGTTCTGTTGAACCACGCAACGTCTGACGTTGACGACATCAACATCGACGAGGTCGGCGAAGAACACCTTCGGGACACCATCGCCGAATTGCTCGGCACGAGTGAATTGATTGCGGAGGCTGTCGCGGTCGGTGACGTCGCGATCGTCGGAGCCACCTACAACTTGCGCGAGGGACATGTCATTCCCTCGGTCGTCATCGGCGACATCGAGTAACACACAAAGGAGAATCGCGTGAGCGAGTACCGTATCGAACACGACACCATGGGCGAGGTCCGCGTCCCTAAGGATGCCCTCTACAGCGCACAGACACAGCGCGCGGTCGAGAACTTCCCCATCTCAGGAAGTGGCCTCGAATCCGCACAGATTGTCGCGCTCGCGCACATCAAGCGTGCTGCCGCCATCGTCAACGAGAAGCTCGGCATCATCCCCGCAGACATTCGCGACGCTATCGTCTTCGCCGCTGACGAGATCATCGCGGGCAAGTTCCACGACCAGTTCCCCGTCGACACGTACCAGACCGGCTCGGGAACCTCGTCGAACATGAACATGAACGAAGTCCTGTCGAGCCTCGCGACGGCGAAACGCGGTGACACGGTTCACCCGAACGACCACGTCAACGCCTCGCAGTCCTCCAACGACGTGTTCCCCACCTCGGTGCACCTCGCCGTCACCTCGGCGCTGCTGACCGATGCGATTCCCGCTCTCGACCACTTGGCAACGGCTCTCGAAGCAAAGGCAAAGGCGTGGGCTAGCCACGTCAAGCCGGGCCGCACCCACCTCATGGATGCCACCCCCGTCACCCTCGGCCAGGAATTCGGTGGATACGCACGCCAGATTCGACTGGGCATCGAACGGATCGAGTCGACCGTCTCACGCGTCGCCGAAGTACCCCTAGGCGGCACGGCCGTCGGCACGGGAATCAACACCCCGAACGGATTCTCGCCTGCCGTCATCGCCGAACTCGCTACGGCAACGAAACTTCCCATCTCGGAAGCGAAGGACCACTTCGAGGCGCAAGGCGCCCGCGATGGATTGGTCGAAGCCTCTGGCGCGCTCCGCGTCATCGCCGTCTCGCTCACCAAGATCTGTAATGACATCCGTTGGATGGGCTCGGGCCCGAACACGGGCATCGCCGAAATCCACATCCCTGACCTTCAGCCCGGATCGTCCATCATGCCCGGCAAGGTGAACCCCGTTGTCCCTGAAGCGGTGTTGATGGTGTGCGCGAAGATCATCGGAAACGACGCGACGATCGCGTGGGCCGGTGCGTCGGGTTCGTTCGAACTCAACGTGGCGATTCCCGTGATGGGAACGTCGCTGCTCGAATCAATCCGTCTCCTGGCGAACTCGAGCCGCGTGCTGGCCGACAAAACCGTCGCCGGACTCGAGGCCAACATTGAGCGTGCAGCCGCTCTTGCGGGAATGTCACCGTCGATCGTCACGCCGCTCAACCGCATCATCGGCTACGAAGCCGCCGCCGCGATTGCCAAACACTCCGTCAAGAAGGGCATCACCGTTCGCGAGGCTGTTATCGACCTCGGGTATGTCGAACGCGGCGAGGTCACCCTCGAACAACTTGATAAGGCCCTCGACCTCCTGTCGATGACCACCCCCGGCGTCGCCAAATAACAAGGAGCCACTCATGGCCAAAGCAATTCGCACGATCGACCAGCAAATCGGTCGCCTTCGCATCTACAACATCGTTGCGGGAGCGGTTCACCTGGCGCAGGCACTCGCCTTCGGATACGCGCTCACCCTCATCAGCACTCCCGTGTTGTTCCCCGTGACCGTCGATTACATGACCGGCCCTCCCGGGGTCGACCTTCCCACCGAACGTGTCACCCTGTTCGAAATCGACCTCGGCATCGGCGTGGTCGCCTTCCTGCTCATGTCGGCGTTCTTCCACTTCCTCATCTCGTCGCCCGGCGTCTTCACGCGTTACGGCAACGGACTCAAGGCCAACCACAACTATTTCCGTTGGACCGAGTACTCGCTCAGTTCGTCGGTCATGATCTGGCTCATCGCGCAGTTGACGGGCAGCACCGACGTTGGCGCGCTGTTCGGCATTTTCGCGGTGAACGCCTCGATGATCATGTTCGGCGCCTTGCAGGAGAAGTACGAGAAGCCGGGAAACGGACAGTTCCTGCCGTTCGTATTCGGTTCGATGACCGGAATCGTACCGTGGATCATCGTCTTGATTTACACGTTGCAGCCCGGCTCGGAAAGTGCGGCCGAGGTCCCCGGCTTCGTCATCGGAATCATCGTCTCGCTCTTCCTGTTCTTCAATACCTTCGCCATCAACCAGGTGCTGCAGTACCGCCAGATCGGCGGATGGAAGAACTACATCCGCGGAGAGCGCATGTACATCACGCTCAGCCTCGTCGCCAAGAGCGCTCTTGCGTGGCAGGTCTTCTCCGGGGCACTCGTTCCCCTGTTCGTCGACTAGCCGATGGCAACACACGGAGCGGGCCACTGGATTCGCGCGATTGCCCGAATTGCTCTCGGGTTAGCCCTCGCGTTCGCGGGAACAAGCCACCTCACAAGCGCCCGCCAGACGTTCCAGGCCCAGGTTCCGACGTGGTTACCGCTTGACCCCGACTTCGTGGTTCTCGCCTCGGGTCTCGTCGAGATTGCACTCGGTGTGGCGCTCATCGTCCTGCCCCGCATTCAGAGTTGGGTCGGACTGTTCATCGCGCTCTTCTTCGTCGCGATATTCCCCGGCAACATCAACCAGTACGTCAATGGAATCGACGCCTTCGGGCTCGACACCGACTCCGCACGATTCATTCGTTTGTTCTTCCAGCCCCTTCTGGTGCTGTGGGCGCTGTGGTCAACACGTGCCTGGGGCGTTTGGCGAAAGGCAAAGTCGTGAAGTTCCTCTTGAGCGTCATCGACACCGTGAGCGGTAGCGCGGACGGCGATGAAATGGCCGCAATCGACGCGTTCAACGATTCGGTGATGGCTGACGGGTACTGGGTGATGGCGGCCGGTGTCGGTGCGCCGTCGACCGCGACCGTTTTCGATAATCGTGACGGTGCCGGCGTTGAAACGCCTGGTGGGCACGCCTCGGTCGACGAGTTCGTCGCCGGATTCTGGATTGTCGACGTGCCCGACGTTGCGACGGCCCGTCGTCTCGCCGCGGAAGGGTCCAAGGCCTGTAATCGCAAGGTCGAACTACGTCCGTTCCTCGGCTAGCGACCGTGTGACCGTCCGCGCCTAGGATTGGCGCATGGCAAAGAAGGCGCGTGACGCACTGGTGAAGCGCGCCGGCGCCGGGCATTCTCACTACGACGAACTCGACTCTGAATGGCGAAAGATCGGTCTTGGGGCGCCGGCTCGTCGCGCGCTCGTCGACGCAAAGTTGTATCGCGTTTCCGATCTTCGCCGACTGTCTGCCGCCGAGGTCGCTGGACTTAACGGGATGGGAAAGTCCACCATCGCCCGGCTTCGCGTCATCATGGATGCGAAAAGGATGACGTTCCGCGACGACTAGCTGTTCTTAGGGGCGAAAGGCCTCGACGAACGCATCGAGGGCTGCACCCGACTTGCCCGATGCCCAGCCTTCCAGCCCGACAACACCGTCGAATCCGAGAGTGTTCAACTCCTGCGCGATGCGCGAATAGTTGATTTCTCCGGTGCCGGGCTCGAGTCGACCAGGAACGTCGGCAACTTGAACCTCACCGATCCACGGGAAAGCCTGACGGACAAGTTCAACGAGGTTGCCCTCGCCAATTTGTGCGTGGTACAGGTCGAGGTTGAGTTGCAGGTGCGGGTTATTGATGCTCGACACCAACTCGATGGTGTCCTCGGCGCGACCGAACGGTGTGCCGGGGTGATCGACCAACAGGTTGAGGTTCTCGAGCATGAAAGTGGCACCCAGTTCCGCACCCAGATCCGCGAGGCGGGACAAGGTGTCCTTGGCGGTCGCTCGTTCTGCTGCCGTCACGCTCTCGCGCTTGCGAATCGCCTGCCCGTTGCTGTCCAAGCCCGTGCCGTGGACGTTGAGTCTGGCACAATCGATGATTTTCGACGCTTCAACCGACTCGCGAGCGGTTTCGAGCAGACGCACGATTCCGTCCTCTTCGAGAAGGTCGCCCTCGATATATCCGGTCATCGAATAGAACGTTGCACCAGTTTCCGCGAGTTCGTGCAGGTCGTGCTGAGTCCAGTCCCAGATCTCGACACCGAGACCGCGTGCGTGAACCTTTTCGACCCGCTCGACGAACGGCAGGTTGGTGTACAGCATCTCCGCCGAGGCGGCCAAAACATACGACACGAATGTCCTTTCGGTTAGGACAAACCTAGCGGTCGGCCTTAGGCGATTTCGTAGTCGTCGAGCAGATCGGTCACGAGGGCTGCGATATCGCTTCGCTCGCTGCGCTGCAACGTGATGTGCCCGAACAGTTCCTGACCCTTCAACGCCTCAATCACGCTCGCAATTCCGTCGTGGCGACCGACGCGAAGGTTGTCGCGCTGGGCGACATCGTGTGTCAAGACAACTCGCGAGTTCTGACCGATGCGGCTGAGTACCGTCAAGAGAACGTTGCGCTCGAGTGACTGTGCCTCGTCGACGATCACGAACGCGTCGTGAAGTGAGCGTCCGCGGATGTGCGTGAGTGGCAAGACCTCGATGAGCCCTCGTTCGATGACTTCGTCCATCACGTTGTCGCTGACCACCGAGCCGAGGGTGTCAAACGTTGCTTGAGCCCACGGGTTCATCTTCTCGTCGGCATCGCCGGGGAGGAAGCCGAGTTCCTGACCGCCAACCGCATAGAGCGGACGGAACACCATGATCTTCTTGTGGAGTCGCCTCTCGAGAACCGCGTCCAGCGCGGCACACAGAGCGAGCGCACTCTTTCCGGTCCCCGCGCGACCACCGAGCGACACAATTCCGATCGTCGGTTCAAGCAGCATGTCGATCGCGAGTCGCTGCTCTGCGCTACGACCGTGAAGTCCGAACACGTCGCGGTCCCCGCGAACCAAGACCATGCTCTTCTTGCCGGCGACGCGGCCCAGTGCGGAACCGCGGTCCGAATGAATCACGAGGTTGGTGTTGACCGGCAGGTCCGCGACAAGCGGGCTGACCAAGACTTCGTCCTCGTAGAAGGCCGCCATGTCGTCTGCCGAGAGGGTGAGCTCACTCGTTCCCGTCCAACCCGAGTCAGGAGCGAGTTCAGCGCGGTACTCCTCGGCTGCGAGGCCGATGCTCGACGCCTTGACGCGCAAGGGAAGGTCCTTGGAGACGACGACAACGTCGAGTCCTTCCTGCGAAAGATTGAGGGCGACGGACAGAATTCGGGTGTCGTTGTCCCCGAGGCGAAGACCGGACGGCAAGGCCGCGTCGCTCGTGTGGTTGAGTTCGACGCGAAGCGAACCGCCATCGCCAACGGCAATCGGCATGTCGAGCCGCTCGTGTTTGACGCGAAGGTTGTCCAAGAAGCGCAGAGCCTGCCTCGCGAAGTAACCGATTTCCGGGTCGTTCCGCTTCTTCTCCAACTCGGAAATGACGACCACGGGCAGAACCACCTCGTGCTCGGCGAATCGGAAGATCGCACGCGGGTCACTCAGCAAAACCGACGTGTCGAGCACGTACGTTCGCTGCGCGGTGGCGGCTTTCCTCGTAGAAGCGGATGCGGACGGGGCAGCGGACTTGGGCACTCGGTCTCCGTTTCGTTGAGTTATCTCACGTACGGGTTCCGTGGCCGGTGTGGCCCAGGAGCCACGCACTTAGTTCATACCCCTGAACGTACGCGCGCAGATTGTTCGTGCCGCGAATGACACGCCGAGCGAAAAAGTTGTTACCGAAAGTTCACGCGCCGTAGCGGCGCTGACGTCTGGCGTAGTCGCGAAGTGCTCGCAGAACGTCGATTTCGCGCAGGTCAGGACCGAGCGCTTCGACGAAATACAGTTCGCTGTGGGCTGACTGCCACAACATGAAATCCGAGATCCGTTGCTCGCCCGATGTTCGAATGACAAGGTCGAGGTCGGGCTGCCCGGCGGTGTACAGATGCGACGAAATGTTGTCGAGTGTGATGTCGTCGGCGAGCGTGTCGATGCCGCGGCCCCGCTCTTCGTGTTCACGAATGATGTCCCGAACGGCCTCGGTGATCTCGTGTCGCCCGCCATAGCCCACAGCAAGGTTGACGTGCAGGCCCGAATTTCCCGCGGTGGCGTCTGTTGCGGCGGTCAAGGCGACAGCGAGTTCGTCGGGAAGTTGCGACGCATCACCTAGGTGGTGGATGCGCCAGTCGGGGACTTCGGACAGATCGGCTGCGAGGTCGGCAATGATCCCGACCAGATCGGTCAGTTCACCGTCGTGCCGATTCGACAGGTTGTCTGTCGACAGCAAATACAGCGTGACGACCTCGACGCCCATTTCGTCACACCAGCCAAGAAACTCGTGCATGCGCTCGGCACCTGCACGGTGACCCTCGGCGACGGTTGCGGCCACTTGGAGTTTCGCCCACCGACGGTTGCCGTCGATGATCATGCCGACGTGTCGCGGCGGAGTCGAGGCAAGCACCTGTCTGCGCAGTCGGCGGGCGTAGAGGTCGTAGAGAAACCCCTTGACAACGCCTTTGACGCTCACGCTCACACGCCTACTGTAGCCGAGCGCGTCCGTGGGTTGGCTAACGCGGTTACACTGATGGCATGGCAACAGACGAGCCGCTTCACCTCCCACTGCTTCACGAAAAGCCTGCGGTCGCGAGCGACGGCAAGACGGCACTCCGCGGTTGGCTTCACGTCGGTGTACTTCCTGTAGCCGTTGTTGGCGGGCTGGTCCTCGTCGCTCTCGCCGATGGAGTCGCCGCGACCTGGAGCAGTTTCGTCTTTGTCCTGTCGTCGCTGTTGCTTTTCGGCATCTCCGCGACGTATCACCGTTTCAACTGGTCACCGCCCGTAAAGGCAGTGTTCCGCCGCCTTGATCACGCCAATATCTTCATCCTCATCGCCGGAACGTACACGCCGCTTGGCGTGCTCGCGCTCCCGGCTGACAAGGGATTCTGGCTCTTGCTGGGCGTGTGGATCGGTGCCGGACTCGGCATCTTGTTCCGTGTCGTGTGGCTGGGTGCCCCCCGCTGGGCATACGTGCCGCTCTACTTGATCCTCGGGCTCGTGTCCGTCGTGTACATCCCCGACTTGGCCGCGGCGAACCTCGCCATGATGATTCTCGTTCTCAGTGGCGGTGTCGCGTATGTCACCGGCGCAATCGTCTACGGGCTCAAGCGCCCCAACCCCGTTCCCGGAATCTTCGGATTCCACGAGGTGTTCCACGCGCTCACGGTTGTCGCGTTCCTGTGCCACTGGACTGCGATTTTGCTCGTCGCGATCAACCCACCGTTCGGCGGCTAGTTCTTCGTGTCGTCCTCGATGGACTCGATCAACTTCTCGACGGCAACTTCCGCGTCGACGTTGAGTTTGGCTTCCTCGCGATAACGCAGACGGCGCATGCGGCGAACCATGTCCATGATGAGCAACAGCGAGGCAATCGCAACAACTGCCGTAATGACGAAGCCGACGACGCCGGGAGTGACACCGTTGGGATCAATTTTCTCGGCGAGCATGATGGTGGACTGCATGAGGGACTCCGTTCGCGTAGCCTAATTACAGGATACTGATGCGACCATGACCGAAACGACCACTCTCGCCGCGCGCTACGGGAACACCCGTCCACGCGATCACGTCGTTGCGTGGGTTGTCGGGACGCTTGCCATCGTGGGGTTCGCCGCATGGGCGTTCTGGGTCAACACAACCGACCGCGCGGCAGGAATCGAATGGGTCGCCTACGAATCGTCGACAGGGACCTCGGTCGCGTCGGTCACGTGGAACGTCACATCGGTGACACCCCGGCCCATCACGTGTGCACTTCGAACGGTAGGGCCGGACATGGGAACGAACGGTTGGCTGGTCGTCGACTTGCCCGAGACCAACCAGGTCACCGCCTCCTACACTCGCGAGGTCCGTGCCGTCGGAGAAGCGACGGGAATCGACGTCTACGCCTGCTGGCGCACAAACCCCTGACACCGTTCACCGCAGTCCCCTCCTCTCGTTTACCCTTGAGAGGTTGTCTTTTCACCCGAAGGAGTACCCACCATGGCCCCGATGTGGCTGACGCAAGAAGCGTTCGATCGTCTCGCTCTCGAGCTCGAGACGTTGTCGACGACGGGTCGCGATGAAATCGTCAAGCGAATTGAAGCTGCGCGCTCAGAGGGCGACCTCAAGGAAAACGGCGGCTACCACGCGGCGAAGGACGAGCAGGGCAAGATCGAAGCGCGAATTCGTGAATTGACGGACATCCTCAAGCACGCTCACGTCGGCGTCGAAGCCGTCGATGCATCGCGCGTTGCGTCGGGAACCATCGTCACAGCCCACATCCACGGTGACGAGGAAAAGTTCCTGCTGGGCTCGCGTGAAATCGCGGGCGACACCGACCTCGACGTGTACAGCGAAAACAGCCCGCTCGGCGCAGCCATTCTCGGTCTCGAGCCTGGTGATACTGCGACCTTCACAGCACCGAGTGGCGCAGAGATCGCCGTCGAGATTGTCGCGATCGAGCCGTTCCTCGGCTAGTTAGAAGTCGATGCGGGGCTCGAAGCCCTCGTCGCGCAGTGCGTGCAACACCTGATCCGAGTGCTCGGGTCCACGGGTTTCGATGTCAACAGACAATTCGACCTGGTTGATCTGAAGCCCGGTGCCGTGGCGTGTGTGCAACACCTCGATGACGTTGGCGTTCTGGCCGGCGACGATCTCGGACACGCGTGCGAGCTGACCTGGGCGGTCTGGAAGCGGGATGCGAATGTGCAGGTAGCGCCCGGAGGCGATGAGGCCGCGCGAGATGATGCGCTCCATCAACTTGGGGTCGATGTTGCCACCCGAGATGACGACGTTTGTCGGGCCGACCGCGTCGATCTTGCCCGCGAGAATTGCGGCAACGCCAGCTGCACCGGCGGGTTCGGCGACGAGCTTGGCGCGTTCGATCAGCATGAGGAGCGCGCGGGCAATATCGTCGTCGCTCACGGTGACAACCTCGTCGACGGCCTCTGCGATGATCTCGAACGGCAGTTTGCCAGGTCGCGCTACGGCGATTCCGTCGGCAATTGTCGGCTTGACTTCGATGGTGGTCGGTTCACCAGCGGCGATGGACGGCGGGTACGCAGCAGCTTGGCCCGACTGGACACCGATGATGCGAATGGTTCGTCCCGCTTCGGCCGCGCGCTGCTTCATCGCAGATGCCACACCGGCGATGAGTCCCCCGCCACCGATAGGAACGATCACCGTCTCGACTTCGGGGACCTGTTCCCAGATCTCGAGGCCGACAGTTCCCTGACCAGCAATCACATCGTGATTGTCGAAGGGAGGGATGAAAATGGCGCCGGACTTTTCGGCGAAATCCTTGGCCGCTTCCAGTGCCTCGTTGAAGATGACCCCGCGAAGGACGACATCGGCTGCGTAGGCGCGAGTGGCCTGCAACTTGGGCAGAGCAACACCGATGGGCATGAAGATCGTGGCGTGGATTCCCAGTTCACGAGCAGCGAGAGCGACTCCCTGGGCGTGGTTTCCGGCCGACGCGGCGACAACACCGCGCTCGCGCTCTTCCGCCGTCAACTTGCTCATGCGGTTGTAGGCACCACGAACCTTGTAGGCACCGGTGCGCTGCAGGTTCTCGCATTTCATCGTGACGGGGACGCCCAGCACTTCGCTGAGGTAACGCGACACCTCAATGGGGGTTTCTTGGGCGACTTCGGATACGACGGACTGCGCGGCAACGAATTCCGCGAGAGTGGGGCCGGCGAACAGATTTGTCATGATGTACCTGTGAAAACGCTACCGTATCAAGGGTGAACGAACTTTCTGCGGCCGAGGCTCGGCGTCTGTCCCTCGTCGCCCAGGGATTCGGAAGCCGACCCCGAGGTCGCGTCACGGCCGAACATCTGACGTCGGCGATCGCCAACCTCGGTGTGGTGCAAATCGACTCGGTCAACGTCTTCGAGCGAAGCCACTACATGCCCTTGTTCGCGCGGCTCGGGTCGTACGACACCGGGATTCTCGACCAGATGTTGTTGGCGCCCCACGCACCCGCGACGCACGTGGAGTACTGGGCACACGAAGCGGCGTTCCTCCCCGTCGAATCGTGGCCGCTGTGGCAGTGGAAGATGCAGGCTGCGCGTGAGCGCCACTCGGCGCCAGGCTCGTGGCTCAGCGAGCACCGTGCTCTCGCGGATTCGCTCGTTGCGCGGTTGCATGCCGAAGGTCCGGCAACGTTCAGCCAGTTGGAGGGCGACCGCGAAAAACGCCGAGGGTCGTGGTGGGACTGGAGCGACGTCAAGAACGCCCTTGAATATTTGTTTGAAGACGGCGTGATCACGGCAATCGGCCGAACCAACTTCCAGCGAATCTACGCGCCCGTCGCCGACGTGGTCCCTCAACACCTCATCGACGCACCGTTGTCAGAGCCCGAAGCGCGTCGAGCGCTCATGCTCGATGCCGTTCGCGCCTTCGGTGTCGGGACGCTGACGGATCTCGCCGACTACTACCGGTTCAAGACCGCTCCCGCGCGCGTGGCGCTGTCCGAACTCGTCGAGAACGGCGACATCGTCGAGGTCGAGGTCGACGGCTGGACAAAGAACGGGAAACCAGTCGGAGGCTACATGCTGCCCGATTCCACCGTTCCAGCCCGCGCTCCTGGCGTCACGGCGTTGCTGTCTCCGTTCGACCCCGTGACGTGGAATCGCGAGCGCGCGTCGCGGATGTTCGGGTTCGATTATCGGATCGAAATCTACACACCGGCGGCCAAGCGCGTTTATGGCTATTACTCTCTGCCGATCCTCATGAACGATGCGTTGGTCGGAAGAATCGACCTCAAAGCCGATCGCAAGGCAAAGACGCTCATCGTGCGCAGTGCCCACTGGGAACCTCGCCGGCCATCTGACGCAGTCGACCGTCTTGCCCAGGTTGTTCGTGAGGCCGCCGCATGGCGCGGACTCGAGAACATCGTGGTGGAGGAGTGGGGCGATGCCGCCGCCGACCTCCGAAAGGTGTTCGGCTAGAACTTTCCGCCGATTTCGAGAAGTCGCTTGATGCGCTCGGGAATCGGCGGGTGCGTTGCGTAGACGCGTGCGAGGAAGCCGGGCTTCAGCGGGTCAGCCATCCACATGTGCGCCATCGACGCCGACTGGCGCTGCAACGGCTTGCCGTACTCGCCGAGTTTGTGCAGTGCGCTGGCAAGTCCCTCGGGGTTGCGGGTCGTCATTGCGCCGGTCGCGTCGGCGAGGTACTCGCGCTGTCGCGAAATTCCTGCCTGGATGAGCGGCCCGACGAGGTACGCGATGACACTCGCGAACAGTGCGAAGACAAGTGATGCGACGGCAATCGCGCCGGCTGCGTTGTCGCGACTGTTGCCTCGAGTCGCGTGGCCAGCCCAGAACGCCATGCGGAACATGATGTCGGCGAGGAAACCGATGGCGACGACGAGTCCGAACACCATCGTGCTGACGCGGATGTCGAAGTTCTTAACGTGACCCATCTCGTGGGCCATGACGCCTTCGAGTTCCGCATCCGTCATGATGTCGAGCAACCCCGTGGTGGCTGCAACGACCGCGTGTTCGGGGTCACGGCCGGACGCGAAGGCGTTCGGTGCCGGGTCGGTGACGACGTAAACCTTGGGCATCGGCATGCCGTTGGTGATCGAGAGGTTTTCCACGATGCGCCACAACCGTGGGTTGTCCTTCATCTCGATTTGGACGGCCCCTGAGGTCGCGACGGCAATCGAACCGGCGTTGTAGAACTGGAACCAGGCGTACAGCCCGGCACCCACGATGGTGAGGATGGTGATCCACCACGTTTCGCCGCCGAACATGAACGCGGCCAACCACCCCAACCCCGCGATGAGGGCGAGGAAGATGAAAATGATGACGACGGTGTTCCGCTTGTTCGCGGCGATGGCGCTATACATCGGTGTTTAGAACTGAACCTTCGGCGGTTCCGCAATCGCGTCGGGGTTCTCGACCTCGAAGAAGTCACGCTTCCCGAAGCCCAGCTGACGTGCCCAGACGTTGTTGGGGAACACCAGGATGGCGGTGTTCATCTCGCGAACGCCACCGTTGTAGAAGCGACGAGCGGCCTGAATCTTGTTCTCGGTGTCGACCAGTTCGGCCTGCAACTGCTGGAAGTTCTGGCTTGCCTGAAGTTCCGGGTACGCCTCTGCGACCGCAAAGATCGACTTGAGTGCCGACTGCATCATTCCTTCGGCAGCCGCGGCTTCGGCGGGAGTTCCCGCGTCGGTAGTCGCTGCACGTGCCTTGGTGACGTTCTCGAAGACTTCCTTTTCGTGCTTCGCGTAACCCTTGACGGTCTCGATGAGATTCGGGATTAGGTCAGCGCGACGCTTGAGCTGAACGGTGATGTCACTCCACGCTTCGTCGACGCGAACGTTGAGGGTGACGAGTCCGTTGTAGGTCGACCACAGGTAAAGCCCCGCGACGACAACGATTCCGGCAATGACCAGAAGGACGATTGTTGTTGGTTCCATGGCTTCACTCTACGCTCGCCCCACCGCGCGAAATCCGCGCTTTCCCCCACGGCGAAATTCATAGGAATGTGCCCCAACAGGGATTCGAACCCTGACTGTGACGATTTTAAGTCGTCTGCCTCTGCCGGTTGGGCTATTGGGGCGTGCTGTTCAATTGTGCGGGAATGACGAAGGCCCGGAGGTTTTCCCGCCGGGCCTTCGAAGTGAATCTCGTTACTTCTTGGGGGCGGGACGCGACGCGAACGCCTGGAAGTAGGCCTTCGGCGTCTCACGTAACGCGATAGAGGTCGTGTCACGACCGACGATCAACTGAAGAACCCAGTCGCCGATGACGCGGAACTTGCGCTCCCACATCGGCATGGCAAGTCCGTGGTAACCGCGGTGCATGACCCACGCGACGAATCCCTTGACCGCGATCTTGCCCGACTGGAACACGCCGTGTCCGAGCCCGAGGCCAGCGACGGCGCCGAGGTTCTTGTGGATGTACTGACGGGGCTCTTCGCCACGAAGGACGGCGACGATGTTCTTCGCCATCAACTTGGCCTGGCGAACCGCGTGCTGAGCGTTGGGGACACACATTCCGCCGACGCCACCACCGGTGAGGTCGGGAACGGCCGAGTTGTCACCGGCAGCCCAGGCGCCCTTGATGACCTTGCCCTTGTCGTCGGTGATCTGCAGGGTTGCGGACGAACGAATGCGCCCACGCTCTTCGATCGGGAAGTCGGTTGCGCGAACGACGGGGTTCGCCATGACACCGGCGGTCCAGACGATGAGGTCGGACTCGAACGAGATTCCGGTCGACAGTTCGATCTTTCCGCCAACAGCCGACTGCAACTGCGTGTCGAGGTGGACGGTCGCGTTGCGCTCGGCGAGGTTCTTGAGCACCCACTTCGAGGTCTCGAGCGACACCTCGGGCATGATGCGTCCCATGGCCTCGACGAGGTGGAACTTGGTGTCGTCGATGGTCAGTTCGGGGTACTGCTTGAGCAGGCCCGATGCCAGCGAACGAAGTTCTGCGAAGGTTTCGATTCCCGCGAAGCCACCACCGACGACGGTGACGGTGAGCAGGCGGTCGCGCTCCTTGCCGGCGGGCAGGTTCGCGGCCTTGGCGAAGTTGTCGATGAGACGGTCACGAACAGCAACGGCCTCTTCGATCGACTTCATTCCAATTGCCTCGTCCGCAACGCCCGGAATCGGGAAGGTGCGCGAGACGGAACCGGCGGCCAGAACAATCTGGTCGTACTTCACGGTGTAGGTCTTGCCAGCCGACGGTTCGATGGTCGCCGTCTTCTTCTTGTGGTCGACAGCGACGACCTTGCCCTGGACCACGTTGGTCTTCTTGAGGTGGCGACGCAGCGGCACGATGACGTGGCGCGGCTCGATCGAGCCAGCGGCAACCTCGGGGAGGAACGGCGCGTAGGTCATGTACGGAAGCGGGTCGACGAGTGTGACCTCGGCTTCGCCGCGGCGAAGGTGCTTCTGAAGCTTGAATGCGGTGTAGAAACCGGCGTAACCGCCACCGACGATGAGGATTTTAGGCACGAAAACTCCTGTTGAGAATTGACAACAACCGTTCAAATCTACCGCGTAGTTGCCTCCGCGCGCGCCAGAAGCGCCCTCCGGATGAATCCGTAGATCATCACCCCGAACGACGCGAGCAAGCCGCCAAGCCCGAGGAGGGGCGCCCAAAGGTCGACCCAAGCGGACTCTGCTGCCGCGCGGTCCTGCGCCTCTGGCGTGACGACGGGGTTTTCAGGTTCCAGCGGCTCTGGCGGTGCCACGGAAACGGCGGTTGTTTCCCACTCAGTGAATCGGTGGAGGGGAATCCACTCTTCGATTGTGCCCAGTCGATTGACGTCAACGAGCGGAATGTCAGCGCTGACTGCCTCGGCGGCATCAATGATGCCCCAGCCATAATTCACGTTGCCTTTTTTCCCAACGCGATCAGCCGTCTCCAGGATTCGATTGATGACGTTGGCGGTGTCGAGGTCGGGATGTGCCTGCATCACCAACGCCGCAATTCCCGCCACAATCGGGGCAGAACCAGAAGTACCGTTCCAAAATTCGCGGCCCCCGCCTGGGATCGACCCGGGCAGACGCTCGCTCGGTGCGACCACGCCGATGGTTGAGCCTGGCGTTGACGCGTACGTACTGATTGTCCCGTCCCGTGAAACACCGCCCACCGCGAGTACCCCCGGAATCGTGGCGGGTGCGCCGATCGAATCCGTCCCGCTTCCCCGGTTCCCCGCGGCGGCGACGATGAGCACCCCGGCTTTCTCTGCCTTGAGGAACGCCTTGTCCCATTCCGGAGTCCACCACGGTCGGTTCATGACGAACGACATGACGATGATGTCGGCGCCGTGGTCGACCGCCCAGTTGATGCCGTCCGCGACCTGCTGGTCCGTCGAGGAGTCGCCTTTGTCGAACGAGACGCTGACGCTCAACAACTTGGCGTCCGGCGCAGTTCCCATGACGCCTTTCGACCCGGCACCGTGCCCGGCCGCAAGCGACGCCACCTTCGTGCCATGGTCCTTCTCGGGGGTCAAAGTCTTTTGCCCGTCGGGGGAACCGATTCCCGACATGTCCGCCCCACCGACGACCTGGCCGGTCAGGTCGGGGTGATCGCCGTCAATTCCCGTGTCGATGACCGCGATGGTGATTCCCCGGCCCGTAGCCGTTTTCCACGCCTGGGTCACACCCAGTTCTGAAAGCCACCACTGCGAATCACGGTATCGATCGGCCGACGCCGGTGCCGCCGCTCCGAAAACCAGCGCGACGATGAGAAGCAGGCTCAGCCGCGCGCGTCGGGTGAACATTCGCACACCTCGGGCTTCCACCCGCACGCAGCGAGGGCAGCGTCGCCGATCGGGTTCACGCCAACACCAGCGGCGAGGCTGTGACCCGCCAGCGCGTGCAAGCACTTCACGCGAGTTGGCATTCCGCCAGCACTTATTCCGTCGATTTCGGGGACGTGCCCGTGCTCGTCGCGGTCTGCGATGTATGCCCGATGCGCCGACTCGTATGCTGCGTGCAGGCCGTCGTCGTCAGCGAGTTTGGCTTGTTCGACCGCCATGAAACCGTTCGCTTCGAGAGTTGAGATGGCCGCCGTTGCTGCGGGATGGGTCAAATAGTAAAACGTCGGAAACGGGGTACCGTCGCTCAGCCGTGGCTTTGTCGACACGACCGTCGGCGCACCGCACGCACAGCGGGCAGCGATCCCCACAACGTCACGCATGGGCCTGCCCAATTGCAGTTCCATGATCTCGAGGTCACGCTCGGTCGCCGGAGTCATGCTCATTCGGTTTCCTGGTCGACGGCTGCGGCGATGTACGAGCTGACCAAGGCGTCGACCCAGTTGATGTCGGTGGTGCGAACCGCGGCGGACGCATCCACCGCGACGGTTTCGTCCACAACAATGTCGTTGACGATCAGGTACGAGACGTCGCCTGGATAGACAAACAACAGTCGCTGTCGCGCTTGCGCTTCGACGTACGCCTTGTCGCCCCAACGCTTGAGGTCTTCCTGCATTTCGGCCACCGCCGCCTTGGACTTGGTCACTTCGGCGCGCAGTTCCCCGATTCGAATCTGTTGTTGGAACCATATCTGGACGGGCTCGAAAAGCACAAGCGTCGCGACCAGGATGATGATGAGAATTCCCAGCCACATCCCCGATCGCTCGAGTTGCCGGGCCCACACATCACCAAGGTTCAGCGGCACACGAGCACGCGGCGCACGGCGCTGGCGCGGCGGTGTGCCGGGGCGCTTCGGGCGAGGTGTGCTCATTCTCCAAGGGTAAGCGAAGGGGGTGCGAACCTCTTCGCACCCCCTCCTCTTCAGCGTGTTAGCCCTGGAAACGCGGGAACGCCGAGCGCCCTGCGTAAACCGCCGAGTCGCCCAATTCCTCTTCGATGCGAAGAAGCTGGTTGTACTTGGCGACGCGCTCGCTGCGTGCGGGCGCTCCGGTCTTGATCTGGCCACAGTTCGTCGCGACGGCGAGGTCGGCGATGGTGGTGTCTTCGGTCTCGCCCGAACGGTGCGAGAGGACGGCGGTGTACCCGGCGCGCTGCGCCATCGACACGGCGTCGAGGGTTTCCGTCAGCGAACCGATCTGGTTGACCTTGACGAGAATCGAGTTTCCGACGTGGCGGCCGATTCCGTCCGACAGACGCGACGGGTTCGTGACGAACAGGTCGTCTCCGACGAGCTGAACCTTCTGACCCAGTTCAGCGGTGATTGCTTCCCAACCGGTCCAGTCATCCTCGGAGAGCGGGTCTTCGATCGTGATGAGCGGGTACGCGGCAACGAGTTCCGAGTAGTACGCGATCAGTTCGCCCGCCGAGAGGTCCTTGCCCTCGAAGCGGTACTTTCCGTCGGTGTGGAACTCGGTCGCAGCAACGTCGAGGCCGAGAGCGATGTCCTTGCCGGGGGTGAAGCCAGCCTTGGTAATCGCCTCCATGAGGAAGTCGAGTGCCGCGCGGTTGTTGGCGAGGTTCGGAGCGAAACCACCCTCGTCACCGAGACCGGTTGCGAAGCCCTTCGACTTCAGTTCCGACTTGAGTGCGTGGTACGTCTCGACGCCCCAGCGAAGTCCCTCGCGGTACGACTCGGCACCGATCGGCAGAACCATGAATTCCTGGACGTCGACGTTGGTGTCGGCGTGCGCTCCACCGTTGATGACGTTCATCATCGGGACGGGAAGAACGTGAGCGTTGGGTCCGCCGAGGTAGCGGAAGAGGGGCAGATCCGCCGACAGCGCTGCGGCCTTGGCAACTGCGAGGGACACACCGAGAATGGCGTTCGCTCCGAGCTTGGACTTGTTGTCGGTTCCGTCGGCTTCGATCAGCGCGGCGTCGATCGAACGCTGTTCGCTGGCGTCAAGGCCTTCGATTGCGTCGCCGAGAACTTCGATGACAGAGGAGACGGCCTTGAGGACGCCCTTTCCGCCGTAACGCGACTTGTCCTCGTCACGCAGTTCGTAGGCTTCGAACGCACCGGTCGAGGCGCCAGACGGGACTGCGGCCGATGCGACGGTACCGTCCTCGAGAACGACGTCAACTTCGACGGTGGGGTTTCCACGCGAGTCAAGAATTTCGCGGGCATCAACGAACGCAATAGCGGACACAGTTTCTCCTTGTAGATGTGGTGGTGGTTTAAGCCTAGGGCGTTACGACAGGGTCTTCCACTCGAGCGGTTCGCCCGGGTTGAGGAAGGCATAGCGACGAAACCCGTCGCGGTCGAGTTGGTCGAGAATCGCACGCGTGTTCTTCGTCTTGACGACGAGTCGGACGCGAAGGCCCTCGGACAGCAGCGACTTCTTTGTCTCGACGAGTTCCGCCGGCGACAATTCGGGGTCGTAAATCACGGCGACCGAGCAGTCATCGGTGTCGTCGGATTCGGCGACGAGGTCAACGAGTCGTTCAAATCCGAGCGAGAAGCCCACCGCGGGAACGTCTGTTCCCAGGAAGCGACCGATCATGCCGTCGTAACGGCCACCGCCGCCGAGGGAATAGCCGAGGTCGGGGTGGGCGACCTCGAAGATCGCGCCCGTGTAATAGCCCATCCCGCGAACGAGGAACGGGTCGAAAATCAGTCGACCGGCGTGGCCGACAGCGTCCGCGATGGCGGCCAGTTCGGCGACCGCGTCGGGCGCGACACCGTCGGGCAGGGCCGCGGTGATTGCCGCTAGCGTCGGTGCCACGGTCGGATTCGAGTGGCTCGACAGCAGTGCCGACAGGGTGTCGAGAGCGGTCGCCGACGCACCGCGCTCGCGCAGCTCGTCGAGAACTCCGCTTGCGCCGATCTTGTCCAACTTGTCCAAGGTGATGAGCGCCGATTCGGTATCGGTGAGGCCCAAGGCGTCGAGAAGTCCGAGCAGAATGCGGCGGTCGTTCAGGCGAATCGTGGTGCCGGTGATGCCAAGAGAATCCAGAGTCGACAGGGTTGCCGTGAGAAGTTCAACCTCGGCAAGAGTTCCGGGCTCACCGATGATGTCGATGTCGCACTGCACGAACTGACGGAAGCGGCCCTTTTGAGGGCGTTCCGCTCGCCACACGGGGGCGATCTGGATCGCACGGAAGACGGGCGGAAGTTCGGCGCGGTTGGTGGCAAAGAATCGGGCGAGCGGCACGGTGAGGTCGTATCGAAGACCCATGTCGATCACGTCGGCGGTTGAGGTGGCACCGGCAAGGTCCTCGGTGGTCAATCCCCGCTTGAGGATCCCGAAAGCAAGTTTCTCGTTGTCACCACCGAGTCCCGCCGACAATCGGCTGGACTCTTCCATGACCGGCGTTTCGATTTCGTCGAAGCCGTGTGCGCGATACGAGGCACGAATACGCGACAACACACGTTCACGCTGGGCCTTGACGGCCGGCGTGAAGTCGCGCATCCCTCGGGGTGGTGTCACGCTGGCCATGGTTTCTATTGTTTCACGCGACGGGACCTTTGACCGTCAGCCCCTTGCCGAATCGGTGGCACACTGAAGACATGAGAAATTCAGGAATTCTCGCTCGCATCAGTGCATCGGTGACCGCCGTCATCCGAACACCACTCTGGATTTCGGTTGTCGCCGCCGAGGGTGTTTTCGCTCTCGTCGCCACATCGCTGACGGTCCTCAGTCGGGAGACGAACACCGAGGGACTCGATTCAGGCCGCATGGCGCTCTCGTTCTCGACGATGTTGGTCCTCGCGTTTGCCCTGTTCACCGTTCCGGCGATTGTCGACCGCGTTCGCCACGCCACGGGCGCCTCTGGATTTCTCGATTCATTCGTCACGGCATTCGTTGTCGGCTGGTCGCTTGTTTTCGCGGCAACTCCCGCTTTCGCATGGGCAATCCTTGCGACGGGCGTCGGACCCGACGTCTGGATCCCCGCGCTGGGTGCACTGAAACTCGAAGTACTTATCGTCGACGTGCTCGTTGCTGTCGCCTTTGCCAGCGTCCGCAAGGCCGGAACCGCGACCGCGCTTGCGTACGCCGCGATCACATCGCTCGTGGTCGGCCCGTTCCTCGTCCTCGGAACCGTGGCGGCGCTTCCCGGAGTTCAGCAGACCACCGAATACTGGACCTTCGATTGGGGCAAGGAGGGCGAAGTCAAGACGGACCCCGTGACGGGTTACCCGATTGACCCGACGTGTCCCAGCCCGACGACCAGCACCACGACGGTGCCCCGATACAACACGGTGTGGGCCGCCGCGCCGATCATCCCATTCGTGCTCGTCTCCGAGGCGGTTGAACCGAAGATGGCGTACTTCGTGAACACAATGTGGATGGGCGAAACCGAAGCGGTCACGCCAGATTCGCCGAAGACCACCGCGCCGATTGACCTGTTCACGACCATCGTTCTGCCGACTCGTCAAATGCAGTTGTCACCGACCGAGCGAATCGTCATCAACGAGTGCACGTTGCTCGAAGAGACGGGCGATCCCTACGCGCGTTATCCCTATGGTCCCAGTTCGGAAACCATCATCGCGGGCACGCAGTCCGGGTTCGTCCCAGGACTGATTGGTCAGGGCGCGATTGTCGGGGCGTGGGTCATCGGGCTGTTGGTTATTCCGCGGCTTCGTCGTCAGAAATAGCACGTCGCACCGCGGCACGCAGAGCCGCTTCGGCGTCCAGTCCCTGCTCGCGCGCGGCGGCGACAATTCCCAGCAATAGACTTCCGAGTTCGTCACTCGTGGTGTCCGTCGGCAACGACTCGCTTGTGGGCGCCGACGACAACTTTCCGATGACCTTGTCCGCGAGCGCCAACGCCGGCAACCCCTTCGGGATCCCGTCAAACTTCGATTCCCGTTCGGGTTTCTCGGCGGCCTTCCACTTCTCCCAGTTCGCCGACACCTCGTCCGCGGTATCCGCGACGACATCGCCGAACACGTGGGGGTGGCGACCAACCATCTTGTCGCGGGCGACGCGGGCGACGTCCTCGATCGTGAAGGGTCGGTCCGGATCGGCGGCTGCCAGGTCGGCGTGGAACAGCACCTGGTACAGCACGTCCCCCAACTCTTCGAGCATGTGGTCCCGGTCGCCCGATTCCACGGCGTCGATGAACTCGTGGCTTTCCTCGACGAGGTACTTGAGGAGCGACTCGTGTGTCTGTTCGCGGTCCCACGCACACCCGTCCGGCCCACGAAGTGTCGCCATGACGTCGATCAGGGCGTCAAGTTCGGGGTGGCGGGAGTCGGTCACGATTCCTCACCATAAATCGCGGTGACCAATTCGTCCACCCACGCGACTAACTCGTCGCCTTCACGGGCGGGCATCGGCACGATCGACGAATTCATCGTGTTCACGTACTTGGCGCCGGAATACAGGCGCTGGAGTCGCATCTGTCGCGAATCGGCAAGCGGTTCACCGACGATTCTCAAATTGGTGCCCGTCGTGACCAGGTCGGTGATGCCCCACTGGCCAATCTTGCGGCGCAGACGGGCAACGTTTGCCAGCGTGTGCACCTGGGCTGGCACTTCGCCGTAACGGTCGATGAGCTCGTCGAGTTCGCGGTCGATCGCGTCGTCGGGTGCGCTGGGGAAGGACGCGGCCGAAAGCTTCTGGTACGCCTCGAGACGCAGACGCTCTGAGTCGATGTAGTCCTCGGGGATACGGGCATCAACGGGGATTTCGAGTCGCAGGTCGTTGGACTCCGGGGCGACTTCGCCCTTGAATTCGCCGACGGCTTCGGAGATCATGCGCAGGTACAGGTCGAATCCGACACCGGCGATGTGGCCAGCCTGTTCCGCACCGAGCAGGTTTCCCGCCCCGCGCAGTTCGAGGTCCTTCATCGCAATCGCCATTCCCCCGCCGAGGTCAGAGTTTTGCGAGATGGTTTTGAGTCGCTCGTAGGCGGTCTCGCTCAGTTCGTGACCGCGGTCGTAGAGGAAATACGCGTAGGCGCGTTCGCGCGAGCGCCCGACACGTCCTCGGAGTTGGTGCAACTGACTGAGCCCGTACTTGTCGGCGCGGTCGACGATGAGCGTGTTCGCGTTGGGCACATCGAGCCCGGTCTCGATAATCGTCGTCGAGACGAGGACGTCGTACTTGCGATCCCAAAAGTCGAGCATGACCTTTTCGAGTTGCGATTCGGACAACTTGCCGTGGGCGACCGCGATGCGCGCCTCGGGGACAAGTTCCGCCAACCGGTTCGCGACCCCGGGAATCGTCGTGACGCGATTGTGAACGTAGAACACCTGACCTTCGCGAAGGAGTTCGCGCTTGATCGCCGCGGCGACCTGGTCGTCCGAATACTCGCCGACATACGTCAGGACAGGGTGGCGTTCCTCCGGCGGGGTCGCCAGTGTCGACATCTCGCGGATTCCCGCGATCGCCATCTCGAGGGTTCGCGGAATCGGCGTCGCGCTCATCGCGAGAACGTCGACGTTGTTCTTGAGTTTCTTCAACGCCTCTTTGTGCTCAACACCAAAACGCTGTTCCTCGTCAATGATCACGAGCCCCAGATCCTTGAATCGAATGTTCGACGAGAGCAGGCGGTGAGTGCCGATGACAACGTCGAGAGTTCCGTCTGCCAGCGATTCCACCGTGTGCTTTGCCTCGGAATCCGTTTGGAATCGGGATAGCGGTGCAAGCCGGACGGGGAATCCCGCGAATCGGTCGCGGAACGTTTCGGTGTGCTGGCGAACCAACAACGTGGTCGGTGCGATGACCGCAACCTGCTTGCCCGCCATGACGGCCTTGAACGTTGCGCGAACGGCAACCTCGGTCTTTCCGAACCCCACGTCGCCCGCCAACAGGCGGTCCATCGGGATTTCCCGCTCCATGTCCGCCTTGACCTCGTCGATCGTCGTCAACTGGTCGGGAGTCTCGTGGTACGGGAACGCGTCCTCGAGTTCGCGCTGCCACGGGGTGTCCGGCGGGAACGCGAATCCGCGCGACTGGGCACGAGCCGCGTACAGTTTGACGAGTTCGACAGCGATTTCACGGACAGCCTTGCGAGCGCGCCCCTTCGTCGCCGACCAGTCCGACCCGCCCATCTTGGACAGAGTCGGGTCTTCGCCACCGACATAGCGCGAGACGAGTCCCAACTGATCAGTCGGCACATACAACTTGTCACCGGGGAATCCGCGCTTGCTCGGCGCATATTCGATGACGAGGTATTCGCGCTTTGCCTTCGTCTTGGTGCGCGCGTTGACGATGATGTCACGTTCGACCATCTCGACGAATCGACCGATTCCGTGAGTCTCGTGAACGATGTAGTCGCCGGCAACCAACGAGAGCGGATCAACGGTCGACTTGCGCTTGGCGGCCAGGCGCGTCGAATCCTTGGTGACGCGCGATTCCCGGCGACCGAAGAATTCGGCCTCGCCGATGATGGTCAGTCCGGCTTCGGGGAGTTCAACGCCGTGGTCAACCGCTCCCGACATCAGATACGCGACGCCGGCCTCGGGGTTGTCGGGAACTGCGTCAACGGGACGGGCGGCAAGTCCAGCCTCGGCCAGCAGATCCCGCGCGCGGTCGAGAGTTCCATGACCGGCTGCGACGATGACGACGACTCCGCCCGCCCTGAGACGCTCACCCGTATAGGCGACGGCGCCGTCGGGGTCACCGACAAAAGAGGGGATGGATTTCGATTGGACCCGCGATTCCTGTCCGGAATCCAGCGAGGTCATCGTGAAGTATTCACGGCGGGCGACATCGGCGCGGAACTGGTCGAAATCGACGAAGTCCGACATCGACAGATCGATCGGGATTTCTCCACCATCGCCGACGGACTGCCACGCTGCGGCGAGAAATTCCTGGTTTGTCAGCAAAAGGCTTTCCGCACGAGCGCGAACGCGGTCGGGGCCGACGACGATGACCGTCGCGGAGTCGGGGAAGAACGAGATGAGCGGCACGATTTCGTCGACGAGAGCGGGAAGCAGCGATTCCATTCCCGGAACGGCGATGCCTTCGGAAATCGGCTCGGCAAGCGACCGCAGTGACGGGACTCGTTCCGCTAACTTCGCGGCACGTGCGCGGACGTCGGGCGTCAAGAGGATTTCGCGAACGGCCGACGCTTCGACCGACTTCACATCGGCAAGCGAACGCTGGTCGGCGATAGAGAACTCGCGAATCTCGTCTATGTCGTCCCCGAAGAATTCCACGCGGACGGGGTGCCCGGCCAGTGGCGGGAACACGTCGAGAATTCCACCGCGGACAGCCATCTCCCCGCGACGGGACACCATGTCGACTCGCTGATATCCGCGTTCGATCAAGTCACGGGACACGTCCAGCAGATTGTGGCGTTCACCGACGGACAGCGTCAGCGGGGCAGCGTCGGCGACGGCAGCCGATAACGGTTGAAGTGCGGCACGGACGCTGGCGATGACGACGAGCGACGCGATTCCGTTCCACGTGCGAATACGGCGAAGCGCCTGGACTCGGTTGGCGATGGTCTCGCTCGACGGGCTCAGTCGCTCGTGCGGAAGGGTTTCCCACGACGGGAAGATGACGGCGTCGACGCCCCACGTCGCGAGAGATTCGGCGAGCGCTTCGGCTTCGCGACCGGTCGCGGTGACAACCAACAGAACCTGCGGCTCTGCGCACATCGCCGCGATGATTGGGGCACGAGCACCGTCTTCCAGGACGAGAGCTGGCCCGCGAAGGGTACGCGCCAGGGGCCTTACCGATGACACCAACCCCGCGAGACTCACTCGCTCAGTCTAGGGCGGGCTATTGCGCGGGCGAGTGGTACCGCAACTGGGCGGCGGACAGTCCTTCGAGCACGATTGACTCGACGGCACCCGTGGCGTCCGCGATCAGGCTGGGCAAGACGTCACGCTCGGCCTTGCTGAACGGCTCCAGAACGTGAACAGCAGCGTCCTTCTCGCCAGCTGGCCGGCCAACACCGACGCGCACGCGAACAAAGTCAGCGCCGATGTGCTGAATCGTTGACCGCAGCCCGTTCTGACCGCCGTGACCTCCACCAAACTTGATGCGGACGGTGTCGAACGGCAGATCGATGTCGTCGTGGACGACGATGACGCGGTCGGGGTCAACCCCGAAAAAGTCGGACAGCGCACGGATCGGGGCGCCCGACGTGTTCATGAAACTCAGAAGCGTCGCAATGATTACCTTGTCCGTACCAGGGCGGAATCGGCCTTCGGCGACGTTCGCAATCGACTTGTGACGCTTGAACTTCTCCCCCATCTGGTCGGCGAGTGCGTCGATGACGCGCTGACCGATGGAGTGGCGGTGCGTGGCGTAGTCGGGCCCGGGGTTACCGAGCCCGACTACGAGCCACGCAGTTGACACGATTACTCGGCTGCAGCCTCGTTCGCCTTGGCCGCGGCGGCCTCGGCAACGTGTGCGGGGTCATTTTCCAGCGACTCGGCGCGAGGCACCGACTGGACGGCGATGATGATCGCTTCCGGGTCGAGGTGAAGCGTGACGCCCTGGGGCAGCTTGACGTCCTTTGCCGACACGTGAGTGTGCTCGTGCATGTCGGTGACGTCGATCTCGATGTGCTCGGGGATGTGGGTCGCCTCAGCCTCGACGGTCAGGGTCTGGTGCTCGATCATCGCGACGGTTCCAGGGAACGAGTGGCCGACCATGACGACGGGGATGTTGACCGTGACGGTCTCGCCCTTGCGAACGATGACGAGGTCGACGTGCTCGAGCGTCTGACGGACGTAGTCCTTCTGGACGTCCTTGACGAGAACGAGTTCCTTCTTGCCTGCGATGTCGAGGTCAATGAGGACGTTCTTGTGGCGGACGAGGAGCGACAGCTCGTGCGCGGGAAGCGCGACGTGCTGGGTGTCGCCACCGTGACCGTAAACGACGGCGGGGACGAAGCCGGTGACGCGCAGCTTGCGCGCTGCACCCTTACCGAATGAGGTGCGAACCTGTGCCTGGAGGGCGAACTGTTCTGCCATGATTTCAACCTTTCGCGGGGACTGGCCCCTTGTGTGTTCGACTCGAACGCCGGAAGCGTGAGGAAAGACAAGTGCCTGACCACCGCGTCGATTACGGGGAACGAATCCCCCTCGCCGAAGTTCGCTTTCAGCATACCCGATAGGCTGGGGACTGATTTTCACCCCGTTTTTCGCGTCAGGAGTCGGAATGTCTCAAGCCAATATTGGTGTTGTCGGTCTCGCGGTCATGGGGTCGAACCTCGCCCGCAATCTCGCGTCGCGCGAGGGCAACCGCGTCGCGGTCTACAACCGCTCGTGGGACAAGACCGAGACGCTGGTCGAGGCTCACCCCGAAGCGAACTTCATCGCCGCGAAGACGATGCAGGATTTCGCTGACGCACTGTCGAAGCCCCGCACCGCGATCATCATGGTGAAAGCTGGCGCGGGAACCGACGCTGTCATCGACCAGTTGTGCGAGGTGTTCGAGCCCGGCGACATCATCGTCGACGGCGGAAACGCCTTGTTCACCGACACGATCCGCCGCGAAAAGGCCGTTCGGGAGACGGGCATCAACTTTGTCGGCGCTGGCATCTCGGGTGGCGAAGAGGGCGCGTTGACCGGCCCGTCAATCATGCCCGGCGGTTCAGCCGAGGCGTGGGAAACCCTGGGACCAATCCTCAAGGGAATCGCCGCCATCGCCGAAGGCGAGGCCTGCGTCACTCACATCGGCACCGACGGCGCCGGCCACTTCGTCAAGATGATTCACAACGGCATCGAATACGCCGACATGCAGTTGATCGCCGAGGCGTACGACCTCATCCGTCGCGGAACGGGCCTGTCCCCCGCGGAAATCGCCGACGTGTTCACCGAGTGGAACAAGGGCGAACTCGAGTCGTACCTCATCGAGATCACCGCCGAAGTTCTTCGCCAGACCGACGCCGCCACGGGCAAGCCGCTCGTCGACGTCATCGTCGACCAGGCCGGGTCGAAGGGCACCGGCGTTTGGACTGTTCAGACCGCGCTGTCGCTGGGAACACCGGTTTCCGGAATCGCCGAAGCCGTGTTCGCTCGCGGGCTGTCCTCGCATCCCGAACAGCGCGCTCTTGCTGGCGATCTGGCCGGGCCGTCGTCCTACTCCGCAGCCGACAAGGACGCCTTCATCGAGGACGTTCGCCAGGCACTCTACGCATCCAAGATCGTCGCGTATTCGCAGGGCTTCGACGCGATTCGTGCCGGTGCAGCCGAATACAACTGGAACATCAACTTGGGCGAGGTCGCCCGCATCTGGCGCGGCGGTTGCATCATCCGTGCGCAGTTCCTCAACCGCATCACCGAGGCTTACCGCGCTGACGAGTCGCTCGCGCTCTTGATGGCTGCGCCGTATTTCGCCACGGCCGTTTCTGGAGCCCAGGAAGCGTGGCGCCGAGTCGTCATTGCCGCGACCAGCGCCGGTATCCCCGCCCCCGCGTTTAGTTCGTCGCTGTCGTACTACGACGGACTTCGTGCCGACCGCCTGCCCGCCGCGCTCGTTCAGGGTCAGCGCGACTTCTTCGGCGCTCACACCTACAAGCGAACCGACAAGGCCGGCACGTTCCACACACTGTGGTCTGGCGATCGCTCCGAAATCGAAGCGGAAGACACTCACTAATCCCAATCCGTGAGGCTATTGCCTCACACTCGGGCGCGGACTAGCCTCTCATCAAGCCACAATGTGGGCATCCGAGGGGAGCCAAAAGTGACCACAGCCAAACCGACCTGGGTTCGAAACCTCGTCATGGTTTACGCAGCCACCCTCGCCCTGTGGTTGGTTGGGTTCGGCTACGTTGCCTACGCAGACACCCAAAACACGGACGGGGGCTCGTGGTTTGGAGCGAGTGGCACCCTGATCATGGCCGTGTTCGGGACAGGTCCCGTTTACTTCGCCTATAAATCGTTCCGGCTGACCAAACAGGCGCCGGAAGCCCAGAGGCTCAATGCCGAACGAATCTTTGCACTGCAGCAGGTCGCCGGTGTCCCGCTGATCGGTGGCGCAGTTCTCGGTCTGCTTCCAGCTTTGGTCAACATCGGATCGTTCTTCGCTGGGATGACGGAGCAGGACCGGTTGCGCAATGCGGAGTTCGTTGTTCCGTGGATTTTCGTTTACGTCTTTGCGGTCACACACCTGGTCGTCATGGCAATCCGTCGCGGGATTCGCGCGCGGGAATTGGCGGCATCGCAGGCGCAAACTGGCAACGCTGAAAAATCAGAAGTAGCGCCGCCAAAAAGCCCCGAGTCCACCCCGGAATTGCCGGCGGACTCAGGCGACAAGCCCGTGCCCGAGCGTGCAAAGACCGCCAAGTTGCCGATCGCGCCAAACCTGTTTTTCGGCACCGCGATGTTGCTGGGTTATTTCACGATTGCCGCTGAAGTGCGCGCATGGGAGATGGCCCGAAACGGTGAACTCTCCCAACTGGAATCGACCGGCCCGTCGTTTAGTTTCATCCAGTTTCTCGACCTCACCATCGGGAACTTCGCAGCGGTTGTCGTTCTCGTTTTCGGGCTCATCAACTGGGCGCGTGACTCCGTCACATTCCGAAAGTTAGCAACACCGATCGTCGCCGCGGTCGCACTTGCCATCGCACCCGGAGCCGTTGCACTGGGGGTTGTTGGTCTGACCGGGCTGAGCGGCGACGCCAACCTGCGCATCGAACAAGCCAAATTCGCCGGTGCATGGATTCAAGAGATTGCCGCCTCGGAAATGCCTGAAGGCTTCGGCGAAGTCAGTGACCTGTTCGATTGCAGTCTCGAAAATTGTGTCGACGACGCGGATGCGACGGTGACGTTCGTCCGCATCGGCGACAGGGAATCGAACGCAGAATCGGTGTGCACGTGGGCGATCACGTGGGCGATGACTCACGGCGCAGACCGCTACGCGGTCGCCCCCGACTACACGACTCAGGAATTGGAAGGGTTTGCCGAGACGGATGCCCATGCTGCGTGCGTGGCGTCGCTGACGGCTCCTGACGAGATTGCGTATTTCGTTCAATCGGCACCGCCCCCATTCCGCTTGGTCGGACAAGAGGGAGAAGTTCCGTTCCAGATGGAATTGTTCGAGATTCGCTGGGGAACGCAATCCAGTGATCCGGGCGCGACGAACTACCGTTTCACTGTCACAACCACGTTCGATCCCGACGAGCTGTTGCCGGGTGAAGACGAGTTGACCCAGGGCTCGCACGAGCTCAACGACTTGTTGACGGCGATCGGCCAGGCGCGACTCGGCAACCCCGATGTCGGCCAGAACGACGGAAACCTCATCCGCGGCGCCCTCGAGGCCTACCCGCACGACGTTCCAGTGACTCCGATTGTCGAGGCGAACGGCGAGATTTGGTTCGTCGAACTGGAAACGTCCGACGGTGGCGGTGTGATGTGTGTGTCAATCGGACCGTGGGACGAAGAGTGGGAAGGGCAACCCGACCCTGGCTCGGGCTACGGGGTCAGTTCCGCTGAGACCTTCGAGCAACTCGACGAGTACAACCGATTCGGCGAACAGGCGTGGGGGCGCTGCGGCCCCTAGTTTGCCGTCAGAATAGAGAAATGGACTCTACGGACATCGGCGCTTTCCTCGCTTCACGTCGAAGCACGCGCGATTTCCTTCCGACCCCGGTCCCGCAGGACATCATTGACGCGATCCTGACGGACGCGATGACGGCACCGAGTTGGTCGAACACCCGACCGTACATGGTTGCCGTGGCAACGGGTGATGTTCGCAATCGCATCACCACCGAGTTGAACCGACGTTGGGTCATCGCGGCCAAAGCGATCAACGGCAACCTGTGGGACAAGATCATGTTCGTCTTGCGCGGGGACGGTTTGCCGTCGAGCGATTACCACGTATACCGTCCGTACCCGAAGGACGTCCTGCCCCGCAGCCAGAAAATCGGTCGCGAGTTGTACACGCACATCGGGGTCCCCCGCGGCGACCGCGTCGCGCGCGACGCTCAGTGGGCCAGGAACTTTGACCTGTTCGGTGCACCGGTCGCGATTTTCATCTTCACCCACAAGGGTCTTCCGACGTATTCGGCGTCCGATGCGGGGCTGTTCATGCAGAACCTGATGCTCAGTGCACACGCCCGCGGGCTGGGGACATGCGCCGAGGGCGCTTTGGCGATTTGGTCGACGCCCGTCAAGAAAGAGTTCAACGTTCCCAAGCAATACAAGTTGCTCTGCGGAATCGCTCTGGGCTACCCGTCAACCGACAAGGTGAACGAGTTCCGCGCCGAGCGACTGCCCATCGCCGACATCACGATCCCCGAACGCTAACGCGAGAGGCGGCTGCGCACGGCAAGAGCCGCGCAGGCGATGACCACCGTGCCGCCCAGCAGGACCTGCGGGGTGATGGTTTCCCCGAGAATGACGGCAGCCCACATGATGCTCATGACGGGTTGCGTCAACTGAACCTGGCTGACGGCTGACACGGGACCGATCGCCAGACCGCGGTACCACGCGAAGAAGCCGAAGAACATCGACACGGTCGCGAGATACGCGAAGGCGCCCCAGTCGGTGACGTCGGGGGTAAACGGCTCGTTGATGAGCGACCAGACGGTCACGACGATCAGGATTGGACTCCACACGATCAACGACCAAGAGATGGTTTGCCACGAACCGATTTCACGCGAAACCAGAGCCCCCTCGGCGTAACCATAGGCAGTGACAACGACAGCGGCCAGCAGATACAGGTCCTCGAGTTGGAGCGGTTCGAAGCCGCCGTGCGAGGTCGCCGTGAACACGATGACGGCGAGAGCGCCCGCGATGGCGAAAATCCAGAACCGAACGGGTGGCCGCTCGCCCGTGATGAGAACGCTGATGACGGCGGTCGCTGCGGGAAGTAGCCCGACCACCACTGCGGCGTGCGACGCGGGAACGGTCAACAGCGCGAGACCGGTGAACAGCGGGAAGCCGACAATCACGCCTGCTCCGATGACGAATAGTCGGCCGAACTGCCTGCGCGATGGAAGTGGCTGTTTACGGAAATACAGGAACGCGGCGGCGAGTACCGCGGCGACCACGGCGCGCCCCGCCGTGATGAACACGGGACTCATGTGGTCAATGGCGGAACGTGTGAGCGGAACACTCAGCGCGAACAGTGCGACGCCGAAGAATCCCCAACCGAGGCCGGCGCGACGAGAGGCCGTCAAGAGTTATGCGGCGCCGTCGAACATGCCGGTGACGGAACCTTCACCGAAGACCTCGCGAATCGCGGTGGCGATGGTCGGTGCGATCGACAGAATCTCGAGGCGATCCCAGCGCTTTTCCTCGGGGATCGGCAGGGTGTCGGTGACGACGACCTTGTCGATGAATTCGGACTGGAGAATTTCCGTTGCCGGGTCGGAGAACACGGCGTGGGTCGCTGCGACGACAACACCCTTGGCGCCGGCGTTCTTGAGGGCCTCGGCGGCCTTGACGATCGTGCGTCCCGTGTCGATGAGGTCGTCGACGATAAGGCAGATGCGGCCTTCGACGTCACCGACGATTTCGTGGACGGACACCTGGTTCGGGATGAGCGGGTCGCGACGCTTGTGGATAATCGCGAGAGGGGCGCCCAACTTGTCCGACCACACATCGGCGACGCGAACACGGCCCATGTCGGGGCTAACGACTGTCAGAGTCGAGGGGTCGAGTTGCGCACGGAAGTGCTCGAGCAGAACGGGCATCGCAAAGAGGTGGTCGAACGGGCCGTCGAAGAAGCCCTGGATCTGCGCCGCGTGAATGTCCACGGACATGATGCGGTCGGCACCGGCCGTCTTGAACAGGTCAGCAATCAGACGGGCCGAAATCGGCTCGCGGCCGCGGCCCTTCTTGTCCTGGCGGGCGTAGGGATAGAACGGCGCGACGACGGTGATGCGCTTTGCGCTCGCGCGCTTGAGAGCATCCACCATGATCAGCTGTTCCATCAACCACTCGTTGATCGGGGCGCAGTGCGACTGGATGACGAAGGCATCCGTTCCGCGGACCGACTCGTCGAAACGTGCGTAGATTTCACCGTTCGCAAAGGTTCGCGCGTCGGTGGGAAGCAGATCGATGCCGAGTTCGCGGGCGATGTCGGCCGACAACTGAGGGTGCGCACGGCCGGAAATGAGAATGAGTTTCTTCTTGCCGGCAAGTTCCATGTTCGACACGTGCGATCCCTATTCTTTCGGTGCTCGTTTGGCTGCCTCAGCGGCGGCGGTTCCTGGTCGATGTTCCTCGACCCAACCCTCGATGTTGCGTTGCGGGGCGACGGTCATCCCCAGTGACCCCACTGGCACGTTCTTGCGAACGACGGAACCGGCGGCGGTGTACGCGCCGTCGTTGATGGTGACCGGCGCGACGAAGACGTTGTGCGAACCGGTGCGAACGTGCGAGCCGACCGTCGTGCGGTGCTTGTTCACACCGTCGTAGTTCGCGGTGATGGTCCCGGCGCCGATGTTGGATTCCTCGCCGACGGTGGTGTCACCGATATAGGACAGGTGCGGAACCTTGCTACCGGCGCCGATCGTCGAATTCTTGGTCTCGACAAACGCGCCAATCTTGCCGTTCGGGCCGAGTACCGTTCCGGCGCGAAGGTACGAGAACGGCCCGACGGTGGCGTTCGCCGAGATGACGGCGAGAGTCGCATCGACACGGTTGAGGCTTGCCCCCTCGCCGATTTCGCAGTCACGAAGAGTGGTGTCGGGCCCGACGGTCGCGTTGGCCGCGATGCTCGTCGCGCCGTGCAGGAAAGTGCCGGGGAGGATTCGCGCATCGGCTTCGATCGTCACAGCGCGGTCAATCCACGTCGTTGCGGGGTCATCGATTGTGACACCGTTCAACTGGTGTCCGCGGACAATCATCGCGTTGAGTCGGGCAGCCACCTCGGACAACTGCGCTCGGTCGTTGACTCCGGCGACCATCCACGGGAAAGTGACGGGACGAGCATCAATCGCGTGATCGGCGGCGAGGAGTTCGAGCACGTCCGTCAGGTATTTCTCGCCCTGAGCGTTCGCGGTCGTCACCTGGGCGAGTGCTGCGCGAAGCGGCGCAGCGCTGAAAACATACGTGCCCGAGTTGACTTCGGAGATGTCGAGTTCCGATTCGTCCGCAACAGCGTGTTCGACAATTCGAGTGAACGTGTTCGCCGTTCGAACAATGCGTCCGTAACCGGTCGGGTCGTCAACGACGGCACTGAGCACCGATGCGGCGCGGTCGTGTGAACGGTGATCGGCGACGAGGTCTGCCAATGTTTCGGCGTCGAGAAGCGGCACGTCTCCCGATACGACAACGACGTCCCCATCGAAATCGCCAAGAGCGTCGAGCGCAAGTTCGACGGCACGGCCGGTTCCCGGAACGTCGTCCTGGTCAACGATCGTGACACCCTCGGTCAGCTCAGCGACGACGCCGGCAACAGCATCGCGCTGATGGCGAAGAACGGTGACCGTGTGTTGCGGGTGCAAGGCGGCAACGGTCGACAAGACATGGCCGATCATCGGGATTCCGGCGATGGGGTGAAGAACCTTCGCGAGCGAGGACTTCATTCGCGTCCCTTCGCCTGCGGCGAGAACCACCACGGCGAGGGAGGAATCGGTCATGTCCCCATTCTGCCACCAGAGCGACCACGCCTCTACGGCGAACCGCCAAACGGTTTCGGTCGGGCAGAATAGAGGAGTCCTTGTGACGGTCCGCCTTAGTGTAATGGCAGCACGGCATCCTTTGGAGATGTTCGGTCTAGGTTCGAATCCTGGAGGCGGAGCCCTTAGCTTTCGAGCTTCTCCATCGCCGACAACCATCGAATTTCGAGTTGTTCGAGCGTTGCGCTGGCATCGCGAAGGCGCGTTGACAAACTCGTCAGCCCTTCAAAATCGCTCTGATCGTGAACCGCGAGTTCATCGTGGATCGACTGAACGGTGGCGCGCGCATTCGCAATCTGACGGTCGAGCGACTTCACTTCCTTTTCCAGCGCGTGCTTTTCTGCACCGGAAAGGCTTGTCGCAACGGCCGTCGGCTTTGCGGCGACCGCCGGCTCGATGATTCGCGCATCGAGGCGCAGGTATTCGTCGACACCGCCGGGAAGGTGACGAAGGTGATGCCCGATGACGGCGTACTGGTTGTCGGTGACACGTTCCAGCAAGTAGCGGTCGTGCGACACGACGATGAGAGTGCCCGGCCACGAGTCGAGGACGTCTTCCAGAGCAGCGAGCATGTCGGTGTCCAGGTCGTTCGTCGGCTCGTCGAGCAGCAACACGTTCGGCTCGTCGAGCAAAATCAACAGAATCTGCAATCGTCGCTTTTGCCCACCCGACAAGTCCTTGACGGGAGTCGACAGATGCGCGGAACTGAAGCCGAGTCGCTCCAGCAACTGCCCAGGCGTGAGTTCGACACCGCCCGCGTTGTAATTGGTCTTCAGGCGCCCGATGACTTCACGAACCTTGTCGTCGAGAATCTCTTCAAGTCCCTCGAGTCGCTGGTCGAGTCGGCGCAGGTGAACCGTCTTGCCGCGCTTGACCCGACCGGCGGTCGCGGTCAGCGAACCGTCAATCAGCCCGAGTAGGGTCGACTTTCCTGCACCGTTGCGACCGAGGATTCCCGTTCGCTCGCCCGGCGCAATTCGCCACTCGACGTCCTCGAGAATCGTGTTCCCGTCGATCGCGAAATCCACCTCAATGAGGTCGACGACGTCCTTGCCCAAACGTTGCGTCGCCATCTTGGCGAGTTCGATTCGGTCACGTGGCGGAGGGACATCAGCAATGAGTTCAGTCGCCGCGTCGATGCGGAACTTCGGCTTGCTTGTCCGAGCTGGCGCTCCACGGCGCAACCAGGCGAGTTCCTTGCGCATGAGGTTCTGGCGACGATCCTCGATTGCCGATGCCTGACGCTGACGCTCGACGCGTTGCAAAATGTAGGCCGCGTATCCACCCTCGAATCGGTCCACCGTTCCGTCGTGGACCTCCCACGTTTCGGTGGAAATCGCGTCGAGGAACCACCGATCGTGCGTCACGACGACAAGAGCGCCGTCGCCCGTTTTCCAGCGACGATTGAGGTGTTCAGCCAACCAGGAAACACCCGACACGTCGAGGTGGTTGGTCGGTTCGTCGAGGAGGAGCACATCCCAATCGCCGACGAGAAGTTTTGCGAGTGCGGTGCGGCGGCGCTGGCCACCGGACAGTGAACCGATTGTTGCGTCGACGTCGACGTCCGACAGAAGACCCGTCAGAACAGCGCGAATGACGGGGTTGCCCGCCCACTCGTGCTCCGGCCCATCGCCGACGACCGTCTGAGCGACCGTAGCGTCGTCCTCGAACACGTCGTCCTGCGTCAGCGTTCCGATTCGAATACCGCCTCGAAGGGTCACCCGACCCGAGTCCGCGATGAGTGTTCCCCCGATGATCGAGAGCAACGTCGACTTGCCGTCACCGTTGCGACCGACGACCCCGATGCGGTCACCGGCGTGGACTCCGATGGTCACATCGTTCAACACGACCCGGTTCGGGTATTCGTGCGAGATGCTTTCAAGGCCGACGAGGTTCACTCGGTAAGTTTAGGGAGTCAATCTCTGGGAGAATGAAGGCGTGAAACAACGCCTGCTCTCAGTCCTCACGATTGGCTTGGCCGTTTCCTGGATTCTCATCGACCAGGCCACCAAGTGGCTTGCCGAAACCTATCTCGAGCCCGGCGTGCCGATTCCGCTCATCGGTGAAATCTTGCAGTTGCGACTGGTCTACAACCCGGGCGCGGCGTTCGGGCTGGGAACCGGATACACCTGGATTCTGACTGTCATCGCGGGTGTCGTCGCTCTCGGCCTCGGTTACTTCTCAACGCGCGTTCACCGTTACAACTGGGCGCTCGTTCTCGGGTCGATGCTCGGCGGGGCTGTCTCGCACTTCTTCGACCGCTTGCTTCGCCCACCGGCGTTCGCCAACGGGCACATCGTCGACTTCATCGACTACGGCGGATTCTTCGTCGGCAACATCGCTGACATCGCGCTCGTCGGAGCCGCGATCGGCGCTGTACTTCTGAGTTTCTTCGGGGTTCCGTTTAGTGAACCCGAGCGCCATGAACAGGCGAAATCACCCGCATCGCCTTCCGGCGCTCAGCGGTAAACGCAGCGACGAGCGCCAGTGCGGCCTCGTCATCTTCAGCGAGGAACGCAACGGTCGGGCCACTGCCCGAGACAATCCCGGCCAGGGCGCCGTGCGTTTCGCCAAAGTGCAGGACGTCGCCCAATTCAGGCTTGAGTTGCAACGCGGCTGCTTGCAGGTCGTTTCGCACGTATTCCGCAAGGGCGACCGCATCGCCCGCGCGCAGAGCGTGAAGAAGTTCGGTTTCAACCGAGGGGTCAACCGGGACCGTCTCGATGTCGATCGAGTGCTCAGCACGGTGGCGGTCCAACTGTGTGTAAACCTCGGGCGTGGAAAGACCCTGGTCGCACGTCACGAGCACCCATTCGAAGTGGCCCGTAGCCAGGACCGGGGACAGCACGTCGCCCTTGCCTATTCCAATGGCGGTGCCTCCGTGCAGGGCGAACGGGACATCCGCACCCAATTCGGCCCCGAGGCGGCTCAATGTTTTCGAGCCGAGGTTAGTTCCCCACAGTGCATCAACGGCGACGAGGGTTGCCGCCGCATCAGCGGATCCGCCACCCATTCCGCCAGCGACCGGGACGTTTTTGACGACTTCGAGCCGGGCACCGGCGGTGATTCCGGCCTCTGCTGCGACCGCACGGGCTGCGCGGATGACGAGGTTCGACTCCCCCAGCGCGATTCCGCTGGTGTCAATCGGCCCAGAGAAGGACACCGTGATGTCGTCGGCTTCAGTCGCCGTGATCTCTTCGAGCAACGAGACGGCTTGGTAAATGGTGGCGACGTCGTGATAGCCGTCGTCGCGCAGAGGCCCGACGCGCATGCAGACATTGATCTTGCCCGGGGCTGTCGCGGTGACCGATCTCGCTGCCATGTCTAAACCCTAACCTCTCTCCCCCTCCCGTTTTTGCAGACATCTTCCTACTGTGAAGAGCTAGGTCCCCCGGTCATAAAAATGTCTGCAGAATCGGAAGTTAGTTGCGAGCGAGGGCGAGGAAACCGTCGAGTTGCAATTGCTCTCCGCGCGCGCCGGGGTCGATTCCGGCGGCAACACAGAGCTCTTCCGCGGCCGTCGTTGACCCCGTCACACCTCTCAGCGCCTGGCGAAGTGTCTTTCGTCGCTGTCCGAACGCGCCGTCAACGAGAGCGAAAACTCGCCCTCGAACCGACTCGTCGGCGGGAGTTTCGTGAGCGACCATTCCCACGAGAACCGAGTCGACGTTCGGCTCTGGCCAGAAGACGCGGCGGCTGACGGTTCCCTCGAGGGCCCAATCGCCCCACCACGCGACCTTGAGGCTCGGTACGCCATAGAGTTTCGAACCGGGCGACGCGGCGAGCCGTTGGCCGACCTCCGCTTGGACCATAACGAGCACGCGTCGAATGGTCGGAAACGTTTCGAGCAAGTGGATGAGGACGGGCACGGACACGTTGTACGGAAGGTTCGCGACGAGTGCGGTCGGCGGCTCGGGAAGTTCCGTGACGTGAAGTGCGTCGGATTGAATGACCGTGAGGTCGGCGGGGTTGCCGCCGCGTTCGACGAGGGTCCGAGGAAGTCGTTCCGCCAGTCGCGGGTCGATTTCAATGGCCGTGACGCGGTGACCGGCCTCGATCAAGCCGAGAGTCAGAGACCCCAGTCCAGGGCCGACCTCGAGTACCGATTCACCGGGCAACAACGCGGCAGTCGACACAATCTTGCGAACTGTGTTCGCGTCGTGGACGAAGTTCTGTCCCCACTTCTTCGTCGGGGTGACGTCGAGTTCCGACGCAAGCGCGCGAATGTCACTCGCGCCGAGAAGCGCTACCACTGGCCGTAAACCGTCTCGGTGTTGCGGGCGATGTCCGCGGCGAGTTCGCCCTCGTCGATCCCCAACTGTTCGGCCATGAATCGCAGGGTGTACGGAATCATGAACGACGCGTTCGGGCGACCACGGAACGGTGTCGGCGTGAGGAACGGTGCGTCCGTCTCGATCAGGATGCGGTCGCGTGACGCGATGGACAGCGCCTCGCGAATCCCCTTGGCGTTTCCGAACGTGACGGTTCCCGCGAACGACAGGTACCACCCGTTGTCGTCACAGATTCGGGCGAATTCGGCGTCCCCCGAGAAGCAGTGCAACACGGTTTTGTCGGGCGCACCGACGCGAAGCAGGGTGTCGATGACGGCACCGTGCGCGTCGCGGTCGTGGATCTGCAGAGCCAAACCGTTTTCTTTGGCGATGTCGATGTGGGCCTCGAACGAGTGCATCTGCGGCGCACGGCCTGATTCATCAGTGCGGAAGAAGTCCAGTCCCGTCTCGCCCACCGCGCGAACGCGCTCACGCGTTGCCAGAGCGGCGATGCCCGCGATGTGCTCGTCGAGTACGCCTCGCTCGTGAAGACGCGGCGCTTCGTTCGGGTGGATGGCGACGGCGGCAAGGACGCGAGGATCACGATCGGCGAGGTCAGCACCCCACTCGGACGTTTCGAGGTCCGTACCGACCTGAACGACACCCTTGATGCCGACCGCAGTCGCCATCGCGAGGCTTTCCTCTGGCGGAAGCGGGTTCTCGCCATCGGCGATCTCAAGGTGCGTGTGGTTGTCGTAGACCGCCACGGTCAAGGGCTGCGGAGCCGGCGGGAACGTCAAATCGCGCGTGACGTCTCCCTCTTTCGCGCTGCGGGCGCGCAACGGCTCGGACATTGTCTACTCCTCGATGCGGGGGAAGAGAGCGTCGAGCGGGGAAACACGGATGCCACCGGGGGTCTGACCCCACTCGCCCGCACGCGACAAGTGCTGGTCGCGAAGGTTTCCGAGTGCTTCACCGACGCCCAAAGCCGACCACAGTTTCTGGGTCGCATCGGGCATGATCGGCGAAAGCCCGACGGCAATCGCGCGAAGGCCTTCAACCGCCGTGTACAGAACCGTCTCCAGACGAGCGCGGTTGGCGTCATCCTTTGCGAGAACCCACGGTTCCTGCTCGGTGATGTAGAGGTTCAACGCGTCGACTATCGTCCAGATGGACTTGATGGCGTCGTGAATCGCAAGTTTGTCGATCGCGGCATTCGCACCCTGGAACGCACGCGCAACCGTGTCAACGATTACCGCGTCGGCGTCATTCATCTCGTTCGCACCGGGGACTGTGTCCTCGAAGTAGCGCGAGATCATCGCGATCACGCGACTGGCGAGGTTTCCGAAACCGTTCGCCAATTCGGACTGGTAACGGGCCGACAGGTCCTCCCACGAGAACGACCCGTCCTGGCCGAAGTTGATGGCGCTCATGAAGTAGTAGCGGAAAGCGTCTGACCCGAAAACGTCCGTGATCTGGTGAGGCGCGATACCCGTGAGTTTCGACTTCGACATCTTTTCGCCGCCGACGAGAAGCCACCCGTGGCCGAAGACACGACGAGGGGGCTGAAGCCCAGCAGCCATGAGCATCGCGGGCCAGATGACCGCGTGGAAACGCGCAATGTCCTTGCCCACGATGTGGATTGCCGGCCAGCGCTTCTCGAACTCGGCGTCATCCTGACCCCAACCGGTCGCGGTGACGTAATTGAGCAGGGCGTCGAACCAGACGTACACCACGTGACTGTCGTCCCACGGAATCTTGACACCCCAGTCGAACGAGGCGCGCGAGATGGACAGGTCGTCGAGCCCGCGCTTGACGAACGAGATGATTTCGTTGCGGACCGACTCGGGCTGGATGAAGTCAGGCTGCGATTCGTAGAGGTCCAACAGTTTCTGCTGGAAGTCGCTCATGCGGAAGAAGTAGTTGGATTCCTTGAGGATTTCGACAGGGCGCGTGTGAATCGCGCAGACCTTGTCTCCGGGGAAGTCTTCTCCGCCGTCGAGCAGGTCACCCGGCTGCTTGTATTCCTCGCACCCGACGCAGTAATAGCCCTCGTATTCGCCCGAGTAAATGAACCCGGTGTCCTTGAGATGCTGCAGGAACTTCTGGACGGCAACCTCGTGGCGCTCGTCGGTGGTGCGAATGAAGTCGTCGTTCGCGATGTCGATCGTCTGAAGCAACGGCTTCCACGCCTCGGCGACGAGCTTGTCCGCCCATTCCTTCGGCGAGACGCCGTTCGCAATTGACGTGCGCAAAATCTTCTGGCCGTGTTCGTCGGTACCGGTCAGCAGCCAGGCGTCCTTGCCGCTCTGGCGGTTCCACCGCGCGAGGACGTCCGCAGCGACCTCCGTGTACGCGTGACCGATGTGGGGAACATCGTTGACGTAGAAAATCGGAGTCGTGATGAAGTAGTTGTCCGCAGTCGCCATAACTTGTCTAGTTTACGGGGCTTGCGGCTTGGCGATTGCGGCCGAGTACAGGTCGCGACTGGGAATGCCCGTCACTTCGGCGACTTCGCGGCACGCGTCCTTGAGCCTCTCGCCCGTCCCGACGCGCGCACGAACATCGGCCAGAGCGTCATCGAGCGACATGGCGGTCACTGCCGCACCCGCGATGACGAGAACGATCTCGCCCCGGTTCTCGCCAGCGAAGCGTTCCGCCAGCGTGCCGAGAGTTCCGTTCGCGACTTCCTCGAACATCTTGGTGAGTTCACGAATGACCGTTGCCGGGCGGTCGGCTCCGAATGCGTCTCGCGCCGCGACGAGCGAATCGGCGAGGCGATGTGGCGATTCGTAGAAAACGAGGGTTCGCGGTTCGCGGGCGAGGTTCGCGAAGTATGTGGCTTGCCCTTTCCGCGGGACGAAACCTTCGAAGGCGAAACGGTCAGTTGGCTGGCCCGAGACCGCGAGCGCCGCGATGACCGCCGACGGCCCTGGAATTACCGAGACCGTGACTCCCAGTTCGTGTGCTGCACGGACGACGCCGAATCCTGGGTCCGAGATGCCGGGCATTCCCGCGTCGGACACCAACACGACGTCACGTTCGCGCGCGAGCTCGGCGATCTCGGTGGCCTTGGCGGTTTCGTTGTGGTCGTGCAGTGCGACGAGTTTCGCCTCGGTCGTCAAGCCCAATGCCGACAGTAAGTGGTGGGTGGTTCGGGTGTCCTCCGCCGCGATGACGTCGGCGTTCGCGAGCGCCTCGCGCAGCCGCGGGCTGGCGTCGCCGAGATTGCCAATCGGGGTGGCGGCAAGGATGAGCACATCCCCATTCTCGCGTACCGTTGAGGCATGAGCCTCGTCGACCGCGCCATCGCCGTGCGTGACCGGGTTTCGCTTCTCTCACCTCGCGTTCAGACGCTCGTCGCGTACTTGCCGGTACTGCTGATCGCCGCTCTCGTTCGATTGGTGAATCTGGGCAGTCCTCGTGCTCTGGTGTTTGACGAGGTGTACTACGTCAGGGACGCCTGGACCCTGTGGAATCTGGGTTTCGAGTCGGAATGGCCAGAGGGCGTTGACTTCGTCGCTGGCAACACGTCCGGTTTCAGCACGGACCCATCGTTTATTGCTCATCCTCCGCTGGGAAAGTGGCTGATCGGGGCGGGGATGGCACTGTTTGGCCCCGACAACTCGTTCGGGTGGAGGTTCGCGACGGCGGTTGCCGGGATTCTCGTCGTGCTGTTCACGATGCACATCGCGAGGCGTTTGTTCCACTCGCGGTCGGCCGCAGTCCTCGCGGGATTCCTGGTCGCGGTGGACGGCATCGCCATCACAATGAGCCGCACCGCACTGCTCGACGGAATTTTGGCGGCTTTCATCCTCGCCGCGTTCCTTGTCATTCTTCGGCACATCGAACGACCGGGCTGGGGCCAATGGTTGATTCTCGCGGGGGTTTTGCTCGGCGCAGCCACGGCGGTCAAGTGGAGTGGGTTGTACGCCTTCGTTGTCTTCGGCATCTGGATTGCGGTCGAGGCTGTGCGTCGCAACCCGTCATGGATTGCCGCGTGGCACATCGTGCGAGCTTTCCTGCTGGCAGCTCCCGTCGCCGTTGTTACGTATGTGGCCAGTTGGACAGGCTGGTTGTTGTCGTCAGGCGGGTACGACCGTCAGTCGGTGGTCGTGGAGGGAAGCCCGCTCCAATCCGCACTCGAATCGTTGTGGACGTACCATCAGGCGATTTACGAGTACAACATCGGTCTGATTGCACCGCACGGCTACCAGGCCAACCCGTTCGGCTGGTTGCTGATGATCCGACCAACGGCGTTCCACTACGAGCAAACCGGCACCGACGGAATCGTCGAATACGTCACCAGCGTCGCCAACCCGGTCTTCTGGTACTTCGGTGTCGTCGCACTGGTCTGGCTGATCTTTCACACCATCCGCACCAAGTCTGCGTGGGGCGTCCCGATTCTCGTCGCAGTCGCGGCCACGTATCTGCCGTGGTTATTGTTCTCGCACCGAACGGTCTTCCAGTTCTATACGGTCACACTCGAGCCGTTCCTCGTTCTCGCGGCCGTCTGGTTGTTCCTCAGGCTGTGGCGAACGGGATGGGAATCGCTCGTGACGGGTCTCATCGTTGCGGGAACCGTGATCGCCGCGTTCTTCCTGCCGGTGTGGATGGGGCTACCGATCCCCGTTTGGTTCGCCGCAGCGCACTACTGGTTCCCGTGGTGGATTTGATCGACTAGTTCTCGTCAGGAAGTTGCCACGCGAGAACCATCGACGGCAGCGCCGCCATCACCATGGCCACCGTGAACAGCACGTTCGGCCACGACAGGATGTCGTACAGCGCAACAACCAAGATGCTGAGAAGCACACCAGCGCTCAATCGGTAGGCGTGGAGATACACCGAGTTCCGAACCGCGATCTGGCGCTCGTCGAGCAATTCGTCTGGAGCATCGGCTAGCTGTCGGACACTCGTTCGAAGGGCGAAGTATCCGAGGAACAGCAGCGCCCCGAAAGCGATGAAGACGACTCCACTGAGCAGCCCGTTGATCTCCTCGCCGGCACCGAAATCGATCGCCGTGACCAAAAGTCCAATCGCCGCAGCAGAGAAACCGACTACCAGGGCGCGACGAGCCTTTCGCGTCCGCAATGCGTTCCAGCGGGTGTCGTTGAGAGCCTCGACGACTTCCTTTTCCGAAACTCCTTCAATCCAGTACATCTTGTTCGTGTTTTTCTCGGTCATGACAGCGTCCTTTCGGTCGTCGCGGGAAGTTCGAAGAGGTCTTCGAGTGGCGTGTGCAGGACCTCGGAAATTCGAAACGCCAGAACCAGGCTGGGGCTGTATTCACCGCGTTCGAGATACCCGACGGTTTGATAGTGAACGCCGACAGCATCGGCGAGTTCACGACGCGTCAGACCACGTTCGGTTCGAACGCGCTCAATGTGATTGACGAGTGGTTCTTCTGGGATTCTGCTCACACCATGAAGCATAAATGCTACATAGCATTAATGCAACATTTAGTCCCAGTTGCCCTCGAGCGGGTGTGCGCCGATGCGCTCGTCACGGTTGAAACCGCGGATCTCGTCCATGTCGTAGTCAGTGATCTCGAAGTCCCAGACGGACATGTTCTCGATGAGTCGCTCGCGCTGAGTCGTCTTGGGGAAAACGATGAGGCCCTCCTGGATGTGCCAGCGCAAGACGACCTGCTGCGGGGTCTTGCCGTAGCGCTCTGCAAGATTGGTCAGCCCCGGCAGTTCAGCGACCAGGTCGGCCTTGCCGTGGCCCAATGGCCCCCACGATTCGGTTGCGATGCCGCGCTCGGCGTGAATCGCACGTAGTTCGTTTTGCTGCAACAGCGGGTGCAGTTCGATTTGGTTCAGAACGGGGACGGTGTTGCTCGCGGCTGCGATTGCGTCAAGGTGTTCCGTCAAGAAGTTGCTGACACCGATCGACGTGGTCAGGCCGTCGGCCTTGAGGACCTCGAACTCGTTCCACGCGCCGACGAAGGTTCCGCGTGCCGGGGCGGGCCAGTGGACCAAATACAGGTCGACGTGGTCGAGTCCCAACTTCTCCAGCGAACGCCCGAGCGCCGCACGGGGGTCGGTCTGCTCGCTGTTCCAGCACTTCGTGGTGATGTACAGCTCGTCGCGGGCGATACCCGACGCGGCGATTGCGCGCCCAACGCCGACCTCGTTGCCGTACAGGCTCGCGGTGTCGATGTGGCGGTAGCCAAGTTCGAGCGCTTCGGAGACAACGCGCTCAGCGGAGTCATCGTCGAGGCGGTAAGTGCCGAGGCCGAGCTGGGGGATAGTGGTTCCGTCGTTGAGCGGAATGTCCTTAACAAACATCATGCCCCCCAGCGTAACTGAGGGGCATGACCGAAACCGTGAGGCGATTAGGCCTTGGAGGTTCCCGAGTTGACCTCGTACGAGGTGTTCGTCGACTCGAAGAAGTTGACGAGCTGGAGGGTGTCGTTGGCGGCAGCCATCCACTTCGCGGGGTTCGGCACGTTGTAGTGCGCGGCGAATCCGAGCTCCTCGAGACGGCGGTCCGCCATGTGCTTGGTGTACTGCGTGATGTACTCCGCGTTGAGGCCGAGGATTCCGTTCGGGATCATCGCCTTGTTGTACTCCTCCTCCATCACGACGGCGTCGAGGATCATCTGCTTGATCTCGGCGGCGAACTCTTCGGTCGCGATGTCGGGGTTCTCTTCGAGGACCGTGAGGATGAGGTTGATTCCGAACTTGAGGTGCAGCGACTCGTCGCGAACGATCCAGTCAACGAGCGAACCGAAGTTACGGAGCAAGTTGCGCTGACGGAACGACAGGGCGACCATGAATCCGGTGTAGAACCAGATACCTTCCATAATGACCGAGTACGCGACGAGATTACGGACGAAGTCCTGCTTGCCCTCGGTCGTGGTGATGTCGATTGAGTGTTCAGCCATGCGCTTGATGAACTTGACTTCGAACTCTTCCTTCGCGGCGATTGCCGGGTGGTCAACGTGCTGCGAGTAGATCTTTTCGCGGTCGACGGGGAAGGTCTCGAGGATGTACTCGAAGCTCATGCAGTGGTTGGCTTCTTCCCACATCTGCTTGGCGAGGTAGAGGTGCGCCTCGGCAGCGTTGAGGTAGGGGTAGACGCCGAAGGCGAGAGCCTTGTTGACGATCAGTTCCGAAGGGTTGAAGAACGACATGAGGAACGTGATGGCCTGCTGTTCCTCGTCCGTCATCTTCTTGAAGTCGGCGATGTCTTCACCGAGCTGGATTTCGTTGGGGAACCAGGTGTTGGCAACTGCCTGGTTGTAAAGGTCCATTGCCCACTGGTAGCGAACCGGCTTGAGAAGAAGGCCGTCCTGGATTCCTGTTCCGAGAATTCCCATGATATTTCTCCTAAATGTTGTGGTGAGTTGGTAAAACTACGATGTTGCGGTTACTGGCAGGAGTCGCACTGAAGCAGATCCATCGGATCCACCGGCACGACGTAGTCGTTGATGCTGTCGATTTCGTTCATGGCGCTTCTCCTTACCCTCCGCCGAAGCCGAAGCCCTTGCGGGGCGCTGCGGCTGCTGTTTCGGCTGCGGGAGCGGACGGACCGGCACCGAAGCCCTTCTTGTTTCCGCCGACGATTTCTTCAGCCTTGTTGACCTTGACGGTCGACTGCTCTGCGGTGTGGCGGGGCTTCATGTGCAAGTAGTACGTCGTCTTCACGCCGCGCTCCCATGCGCCCATGTAGATGTCGACCATCTCGTCGATGTCGCGCGTCTCGAGGTACATGTTGCGGCTGATGGCCTGGTCGATCCACTTCTGGGCACGACCTGCAACTTCGAGGAATGCGAATGGCGAGAGCTGGAACGAGGTCTTGAAGACCTCCTTCAGGTCGTCCGGGATCGACGGCAGCGACTGGATGTCACCCTGCGAACGGAGGATGTCTTCGCGAGTCGACTCCCACAGTCCACGTTCCTTGAGGGCGTCAACCAGGTTGCGGTTGACCTCGAGGAACTTTCCGCTCGACGTCGAACGCGAGAAGATCTGCGAGAACTGGGGGTCGAGGCCGGGGGTGGTTCCGGCGACGAGACCAATCGACGCGGTCGGCGCGATCGCCATGAGCGTCGCGTTGCGGATTCCGCCCTTGACCTTGACGCGAAGTGCGTCCCAGTCGAGGCGCGTCTTGCGCGAGATGTCGATCGAAACGCCGCGGTCCTTCTCGGTCAGGTCGATCGAGTCGAACGGAACGAGTCCCTGCGACCAGCGCGAACCCTCGAAGTGGTCGTACGCGCCACGCTCGCGGGCGAGGTTAGCCGACTCGTCGATCGCTGCGTACGAGATGTGCTCGGTAATCGCGTCGATGAGCTCGTACGCCTCTTCCGATTCGTACGAAATGCCGAGTCGTTCGCAGATGTCGGTGAAGCCCATCAGGCCGAGGCCGACTGCGCGGTTCTCCTGGTTGGCCTTGTCGGCTTCGTTCACCGACGAGCGAGTGATGTCGATGAGGTTGTCGAGCTGGCGAACGGCAACGCGCGCGCTCTCGTCGATCTTGTCGTAGTCGATCTTGCCGTCAACGAGGTGAGTCGACAGGTTGATCGATGCGAGGTTGCAGACCGAGACGTTTTCGGCGTCCTGCGGGAGGCAGATCTCGGTGCAGAGGTTCGACGAGTGAATCGTTCCGGTGTTGTTGTTGAGGGCACGAAGGTTGATCGTGTCCTTCCACGTCAGCCACGGGT
>CAZWTW010000004.1:0-1241 GCA_964637095.1 uncultured Gulosibacter sp.
GTGGGGTGACTAACGGGGCTCGAACCCGCGACCTTCAGGACCACAACCAGACGCTCTACCAACTGAGCTATAGCCACCATGTGCGTCAGACGCAACGCGTTCTATCTTACGACAGATAGTCCCGCCACTTTTCCGTGACCGCGTCGCGCGCTGCGGTCAGCGCATCGCCAGAGACGGGTTCGATCGCGAACAGGACGGTTCGGTAGAAATCGAGTTCGCGAATCGACTCGATCGCATCGGCCAACGCGCGGTGGTTTCCGTTCTTTGACGGCATCGACGCGAAGACGTCGGGGAACCATCGCATCGCGAGTTCTTTGATGGTCGACACATCGACCGAACGATAGTGAAGGTGGGCGTCCAGAGCCGGCATGTACTTCGCGATGAAGCGGCGGTCCATGTGAATGGTGTTTCCGCCGATCTGGGCGGTCGAGGCATCGGGAACGTGTTGCATCACGTAGTCCATGACCTGCTTTTCCGCTTCACCAACAGAGATTCCGCCGGGGATTTCCTTCAGCAAACCGCTCGCGGTGTGCATCGAGCGAACGTACGAGTTCATCTGCTCGAGTGATGTGTCCGACGGCTTGATGACAACGGTCATTCCCTTGTCGAAGGGAACGAGGTTGCCGTCGGTGACGATGACACCGATCTCACAAATTTCATCGTCGGGTCGGTCGGTTTCGTCCGTGTTGATGCGAAGGCCCGTCATCTCGCAATCGAGCCACACGATACGACGGTCGGGGCCGAAGACGTCAGGAAGTTTCACAGTACGAGCCTACCGAGGGCCACGGACGCTAGCCGAGCGGGAGGCCGCGGACCCACTGCACCGGGTTTCCGAAGCGGTGTGCCGTGATCGACACCGCCTGTTCGCGGAAATAGGGCAGCAGTTCGAGTCGACCCGACTCGGTGACCTCGTGGTCGTACATCGACAGCGTGACGGATCCCTTGCCGTGAGTGCGGCGGAATTCGTCAGAGACACCGATGAGACGCACGCGAGGGTCGTGACCGTGTTCGATCTCGGCGAGAAGATTCGACTCGCCCATCTTGAACAGTCCCTTGTTGTGCAGTGCCAACGTCGAGTTCAGCCCGACCGGAATGTTCGCCGCATACGCAACCGGGTTTTCGGGGGTGCGAACCCACGCGATCAGCGCGCGCCACCACTCGAACGGTGTCGCCTCGGGGCCGAGGTACAACACGCACCCCGATGCGCGGTAACGAAGGACGTTGACTTCGCTCTCGAGAGC
>CAZWTW010000004.1:1341-137727 GCA_964637095.1 uncultured Gulosibacter sp.
ACAACACGCACCCCGATGCGCGGTAACGAAGGACGTTGACTTCGCTCTCGAGAGCTGAGTCGTCGTGAAGAGCACCGTAGTGGTCGTTCATCGCCGTCTCGTCGCTGATGGCGGCGCGGTACAGGGCGTCCATGTCTTCGTTCGACAATTGGCCCTGCGCTACCAGGAGCAGGTCCTTGACTGTCGTGTCGAGGCCAGCGGGCGCGGGTGCCGCGTCTCGGCGGGTCCACTCACCCAGGCCGATCAGATAGTTCGGTCCACCGGCCTTCGTGCCAGGCCCAATCGCCGACTTCTTCCAACCACCGAAGGGCTGGCGTCGAACAATCGCGCCCGTGATGCCACGGTTCACGTACAGGTTGCCCGCTTCGACCGTGTTGAGCCAGTACGTGACTTCACGCGCATTGAGCGAGTGAATTCCCGCGGTCAGACCGTAATCGACCTGGTTCTGGATGCGAACGGCATGTTCCAGATCGCGGGCCTCGATGAGCGACAGGTGAGGCCCAAAGAACTCGACGAGGTGCGTCGACGACTTGCGCTTGACTCCCGTGCGAATTCCGGGGCTCCACAGGTGTCCGCTCTCATCGAGTTTGCGGGGCTCAAGCAGCCACTTCTCGCCAGGGTTCAGGGTGGTCAACGCCTCGAGCAACTTGCCCTGTGCGGGTTCAATGACCGGTCCGATACGTGATTCGGGGTTGGTCGGGAAATCAACGACCATCGCCGAGACGGCGTCAACCAGTTGGCGACGGAAGCGTTCGCTGTCCGCGACACCGCCGACGAGAATTCCGAGTGACGCGGCCGAACACTTTTGGCCAGCGTGTCCGAACGCCGAGTACGCAAGGTCCTTCGCGGCCAGGTCGAGGTCAGCTGACTCGGTGATGACAATCGCGTTCTTTCCGCTGGTTTCCGCCAACAGGCGAAGTTCTGGACGGAACTCGCGGAACAGGGCAGCCGTCTCAAAACCACCCGTGAGGATGACCTGGTTGACGCGCTCGTCCGAGATGAGTTGCTTGCCCAAATCGTTCTCGGAGATCTGAATCGAGAACAGCGCGTCACGCGGAACGCCGGCGTCCCACATCAACTGGGCGAGGAACGCGCCACACTTCGCTGCCTGGACGGCGGGCTTGAAGATGACGGCGGACCCGGCGGCAAGCGCGGCGAGCGCAGAACCAGCCGGAATCGCGATGGGGAAGTTCCACGGGGGAGTGACAGCGGTGACGTTCACCGAGTGGAACTGTGCGCCATCCATCGAGTCGAGTTCGAACGCGCGTTCGGCGTAGTAACGAGCGAAGTCGATGGCCTCTGAAATTTCGGGGTCGGCCTGTTCGATTGTCTTGCCCGTCTCGGCCATGGCGACCTCGATGAGTTCGCCGCGGTGTTCTTCAAGTTTCTGGGCAACCATGCGAAGGACGTGAGCGCGCTCCTCTGCTGAACGCTGTCCCCACGCGCGACCACCGTCGACCGCGGAGCCGATGATGCCGTCCAGTTGTTCTGAACTGCGGACCTGAGCGGCCGCCAACGCCTCAACGCCGACGGTCGAGTTCTTCGCCCGTTCGATGATGGCGGTGCCCCACTCGCGATTTGACGCAATCGCGGGGTCGGTGTCCGACGCGTTGTCGAAGTGGTGCCAGTCGACGTGGTGGCGCTCTGCACTGCGATGAGGAGCGGGGACGGTGTCGTCCAGCGCGCGAACCGATGCGACGAATCGGTCGGTCTCGCGCGTGAAGTATTCGTTTTCAGTAAGGAAGAAGACGGCGGACATGAAGTTGTCCTCGCTCGCGCCTTCGTCGAGTCGGCGGATCAAATACGCGATCGCAACGTCGAACTCGGCGGGGTGAACCACGGGCGTGTACAGCAACAGGCTTCCCGTGGTCGCCTTGACGGCCTCGGCCTGGCTTTCAGCCATTCCCAGCAGCATCTCGAATTCGATGCCGTCGCGAACGCCGCGTCGCCCGGCCAGCGCCCACGCAAAGGCGATGTCGAACAGATTGTGACCGGCAACACCGATCTTGACGTTCGCGATACGACCGGGCGTGAACGCGTAGTTGAGTACGCGCTTGTAGTTGGTGTCAGCGTCCTGCTTCGAGTTCACCGTGGCCAGAGCCCAGCCGTGAATTTCGGCATCGACACGTTCCATCGGCAGGTTGGCGCCCTTGACGACGCGAATCTTGATGGCCGCACCGCCGCGTGCACGACGGGCGCTCGACCATTCCTGAAGGCGAATCATCGCGCCAAGTGCGTCGGGCAGGTACGCCTGAAGGACGATTCCGGCTTCGAGGTTGAGGAATTCATCCCGGTCGAGGATGTTCTGGAACACCGCGATCGTCATGTCGAGATCGTGGTACTCCTCCATGTCGAGGTTGATGAACTTGCGCGTTTCCGACTCGACCGCGATCCGATACACGGGAAGCAACTTCTCGACGACGTGAGCGACTGCCTCATCAAACGCCCAGGGCGAATGCGGCGAAACGGCGGAGGAGACCTTGACGGACACGTAGTCGACGTCGGGGCGGGACAGCAGGTCGATGGTTCCTTGCAGGCGCTTGGCTGCTTCGGCCGGTCCCAGCACGGCCTCGCCGAGCAGATTGATGTTGAGGTCGACACCGCGTGCACGAAGGGCCTTCAGCTTTGCACCGAGTTTCGACGGCGTCGCGTCGATGATGAGGTGGCGCACCATTCCGCGAAGAACGCGGCGCGCAATAGGGACAACGATTCCGGGGATGTAGCGCGACGCAAATGCGCCGAGACCGATTAGTCCACGAAGCGAGGCGGGAAGGAATTTGGGGATGATGCGCGTGAGTGAACGCAGGTTGCGGGCAGCAACGCGCAGGGATTCGGGACGCACGACTCCATCAACAAAGCCGACAGTGAACGCGAGGCCATTCGGGTCGCGCAGGACGCCCGCGAGGCGCTCGGATGCCAGCGACGGCGGGATTTCCGCGGCGGCGGCAACCCAGGCGTGTACCTGGTCGATGGATTCGCCGATGAGTCCGTCGACATCTTCGATTGGGGGGATTTGTCCGTGCCAGTCAGTCACTCGAATTGCTCCTCGTTGAGATACCTCACGAGCCTACCGCGAGGTTTTGACCGCTCGAAGGATAGGCTCTAGCGGTGACGGTAATTACGCGAGAACGCCAAGCCCAGGCGCAAAAATCTCTCGTCATCGTCTTTCTCATTCACGGTTTTGTCGCCGCGTCGATCATTCCGCGAGTCCCCGACATCATCCGGAACCTCGATGTGACCTTCGCGCACTGGGGAATCATCTCCGCCTTCGGAACCGTTGGGTCGGCGGCGGGACTCTTCCTCGCTAATCGCGCTCTCGAACGATTCGGTGTCAAACACGTCGTCATGGCAGCGTTCGGCATCGTCGGTCTGGGGAACGCGTCCTTCGGGTGGATCACCGACGCAACCCTGTATTTCGTCGTCAACTTCCTCGTGTCCGTTTTCATGAGCGTGTTCGTCATCGCGGTCAACTCGCAATCGGTTGTGCTGCAAACGCTCAGTGGACGAGTCATCATCGGGCGCTTTCACGCGGCCTGGTCCGCCGGCGCAGCGTCCTCAGCCGCTATCTCGGGTTTCCTCGCCGCCGTGCTTCCCGTCGGCATCCACATGTTCCTCTTCACCTTCGTTGGCCTCGCAGTGTTTTACGTCGTTGTTCGCAAACTCTTGTCGCGCGAAGAGGGCCTCATCGCCGAAGGTCACACGGGCGAAGCGGCCATCGGCTGGCGGCGAATGCCCAAGCGCGTTTACCTGCTGGGAATCGGATTAGCCGTCGGCGTCTTCCCGGAAGCGGCCATGTGGGACTGGAGTTCCGTATACGGACGCGAGGCATTGGGTTACGACCCCACTCGCGCGGCAATTCCCTACGCGTTCTTTGCAATTGCCATGATTGTCGGTCGTGTCCTCATCGATGTCATCGGTAAGCGCGTTCACGTCAGCCAACAGGCCGCGATCGGCGGAGTCCTTGCGGCGATCGCACTGACCATCAGCAATCTCGTTGGCCCGGACCTCGTTGCTCACGACGGCGGGCTTGGTCTCGTCGTGGTCAGCGTGCTGTGGGGATTTGCAGGGTTGGGAACGGCGGCCATGACTCCGTCGTTCCTGGGGTCGGCAGCAATCGTGTCGGGGATGTCGGCCGCCGCCGCGCTGACGCGCATGAGCGTGATGCAGACGGTTCTCATCATTCTGATGAAGTTCGCCATGGGTCAAACCGCGGAAACCAGTGGCATCGAAGCCGCTTACTGGCTTCCTGTCGTGATGTGGATCGCGGCGTCCATCGTCGCGTTCATGGTGATGCGTCTGTCACGCCGTCACCACGCGAATCAAGTCAGTTCGAACTGACCGCCCTCAATCTGTCCTTGCTGGCGGTAGAGGTCGAGTTTGGTGCGTGTGTCCTGAATGTCGAGGTTCCGCATGGTCAATTGACCGATGCGATCGGCCGGGCCGAAAGCGGCGTCCTCGGTGCGCTCCATCGACAGCTTTTCGGGGTGGTACGAGAAGCCCTCGCCGCGGGTGTCGATGATCGTGTAGTCATCTCCGCGGCGAAGTCGCAGGGTAACCGAGCCGTTGATCGCCGACGCAACCCACTTCGTCAGTGATTCGCGCAACATGAGCGTCTGGGGGTCGAGCCAGCGGCCTTCGTACAACAGGCGCCCCATGCGGCGGCCCTCGTTGTGATACGCGGCGAGAGTGTCCTCGTTGTGAACTGCTGACAGAAGTCGTTCGTATGCGATGTGGAGCAACGCCATTCCGGGCGCTTCGTAGATTCCGCGGCTCTTTGCCTCGATGATGCGGTTCTCAATCTGGTCCGACATCCCGAGTCCGTGACGGCCACCGATGCGGTTCGCCTCGTCGACCAGTTCGACGGCGTCCTTGTAGTCCTTACCGTTGATGGCAACGGGACGGCCCTGGCGGAACGTGATCGTCACGTCCTCCTGCTCGATTGCGACCGACGAATCCCAGAACTTGACGCCCATGATGGGTTCGACGAGTTCGTACGACTGGTCAAGGTGCTCGAGAAGCTTCGCTTCGTGGGTTGCGCCCAGCATGTTTGCGTCCGTCGAATACGCCTTCTCGACCGAGGCGCGATAGGGCAAGTCGCGAGCGAGAAGCCACTCGGACATTTCGTGGCGTCCACCGAGCTCGCTGACGAAGTCCTCGTCCAGCCACGGCTTGTAGATTCGCAGGTTCGGGTTGGCGAGAAGCCCGTAACGGTAGAAACGTTCGATGTCGTTGCCCTTGTAAGTGCTGCCGTCGCCCCAGATCTCGACACCGTCCTCGTGCATCGCACGAACCAACAGCGTTCCGGTGACCACGCGACCCAGGGGAGTGGTGTTGAAGTACACCTTGCCGCCGGTGCGGATGTGGAAAGCGCCGCACGCGATTGCGGCGAGGCCCTCTTCGACGAGCGACTGACGGCAATCGACGAGACGGCCCAGTTCCGCGCCGTACAGGGCTGCGCGCTCGGGTATCGACTCGATGTCGGTCTCGTCCGGCTGACCCAGGTGAGCGGTGTACGTGAAGGGAATCGCACCCTTTTCGCGCATCCAGGCGACGGCAACAGACGTGTCGAGTCCGCCAGAGAAGGCGATGCCGACCTTTTCGCCGACGGGAAGGGATGCGAGAACCTTTGTCATGCGTTCTAGCCTAGACAATTCTGGCTAGGCTCGAATCATGGCCGATGAACTTCCCCCTTGCCCCGCGTGCAACAGCGCCTACACCTACGAATCGGGCGCGCTGTTGACCTGTCCAGAATGCGCGCACGAGTGGTCCGCTGACGACACGGATGCCGAAGTCGATTCGGGGTCGGTCATCAAGGATTCGGCCGGAAACGTCCTCACCGACGGCGATTCAGTCACCGTCGTCAAGGACCTGAAGGTCAAGGGCAGTGCAACAGCAATCAAGGTCGGAACGAAGGTTCGCAACATCCGTCTGGTCGACGGTCCGGACGGGCACGACATCGACGCAAAGGTCGATGGATTCGGTCAGGTGTTTCTGAAGTCGTCCGTTGTCAAGAAGGCGAATTAGCCCGCTCAACACGCTGTGGCATTACCCTAGTGGTATGCCCTCGTAGCTCAGCGGATAGAGCAGGAGCCTTCTAATCTCTTGGCCGCAGGTTCGATTCCTGCCGAGGGCACCACACGAACGCGCTGCGGTACAAAGCATCCGACGGTATCTCACGTACACTCTGGGTTATGCGACGCCTACTTGGAATCACCCGTTTCGTTGTGATTGTCCCCGCCCTTGCCTCGATTCTCGGTGCGATTTTGCTCATGGCTCAAGGATCAATCGAGGTCGTGAAGGTTGTCGTCGACGCCATCGCGAACCAGGCGTCCTTGAAAGACTCGCTCGTAGGCGTATTGACCGCAGTTGATGGAATTCTTCTGGGCACCGTGTTGCTCGTCATCGGGTATGGCCTGTATGAACTCTTCATCGACAGCGAAATCGAAGTTCCCGCATGGTTGCAAGTCCGGGATCTGGACGACTTGAAGTCGAAGTTGATTGGCGTTGTCGTCGCCATCATTGCAGTTGTGTTTGTTGGCGTATTTGTCGATTCCAGTAGGGCAGAGGACGTTGTTTCTTATGGCCTTGGTGCTGGTGCCCTGGTTGCCGGGCTCGCGCTGTTTGCTCTTGCGACGAAAAAGAAGTCTGACAAGGACGTCTGAGCCCTTGCGTCGCGACGCTCGCCCTGCTTACGTCAAGGCGAACGCCGTTATCCTGTGACCATGCGTAGATTCCGGCGGTTCATGGTCTGGGCCTTAGTTGCCGGGGTCGTTTCGTTCCTCGTTGTGCCATTTCTGATCCCCAACGAGTCATCCGGAACAATGACTGCACAGCAACTCGCGACGGTGGACGACAAGTTCATCGACATCAACGGGATCGACGTGCGATACCGGCACGCAGATTTCGGGGGCGACTGCGACTGCACGCCGCCGCTCATCATCCTCATGCACGGGTTTGGCGCTTCGGTGTTCTCGTGGCGTGACGTGCTCGAGCCTCTAGGCGGGTTAGGTGAAGTCATCGCCTATGACAGGCCCGCGTTCGGGTTGACGGAACGCCCGACCGAATGGACGGGGACTAATCCCTACGGATTCGAGGGGAACTTCGACATCCTGGACGGGCTCATCGACCAGTTCGGCGCTAACCGTGATGTCATTCTGGTTGGCCACTCGGCCGGTGGGCAGTTGGCCGCGGAATACGCTCGCTTGAATCCCACGAAGGTCTCAGCCCTCGTGCTCGTGGACCCAGCGATTCTGACAACGGGCGGAACCCCTGAGGGGCTGGATTGGCTGTGGGCGATTCCTCAAATCGACCGACTCGGCCCCATCCTTGTGGCAAGCATCGCGACATCGGGCGATGACCTTTTGCGCGAGAGCTTCGTCGACCAAACGCTCATCACCGAGGACGTCTACGCGGGCTATCGCCTGCCTCTCAAGGTGAAGGGCTGGGAGGAAGCGTTCTGGAACTTCGCGACGGCGTCGAAGGCGAACGACCTGGCGGACAACCTGGACTCACTGACCATGCCTGTGCTGCTGATCACGGGGGATGCCGACACCGTCGTTCCCACTAGTGACACCGTGAAGTTGGGCACGCTGATCCCCGGAAGCATCGTCGAAATCGTTCCCGACTCGGGCCACCTTCCCCATGAAGAACGGCCGGTGCAATTCTTGCGAGCAACCGAAACTCACTGGGACGAGTTGACGAAATAGGCAAAAAAGTGCCTCGAAGTGTACAAGCGAGTCAGTGAAGCCAATTGGTCCCAGCCCAAACTCACCGAGACAAATTAGAGGTGAAGATCACTTGCGGGTAATGCGTCGCCGTGCGGCGTAAACCATTGCTCCAAGGCCGAGAATTATGAATGCGCCTAGCGCGCCGTTGTCAACCAACGCGCCGTCAACGCCCGTGTCCGCGAGAGAATCGTCACCACACGCTCCAGTAGTCCATGCGACGAATTCCTCGCCGGCAGGAAGTCCATCATCCAGGCGACCCGCCAGAGTCTCGTATTCATCGGACTGCGCAATGACCTTCTCGTAAACGGCCTCCGCAGCGTCCGCACTCGCCGCAGTGGGGAACGCGATGTTGAAGAAAGTGAGAAGGTTGGTGGTGCTGTTTGCGGCGATGGTGTTCGTGGCGTTTGGATAGTAGTAGCCCGAGTCCGGTGTGAATGCATCCGTGAAACATGACGCCGCCCATGCAGATGTCGTAGCGATGTCTTCACCAACGAGGTCTGAGCCGGCCGACCAAGTGTCACCTGCTACCGCATAACCGTTGCCCTGTGACGTGACGTAATTGTCTCCTTCAACCCATTCGTTGTAATTCCAGTAGTAGTAGACATACAGGCCGCTGGACAGTTCGATTGCCGAATCAGTGGTGTTCTCAATTTCAATCCACTGACGCGCCAAGTATCCCGTGTCTGATTCAGCATAGAAGCGGAAGTGCATCGTCGAGGTGATTCCATCTTCAACGATGTTGGCAACGGCGGGGCAGTCGACAGTGACGTCGCCGTTGGGTTCATTCGTTACGGTGATTCCAGAAGCGCTGTCGCCACTGTCGCCGCAAAAGAAGTAATCCGCGCCCCCATACACTTCGTTGGGATAGTAAACAGTCGAGAAGTTTTCGTTGTAATCACCCGCATAGGCGATTCCGTATTCGTCAATCTCCCAGTAGACGCCGTTGTCAGGATTAGTTCCGTCAATGTAGACGAACTCCTCTGCGAACGCGGGCGAGGAACTGAAGATTAGCGCACCAGCCGCAACGGCTGCAACGAGGGATTTGTTCCGCATGAGGACTCTTTTCTGAGAATTGGGGTGAGATCAATAAGGCTACCCCAACCGCGAGAAATTATCCCAGAAGCGACTTCATCTGCTTGTAGATGATGTTGGCGGCCATTACGGGGTTGAGACGCGACAGACGGTCCATCATCGTGGCATCCGATCCGATGGTGATTCGTGGGTTGTTCGATTCCATCGCGTCCACCATCGCCTTCGCTGCGACGGGCGCAGGTGTGGTCTTGAATTTCGCGGCTTGCTCAGAGTCGACGGTCATGTTTGCCATGCCCGAGTTTGCGGCGATGTTGGTCGCAATCGAACCGGGGAAGACGATGGTGACGCCAACGTTGGTTTCCAGCAATTCCGAGCGCAGACCCTCGGTGAAGAGCTTGATGGCCGCCTTCGATGCGCCGTACACCGTCTGGCCGGGAACGGGTGCGTAGGCGCCCATCGATGACACGTTGAGGATGTGAGCTTCGGGGCGCTTTTTCAGACCAGGCAGGAACGCCTTGACGAGAGCAACTGGCCCGAAGAAGTTGACGGCCATCACGTGCTCGATCGATTTCCAGTCAAGGTCATCGACGTGAACAAACGGCTGAATGATTCCGGCGTTGTTGATCAGCCCGTCAATTGGGCCAACGGCCTTTTCGACGGCGGCGGGGAGGGCGGCGACCTTGGCTAGGTCGGATACGTCAAGTGTGTGGGCGGAAACCTTGCCGCCGAGTTTCTCCGCGAGGCTGACCGTCTCTTCGAGGGTGTCCGCGCGGAAATCGACAGCGGCGACGATTGCCCCACGGCGAACGAGTTCCAGAGTGAGTTCACGTCCCATGCCGCTTCCGGCTCCGGTGACGACGATGACTTTTCTGTTGACTTTCACGTCAACCTCCTTTAGCAAGCCGAATGGGTGGCTCTGGTTGTCACGATACGCCCGTAGCCAGACTTTCCCTAAGGGACTTTGTCCCCGACTTGCATGGAAGCGTTAGCCGAAGATTTGACCGACGAAGTCGGTGGCCCACACGGTGGAGATAAACACGCCGATTCCGCCGACGACGTAAACCCACTTGAGGTTGCGTTCGATGTACCACTTGTCGCTGCCGTCAGCGAACATGCCGACGATTGCAACGATGATGACGGGGAGTGGCACGAGAAGGAAGGACAGCGGCCCGTACATGTCGGACCCTTCGAAGATTGCGCCGACAAGTTCTCCCGACCACGACGAGAGGAGGGTAGCGAGGAGTAGCGCGGCCAATCCGCCGGGTATGAGTTGCGTGAGGATCTTGGACTTGGGAAGTTCGGGAAGAGTCATGCCCATGATTCCGGGGACGAACATGATGAGCGCACCCGCCCAGAGCCACCAGCCCCAACCGACCATGTCGCCGATCATGACGACCAACACCACGTACTTGAACACCAGCGAAATCCACTGCTGCAGCATTCCGGGTCCGGAAACTTCGGTCGGGTTGATGCTGTCGAGTCGAGCCGAGAACGAGCGGGCGGCCAACTCTTCCAGAAGAATGCGACCGAGAGCGACGCCCGTGATGACGAAGACCAGGTTCTTGGCGTTGTCCGCGAGAGGCACCGTGGCGCCCGCGAAGGCCGAAATGCCGCCGACAACTGACAGGGTCGTCAGCGACGCGACGAAGGCGATCATGAAGACGTCGATGACGCGCTCCCACACGTCGCTCAACGATTCGATTGCGGGTCGGCGGATCTTGCGGAACGTCGTCGACAAGATGATGGGCGCGAATCCGGCGATGAACATCGCCAGCAGGTAGCGAATGTCGCCAAGTCCGTTGATGCCGAACATGGACACCGAAACGACGGTGAACGAGATGATTCCGAGGAGACCAGCAAGAGCGTCTAGGGTTCCAAGGATCAGGATGATCGACAATGCTCCGACGCTTCCCGCGGCGGCGATGCTCTCGGCGGACGAATCGACGGAGATTGCGCCGAGGACGATCGCGATTGCATAAGGAATTGCCATCGCTCCACCGACCATGGCGCGAAGGTAGGCGCCGTCGTTGATGATGCGTGACAAAACGGGGGAGAGGCGCGAGGTGTATTCCGTTGCCGCGACTGAGATGCGGTCGAGAACCGTCATGAACGGCACAGACCACCACGCGAGTGCGTCACCCCAGGCGACCTTGTCGACGGTGAAGTCGTCGTGTTCGGCCTCGAGGTTGCCGTAGTCGGCCGAATCGTCGCCGCCGTCGCCGCCCGCACTTCCTGATCCGCCCGAACTGCTCGACGAGTTGCTCGAACCACCGGAACTGCTTGATCCGCCAGAACCGCCGGCGGAGGATCCACCAGACGGTGAGCCACCGCGAGCACCACCGGAAGACGATCCACCACCCGAGGACGAGCCGCCTGCGCTACTCGATCCACCGGGAGTCGCGGTACGCGCACCGGCAGAAGAGTTACTCGCGGCACCACCTGCCGAAGTAGCTGAACCTGCTGCGGAGGCCGATGCACCAGCGGCAGCGGCAACACTGGCAGCGGATGCCGCACTCGCAACCGCAGCGGTAGCCGCAGCCGCGGCTGAAACCAACGCAACCGAGGCAACGACGCTCGATACTTCCTGAACCGTGCTGGCGACCTCTTCGGGGGCGACTTGAGTGCCCATGTCGATACCCATCGCCTCATAGAATTCTGGGTCGTCTTCGAGTGCGTTTTGCTTTTCGGCTGCACTCGGCTCGTTGTCGCTAACCGCTTCGAGTAGACCCGTCGCCGTAATCTCAAACCACGCGACCTCTTCCAGCGGCGAGCCGTCGGCAGCCTCTGTCACGAGAGTGATTGAGTGCCATCCCGGCTCCAAGTTGTCGGGGATGGTGACCTTGGCGAGGATTTCACCCGCGCGAGTGGTAGTTCCCGACCCAACAATCTGCGGAGTCGATCGAACCGTGATGGTGTACCCGACCGCGGGGGCAAGGCCTTCTGACTGAACCTGAACGGGTGCGCCCAGCGCAGGGTCCCCGACGGGAACCGAGATGTCGATGTTGGCACCGGGGGACAGCACGCCAAGAGTGAACGGCGTTGCCTGAGCCGATCCCTGGTCATTGACAGCACCGACCGTGAACGTGAAGTTTCCGGCTTCGGTGGGCGACCCAGTGATGCGACCAGTTGTGCGGTTGAGGCTGACGCCGTTCGGCAACGACCCTCCAGCGATAAAGAATGTCGGCGCGGGGAACCCCGTCACTGCTGTCGAACCGTTCACGGACTCGCCCAGAACGACTCGCGGCGCCAGAGTCACCACTGGCTTGCTCGGGGCTTCGTGGGCGTTGATTGTCAGTGGAATCGCCTTTGCCCCACGGATGTTCGTCGCTGTCACCGTGAAGGCGTATTGGCCGGGTTCCGTTGCCGTTCCTGAAATCGCACCCGTTGTCGCATTCAATGCGAGCCCTGGGGGAAGTGCGCCCGCGGTCAGGGCAAAGGTCGCGGCGGGGAAGGCCTCGACGGCTACTGCGTCGGAATATGCGCGCCCAACAGGCGCGACCGGAACCACTGTTCCATCCGTGGTGACCGGCGCCTGTTCGATGTTGATGGTGAAAGTCGACGAGGTCATTGAGTAGAAACCCGTGGCAGACGCGGTAATCGCGAATGAGTAGGTGCCCAACATCGTCGGGGTTCCGGACACGGCCCCCGTGGCGCTGTTGAGAGCAATCCCTGGAGGAAGCGACCCATTGGCCAACGTGTAGGTGGGGGCAGGGTAAGCGGTGACTGAGACGCCGTCTGTGAACGGGACACCCTTCAGCGTCGCCGTCGCGACGGTGCTGTCGACGGGAATTGGACTTTGGCTAACGACCATCTCAATGTTCGAAGTCGTCGCACTTCCGGCCGAGTTGGTCGCTCGGATGGCAAAAGAATATGGCCCTGAAACGGTCGGCGTTCCCGTGATTGCGCCCGAGCTTGAATTGAGCGTCAAACCGGGCGGCAACGTTCCCACGACGGTGTATTCCGCCGCTGGGTAAGCAGACGCGGCAATTTGATCGCTGTAGGGCGTTTGGATCGGGGCAACCGGTGCGATTACGGAGTCTGACCAAACCGGCGCCTTGCGCACCTGCACTGTGAGCACGTCAGACAGCCCTGTTAGGCCAGAACCAGCCGTTGCCTCAATGCGGAAGTGATATGTCCCCGGGTAATTCGGGATTCCGCTGAGGACGCCAGTGGTGGAGTTAATCGAGAGACCATACGGCGCGCCATCAATGTCGCCTGTAGACACCTCGCAACCACAGGAATCGGCGATCGCATACAAGGTCACGGCACCAAAGAAATCAATCGAGCCGCTGAACGTTTCGTTGACCGTTGCATACGAGGGGAGATCGGAGTCGTTCCCAAAAACCGGTTCGCCGTGAATCACCAGTGAGTATGAGCCGGTGTCGACATGACCGGCAAAATTGGTTGCTCGAACCTTGAACGTGAAGGTGCCAGCCTCGGTCGGGGTTCCCGAAATTCGCCCAGTGTCTGCATTGACGGACAGTCCACCGGGCAGTTCGCCGCTCACAATCGAGAAGGTGGGCGCGGGAGTCCCCGTAAAGGTCGGGCGCTGGCTGTACGACTCACCCAAATAACCGGTTTCAGAAATAGTGTCATTCACTACCGTCGGCACAGATCCGATGCTGATTGACCTTGGCGCGGTGTCCGCCTGGCCGAACCCGTTGGTCGCACGAATGACGAAATCATATTCGCCCGCGGCGGACGGTGTTCCGGAAATCGTTCCGGATGTCGTGTTGAGGCTGAGCCCCGGCGGCAACGAACCGGACGCGACCGAATACGTCGGTGCCGGGTATCCGATTGCCGAAATCCCCGACGCGTAGGACTCGCTAGTGGAACCTTGTGTGGTGACGGTCTGATCACCGCCCGTGAATGTCGGCGCACGATTGACCGTGAGTGTGCTTGCTAGGGACTGCGAACTTCCGAACGTGTTCGTGGCTGTGACTTGGTAGGAAAACGGGCCAGTGGATGTAGGTGTTCCCGACACAACACCGGTCGAGGAGCTGAGACTGACGCCGCTGGGAAGTGATCCGCCCCCGCTGAGCGAATAGGTTGCGCCAGGGAACCCAATTGAATCCGCGAAACTGATGGCATCGAGTGGTGTTCCGTACGTTCCGTAGGCGGCCGACGTCGTGGAGCTGATATTGGGTGCGGCACCGACGGTGATGGTCAGGTTTGGCGAGTTGGACGTTGCGGTGGTGCCGTCGCTCGAGGCCGATGCTTGAATTCGGAAGACGTACTTTCCGTCAGCTGAACTGTTCTCCGGAGCGGTACCCGTCAGCTCACCTGTTTCGGCATTGAGTGAAATGAATGACGGAAGTCCTGACGTCTCACCGGCAGCCAAAGCGCCAGTTGGGTCAATAAGCGCGTAGGTGATTGTGCCGGTACCGCTGGCTGTTACCTGGTCGGAATAAGCGGCGCCACGCGCGACCTTGTCTGTGATGGTTTGATCGGTCCACGATGCTGACGCCTGGGCAACCTGATTGATGATCTCAGTCAGCGTCGAAATCTCTCCGGCCGCGTAGTACCAGGTGTACGACTCGGACTGGTTCTGAGCGAGGTCGTCCATTCGGACATACAACGCGTAGGAACCATCGTTGTAAATGGACGTTGCGTTGGTTGAAGGGTTGGTGTTGTAGGCATTACTGAAACTGCAACAGCCCGCTACTGATGTGTTCGCCTTCGGGCTGGTTGAGTAAAACAGGACACCTTCGGAGCCCGTTGAAATTTTGATGGCAGGGGAGCGGTCAGAGGTCGCCGAGCTTCTGACAAACGACGTCGACGTAAGGGATCCACGCTCTTTAGTCGATGCGTCGTCGTTTCCGATCCAGTCGTCGCGCACGCCAACCCAGGTTCGAACGTTAGTCGCGGTGGCTGCAGAAAGGTTCGTCAGCGTGGACGTTACCCTCAGATAACTGGCGTTCTGCTCGAGGGTGTAACGATTGCTAACGCGAATCTCTTTCCCATCCAACGTCATCGTTCCTGTAACCGTGATGGTTCCGTAACCGTAAACGCCGGTGCCGCGGTTTCCCAACGACACAAACTCAGACCCGTCGATGGTGATGCCCGAAACGGGGTTGAGCCCAATCGATGGGTTGTTGTTCCAGTTCGAAGTTCCATCACCGCCCACGCCATAAGCGGTTTGCATGTCGGAGTTACTAATGGTCAGGTTGTACCAGTTGCCATTGCTCGACTTGTACTGCGGCCCGCGAAGCGCTCCGAAACTAGTGAACGAGCTTTCACCTCCTGCGTTACCGCCGATTCGAATTTTGTCGTTGTCGAATTGATAAAACGATGGCGCCGCGAGAGCCGATTGAACGGGAACGAGAACACCAGAAAACAGGACTGCAAGCAGTCCTGTGAGCAGCGCTCGAAGGGTACGCACGGGGTGGGAACATCTTTCGACTATGAAACGTTCGGAACCCTCAGAATAGCCGAAAAATGGCGTATTTTCACCTCGCGAGTGCCGCGAAGTGGCCGGTGCTAGTGAGGAAGGCTGGCTTCAATCGCCGAGACGATTGCTGGGTCGGACGGTTTCGTCGTCGGACGGAAGCGTGAGATCTTTCCATCGGGGGCGACGAGGAACTTTTCGAAGTTCCAGCGGATGTTTCCAGCCATTCCGCGCTCGTCCTTCGCCTTGACCAATTCTGCGTAGAGGGGCGCGCGGCCCTTTCCGTTGACGCTCACCTTGTCGAAGATCGGGAAGGTGACACCCCACGTCGTCGAGCAATACTGGGCGATGGCGTCATTCGAGCTGAGTTCCTGGAAGAACTGGTTTGAGGGGAAGCCGAGAACGGTAAACCCGCGGTCAGCGTACTTTTTCTGCAATTCTTCGAGTTCGGCGTACTGAGGCGCGAGACCACAGCGCGAGGCGACGTTCACAATCAACATGACCTTGCCCTTGTGCTCAGCGAGAGTGGTCGACTGACCGTCAGCGGTCACGACGGGAATGTCCCACAGCGATGTTGTCATGATTTGTCCTTCGATATTAGCGCCAAGTCGGCCTCGACAGCATGTCCGTCACGGGCGGTTTGTGCGATCACAATTCCGATCAACACCACCGTCGCGCCGACAATCTGTCCCACATTCAGTGTTTCACCTAACAGTACAAACGCAAAGAGGAAAGCGAAGAGGATTTCGCTTGTGGCGACAATCCCGGAACGCGTCGCCTTGAGTCGGCTGATCGCGAAAAGACTCAGTGCGAACGAGAAGAAGGTGCCGACGACGATGTTGATGGCCATGAGCGCCCAAGCAGGTCCGGTCGCACCCGACGCATCCGCGGTCAGGGGGATGTTCGCGGCGAAGATTGTGGGATCGATTTCCCACCAGCCCGACAGGAAAGCCCAGAAGATGCTGGCGACCGTCATCGTCCAGAAACCGACGGCCATCGGGTGCATGGCCCCGGTCTGGCGCTCGCCGAGGATGAAGTACGCGGTCAGGCTCGCGGACGCCAACAACGCCCAGATCACGCCGATCGGGTCGAGTGTCGTGTTCCAAATCTCGGCGACGACGACGAGACCCGCTAGAACGAGACCAATCGCGATCCAAATCCGCGCCTTGACGTGTTCCTTGAACACGAAATAGGCGATCAGGGCTACGGCGAGGGTCGCCGTGTACTCCAGCAACAGCGCGATTCCAACGGGCAGAATGTGGACCGCGATTGCGTATGTCGCCTGAAGGCTGGCAACCGCGATTCCCATCGCGACAATAGGAACGATTCGCTTACGCGGCAATCGCAGTGCGGTTCGGTCGATGACCAACATGGTGGCGCCCATCAACAACGCGGCACCGGCAACGCGAAACTGAGTGACCTGGAAGCCCGTCAGACCCGTTCCGTCCATCAAAATCTTGATGACAACGCCGTTCAGGCCGAACAGCAATGCTCCGACGGTGGAGGCGATGTAACCGACTGTTGTGGACGAGACTCGATTCACAGCCAGTTATCCACGAGTCGGTGGATGGCGTGCGGTTCGATCGCGGCAATTTCCGCGTCGGTCAACGGGTCGGCGGTTGCCGCCTTGAGCGAATCCTCCAATTGGGCGACGGAACTCGCGCCAATCAGCGTGCTCGTCACGGCGGGGTGACGCAACGTCCACGTCAACGCCATCTGGGCCAGAGTCTGGTCGCGCGCGATGGCGATGTCGTTCAAGGCGCGAATGTGCTCGCGGTATTCCTCGGTGATCTTGGATTCATCAATCCAGTGCGCGGTTCGCACGCGCGAATCCGACGGGATGCCGTCTAGGTAACGGGTGGTTGCGAGACCCTGCGCAAGAGGCGAGTACGTGATCGCTCCGACGCCGAGTTCGCCGAGTGCGTCGAACAGTCCCGCTTCGGGGCGACGGTCGAAGAAGTTATAGCGCGGCTGGTGAATGAGCAGCGGAACGCCCATCGCACCAAGGATTTCGTGGGCTTGACGAGTCTGTTCCTCGTCGTAATTCGAGATGCCCGCATACAGTGCGCGACCTGAGTTCACGGCGGTGGCGAGCGCCCCCATCGTCTCTTCGAGAGGGGTGTCGGGGTCGAATCGATGCGAGTAGAAGATGTCGACGTAGTCGAGCCCGAGGCGGTTCAGGCTCTGGTCGAGGGACGCGAGCAGGTATTTGCGCGAACCCCACTCGCCGTAAGGGCCGGACCACATGTCGAAGCCGGCCTTCGAGGAGATGATGAGTTCGTCGCGGTACGGAGCGAGGTCGGCGGCGAGAATCTCACCAAAAATGCGCTCGGCGGACCCGGGGGGAGGGCCATAGTTGTTGGCCAGATCGATGTGGGTGACACCCAGGTCGAACGCGCGAAGCACAATGTCGCGCTGAACGGAACGATCGCGATCGTCACCGAAGTTGTTCCACAACCCCAGAGAAACGCGGGGGAGTAGCAGGCCACTTCGCCCGGAACGCTTGTAAGGAATCTGTTCGTAACGATCAGGTGCCGCTTCATAAGCCATATCCCCAGCGTATCGGTTGCGCCTAGACTGAACGGGTGACGACGTTCTATTTAGCCGGTGGCTGTTTCTGGTGTCTCGACGCTGCGTATCGCGTCCTTCGTGGTGTCTCCGAGGTGGTCTCCGGTTATTCGGGTGGCGCCTCAGAATTCCCCACCTACGACGAGGTCTGCACGGGTTCCACCGGGCACGCCGAGGCGGTTGCGGTCACGTTCGATGAATCGATCATCCCCGCCGAAGTCATTCTCGATGCGTTCTTCACGATGCACGACCCGCGCCAACTGAACCGCCAGGGCAACGATGTCGGGACACAGTACCGCTCGGCGATGTATCCGACGGATTCGGAGCAGCGTCGTTTGTTCACCGAAGCATTCGACCGCGCGACCGAGACATGGGGCGGCGACCTCGTCACCGAAATCACCGACTTCACCGTGTTTTACCCCGCCGAGGAGTACCACCAGGACTTCTTCGCGAAGAACCCGACCCAGGGATATTGCCTTGCTGTTGCGGTGCCGAAGGTCAACAAGGTTCGCGCGGGCTTCGCTCAGTACCTCACGGTCTAACAATCCCCACGCAGCCTCGCTGCGATGTTCTCCACAGTTTGCTCTCGACGCCTGTGCGCCGGCGCGATTCGCGCGATTCTCGTAACGAGCGCCGGACCGGAATCGACTCGGCTCCGGCGCTCGCCACTCGAGAACAGGAGAACACCATGAGTGACACCATCACCATCACGGGATTGATTGCGACGACACCGCGTCACGTCGTCACCGCCGAAGGGTTGCCGATTACGAGCTTCCGCTTGGCATCGTCCCAGCGACGCTTCGACAAGGCCGCGGACAAGTGGGTCGACGCGTCCACCAACTGGTACACGATCACCGCATTCCGCCAGTTGGCCATCAACACGGTTCCGTCGTTGTCCAAGGGCGACCGAATCGTTGTGACGGGCCGACTTCGCGTGCGCGACTGGCAGAACGACGATCGAACGGGAACGACCGTCGAGGTTGAAGCCGAATCCATCGGGCACGATTTGTTTTGGGGCACCGCTTCGTTCACCCGAACGGTCGGCTCGCCGGAACCCACCGTTGAACACATCGACACCGAGGCCGCAGTCCCCGCCTTGTGACGTGCCGCGAGGCGAGACGGATAGAATTGCAGGGTTGCCTAGACAACTTTGCAGGGAGACAAGTGAAACCGATTCGCGCTATTGCCGCTTCTGTCGTTGTTGTTTCCGCTCTCGCTCTCGGCGGCTGCGCACCGACACCGGTGGTCACCCCTTCGGCGACCCCGACGCCCTCCGTGTCAGTAGACCCGTTCGGACCGAAGCCTGAGTTTTTCCCCGAGGGAACGGCTGTAGAAAACAAGCCGCTCTTCGATTGGGTTCTCGGCCACGCCGTCCTTCTCGAAACGAAGGACCCCGGCAAAAAGATGGCCAAGGCGCTCATCGCCGAGGGGTTCCTCGCGAAGAACATGCAACTTACCCCGTCAAAGTCGGGAACCGGCAAGCCGGCCGATGCAGTTGTGATTTCCGTGCAAATCGGAAAATCTTGCCTGATGGGTCAACGAATGCTGGACAAGAGTTTCACATCGACGATCGAATCGGCTCTGGGATCCGGTGGTTGTTTGATTGGTGAAACACGAGAGGTGAGTTGGTAAACGGCCATGGCTGAATTTATTTACACGATGATCAAGGCCCGCAAGTCGGTGGGCGACAAGCTCATCCTCGACGACGTCACTATGTCGTTCTTCCCCGGCGCCAAGATCGGTATGGTCGGCCCGAACGGTGCCGGAAAGTCCACGATCCTCAAGATCATGGCGGGTCTCGACACACCGTCGAACGGTGAAGCGACGCTGTCGGCCGGGTACACCGTCGGAATTCTCATGCAGGAACCGGAACTCGACGAGACGCGCTCGGTGCTTGAAAACGTCCAAGATGGTGTTCGCGCGATGTACGACAAGCTCGAACGGTTCAACGCGATCTCGATGCAGATGAGCGAACCCGACGCTGACTTTGACGCTCTTCTCGCCGAGATGGGCGAACTGCAAGAGGCGATTGACCACGCCGACGCGTGGGACCTTGACTCGCAGCTCGAACAGGCGATGGATGCACTTCGGTGCCCGCCGTCGGATGCCTCGATCAGCGTCCTGTCTGGTGGAGAAAAGCGCCGCGTTGCCTTGTGCAAGTTGCTTCTCGAGAAGCCCGACCTTCTGTTGCTTGATGAACCGACCAACCACCTCGATGCAGAGTCGGTCCAGTGGCTGGAACAGCACCTCGCGAAGTACCCCGGTGCCGTCATCGCCATCACCCACGACCGGTACTTCCTTGACCACGTTGCGCAGTGGATCGCCGAAGTTGACCGCGGTCGCCTCTACCCCTACGAGGGCAACTATTCGACCTACCTCGAGAAGAAGGCCGAGCGCCTCGACATCGCAGGGAAAAAGGACGCCAAGCTAGCGAAGCGTCTTGCCGAAGAACTCGACTGGGTGCGCTCGAACGCCAAGGGTCGTCAAGCGAAGTCCAAGGCGCGTCTTGCTCGTTATGAGGAGATGGCTGCCGAGGCCGAGCGCACAAAGAAGTTGGACTTTGAAGAGGTTCAGATTCCGCCGGGACCCCGACTCGGAGCGGTTGTTCTCGAAGCCGACAAGCTCAAGAAGGGCTTCGGCGAACGCGTCCTCATCGACAACCTGTCGTTCTCGCTTCCGCGAAACGGAATCGTCGGAATCATCGGCCCGAACGGTGTCGGAAAGTCGACGCTGTTCAAGACGATCACCGGAATGGAGCCGCTCGACGGCGGAAACCTCAAGGTCGGTGAAACGGTCAAGATTTCCTACGTCGACCAGAACCGTGGCGGAATCGACTCGAGCAAGACCCTGTGGGAGGTCGTGTCCGAAGGGCTCGATGTGATCCAGGTCGGAAACGTCGAAATCCCGTCGCGTGCGTATGTCTCGTCATTCGGTTTCAAAGGCCCCGACCAGCAGAAGAAGGCCGGCGTGCTCTCGGGTGGTGAGCGCAACCGCCTCAACCTCGCGTTGACGCTCAAGCAGGGTGGAAACCTGTTGCTCCTCGACGAACCGACCAACGACCTCGACGTCGAAACGCTGTCGTCGCTGGAAAACGCGCTTCTCGAATTCCCCGGTTGTGCCGTGGTCATCACCCACGACCGGTGGTTCCTCGACCGCATCGCGACGCACATCCTCGCTTACGAAGGCACGGACGAAGACCCGGCGAACTGGTACTGGTTCGAAGGAAACTTTGAGTCGTACGAGGAAAACAAGATCGAACGTCTTGGACCGGATGCGGCGAAGCCTCACCGTTCGACCTACCGCAAACTGACACGCGACTAGGTCTGGCGCTGATGGAACGGGTTACTCTCGCATTTCGCGATGGCGAATCCGTTCGCGACCTCGACACCTTTGTCGACCGCGCCGGTGTCATCGAGAACGAGTCCGTTCGACTGATCGCCGACGGTGATGTGCTGACGGCGTGGGTTCAGGTGCTCAGCCCCCGTGGGCTGAGTGACACGACGCCCACCGTCCTGGGGATGCGCGGTTTCGCGCTTGACGCACCCGCCCACGTCGATCTGGTTGTGCCGATTGAGTCGTTGCGCGTCCGCTTGGGCACGCCCGAAACCGCCGACGGCACGTTCGTCGTCACTCTTCCTGCAGCCGTACCGTCGATCCGTTGGACGGTCACGCTGCCGCCGCGCGACGGTTGGGAAGTGACTGGCAAGGTGAACTCGTCTGACCTGGAGAAGGTCTCGCGCGACGGCGTCAAGGAAGTTCAAAAGAACATCCCGACCGAAGCGGAAGAGCGGGTCGTTCGTTCGATTCGTTCGCAGGTGTGGGGATCGAATATCTCGAAGAAGATTGGGCTTCCGGCCGGAGTCGCCTTTGCGGCGGTCGCGCTGGGGTTTCTCACCGAAAAAACTCTGCCGGTGTCGATTCGCGACCCGTGGATTCGCATCTCGAGCGCGGGCGGAGACGTCATCGCCAAGCGCGCCGAAGTCGTTCTGGACGACGACCCGCTACAGAAGTGACGCGCGACCGTCCGACTCATTGTCGAACGAGTTGACCATCGCCTGTGCGGCGCGATCGAGATAGTCCATCAACTCTTCGCGATCCATCGGCGCAAGACCCAGCGAATCAACCGCGACGGTCATGTGTGTGAGCCAATTGTCACGAGCGTCGGGGGTCACGGCGAACGCGTTGTGTCGCATGCGAAGCCGAGGGTGACCGCGCTGTTCCGAATACGTCCCCGGCCCTCCCCAGTACTGTTCGAGGAACGCGGTGAGACGCCAAATCGCACCCTCCATGTCGTCCTCGGGGTACATCGGACGAAGAATCGGGTCGGCGGCAACCCCGTCGTAGAACTTCCGAACGAGCGCGTCAAACGTGGCGTGACCGCCGACGCGCTCGAAGAAGGTCGTCATTTCTTGGGGTGAGACTTCGACGCGACGCGCTGAATCTGGCCGTTGCGAACGAACCACAGCGTGCCCTTGTCGTCACGGACCTTCGTCACGCGGATGGTGACTTCTTCGACCGTTCCGACGGCTTCGCCCAAGTCGACCTTGTCGCCGACACCGATTTGGTCCTCGAACACCATGAACGCGCCGTTGAGGATGTCACGAACGATGTCCTGTGCACCAACCGCGAGACCAGCGCCGAGGATTCCGGCTCCGGCGATGATCGCGGTGACTTCAAAGCCCAGCTCGCCGAGAATCAGGATCGTCGCAACGACCCCGAGAACCCAGTTGGTCAGGGATCCAAGAACAGAGCCGAGGGTGCGAGTGCGCTGAATCACGCGTGCCTGTGCGTGGACGGTGTCCCGAATTTGCTTGGTTTCGGTGATGTCGGCTGCGCGCTTTACGCCGCTGACCACCTGCCCGATGATTCGAGAACCCGCCGCTTTGAGGACGAACCGGGCAACGACGGCAGCGACGATGATGACACTGACGCGAATCGCCGTTTGGTTATCGGCAAGCCACGCGTTGAGATCGGGATTCATCGTGAGGCCTTGGCGTCACGGTCCTGTGCGACCAGTGCACGCTCGACGGTCGCGAGGCCTTCCGAGATGAGTCGGCGAAGTGCAGCCGGTGCGTCGGTGTGAGCGGCGAGCCAATCGCGCGTCGTCGTGGCGAGAGCCTCGGTCCCCAGTATCGCGGGGTAGAGGCCTTGCGCGAAGTACTCGGCGATCTTGTACGTGCGGTCGTCCCACACCTTCTCGACAGCGTCGAAGTAAGGCTGGACCAGCGACTCGAGAACCGACGGGTCGTTGAGGTGCTGGAAACCGCGCGTCGTGTGGTCGACAAGCGCGTTGGGCAAGGATGCATCGTCACGCATGAGCTCGAACACGGCACGCTTGCCGTCCGCGGTCGGAATCGTCGCACGAAGTCGGGCAGCCGCCTGGGCGCCGTTCGACGTGTTGTCCGATGCGAGGGCGATGTCGATGTCGGTGTCGCCAGCAACGCCCGCGAGAACCATGCCCTCGAGCAAGTCCCAATCGAGGTCGGTGTCGACGGTGATTCCGTCAATCGTCTTGTCTCCCGAGCGAACCTGGCGCAATGCTTCACCGTGTTCGGTCGTCGACGCCATCGTGGCGAACGTGCGCAAGAACTGGAACTGAGCGTCCGATCCCGGCTTCGCGTTCTCGGCGAGGGTCAACATCGTGTCAGCGACTCGGCGGATTGTCTCCGCGCGGCGGGCCGGCGTGACGTACAGGCGCGCAACTGTTGCCACCTGGGCGAGGGTGGTGCGAATCGTGGTGGACTCGGTTTCGGTCGCGATGTTGCGCAACACGAGGTCGACGTAGTCGCTTCCCGCGACCTCGGCGTCGCGCGTTGCGTCCCACGCGCTTCCCCATACCAGTGCACGGGCAAGCGGGTCGGAAATCTTCCCCAGGTGCTCGATCGAGGTTGCCAGAGATTCATCGTCGAGACGAATCTTCGCGTAAGCGAGGTCGTCGTCGTTGACCAGAATCAGTGGGGTGCGGCTGAGTCCAATCGCCTCGGTTACGCTCGTGCTCGCGCCATCGACATCGAGTTCGATGCGGTGCGTGCGCACCAAAGCGTCTCCGTCGAAGTCGTAGAAGCCGACCGCCAAACGGTGCGGGCGAATCGTGGGGTAGTCGGGGTGAGCCGACTGTGCGATGTCGAATCGAGTGATGACACCGTTCGAATCCGCCTCGATGACGGGCTTCAGGGTGTTGACGCCGGCGGTTTCCAGCCACTTCGCGCTCCACGACGTCAATTCGCGGCCACTCGTCTTCTCGAGTTCGCGAAGCAGGTCGGCGAGTTCGGCGTTCTTCCACGCGTTCGCCTTGAAGTAGTTCGAGACGCCCGTGAAGAACGGCTCACGGCCGACATACGCGACGAGTTGCTTGAGGACGGATCCGCCTTTGGCGTAGGTGATGCCGTCGAAATTGACCTGGACGTCCTCGAGGTCGTTGATGGTGGCGACGATCGGGTGCGTCGACGGCAACTGGTCCTGACGGTACGCCCACGACTTTTCCATCGCCTGGAAAGTTGCCCACGCTTCGGTCCACTCGGTTGCTTCAGCGGTGGCGATCGTCGACGCCCATTCGGCGAACGATTCGTTGAGCCACAGGTCGTTCCACCACTTCATCGTGACGAGGTCGCCGAACCACATGTGCGCGAGCTCGTGCAGGATCGTGACGACACGGCGTTCGCGAACGGCGTCGGTGACCTTCGAGCGGAACACGTAAACCTCGGTAAACGTGACGCAACCTGCGTTTTCCATTGCACCCGCGTTGAATTCGGGCACGAACAACTGGTCGTACTTGGCGAACGGGTACGGAACGCCGAATTCGCGCTCGAAGTATTCGAAGCCCTTCTTGGTGATGTCAAAGATGTAGTCGTTGTCGAGGAACTCGGCGAGCGACTGGCGCACGTAGATCCCGAGCGGAATCGTGCGACCGTCGGACGAGACGAGCGAGTCGTGCGTCGACACGTACGGTCCCGCGACAATCGCGGTGATGTACGACGAGATGCGCGGCGTCTGCGGGAACACCCACGTCTTGCTCGATCCGTTGTCGATCGGCTGCGGGGTGGGCGAGTTGGACACGACCACCCAGTCGCTGGCGGCTTCGACGGTGAAGTCGAAGGTCGCCTTGAGGTCGGGCTGTTCGAACACAGGGTAGACGCGACGCGAGTCGGGCACCTCGAACTGCGAGTACAGGTACGCCTTACCGTCGACGGGGTCGACGAATCGGTGAAGGCCCTCGCCCGTGTTCGTGTAGAACATGTCGGCGACGATCTCGACGACGTTGTGCGCGGCGAGGTTGTCCAGGTGAATGCGGACGCCGTCGGACACCACGGCGGGGTCAAGGCTGACGCCGTTGAGCGAGATCGAGTGAACCGTTTCGGTGATCGCGTCGAGGAACGTCGATGCTCCAGCCGTCGCGCCGAACTCAATCGTCGTCGTCGATCGGAACGTCGTGTCGGACGTAGTCAAGTCAAGATGAACGACATACGACTCGCTCGTGACAATGGCGGCGCGCTCCTGCGCTTCGATTCGGGTGAGGTTCTCTCCGGGCACAGTGGGTCCTTCCATTAATGCTTCGCCAAGTCTATTCCCGCCGTTAACGACGAATGCCCGCCGAAGCGAGCATTCGTTTCACGAAGGGGTGTGGTTACTCTTCAATTATTTCAGCCGCTAACGGGGTTTCACTTTTATTTAGGCTTGGCAGACGCTTGAGTTCGCCAAGGTCGAATCCGTTCACTGCGACCTTTAGTGAATGGCTAAGTTTCGTCATTTCTTCTTGCTGGCGTCGTGCTTCAGCTATCTGTTTTGAAAGGTCGAGGGTGATTCCTGTTACAAATTCGCCAGAGGACGTGGAAAGCTCATTCGCCAGCGCCAGTACGTGCTCGGTTAGTTTTGACGCTCGTTGTCGTGCCTCATTTAGGACGGCTTCCGCGCGATGCTGTGCAGTTGCCACATATTCGTCCGCCTCTCGGCTCACAAGAGCCGCACGTTCAACAGAGACCTCTGAATGGTTGTCCGCGTCAAGGTAGGTTTTTGCGGCGTATCCCTCTGCGTTCCCGCGGATACTCGCGATTTCCTGATCTGCATCGCTTCTTTGGCCGTGGATGTCGAATTTTTGTTCGTTGGCGTACTCGTTTGCCTTTCGCAACTCGTCCATCGCACTTCTGCGAGATTCTTCAATTTCACGGTTTGTCCGAAGCTGAAGGTCAAGAATTTCGCGTTCTGCATCGCTAATCAATTGTGAAGCGATGCGCTCTGCCTTGATCAGCTCGGACTGAATCTGCTGGGCTTCCTCCGTTGCGGAATTTTTGATTCTAGCGATCTCTTGTTCAGCCCGGAGCGCAATTTCTGATGCTTCTGTTTGGGCGTCACTCACAATCGAATTGACCTCGAGTTCAGTGGATTCACGCAAAGTGCGGACCGTGTTTTTTGCTTCGGCAGAAGTTGAATTTGCTGCTGTCAACGCGTCCGAAACCAATTTCGCGGCCTGACTTTCGGCCAGATTGAGAGCCTCTTCGAAGGCAGTCCCAAGTTCGGAAAAGGACGGACGATCCCGTTGCGCGTCTGAAATGTCGCGCTCCAAACGCTGAACGTCGCGCAGGTTCGCTTGCTGTGCGTCAGAAAGCTCGTCCAACATGCGCTGAAGTCTCACAAGATGACGTTCGACCTGGGTTTGGTCGTAGCCACCAACGACCTTGCGGAAAGCTAGCGGCGCGTCATCGCCGGAAAAGTGGGGGGGGGTCGTCGTCATTGTGATTTAGTCCTCTACGATTTCGGCCTGCTGAATGCTGCGCATTCCTTCACCGGCGTTCGCCTGAACCTCGATGGAACCGAGGTCAATCTCGTTGGACACGAGACGGAGCTTGTGGATGTAGTCCGAGAGGGCCATCTTCTGACGGCGGGTCTCTTCGAGTCGGCCTTCTGCGTCCTGCATGAACGAGGCGACGAACTCTTCGGTCTCGCGCGAAATCTCGCGTGCACGCGAGATGGCCTGAGTGATGAGTCGCTCGGCGTAGGTGCGAGCTTCCTGAAGCAGGTCGTCGGCGCGCTGCTGTGCCGATTCGAGGTGTGCGTCGGCTTCACGCGTGACCGCGGCTGCACGTGAAACGGCCGCTTCGACGTGAGCGTCTGCCTGTTCGTATGCCTGGGCTGCGTAACGGTCGGCTTCGTCGTGGATCGCGGTTGACGAGCGCTGTGCCTCGTCGAGTTCCTCGCGGATCCGCGCTTCGGCGTCGACCTTCATCTCGTTGGCGAGACGGATAACCTCGTTCGCTTCACGCTTGAGTTCTTCGATGTTGCGGTGCGCTTCGGCGCGAGTGTCCGCAATCTGCTTTTCGGCCTGGCTCACCATTGTGGCGGCAGCACGTTCGGCGCGCGACCGGATGGTTTCGATCTTGGCGCGCTCGTCGGCGATGCGCTGACGTTCCTGGGCCACATCGCGCTCGACCTGGAGGCGAAGTTCGTCTGCCTTGGCAGTTGCGTCGGAAACGAGCTGGCGTGCGTCGCGGTCAGCCTTGTCGCGCAGGGTCTTGACCTCGTTGCGAGCCTGGTTGAGGAGGGTCTGCGACTCGTTGATCGCGTCCTGGACCATCTTGGCGGACTGGTCTTCAGCAAGGCGAAGGGTTTCTTCGAAGGCGGATCCCAGTTCGGCGAAGGACGGCTTGTTGCGCTTGGATTCGGTCAGTTCGCGGTTGAGGCGCTGGACAAGGCGTGCGGACTCGGCCTGGTCGGACTCCATCTGGGCAAGACGGTTGTTGAGGTCGTTGATGACAGCGTCAACCTCGACGCTGTCGTACCCACGTACGGAACGCTTGAATTCAGGAACGTCCATTAGTCCTCCACTTGAAGCCCTGTGCACGGGGCTCTTCGAACTTTCATCGTACAGCATGAAAGAGGCTTAAACCTAGCCCGATTTCCGCCGTTCACAGCCCGTAGGATTGGGCCATGCGAATTCACCTCGCCACAGACCACGCCGGACTCGAGTTGAGCGCCGAAATCGCGGAACATCTGCGCAATCACGGGCATGACGTCGTCGATCACGGCCCCGAATCGTTCGATCCGCTCGACGATTACCCCAGTTTCTGCATCAACGCCGCGCGTGCAGTCCGCAAGGACGAAATTGCGGGCGTTCCAGCTCTCGGAATCGTCTTCGGAGGCAGCGGAAACGGCGAACAGATTGCCGCAAACAAGGTTGAAGGCATTCGCGCCGCCCTGGTGTGGTCAGAGGCGACTGCAGTTCTCGCCCGTGAGCACAACAACGCCAATGTGTGCGCAATCGGTGCCCGTCAGCACGAAACGGCAGAGGTTCTGCGCCTGATTGACCTGTTCGTCGCGACGGATTTCCCCGGCGAAGTGCGCCACGATCGCCGCATCAAGCAGTTGTTCGAGTATGAAACGACCGGCGGCATCGCCGGATTCGACATCGTCTAGGCATGCCCGAGGGCCACTCCGTTCACCGCATCGCGGCACAGTTTCGCCGTCATTTTGTGGATAAGTGCGTAGCCGTGTCGAGTCCTCAAGGGCGTTTCGGTGATTGCGTGCAACTGGACGGGCACACGGTGACCGACGCCTATGCGGTCGGCAAGCACCTCTTTGTCGCATTCGACACCGGTGACGCCCTGCATGTACACCTTGGCATCTATGGCGCATGGGATTTTGCGGGTGATGTGGCGTTGGACGACACCGCAGCTAGCGCGGGCGGCCGAATGGGTCAGACGAACGGTCGCGGAACCGTTGTCGGTGCCCACGAAGAGTCGCTGGCATCGATTGGCGCACCTCGACGCACGTGGCTTCGAATGGGTGAGAGCGAGTCGGGGCGTGACGATTCCGCCGTGTTTCCGCCCGAGCCCATCGGTCAAGTTCGTGTGCGCCTTCTCGCCGCCGATGCAGTGGCGGATTTGCGCGGACCGACGGTGTGCGAAGTTTTGAGCCCCGCCGGCGTGATGCGCGTCCGAAACGACCTTGGCCCTGACCCGCTCGTCGACAAGGCGGGAGAGCAGCGATTCGTTGACCGGTGCCGAGCGACGGGGACGCCGATTGGCCGTGCGCTTATGAATCAGAAGATTGTCGCCGGAATCGGCAACGTGTACCGCGCCGAAATGCTGTTCCGCGCCGGGCTCAGCCCTTTTGCGGTGACCAAGACCTTGCCCGATGAGACGCTTCGCGAACTCTGGCGTGATTGGGTCAAACTGCTCGCAATCGGTGTAAAGACCGGCCAGATGTTGACGATGGACGGCATGACGGCCGGGCAAAAGCGCGCGGCCCTGGCCAATCGCGACGATCGTCACTGGGTTTACCGTCGCGCCGGCGAACCGTGTCGCGTGTGCGGAACTTCGATCGTGATGGAGATGATGGAGGCGCGGAAGCTCTATTTCTGTCCGCAGTGCCAGGGGGTTTCCGGATGATTCGCAACGCACTCGTCGACGGGCAACTCGTCGACATTGATTCGGCGAACGGCATCATCACCGCAATCGTCCCGGCAACAGGCGGTTCGCACGCGGGTGACGTCGATGCGGGCGGTCATCGTGTGACGGCAGGGCTGTGGGACGAACACGTTCACATCCGTTCCTGGGCGCAAATGCTGGACCGCGCAGACCTTCTCCCGGCGAACGATGCCGATGCGGTCGTCGAGATCTTGCGCAACCACCCGGCCCGCGGCGACGAGCCGATTATCGGTCACGGTTTGCGTTACGCGCTGTGGACAGACGAACCTCGTATTGCGGATCTGGACGCGGTCAGTTCGACCCGGCCCGTCCTCGCATTCTCGATGGATGTCCATTCGGTGTGGATCAATACGGCCGCAGCCGAAAAGTACGGCTGTGCCCACTTGGTGGGGGATTCCGGAATTCTGCGGGAACACGACTGTTTCCGCTTGCTCACGTTGATGGCAGACATCCCGGACGCCGAGATGGACGCGCTGATCGACGTCGCCGCGCGCGACGCCCGCGCCAAGGGGATCGTCGGCATCACGAGTTTCGAGATGGAGTCTTTGACGGACTGGGATCGCCGCGTCGCGAACGGGTTCGACACCATCAAGGTCACGGCGAGCTTGTACCCCGAGCGAATTCACGAAGCCTACGACCGCGAATTGACCACCGGTGATGTCGTCGCGGGAGTCGTCTCGATGGGCTTCCTCAAGTTGATCACCGACGGTTCGATCAACACCAAGACTGCGTATATGCACGAGCCGTTCTGTGGAACCGACATCGTCGGCGGATTGAACACCGATGAAACGGAACTTGAGCGACTGGTTCGTGACGCCAAGGCACACGGCGTCACCCCGGCACTTCACGCGATTGGTGACCGTGCCAACACCGTTGTTATCGACGCGTTCGAGAAGGTCGGCGTGACTGGCCGAATCGAACACGCCCAGATGGTTCGTCCCGACGATGTTGCCCGCATGGCGCGACTCGGCTTGACCGCCAGCATCCAGCCAGCCCACGCCGTGGACGACCGCGATGTCGCCGACGTGTTGTGGTGTGGGCGAACCGACTACGCCTACCCGATGCGTTCATTCCTGGATGCGGGGGTTTTGGTGGTGTTCGGTTCCGACGCACCCGTCGCCCGCCTCGACCCGTGGCACACGATTCGCATGGCGACAAACCGCACGGCTGACGCTCGTCCCGCCTGGCACCCAGAAGAGGCGCTGACGTTCGAAGAGGCACTGCGGTGTTCGCAGCGCTCAACCGTAGAAGTCGGCCAGCCGTCGGACCTGATCTCACTGACGGCCGACGGCGAACTCGCCGCCGTATTGTCCTAACGCCCCAGACGCAGGGTCAGATCAACGACGTCGCCCAGCGCGATTGATTCGGGCTTGCGCAGGGCGTCCTTGATCGGAACCAGATATCCGCCGTCCTTGGGGAACAGCGATGTCGTGACGGTGGTGTTGCCGATGGTGACTTCGGCGGGGATGACACCCCAGCCATAGGTCAGTGTCGGAGCGAGAATCTTGATTTCCGCGGCAATGTCGTCGGGGACGCGCACGAAGTGGAACGGGGCTGGGCCTCGCCATTCGAAAACGTCGCCAGAGAATTCGACCTGCACGGGTTATGCCACCATCGCGGGGATGATGGATGCGACCAAGAGGATGGCCGACGTCCAGTTGAAAATGGTGCGGCGGCGTTCGTTGTGCAAAAGCGTCGCCAGCGATTGTCCGATTGATGCCCAAATGAACGCGCCTGGCCACGTCGTCACGAGGAAGATTGCGATCGACGCCACGGTTGGCCAGATGCCATTGCCGACGGGAATCATCGTGGTCGTCAAGGTTGCCCCGACAATCCACGCCTTCGGGTTGACGAACTGAAGGGCGACGGCCTTACCGAAACCGATGTAGGCGGATTCTTTGGCCGACACTGACTTGGTCGACCGCACGATTTTGAATGCCAAATACAGGATGTACGAAAAACCCACGACTTTGAGGGCCACATAGATCCCGGGGAATGCGGCGAGGATTGCGCCGAACCCGAGGCTCAGCAGCGTGAGCGTCGTCGTTAGCCCCAGCATGATTCCGTTGATGAACGGCAAGGCGCGACGAGCCCCAAAGTTAGCGCCCAACGACAACAGCATGGTGTTGTTGGGACCGGGCGTCACGGCCGTGACGAAACCGAACATCGCGATGGCGACGGCGACGTTCCACGTCATCTACACGACCGCCTGAACGCCAAGAGTGAGAAGCGGCGCGACGAGTAGCGCGGGAAGCAGGTCGGCGACCGCGATCTGACGGATGTCGAGAATGCGCATGCCGATACCGAGCATCAGGATTCCACCCGTTGCCGTGACTGCTGCGATTGCCTCGGGCGGAATCCCCGAGCTGAACACGGCGGCAAAGACGGTGACCAGCCCTTGCCAGAGTCCGACCGAGATGGCGCTCGCGGCAACGCCGATTCCCATTGTTGCGCCGAACGCGATCGAGCCGATGAAGTCGAGCAGTGACTTGAGGAACAGGGTGTCGGCGCCGGTTCCCATGCCGTCGCTGACGGAACCCAAGATTCCCATCGGGCCGACGGCGAAAATCAGTGACGAGGAGACAAACCCGTTGATGAATTTGGCGCGCTTGGCGTTGTCGTTGGATCCGCCAGCGAATCGGTCGTGCAGGAAGGCTCCGAATCCGGTGATGCGGTCCTCGATGCGCAATAGCGATCCGGTTGCACCACCGAGGACAACGGACACGACGACGACCAGGAACGTGCCGGCTCCGGTGACGGCAGCGACGTATGAACTGTCGAATAACGACATCATGTTGAGTCCACCCAGCACGAGAACGGCAATCCCGGCTCCGTCGATGACCGTGCGGTTCGTGCGCTCGGGGAAGCGACTGCCGAGTGCGACACCGATGACGGCGCCGATCACAATCGCCAGAACGTTCGTCAGGGTGCCGATGCCAATCATGCGGAAAGTCTATGTGTTACGGGGCTTCCGGCCAGGGTCGGTCTCCAAAGTTAGGCTGGGTGTATGACCGAGAACGCGAAGATGAACGTCGAGTCGTTCAACCTCGACCACCGAACCGTTGCTGCGCCCTACATTCGCCTCGCTGACCGCAAGGTGTTGCCCCATGGGGACGTCATCAGCAAGTTCGACGTGCGATTCACGCAGCCCAACGTTTCTCACCTCGAGATGCCGACGATTCACTCGCTCGAGCATTTGTTTGCCGAGAAGAGTCGTAACCACTCTGCTCAGGTCGTCGACTTTTCCCCAATGGGGTGCCAGACCGGGTTTTACCTGATCCTGCAGGGCGACCACTCGTTCGATGACGTGGCCAACCTTGTCGAGACGACGCTCACCGACATCCTTGATGCCGCAGAGGTCCCCGCGGCGAACGACGTGCAGTGCGGGTGGGGCGCGAACCACACGCTGGAGGGCGCACAGTCCGCCGCCCGTGAATTCCTCGCCAAGCGTGACGAGTGGGAACAGGTCAGCGCGTGAGCGTATCTCTGATCATCCAGGTCGCTATGGCCGAAGAGGCCCAGCCGTTCCTCGACTTCGCCGACACGGTATCCGACGAGGAGATTGTCGGGGGAGCGTCCTACCGGACCCTCACCGTCGGCGGTAAGTCGATTGCGATCGTCACCAGCGGCATCAGCACGGTCAACGCCGCCCACGCCACGACCGTCGCCATCCCTCGTTACGGCGCGGGAATCCCCGTCATCAGTGCGGGTAGTGCCGGTGGACTGAGCGCCGACTGTCGAATCGGCGACGTCATCATCAGCACCGACGTCATCAACCTGGACGCTGACGTGCGAGCCTTCGGTTATGCCCTCGGCCAGGTGCCCCGCATGCCGGAAACGTATGTGTCAGATGCGGCGCTCGCGGACACGTTGTTTGCCGCCGATCACGGACAACCCGTCGCCCGAGGCCGTATCGGTTCGGGGGAGAAGTTCGCCGTCACCGACGTCGCGTTGAAGTTGCGTGAGGACTTTCCCGAAGTCGTTGCCGTGGACATGGAATCCGCCGCGATCGCTCAGGTTGCCTACAAGTACGGCAGTCCGTTCGTGGCAGTTCGTGCCATCTCGGATATCGCTGCGCCGGACGGTACCGAGTTCCTGACGCACATCGATGATGCCGCGCTTCGCTCGGCGAAAGTTGCACTCACCGCTTTGTAAACGTTGACCGGGAGGCTAAGTGGAGGGGATGACGGGAATCGAACCCGCGTAATCAGTTTGGAAGACTGGGGCTCTACCATTGAGCTACATCCCCACAGGGGAGCCTATTACGAACCGGTGCCAAATTCCAAACTGAGCACCATCTCGCACCCGCTAGACTGGTGAATGCCTCGTGCCCTTCGGGTTGCGGCGGCCGGGGCGTAGCTCAGCTTGGCTAGAGTGCCCGCTTTGGGAGCGGGATGTCGCAGGTTCGAATCCTGTCGCCCCGACGACTTCGGTCCATCCACATCAAGGAGAACAGCAGTGCCTACAACGAAGGTTGAGCGAGTTTCGGAAACTCGCGTCAAGTTGTCGATTTCGGTTTCGCCGGCAGAGTTGAAGCCGTCGATTGATCACGCTTACCAGCACATCGCTGAGCAGGTTCAGATCAAGGGTTTCCGTGCGGGCAAGGTTCCGCCGAAGCTCATCGACCAGCGCGTCGGCAAGGCTGAGGTTCTCAACCACGCCGTTGGCGAGGGTGTCGACAAGTTCTTCCGCGAGGCCGTCACCGCCGAGAACATTCGCACGCTCGGCCGCCCCGAGATCGTCGACCAGACTCTTCCGTCGACCGAGGACTTCTCGGGTGACCTCGTTCTCGTCATCGAGACCGACGTTCGCCCCGAGTTCGAGATGCCCAAGTACGACGGACTCAAGGTCACGGTCGAAGAGGCCGAGATCACCGCGGACGCCGTCGAAGACGAACTGCTCTCGATCCGCACACGCTTTGGAACGCTTGTCACCGTTGACCGTCCGGCCAAGAAGGGCGACTTTGTCACCCTCGACCTGACCGCGACGATTGGCGGCGAGGTCGTTGACACCGCCGGTTCGATCTCGTACGAGGTTGGCTCTGGCGACCTCATCGACGGACTCGACGAGGCCATCGACACGCTCACCGCTGGAGAGGCCACGACGTTCAAGTCGAAGCTGCTCGGCGGAGACCACGCCGGCGAAGACGCCGAAGTTGCCGTCACAGTTCAGGCCGTCAAGGAACGCGAAATCCCCGAGGCAGACGACGAGTTCGCCCAGGTTGCAAGCCAGTTCGACACCATTGGTGAACTGCGCGCGGACCTTCGCGTTCAGCTCGAGAAGCGCTCGGTCTTTGACCTTGGCGCCAAGGCCCGTCAGGCACTGCTGGACGCGCTCATCGAGAAGGTCACGATTCCCGTTCCCGTCGGTGTCATCGAGCAGGAAGTTGAACGCCACCTCGAGCAGGAAAACCGTCAGGCTGACGATGCTCACCGCGCCGAGGTGACCGAATCGACCGAGAAGTCGTTCCGCACCCAGATTCTGCTTGACTCGCTCGCCGAGAAGGAAGACGTTCAGGTCGGCCAGGACGAACTTCTCAACTACATGATGCAGTCCGCCCAGCAGTACGGCATGGACGTCAACGAGTTCATCCAGATCATTTCGTCGAACGGTCAGGTCCCGGCGATGGTCGGCGAGGTCGCTCGTTCGAAGGCACTCTCGGTTGCTCTGTCCAAGGCGAAGGTCGTCAACCAGAAGGGTAAGGAGATTGACCTCTCCGAGTTCACCTCTGGCGCGACCGCGGCCGTCGTCGACGGAATCGGGTCGGATGACCACGCCGGTCACGACCACGACGACCACGAGGGTCACAACCACTAGGACTGGTCGCCATGACCAGTGACGTTGTTTTCTATTTCGGCGACCCCGCCGAACGGAACAGTCTGTACCAACTGAAACAGTGGGTCCAGCCACTGGAGCGTCTGCAGCAGTTCTGCACGGTGAGGGTCGTGTGCGCGAACCCAGTCGCATATCACTTCATCACCGAGCAAACGTCGCTCACTGCCGTCGAATATTCGAGCATGAAGGCGTCGAAACGCTTCATTCGTGACCTTGCACCGACAGTTGTGCTGTATCCGAATCAGTTCTATATGAACTTCACAGTGTGGGGCTATTCCAAGGCGTTCCACGTGTTTGTCAGTCACGGTGAATCCGACAAGTCGTACATGTCACAGAATGGTCTGCGGTATTTCGACTACGTCTACGTGGCGGGAGAAGTCGCCGCAAACCGAATTCGCACCAACATCGGGACAATCGAGGATTCACGACTCATCCCGGTCGGGCGCCCGCAACTGTTGGACGAGTTTTCCCCGCGTCCTGACGAAGTCCCGGGGGCAGACGGCCGACAAATCATCCTGTATGCGCCCACCTGGGAGGGTGGCCTTTTCCAGAACCGATACGGCTCCGTACTGAGCCACGGTGAGGCGCTTGTGGGTTCCATCCTCGCGCACCCTGACAAGTTCCAACTGATTTACAAGCCGCATCCCTTCACTGGGTCGATTTTCCCGGAATGGGCGGCCGCGAACGCCCGAATCAAGTCGCTAGTCGAGTCAGCGAATGCAGCTGGGGGCCTTCACTACGTGGATTCCAGCCCCTTCGGCTGGCACCTTGGATATGCAGACTTCATGATCACCGACGTGTCGGCTGTCGCCTACGACTGGCTATCAACCGGCAAGCCTCTGGCGATAACGAAGCCAGTCGAACCGCGCGCAGAGATTTATGAGGACGGCATCCTTGGAGCGGTCGACCTTATTGGTGTCGACGAAGCAGACACTATCGCCGATCGAATCACAGCCGCGCTGGGCGACGCGTCTGCTCGTGAGTTCTTTAGCGCCTGGAGCGCTCGTTACTATGCCTCGGCCGTCAACCCGGTTACGGGACGGGACCGATTTATTGACGAGACGCTCGCACTGGTTGACGCCGCCGAGCCACGTAGTGACGTCCCTCACCCGATTACGCAATCTATCGAGATCATCACACAGTGGAATCAGCTCGTCCGATTCATCAAGAAGCAGGTGCTGGGTCGTCGATTTGCACGCCTCAAGACCACCGTGGCGCGTTCGATCACTCCGAAAACTATCGAACCGAGCATCAATGTCCTTGCGCTGAACAAGGTTCATGTCGCTGACGACCTTCTGGAGAAGGCTGTACGACGTTTTGCGCCGACATCGCCGAACGGCAAGATCCGATTGGTGGTCAACACACGTGCCAACCTGACACGATTCGGGATTCGCTGGCTGACGAGCAGTTCTTTCCGCAAGTTGGTCGATGTGCATTACGCACCGACGGCGCAGCTCATCTCGAATGTCGTCAAAGGCAACGGTGACGCGAACGTGTACTACGTGGCGCACTGCGAAGCGAACCACTTCGGCGTGCGTCTAAACGGGTATAACCACATTTTGTTCGCACCGGAATTGCAGACTCGGTTCAAGACCGATCACAATCTGATTGCATACAACGAAATCTGGACCGATGATTCGAACCCAGCCACAGGTGTTGTCAAAGGCGTCCGCAACCCCGGAACTTTCGTTTTTAAACCGCTAGGCGCATAACGCACATCAGTCGTCGAGCGGGGATCCAGTTTTCTTCGAGTAAGCGGCACACACGGTCGCCGGATCGCCTTCCATGACAATTTGACCGTCCTGGATCCAGATCACGCGGTTGCAAATGTCGAGAATCGACTTCATCGAGTGGCTGACGAGGAACAGGACGCCGGCGTCGCGAATCAATTCGCGCATCTTTGCTTCGCTCTTGAGGCGGAATTCGTGGTCGCCAACGGCGAGAGCCTCGTCGATGATGAGAATGTCGTGCTTCTTGGTAGCCGTGATGGCGAACTTGAGACGCTCGACCATACCCGCTGAGTACGTCGACATGGGGAAATCGATGAAGTCGCCGATTCCCGAGAACTCGACGATTTCATCGAACTTGTCGTGAATCTCTTCGACGGTGTAGCCCATCGCGAGACCACCCAGGATGACGTTCTTGCGCCCCGAGAGCGCGCCGAGCATTGCAGCGCCGACACCGAGCAGGCTGGGGTTGGAGCGGGCGTAAATCGCGCCCTGGACCACGGGCGCAACCTCCGTCAAGGCGTTCATGAGTGTCGATTTGCCGGACCCGTTCGGCCCGATCACGCCAATCGCGTCGCCTTCGTAGACATTGAGCGAGACACCGCGTAGTGCGTCGACCTGGCGGATGTTTCCGCGTGCACGTACACGGGAACCCGCGCGCGGTGGCACGCGCTTGCCGCTGACGTACACCTCGTATGTGACGTGGACATCGTCAACGACGATTGCGGGAACGCGCGTGGTTTCTGCCTTAGGCATTGCGGCCATACCTGTTCTCGGCGCGGAAGAAGTAGAAGAATCCGACGAGGAATGCGACGACTGTCCACGCAATGGCGATTCCCCAGTCGTACATGGTCGCCGAATAGCCGGTGACGACGGCGCCACGAGCGAGCGTGAGGAAGACGTAGATCGGGTTGAGGTGCGCCCACGCCATCAGCCCGAGGGGGCCGAGCAGTTTCTCGACGGACCAGAAAACACCGCTGACATAGAACGTGATTCGGACGATGAACGGGATGAGTTTGATGATGTCTGATGACTTGACGGTCAATCGAGCCGCAATCATCGTCAATCCGAAACTGAAGATGAACGCGAGTGCGATGATCGGGATCATCAACAGCCATGACCACCGTGGCATTTCGCCGAAGAACGGGATGATGATGAACATCAAGCCGAACATCGGCAGCGATGCGTACAACTGGTTGATCACAGTCGTGAATGGCAGAAGGACGCGTGGGAATCGAAGCGCACGAATCATGCCGATGTTCGATGAAATTGACTTTGCTCCCGTAGCGAAAGCGCCTGTGATGAAGCGGAAAATCGTGATTCCCGCGACAAGGTAGGGGATGAAGTTGTCGGGACGGGAATCGCCCAGGATTACGCCAAAGATGAGCCCGTAAATGCCAATCTGGATTCCTGGAACCAACAGAACCCATGCTTTACCGAGTCGGTTACGTGCGTTCGCTGAATCCAGCGAATAACGCGCATATACGAACGCGAACGAGCGGCGGCTCCACGCGTCCTTGAGGTACGGAATCAGTCTCGGGCGACTTCCCAACTTGCGCAGACCATTGTCCGCAGCAAATTGAGCAAGGTCGGTCGACATGACTGCAATCCTACCGTTCGGGTCTTGGGCTGGTGGGAATTCGCCTAGTAGCGGCTGATGTCGACAGACCGCTGCGGTGCGTAGAACGCGTGGGGGTTCTTGGCGACGGGAACTGCATCCAGCCGTGCACCAAGGTCGGCGGGATTCTCGATGAACTCAGCGCCACCGGCTTCGACGAGTGACTGCGCAATCTCCCACCCAGAAATTCCGACAACGGCAACCTTCTTGCCGAGTCCGGCAGCCTCGAACAAAGTAGTCGAATTGACTCCGATGACCCATTCCGACTCGGCAATCAGAGTCAGTGCACCTTGGGTCTTCTCAACAAATGTGATGTTCGTGACCGACGGCATGTTCGCCATCTGTTCGATCTGCGCGTCAAGGTTCTCGCGCGGGTGGCCCTTGTACACGAACGTCTTGTCTGGGTGAGCGATCGCACACGCCAACGTCGCAGCGAAAAGTCGCGCGGTGTTGTCGGGGGAGCTCATGACGGCGACCTGACCGGGGACCACGGTGTGTGACGCGTTGCGGATGTCCTCGAAACTATTGAGCGCACCGACGATGACAGGCGTGGTCCGGGCCGCGAAGTGAATTCCGCGAACCCAGTTGTCGCCCCACGCCCAGTATTCATCCGGAACGTTGTCGATATCGACACCGGCTGGCCAGTTGTGCATGGGGTGGAACGCTGAAACCGATCCATGTTGCAACTCGACGAAACGGGCGCCGGCGCGGCGAGCTCCACCGTAGAGTCCTTGCGTCAGCGGCGCGACAACGAACACGGTCGACACATTCTCCGCGCGGAACAGCAAGTTGTAGCCCCACGCTGCGCACAAGTAGCGGCGCAGGCGGAAACGTGGGTACGTCGCCCAGTTCCCAGTCAATTCCATGCCGAATCGGTGTTTGAACGCGTCGAAGATTGCTTGATATGTTGCTGCGTCTGCATCGCTGAATTTGCGAGCAATCCAGCGGTTGGCGATTCGACGGAACGCCTTCGCAAAAAACCAAGCGAGTTCAGCGCGATTCACCAGGCCGGGGACTGTTTTGTCGAATTCACCCACGCCGATAGTGATTGCACGGTCACCGAACTGACGCAATGTTTCGTTTGAAAATGCGTCGACACCGCTCGCGTCACGGCGATAGAAGGGGAAGAACACGACTTTTGTTTTCTCGGCGGGGACAAACGGCATGATTCGGCGCACAAGTCGCCAAACCAAGCGGAAAGGGTTCGCAATTGAGACGAGATACCAACCGGCGCTGATGAGCCGCTTGCGGTTGACGGGCTCTTTCTCGATGCGTTGTTTTGACGCCTCGAGCGCACCCGCCATGCGAACGATGTTCTGGAAGAAGTAGTACCGAATGATCGGCCAGGCTTGCACTCCACCGATTCGCCATTCGAATAGTTTGAGGTCGTCCTCCATGGTTCGAAGGAACGAGAACACTTCCTCGATCGTCGCGGTCGGCTGTGCGCTGGCCTTGTTGTTCATAGCGAGTTACTGGCCTCGACGGGTGAGGAGGAATTCAACAACGTCATAGTCGAGCTCGCTGTCAATGTCGAGCGAACGCTCGGGTGGCATTTCGAACAAGCGAGTGGTGGGGAAGAACACTTTCTGCCCGTTGAGGAGCGACTCCCGCTTCCACACGTAAACAGAACCGTTCATGTCGAACGTTCGAGGTGCGTCCTGACGACGCAGCACTTCTGCCGGTAATTTCTTTGCGACGTCGACGAATCCGTTCGTGTTTTCCTCGACAAGGTTGAAGTACGGAGACCGGTGAGCCAGCGAACCCGTGATCACGGATTCTGCGCCGGTTTCTTCGAAGAGGTTGACCGCCCCAATGATGTCTGACGGCAAACGAAGGGGAGAGGTGGCGTCCAGGTCAACGCAGACGTCGTACGTCTCGCCGAAATGCTCTTCGACACTTCGAACCGCGTGTGCGATGGCGGGAACCTTACCTGATTCGTCCGTGGCGAGTTCAGCGGGACGCGTAATCGCCAGATCGGCGCCCCACTCGAGAGCGAAATCGAGAACTTCGGGTGCGTCGGAGGAAATAGCGATTCGATCGAACAACCCCGTCGCGCGAGCTTGAGCGAGTGAGTGCGCAAACAATGGCTTACCGGCGATAACGCGCCAGTTCTTGCCTGGTACTCCCTTGGAGCCACCGCGGACACAAATCGTGCAGACCTTCATCGCTTATTTCCTCAGGTTCGTTCCGTCGAGCCAGTCGCCCACGTTCGACCGCGCGTCTTCGAGGTCGTCGTGACGTCCGATGTCGAGCCATGACTCGAACACGGGGAAGGCGACAACTGGGGACCCGTTCTCCGAAATTGCGGTGAGCAGACTGGGCATGTCGAAGTACGAGTTCTCTGGGACCAAGTCGAGAACAGATGGCTCAAGAACATAAATCCCCGCGGATACCAATGACGAGTGTGTGGGCTTCTCGGAAATCGAATCGACAATGTTCCCATCGACGTTGACGACGCCATACGGGATCTGGAAACTGTATTCGCGAACACACAGCGTCGCTGCCGCCTCCGACTTGACGTGCGAACGCACGGTGTCCGACAGATCGCAATTGGTGAGCAGATCTCCGTTCATGACGAGGAACGATTCGGTCAACTCGTGCTTCAACTGGCCCAGAGCACCGGCAGTCCCCATCGGCTTGTCTTCGTGGACGTACGTGACGTCCAGTCCAAGCCACGAGCCGTCCTTGACGTGCTCTTCAATGATTTCGGCGAGGTAATTGACCGAGATGAAAATCTTGCGGAACCCCTGCGCGTGAAGTTTGCGCAGGATGATTTCGATGATGGGAGTTTCGCCGATGGTCAGCATCGGTTTGGGAACGTTGAATGTCAATGGGTGAAGGCGCACGCCTTTGCCGCCGGCCATAAGGACAACCGGTGTCGTCAACGGCTCGACCTCAACCTTTTCCGAATCAGACAACAAACCGACGACGACCCGGGATCCGTCGACGACAGGAACGAGGTGGATGTTGGTCGAATCGGCGTCCTTGAGCACATCCGACATCGACTGTCCAACCGCAGCCACGGTGGGGGTGGAATTCACGACCTCGGTGATTGTGGCGTCCAGCGAAACACCGCGAAGCAAACCACGGCGAATGTCGCCGTCCGACACTGTGCCGACGAGGCGACCGTCCGCATCGACAACAACAGCGAGTTGGCGGGCCCCGGCATCAATCGCCGCGATTGCATCACGAAGAGTTGCGTCGCTCGTCACAGTCATTGCGGAAAAGTCGGTGATCATGACTGTCCTTTCGTGGCGATGACGCGGGCGGGGACTCCGACAACGGTGTTTCCTGCTGAAACGTTAGCGAGGACAACGGCCCCAGCGCCGACGACACTGCCCGCGCCAATGGTAATTCCCTGAACCACGGTAGCGCCCGCACCAATGTGAGCGCTCGGACCGACGACGCTTGCACCGCACACCACCGCACTAGGAGCAATGTGGGCGTTATCGCCAACCGTGACGTGGTGCTCAACAATCGCGCCAGTGTTGATGATCGCGTTTGCCCCAACGTGTGCTGCGGTGTTCACAATCGCACCTCGGAGAACTTGCGCACCAGCTGCGATCACCGCCGACTCGGCAACCAGTGCGTGCTTCGAAATCACCGTCCTGAATGTGTATCCCAGCGACGCGAGATGTTGCGAAACGCGTTCGCGCGCGGTCAGGTCAGAGGTCGAGCCGATTGCATTGACCAGCACGACATCTTTCGGGTCGAGTGATTCGCGAATCGGACCCTCGGCGAAGACGGGAAGTGCGCCTGTTGCATCCGATGCAGTTCCGTCGGGAGTGATGTACCCGGCGATGTTGACGCCGCTTTCGAGAAGCGTTTCGCGCAAGACTTCGGCGTGACCTCCCGCGCCGACGAGATAAACGGCTGGGCTAGTCAAGGTAATCACCTTCGCTGTAGTCGCGTGAAGCGGTTGTGCCGATCACGTCGTAGAAGTCGAAGGACGTGCGGCCGGCTCCGGGTCGGCGGCATTCGATGTCAGCCTCGGTAATTGTTGAGCCCGCCGCAATACCGCGCGTTGCAACCAGGCTGCGGCGAACGACCGCTTTGTTCGAAACCTCGACTGGTTGACATTCTTTGACGGCCTCACCAAGTGCTGTCGAAGTCGCTCGGATGTCGCGGACTAATCCGTGCAGTTCTTCAGGGTCCAACGATGCTGCGTGGTCCGGTCCCTCAAGCGCCTTGTCTAGCGTGAAGTGCTTCTCGATCACGGTCGCACCGAGTGCAACGGCGGCTACTGATGCGACAGCGCCAGCTGAGTGGTCACTGTATCCGACGGGAAGGCCGAATCGATCGGCAATTACCGGAATTGCGCGCAGATTGAGGATGTCCAACTCGGCGGGGTATTGAGTCGTGCAGTGCAAAATCGTGACGCGCTCGCGCATCGCAGCGACGACCGCAGGCTCAGTGCGAACGGCACCGCGGTTCGTGGCGGTGGGGATTGTGTCATGGGAGGCGACGCCAATGTTGACCGCAATTCCCCAAGCGATGAAGTCCAGTGCCGCATCAATTTCATCGAGGGTTGCCATTCCGGTCGAGAGGATGACAGGAAGTCCCGAAACCCCCGACTTGACGAGCATCGGGGCGAACGTCAGGTCACCCGACGCGACCTTGACCAGCGGAATGGACAGTTCGTCGATGAGGAAGTCGAGTTCGTCCAGATCGAAGCCCGTTGAGAGGAATTCGATGCCGATTTCGACGGCGTGATCGCGTAACGCGACAAATTCTTCGTGGCTCAGCTCGAGTCCCTTGAGGAGGTCCCATTGGGTACGCGAGTCGTCTCCACCGTTGCGCTGGTAATCGGCAAGTTGAGCGTCTTTGCGGGCCAGTTTGTCCGCCGAGAAGGTTTGGAACTTGATGATGTCGGCGCCAGCGGCGTGGGCAACATCAACCATTTCCAGTGCACGGGCGAGTGAACCGTTGTGGTTCACACCCGCTTCGGCAATGATCAAGACTCGTTCGCTCATTGCTCTACTTCCCAGAATGCTTTGCGCGGAGGGCGCGGGATTGACTGTCGAACCAACTCTACTAACGCGCGCTTGGCGAACCCTGGTGTCCCAAAGACGCTGGTCTGTGACTGATGAGCGTGACCGGATGCGATCGCGGCGTTGATCGCTGACTCGATTTCCGTGCGGCTAGCGCTGACCGCAGACACGCTGGCCGAAAGCGGGCGTCCCGTCTGGCGCAATCCGACCAACACCGACGGTGTCCCCACGATGGGCGCCTCTAGGACGGTCGAGGACGAGTTCCCCACAACGACATCGGCTTCGCGAACGGCCGACAAGTAACCGCGTTGACCGAACGATTCCACGAACGACACGGTGGTGGGGTTTGCGGCGACAAATGTGGCAATCGCATCTCGGACGACGTCAGAACCAATGTCGTTGTTTGTTCCCGTGATGATGATTTTCGCGTCGGTGATACTCGCGCACGCCTGCAAGATTTCTTCAACCATCTGCGCGGCGGGGCGTTCGTCAAACGCCGCGGGGTGAAAGGTCATCAGAATTGTGCGGTTCCCGAACGAGACGCCAAACGTGCTTTCGATTTCGTCTCTCGACATGAACTCGATCGAATCGACGATGTCCACAATCGGGGCTCCGAGGTTGAACACTCGCGCCGGGTCCTCGCCCAACTGAATAACGCGCTGGCGGTGCTCGTCCGTCGTAGTGAAGTGCAGATAACTGAGTTTGGTGATCGAGTGGCGAAGGGCATCGTCCATAGCCCCTTCGGTCAGTTCGCCGCCGTGGATGTGGACGACGGGAATCAAACCGATGGTTGCGGCCGTAGCCATCGCAAACGCCTCGAGTCGATCGCCCAACACAACCACGATGTCGGGGGACAGGCTTGCGAGCGCCTCGGCGAAGGCGCCAATGGCGGTCCCGGTGTCATGCGCAACGGCAACTGAATCGTCGCGGTCAGACCAAATCGGGACGATTGCAGCGGGCGTGAAACCTGCCGCGGTGATTTCTGACAGCGTCGAGCCATGTCGTTCGGAGACGTGGGTGCCCGTCGCGATGAGGAGCAGTTCGGTTTCGGTCGAGCCGTCGATCTCGGCGCACAGGCCGCGAAGCAGACCAAAGTCGGCGCGCGTTCCGGTCATCACCGCGATTCGACGGGCCACGGACTTAGTCGACCAATCGCGGAGTGCTGGGAAGGCAAATGATGGATGCGTGCAGCGCCTCGGCGACCGGTGTGGGCGCGGCGGGGGCGTCACGATACGGGCGTTGCTTGTGCAGCAGGTTCCACATGGGGCGAACAAGCAGTCCGTTGTCATGCGCGGTCGAGATGACGTCGTCACGATGCGAAAGCTCAGCGGTGTCGAGTTTCACCGCACACAGCCAATAATTCGCGGAGGTTCCGGCAGGTTCAGCGAGGAACGTAACACCAGCGATGTGGCTGAATGCCGTCGCGTAGCGTTCTGCAAGAGCACGCTTGTCGTCAAGGAAACGAGGGAGTTTCTCCAACTGGGCCATGCCCAACGCGGCATTGAGGTTCGGCATGCGATAGTTCCAGCCCACCTCGTCGTGCTCAAATTCCCACTTGTGCGGCAATTTTGCGGTGGTCGTGAGGTGCTTTGCGCGACGACCAAGTTCATCGTCGTCGGTGACAATCACGCCGCCACCGCCTGTGGTGACAATTTTGTTTCCGTTGAAGGAGAAAACCCCGAGCAGTCCAAAGGTTCCGGTGTGCTTCGATCCAACGAACGAACCGAGCGACTCGGCTGCGTCTTCAACGACGGGAATTCCGTACTCGTCGGCGATGCGGCAGATTTCTTCAATCTGAGCAGGGTGACCGAGAGTGTGCATGGGACAAATTGCGCCGATGCGGCGACCGGTAGCAGGGTTGACCAGGTCTTCGCCTCGCCGCTCGAAGGTGGACAACACAGTTGCGAGTGCTACCGGGTCCATACCCAACGTCTGCTCTTCGCTGTCGATGAAATGCGGAACTCCGCCCGCGTGCGTGACTGCGTTGGCTGTCGCGATAAACGACAGCGTTGGAATGATGACCTCGTCGCCATCGCGGACACCAGCCAGAACGAGTGCAACTTCGAGGCCGACGGTTCCGTTCGAGACAGCGACGGCGTGCTTTGCGCCGGTGATCTCGCGAATTCGCTCTTCCAACTGGTTGATGAACGCGCCGACAGACGACACAAACGTCGAGTCAAGGCATTCGGCGAGATAGCGGTGTTCGAGCTCGCCGATTTCGGGCTCGTGCAGCGAAACGGGATCCCCGGAGTTGGCGAGAGGAGACCCGCCGATAACCGAGTTGATGGTGTCGACGAACTGCTGACCAGAAAGGCTCATTGCGGCCTAGACGGTGTATTCGCTCGGACGGTATCGTGCGAGGTTCACGGGGTTCGTGAACCACTCAATCGTCTTTTCGAGTCCGGCGCGGAAACCTTCCTTGCCGTTGATTTCAGGGGCCCAGTCAAGAACTGACTTCGCTTTGGTGTTGTCCGAGAACAGTCGCTCGACCTCTGAGTTCTTCGGTCGGATGCGATTCGGGTCTTCTGTCGCAACCGCGCCAGCGCCCATGATGTCGTTGATGATGTCGAACGTTTCGCCGATGGACACCTCGAACCCGACTCCAAGGTTGGTGACCTCGCCGAATCCGGTCGTCGCGTGAAGCGCCTTCTCGAATCCCTTCGCGGTGTCGGTGACGTAGGTGAAGTCGCGGGTCGGGGTGAGCGAACCCAAGTTGATTTCCTTCATTCCAGAAGCCAACTGGGAAATAATCGTGGGGATGACAGCACGAGCGGATTGGCGCGGACCATAGGTGTTAAAGGGGCGAATCGTGATCGTCGGCAGTTCGAACGAGGTGTGGAACGACTTGACCATCATGTCGGCGCCGATCTTGCTCGCCGAGTACGGCGACTGACCCTGCAGGATGTGACCCTCGTCCATCGGGACGTACTGTGCTGTCCCGTAGACCTCTGATGTCGAGGTGTGGATGAAGCGATTCACGCCGTGGTCGCGCGCCGCGTTCAACAGGTTCAGGGTTCCCTGAATGTTTGTCTGGACGTACACATCCGGGGCAACGTAAGAGAAGGGGATAGCAATGAGCGCGGCGAGGTGAAGAACCGCGTCGGTTCCCTTCACCAATTCGTTCATGTGGCGAGGGTCACGAATGTCGCCAAGCACGATTTCCATCTGGTTGGTGATCGCCGGATCGACTGTTTCGAGCCAGCCGTAAGAACCGATCGAGTTGTAGATGCAGAGTGCACGAACCTCGTGGCCCTGGCGAACGAGTTCTTCTGCGAGATGTGAACCAATGAACCCGTCAGCACCAGTGAGAAATACCTTCATAACGCCAAAGTCTAGCAGTCGGGCCTTTCCCGAGGCGGAAGTCCGGGGCTCTTACGGTGCTCACGACACGCGCCGATTGAACCCTCGCCTGATACTGTCAAGCCATGAAGACTTCGGCAAAGTGGCTGATCGCGGCGGGAATCACGGTGACCCTCGTCGCCGGAGCGGGACTTGCTGCGGGGGACTACGTTTACACCTCCGGAACCGTTGTGCCATGTGCCATCAACGACGATGACCTCGCCAACAAGCCCGAACAGTTCGTCACGCCCGGCAAGGGAAACGGGCCGTTCGAAGGCGCCGGCTGGGACAAGTGGGTCGGTCACGACCTGTCCGACTGGTGGATGACGGACGTTCCTTACGAGCCCGTCACGATCGCCACCGGTGACGGCGTCGACATCTCGGCGTGGTGGATTACCCCCGCGAACGGGAACGGCAAGACGGTCATGGTCACGCACGGCATCGGGACCTCGCGCCGCGACTTCAACGCACTGCTTCCCAGCGCGATGCTCGTCAACAACGGGTTCAACGTTTTGTTGATGGACACCCGCGACACCGGCGAATCGACGTGTACTGATGGGCGGCACTCGGCGGGACAGGAAGAGTCGGACGACTTTGCCGCTGTAGCTGACTGGCTCGTCGCCGAAAAGGGCGTCAAGCCCGAAAGCCTCGGCATGTTCGGCGTATCCGGTGGAGCGATCGCAACCAGCCTGTTGCCCGCAAAGACCGAGACGGTTTCTGCGTTCGCGATGGAGGGAACCATCTTCGACTTCAACGCTGCCGCCACGAAAGAGGTTGAGTTCCAAGGCTTCCCCGGATTCCTCTGGCAACTCGCGCTGGTATCCGCGCAACTTTTCCACGGGGTGAACCTGACTGAGACGACAGTTCCCGATTCGATTGCGGCGGCTGGCGATCGGCCGATGTTGATCCTGCACGGAAACGCCGACCAGCGACTTGATTACCAGTCGTCGGTTGACTTCGCGGATTACGCGAGTTCAATCGGGGCGAACATCACGCTCGAAACTTTTGAGGGTGCAGATCACACCGAGGGCATGCTGACCGAGACGGAGCGATACGCAGACGTCCTGAGCTCGTTCTTCGACGAGGCGCTCTCGAACTAGTTCGCCGCACTTTTGCCCGTAGCGAAATCACCCGGAATGGTTGGTGCCGGTCGGTACGCTGGCAGAGAAGTCCTGAAGGAGTACTTAAATGAGTGATTCGATGTTCCCGCCGAACGTTTTTGATCGTCTGTTGAAAGACCGCATCATCTGGCTCGGAAGTGAGGTCCGTGACGACAACGCGAACGAGATCGCGGCCAAGCTGCTTCTCCTCGCCGCCGAGGACCCGAAGAAGGACATCTACCTCTACATCAACTCGCCCGGTGGTTCCATCACCGCGGGTATGGCCATTTACGACACGATGCAGTTCGTTCCGAACGACATCGTCACGGTCGGTATCGGTATGGCCGCTTCGATGGGTCAGTTGCTGTTGACCGCGGGAACCAAGGGAAAGCGTTACATCACGCCCAACGCCCGCGTTCTGCTTCACCAGCCCCACGGCGGATTCGGTGGAACCGCATCGGACATTCAGACTCAGGCGCAGCTCATCAACGACATGAAGAAGCGCCTCGCCGAAATCACGGCCGAGGCGACGGGCAAGACCGTCGAGCAGGTTGCGTTGGATGGTGACCGTGACCGCTGGTTCAGCGCTCAGGAAGCCTTGGACTATGGATTTGTCGACCACATCCGCGCATCGGCTGACGATGTCGTCGGTGGCGGCGGAACGCACTCGAACTAGGGGATAGGGACTATGAATTTCGAAACAAACCACAACGGCATCGCCGTTCCCCAGTCGCGTTACATCGTTCCTCAGTTCGAAGAGCGCACGTCGTACGGCACCCGTTCGCTCGACCCGTACACGAAGTTGTTCGGCGACCGCATCGTCTTCCTCGGCGTCCAGGTGGATGACACTTCGGCCGACGACATCATGGCACAGTTGCTCGTTCTGGAATCGCAGGACCCGGAACGCGACATCATCATGTACATCAACTCGCCCGGTGGATCGTTCACCGCGATGACGGCGATCTACGACACGATGCAGTACGTCCGTCCCCAGATCCAGACCGTCGTTCTTGGCCAGGCCGCTTCGGCCGCTGCGGTCATCCTCGCGGGTGGAACCCCCGGCAAGCGTCTGGCTCTGCCCAACGCGCGCGTTCTGATTCACCAGCCCTCCAGCGGTGATTCGGGTCACGGCCAGGCGTCGGATATCGAGATTCAGGCCAAGGAAATCGCTCGTCTTCGCGAATGGCTCGAAGAGACTCTGTCGAAGCACTCGAACAAGTCCGTCGACGAGGTTCGCAAGGACATCGACCGCGACAAGATCCTCACGGCTCCCGAAGCGCTCGAGTACGGGCTCATCGACCAGGTTTTGACGAGCCGCAAGGGGCTCGTTTCCTAAGTCAGGTGGTCTTCGCTGTCGCGCTTGCCCAGTGAGCGCATCAGCAGCCAGATTCCGCCGATCACCAGCGGAATCGTCGCCAACCCGATGAACGGGATGACATCAAACGTGTCCGTCTTTTCGACGGGCGTTTCGGTCACGGTTGGCTCGGGTTCCGGTGTCGGTTGGGCAACTGGAATCGGCGTTTCGCCGCACACGGGCAATTCGAGATAGGCCTCGCCAATTAACGCGTCCGTGCTGGGTGCATACGTGAACGACCACGCGCCTTCGATGGGGTGACCGTCAGCCGAGACAACGCGATACGCGACCGAATACGTGCCGGCCTCGCCGAGAGCGACGGGCATTGACGCGGTTGAGCCATCGACGACAACGCAGCCGTCTCCGTAGAAGTGCCCGTCCGCGTCAGTGACGGAGAACACAAAGCCGGCTCCGTCGCCGAGATCGAGCAGCTCCTCGTTCGCTGTCAGTCCGATCTCGGACAATTCGGTTGCTTCTGCACCGTCAGCGGGGAAGGTTTCCGTCAGTGTCGCGTGGGCAAACGCGGGTCCACCGAACAGCGCGGCGAGAGCAAAACTTGTGGCGACAACAGCCACCGAACGGAACTTTTTCACAATTCCACCCTACGCGCCACGCCGAACAGGTTGTGGACGATGTGCCCGAACCCGTCGCAGCCCGCGGTTAGGCTGGGATTACCGCGAAAAGGAGGAACAATGCCGCGTATTGGTGACAGCACCGACCTGCTCAAGTGTTCCTTCTGTGGAAAGACTCAGAAGCAGGTTGCCCAGCTCATTGCTGGTCCCGGCGTGTACATCTGTGACGAATGCATCGAACTCTGTAACGAGATCATTGACGAGCGCATGGCCGAAGCGGCCCAGAACAGCGACGAAGTCATCGATTTCGACCTGCCGAAGCCCAAGGAAATTGCTGCGTTCCTCGACGAATACGTCATCGGTCAAGACACCGCGAAGCGCGCGCTGTCCGTCGCCGTGTACAACCACTACAAGCGCGTTCGTGCCCGCGACGGGATCCGTTCGGCGGATGTACAGTCCGAAGTGGAAATCGCCAAGTCGAACATCCTCTTGATCGGTCCGACCGGTTGCGGCAAGACCTACCTCGCGCAGACTCTGGCCAAGCGCCTTAATGTGCCGTTCGCCGTTGCCGACGCCACCGCGTTGACCGAAGCGGGTTACGTCGGTGAAGACGTCGAAAACATTCTTCTCAAACTGATTCAGGCCGCCGACTACGACGTCAAGCGCGCCGAACAGGGAATCATCTACATCGACGAAATCGACAAGATCGCCCGCAAGGCCGAGAACCCGTCGATCACTCGTGACGTGTCGGGTGAAGGCGTCCAGCAGGCCCTCCTCAAGATTCTCGAAGGAACGGTTGCGTCGGTTCCGCCGCAGGGCGGCCGCAAGCACCCCCACCAGGAATTCCTGCAGATCGACACGACGAACGTGCTGTTCATCGTTGCCGGTGCGTTCGCGGGCCTGGAAGAGATGATTTCCCAGCGCGTTGGCCGTCACGGCATTGGCTTTGGCGCCCCGCTGCAGTCGAAGAAGGACGAGCAGACCCTGTTCGCCGAAGTTCAGCCCGAGGACTTGCACAAGTTCGGGCTCATTCCCGAATTCATCGGCCGTTTGCCCGTCGTCACGTCGGTTTTGCCGCTTGACCGCGACGCGCTCATCGACATCCTGACCCGTCCGCGCAACGCGCTGGTCAAGCAGTACCAGAAGATGTTCGAGCTGGACGACGTTCAACTTGAATTCGAACAAGACGCGCTCGACGCTATCGCTGACCTCGCTGTCAAGCGCGGAACGGGTGCTCGCGGCCTTCGCGCCATTCTCGAAGACGTTCTTGGGCCGATCATGTTCGAAGTGCCGTCAACGGACACCATCGAAAAGGTCATCGTCACGGTCGACGCAGTGCTCAACGGCGGTGCGCCGAAGATGATCGAGCGTCGCGTGGAAAAATCTGCCTAAGTCTTTTCCCCACAGCCAATCGCTCTCTGAGCGTTCATGGTAATCTTTAGCCAAAGGTTCCACCCCGCTGACAAGAGCCCCCGGGCCCTGCTGAAAAGCTAGGCGGGGTGGTCATTTTAATTTGCCTTCCGAACTCGATGCGGTCCTGGCAGTTTCGCCAGCCACGAGTCGTCTGAGCGTTCCAAAGACCGAAACAGGGCCCACGCGTAATAATCGGCGATTTGCCCGTTGACGTCGTGGGATACAGGTCGAAACTGAATCGAATTTCTTCGCAAACTACGAGACATTGAGTTCTTAAAAATTTTGACCACGGGGGATTGTTGTCGGTTGGTCAGTGATTTGTCGAAAAGAAAAACACGTCTGCGCTCGTCAGTGCCCGGCGGTGACGGTAACGCTTCCGCCAAGACCAGTGCAAGTCGCGAATAGAGCGCCTCCGGAGTCCTTTCTAGTACCGGCAACAGGCGCTTCTCTACCCAGACTGAAATGACTTCACAGTGATGCGTTTTCTCGCACAATGCAGAAATGAATTCAGCCCTTGTGGCAATTGAATTCTCGGTCGCGTGGAAAGGGATCTGATCCGCCCGATCTTCCGCGAGATAACGGTAGGTCAGATTCAGGAGAGAGGCCCCACAACCGATCGGGTCTCGTGTGATGTGGGCGGAGAGCACAAAATGCCGGGTGCCACGTTCGGTGAAGTCAAAATTTCCGGATTCGTCGACGAAAACAAACTCGTTCTCGTCTGTCGAACCGCTCATCCGAACAGGATGCCATTAGTTAGACGGACGGCATGAACAATGTGAACAGCCGCGTTACTCGCCAAGTTCGTACGTCACCCAACGGGTGCGCGTCGCAATTTTGTCGTAGACGCTCTGGGCGGTCACGTTGTCGTCGGCGGTGATCCACGAGATAGTTCCGCCGCCGTTCGCGTCAGCATGAGCGCGAAGCACAGCAATCAACCCAGTCGCAACGCCCTCGCCACGAGCGGCGGGAGTGGTGAAGAGGTCGTCCAGGAACCACGCCGGCCCGCCGGTGAACGTGTCCGAATGCTGACGCAGATGCGCGAAGCCGACCAGTTCCTCGTCGATCTCGGCCACCCACGCCTTGTGTGGGTGGCGGGGGTCCATGAACCAGCCCCACACCGTCTCGATTTGAGGCGCCGTGAACTCGGTCTTGTAGAAGACGCCATACGCCGTGAACAGGGCGACCCACTCGGCGTGGTCGCGCTCGGCGATCGGACGAATGGTGGCTGCCATTATTCGGGCAACTCTCCGAGTTCGATCGACTGAACCGCAACCTCGGTCGCCTCGATGAGGTCCAGAGTCTCGATGCGTCCAACGGCTGCAAGGTCGTCCTTGGCCTCCGCGAGAAGCGCGGGCCCGGTGACAACGGCACGGGTGACTGGCGTCTTTTGGGATGCTTTCGCCTCGGTCTTTGCTCCACGGATGCCGATCAAGGCAACGCCACAAAGGTCGAGAAGCCCGCTGGTTGAACCGGACACGGGGATTTCCGAGACGTTTGGCCACGGTGCGACGTGAATCGAGCCGTCGTGCGTCCAGCGCCAGACCTCTTCGGTGGCGAAGGGGATGACCGGCGCCAAGAGGCGCAAGAACACGTCGATTGCCAGACGCAGAGCGGCAACAGCGCTGGCCTGGGCCTGCCCGCCGCCCTCGCGGTATGCGCGTTCCTTGACGAGTTCCAAATAGTCGTCGGTGAACGTCCAGAAGAACTGCTCCGTGACTTCGAGTGCACGGGCGTGGTCGAACTGCTCGTACGACTCTGTTGCGATGCGGACGACCTCAGCCAAGCGACGCAACAGGTCGATGTCGAGAGGCTCGGTGACCTCGGCGCCCTCGGTGTGCGGGAAGGAATACACGAATTTCGCCGCGTTGAGCACCTTGATCGCCAGACGTCGACCGATCTTGATCTGCTTGGGGTTTTCGGGGTCGAACGCCGCGTCGGTTCCCAGTCGGCTCGATGCCGCCCAGTAACGAACTGCGTCAGAACCGTGCTCGTCGAGCATGCCCTGGGGCGTGACAACGTTGCCCTTCGACTTCGACATCTTCTTGCGGTCGGGGTCAACGATGAATCCCGATATGCCCGCGTTCGCCCACGGCGCCTCGCCGTGTTCGAGTTCGGCTCGAAGGACGGTTGAGAACAGCCACGTGCGGATGATGTCCTGTCCCTGCGACCGCAACGAGTAGGGGAACACGAGATTCCACAGTTCGTCGTCCTCGGCCCACTTGCCGGCAATCTGAGGGGTCAGCGACGATGTCGCCCACGTATCCATGACATCGACTTCACCGATGAACCCGCCGGCGACACCGCGCTGGTCCTCGGCGTATCCGGGTGCCGCTTGTGACGAGGGGTCAACGGGCAATTGGTCTTCGCTGGGCACGATCGGCTTGTCGAAGACGGGGTTGCCGTCGCCATCGAGCGGATACCAGACCGGGATCGGAACGCCGAAGAAACGCTGACGCGAGATGAGCCAGTCGCCGTTGAGGCCGCCGACCCAGTTCTCGTAGCGAACGCGCATGAAATCGGGGTGGAACGCGATTTCCTTGCCACGACCGATAAGCCGCTCGCGCAGGTCCTCGTTCTTGGCGCCGTTGGTGATGTACCACTGGCGGGTGGTGACGATCTCGAGGGGCTTGTCGCCCTTTTCGAAGAACTTGACGGGGTGCGTGATGGGCCGCGCGTCGCCGATCATCTCGCCCGATTCCTGCAACAACTCGACGATTCGCGCCTTCGCACTGAATACTGTCTTGCCCGCGAGTTCCGCATACAGCGCCTTTTGCTCGTCGGTGTCGATTCCCTGCGGGGGTTCGCTCATCACGCGACCGTCAAACCCGAGAATCGGGCGGGTCGGCAGGCTCAGTTCGCGCCACCAAATCACGTCGGTTACGTCACCGAACGTGCAAATCATCGCGATGCCGCTTCCCTTGTCGATCTGGGCGAGCGGGTGGGCGAGGACGGGGACCTCGACGCCGAACAGCGGAGTCCGGACGGTCGTTCCGAAGTACGGCTTGTATCGCTCGTCCTCGGGGTTCGCGACCAGCGCAACACACGCCGGAATCATCTCGGGGCGGGTCGTCTCGATGTCGATCGTGCCGCCGTCGGGCTTGTGGAACGAGACGCGGTGGTACGCACCGGGCATCTCTTTGTCCTCAAGCTCCGCCTGGGCGACGGCCGTGCGGAACGTGATGTCCCACAACGTCGGGGCATCAGCTTGGTAGGCCTCGCCGCGGGCAAGGTTACGCAGGAACGCGCGCTGTGCCGTGCGCTGCGAGTCGTCCGAGATCGTGCGGTACGTCTGAGCCCAGTCAACCGAGAGGCCCAGCGTGCGCCACAACTCCTCGAACTTCTTTTCGTCTTCGACGGTCAGTCGTTCACACAGTTCAACGAAGTTGCGACGGGAAATCGGGACCTGATCGGCTGCTTTGCCGCTGGTTCCTTCGCCGCCGTCCTGCGGAGGCGTGAAGTTCGGGTCATATGGCAGGGTCGGGTCGCAGCGAACTCCGTAATAGTTCTGGACGCGGCGTTCTGTCGGAAGACCGTTGTCGTCCCACCCCATCGGGTAGAAGATTTCCTTGCCGTTCGCGCGCTGGTAGCGGGCTGCGAGGTCCATGTGCGTGTACGAGAACACGTGGCCGATGTGCAACGACCCGGATGCGGTCGGCGGAGGAGTGTCGACCGAAAACACGTTGTCCTTGCCCGTGTCTAGAGCGCGAGCGCGGTTGAACGAATACGTTCCCTCGTTCTCCCAGACCTCACCCCACTTCGCTTCGAGGCCTTCGAGTGCGGGCTTGTCGGGGATTTCGCGGGTCATGAGCGACTCTCTTCACTATCGGCGGCAGCGGGTATGGCTGCCTCACATTGGTGTCACAAATCTATCACCGCCGAAGTTTCCGATAAACTCAAAGCACAGACGTTGAACCGGCCATCACCGGTGAGTCCGCGGAAGAACGGCCCCGGCCCATTAGAACCGCGCGGGTAAGCCCGTCACAGCAGTCACGAGTGGCCTGAGAGGGCAATCGGGGTGGTACCGCGGAACTCACGTTTCGTCCCTGGGTAGTGCGAAACACCAAGGAGCCCCCATGACGTATCCCCGCCACCGCGACACGACCGGTGTTGCGCCGTCCCCGTCGTTCCCCGCGATCGAACGCGAAGTTTTGGCGTACTGGGCAGACAACAACACGTTCCGCCGATCCATCGCGAACCGTGAAGGGTGTGACGAGTGGGTGTTCTATGACGGCCCGCCGTTCGCCAACGGACTGCCGCACTACGGTCACCTGCTCACGGGGTACGCCAAAGACCTGTTCCCGCGCTACCAAACCATGCGCGGCAAGCTGGTCCACCGCCGATTCGGGTGGGACACCCACGGACTTCCCGCCGAACTCGAAGCAGAGCGCCAGCTGGGGATTACGGACAAGTCACAGATCGAAGAGATGGGCATCGCGGCGTTCAACGCAGCAGCAAAGGAATCCGTCCTCAAGTACACCAAAGAGTGGGAAGAGTACGTCACCCGCCAAGCACGCTGGGTGGACTTCGAGAACGACTACAAGACACTCGACATCACGTTCATGGAGAGCGTCATCTGGGCGTTCAAGCAGTTGCACGACAAGGGGCTGGCATACGAGGGGTACCGAGTACTGCCGTACTGCTGGCGCGACCAAACCCCACTGTCCAACCACGAACTGCGCATGGACGACGATGTCTACAAGGCACGTCAAGACCAGTCCGTCACCGTCACCTTCCCGCTGGCAGGGGACAAGGCGGAAGCACTGGGACTCAACGGGGTTTCCGCACTCGCCTGGACCACCACGCCGTGGACACTTCCCACCAACGCGGCGCTCGCGGTCGGGCCAGAAATCTCGTATGCAATCCTGCCCGCCGGCCCGAACGGTGCCGCGGCGGAAGGCGAGCACTTCCTGCTGGCCGCCGATACGGTTGGCGCTTATGCCAAGGAACTTGGCTACGAGGACGCCGAGGCGGCGAAAACAGCGATCGCCCGCACCCTGACGGGATCGGAGCTCGACGGAGTCGCATACACGCGCATCTTCGACTACTACGCCGACCGCGAGGAATATGCGAAGGGCTTCACGATTCTCGTCGCCGAATACGTCGCCACGGGTGAGGGAACCGGAATCGTCCACCAGGCACCCGCCTACGGTGAAGATGACCAGATCATCACCGGCCAGAACGGCATCGGTGTCATCATCTCGATTGACGACTCGGGAAAGTTCCTCTCCGACGTCACCGATTTCGCCGGTCAGCACGTGTTCGATGCGAACAAGCCGATCACTCAGAAACTCAAGGCGGACGGGCGACTGCTGCAGCAGAAGTCCTACGACCACTCGTATCCGCACTGCTGGCGTTGCCGCAACCCGCTCATTTACAAGGCGGTCTCGTCGTGGTTCGTCCGCGTTCCCGAATTCCGTGACCGCATGGGCGAACTGAACCAGGAAATCAACTGGGTTCCGGACAACGTCAAGGACGGACAGTTCGGCAAGTGGGTCGCCGGAGCCCGTGACTGGTCGATTTCGCGAAACCGCTACTGGGGTTCGCCGATTCCCGTGTGGAAGAGCGACAACCCGGAATACCCCCGAATCGATGTGTACGGGTCGCTTGACGAACTCGAGGCGGACTTTGGTGTGCGCCCGACGGACCTGCACCGCCCGATGATCGACGAGTTGACTCGCCCGAACCCCGATGACCCGACCGGCCAGTCCACAATGCGCCGCATCACCGACGTTCTTGACGTGTGGTTCGACTCGGGTTCGATGCCGTTCGCCCAGGTTCACTATCCGTTCGAGAACCGCGAGTGGTTCGACACCCACAACCCCGCCGACTTCATCGTCGAATACATCGGTCAGACGCGTGGGTGGTTCTATACCCTCCACGTTCTGTCGACCGCACTGTTCGACCGCCCGGCGTTCACCAACGTCATCTCGCACGGAATCGTGTTGGGCAACGACGGCCAGAAAATGTCCAAGTCGTTGCGCAACTACCCCGACGTCTCAGAGGTGTTCGAGCGCGACGGTGCTGACGCAATGCGCTGGTTCCTCATGTCCTCCTCGGTGATCCGTGGTGGAAACCTCGTCGTGACCGAAGAGGGCATCCGCGAGGCTGTGCGCCAATTCCTGTTGCCGTTGTGGTCGACGTACTATTTCTTCACGCTGTACGCGGGCGACATCGAGCCGACTCGACGCACGGATTCGACGAACGTTCTCGACCGGTACTTGCTGGCGAAAACCCGCGAGCTGATCGAGGGCGTGACCGAGGACCTCGATGCTCTCGACAGCCCGATGGCTGCCGCCAAGATTCGTGACTTCGCGGATGTGCTGACGAACTGGTATGTCCGCCGTTCGCGCGAACGCTTCTGGGATGGCACCGACAGCGACGCCGTCGACACGCTGTACACGGTGCTCGAGACGGTTTGTCGCGTGGCCGCGCCGCTCGCGCCTCTCGTGACCGAAGAGGTCTGGCGAGGGCTGACTGGCGGTGAAAGCGTCCACCTCACCGACTGGCCCGACGCCAGCGAGTTCCCGGCTGACCACGATCTGGTCATGGCGATGGACCGCGTTCGCGAGGTCGCCTCGGCCGGACTTGCGCTTCGCAAGTCGCAAGGACTTCGTGTTCGTCTGCCACTCGCCAACCTGACTGTCGTCGTTCCGGCGATGCCGACGATTCCCGAACTCACCGACATCCTGCGCGAAGAGCTCAATGTCAAGACGGTTTCCGTTGTTGAACTTCGCGAAGAGTCCGTCGGCGACTACGGCATCACGCGTCGACTTTCGGTCAACGCCCGCACGCTCGGCCCCCGAATCGGCGGTCAGGTGCAGCAGGTCATCGCTGCGACCAAGGCGGGGGACTGGTCGGTTGTTGACGGAGTCGTCACCGCAGGCGGAATCGCTCTCGAAGAGGGCGAGTACGACCTCGTCCTCGACGTGGCCGACACCGCTGTTGCCGTCGCTTTCCTCGGCAACGCAGGGTTCGTTGTGCTCGACACGGTCGTCACGCCGGAACTCGAGGCCGAAGGTCTTGCCCGTGACGTCGTTCGCGCAGTCCAGCAGGCCCGAAAGGACGCTGGGCTGGACGTGTCCGACCGCATCCGTCTAGAAATCACCGGTAACGGTGTCGCCGTTCTCGCGATGCGCGAACACCAGGACCTCATCGCCGGTGAAACGCTCGCGGTTGAACTGGAACTCGTTGACGGTCACGGCGGCGACGTCGAGGTGGGCACCGGGTCAAAGATTCGCGTCGGAGTGACCAAGGCATGACCGACTTTCGCGCCGAAGCCGACGAGATTTTCGAGTCCCTTCTAGCCCGCATCGGCGAGGGCAACCCTCAGCCGCGTCTAGATGCGACGCGCATGGCTGTCGATTACCTCGGTAACCCTCAGCAGATGTATTCGGTCGTCACGATCACCGGGACCAACGGCAAGACGTCGACCGCGCGGATGATCGAATCGCTGCTGCGCGCCCATGGATTGCGCGTCGGCTTGATGACCAGCCCGCACTTGAACCGTGTCAACGAGCGAATCGTCATTGACGGCGAACCCATCAGCGACGAGCGGTTCGTCGAGAACTGGCGTGACGTCGAATTCCAAATCGGCATGGCAGACAATGACCTCGTCGAACAGGGGCAAGAGCCCCTCACGTATTTCGAGGCGCTGACCGTTCTCGCGTTGGCCGCGTTTGCTGATGCACCAGTCGACATCGCGGTGCTTGAAGTGGGAATGGGCGGCGAGTGGGATTCGACGAATGTCGCCGATGCCGACGTCGCTGTGTTCACGCCGATCGACATTGACCACCCGGAACGACTTGGCAACACAGTCGCGGAAATCGCCCGCACCAAGTCGGGAATCATCAAGCCTGGCTCGATTGTGGTGACGTCGGGGCAATCGCCGGAAGCGCTGGCAGAAATCATCACCGCGGCCGAAAAGAACGAGTCGGAAATCGTGTCAGAAGGCGACGGGTTCGAACTGTTGTCGTCCACATCAGCCGTCGGCGGACAGGTCATCAGAGTCCGCGGACGCGCGGCGACATACGACGACGTGCCGTTGACACTCCACGGCAAGCACCAGGCGCACAACGCCGCCCTGGCGATCGCTGCGGTGGAATCTTTGCTGGGAGACGGAACGCGCGCGATAACGACCGAGGTGATGGCGGAAGGTCTGGGAACGGTGACGAGCCCTGGCCGACTGCAGTACCTGGGCGCAGAGCCGCCGGTCATCGTCGACGCAGCGCACAACCCACACGGTGCGGCCGCGCTCGCCCGTGCAATCGCAGGCACGTTGCCGTTCACGCGCGTGTGGTGTGTCATCGGCGTACTGGGGGACAAGGACGCGTTGGGAATCATCGAGGCGCTTGACCCCGTCGTCGAAGGCTTCATCGTGACGCAGTCCGCGTCTGACCGTGCGCTCGATGCGGGCGAACTCGCCGGCATCGTCGCGACAGTGGCGGGGCCTGATCGAGTCCGTATCGAGAGCAATCTTGGCGTCGCGGTCGCGGCAGCACGATCGTCATGGCAAATTGGAGATGCAATCGTTGTCACCGGCAGCATCACGTTGGTGGGCGATGCAATCGCATTGGCTCAGAAAGAAGGCTGGAAATGAGTGAGAGACGCGAGCGAACGGCGACCGAGTCGCTGTTGACCGTCGCATTCGGGGTCGAAATGATCATCGTGGTGTTCGGAATGATCGCCATCGCCGGTGCACAAAAGCAGCACGCTCTCGAGGTCGTCATCGCGGCGATTCTGCTCATGGGCGTCCTCGCACTCGGCGTCGCAACGCTTCGCCGCGGCCTCAACCCCATCGCCTTCGTCACACAGGCCGTGCTGCTTCTTCCCGTTGCGACAGAGCCCATGTGGTTTTTCGCGTGGCTCATTTGTGAAATTTTTTGGGTAACGTGCCTAGTGAAGGGCGTTCAGCTCGACCGTCGAAAGGAACAATCATGACCGAATCCCAGGACACTCTCGTCCTCATCAAGCCCGACGGCGTTGAGCGCAACCTCATCGGTGAAATCCTTCGCCGAATCGAAACGAAGGGGTACGAGATCGTCGACCTTCGCATGGTTCTGCCGACGCGCGAACTTCTCACCGCGCACTACGCCGAGCACGAGGGCAAGCCCTTCTTCGAGCCGCTTCTCGAGTTCATGTCGAGCGGTCAGGTTGTTGCGGCACGAGTTCGCGGGCACCGCGTCATCGAAGGTTTCCGTACGTTGGCTGGCGCAACCGACCCGACCGTTTCCGCTCCGGGAAGCATTCGTGGCGATCTGGGCCGCGACTGGGGCGTCAAGGTTCAGAAGAACCTCGTTCACGGAAGCGACTCGCCCGAATCGGCCGAGCGCGAACTCGCTCTCTGGTTCTAGTTTCCGCCGAACAACAACGGCAGCAACAGCGGGAAGTGCTGAATGATCAGCAACGCGATGGCGCCGAGGTTCACGACCGGCAACACCCAGGCGTAGGGGAGCAGTGCTCCACCGACGCGTGACAGGCGTTCGCTGTCGAACAGGAGCTTTTCGCGCAGCAACCACGGTGTGATGATCCAGAACATGATCGATTGCGTCACCCACGTGATCATGCAATACAGGCAGAGGAACCCGATCTCGTAGACGGCGTGTTCGAACAGCCACATGAGGAAGAACCAGGCGGCGAACATTCCGACCGCGAAGGCTCGCCAGAACCAGCGAGCGAAAGTGGCGCCAGCGAGCATGGCTGCACCGACCCCCGAAACGACTCCCCATCCGATGAGTCCCCAGAAATAGTTCGGGACTCCCAGGAACGCGCGGGCTTCGTCGGACTGCATGACGTTGCCGCACGAGAAGAACGGGTTGATGTTGCACGACGGTTGAGTGCCGTCCTTGAGGAGGTAGTACCCCTCGGTCGACAGAGTCAGTGCCGCCCAGAGCGAAATCAGTCCGAAGACGAGCAGGAATGCTCCGAAAATCTTGCGGCCGCGGAAGTCTGGGTTCACGCGTTCATTATCGCAGTTGAATCTAAATCGCGGTGCGGAACGAAGGTCATGGACGTGTGTCGTGTTAGCATTATCGAGCGCGATTGTTCGTGCACGACTTTTCCGGGCATTACCGGGTACAGGAATCTTCGGGTTCAAGCGGCTAGCCAGCGCCGCGCGTGGTGAGAGCACGCAGGACACATCACCGATGTGTTTGTGACAACAAGTTTTCAGGGGTTTTACCCCGACAGAGTTCCGGTTCTCTTTGGAGAACCGCCGAGAGGTGCACCATCTCATGGTGGAAAATACAGAATTTGACCCGACGAAATACGTGTCGTCACCGTTCGACGCTCCCGCATCGCGACCCGAGCCCGCGGTGGGTGATGTTCCGACTGACGCAGTGACGGACGTGGTTGTTGAGACCGCTGACGTTGCCGCATCGACTGATTCGGACGCTGATACGCCCGCGGTTGCAGGGCCCGAAAAGCCCGCGTTTGAGCCGATCGTGCTCGAGTCCCCGATGCAGCTCGTGTTCCGTGCACCGGACCCGCAGTATGTTCCGATTCGCCCGACGCGTAACGATGACGACTCGCAGCAGGTTCGCCGTCGCACCCGCGGAAACCGCGCCGAGCGCTCAGAGCGTGTTGAGCGCGTGCTGATCGAGCCCGAACTGATCACCGAACCGCAGCGCGTCAAGGGTTCGACCCGCATCGAAGCCAAGCGTCAGCGTCGTCGTGATTCACGCGAGATCGGTCGTCGTCGTCCCGTTGTCACGGAAACAGAATTCCTGGCCCGTCGCGAGAGCGTCGACCGTCAGATGGTCGTCCGCACCAAGGACGGTCGCATCCAGATCGGTGTTCTCGAAGACAAGGTCCTCGTCGAGCACTACGTTGCGCGTTCCAGCGAATCCAGCCTCATTGGCAATGTCTACCTGGGCAAGGTCCAGAACGTCCTTCCCTCGATGGAAGCAGCATTCGTCGACATCGGCCGCGGTCGCAACGCCGTTTTGTACTCGGGCGAGGTCGACTGGGACGCCGCAGCCGCAGACGGTGAAAAGAACCAGCCGCGCAAGATTGAACTCGCTCTGAAGTCAGGCGACACCGTTCTTGTCCAGGTCACCAAGGACCCGGTTGGGCACAAGGGTGCCCGACTGACCAGCCAGATCAGCCTTCCCGGCCGTTACGTCGTGTACGTGCCGAGCGGCTCGATCAACGGCATTTCCCGCAAGCTTCCCGAATCCGAGCGCAGCCGTCTGAAGAAGATTCTTTCGACGGTTCTCCCGGAAAGCGCGGGCGTCATCGTGCGCACCGCGGCTGAAGGCGCTTCGGAAGAGCAGCTCACTCTCGACGTCCAGCGACTGACGGCCCAGTGGGACGCGATCCAGAAGAAGATCGAGACGGGTCACGCACCCCAGTTGCTGCACTCTGAGCCCGACCTTCTCGTCAAGATCATCCGCGACGTGTTCAACGAAGACTTCCAGAGCATCATCATTCACGGTGACGACGCCCACGCGGTCATCACGGATTACCTCAGCCAAGTCGCGCCCGACCTGCTCGAGCGCGTCATCGTCCACACGGACAAGACGGACCCGTTCGACACGTATCGAATCAACGAACAGATCGTCAAGGCGCTGGACCGCAAGGTCTGGTTGCCGTCGGGTGGCTCGCTCGTCATCGATCGCACCGAGGCGATGACGGTCATCGACGTCAACACCGGCAAGTTCGTCGGCGCGGGCGGAAACCTCGAAGAGACCGTCACGAAGAACAACCTCGAAGCGGCCGAAGAGGTCGTCCGTCAGTTGCGTCTGCGCGACATCGGCGGAATCGTCGTAATCGATTTCATCGACATGGTTCTCGAATCCAACCGTGATCTGGTTCAGCGTCGACTGATTGAATGCCTGTCGCGCGACCGCACCAAGCACCAAGTTGCTGAGGTCACCAGCCTCGGGCTCATCCAGATGACCCGTAAGAAGCTGGGTCTTGGACTGCTCGAGACGTTCGGCGAGGCGTGCGAGGCGTGTGCCGGTCGCGGACTCATCGTTCACCACGAACCCGTCGCCAAGAGCCGCCCCACCGACGCACCGGCCGAAAGTGGCTCGGGATCGCGTCGCGGGCGTGGAAAGCAAGCGCAGGCCAAGCAGGCACCCGTTGGCGGAACGCACGAGATCACCGAGGGCGCCCGTAGTGCATTGGCCGCCATCGCAGCGTCGACCGTCAACGTGGACGCACAAGAACAGACAGAGTCAGCAGCACCTGCCAAGGCGGCTATTGCGGACCTGGACTCGTTGCTCGAGGCGTTGCCGGAAGCAACACCGGGGGAGCGCACCTCGCGTCGACCTCGCCGGGCAACAAAGAAGTCGGTCCCTCAGGCGGCTGACACGACCGAATAGGCGGGGATTTGCCCAGTCGGGCGATTTCCACTATTCTTGACCCTTGGTGCGTTAACCCATTCGCGGTTCGCACGCAGTTTTCGAAAGGACATCACCGTGGTTTACGCAATCGTGCGCGCCGGAGGCCGTCAGGAAAAGGTCGAAGTTGGGACCATCCTCACCGTCGACCGTTTGTCGAAGGTCGCTAACGGCACCATCGAGCTCGCTCCCGTTCTCCTCGTAGACGGTGACAAGGTCGAGTCGGACGCCGCCAAGTTGTCGAAGGTCACCGTTACCGCTGAGGTCCTCGAAGACCTCCGTGGACCGAAGATCATCATCCACAAGTTCAAGAACAAGACCGGGTACCACAAGCGTCAGGGCTTCCGCGCTGACCTGACCCGCGTCAAGGTTACGAGCATCAAGTAGTCGAGGGAGAGCACCGACATGGCACACAAAAAGGGAGCGTCGTCCACACGTAACGGACGCGACTCGAACCCCCAGTACCTCGGAGTCAAGCGCTTCGGTGGTCAGGTCGTCAAGGCTGGCGAAATCATCGTTCGTCAGCGCGGAACCCACTTCCACCCCGGCGCCGGCGTCGGTCGTGGCAAGGATGACACGCTTTTCGCACTCGTTGCAGGCTCGGTTGAGTTCGGTAGCAAGGGCCGTCGCAAGGTCATCAACATCGTCGCTGCATAGCGATGCAACTTTGGCGGGGCGGGCTTCGGCCCGCCTTGTCGTATTTTCAGGGAAGGAGGAACCGTGGTCTCATTTGTTGACGAGGTGACGGTTCACCTTCGCGCGGGTCACGGCGGTAACGGGTGTGTCTCGGTTCGCCGCGAAAAGTTCAAGCCACTCGCTGGCCCCGACGGCGGTAACGGCGGAAACGGTGGCGACATCGTTCTCGTTTCCGACCCGCAGGTCACGACCCTGCTTGACTTCCACTACCGTCCGCACCGCAGCAGCACCAACGGCGGTTTCGGCATGGGCGACAACCGTTCGGGCTTCAAGGGCGAGGCGCTGACTCTTCCTGTCCCCGTCGGAACGGTCGTCAAGGACGTCGACGGCGAACTCATCGTCGATCTCGATCGACCTGGCATGGAATATGTCATCGCACCGGGCGGTCAGGGCGGGCTCGGAAACGCGGCTCTCGCGTCCACCAAGCGCAAGGCTCCCGGTTTTGCTCTGCTCGGAACTCTCGGGTGGGAGGGCGACGTCGTCCTCGAACTCAAGACGGTCGCCGATGTCGCACTCGTTGGATTCCCTTCTGCGGGAAAGTCGTCGCTCGTTGCTGCTGTTTCCGCTGCAAAGCCCAAGATTGCCGACTACCCGTTCACGACTCTGCACCCCAACCTCGGTGTCGTCGACGTCGAACAGTACCGCTACACGATCGCTGACGTTCCTGGTCTTATCGAGGGCGCTTCGGAAGGCAAGGGTCTTGGGCTCGACTTCCTGCGTCACGTCGAACGGTGCCGCGTGCTCGTCCACGTGATCGACTGTGCGACGCTCGAATCCGGTCGCGACCCCATGAATGATTTCGACATCATCCGCGACGAGTTGGCCGCGTACCCGGTTCCAGAAGGGGCACTGCCGCTTCTCGACCGTCCGCAGGTGATTGTTCTGAACAAGGTGGACGTTCCCGAAGCGCAGGACCTGGCCGCAATGGTGCGTTCCGACTTCGAAGCTCGCGGGTTCGAGGTGTTCGAGATTTCGACCGCCGCGCGCATCGGTTTGCGCGAACTGACCCTGCGACTCGGTCAGATTGTCGGAAGCGACCGTGCCGAGCGTGAATTGGCTGAACAGAACCGCGAACGCATCGTTATTCGCCCCAAGGCCGTCAACGAAAAGGAACTGCACGTGGTTGTCGAGGTTCGAGGCGACGACACGACTTACCGTGTTCGAGGCGCCAAGCCAGAGCGTTGGGTGCAGCAGACCGACTTCACAAACGAAGAGGCCGTCGGATACCTGTCTGACCGCCTTGCCAAGATCCACATCGACGACGAGTTGTACAAGTCTGGCGCAATCCCCGGATCAACCGTCTACATCGGCGAGGGCGACCGTTTCGTGTTCGATTGGGAGCCCACGCTCACGAGCGCTGCTGAATTGATCACGGGCCCTCGAGGCACCGACGCACGACTCGACCCGAACGAACGAACCACCAACAAGGAACGCCGTCAGTCGTACAAGGAACGTATGGACGCGAAGGCGGCTGCCCGTGCCGAACTCGAAAGCGAGCGCAAGGCAGGGCTCTGGGCGGAAGAGGACGGACGTGACACGGAGTGAGGTGACGGCGGCGAAGCGAATCGTCGTCAAGGTCGGATCGTCATCGATTAGTGGCGAGAACGCTCACGCGCTTCCGCGAATCGTTGACGCGCTCGCCGCAGCGCACGGTCACGGAGTCGAGGTTGTTTTGGTCTCGTCCGGCGCGATTGCATCGGCGCTTCCGTTCTTCGGGTTGGAATCCCGCCCCAAGGACGACCTCGTCACCGAACAGGCCGCCGCTGCCGTCGGTCAGACGATTTTGATGGACCGTTATCGCGACGCGCTGCGACCGCACGACATCGTCGGCGCACAGATTCTGTTGACCGCAAGCGACTTTGACAACGAGTCGACGCGTGTCAACGCCAAGGCTGCGCTGTCCAAGTTGTTGCACTTGCGCTTTTTGCCGATCGTCAACGAGAACGACACCGTTGCGACACACGAAATTCGATTCGGCGACAACGACCGGCTCGCCGCGTTGGTCGCGACTCTGGTTCGTGCCGACCTGCTGATCCTCTTGAGCGACGTCGACGCGCTGTACTCAAAGCCGCCGCTCGAACCGGGCGCTGAGAAAATCGAATTCGTCACACACGAGGACGACCTCGCCGGAATTGTCATCGGCGGCAACGGCTCACTCGTCGGCACAGGTGGCGCCGAGACGAAAGTCCAGGCCGCGCGTCACGCGACCGACAGCGGAATCCCTGTCATCTTGACGTCCGCCGCGAACATCGGGTCAGCGTTGGCCGGCGACGATGTCGGCACGTGGTTCGAAGCCGCGCCGACATCACGCGATTTAGACTGACGCCATGACCGACGCATTCCTGTCAATCCTTGAGGACGCGAAGACTGCGTCAATCGCCCTCGCCAACGCGGGAACTGACACCAAGAATTCGGCGCTTGAGGCCATCGCCCTCGCGCTGGTCGCGAACTCGGACCGAATCGTCGACGCAAACGATTCCGATTACGTCCGTGCCGAAGCCGACGGAATGGAAGCCGGCTTGTTGGACCGCCTGCGCCTGACAACCGAGCGGGTTTCCTCCCTTGCGACCTCCGTTCGTGACATCATCGGACTTCCCGACCCCATCGGACAAGTCATTCGCGAGTCGACGCTTCCCAATGGTCTGGAACTCTCCCAAATTCGCGTTCCGTTCGGGGTGGTTGGCGCAATTTACGAAGCCCGTCCGAACGTCACCGTCGATCTCGCCGCGATTCTGCTCAAATCAGGCAACGTCGCTGTGCTGCGAGGGGGTTCTGCTGCCGAATCGACGAACACCGTGCTGGTCGACGTCATCCAGGGCGCTCTCGCGAAGTCGGGTTTGCCCCGCGAGGCGGTCCAGACAATCGATGCGTTTGGTCGTGAGGGAGCGCAGCGGCTCATGAACGCTCGCGGTTACGTCGATGTCCTCGTCCCTCGGGGAAGTGCAGGCCTCATCAACGCAGTCGTCTCCGAGTCGCGAGTGCCCGTGATCGAAACCGGTGCGGGTGTCGTCCACATTTTCCTCGACGCCACAGCCGACGAACAGATGGCGTCAGACATCGTGCACAACGCGAAAACCCAACGCGTCGGTGTCTGCAACGCGCTCGAGACGCTTCTCGTCCACAAAGACGCGGCCGCGCGACTGATTCCCGGTGTCGTGGGTCGACTTCGCGATTCGGGCGTCACCGTCCACGCCGATGCGACAACGGCGTCACTCGTCGAGGGCACGGTTCCCGCTGGTCCAGAAGATTTTGGTCACGAGTATCTGTCGATGGATGTTGCGGTCAAGGTTGTCGAGTCGCTCGATGAGGCAATCGCCCACATTCGCCGGCACTCAACACAACACACCGACTCGATCATCACCAACGAACCCGGCAACGCCGAACGGTTCCTGCGCGAGGTGGATTCCGCTGTCGTCATGGTCAACGCCTCCACGCGATTCACCGACGGTGGCGAGTTCGGGTTTGGTGCTGAGGTCGGCATTTCGACCCAGAAACTTCACGCACGAGGCCCGATGGGCTTGCCCGAATTGACCAGCACGAAGTGGATTGTGCGTGGAAACGGGCAGTGGCGCAGGTAGTCTAGAAGTACTCGATCTGAGGAGATTCACGTGAACACCATCATCCGCGCAACCGAAGAACTCGCACCACTGTTCTTTCCGCCCCTCGTCTGGGCCGGAATCTTCGCACTCGGTTTCGTTGCTCTTGCTGTTGTCGTTCTCGCGAACCGTGATGTCGCGCACCGCAACGCCCGCCGCGACACTGATCACAGCGCTCACCACTAGGACCCGCCGATGGTCGCGGAGTCGACCCGACGTCGAATCGGGGTGATGGGTGGCACGTTCGACCCCATCCACCACGGTCACCTCGTTGCAGCCAGCGAGGTTGCGCAGCATTTCGCGCTTGACGAGGTCATCTTTGTCCCGACGGGCCAGCCTTACCAAAAACGAGATGTCTCGCCGGGTGAACACCGTTACTTGATGACCGTCATCGCGACAGCCTCGAACCCTCGGTTTACCGTTTCGCGCGTCGATATTGATCGCGACGGCCCGACGTACACGGTCGACACACTCCGAGACTTGCGCACCCAGTACCCGAACGACGATTTGTACTTCATCTCGGGTGCTGACGCCATCGCTCAGATCATGGAGTGGAAAGACATCGACCAAGCGTGGGACTTTGCGCACTTTGTCGCCGTGACCCGCCCAGGACACACGCTCTCCGTTGCTGACCTTCCGCAAGAGCACGTGAGCCAGCTCGAAGTGCCCGCACTGTCCATTTCGTCAACGGATTGTCGCAACCGCGTCAATGCGGGGTCACCGGTCTGGTACCTCGTGCCCGACGGGGTCGTTCAGTACATAGCGAAACACGCGTTGTATCGTGGATGAGATGACCGACGCAGAACAGCCCTTCCTTTCGCGCCGCCAGCGGCGCGAGGCGGAACGTTCGCTGACCGGTGATTCGGAACAGTACGTCGCGGAACAATCTCTCGTCGACGCACCACTCGCTGACCTCGCCGCGGTCGCATCGCCGACGCCGACGGGGGAGTCACACGGTGGAATCCCGTCCCGCAAGGACCTTCGCCGTCTTGCCCGTGAAACCGGCGTCATTCCCATGCTGACCGCCGAAATGCTCGATCAGGCCGAGCGGGGCATGCTCGACATCGAGGAAGAGATCCGTCACCACACCGGTGCCGTCCCGACTTTGCCCGCCGATGTCGTCGTTGGCGTTGATGATACGTACGAGGAGCCAGCGCCGACGGCATGGCCCACGGGATCCGTTACGCCCATCTCGAACACTGAAAACCTGGACGTTGCGCTGCCGCAGTGGCCAAGCGGTTCGGTGCCAGCCATCGATGACGAAGTCAAGAAGATGGAGCAGCGTGCTCTGACGGGCGACCTAACCGGAGTTGCCGAAGCACTTGTCGCCCAGGAAGCCGCAGCCGCGCCCGCCGGGGGAGACCCGATTGCTGCAGCATGGGCCGTTGCCGATTCGACTGTTGCGACGCCACGAACCGTCAGTTTCGACGACATCATCGCGCCAGCACCATCGCCGACGGAAGCGCCAGTTGCGCCGATGAACGTCGACGTTAACCTTCCCGTTTCGGATGCGCCAGTCGCGGTTCCTTATGTCGAAGCAGAGCAAGCCAACACGTCCGCGCCGATTGCTCCGCTTCCCGCAGAGCCTGTCGCTGAAGTTGCTGAGCCTGAAGTTCCCGTCGCGGTAGAGCCGCCCGCGGTCGTCGAGCCAGAGCCTGTGGCTGCAGCGCCTGCGGTAGTCATCGAAGAAGTTGTGGTTCCCGAGCCGGTTGTTGTGGAGCCGGAGCCGGTTGTTGTGGAGCCGGAGCCGGTTGTTGTGGAGCCGGAACCCGAGCCGGAACCCGAACCCGAACCTGAGCTTGTGACGGAACCCGAGCCCGAGCCCGAACCTGTCGTCGAGGTCCCTGCTGCCTCGCCCGAGATTCCGCCGGCGCGTGACGGCGATTGGCGCGACCAGATGGAAGCCGACAACGAGCACGAGTGGGTCAAGAACCACGAGACGGGCATCGGGGTCATGCAAAGCCCGACGCTTCAGACGCTCGTCGTTGACAGTTTCCACACAGGGGACATCACGGGCCCGCTCAACCCGACGGGCGAAATCCTCATTACCGGCCAGATCATCCTCGACCAGATGGTCGATGACGAGCCCGCGACAGAGGCAATCGATGCCGGCGTTGACGTCAATCAGCCGGGCATCCCGCGTCGCGCATCCGAGGCCTTGTCAATCATCGGCAAGCCTGCCGAAGCCGAAGAGCGCAAGCGCATCCCCTCAGTTGGTTCAGCCGCCGCAGCCGGTCTCGCTGCATTCCTCGGGCTCGCCGTCGTGGTGCTCGGGCTTCTCGCCTACTTTACGGACATCATTTAACGCTATGACTGCACAACAAGAATCCATCGACCTCGCCCAGATCGTCGCCACTGCGGCTGACGCCAAACAGGGTGAGGACATCATCGCTCTCGACGTTTCCGAGCCCCTCGCGATCATCGACGTCTTCGTCCTGATCACTGGTCGCAACGAACGAAACGTCCAAGCAATCGCAGACGAAATCGAAGACCAGGCAATCCAGGCCGGCCGCAAAACCCTGCGCCGCGAGGGTCGGGACCTTGGCCGATGGATCCTGCTGGACTTCGGAGACGTCGTCGCACACGTCTTCCACGAGGAAGAGCGCATGTTCTACGGCCTCGAGCGACTCTGGCGTGATTGCCCCGTCGTCCCACTCGACATCCCCGCACACGCGGATTAGTCCTCGGTTTTGCCCGAACGGCGCTCGTCTAGTAACCTGAACGGGTTGTCGGTAACGGCTTCAAGGGTCTGTGGCGCAGCTGGTAGCGCACCTGCATGGCATGCAGGGGGTCAGGGGTTCGAGTCCCCTCAGATCCACCACTCGGGGTAAACCCGACATTCGGTTGTGGCAACGACGAAGATGAGGTGGGTGCCCGTGAGTCTTCGTTTCACTCGGTTCGCTGCGGTTTCGGCGATCGTCACGGCTTCTGCACTTGCCTTGTCGGGTTGTGCTCCTGTTGCGCCGGAAGGCGACGGAACGGTCATCGTCGAAATCGCGCTGGATGGCGCACTCGCCGACGCGGTCACAGCAGAAATTCAGGCAGCAGCTGACGCTGCTGAGCTCACGGTGGAATACCGCACGGTCGACCAACTGTCCGCGCCGGCCGTCGATGGTGAGGTTGCCCAGCTCGACGCGGATCTCGAGTTGACGAACCACGTTTCCGAACTGTTTGTGCTTGCTGAACAAGGCGCACTCACCCCGGTTTCGACGCTTCCCGGTGTCGACCCGGAAGTGCTGTTCGCCGAGGTCGGACCGCACTGGATGCCGATCACCGCGAATGCTGAGGGTGAGGCGATTGCATTCCCCGTTGCGATGTCACTGTCGAGTGTCACGTTCATGAATCCCTTGGCGTTCGCCGAGCACGGTTACGCAGTTCCGTCCGATGCTGCAGGATTCGCGTCGCTCGTGTCCCAGATCGAGACGGACAATGCCGGCTACCCCTGGTGTGCTGGAATGGAAAACGCCGATCTGACGGGGGACCCGTTCATCGATTGGCTCGCCGAGTTTGTTCTGGCAACAGCCGGTGCAGAGACCTATAGTGCGTGGCTGGCAGGCGAGGTTGCCTCCGACGCCCCCGAAATCGTCGCGGCGGCCGAGGCGGCGAGGGAAGTGCTCGCGAACCACAGCGTCGCCGAGGGCAACTCGGCTGCACTTCTCAGTGTGGGGTTCGCGAACACCGTGCCGATGTTCGACCTCGTCGGGACCTACGGCAAGCAGTGCTTCTTTGTGCGTGAGAGCCCCGACTATCTGGCGTTCGTCCCTGATGTCGTCCGCGAAGAAGGCGCTGCGGGAAACTTCCGTCAGGTTTCGGCGTTCCCGTTCTTCGGCGCTTCTCAATCCGCCGTGACAACACCCATCGTTGACGCGGTGTTTGCGGGCGTCGGACGCGTTGACAAGGACGTGGTCGCCTTGGTGGCAGCGATGGGGGCCACCCCGTTCGGTGACGACCTTCCCGACGCAACCAACTGGGTCAGCGCACGTGTGCAGCAGTCAACAGATGGTCGAACCAGCCCGTTCGCCACCGTGAACAAGGACGTGCTGGGGTCCGCTGAATCAGTCGTCCTGTCGCCACGTTCGGTGTGGTCGGACGAGGAGCTCAGCGCGTTGCGTGCAGCGTCCGTCGCGTTCCTTGCAGGGGATGCCGACTGGGCCACTGCCGTCGCCTCAAACAAATAGTTTCAATGACACAGGCGCGGCCCCAATCGGAGCCGCGCCTGTGTTGTTGGTTCTAGAAGAGTCCGAGAACCGCATCAGCAGAGTACGCGCCGGGTCCGGCGATGGCGATTGCAAGTGCTCCGAGAGCGATGAGCAGCGGCAACTCCCAACCGCCGTTGGTGTTGAAGAATCCCTTGCCCTTGTGTGCCGTCACGATTGCACCAAGCATCACGATGATGACGCCGGCTGCGGCGATCGGGGTGAGGAGGCCGAAAGCGAGACCAAGACCACCGAAGAACTCGGCGATGCCGGCGAGCAGGGCGATGACCCAGCCGTTCTTGGCGCCCATCGAGTCGAGCCATGCGCCGGTTCCCTTGACGCCGTAGCCGCCAAACCAGCCGAAGAGCTTCTGAGCTCCGTGGGGGACGAGTGTGAGTCCGACGGCGATGCGCAGGACGAGAAGACCGAGGTCGATGTTTTCCATTGAATTTCCTATTCATTCAGATACTTACACAAAGTAAGTTACTTACTCAAGGTACTCTAAACTAGAATCGGATGCAAGCAGGAGGTGTCATGAGCGATCGTGTCGTCCACGTCGACGAGGTGTGCACTGAGCTGCACCAGTCCATCGAGCTGATTGGCAAGCGCTGGACCGGCGCAATTGTTTCAGTGATGCTCAGTGGCGCCAATCATGCCTGCGATATTCGAAACGCGGTCCCTGGACTATCGGATCGGTTGTTGACGGAACGCCTTCGCGAACTCGAATCCGCTGGAATCGTGCAGCGCTCGGTGACCGACGCCCGGCCTCCTGTCGTCGAGTACACCCTGACGCCCAAGGGCAAGGCGCTGGAACCCGTGTTGGATTCGCTCTCCGCGTGGAGCGCGTCCTGGAAATGACGACCGAGTAAAAACTGCAGGAGTAGAGTAATTGCGGATGCACGAAGGAGCAATCATGTCCGGTTTCTCAAAGACTGAAGACGTCATGGGATTTGACGCACTCTTCACCGCCAAGGAACTCGCGTGGCGCGACAAGGCCCGCAAATTCTCGGTTGAGCGTATTGCTCCCCAGATCGACGAAGATTTCGAGATTCAGCGCCTTCGCGATGAGCTGATTGGCGAAATGGGTGACCTCGGCATGCTCGGCATGCACATCGAGGGCTACGGTTGCGCCGGTGCCAGTGCCGTCGAATACGGGCTGGTCTGTTACGAACTCGAAGCAATCGACACCTCGTGGCGCACACACGTGTCGGTGCTGGGCTCGCTCGCGATGTCGGCAATCGCCAAGTTCGGCTCGGAAGAGCAGAAGAACGAATTCCTGCCTCCGATGGCGCGCGGCGAGAAGGCCGGCTGCTTCGGCTTGACCGAACCGCACGGCGGCAGTGACCCGGCGAACATGCTGACGACCGCGGTCAAGGACGGCGATTCGTGGGTCATCAATGGTGGCAAGCGTTGGATTGGTATCGCGAACATCGCGGACGTCGCGATCATTTGGGCGATGACGGACGAGGGTGTCCGCGGATTCATCGTTCCCACCGACACTCCAGGCTTCGTCGCAACGCCCATCGCGAACAAGTTGTCGATGCGTGCCTCGATCCAGTGTGACATCTCGCTCGACAACGTTCGAATTCCCGAATCCCTCCGCCTTCCCAAGGCCGCCGGTCTCGGTGCACCGTTCAAGTGCCTCACCGAGGCCCGTTACGGAATCATCTGGGGAGTCATGGGCGCAGCCCGCGCTTCCATCGACGTCGCGTTGAAGTTCGCCGCCGAGCGTGAACTTTTCGGTCGCCCGATTTCGCGCACTCAGATCACCCAGACCAAACTCGCCGACGCCTTCCTCGAATTCGAAAAGGGTGTGCTGCTCTCGCACCACATCGGCAAGCTCAAGGACTCGGGAAATCTAGAGGTTGAACAGATCTCGGTGGGCAAGCTCAACAACGTCCGCGAAGCGGTGAAGATCGTCAGCACCGTTCGTTCGATTCTGGGCGGCGACGGCGTCACCTCTGACTACCCGCTCATGCGCCACATGATGAACCTCGAGTCGGTGCGCACCTACGAGGGCACCGACGAAGTTCACGCTCTCGTCATCGGGCGTGCGCTCACCGGCGAAAACGCGTTCTAAGGGCGAATCATGGCCTTGCACCACGACCCGCTGTGGCCGCGCGCAGGCGCCTGGACTTCTGACGCGAAGCGCGTCGATTTCGGAATCATCGGAGTTCCCACGTACTCCACGTCGATCACCCGAGGATCGACACATCTGACGCCAGACGCGGTTCGTGCGGTTTTGCCGCGGTATTCGGAAATGTCGTTTGGGCCGAGCGGTGCGCGCAATGCCGATTCGTTGGAACGCGCCGACTTCGGCAACGTCGTCGACCCTGACGGTGACGAAAGCGGTGCGATCGAGCAAATTCGCGCAGCCGCCGTCCGTTCTCGGCTTCTCGTCGCACTCGGTGGCGACAACGCGCTCACTGTTCCCGTCGCTGTCGGTTCCTGGGGTGAGGAAGTCGCGACGGCCGGACTCATCACGGTGGATGCACACTTGGACGTTCGTCACGGTCGCAGTAACGGTTCGCCCGTCCGTCGCTTGGTCGAAGAATTCGGGCTCGACCCCTCGCGCATCGTTCAAATCGGAATCGCCGAGTTCGCCAATTCGGTCGACTACATCGAACAGGTTGAGGCGTGGGGCGTCACGGTCATCACGCGTGACGACGTCGAACGACGGGGTGTCGCAGCCGTCGTCGAAGAAGCCCTTGCTATCGCTGGCGGTGCGGGCGGACCAATCCACGTCGACCTCGACATCGACGCATGCGATCGAAGCGTCGCACCGGCGTGCCCGGCCTCGATTCCCGGCGGTTTCACCGCATACGAGATGCGTCAGTTTGCTCGAGGGTTTGCACGATCCAGCGCGGTTCGGACGATTGACCTTGCCGAGGTTGACGCCGCGGAGGACGCGCCAGACGGTCGAACCGTGCGATTGACCGCACTGTGTGTCCTCGAGGCGTTAGCGGGCGTTCTCGAGCGTTAGAACGTCATTCGGCGCACAAGGTTCACGCCGGGGCGATATGCCAGGTGCACGTGGCTGGGTGCGTTGAGCTCGACCAGTTTCGCCTGTGCTCCGATGCGAATTACGCCAACGTCATCGCGATCAAGTGCTTTGGCTCCGCCCGCGGTGGCGGCCCACAAAGCCTCGGCTGTTGTCATGCCCATTTCACGAACGGCGAGGGCAATGCAGAACGCCATCGAGGTTGTGTAGGACGATCCGGGATTGCAGTTCGTTGCCAGCGCAATCTGGACGCCGGCGTCAATCAATCGGCGGGCGTCGGGGAACGGCTGTTTGGTCGAGAACTCTGCGCCAGGCAGCAGCGTCACGACGGCATCCGAATTGGCGAGCAAGTCGATGTCGCTGTCGGACAGGAATGTGCCGTGATCGATGCTCGTCGCACCCATCGATACGGCCATTCGAACCGAGTCGCTGGGGCCTAGCTGGGCGGCGTGAATTCGAGGCCGCAGTCCGGCCATCATCCCCGCTTCAAGAATGCGGCGTGATTGGGCGACCGTGAACGCGCCCTCTTCGGCAAATACGTCAATCCACTTTGCGAAGGGTGCAACGGCGTCCAGCATTGCTCCGCAGACAAGGTCAACGTATGCGTCGGAGTCGTCGGCAAACTCAGGAGGGACAACATGCCCTCCCAGAAACGTGACGTCTTCCGTGAAATCGCGGGCAATTCGCGCGAGCCGCGCTTCGTGATCGACAGTCAGGCCATAACCGGTCTTGATTTCAACGGTGCCGGTGCCTTGGTTGTGCATCTCGTCGATGCGTGACTCGAGCAATTCGCGCAATTCGTCGTCAGTCGCGTCGCGCGTTGCCAGGACGGTTGAATTGATGCCACCGGCCGCGTAGGCGGTTCCCTTCATGCGCGATTCGAACTCGGCAGAGCGGTCCCCGGCGAAAATCGCGTGTGTGTGTGAATCCACGAAGGCCGGAATCACCGCACGTCCTTCGACGTCCACGACCTGGTCCGCGCGGCGCACTCGCGCCTGCATTTCGGTTCCCACCCACGTCACGACGCCCTCGTCGTATTCGACGGCGGCATCGGTGATGACCCCGTAACGCCCACCCCATTCGGGGTCGTTCGTGACGAGTTCCCCGATGTTGCGAAGCAGGGTGGTCATGCAGTCAGCCTAGGCGTCGACTTCCCACACGGGCACGCGCAAACCGCGTTCGCGAGCCACCTCGGCGGCACGGTCGTAGCCGGCGTCGACGTGGCGCATGACACCGGTTCCCGGGTCGTTGACCAGCACGCGTGACACCTTTTCGGCCGCGAGGTCGGTTCCGTCAACGACGAGGACCTGTCCGCTGTGGATGGAACGCCCGATTCCGACGCCACCACCGTGGTGCAGCGAAACCCAGGTCGCGCCGCTTGCGGTGTTGAGCAGTGCGTTGAGCAACGGCCAGTCAGCGATCGCGTCCGAGCCGTCCAGCATGGCTTCGGTTTCGCGGTAGGGCGAAGCAACAGAACCTGAGTCGAGGTGGTCACGCCCGATGACGATCGGTGCGGACACCTCGCCGTTCTTCACCATCTCGTTGAAGCGCAGACCGGCAAGGTGGCGCTCCTTGTAACCAAGCCAACAGATTCGCGCAGGGAGCCCTTCGAAGTGAACCTTCTCGCCCGCCTTCTGAATCCAGCGCTTGAGGTGTTCGTCCTCGGGGAAGAGCTCGAGAATTGCCTTGTCCGTCGCGGCGATGTCAGCCGGGTCACCCGACAGGGCAACCCAACGGAACGGCCCCTTGCCCTCGGCGAAGAGGGGACGGATGTACGCGGGGACGAATCCAGGGAAGTCGAACGCACGGTCGTAACCGCCCAGTTCCGCTTCGCGACGGATCGAGTTGCCGTAGTCGAAGACGACCGAACCGCGGTCCTGGAATTCGACCATCGCCTTGACCTGCTTAGCCATCGCCGCGCGGGCGTGCGCGGTGAACTTCTCGGGGTTGGCCGCTGCATCCGCTTGCCACGATTCGACGGTCTCGTCCTCGGGGAGGTACGACAGCGGGTCGTGCGCGCTGGTCTGGTCGGTCACGATGTCCATGTGGACACCGCGCTCGAGGATCTCGGTGAAGACGGTTGCGGCGTTTCCGACGAGCCCAACAGACAGCGCACGGCGCTCGGCCTTGGCGGCGAGGACGCGCTCGAGAGCGTCATCGAGGTCGTGGGTCATCTCGTCGAGATATCCGTGGTCAACGCGGCGCTGGATTCGGTCGGCGTCGACGTCGACGATGAGAACTGCGCCATCGTTGAGCGTGACAGCGAGAGGCTGAGCGCCACCCATGCCACCACAACCGCCGGTCAGCGTCACCGTACCCGCAAGAGTCCCGTTGAACTTTTCGCGAGCGACCGCGCCGAACGTTTCGTAGGTTCCCTGCAGGATGCCCTGGCTTCCGATGTAGATCCACGACCCGGCGGTCATCTGGCCGTACATCGTTAGTCCTTCGGCCTCGAGCTTGCGGAACTCAGGCCATGTCGCCCAGTCGCCGACAAGGTTTGAGTTGGCGATGAGAACGCGTGGAGCCCACTCATGGGTCGTGAAAACGCCAACGGGCTTGCCCGACTGGACGAGCAGGGTCTCGTTCGGCTCGAGGGTGTCAAGAGCCTTGACGATGGCATCAAACGCGTGCCAGTTACGCGCAGCGCGACCCGTTCCGCCATAAACCACGAGGTCCTCGGGGCGTTCCGCGACGTCGGGGTCGAGGTTGTTCATGAGCATGCGCTTGGCGGCCTCGGTGGTCCAGTGCTTCGTCGAGATCTCGCTTCCGCGAGCGGCGCGAACCGTGCGCGACTCGTGTCCGGGGACGGATCCTCCAACGGGGATAACGGTCATGAGTGACTCCTTCTATTCGAGGTTGCCGGCGATGGCTTGGCTGGTGGACAAAATCTGTCCCGACTGGACGAGGTCGACAACGCCCTCGATCGCGGGGGAAAGGTAGCGGTCGGGGCCTGGTCCGCCCGTGACGCCGTTGACGAGCGCGACGAGTGCGGCGTTTGCCGGCGAGGGCGATTCGGAGCGAAGCGCGATTCCACGGCTGGCCGTGAGGATTTCGATTGCGAGCACTCGCGAGAGCCCATCGATTGCCGTGCGCAGTTTGCGTCCGGCCGCCCATCCCATCGACACGTGGTCTTCCTGCATGGCCGAGGACGGAATCGAGTCGACTGACGCAGGCACCGCAAGGCGCTTGAGTTCACTGACGATCCCCGCCGCGGTGTACTGCGCAATCATCAATCCGCTGTCGACTCCTGCTCGGTCAGCGAGGAACGGGGGAAGTCCGAAGTTTCGCGACTTGTCGAGGAATCGGTCCGTTCGGCGTTCGCTCATGCTGGCGACATCGGCGACAGCAATCGCGAGGAAGTCGAGCACGTAGGCAACGGGTGCGCCATGGAAGTTTCCGTTCGACTCAACTCGGTAGTCCAGCGTGACGACAGGGTTGTCGATCGCCGAGTTCAATTCGTTGGTCGCGACGCGGTGCGCGTGGTCAACCGTGTCGCGCGCTGCACCGTGGACTTGGGGCGAGCAACGGAGCGAGTAGGCGTCCTGGGTTCGAACGGTGTCCGAGCCGCGTTCGCCGTGCACGAGTTCACTGCCCGCGAGCAACACGCGGATGTTCGAGGCCGATGCGCGCTGTCCGGGGTGTGGACGCAATTCCTGCAGGTCATCGGCAAACACGGCCGCGTTCCCTCGCAGTCCCTCGAGCGAGAGCGACACGGCAACGTCGGCCACGCGCAGAAGATTGCGAAGGTCCTGAATCGCCAAAACCAACATCGCCGTCATGCCGTCAGTTCCGTTGATGAGCGCGAGGCCCTCCTTTTCGCGAAGTTCGACGGGCTCGATTCCGGCGGCGGCAAATGCTTCGGCGGCCGTCGTCAGGTTCCCGTGGGCGTCTCGGACGTCCCCTTCGCCCATCAGCGCGAGCGCACAGTGCGACAGGGGAGCGAGGTCACCCGAACACCCAAGCGAACCGTATTCGCGGACGATCGGGGTGATTCCGGCGTTCAGCATTGCTGCGTACGTCTCGACGACAACCGGACGAACGCCCGTGCGAGCCGTCATGAGCGTGGAAAGTCGCTGAACCATGAGTCCGCGAATGACTTCGCGTTCGATCTCGGCGCCGCTACCGGCTGCGTGAGATCGAACGAGGGACTTTTGCAGTTGGACGCGAAGATCGTCGGGAATGAACTGAGTTGCGAGTGCACCGAACCCGGTTGAGATTCCGTAATGCGGCTCGGGATCGGTGGCCAACTTGTCGATTGCGACGCGGGTCGCGGCAACGGCAGCGACGGCAGACGAGTCGAGCAGAATTGGCTCGGCGAATCGCGCAACAGCGATGAGGTCGTTGTGGGAAAGTGGGCCGGTTCCAAGCGTGACTGTCATGATTCGATTACACCGCTCGAAGCGGTCGTGAGCCATCGCGCAAGCGGCTAATCTGTCTGGTATGCCAGACAAAGTGCAGGTTCCCGCGGCCGACAACACCTTGGCAATCCTTGGTTATCTCGCGCGCCAACGCGCATCGGTCCCCGCCGCGAACATCGCCAGCGCCCTGGGCATCCCGCGTTCGACGACCTACCACCTGCTTTCAACGCTGTCCGATCACGGTTTCGTGGTCAGTGGTGACCGCCGATGGGCTCTCGGCGTTGCGGCACACGATCTGGGCACAGGATATTTGCGCCAGCAACCGCTCACCCTCGTCGGGCGACCGTTGGTCTCACGATTGGTGGATACCGTCGGCGAGAACGGCCACCTCGCCGTTCTCAACGGCAGTGACGTCGTCTATGTCGTCGAAGAACGAGCAGCCGGGCGGCCTTCGCTCGTGACCGATGTCGGTGTTCGATTGCCGGCCCACCTCACGGCAAGTGGTCGATCGATGCTCGCCGCAATGTCCCGTGAACAAGTGCTCGCCCTGTATCCGGACGACGCGTCTTTCGGGCGCCGCGGCGACGTCACCATGACGCGGCGTCAATTGCGGGAAATTCTTCGCGAAACCCGTTCGCGCGGCTTTGCAACCGAACACGGGGATGTCACCGTTGGTCTGGGGTCTGTCGCAGTGGCGATTGTCGACCGGGTCGGCTGGCCGATCGCCGCGTTGGCGTTGACGTTCGACGACACTCGAGAGGTCGATGCCGAACTCATCGCTGCACTGAGAAACACCTCCGCTGAGATTTCGAAACGTCTTCGCGTCTGACGTACCTAACGTAAGTGCCAGAATGGGGGACATGGATTCCCTGTCGCGGCACGAGGATTACGGTTCGGACCCGTTGCACGAATCGCACATGGTCGCCGATCCGCTCGCCCAGTTCGCCGAATGGCTGACCGAGGCAGAGGCATTTCCGATCTACGAACCGAACGCATTCGTCTTGGGGACTATCGATGACGACGGACGTCCAACAGCTCGAACCGTTCTCCTCAAAGGCCTCGACAACGGTTTCTTGTTCGCGACCAATTACTTGTCGCGAAAGGGGCACGCCCTCGACGGGCACGCCAACGTGACAGCAGTTTTCGGCTGGTACGCGATGCACCGCCAGGTCATTATCGAAGGCCACGCCGAAAAGGTGTCAGCTGAGGAATCGACCGACTACTTCGCCTCACGTCCTCGAGGATCGCAAGTCGCTGCGTGGGCGAGCGAACAGTCCCGACCCATCGCTTCGCGCGATGCACTCGAACAGCAGTTTGCCGACGCCGACAACCGATTCAGCGACGAACCAGAGGTTCCGCGCCCGCCGCACTGGGGTGGCTATCGAATCACGCCAACGCGCATCGAGTTTTGGAAGGGGCGGTCGAACCGAATGCACGACCGAATCGTCTACCTTCGAGCCGACGACGGCTGGGCCGTCGAACGACTTCAGCCCTAACGAGTGAAACCAGAGGATCACATGACCGCACCGACCGAAATCCTGTTCGGCCTCGACACGTTCGGGGACATGAACAACACACTCGATGGCACACCGGAAAAGCCCGGCCAAGTGATTCGCAACATTGTCGAGCAGGCAGTGCTTGCTGACGAGCTCGGACTTCACGCGTTCAACGTGGGCGAACATCACCGCGACGATTTCGCGGTTTCAGCACCCGACACGGTTTTGGCAGGAATTGCGACGCGCACGTCTCGAATTCTCCTGGGCACTGGTGTCACCGTCCTGTCGAGTGAAGACCCTGTGCGCGTTTATCAGCGCTTTGCGACGATCGACGGGCTCTCGAACGGTCGTGCAGAGATCACTGCTGGTCGTGGAAGTTTCACCGAGTCGTTCCCGCTGTTCGGATTCGAGCTCGCGGATTACCACGTGCTCTTCGAGGAGAAGCTCGAATTGCTCGTCAAGCTTCTCGACGAGGGACCCGTGACGTGGGAGGGGAAGACGCGCGCCAGCCTCACCAACCAGCAGGTCTACCCCAAGACAGACAACGGCCGCATCGGTCTTCGCGTCGGAGTGGGCGGAAGCCCGGAATCAGTCGTGCGCGCCGCACGCCTGGGAATTCCCATGGCTCTCGCGATCATCGGGGGAGACCCCGCGCGTTTCGCTCCGTTCGCAAACCTCTACCGCGACCAACTCGAGGCCCTCGGTCGACCGGTGTTGCCCGTGTCCATTCACTCACCCGGTCACGTTGCCAAAACGGACGAACAAGCACTGGACGAACTGTGGCCGAACTACCTCGCCGGGTTCGGGCGAATCGGACGCGAGCGCGGGTGGGCGCCGATGTCAAAGGAGCACTTCCTCAACGAGGCCCAACACGGCTCGGTTTACGCCGGAAGCCCTGAGACGGTGGCGAAAAAGATCGTTCACGCGGTGACGTCGGTTGGTGCAGCACGTTTCGACTTGAAGTTCGCCAATGGGCCAATGCCGCAAGCGCAACTGATGTCGTCGATCGAGCTCTATGCGACCAAGGTCGCTCCTCTCGTTCGCGAGATGCTCGCCTCGTGACCGACTCGCTCATCGTCACACTTCGGTGCAAGGACCAGCGGGGAATCGTCAAGGCAGTCGCCGACACGGTGTTCGAGGTCTCCGGAAACATCGTCGACTCTGCCCAGTTCTGGGACCAGCCGAGCAACTCGTTCTCCCTTCGCATGGAGGTGCAAGTTCCGGCAGGTTCGGAACAGCCGCTTGTCGATGCGCTTCACGCGAACCTTGGACACCTCAATCCGATCGTCACCGTGCGTTCGGTGGCCGTCGCACGACGAGCCCTGGTGATGGTGACCACCGCCGATCACTGCTTGCGGGAACTGTTGTACCAGTGGGAAGCCGGCGAACTCGGAGCGGACATCGTGGGAATCGTCAGCAACCACTCGAGCCTCAAGCCGCTGGCTGATCACGTGAACCTGCCGTTCTGGGAAGTGCCCGTCACCGCGGCGAACAAGGAATCCGCAGAGGCGGAACTTGATCGAATCGTGTCGGAATCGGGCGCCGAGTTCATCGTGCTCGCCCGATACATGCAGGTCCTCAGCGATGACTTCTGTGCTCGTTTCAACGGCCGCATCATCAACATCCATCACTCGTTCCTGCCCGGCTTCAAGGGCGCCAAGCCGTATCACCAGGCGTACGACCGTGGTGTGAAACTCATTGGTGCAACAGCGCACTACGTCACAGCGGATTTGGACGAAGGCCCGATCATCGAACAGGACGTCGTTCGAGTCGGCCACCACCACAGCGCAGAGCAACTGGTGTCCATTGGGCGTGATGTCGAACGTCGTGTGCTCGCGCGTGCCGTCCGATTGCACGCCGAAGACCGCGTGTTTCCGAACGGCTCACGAACCGTCGTTTTCGACTCGTAGCCCTAATGGCGGAGTGTTCCGCCGAGAAGTCCGAGGAACCGCAACTGTTCGGCGAGTTCCGCGCCGTTGAGTCCGTAAACCCAGGGCACGCCCGGCGTCGGGGTTGGGTGCTTCAACCGCGCACCGGCCAGAACGGCCTCGGGCGTTGACAAGCGACGGATGGCGACTGCGAGCACGTGATTGGGGAAGTCGCGAGCGAAGTTGCCGTAGATGGTCTCATCGTGTTGGCCGTCGTCGCCGACGAGTACCCACTTGATGTCGGGGAAGTCACGGGCGAGTCGTTCAAGGCTCGAGGACTTGTGCTCGCGGCCACTTCTAAACGCGCGCTCGGGGGTAGCGCCCCAGTCGGTGAGCAGCAGAGGACCCTTGGGGTACATGTGTCGCGACAGGAAGCGTTCGAGAGTCGGCGCGACGTTCCACGGTCCGGTCGACAGGTACACGGTCGGGGCGTCCGCATAGTTCGCGGCGATCTTGTTCAACAGCACGGGCATTCCCGGCACCGGGCGGCGAGCGTTCTCGTCGAGAACGAACGTGTTCCACGCCGCGAGGAATAACCGCGGCAAGTACGTGACCATCACGGTGTCGTCGATGTCGCTGACAATGCCGACGCGTGCCTGTGGGTCAACAACGAGAACTTCGGTGTGCGTCCAGCCGCCGTCTTCCGTGGCGAGCATTTCAAGGTCATGCCAGCCGGGCGTCAGCGAGACGTCCAATTCGACGTCGATTACGCCACCGCGGTCGCTCGTTACCGTAAACGAGCGCTCACCGATGCTTATCTTGACCTTGTGGTTGGCAACAGGAACGCTCGTGAAGGCGCGCCATCCGCGCACAACTTTGCGGACCTTACGAGTTGACGGGTCCGGATGAACGTACAACAAGCGAGCCAGAATGCGAACGGTGCTGGTCGAACCGAACCCTCGGAATCCAATTACCGTCGGCACATGTCCAGTCCTTGCAGAAATTCGCGCGCGTTGCGCAACAAACCAGTCCTCAAGTCGAGCGAGTCGATGGATTCGCGAGTTTTGGGGTTGTCGGCTCGGCACGCGTTCTAATCTAGCCTGTGGGGGGAAAGCGACGTTTCTTTTGTTAGTTGTGTAACTTAATGCTTTGTTCTTACACTTTTGTTATCCAACTTTCCCCACACAAGTTGGTCCTTCGGAATTCACCATTTATACAGTCGATTAACGTTCAAAAGGACGGCCACCACAGTGCCAAACATCACATCAGCCAGTGAAATGCTCCGCGATTCCGATCTCCTCCGCGCAGCGCCCGTCCAGGCGCGAAGCAATCTCCGACTTGCAGCCTTGCTTGACGCAGCAGCGACGCTGATTCAACGCCACGGTTACGAAGAGCTCACCACTGCCGCCGTCGCGAAACAAGCCGGGGCGTCGATCGGAACTGTTTATCGCTATTTCGAAGATCGCGTTGTTCTTCTCAAGGCCTTGGCGACCCGCAATTTTGAACGAACCGCAATCGCATTCCGAAATTCACTCGACGAGTCCAAGCCGGCATCGGCGGCAGATGCGATTGACGTTCTCTTCGAAACATATCTCTCGTTGTTCCGTACCGAGACCGGTTTCCGCTCGCTTCGCATGGGTGATGTTCTCGACATTCGCCCGCTCGCTGGCGACACTGCTTCTCGTCGTTCGTGCGAGTTGCTTGCCCGTCGCTTCGAGGCGGATTTCGGCCTCAAGGCCAACGAAGAGGCAATTCAGATCGTGGAAAATGGATTCGTCACCATGGACGCCCTTCTCGCCCGCGCTTTCGTAGCCTCGGAAAAGGGTGACCCCATCTTCATCGAAGCGGCGCGCGTCGCGACAAAGAACCTCGCCGCATCACTTCGCTAGGACTTTGCCCCGGGCTCATCGTTGTGCGCGTATTTGTGTAGCGCCTTCTTCACTAGAGTCATGACGACAATGAACAGGACGATGACGCCGACGAAGATGTAGCCGGCGAAGTGAAGGCTCTCGCTCAACGCGTCAAAACTCATTGCCACCGAGTGTCCGACTGAGACGTACAGGATTGCCCAGATTACGCAGGCCGGAGCGGTCCACGCGATGAAACGGCGGTAGTGCATTCCGATAATCCCGGCCGTCAGTGGCACTACTGAATGCAACACCGGCAGGAATCGCGAAACAAAAACCGCCCAACCACCGCGTTGGTCGAGAAACTTTTCTGCCGCGACCCAGTTTTTGTGTCCGACGAGCTGGCCCAGTTTGGAGTGCTGGATCGCTGGTCCGAAAGTCTTTCCGACGAAATAGCCAATCGTTTCGCCGATGAGAGCCCCGATGACGATCGCGACGATGAGCGAGACGTATTCAACCGTCGATCCGACTCCCGTTGCGGCGACGAGAACGACAGAGTCGCCGGGGATGACGAGACCAATGAGGACGCTCGTCTCGAGCAGAATGGCGAATCCGGCGAAAAGAGTGCGGAGCACGGGATCGATCGACTCGACGCCCCCAAGGAACCACGCCAGGACTTCGTTCATGGCTCAAGCGTACCCAGTTGAACATTGGAGGATTATTGGAGCGGAGTAAACGGGCCTACAGCGCGTCGCGGCGATTGACGTACTGCTGACGCCAGTACTCGAATCGACCGCTTTCGATGTGAAGAGCGGGTCCGCCGATCCACTCTGTCGCGACACGAATCCCATGAAGCGCTGACAGCACCCACACTTCCGAGCCTTCCAACTCTGCGGGGGTCACTCGCCCGTCAGAGATGGGCGCCCCGATGTATCGCGCGTGGTCGACCAGCACGCTCTCCGTGACACTCGGCAGACGGGGGATCGCAGGGTCAACGCGGTGCAGACGGTCGTTCTTCCACCACACGATGCTGGACCACGCCCCTTCGGTAACGAGTCCGTCGGTCGTGATGACGGCCTCGTCCGCTCCGCTGTCGCGGCGCAGATTCCCCAGGGCCGCGAGATCGGGGCCTTTGACCGTGGGCAAAGTTCGCGGGTCCGTCGCAGCGGTGGCCAGCGTGATTGTCCCGAGCGGTTCAGGGGCTGGCCGAAGAATCAGTCGGAGAAGTGCACCATCGCCGTAGTCGATCGCCTCGAGCCGAGGAAACCAGCGGCCCTCGCGGGGAATCTCGACGAGGGCGGTTTTTACGAAGCCATCGACGTCAACATCAATTCCTTGTGCGTGCAGATTGGAGGCGAATCGTGCGCGATGGCGTTCGACCTCGACGGACTCGCCATCGACGACGAGAAACGAGTCGGCGACACGGACGGCACCGGGATTGGTGTCGCACCATTCCTCGACGGCGAGCGAACCGTTTGCCCATCGGTAAATCGTCGTGTCGACCATAGTGTTAAGGGTATGACAGACCGCTACATCAGGCTCGACGTCGATGTGCCGGTCGATGCGGAAGCGGCATTCCTCGCGCTCGTCGCAGAGGAGTCGCACGGTTTCTGGCTCGACGATTCATTGGGTGAAACTGTGTCCTACATCGGTGTGGGAACTCCATTTCCCTCGGCGGACGGATTCACCGAATTCGACGCAGCGGGGGATTGCCCCGTCACTCGCGTTGGTTGGGTGTCCTACGGGGCACGCGAATCGACGCTGGGGGTGACGGTGGGGATTGAACGCCACCCGCGCTCGTTCGTCCTCGATGTCGATGCGGTGCTGGAACTCGACCACCGTGACGGTTCAGTTTCGGTGTACGCGAAGGATTCATCCATCGCAGCGGCGTGGGCACACGAATTGACCGAACTCCACAACGCGGCGACGCCCGCAATCGAATCGCCAATCGCGGAGCCACGGGAAGCACTGTGGCGCGATTCAGTCGAGCAGTACGGCGACGCGATCACCGAATGCCTGCGCCACATCACTGACGGGGACGCTTACCAACTGTGCATGACCACGGCAATCACCGTGCCAGGTGACATCGACCCGATCGGCACCTACATCGCACTTCGCCGTGCATCCCCGACACGGCATGGCGGCTTCATCCGATCCGACGACGTCACGCTGCTGAGTTCGTCACCCGAATCGTTCCTGACGGTGCGTGACCGCGTCGCGTCAACGAAGCCAATCAAGGGAACGCGCCCACGCAGCATGGACCCCGCCGAGGACGCGTTACTCAAGCGCGAGTTGCTCGAATCGGACAAGGAACGTGCCGAGAATCTCATGATCGTGGACCTCTGTCGGAACGACTTGTCTCAAGTGTGTGAAGTCGGCAGCGTCCATGTTCCGGCACTCCACGTCGTCGAAACGTACTCCACGGTCCACCAACTCGTCAGTACCGTGTCGGGGACGCTCAGCGCCGGCGTCTCGGCGACCGATGCGGCACGTGCGTTGTTTCCCGCCGGTTCCATGACGGGAGCGCCGAAACGCAGCGCCGTGGAAATCCTCGGCGGGCTCGAATCGGGCGAACGCGGGATTTATTCGGGCGTTTTCGGCTTTGCTGGTCGTGGCGACCTCACTCTCGCGATGACTATTCGCAGCATCGTCATCGACGACAGCGGCGCGACGGTCGGCGTCGGTGGCGGAATCACCGCGGGCTCGCGCGTCATCGATGAAATTCATGAAGTCGGGGTCAAGGCCGACGCCCTGCTGCGCGTTCTCGGCGCCTCGCCCAACCTCTTCCTCTCCGCGGAATAAACTAGAGAGTGCGCGTGTCGCACAGGAAAGGCTGTCGTGGACGAGATCGAGTATGACTTCCGTCGTTTGGAAGAGAAGTGGGCTCCCGTGTGGGAAGCCGAACGTCCTTTCGACGTGGACGATTCCGTTGACGACCGTCCTCACAAATACATCCTCGACATGTTCCCGTATCCGTCGGGCGACCTGCACATGGGTCACGCCGAGGTCTACGCGCTGGGTGACGTCCTCGCACGTTATTGGCGTCTCCGTGGTTGCCGCGTTCTGCACCCCATCGGGTGGGATTCGTTCGGCCTTCCCGCGGAAAATGCTGCAATCAAGCGTGGAGTGAACCCGCGCGACTGGACGTACGACAACATCGCACAGCAGCGCGCGTCGATGAAGCGCTATGCAGCGTCGTTTGACTGGAGCCGTGTTCTGCACACGTCCGACCCCGAGTACTACAAGTGGAACCAGTGGCTGTTCCTCGAAATGTTCAAGAAAGGGCTCGCGTACCGCAAGGACTCGTGGGTCAACTGGGACCCGGTGGACCAGACCGTTCTCGCGAACGAGCAGGTTTTGCCCGACGGTACCAGCGAGCGCAGCGGTGCGATGGTCGTCAAGAAGAAGTTGACCCAGTGGTACTTCCGCATCACGGATTACGCAGACCGACTCCTCAACGACCTCGATCGACTAGAGGCGACCTGGCCCGCCAAGGTTCTGACGATGCAGCGCAACTGGATCGGTCGTTCGCGCGGCGCTGAGGTTGTCTTCACCGTCGAGGGCTCGACTCGTGAAATCCCCGTGTTCACGACCCGCCCCGACACGCTCTTTGGTGCAACGTTCATGGTCGTCGCCCCGGATTCCGACCTTGCTAGCGAGTTGGCGGCGTCAGCCGAGCCGACCGTCCGTGCAGCGTTCGCGGAATATCTGACCGACGTCCAGAAGAAGACCGAAATCGAGCGTCAGGACGCGACGCGGCCCAAGACCGGCGTTTTCCTCGGCGTCAACGCGATCAACCCCCTGAACGGCGAGTCCGTTCCCGTGTGGACCGCTGACTACGTGCTCGCCGACTACGGCTCGGGTGCGATCATGGCGGTTCCCGCTCACGACCAGCGCGACCTCGATTTCGCTCTCAAGTACGACCTGCCGATTCGCGTCGTCGTCGACGTCCCCTCGGACGAACCGAACGACCCCGCGACCACGGGCGTTCCCATGACAGGCGATGGACCACACGTCAACTCGGGTCCGCTCGATGGTCTCAACAAGGCGGACGCGATTGCCAAGGCGATCGAGGTCCTCGAAGAGGCCGGCACGGGCAAGGGTGCAACGACGTACCGACTTCGTGACTGGCTCATCTCGCGTCAGCGCTATTGGGGTACCCCCATCCCGATCATCCATGGTGAGGACGGCGAACTCATTCCCGTCCCCGCCGACCAGCTTCCCGTTGTGCTTCCGCCGACCGAGGGGCTCGATCTGCGTCCCAAGGGGTCCAGCCCGCTGGGCGCCGCCGAGGAGTGGGTCAACGTTCTCGATCCGCGTGACGGATCGCCGGCACGCCGCGACCCCGACACGATGGACACCTTCGTGGACTCGTCGTGGTATTTCCTGCGCTTTCTGTCGCCGAACGACGACTCTCAGGCGTTCGACAAGGACCGCGTCAAGGCGTGGGCACCCGTCGACCAGTACGTCGGTGGCGTAGAACACGCGATTTTGCACCTCTTGTACGCGCGTTTCATCACCAAGGTCCTGTTCGATCTCGGTCACATCGACTTCGACGAGCCGTTCGAGGCTCTCCTCAATCAGGGGATGGTTATCCTCGACGGTTCCAAGATGTCCAAGTCAAAGGGAAACATCGTCTTCTTCGGCGAGGAACTGGACAAGTTCGGTGTCGACGCCGTTCGCCTGACGATGGCATTCGCTGGACCGCCCGAGGACGACATCGACTGGGCTGACGTGTCGGTCACCGGTTCGCACAAGTTCCTTGCTCGCGCATGGCGAATCGCCGATGATGTGACGAGCGAGGTCGGAACAGACCCGGCCACGGGTTCAGCAGCTCTACGTCGCGTCACCCACAAGTTGCTCGCGGACGTCGGGGGACTGGTCGAGTCGTACAAGTTCAACGTTGTCGTCGCTCGCGCGATGGACCTGGTGAACCACGTTCGCAAAGAGATCGATACGGGTGCCGGAGCCGGCGACGCAGCAGTCCGCGAAGCCGCCGAGGTTCTGGCTCTCGTCCTGTCGATGTTTGCCCCTCACACCGCTGAGGACATGTGGGAACTGCTGGGTCACAACAAGTTCGTGGGCCTTCAGACGCTTCCCGCTGCTGACGAATCGCTATTGGTCGAGGACTCGATCACGGCAATCGTGCAGATCAACGGCAAGGTCAAGGAGCGTCTCGAGGTGGCAACGGACATCACCGAGGCAGAACTCACGGAACTCGCGATGAACGTTGTCGCACGCGCACTCGAGGGCAAGACGATTCGGACCACGATTGTTCGTCCGCCAAAGCTCGTCAACATCGTCGTCGCGGACTAGTTCTCCACACATCTCGACAACTCCGTGCGCTGACTGGAGGCAGGGGATTACCGTCGTGTCGTGACCGATTGGTATGTCAAGGCGATTCCCGAGGACCCGGGCCGTCGGCGAAAGTTGTTCATCGCTGCGGGTGTCGGAGTCGGTGCCGTTGTTATCGTCGGCGCCTTCATGTCCTCTGGCACACCCGAATCGCACGTCACCGATGTGACACCTCCACCGGTGCAATCGTCGGCTGCTGTTGCCACCGTCTTTGTTCACGTCGCCGGATTGGTCGCCAAACCCGGTGTCTATGAATTGCCGATTGATTCGCGGGTTTTCGACGCAATCGCCGCCGCGGGTGGAATGGTCGACAAGGCGGACGGCACATCAATCAACCTGGCGCGAATAGTTCAGGACGGCGAACAACTTGTCGTCTCCGCGGCAGGGTCGGGAACGCCAGCGGTTTCGGCTGGCAAGTTGAACATCAACCGCGCCGCAGCAACGGATTTCGACACGCTTCCGCGAATCGGTCCAACTCTGGCCGAGAGGATCGTCGCATATCGGGATGAGCACGGGCCGTTCACAAACATTGATGCCCTGGGGAACGTGCCGGGCATCGGGGATGCGACCCTTGCCGGGTTTCGCGATCAACTAACTCTGTGAAGGTCCCCGTTCTTGCCTGGCTCGCCGCAATCGTCTGGGTCGTCTGTTGGAACCTCGCCGGCGAAGAGCCCTATCAACTCGCGGATCCGCCTGATTGGGTTAAGGTCATCCGAGACGACTTCAGTGCTTCGGTGAGTCGCTTCGGCGGGGACGGAGCGGCTCTCTTGCCCGGATTGGTGCTGGGCGACACGCGGTCCATTCCGGAAACGCTGACGGCAGCGATGCGCGTCACGTCATTGGCGCACCTCACGGCCGTGAGCGGAGCGAATTGCGCCGTCATCGTTGGGCTCGTCTACGGATTGGTGGCACTGGCTGGGCTGGGAATCTGGTGGCGAGCGGGAATCGCCGCCGCGGCGCTCGGCGCATTCGTCATCCTCGTCGGAGCAGAGCCGTCCGTCATTAGGGCGGCCATCATGGCGTGTCTCGCACTTGCTGCGCTTGCCAGTGGCCGTCCAACCGGAGGCGTGGCAATTTTGTCGGCAGCCGTGATCATCGCGCTCGTGTGGTCGCCAACCCTGTCACACAGCATCGGCTTTGCTCTGTCGGTTGCAGCCACCACTGGGTTACTGGTGCTGACCCATCCGTTGCGGGAACTGCTTGGTCGTTGGATGCCCGACCGAATCGCGTTGATCCTTGCGGTGCCGCTCGCTGCCCAGTTCGCCGTCCAGCCGCTTCTCTTGGTGTTTGCCCCGTCAATTCCGACCTACGGCGTCATCGCCAATGTTCTGGCCGAGCCGCTTGCGCCCATCGCGACGGTGCTGGGATTGTTGGCTTTGGTGATGAGCCCGCTCCCTTGGCTGTCGCTTCCGATCCTCGCGTGTGCGTGGCTCGCCAGCACGGTCATCGCGACAATCGCGCGCGTCGGATCTGCGCTGCCCATGACGTCCATCCCGTGGCCCCCGGGTGGAGTCGGCATTGCCCTGGCGGTGTTGTGCACGGCCCTGGCGGCGTGGGCACTGTTGACGAAACGCGGTGTCGTCGCCGCTGTGGCTGGGGTGCTCGTCATCGGCGCGTTGTCGACAACCGTCGGCGCGCACACGATCTCGTGGACCCACGCACCAAGAGACTGGTCGGTCGCGCAGTGTGACGTCGGTCAGGGGGACGCGCTCGTCATGCGCGACGGCCCTGAAACCGTGCTCATCGACACCGGCCGTGACGAAAACGCGTTACGGGCGTGTTTGACCCGTCTGGGTGTGGGTCGAATTGCTCTTCTGGTCCTCACACACTTCGACATCGATCACGTGGGTGCGTATCGCGTCGTCGTAGGGAAAATTGACCGCGTCATCCACGGACCCACCGACGGAATCGCCGACGAGCAGACGCTCCGAGATTTTCGAAACGCAGGCGCCAACGTCACTCAAGTCGAGCGCGGTGCGCGGGGGACCGCAGGCCACTGGTCGTGGTCGGTCCTGTGGCCCACGCGTTCTATCGAAGCAGAGCCGGGGAACCCGTCATCGGTGGTCACGTCGTTCACCGCGGAATCCACGCTTCCCAGTGTCGTTGACCTGGGAGACCTGCCCGCTCGCGAGCAGGAAATGATGGTCGGTCTCGGGGGAATCGGTCCCGTCGACATCGTCAAGGTCAGTCACCACGGATCCAAGGATCAATTTCCTGGTCTGTACGAGAGGCTTCGCGCAGGGGTGGCACTCGTCGGGGTCGGGCGCGACAACGAATACGGACATCCGACAGAATTTGCGCTCGCGATGCTCGTTTCGTCCGGCAGCGCGGTGATCCGAAGTGACGCGAACGGCATTGGGCTGGTCAAACGCGATGCGAGCGGGACGCTTCGCGTGTGGACGGAACGAGCGGGGTAGCCCGCCGTAAACTGACCGAAGGAGGTCGATGTGGCAAAAGCACCCGTAGTGCCGTGGCACGGTATGCGCGAAGCGCCCGTCGTCCTCGTCAGCGGCCCTGAGGACTATCTCGCGGACCGCGTGTTTCGCGAACTTCGTGACCGTGTGCGCACCGCCAGTCCCGAACTTGAGGTGACAGACCTCGACGCGTCGCAATACACACGCGGAGCGCTTCTCGATTACGCCAGCCCATCGCTGTTCGGCGAGCCTCGCATGATTCGCGTGTCCAACGGTGAATCAACGAACGACGACTTCATCGACGACATCATCACGTACCTCGATCGCATCGAATCGGACGTGATTGTTCTGCTGCGTCACGGTGGCGGCAATCGAGGCAAGCGCATGCTCGACGCCGTTCGTGCCGCGCCGGGAACCGTTGAGGTTGAATGCGCGGAACTGAAAAAGGATGCCGACCGCATCTCGTTCGTCTCTCAGGAATTCGGTCGACTCGGCGCCAAGGTCGAACAGGCGGCGATTGTCGCGTTGGCCGAAGCGTTCTCAGAAGACCTCGCGGAACTCGCTGCGGCGTGTTCGCAGATTGCGACCGATGCCCTCGGAAACAACGTGACGAAAGAGTTCGTCGACCGCTACTACGAAGGCCGCGAGGAAGTGACTGCGTTCGCCGTCGTGGACTCGGCCATCGACGGGAACCGCGCTGAAGCCCTCCGACTCTTGCGCCACGCACTGCAGACCGGCGCCGACCCCGTTCCGCTCATCGCCACGTTTGCGATGAAACTGCGTCAGATGGTCAAGGTTGGCGGTTTCAAGGGGCGTCCCGCCGATGCGGCGCGCGAATTGGGCATGGCACCGTGGATGATCGATCGAGCCAAGCGTTCGTTGCGTGGCTGGACCGGGCCGACGCTCGGCGTCGCAATCGTTGCCGTTGCCGAAGCGGACGCGATGGTCAAGGGCGACGGACGCGACCCGGTGTATGCCGTCGAACGGCTCGTCGACATCGTCGCGACGCGCGGCGCACGAGGATAAGAAAAAGGCCCCCGGTTTCCCGAGGGCCTTTTCACTGAGACTTACTTGTCAGCTGCCTTCTTGGCTGCGGGCTTTGCCGCTGCCTTGGGGGCTGCCTTCGCTGCCGGCTTGGCTGCTGCCTTCGGAGCGGCCTTTGCTGCGGGCTTTGCAGCCGCCTTCGCGGGAGCCTTCACGACCTTGGCGTCACCCGAGAGGGCAGCAGCCTTGACAGCGAGAGCCGACTTGCGGTTCGCTGCCTGGTTCTTGTGAATAACGCCCTTCGAAACGGCCTTGTCCAGCTTGCGAGTTGCAGCGGCGACGGCGTTGACCGCTACCGACTTGTCACCCGATGCGATTGCATCGCGCGCAACGCGGACGACGGTCTTGAGCTCGCTCTTGACGGCCCTGTTGCGCTCCTGCGCCTTGAGGTTCGTCTTGATTCGCTTGATCTGCGACTTGATATTTGCCACGAAATTGTGTCCTTTACGATGATGGTGTCGAACCGGGAGGGGTGTTGCGAATCCCGGTGTCGTTCCGCGACGACGAGAGAGGGCGTCGGCGCGCAAGCCAAGTGTCAAGAATAGCAGGTCAAACGGGCACGGGCTAACCGCCAAGCGTGAAACAATAGAGAACAATGTCACGTTCTACTCGCCCGCCGGTACCGGCCAAGACCGACCCGTCGATCATCCGCAACTTCTGCATCATTGCGCACATCGACCACGGGAAGTCGACCCTTGCCGACCGCATGCTGGGAATCACGGGCATCGTGAACGACCGAGAGATGCGCGCGCAATACCTCGACCGCATGGACATCGAACGCGAACGCGGAATCACGATCAAGAGCCAAGCCGTTCGCATGCCGTGGAATGTTGGAGGTACAGACTTTGCACTGAACATGATCGACACCCCCGGGCACGTCGACTTCACGTACGAGGTTTCTCGCTCGCTGGCAGCCTGTGAAGGCGCGATTCTGCTGGTTGACGCGGCGCAGGGGATCGAAGCGCAGACGCTGGCAAACCTGTACCTCGCTCTCGACAACGATCTCGAGATCATCCCTGTGCTCAACAAGATCGACCTGCCCGCCGCCGAGCCAGAGAAGTACGCGAAAGAACTCGCGTCGCTGATTGGTGGTGACCCCGCTGATGTCATGCGCGTTTCCGGCAAGACGGGCGTCGGCGTCGAGGAGCTTCTTGACCGCATCGTCGAGCGAATCCCAGCTCCCCAGGGGGACAAGGACGCGCCGGCCCGCGCGATGATCTTCGACTCGGTGTACGACGCTTACCGCGGTGTCGTCACGTACGTCCGTGTCATCGACGGAACCCTCAGCCCGCGCGAGCGCATCCAGATGATGTCCACCAAGGCGACCCACGAACTTCTCGAGATCGGCGTCTCGTCACCAGAACCGACTCCGTCGCAGGGTTTGTCGGTCGGCGAAGTCGGTTATCTCATCACGGGTGTGAAGGACGTTCGCCAGTCCAAGGTTGGCGACACGGTCACGAACCTGGCCAAGCCGGCGACGGTTGCTCTCGATGGGTATACCGACCCCAAGCCGATGGTGTTCTCTGGGTTGTACCCGATTGACGGTTCCGACTTCCCGATCCTTCGCGAAGCCCTTGACAAGCTCAAGCTGTCCGACGCCTCACTCAACTACGAACCCGAGACCTCTGTCGCTCTCGGATTCGGATTCCGTTGCGGTTTCCTCGGGCTGTTGCACCTCGAAATCATCGGTGAACGCCTCGAGCGCGAGTTCGGTCTCGACCTCATCTCGACCGCTCCCAGCGTTATCTACAACGTGACGACGGACGACGGCAAGCACATCGAAGTCACGAACCCGTCGGAGTACCCGGTCGGCAAGATCGCCGAAGTGCGTGAGCCAATCGTGCGCGCGGCCGTCCTCGCACCAAAGGATTACGTCGGCACGATCATGGAATTGTGCCAGCAGCGGCGCGGGACGCTCCTTGGAATGGACTATTTGGGCGAGGACCGCGTCGAAATCAAGTACACGATCCCGCTCGGCGAAATCGTCTTCGACTTCTTCGACCAACTCAAGTCCCGCACCGCCGGATACGCCTCGCTGGATTACGAACCGGCTGGGGAGCAAGCGGCAGACCTGGTCAAGGTTGACATCTTGTTGCAGGGCGAGAAGGTCGATGCGTTCAGCGCGATTGTTCACAAGGACAAGGCCTACGCGTACGGAACGATGATGACGTCCAGGCTTCGCGAGTTGATCCCGCGTCAGCAGTTCGAGGTCCCGATTCAGGCCGCGATTGGCGCCCGCATCATCGCTCGTGAAAGCATCCGCGCGATGCGCAAGGACGTCCTCGCCAAGTGTTACGGTGGTGACATCAGCCGTAAGCGCAAGTTGCTCGAAAAGCAAAAAGAGGGCAAGAAGCGCATGAAGATGGTTGGTCGCGTCGAGGTGCCACAAGAGGCGTTCATCGCCGCACTGTCTGGTGACGTCGAGAAGAAAGACAAGAAGTGAACCGTCTCGGTGACGCACGCGTTCTCGTCATTGTCTACGGCGTCCTGGCGCTTGCCGCAACCGGGCGCAGCGTTTACCAGCTCATCACCAAGTTTTCGGATGCTCCTGTCGCCTACGCGCTCTCTGCTCTGGCGGCCGGCGTTTACATCATCGCCACGCTGGCTCTGGCGTTCGGCAATCGTGCCCTTGCCCTCTGGTCGATGACGTTCGAGCTGGTCGGTGTGCTTCTCGTCGGGTTGCTGTCGTACGTCAACACCGACCTGTTCCCGCGGGACACGGTGTGGAGCCACTTCGGTGCCGGTTACCTCTGGATTCCTCTCGCACTTCCGATTCTCGGTCTGTGGTGGTTGGCGAAAGCGCCACGCGCATGACGTGGGATCTGCCAGCTGACGGCGTCCCGTCGGTTGTCACCGTCGGAAAGTTCGACGGAGTACACCGTGGGCACCGTGAAGTCATCGCCCAGTTGATTGCGCGAGCCGATGGCCGCCGTGTGGTTGTCGTGACCTTCGATCGTCACCCGCTGTCGGTGGTGGATCCGGGCCGGGCGCCACTACCGCTGTTGTCCACTGCACAGAAGGTAGAGCAGCTCGCCGCTGTAGGCGCCGATTCCGTTGTCGTGATTCCCTTCACCGAGGAATTTCGGGACCTGTCTCCCGAGGGATTCGTTCGAGACATCCTGGTTGATGGCCTGGCCGCTGAGCTCGTGTTGATCGGTGAGGACTTCCGCTACGGCCGTGATGGGGTGGGAACAATCGACACCCTTCGTGACGAGGGCGCGACACTCGGGTTCGAAGTGGCCGTCATCGGTGACGTCTGCGTCGATGCCTCGGCCGATCGAATTTCGTCATCAGCGATCCGCGACGCGTTGACTCGGGGGGATGTTGAGTCCGCCGCTCATTTGTTGGGTCGCCCGCACGCCGTGCGTGGCGAGGTTGTGCACGGACACCAACGCGGGCGCGAACTCGGTTTCCCCACGGCAAATCTCGCCGAGGACTCCGAAGGGTTTATCCCGCAGTCCGGCGTTTACGCGGGAACCCTGGACGTCGGGGGAGAGCGCTATTTCGCGGGAATCTCGGTCGGACTCAACCCCACGTTTGACGATGTTGAACGACTGCAGGTCGAGGCTCACGCACTTGACGCCGATTTCGACGCCTATGGCAAAATCGCGACGATTGCCTTCACGCACCGTCTGCGCGATTCACTTCCGTTCACCACGGTCGAGGAATTGATGGCGGCGATGGGCAAGGACATCGAGGACATTCGCGTCTTGAAGTCGAAGGGCGAAATCGTCCTTTAGACCCGCACGTGCGCAAATGTTGTAATGTTGCACATTTGCGCATAGAGTACTCATGTGAGCAACTCTGAGTCGGACCTCGTGCGCCGAGCCGCGCGACTGTATTACGACGACAACAAGACGCAAGACGAAATCGGCGAGCTTCTCAACATCACGCGATGGAAGGTTGGCCGACTGTTGTCGCTGGCTCGCGAAGTGGGAATCGTCTCGATTACGATCGCCGACACGGTGACGCCGGGTGAGCGTGCGACCGAGGGCATCATCCCGACCGGACGTTCGCGGGCTCGCGGTGTGACGGATGCGGCGTCGCTGCGCGCGTTCCTCGCCAACTTGCCTTCGGTGGACGCAATCGGACTTGAAGCCCGCGCGGCTACTCTGGCTACTCGTTCGATCAAGAACGAATCAAAGCGCGCCGCACTCGACACGATCATCCGCCTGGTCGACCTGACGACCCTCGAGGGTGCGGACACCCCCGGCAAGGTGAAGTCGCTGGTCGCGAAGGCGCTGGTGCCGGACTCGAGCGACCCGACGACACTGCGCGTCGCCGCCGTGTGCGTGTATCCGGACATGGTGGAACACGCGGTCAGAGCGCTGGGTGCGAACCTCGGTGATGGCGAAACCGGAATCTCTGTTGCATCGGTTGCCACGGCGTTCCCCAGCGGGCGTTCGTCCATCGAGATCAAGTTGGCCGACACCCGATTTGCGGTCGACAACGGTGCGACCGAAATCGATATGGTCATCGATCGTGGCGCGTTCCTCTCGGGGGATCTCGAGACTGTTTTCAACCAGATCGTCCTCGTTCGTGAAGCCTGCACGCGAGCCGATGGCTCGCATGCGCACCTCAAGGTGATTCTGGAAACTGGCGAACTACGCACGTACGACAACATCAAGCGCGCGTCGTGGCTGGCGATTCTCGCCGGCGCTGACTTCATCAAGACGTCGACCGGCAAGGTTCAGCCAGCCGCCACGCTTCCGACGACGGTTCTGATGCTCGAAGTCGTTCGCGATTGGTTCCACCTGACGGGCGAGCGCATCGGCGTCAAGCCGGCTGGTGGAATTCGCCAGTCGAAAGATGCCATTCGCTATCTCGTTGCGGTCGCCGAAGTCGCCGGCGAGGAATGGTTGACCCCGCACCTGTTCCGGTTCGGTGCTTCCAGCCTGCTCAACGACGTGCTGCTTCAACGTCAGAAGATGACCACCGGCCGTTACAGCGGCCCCGACTACGTGACCGTGGACTAGGAGTCCCCATGAGTTTCCTTGAATACGCCCCGGCGCCGGAATCGACGTCGATTCTCTCGCTTCAGAAGTCGTACGGACTGTTCATCAACGGTGAGTGGGTGGACGGTGGTGACTCGTCATACACGACGATTTCGCCCGCGACCGAGAAGCCGATTGCCGAAATCGCGCACGCGTCGGTGAAGGACGTCGATCGTGCCGTCACCGCAGCCCGCAAGGCATATGACACTGTCTGGTCCCGCATGAGTGGATCGGATCGCGGGAAGTACCTGTTCCGAATTGCACGTCTGATTCAAGAACGTGCCCGCGAACTCGCTGTCGCCGAGACCCTGGACAACGGGAAGCCGATTCGCGAGACGCGTGACGTCGACATCCCGCTCGTCGCCGCATGGTTCTTCCACTACGCCGGGTGGGCGGACAAACTCGAGTGGGCTGGTCTCGGCCAGAACCCGAAGGCGCTGGGAGTCGCGGGTCAGATCATCCCGTGGAACTTCCCGTTGCTGATGCTGGCGTGGAAGGTCGCACCTGCCCTCGCGGCCGGAAACACGGTCGTCCTCAAGCCTGCAGAAACCACCCCTCTAACGGCGCTGTTGTTCGCCGAGATTTGCCAGCAGGCCGGACTTCCGGCTGGAGTCGTCAACATCATCCCCGGCCGAGGCGAGGTCGCTGGAGCGGCGCTCGTCGAGCACGCGGACATCAACAAGATCGCCTTCACCGGCTCAACTGCGGTCGGTCGCCACATCGCGCGCACAATCGCCGGAACCGACAAGAAGCTGACGCTCGAGCTCGGTGGCAAGGGTGCGAACATCGTGTTCGATGACGCCGCCGTCGATGAAGCGGTCGAAGGAATCGTTCGTGGAATCTTCTTCAACCAGGGGCACGTGTGTTGCGCCGGGTCTCGCCTTCTCGTTCAAGAGAACGTCCACGACGAGATCGTCGAGAAGTTGACGCGCCGACTCGGCACGCTGCGACTGGGTGACCCGCTCGACAAGAACACCGACATCGGAGCGATCAACTCGAAAGAGCAACTCGAACGCATCACCACACTGGCGAACACGGGCGAGAACGAGGGCGCGGAGCGCTGGACTCTTGACTGCGAGGTCCCGAAGAACGGCTTTTGGTTCCGTCCGACGGTGTTCACGAATGTCGCAACCAGCAACACCATCGCGCGCGACGAAATCTTCGGGCCCGTCTTGTCGGTGTTGACGTTCCGCACAGCGGAGGAGGCCGTCACCAAGGCGAACAACACGCCGTACGGTCTGTCGGCGGGAATCTGGACGCAGAACGCGAGTCGCATGTTGCGCGTCGCGGACGAACTTCGTGCCGGGGTCATCTGGGCGAACACCTTCAACCAGTTCGATCCAACCAGCCCCTTCGGCGGCTACAAGGAGTCGGGTTATGGCCGCGAGGGCGGTCGCCACGGACTCACCGCTTACCTCTCGAACGGAGACGCACGATGAGCCGCCTGCCCGTCGCCAAGACGTACAAACTCTTTATCGGAGGCGCGTTCCCGCGCAGCGAGTCGGGTCGCGTCTACGACGTCACCAGTCCATCTGGCGAGTTCATCGCGAACGCGTCGAAGGCGAGCCGCAAGGACGCCCGCGACGCCGTCGTAGCAGCCCGTGGTGCTGTTGGTAAGTGGTCAGGTGCCACCGCGTACAACCGTGGACAGGTCATGTACCGCATCGCCGAGATGCTCGAGGGTCGTGCCGCGCAGTTCGTCGACGAGATCCAAAAGTCGACTGGTGTGTCAGCCAAGGACGCGACCACCGAGGTCAACGCGGCAATCGATTTGCTCGTTTGGTACGCGGGGTGGACCGACAAGTACGCCCAGGTCGTCGGCGGGGCAAATCCCGTCGCCGGACCGTTCTTCAACCTGTCCGTCCCCGAACCGTCCGGTGTCGCGTTCCTCGTCGCCCCGCAGGCGGAATCGACACTTCTCGGTCTTGTGGCAGCGATTGCACCAGCTCTCGTGACGGGCAACACGGTCGTCGTTCTGTCGAGCGAATCATCGCCGTGTGCGGCGATGTCGTTCGCCGAGGTGGTCGCGACGAGTGACGTACCGGGCGGTGTCGTGAACATTCTCACCGGTTCACCAGCCGAGATTGCGCCGTGGATGGCGAGCCATCAGGACGTCAACTCGCTCGATCTCAGCGGTGCTGACGCTGACCTCGCCGTTGCGTGCGAACGCGACGCAGCCGAGACGCTCAAGCGCGTGATTCGCCCCGGTCAGTTCAGTGCGACGGTCGGTTCGGTCGATCGGATCGGTGCGTTCGTCGAGACGAAGACCGTCTGGCACACCAAGTCGCTGTCCTAAAGAGGGAAGCGGCGCTTGATTTCGTCGAGCGGGTAGAAACGGCCCGTCTCTTCGACCTCGTGAACAAGACTGACGAGCGTGCGATTGATGGGCGTCGGGATTCCTGCGCGGGTCCCCGCTGCGACGACGGCACCAGCGAGAAAGTCGATTTCCGTCTGGCGTCCTCGCGCGATGCTCTGATGCGTTGACGCGTAATTCGGTGTCGCACCCATCTTGGCGACGATCGCGGCCGGCACACGCAACGCCCACGACCACGGACCGCTGGCAAGAATGTGGGCACGAAGTCCGTTGATCGGCCCGATTCGGGGGAATCGCCCGTCTGCTTCGGCGAGATGAACACGGGCCGCTTCGCGCATCGCGCGGGTGACGATTTCGCGCGTCCACGGGTTTGCGATGGTTTCTTGGACGCTGAACCCCGTGATCGCGGGGAGAGCGTTGAGTTCGTTGACGAGAAGTTTCGACCACGACGCGTTGTCGATGTCTCGTGACACCAGAAGTTGAATCGAAGGACCGATGATGGTGCGAGCGGTGTCAACTGCTTTGACGTCCCCTCCGACGATCAGCGGTGCCGCGTAGGTGACATCGACGCGACCCGGCTCCGCGATATTCGCGCCGAACATCGCCAGGCCCAGTGCAATCGGGTTCTTGGGGGCGGCGCGGCGAGCCTCAGCAAGAGCGCCGATGCCGTTCGCGACAACGAGGATCGGAGTCGACGTTTGCAGTGACGCCGACTGAATGGCGGAAAACACTTCGTGGGCTTTCACTGCGACGATGACAACGTCGAACTTTTCGAGAGGCAACTTCGCGAGTGCGTGCACCTTGATCTTGTGCCCACCGAGAGCACCCGTCACGCTGATTCCGCGGGCCTTGATCGCACGGCCGTGGTCGCCTCGGACAACGGCGGTAATCGAGTGGCGCGGGTCGATGGACGTCAACAGCGTTGCGCCGACTGCGCCCAGACCGATGATTGCGACTCTCACCCCTCCACGATAGGGCTGATACCCTCGCAGAGTGGTGAGCGGAATCATTGTTGTCGACAAACCGCAGGGGCCGTCGAGCCATTCGGTCGTTGGTATGGCGCGCCGCGCGTTGGGCACGCGCAAGATCGGACACGCGGGAACGCTCGACCCGATGGCCACGGGAGTCCTCGTTTTGGGCGTCAATTCGTCGACGCGATTGTTGACGTATTTGGTCGGCGAGGACAAAACGTACGAGGCGACGATCCGACTCGGTTCGACAACCGTCACCGATGACGCCGAGGGCGATGTTCTGACAGTCGCCGATTCTGCCGCCATCGCCGCGGTGACCGACGCCGCCATCGCACGCGGAATCGCGGACCTGACGGGCAACATTGAACAGCGGCCTTCTGCCGTATCGGCCATCAAGGTCGACGGTCTGCGCGCGTACGACCGCGTTCGTGCTGGCGAGGACGTCGTGCTCGCCGCCCGTGCCGTGCGCGTCGATCGATTTGACGTTGTGGACACGCGTCGCACCCCCGATTTCATTGACGTCGACGTCGTCGTCGACTGCACGTCCGGCACCTACATCCGTGCTTTGGCGCGCGACCTCGGTGCTGCGCTCGGAGTCGGTGGACATCTCACGCTGCTGCGACGGACACGCGTCGGTGCATTCACTCTTGACGCGTCAGTAACGCCAGAGGACATTTCCGAATCGGGTGTCGTCCCCGCCGCGGAAGTTGCCGGCTCGTTGTTCCCGTCGTGGGAATTGACTGCCGACCAGGAACGCGACATTCGTCACGGCAAGCGCATCCCCGCCGACCTGCCCGACGCGCCCCTCGTGGCTGCCGTTCGTGACGGCGTCCTCGTCGCCATCGTCCGGATCAAGGGCGGCATTTCGCGAGTCGAAACGGGGTTCCCCGAATGATCGAGTGGTTCACCGTCGCATCCATCTCCGTCGCCGTGGTGGCGGGTGTGCTGGCCCTGGTTTCCGGCGTTCGCGGCTCACAACCGCGCGACTTGACCGTCCTGTCGACGCTGTTCGTCGAAGTCATCTTGGTCGTGCAACTGGTCCTCGCGATTGTCCAACCGATGGTGGGGAATTCGCCAGCGGGCGATCCGCTGGAGTTCTGGATGTACCTCATCACCGCATTGATGATGCCTCCCGCGGTCGTTGTCTGGGCACTCGTCGACCGGACGCGTTGGGGGACACTCGCAATGGGTGGAGTCTCGCTGTCCGTCGCGGTCATGATCGTCCGCATGGCGACGATCTGGACCGGTGCCTGATGGCCAAGTTGCCGAGCGGCGACCCGGTTCCCAGCGACGGCCGAATCCCGACACAGGCGAATGCCGAAACTCCGTTCTCTGTCTATCTCCACATTCCTTTTTGCACGGTTCGGTGTGGTTACTGCGACTTCAACACGTACACGGCCAGTGAACTACGCGGGGTGACGCGGGAAAGTTTCGTCGACGACCTTCTCGCCGAGATTCGATGGTCGGCTGGTGTGCTCACATCGTCGGGGGTTCCGACTCGCACCGCATCCACCGTCTTCATAGGGGGAGGAACGCCCAGCCTCTTGCCACCGGGTGACATCGGGCGGGTTCTCGATGCGGTTCGCGATGTTCACGGAATCGCGGCGGGCGCCGAAGTCACGATGGAGGCGAACCCCGACACCGTCACCGACGAACTCGTTGCTGGCCTTGTCGAAGCCGGCGTCACCCGGCTCAGCATCGGCATGCAGAGCGCTGTCCCTCGGATTCTCGACATCCTCGACCGAACGCACAACCCCGAATCCGTCGCCATTGCGGTTGCGGCAGCGAAGCGCGCCGGACTCCAGACCTCGGTCGACCTGATTTACGGTTCACCGACCGAGACGCTCGACGAATGGCGGGAGTCGCTCGAGGCGGCAATCGCACTCGACACCCACCACATTTCGGCGTACGCCTTGATCGTCGAGGAGGGCACGGCACTTGAACGTCGCATCCGACGCGGTGAGTTGTCCGATATCGACGACGACGCGCACGCTGACGCATACGAATTGGCGGACGAGTTGCTCAGTGCAGCCGGGTTCGACTGGTACGAAGTCAGCAACTGGTCACGAGGCGTCGAATCACGTTCTCGCCACAATCTCGCGTACTGGACCGATGCCGATTGGTGGGGCTACGGCCCCGGAGCGCACAGTCACTTCGCGGGAACGCGCTGGTGGAACGCCAAGCACCCTGCGGCGTATGCCGAGCGGATTGCTGCGGGGATTTCGCCAGGGCTCGAGCGCGAAATTTTGACCGACGCACAGCGCCACGATGAGGTCGTCCTGCTTGGGTCGCGCCTTCGAGACGGGTTGCCGCTCGATCGACTGTCAGCAGAGGAACGGACTCGCGTCGCAGGTTTGATTGCCGACGAATTGGTTGACGGGCCGGCCGCTCTCGACGGCACGCTTGTCTTGACTCGTCGTGGTCGACTGCTCGCAGATTACGTCGTTCGACGCGTGCTGGATTAGCGAATGAAGCGCAGGTTGAAGGGGTAGCGATACGCCTCGCCCTTGTTGGCTGCCTGCACAGCGAGGACGCTCCACCAGATCATGATTCCGGTGATCGAGAGGCTTACGGCCCATCCGACGAGCCACCACACGAGAATCAGCACGATTCCCGCGATTCCGTTCGCGAGGTGCGCGAGCGCAACCGTGATTTGGAAGTTGAGCGCTTCCTTCGACTGAGACTCGACGAACGCGTCGGAGTCCTTCTTCGTGAGCCAAATCACCAACGGCGCCAAGAAGCTTGTGAAAATCCCCAAAAGGTACGCGAGGGTCGCGAGGTTGCGGGCTTCCTCGTTCGGTGTGGTTTCAGCCATGACGGCCTCCTTCGTCTCTACCAACGTTAGCGACTTCATGCATTTTCGGCGTGTGACAAAGGTACTATTGCTATTAGCAATCAGGTATCGAGAGTGCTAAACGGAGGTGTCATGGTTTCGAGTCGAGCCCTTGACGTCCTTCGCGTCATCGTCGAAGATTACGTCGCCTCACGCGAACCCGTCGGGTCAAAGTCCATCGTCGAACGTCACGGTTTCGGCGTTTCTGCAGCCACCATTCGCAACGACATGGCCGCACTCGAGGACGCGAATCTCATCCACGCTCCGCACACGTCGGCTGGTCGTGTCCCGACCGATCTGGGCTACCGCACGTTCGTGGACGGCCTCAACGAGGTCAAGCCGCTCACGCGCGTTCAACTCACCGCGATCGAGCGATTCCTCGACGAGTCGCTCGACCTCGATGATTTCTTCCAGCGCACGGTTCGTTTGCTATCTAATCTCACCAATCAGGTCGCTTTGGTGCAGTACCCGGTTCTCGGCCGCGAAACCATTGCGCATCTCGAACTGCTTCCGCTCGGTGCAAAGCGCCTGATGTCGGTGTTGATCACCACGACCGGTCGCGTCGATCGTCACGTCGTCGACCTCGCAAACGATATCGACGAAGCGTCGATTGCTGATCTTCGTGCACGAGTGAATTCCGCCGTGCAGGGCATCGATTTGGCGAGTGTGCCCGCTGCACTCGAGAAGTTGTCGGGCGAGGTGTCGCCCGCTCTCGCCGCTGCGCTTTCCGCCGTTCACGCAGTGATTGCGACGCAAATCGACGCACACCGATCCGACCGACTCATCGTTGCCGGCACCCCGCAACTTGTCCGCGCCGAGGGTGATTTCTCGCGCAGCATCGCGCCGGTGATGGACGCCATCGAAGAGCAAGTCATCTTGCTCAAGTTGTTCGGCGAAATGGGCGGACAGGACGACCGCGGAGTTCGAATCGGTCGTGAGTTGACCGACGAACTGAGCGACACCGCGATCGTCTCCGCCGCGTACACGGCGACGGGTGGCGACACCGCTCGCATCGCTGTTCTCGGGCCGACCCGAATGAACTACCAGCTCAACATGGCCGCCGTGGAGGCTGTTGCGCGTTACGTTTCCACGGTGTTGGGGGATGAGTCGTAAATGGACCACTACGAAGTTCTCGGCGTCTCGCGCGATGCGAGCCAGGACGACATCAAGAAGGCGTATCGCAAGCTCGCGCGTGAACTTCACCCTGACGTGAATTCCGCCCAGGACGCGTCGGAGCGCTTCAAGCTCGTCACCCACGCGTTCGACGTTCTCGGTGACCCCGAACAGCGACGCAATTACGACATGGGTGGCCAGGGTGGCTTCAATGGCATGCCCGGCTTCGGTTCGATGGGTGACGTGTTCGACGCGTTCTTCGGCGGCGGACAGCAACGCGGTCCGCAGTCACGTCAACAGCGCGGAAACGACGCGTTGTTGCGAGTCGAGGTCGACTTGGTCGACACGATTTTCGGCGCAGAACGGTCGATCGAGGTCGACACCGCTGCGCTGTGCGAAACCTGTTCCGGTTCCTGCTGTGCACCGGGGTCATCACCACAGCGCTGTGACATCTGTGGTGGTTCCGGTTCGGTTCAGCGCCAGGTTCGAAGCCTGTTGGGCAACATCGTCACGTCGACGCCGTGTGGATCATGTCGCGGATTCGGCACCGTCATCGTCGCGCCGTGCCCCACGTGTGCCGGTCACGGACGTGTCCGTGCACGGACGACCTTGTCCATCGACGTCCCCAGCGGCATCGACAGCGGGATGCGCATCCAGTTGTCGGGCGCCGGCGAGGTCGGTGAAGCTGGAGGCCCTTCTGGCGATGTCTATGTCGAATTTTCGGTCGCACAACACGACCTCTGGGCTCGTCAGAGCGACGATCTCCTCGCAACAGTCCAGATCGACATGGTCGATGCAATCCGTGGCGTTCGCGTCACGCTCGACGCTCTCGACGGCGAGATGGACATCGACATCAAGGCGGGGGCACAGTCGGGCGACGTTCTGACCGTCAAGGGTCGTGGAATCACACACCTTCGCGGTTCCGGTCGAGGTGATGCCAAGGTCGGAATCCAGGTCGTCACGCCTCAGAAACTCTCCAAGGCCGAGGCGAAACTCATCGACGAGTTCGCAAAACTTCGTGCGGCACGGACACCGCACTTCGCCGAACACCGCCAGGGGCTCTTCGCCAAAATGCGCGACCGATTCTTCGGGGCGTAATGGCTCACCTGTATTTCACCACTGACGCGATCGACGCATCGACGTCGCTCGTCACGCTGACGGGAGACGAAGCCCATCACGCTGCCCAAGTTGCACGTCTGCGCGAAGGGGAGTCGGTCGACATCTCGGACGGACGCGGTTGGCGCGCGGCCGGTGTCGCGAAGGCCGTCAGCAAGTCACTCGTCGAGGTTGCCGTCTCGTCGCCGGCTTTCGAGCCCGAACGCGCGGTGCAGTTCACTCTCGTGCAGGCTCTTGCTAAGGGTGACCGTGACGAAATGGCCGTTCAGGCCAGCACAGAAATCGGCCTTTCGCGGGTCGTCCCGTGGCAGTCCGAGCGTTCGATTTCCCGCTGGGAAGGCGACAAGCGCGCCAAGGGAGTCGCGCGTTGGCAAGCCATCGCGCGCGAGGCCTCGAAGCAGTCCGTTCGCTCGCGAATCCCTGTTGTCACGGAACCCGTCGCAACGAGTGGGATCGTCCCAGCGGCTAATGGCGCACACGTTCTCGTCCTTGACCCGCGTTCTACGCTGGGAATCGGCGAGTGGGCGCAGGCGAACACCACCGCGACGGCGATCGCCCTGGTAGTCGGCCCCGAGGGCGGAATAACCGATGCCGAGGTCGAAACTCTCGTTGCGGCAGGCGCGACGGCAGTCCGCGTTGGTGACGACATCATGCGCACGTCGACCGCTGGACCCGCAGCCATCGCCGCTCTCAACGCCCTGCTGGGCCAGTGGTGACGCGGATAGACTGGACATCGTGAGCATCTTTAGCCGAATCATCGACCGCGAAATCCCCGCGGACATCGTGTTCGAATCCGAGCGCCTCATCGCCTTCCGCGACATCGCACCTCAGGCTCCCGTTCACCTCCTCGTTGTTCCCAAAACCGAGGAATACGCCAACGTCACCGAGCTCGCCGCCGGCGACCCCGCGCTTCTCGCCGAACTCGTCGCGACCGCTCGCGACCTCGCCGCCGAGCACTCGGATGGTGACTTCCGACTCGTCTTCAACACCGGCGAGAACGCCGGTCAGACCGTTTTCCACGTCCACGCACACGTGCTGGCCGGGGGATTGGCGGAAGGTTCCCTTGGCGGAGAGTAGCGTCACCCGCGTCGATATCGAGGTCGACGGAATCGCGATGGTGCGCCTGTTGGGCCCACAGGACCGGTTCTTGTCCTCTCTCGAGCAGCGTTACCCCAGCGTCACGATCAACGTGCGCGGAAACGCAATCTCGATTGACGGCGACGCCGACGAGGTGCACCGCGTCGAAAAGCACTTCCGCGAACTGCTCGACATGATCGCCAACGGCGTTGAACTCGACGACAGTGACGTGACCAGCGGGTCGACCATCGTTCGCGATGGCAAGAGCGTCAGCGACGTGTTGGGCGAAGCAATCGTGTCCAGCCGCGGCAAGACCGTTCGCCCCAAGACCGCCGGTCAAAAGGAATATGTCGACGCGATTGCGCACAACACCATCGTGTTCGGAATTGGCCCTGCCGGTACAGGAAAGACGTACCTGGCGATGGCGAAGGCCGTTCAGGCGCTGCAACGCAAGGAAGTCACCCGCATCATCCTTACCCGCCCTGCTGTCGAAGCGGGCGAGCGACTGGGATTCCTGCCAGGAACGCTCACCGACAAGATTGATCCGTACCTGCGCCCTCTCTACGACGCTCTCAACGACATGCTTGACCCCGAACTTGTCCCCAAGTTGCTGGCGACGGGCGTCGTCGAGGTAGCACCTTTGGCCTACATGCGCGGTCGCACACTCAACGAAGCGTTCATCATCCTCGACGAAGCGCAAAACACGACCCCGGAACAGATGAAGATGTTCCTTACCCGTCTGGGGTTCGGTTCGACGATGGTCATCACCGGTGACATCACTCAGATTGACCTGCCGACCTCGATTTCCGGCCTGACGTTGGCGACGCGAATCCTCAAGGGGATGGACGACATCCACATCAGCACGTTGACCAGCGCCGACGTCGTCCGTCACACGCTCGTTGGCAAGATTGTCGATGCGTACACCCTGCACGAGCAGAAACTTCAGGCGAAGACCGCCGCCAAACCTCAGCGAAAGCGAGCACAATCGTGACCGTCGACATTGTGAACGAAACGACATTCACCATCGAAGCCGAGACGATGAACGCCCTCGCCGCTCACGTGCTCGACGCGATGAAGGTTCACCCCGACGCCGACCTGACCGTCGTGTTCGTCGACGAGGACGCGATGGAAAAGTTGCACATCGAATGGATGGACGAGCCGGGCCCGACCGACGTCCTGTCGTTCCCGATGGATGAACTTCGACCAGGATCCGATGACAAGCCAACCGACCCCGGACTTCTTGGGGATGTCGTGATCTGCCCAACCGTCGCTGAACGTCAAGCCATCGGTGCTGGCCACTCGACCGAGGCGGAAATCCGCCTGCTGTTGACCCACGGAATCCTGCACTTGCTCGGTTTCGACCACGCCGAGCCGGACGAAGAGAAGGCGATGTTCGCTCTGCAGCGACAGCTTTTGGAAACCTTCTCAGCAGAACGCGACTAATGGCCATCTGGTTCAGCATCATCGCTCTCGTCTTGGTGACGTTCGGGGGCCTCACCGCGGCGATCGACGCGGCGTATTCGTCGCTGTCGCGCAACGACGTTGCCGGGTTGGGCGAGGGCACTGCCCGAGCAAAAACGTTCGACAAAATTGCGACCGACATTCCCGGTCACCTCAACGCCATCAATTTCGTTCGTGTGTTGTGTGAAACGTTTGCCGCAATCCTTGTGTCGTTGGCCTTCGTTAGTTCCGGTTTCGACCTGTGGCAGGCCCTGGTTGCGTCCGCAGCCACGATGGCCGTCATCACGTTCGTGCTCGTCGGGTCTAGCCCGCGTTCCGTTGGTCGCGCTCACCCGCTGGTCATTGTCGAGTGGACGGGATGGCTCGTGCGCGCATTCCGCGTGATACTCGGCCCGATCACGGTTGCGCTGGTTGGAATTGGCAACGCGGTGACCCCCGGCCGTGCCCGCACGTCGGTCAACACGGAACGACAGTTGTTGTCGCTCGTCGACGAAGCGACCGAATCGGACGCGATCGAAGAGGAAGACCGCGATCTGATCCGCTCGATTTTCGACTTTGGCGACACGATTGTCCGCGAAGTCATGGTTGCCCGCACCGAAATGGCAACGCTCGATGCGACGGACACCATCGACGAATCGCTGGGGAAGTTCTTGGCCGACGGATTCTCGCGCATGCCGGTAATCGGTGAAGACTCCGATGACATTCGCGGAATCGCCTACCTCAAGGACATCATTCGCTATGTTCGTCGCGACCCCGAAGGCGCCAAAACGACTCCGGTCACCGCAATCTTGCGCACCGCGCTGTTTATCCCTGAGGTCAAAAAGGGCGATGAGGCGCTTCGCGAACTGCAAGAACGCGCCAACCACATGGCGCTCGTCGTTGACGAATACGGCGGAATTGCCGGGCTCGTCACCATGGAGGACCTCATCGAAGAGGTCGTCGGCGAGATTTCGGACGAATACGACGATGAGGACATCGAGTTCACTCCCATCGGCGACGGTTCAATTCGTGTGAGTGCTGCCGCGAACATCGACGACCTTGCCGAACACCTCGACCTGGAAATCGACGAGGACGATGTTGACACCGTTGGCGGGTTGTTCGTCAAGAACCTCGGGCGCTTGCCGGCGACGGGGGACAGCGTGCACGCGCACGGATTGTTGATTACTGCCGAACGAGTCGAGCGCCGCCGCAAGCGTCTCGTCACCGTGATTGTGACCGTAGAGGACCCCAATGTCGACTCGTAGTGGATTCCTGTCCTTTGTGGGGCGACCCAACGTCGGTAAATCGACGTTGATGAACGCGTTGATCGGCGAAAAGGTGGCGATCACGTCGTCCAAGCCACAGACGACACGCAAAACCATTCGCGGAATCGTCACGCGCGGCGAGGGTCAGTTGATCATCGTCGACACTCCTGGTTTGCACCGCCCCCGCACGCTGCTGGGTGAGCGCCTCAACGCTCTGGTCGAAACGACCCTGGGCGATGTCGACGTCATCGGAATGTGCCTGCCAGCGGACGAACCGATCGGCAAGGGGGACCGGTATATCCTCGAACAGCTCGCTCGTTACCCGCGCGCCCGCGTTGTCGGGATTGTCACCAAGACCGACCGCGTTTCGCCGACGCAGGTGCTGTCCAAGTTGGCCGAGGTTGGGGAACTGCGCGACTGGGAACTCGTCATCCCCGTATCAGCCGAGATGGCGGACGGAATGAACGAATTCATCGCGGCACTGATCCCGATGATGCCCGAATCGCCGATGCTGTACCCGGAAGAGTCCGTGTCGGACGAGACGCTGGAATCGCGCATCCCGGAAATCGTCCGCGAAGCCGTCCTCGAAGAGCTCAGTGACGAACTTCCGCACTCGCTTGCGGCGACCCTCACCGACATCGTCACCGAAGGTAAGCGCACCAAGGTTTACGTGTCGCTCATCGTCGAGCGCGATTCGCAAAAGGGAATCATCATCGGCCGACAGGGTTCGATGCTGCGACTCATCGGGGAGCGCTCGCGTCCTCAGATCGAAGCACTCATGGGCAAGTCGATTTATCTCGACCTGCACGTCACGATTTCCAAGGAATGGCAGCGCGACCCCAAAGCCCTTGGTCGACTCGGTTTTTGATTCAGAACGCGCCCGCGTGTTAGCCTGACACCATGCTGAACGGTCTCCTTCTTAGCGGCCGCGACGGGTCCTAGACACAAGGCCTCACTCGTCGCGGAGATTCCCGTTGGCCGCAAACCCAATCTCAGGAGAACACCGTGAAGAACAACCAGAAGTCGTCGGCGATGCCGATTCACCGCTATCGCCCGTATCACGAGATCATCAATGTCGATCTTCCCGACCGTACGTGGCCGACCAAGCGAATCACCGAGGCCCCGCGCTGGTGTGCCGTCGACCTTCGTGACGGAAACCAGGCGCTGATTGACCCGATGAGTCCCGAACGCAAGCGCGTGATGTTCGAGACGCTCGTTGCGATGGGCTACAAGGAGATCGAGGTCGGTTTCCCGTCAGCCTCACAGACGGACTTTGATTTCGTTCGCACGATCATCGAGGAAGGGCTGATTCCTGACGACGTCACGATTCAGGTCCTGACCCAGGCGCGCGAGCACCTGATCCGTCGCACCTACGAGTCGATCAAGGGCGCCAAGAACGCCATTGTTCACCTGTACAACTCGACCAGCATCCTGCAGCGCGACGTCGTCTTCAAGACCGACAAGCAGGGCATCATCGACATCGCACTCGAGGGCGCGCGCCTGTGCCGCTCGCTCGAAAGCGAAGTGCCAGAGACCAACGTGTTCTATGAATACAGCCCCGAGTCGTACACCGGCACGGAACTGGAATTCGCGGTCGACGTCGTCAACCAGATTCTCGAGGTTCTCGAGCCGACCCCCGAGCGCAAGGTCATCATCAACCTGCCCGCGACCATCGAGATGGCCACACCGAACGTCTACGCCGACTCGATCGAGTGGATGGGGCGTCACATCAACAACCGCGAGAACGTCATCATTTCGTTGCACCCGCACAACGACCGCGGAACCGCGATCGCCGCTGCCGAGTTGGGATACATGGCAGGTGCCGACCGCATCGAGGGCTGCTTGTTCGGTAACGGTGAGCGCACTGGAAACGTCGACCTCGTCGCTCTGGGCTTGAACTTGTTCACGCAGGGGATTGACCCGCAGATTGACTTCTCGAACCTCGACGAGATTCGTCGCACCGCCGAATACTGCAACCAGTTGAAGGTTCACGAGCGTAGCCCCTGGGCCGGCGACCTCGTTTACACGGCCTTCTCGGGTTCACACCAGGACGCCATCAAGAAGGGCTTCGAGTCGATGGAGGCCCGCGCGGCCGCCGAAGGCAAGACCGTCAACGACATCGAGTGGGGCGTTCCGTATCTGCCCATCGACCCGCGTGACGTCGGACGTTCGTACGAGGCCGTCATCCGCGTGAACTCGCAGTCAGGCAAGGGCGGCGTCGCGTACCTGCTCAAGACCGACCACAACCTCGACCTGCCGCGCAAGCTGCAGATCGAGTTCTCGGGGGTCGTCCAGGGCAAGACGGACACCGAGGGCGGCGAGGTGTCGAGCGACGAGATCTGGGCGATCTTCATCGACGAGTACCTGCCGGCGTCTGCCGCGGACGAGAAGTGGGGCCGTTACGAACTTCTCGGCACCCGCACCCAGTCGGACATGTCCGGCGAGGTTCGTCTGGACGCGACTCTTCGTGTCGGGAACGAATCGGTCGACGTCTCGGGAACCGGCAACGGTCCCGTCGCAGCGTTCCTCGGGATCATGGCCGAGCACGGGCACCAGATTCGCCTGTTCGACTATGTCGAGCACGCCCTCAGTGCATCCGGTGACGCACTCGCCGCCGCCTACGTCGAACTCGAAGTGGACGGAACCACCCTGTGGGGCGTCGGCGTCGACGGAGACATCTCGACAGCGTCGCTCAAGGCGATCGTGTCGGCGGTGAACCGTTCGGTTCGTGCGTAAGTCAGGCGATACGCGGCCGAATTGGAATTCGTCGAAGTTCAGCGAGTTGCTCACAATGTCGTGAGGAATTCGTGTAAAGGCCGTAGAATGATTTCATAACCACCCGGATGTTTCGACTACCGGGCGCGGCCCTCGGGGAAACCCGGGGGCCTGTTTTATTGCCAGCGTGTTGGTTTTCGGATGGTTCGGCCAGCTGAAGTCCTGATTACGTCCGCTAATTGTGACGCGGCGAGCGAACCCTCCCTAACCTTGTGTATCGAACTGATGATGTCGTCGCCGAAAGCTTTGTTGTATTCGTCTCCCATTACCGAAATCAAACTCACGTCGAAGCCTCTAACGGACAGTGCGCGCACTGGCTCGACTAAATCGGAATCGTTGGTCAAAATCGCGAATGTTTCTGAACGACATTCGAGCGCATCTAGCAACAGGTGTGTGGCGAGTGCCACGTCGGTTCCCTTTTCCTCTGGTCGTTTTACTTGAACGGTCTGTACATTGCCGGACGTGTCGAATCGTTCAGGATGGATCGGATAGAACGGTTTGGTGAAAATGAATTTGCCTTCGATGATTTCCACACGTGATTCACGGAGCGCCTCCCAGTAAACCTGTTGGCGTTGACCAATTCCTTGGTCTCCCCTGAGTGGCTTGACTGCCGCCGTGAAGTACTTCACTTGTGCAACGTGCCGCTCGGGAAATAGCAATTCACACAATTTCCGAAGGTCCAGCCATTTATGTTGCGGGTACTTTCGTTTGAGTAGGGCGTGATACAGCGAAAACCCATCGACATAGACATTGACGGTACGCCGAGATTCCATTTCTCTATAACAGCACACGTGTCACGCTGTTTCTCTGAAAAGGGCCATCTGTGGATTATGGCGGCGAGGCGCGGTGCGTTGAAGGTTCCCTGTCTGTGGGCGGCAATAGGCTGAACTTGAGCAATACGCAAAGGAGCAACAATGAGTCGTGAAGCCGAACGCGCCGAATTACACAAGACAATCTGGAAGGTCGCAAATGATCTTCGTGGCGCTGTCGATGGCTGGGACTTCAAGACTTATGTGCTGGGGATGCTGTTTTACCGTTTCATTTCGGAAAACCTCACGAATTACCTCAACGAAGGTGAACAAGCCGCCGGTCACGCCGACTTTGACTACGCGTCCATCGCCGATGAGCAGGCGGAGTTCGGCCGCATAGTCACCGTTGCCGAAAAAGGCTTCTACATGTTGCCGAGCGAGCTTTTCATCAATGTTCGCGCGCGCGCCAAGAACGACCCAGACCTCAACGAAACGCTCAGTCGAGTTTTCACAAGCATCGAAGGCTCTGCCGTGGGCAGTGCAAGTGAAGCTGACCTCAAAGGTTTGTTTGATGACTTGAACGTGAACAGCCCCAAACTGGGCAATTCAGTTGGCGAACGCAACGAACGACTCGTGAAGTTGTTGGATGCAATTGGCGAATTGAACTTCGGTGCGTTCGCTGACAACCGGATCGATGCGTTCGGTGATGCATACGAGTACCTCATGACGATGTACGCCTCAGGTGCGGGTAAGTCCGGCGGTGAATTCTTTACTCCTCAAGAAGTTGCGAATCTGCTTGCTCGCATCACGTTGGTGGGTAAGTCTCAGGTGAATCGTGTTTACGACCCGGCCTGTGGATCGGGTTCGCTGCTTTTGCAGTTCGCCAAGGTGCTGGGCAAAGACAACGTGTTGCAAGGGTTCTATGGCCAAGAGATCAACCTCACCACTTACAACCTGTGCAGGATCAACATGTTTCTTCACGACGTGAACTATGAGAAGTTCGACATCGCCCTCGGTGACACACTGAAAGAGCCGAAACATTGGGATGACGAGCCTTTCGATGCGATCGTGTCCAACCCGCCGTATTCGATTAACTGGGATGGCGACAGCAACCCGCTGCTGATCAACGACCCGCGCTTTGAGCCTGCCGGTGTCCTTGCGCCTAAATCGAAGGCGGACCTTGCCTTCACGATGCACATGCTCAGTTGGCTTTCGGTTGACGGAACTGCCGCGATTGTTGAATTCCCTGGCGCGATGTATCGGGGTGGGGCAGAGCAGAAGATCCGCAAGTATCTGGTCGACAACAACTTCGTTGACGCGGTAATTCAACTACCGGACAACATGTTTTACGGCAGCACAATCGCAACCTGCATCCTCGTGCTCAAGAAGTCCAAGACTGACAACAAGACGATGTTCATCGACGCCACTCAGGAATTCACCAAAGCCGGCAAGTTCAAGGTCATGCGAGAAGAACACCGCGTGAAGGTTCTCGAGGCTTTCGCCAACCGCTCCAACTCCGATCACTTCGCGTGCCTGGTGGACAACAGTGAAGTCGCCGAAAACGACTACAACCTGTCGGTGTCGAGCTACGTGCTCAAAGAAGACACTCGTGAGGTCGTCAACATCACCGAGCTAAATGCTGACATCGAGCGCATTGTCACGCGACAGGCTGAGCTTCGCACATCTATTGACGCCATTGTGCGCGACCTGGCGGGCTCTCAGTGAGCCGCATTGACGAACTATTGGCTGAATTTTGCCCCGAGGGAGTGAAGTCCAGAATTCTTGGCGATCTCGTGCGAATCCGCGATTCTGAAAGAAAGCCGGTTGCCAAGGATTTGCGGCGCGCAGGGCAATTCCCTTACTACGGGGCAAACGGTGTGCAGGGGCTAATTGATGATTGGATTTTTGACGGAGATCACCTATTAGTTGGCGAAGACGGAAGTGTTGTCACACCTAATGGTGCGCCGATTTTGAATTGGGCATCGGGCAAGATTTGGGTGAATAATCACGCTCATGTCCTACAAGAGATTCCTGAGGTTTCTCTTTTGCGCTACGTCTACTACGCATTGCAAACGACCGATGTGTCAAGTGTCGTACGGGGTGTTCCGCCAAAACTAAACCAAGCAAATCTTCGTGCAATAACTTTGCCGGTTCCACCGCTTGAAGTGCAGCGCGAGATTGTGCGAATCCTTGACCAATTCACGGAGCTGGAGGCGGAGCTGGAGGCGGAGCTGGAGGCGGAGCTGGAGGCGCGCAAGAAGCAGTACGAGTTCTATCGGAACCAACTCCTATCGTTCCCAGAACAGGGGGGGGTCCGGTGGGTTCCGATGGGTGAATTTGCCGAACTTGTTCGAGGCAACGGCATGCCTAAGTCAGATTTCGCAGAGAGCGGTGTCCCCGCGATTCATTACGGACAGATTTACACCTATTACAAAACATCGACCACCGAGACTAAGTCATTCGTTTCGATCGAGACGGCGAAAAAACTTGCCAAGGTTGAGCCTGGTGATCTGGTGATTACAAATACAAGCGAAAACATTGACGACGTGGGGAAGTGCGTCGCGTGGCTCGGCGATACGACAGCCGTGACTGGCGGTCATGCGACTGTGATCAAACACACACAGAATGCCAAATATCTCGCCTATTATTTCCAGTCAAATACATTCCAGATTGCAAAGCGCAAGTATGCGATTGGAGTCAAGGTGGTTGACGTCTCAGCTAAATCGCTGGCAAAAATTGCGGTTCCGCTCCCATCGCGCGAAGAACAGGATCGAATCGTGGAAATCCTCGACAAGTTCGATGCCTTGGTGAACGACATCTCGGTTGGACTTCCTGCTGAACTCGAAGCCCGCCGCAAGCAATACGAGCACTACCGTGACAAGCTGTTGACGTTCCCTGAGGTTTCGGCATGAAGACTGAAACATCGCCTTCGTCGTCGTTCCGGTATGACCCGATTGTGGTCAGTTCCGAGAGCACGGTCGTCGCGGAATTTGTGCCGGACGCGGTCAGGAGAATTGACCACCAGAGCGAGGCGCAGCTTGAAGAGGACTTCATCAAGCAACTAGAAAGTCAAGCGTACGAGCGGCTAACGATCACTGAATCAGCCGGTCTGGTCACGAATCTGCGAGCACAACTCGAGCGCCTGAACGACATTCAGTTCAGTGATTCTGAGTGGGACAAGTTCTTCACCGAGAAGATTGCTAATGAGACGGCCGGAATCGTCGACAAAGCTTCAACGATTCAAGAAGACCACGTCCAATTACTGAAGCGCGATGACGGGTCGGTCAAGAACATCTATCTGATCGACAAGCAGCACATTCACAACAATCAACTACAGGTCATCAACCAGTACGAGGTTGAAGGAAAGCGCGCGAACCGCTACGACGTCACGATTCTGGTCAACGGCCTGCCGCTGGTTCACGTCGAACTGAAGCGACGCGGGATCGACCTGCGCGAGGCGTTCAACCAAATCAACCGTTACCAGCGCGAGAGCTTCTGGGCGGACTCGGGTCTGTTCGAATACGTTCAACTCTTCGTCATCAGCAACGGGACGTACACGAAGTACTACAGCAACACCACCCGCCACCAACACCTCTCAGAAGCGGCCAGCCAGGCGGCGGCCAAGCGAACGTCCAACAGTTTTGAGTTCACCAGTTGGTGGGCGGACGCCAACAACAAGCCCATCACGGATCTGACGGGGTTCACAAAGACGTTCTTCGCGAAGCACACCATTCTGAACGTTCTCACCAAATACTGCGTTTTCACGGCTGACCGAATGTTATTAGTCATGCGCCCCTATCAAATCGTGGCGACCGAGCGAATTTTGCAGCGAATCGTGGTGTCAGGGAACAGCAAGTCCCTGGGAACGGTCGCGGCGGGCGGTTACATCTGGCACACCACCGGTTCCGGGAAGACACTGACGAGCTTCAAAGCGGCGCAACTGGCTAGTCGAATGCCCGACATCGACAAGGTCCTCTTCATTGTTGACCGCAAGGACCTTGATTACCAGACCATGCAGGAATACAACCGATTCGAAGAAGGCGCGGCGAACTCGAACGTCTCGACGCGAGTCTTGCAACAACAACTGGAGAACCCCAGCGCTCGAATCATCATCACGACGATTCAGAAACTCAGCATGTTCGTGGCGAAGAACAAGAACCACGTGGCATACAAGGGGCGATTCGTTTTGATCTTCGACGAGTGCCACCGGTCGCAGTTTGGCGACATGCACGCTCTTGTCCGAAAGAACTTCACCAACTACAACATGTTCGGGTTCACCGGTACACCAATTTTCGCGGAGAATTCGAGTTCGGGCGGCAACCCCAACATGCGCACCACTGAGCAGGCGTTCGGTGACAAGCTGCATACGTACACGATTGTCGACGCAATCAACGACAAGAATGTTTTGCCTTTCCATGTGGATCTGGTGAACACCATCGCCAAGAAGGACGACGTTCGCGATGCCAGCGTTCGCGCGATTGACACCGAGGAGGTGTTGCTCGCCCCCGAGCGAATTACGCAGGTGGTCGACTACATCCTCAAGAATTTCGAGCGGAAGACGAAGCGCACCCAGAGCTACAACCACAACGCTCGCCGAATCGCGGGATTCAATTCGCTGTTTGCCACCGCTTCTATCGATGCTGCGAAACGTTATTACCTTGAGTTTGCTCGGCAACAGCAAGACTTGCCAGAAGCCCAGCGAATCAAGGTTGGACTGATCTATAGTTTCGGGGCCAACGAGGCAGTCGAAGAAGGCGGCATGCTTCCGGAAGAAGAGTTCGAGGTGGGCAACCTCGATGTCAGCTCGCGTGATTTTCTCGACGACGCGATTCGCGACTTCAACACGATGTTCGGAACAAGCTGGGATACGTCGTCAGACAAATTCCAGAATTATTACAAGGACTTGTCTAAGCGCCTGAAGAATCGTGAGATTGACCTGGTCATTGTTGTCAACATGTTCCTGACTGGTTTCGACGCGACGACTCTGAACACGCTGTGGGTTGACAAGAATTTGCGCCTGCACGGTCTTGTTCAGGCCTTTTCGCGCACAAACCGCATCCTCAACTCGGTGAAGACGTACGGCAACATCGTCACCTTCCGCGACCTTGAATCGGCGACAAACGACGCCATCGCGCTGTTCGGAAACAAGGATGCCGGCGGAATCGTCCTGCTGAGGCCGTACAAGGAATATTTCGACCAATACGTCGAATTCGTTAACAGCCTCACGGCCGAGTTCATACCGGGGCAGTTGATTACCGGGGAAGCGGCCGAGAAGCGCTTCGTGGAGACCTGGGGTTCCATCCTTCGCCTGCGAAACATCCTGCAATCCTTCGAAGAATTCGAGGGGGACACCAACCTGACCCCGTTTGATGTGCAGGAATACCAAAGCACGTATCTCGAGATTTATGCACGCGTTCGTGGCGGTCAGGACGCCGAAAAGGAATCGATTCTCGACGACGTCGTCTTTGAGATCGAACTGATCAAACAGGTCGAAATCAACGTGGATTACATCTTGATGTTGGTGCGCAAATTCCAAGAAAAGAACGGTGGCGTTCCGGCCGACAAGGAACTGCGCGAAGAAGTACTCCGGGCGATTGACGCGAGCGTGACCCTGCGCAGCAAGCGTGACTTGATCGAGGCCTTCATCAACAACCTCACCCTGGTGGGGGATGTTGAATCAAGCTGGCGCGACTACATCGAGGCGCAGAAGGAAGTCGAACTAGACGCAATCATCACTGACGAGAACCTGAAGCCCACCGAGACCCGTGAGTTCGTCGCGAAGGCCTTCCGAGACGGGCAGATTCAGACCGCGGGCACGGCTATTACGGCAATCTTGCCGGCACAGTCGCGGTTCACGCCCGATGGTGAACACGGTTTGAAGAAGCAAACCGTCATCGAGAAACTCCAAGCATTCCTTGACCGATTCCTCGGTCTTGGCTAGGTATCCGAAAGGTTGAACCCATGATTCTTCAAGAAGCGGGCAAGTCGCTCACTCCTGTTCCACGAATCGAATTCGCAACGGAAAAGGAACTGCAAACCCTCATCGAAGGGAACCTTGAATCCGTGTTCGGATGCAGGTTTGTCGCAACAGAGTTTTCAACGGGCAGCGTTCACAGCGGACGAATCGACACCCTTGCGCTTTCGGAAGAAAACAACCCGGTGATCATCGAATACAAAAAGGTTGAGAACTCTGGACTGGTCATGCAAGCGTTGTTTTACCTTGATTGGCTGAAGGACCACAAGGGCGACTTCAAATTGGCCGTCGAACAGTCACTTGGAAAGACCGAAGTTGATTGGTCGAACATTCGCGTGATTTGTCTCGCGCCAAGTTTTGACCGATATTCACAGCACGCAGTCGCGCACCTTGGTGTGAATCTAGAGCTGTGGCAGTACAAGCGCTACGCAAACGGCGTTCTCGAGATTGAAGAGAAATTTCGTTCCAGCGCCAAGGGCACCACGTCAACAGCCACGAAACCGTCTAAGCCCGAGACCTCGCCAACGTCGATAAGCGAATACACGGTTGAAAAACTTCTCCAGAAGACCAATCCCGAAACGTTAGAACTTTTCCGGCAACTCGACGAGTACGTGCTTTCACTTAACGAATCAATTCGTGCTGTTCCGCAAAAATATTACGTCGCGTACAAATTCGCGAAAAACGTGGTCTGCGTCGATATCCAAGGCAAGAAATTGAAGATTTGGCTCAACCTCCCGGCCGGATCACCGCGTGTGGGTTGGGTTAGTGATGTCACCGGTGTTGGACACCTTGGTACAGGTAATCAAGAGTTCAACATCAATGATCAAACCGAACTTGAACAAGCCTTCGAGCTAATCAACGAAGCATATTTGCTTGCCGGTGGTGACTAGAGCGCGCCCAGAGTGCATCAGGCGATGCTCTCGCCGCCGCTTATGTCGAGCTCGAGGTCGACGGAACCACGCTGTGGGGAGTCGGTATCGACGGTGACATCTCGACCGCATCGCTCAAGGCGATCGTGTCGGCGGTGAATCGTTCGGTTCGTTGACGCCTTAATGCGTAGTGGTGGGCAGCGACCTGCGTCGCGTGATTGTAACGATGAGAAAAACGAATGCAATCAATATCAACGCCCCATTTAGCGCGATGATTGTCAGCTGAGTGTCATTCCATGCTGTTGCCTGCTGCAGTTGTTCGTCAGTGAAATTTCCTGAGTCTTCAAGCAACATGAATTGCCGAAATGTGACTGCCCACTGTGACCACATTCCGAAAAGGCCAAACAGCATAATTGTGGCTAACGTGGCGATTCGTGGAGTATTCACTTTCTCAGTTTAGTAAAACCAAAATCTATTCGGGCTGCCTTTTTCGAATTGTGCGAATGACCGTGGTTACAGTCGGCACCTCACGCTGAGCGGGGAGTTTCCATCCAAGAATGACTGACAGCATGCGGATGGTGGTCGTCACTGCAACACCGGCGATAGCGGCAACCGTGACGTCCTGGCCAAGTGCAAGAAGTCCAATGACGGATGCACTGCCGATTCCGGCGGCGACGGCATAGAGCGAACCGACCTGCATCAACTGGATGGGCAGCGCGAGAAGCATGTCGCGAATGATGGACCCACCAACAGCCGCGGCAACCCCGATGAAGAGACTAGGGATGACGGGCAACCCGAATGACAGGGCCTTGGTGGTGCCGATTGCGCCAAAGATTCCGATCGTCAGCGCATCCAGCAGTGTGATGACCATCTCGATCTTGTGCAGGAATCGGGCGATGAGCATTCCGACGAGAGCAGCAATCGTCGCCGTGATGAGGTAGCCGTCCGAGTGGAAAGCAGCGATTTCGGTCGACAAGAAGATGTCACGGACGATTCCGCCACCGAACCCTGACACGATCCCGATGAGCGCCACACCCAGGAGGTCCAGTTCAACGCTGCGGTAACGCGAGGCGAACATCGAACCCTGGAACGCGCCGATAGCGACGGCGAACAGGTCCAGCCAAACGGGAATGACGAACTGCGAGTCCATGCGACCTTTCTGTATAGATGGATTGCCCGGCGGCTCAATGCCTTTTGTGCCAGCGAACGAGACTAGGGTCTGATTGCTTTTATCAAGTTGCGAAAATAAAACGCCTTTCTCGGGCGCAGTATTCTCGCGTCAGTATTCATCATCGTATTCATCTTCGAATTCCTTCACAGCCAACCCAGTGAAGTTATATGCGAGGCCCATTTCAGTTCGCACAAGCAAAAATTCGTGCAATGAAATTTCAAGGTCAGGGTCGTACAACCCATCATCGAAACGCTGACGCAACTGTGGATACAAATCCTCTATTGAATTTTGTATGAAGAACAATGCGGTCAGTACTTCATCACGGGTAACAGGCGTTGCGCGAAGATATCGCGATTTGAAATGAAAACGTAGCAATATCTCGGCGATCTCTTCGATTGGCATCTTGTGCATTCCGGAGAGCTTTCGAAGCCCGATTTTTGAGTTTCCAAAATATTCGCGAACCACTTCGGAGTCTTTGGCCCCCATGTTGGACGTTAGGCGTTCAATTGCGTGGGGCGGGTACTCGTAAAAAGTTTGAATGCGGTTAATCGCACTGGACGGAGACCCAAAACAGTTTTCCGAATCTTCCGAATCTTCATCGGGACTTCGTTTCCATAAATCGTTTTCGAATCGGTCGTAGTACCAAGACCGATCCTCATCGTCGAACAGGTTCATTCGATCCCTCAGTGTCTCCTCGGCGAGCATCGTTACTCAACGAACGATTGGACCAGCCTAGACGGCTCGTGCGTTTTAGGAATGAATATCACGTTTGTGGACGGGTGTATTCCGGAATTCGTGATGGCTAAGGGATTGACCTTACAGACGTTGCAGATCGACGATCACAGAGTCTCCGAAAATGATGCGACCCCCAACTCGCCGTAGCGAAATTGGGGGTCATACGCTTCACCGGCGGAACCGAAACGGTCTGGCGGGCTACCTGCGCTGCGGTTAACACATTATCAAACTCACGTTGAAACCGATGGCTCGAATTGACTCCGCTTGTTGACAACGGTGTTTCGCGGGGGTCGGTGGAGAATGGAAGCATGCCGTCTTATCGCGACGAGGTGATCGTCCTTCGCACCCACAAGTTGGGTGAGGCTGACCGCATCATCACCGCGCTGGGCAAAACGCACGGCAAAATTCGCGCGGTCGCGAAGGGTGTTCGGAAGACCGGCAGTCGCATCGGTTCGCGGCTCGAACCATTCGCCGTCGCGGACGTGCAGTTTTATGAGGGCAAGAATCTCGACACAGTCCAACAGGTCGAGTCGGTCGCGCTGCTGGGCTCTGACCTGGCCGCCGATTACGACCTGTATACGACCGGAACCGCGATGGTCGAGACCGCCGACCGGCTGACCGAGCACGACCACTCGTCGTCGCAGTACCAGCTGTTGTTGGGCGGGCTGAAAGCCCTCGCGTCCAAGGCGCATTCGCCCGAACTGATCCTGGATTCGTACATCCTGCGCGCGCTGTCGATCGCGGGATGGACCCCCGAACTGTCCACCTGTGTTCTGACCGGCGAGGAGGGTGCGCACACCCACTTCCTCATCACCGCGGGCGGTGTCGTGTCCGATGCGGCCGCGCCACCTGGAACTCCTCGCCTTCGACCAGAGTCCATCGCTCTTCTCGCGGCCTTGTTGGCGGGGGATTGGGTCTCTGCCGACGCGTCAGACCCCGTCGCTCGTCGCGACGCCCGTGGTATCGTCGCCGCGTACTTGCAGTTTCACCTCGAGCGCTCGATTCGCTCGCTCAGTCACATCGATTCGCGGAACACATGACCGACTTCTTGCCCCTCGACTACACGGGATTGACGGCTCCCGTGTTCGATCGCGCGCAGGTTCCGAAGCACGTCGCCATCGTGATGGACGGAAACGGTCGGTGGGCGAACCAGCGCGGTTTGACCCGTGTCGAAGGTCACCGCGCCGGTGAAGCCGCGCTTCTGGACGTCGTCGCCGGAGCAATCGAGATTGGTGTTCAACACCTGTCGGTGTACGCGTTTTCGACCGAGAACTGGAAGCGCAGCCCCGACGAGGTCAAGTTCCTCATGGGGTTCAACCGAGAGGTCCTTCGCCGTCGACGTGACCAACTCAACGCCTGGGGCGTCAAGGTGCAGTGGGTCGGTCGCACCCCGAAACTGTGGAACAGCGTGATCACGGAATTGCGCGATGCGGAAGAGATGACGAGGAAGAACCGCACGATGACGCTGCAGATGTGCGTCAATTATGGCGGCCGCCTGGAACTTGTTGATGCGGTTCGTCAGATTGCCGAAGAGGCCGCGGCCGGCACGCTGAACCCCGCCCGAATCAGCGAGAAGTCGATTCAGCAGCACCTCTACGCGCCGAATCTGCCCGATGTGGACCTGTTCATCCGGTCCAGCGGGGAACAGCGCACGAGCAATTTCTTGTTGTGGCAAAGCGCGTATTCCGAGATGGTTTTCCAGAACACCCTGTGGCCGGACTATTCGCGGCTGAACTTGTGGGACGCGGTTGACTCGTACATCGGACGCGACCGGCGCTTCGGTGGTGCCGTGGACAAGCCGACCGCCCGATAAACTAGCCTTTCGCCCGCTTTCAGGAGGTCCTTCGTGGCACAACCCAGTCGTCTCGATTCCGTCATCTCGCTCGCCAAGCGCCGCGGATTCGTCTTCCAGGCCGGCGAAATCTACGGCGGAAGCCGTTCAGCGTGGGATTACGGCCCTTTGGGTGTCGAACTCAAAGAGAACATCAAGCGCCAGTGGTGGAAGACGATGGTGCAAAGCCGCCAGGACGTCGTCGGTCTTGACTCGTCGGTGATCCTGCCCCGCAAGGTTTGGGAAGCGTCGGGACACGTCGACGTGTTCAGCGACCCGCTCGTCGAGTGCCTGTCGTGCCACAAGCGCTACCGCGCCGACCACCTCGAAGAGGAGTTCACTGAGAAGAAGGGCCGCGCGCCCAAGGACGGGCTCGCCGAGATCGCGTGTGGTTTCTGTGGTACCCGCGGCGAGTGGACCGAGCCCAAGGAATTCTCTGGACTCCTCAAGACGTACCTGGGACCCGTCGTTGACGAAGAGGGAATGCACTACTTGCGCCCGGAAACGGCTCAGGGAATCTTCGTCAACTTCAACAACGTGATCGGTGCTGCTCGTCAGAAGCCTCCGTTCGGCATCGGCCAGATCGGAAAGTCGTTCCGTAACGAGATCACGCCTGGAAACTTCATTTTCCGCACCCGCGAGTTCGAACAGATGGAGATGGAATTCTTCGTCGAGCCCGGAACGGACGAGGAATGGCACCAATACTGGATTGACGAGCGCTTCCGCTGGTACACCGACTTGGGTATCAACCCCGAGAACCTTCGTCTATACGAACACGCCACAGAAAAGCTGTCGCACTATTCCAAGCGCACCGTCGACATCGAGTACCGTTTCGGCTTCCAGTCGGGCGAGTTCGGTGAACTCGAGGGAATCGCGAACCGAACCGACTTCGACCTCAAGACTCACTCGGAAGCGTCGGGAACTGACCTGTCGTACTTCGACCAGGGCAAGAACGAACGCTGGACGCCTTACGTGATTGAACCCGCGGCGGGCTTGACCCGTTCGCTCATGGCGTTCCTCGTCGATGCGTATTACGAGGACGAAGCCCCCAACACCAAGGGTGGCGTTGACGTCCGCACGGTTCTGCGTCTCGACCGTCGTCTGGCGCCGGTCAAGGCCGCTGTCTTGCCGTTGTCGCGCCACGAGGACCTGTCGCCGTTGGCACGTGACCTCGCGACGAACCTGCGTAAGCACTGGAACGTCGACTTTGATGACGCCGGCGCGATTGGTCGTCGCTACCGTCGCCAGGACGAAATCGGCACGCCGTTCGCGATCACCGTTGACTTCGACACTCCTGAAGACAAGGCCGTCACCGTTCGCGAACGCGACACGATGGAGCAGGAACGTGTCTCGCTCGACCGACTCGAGGGTTACCTCGCGGAGCGCCTGCTCGGGGCATAACGTGCGAATCGGGCCCATCGAACCGAACGTTCCGGTCGTTCTCGCCCCCATGGCGGGGATCACGAACACCGCGTTCCGTCGACTGTGCCGCGAGTACGGCGGGGGACTTTTCGTCTCCGAGATGATCACGGCGCGTGCGCTGGTCGAACGCAACGAGACGACGATGCGACTGATCCAACACCACCCGTCCGAGACGACGCGGTCGATTCAGTTGTACGGCGTCGAACCCACGACGATGGCAGCCGCTGCTCGGATTTTGGTCGAAGAGGATCACGCCGACCACATCGACCTCAACTTCGGGTGTCCGGTTCCCAAGGTCACCCGCAAGGGCGGCGGCGCTGCGCTTCCGTGGAAGACAACCCTGTTTGAGCAAATCCTGCACGCAACGGTCGAGGCTGCGGGGGACATTCCCGTCACGATCAAGATGCGCATGGGAATCGACGACGACCACTTGACGTACACCGATGCGGCGAAGATCGCGAAGGACGCTGGTGTCGCTGCAATCGGTTTGCACGGACGCACCGCAGCCCAGCACTATTCGGGTGATGCGTATTGGGGCGCCATCAAGACCATGAAGGAACTCGTTCCTGACATGACCGTTCTGGGTAACGGTGACATCTGGAGTGGCGCTGATGCCCGTCGCATGGTCGATGAGACGGGCTGTGACGGCGTCATTGTTGGCCGCGGTTGTCTGGGGCGCCCGTGGCTGTTTGCGGACCTTGAAGCGGCTTTTGGAGGCCCTGCAACTCCGGTCGAACCAAACCTCGGGTACGTCGCCGACGCGTTCAAACGTCACGCCGAACTGCTCGTCGAGTTCTTCGAGGACGAGAATCACGGCTGCCGCGACGTCCGCAAGCACGTCGCCTGGTACTTCAAGGGCTACGCAGTCGGGGGAGAACTTCGGTCCGCTCTCGCGCGAGTCGGTAGCCTCGCCGAGATGGACGACCTCCTTGCGCAGATGGATCGCGACGCGCCATATCCGGGCGAGGACGCCGAGGGGCAGCGCGGTCGCGCAGGCTCACCCAAGCGCCCGACGCTGCCGGACGGCTGGCTCGATTCCCGCGAGGTGACCGGTCACGACATGGCCGATCTCGTCGACACCGAATCGGGGCCGAGCGGTGGCTGACCAGTACACCGCGCACGACCGCGAACGTGCTTTTTCCGAGGGGGAGAAGGGCGAGCGTTCCGATTTCGCCCGCGACCGCGGTCGTTTGCTTCACTCCAGCGCGCTTCGCCGACTTGCCGCGAAGACCCAGGTGCTGTCGCCGACTGCTGGCCTCGATTTCGCGCGCAACCGCTTGACGCACTCGCTCGAGGTCGCACAGGTTGGGCGCGAAATCGGACAGGCGCTGGGTCTTGACCCCGACCTCGTCGACACGGCATGTCTCGCGCACGACCTCGGCCACCCGCCGTTCGGACACAACGGCGAAAAGGGGCTCAACGAGTGGGCTCTGCCGTGGGGCGGCTTCGAAGGCAACGCGCAGACCTTGCGTCTGCTCACCTTCATCGAACCCAAGGTGTTCGCAGCGAACGGTCACTCATACGGACTGAATCTGACCCGCGCCAGCCTCGACGCGTCGTGTAAGTACCCCTGGACCAGCGAAGCCGGTGTTCTCGAAGCCGGTGGTGGGCGTAATAAGTTCGGCGTCTACGCGGCCGACGCGGACATTTTTGAGTGGGTTCGCCTTGGCGCCCCCGATCGCCGCCTGTGCATCGAAGCCCAGGTCATGGACCTATCTGACGACATCGGATATTCCGTCCACGACTTCGAGGACGCCATCGTCAACGGCTACATCGACGTGCCTGCGCTGTCGTCGCGCGTCGACCACGACGACCTCGTTGATTCGATGGTCGAGTGGATTGGCGGGGAACTGTCGCATGACGAACTCATCGCCGCGTTCGACCGCCTCGACGGATTGTCGAACTGGATCGAGACGTGGGATGGAAGCCGAGCCGATATGGCTCGACTCAAGAACCTCACGTCGACGCTCATCGGGCGATTTGCGGCCAGCGCGACGAATGCAACGCGCGAGCACGCTGTGCAGCCGTCGCTCGCCCGGTTCGGGGCGGATGTGATTGTGCCGCGCGAAACTCGTGCGGAAATCGCCGTGCTCAAGGGAATTGTGGCGGCAAACGTCATGTCCAGCGAATCACGTCGCCCGATCTACGCCCACCAGCGCGAGGTACTCACGGACCTGTGCAACGCCATCGTCCGCCTTGGTCCGTCTGTAATGGAACGTGGATTCGCCGACGACTTCACGACCGCTCAGACCGAAGACGCACAGATGCGCGCCGTGATCGACCAGGTCGCATCGCTGACCGATCAGTCGGCCTTGGCGTGGCACGAACGACTCTGCACCTAAACCATCGGGGTGGCCGGTCGTAGACTGTTCACGTGGCGGGACGAATTCGACGAGCGGACATAGACGAGGTTCGACAGCGCGTCAACATCGCCGATGTCGTCGGACAATATGTCGCCCTCAAGCGCGCCGGCGTCGATTCCAGCAAGGGGTTGTGCCCCTTCCACGACGAAAAGTCGCCCAGTTTCCACGTCCGTCCCAACTCGTCCTACTTCAACTGTTTCGGTTGTGGTGAAAAGGGCGACGTCTTCTCGTTCCTCGAAAAGATTGACCACTTGTCGTTCTACGAAGCAGTGGAAAAACTCGCCGCTCAGGTCGGTTTCCAGCTCACGTACGAGGACGGCGGACCGGAACGTGACGTCAGCCAGCGCGCGCGCATCCTCGAGGCAAATGCTGCGGCTGAACAGTTCTTCGTCGAGCAACTGGCGACGCCGGAAGCCCGCCTCGGCCAAGATTTCTTGACTGGTCGCGGTTTCGATCGCGCCGCGTGTGACTATTTCCGCGTTGGGTTTGGACCTAATTCGTACGACGCTCTCATCAAGCACCTCAAGTCAAAGAAGTTCACCGAGGAGGAACTCGAGGCAGCCGGTCTCGTTTCCCGCGGTGATCGCGGCATTTATGACCGGTTCCGCGGACGCTTGATCTGGCCGATTCGCGATGTCACCGGGGCAACCATCGGTTTCGGTGCTCGCCGCCTGCGTGACGACGACCAGGGTCCGAAGTACCTCAATACTGCTGAAACCTCGGTGTATCACAAGGCAAAAGCGCTGTACGGAATCGATCTGGCGAAGCGTTCGATTTCCAAGGACCGTCGTGTGGTCGTCGTCGAGGGATACACCGACGTCATGGCGTGCCACGTTGCCGGCATCACCACCGCTGTTGCGACCTGTGGAACCGCATTCGGCCCCGATCACGTGTCGCTGATTCGTCGAATCCTGGGCGATGTCGAAGCCGGCGACCAGCGCAGCCGCGGCGAGGTCATCTTCACCTTCGACCCCGACGAAGCCGGACAGAAGGCCGCGTCCAAGGCGTTCGCCGAGGACTCGAAGTTTGCCGCGAACACTTTCGTCGCCGTCGCTCCCGATGGACTTGACCCGTGCGACTTGCGCATGGAACGCGGGGACGAGTCACTTCGATCTATCATCGAGACGAAAACTCCGCTGTTCGAGTTCATCATTCGACGGACCCTCGTCGGCTTCGACCTCAACACGGTTGAAGGACGAGTCCAGGCGACTCGCGCCGTCGCACCCGTCATCGCGACCATCAAGGACCGCTCACTCATCGACGGGTACATCCGTGTCGTGTCGGGATGGATTGGTGTGGAACCCGGAGACATCCAGTCCGCGATGCGTGGGACCGCAACGGTACGCGTCGAAGTCGAACGCGAAACGGGGGACACGGTCACGTTCCGATCGCTCGACAAGCACCCGCAGTGGATTCTTGAGCGCGATGTTCTTGTCGTGGCGCTGCAGTACCCAGAACGCGTCGGAATCGAGCGCGCGGGCGAGATCGTCGCGTGTCACTTCGACAACCCGGCTCTCTCGGCGGTTCGAACCGCGATGGTCGGCGCTTTTGCGTCCTTCGCCACGCCGAACTGGGTCAGCGGAATCATCGACGGTGTTGACGAATCGCTCCGCGGCCTCGTGGGCGAACTCGCCACCGTGTCGATTCCGGTCAAGATCGTGTCGACCCCTGCACCCGCGAACGAATCACCTGGCAGCGCCGCGAAGCGCGTCGCCGATGACGCCGCCAAGACCGAGTCGGGAATCGCGCAATACGTCCTCAATCTGACGACCGCACTTCTCGAGAGCGATATCGCGCGCCAGCGCACCGAGTTGATTGGCGTGCTTCAGCGCACCCCCGATTCGTCGCCCGATTTCGCTGCGATTCAACGTCGCATCGCCGTCCTTGAAGAGAAACGTCGTTCACTTCAGGTCGTGACGTGATCACGCCTGACCGACCTCATCAGCACAAGGACCTACCTGGTTCAGAGGCGTCCTCCGCTCGGATTGTTCCCGCTCCGGGGTCAATTGCTGTTGAACCGATGCAGACAGATCTGTTCGTCGATGCGGTTCGCGACGCTGGCGGGACAGTCGCTCCGCTGTCGCCCGAGACCCGCGGGCTCGTGTGGTTGTCGGAAAAGCGCGCGCCCGAACTCGCCGAGGTGTTGGCCGCGCATCCCGCGATCGAGTGGGTGCAATTGCCGTGGGCCGGGGTGGACGGTTTCGCAGAGATATTCGCCGCGATCGACCACGACAACGCGCCGGTGTTCACGTCGGCCAAGGGCTCGTACGCGGAACCCGTTGCGGAACACGCGTTGACGCTGGCGCTGTCACTCGCGCGCGAGATTCCCCGCAAGTCTCGCGAGGCCGTGTGGCAATCCGAGCGCACCGGTCTGTCGCTCTATGGCAATCACATCGTCATCATCGGTGCTGGCGGGATCACGGCCGAGTTCATTCGATTGGTTGAACCGTTCAGAACCACGATTACCGTGGTTCGGCGTCGGTCCGGCGAGGTTGCCGGTGCAGACCGAACGGTGACCACCGACAAGCTTCACGATGTTCTGCCGACTGCCGACATTGTCATCATCGCCGCCGCGGCGACAGCCGAAACTCGCCACATCATTGGACGAACCGAAATCGATCTGCTTCCCGACCACGCCATCATCGTCAACATCGCCCGGGGAAGCCTGCTGGACGCCGATGCGGCGCTGGACGCCCTGCGCGCGGGGACGCTGTGGGGGATTGGGCTCGACGTGACCGATCCAGAACCGCTTCCAGCCGACCACCCGCTGTGGTCCGAACCGAATTGCGTCATCACGTCCCACTCGGCGGACACCCCGCTCATGACCAAGCATCTGCTCGCGGAACGTATCCGAACCAACGTCACCGCGTTCCTCGCAGGTGAGCGATTCGTCGGAATCGTCGACACCCGCGGCGGATATTGACCCGTCGGATTTTGGTATAGTGGCTGATGCGCGTAAGCGTATTCCTCGATAGCTCAATTGGCAGAGCAATCGGCTGTTAACCGATAGGTTCTTGGTTCGAGTCCAAGTCGGGGAGCCACACAACAACCAGCACCAAGTGGTACTGACTCCAAGGAGAGTGTCATGGGAGCCTGGACCGCACTCGACACGGTTCTTGCCGCTGTCGCAGCACTCGCGATTCTCGCGGTCATCGTGCTTGTTGTTCGTCGTCCGCGGGCTGCGTCGCCGGCGAAGCGCGCAGAGGCAATCGCCGCCGAGCAGGGCCGCGCCGAGTTGACGCTCAAGGTAGCCGAACTCGGGGATCGTCTTCGCATTGTTCATGAGCAGCAAGCGGTCGTCGCAACCGATTTGGTCGGTCTCGTTGCCAAGGCCGAGAGCACTCAATTCGTCCCGGTAGGGGACAAGGCTGCACTTAAGCGCCACACCGAGTTGCTCGTGGAAACCGCACGCCGCACACTGCAGGACATGCGACGCGCGATGACCGTTGCGCACCAGGGTGCTGACTCTGTCGAAGTGTGGCCGAGCCTCTCGACAATCGCCGAGTTGTTCTCTGAGGTTGAGTCCAAGGGTCTGGTTATTGCGTTCAACGAGACCGGCGCACGATTCCCCATCTCCGCGTCGGCTGAACTCGCCGTCTACCGAATCCTCACCGAATCTCTCAACAACACGCTTGAACACGCTGGCCCAGGCACCGAGGTCATCATCTCAATGACGTGGTCCGATCACGGCCTCAACCTCGCGGTTGCCGATGATGGCGAACGTGCACTCGCACGTCGCGCGGCAGCGTCAGGAGACCCGATGCCCGATGGCGTCACGATCGAGAGCGACCAAGCCGCTTTGGTGTCGACCACTATGGGCCGAGGCTTGAGCGAAATGAAGGCCCGTGCGGAATCGTTCGACGGCGTTGTCATGACCCAACGTGTACCCGGCGTCGGCTTCACGCTCACCGCGTCATTCCCGATGTTGCGTTACGCGACTGATCCCAAGACCGGAACCGACGACAGCTAATGTCCGAGCAGCGCCGAGCGACCGTCTCGATGTCCCTCGGTGTCGCGGGGGCAGTAGCGCTCTACGGCATCTCATTCGGTGCCCTGTCAGTTGCCGCGGGTCTCGACGTGTGGCAAACGCAAGTGTTGTCCCTCTTCATGTTCTCTGGCGGTTCGCAATTCGCCCTCATCGGACTCATCGCGGCTGGCGCACCGGGCCCGACGGCGATTCTTGGCGCAGGACTGTTGGGCATCCGAAATGGGCTCTACTCACTGCGCACAGCGCCAATCGTTGGCAGGGGATTCTGGAAGCGACTCGTCGCCGGGCAGTGGACAATTGACGAGTCAACGGCCGTCGCTCTCGCACAACCCACTCCAGAACTGTCGCGAATTGGTTTTTGGGTAACCGGAGCCGGCATCTATCTCGGGTGGAACGCCATGACGTTGGTCGGCGCGTTGCTCGGTGACGCGATTGGAGATGTCCGTTCATTCGGACTCGATGCCGCCGCGGCAGCCGCGTTCCTTGGCTTGCTGTGGCCGCGCATTCAGTCGCGACAACCGATTGCGATTGCCGCCGTGGCCGCGGTTGTCGCCGCGATTGCCATCCCCACTCTTCCCATCGGCATCCCGGTCGTCGTCGCGGCACTGGTCGGTGTCGTCATGTACTTCGTGCAGCAACGGGGTCGCGCATGACTCTGTGGACGACAATTCTGATTGCGTCGGCAATCGTCGCGGCGACGAAGTTCATCGGCTTCGTGCTTCCCGCTAGGTTCACCGAGAGCCCGCGCGTGCAGCACGTCAGCGATGCTGTCACCGTCGCGCTTCTGGCGGCTCTCGTTGTGATTCAGACCGCCGGCGCCGGCACCGAAATCGTGGTTGATGCCCGACTGGTCGCGGTCGTCGTTGCGGGCGTCTTGCTGTGGCGCAAGGTGCCGTTCATCATTGTGATCGTCACCGCGGCATTGGTTGCGGCCGGTATTCGACTGTTGGGCTGGTTGAACTAGCCTTCGAGGTGGTCGCGGCCGGGAAGCCAGCTCAGGCCCGGGACGCCCCACTCTGACGCCTCGATGGCGTCGCGCGATTCGCGGTCGTAAGGATGCGTCAAACGGTCGACGTAGAGCACGCCCAGCAGGTGGTCGTATTCGTGTTGGAAGATTCGTGCGAGCCAGCCAGTCGCCTCGATTGTGAATTCGTTTCCCTGGAGATTCGTTGCGGTAAGCACAACCCGGTCCGAGCGTCGAAGCGGGAACCGTTCACCGGGAACCGACAGGCACCCCTCGAGTTCCTCGTCTTCGTCCAGCGGGCCAAGGGGGAGCGGGTCCATCATCAACGTCGGATTGATCGCAACCCCACGGTGTTGACGGTCGTCGTCATCAACCCAGTCATACACAAACAACGCGAGGTCTTCTCCGACCTGAGGTGCCGCCAGCCCAACACCGGGAGCGAGTTCCATCGTGGCGAACATGTCGTCGACCAACTCGAGGATGTAGTCGTCGATGTGGTGAACGCGTGCGGCAGGACGGTGCAGAACGGGGTTTCCCGTGATGACAATCTCCCGAATTCGCACGTCTCAAGCCTAATGTCGGTAGCCTAGAGACGTGAACGAACATCTCTCAGACATCATTTCGCAGGTGTCGCTCACCCCGTATCAGGCCATCGGAATCCCCATCGCGCTGTTGGGCGCAGTCTTCCTGTCGATCGGCGCTCAATTGCAGCACCGCGGCGTCTCCAAGGTCGAAGGTGCACACGGCGACGGGTCCAAGTCGGGCCTGTCGGTGAGGCAACTCGGGCACCTGATCCGTCGACCATCCTGGGTGCTGGGAACGGTGTTGCTCGCTCTCGCCATCGTCATCCAGCTGATTTCACTCGGCTTTGCACCGCTCATCGTCGTTCAGCCACTCGGTGTCGTGGCGATGGTCATGACGAACGTCATCAACTCGCGCGTGAACGGAATCCCGTCCGATAGCCGCGTCCGTCGGTCCATCATTCTCGCCGTTCTCGGAGTCGGAATCTTCGTCGCCTTCTCAACCGTGTACGCGGTCGAGCACGCCTTCTCCGACACGCAGCTCATCCTCATCGTCGCTCTGCTGGGTGGCGTCATCGTCGTCACAGGTGTCGCATTCCTCGTATTCCGCCAGCGACTTCGCGCGATGTTCTACATCGTTGCTGCCGGCACGCTGTACGGATTCGTTGTGACCATCACCAAGGTTCTCATCAACCGCTGGCGCACCGACCAGATCGACCCACTCATGATCGTGTGCTTCGTCGGGCTCGTTATTGCCGCCGTGCTCGGTGGCTATTTCGTCCAGACCGCGTATTCGGTCGGCTCACCTGATCTCGTCATCGCAGGACTCACCGTGATCGACCCGCTCGTCGCCATCGCGATTGCAATCACGGTTCTGGGCGAGGCCGACAACTTCCCGCCGTTCGCGCTCGTCGGAATCGCGCTCGGTGGCATTCTGTCCATCGTTGGCGTGGTGTTGCTCGCCAGACACCACCCCCAGACTCTGCATTAGGCCAGTTGTGTCGACACAGAAGATGACCGTTCTCATCGGTGCGGATACGTTCCCACCGGACGTCAATGGCGCCGCGAAATTCACGGTCCGTCTCGCGGTCGGGCTCGCCTCGCGCGGGCACCGGGTTGTTGTCGTGGCGCCGTCGCCGGATACCGAGTTCGGATTGCGCAATGAGGTTCACGAGGGCGTCGAACTCGAGGTCTATCGACTTCGCTCGTGGAAATGGTTCAATCACCCGTGGCTTCGTTTCGCGTTGCCGTGGGAGGTGCAGCGCGACACCGCAGCGATTCTTGACACAGTCAAGCCCGACGTTGTGCACTCGCAGTCGCACCTCAACGTCGGTTGGGGGCTTGTTCGCATGGCCCACAAGCGCAAGGTCCGTATCGTCGCGACGAACCACTTCATGCCAGAGAACGCCGCGCAATTCGTTCCGTTGCCCCAGTTCGTCCTTGACTGGATCGTGCGGGTGCTGTGGAAGGTTGCGGGGAACACCTATCGCCTGACAGACGCGATCACGACCCCGACCCGCAAGGCGGCCGATTATCTCGAGAAAGCAACCGGCAGCGAGGGCGTGCACGCGATTTCCTGCGGGCTGAACGTCTCGAATTATCGACCGGTGATGGGCAAGCGCAAGGATCCATACGCCCTGTTTCTTGGTCGTGTCGAGCAAGAGAAGCACATCGAAGAGTTGCTGTACGCAACAACCCGTTTCGCCCCGTCTGAACTGCGTGTTGTCGTCGCGGGGGCAGGGGATGACAAGGAACGCCTCGAAAAACTCGCGCGCGACCTGAAGATCAGCGATCGTGTCGAGTTCCGCGGTCTTGTTGACGACGCCGAGCTGGTGACGCTCCTCAGCGAAGCCGCCGTGTTTGTTATGCCGTCGACCGCCGAACTGCAGTCGATTGCGACCATGGAGGCGATGGCGAGTGCTCTGCCTGTCGTCGCGGCAAACGCGATGGCGCTTCCGCACCTCGTTCACGACGGCGAGAACGGATTCCTCTACGAACCCCGTGACATCGACGGACTTGCTCGGGCAATTCGAACCGTGTTGGACAGCAGTGACGCGCAGTACCGTGCGTTCCAGAAGGAATCACTCGTGATTGTCGCGGATCACGACATCGCGACCACTCTCGACCGCTTCGAAGACATCTACCGCGGCTAAACGAAGCGCAGGACGTAGGTCTTTCGCATCGTCTCGTGGATGGTCCACGTCCCGCTCCAGCCTGCTGGTGTGACCAGGACGCTGCCGGGAACCAGCTCGATCACGTTTCCTTGTGCATCGACAACGGTCGCCTGGCCGGACACAATCGTCGCGACCTCGTCGTAGCCGTCCCGTGTCGCGGTGAATGTTCCGGGGGAGCATTCCCATACACCCGTTTCACAGCGCCCGTCCTCAGAGACCCAGATGTCTAGTGACGATTCGAGTTGCCCATCGAGCGACGTCGGCTTCGGCGTCGGGTCCGGCAGTTCGGTAATGGTCGCATCGTGCATCGAACGCGTTTCGCTCATCGTGTACCTCCAACTCGAGGATAAACCCTGTCGAATCGGTAGTCTGGGAGCGCTGGGGGCGTTAGCTCAGCCGGTTAGAGCAGCGGACTCATAATCCGTCGGTCG
>CAZWTW010000005.1:0-5844 GCA_964637095.1 uncultured Gulosibacter sp.
AGGTAATGAGCGCACTTCTTCTCACACAGTCAACGTCGAACTACACCGAGTTGCTGTCGCGAGTAAAGTCCGCCGGCCTTCTCGCCAAGAAACCCTCCTTCTACATCATCCGCCTCGCGGTGATTTCGGTATTCGCCTCGGGACTATGGGTCGCGGGGGGATTCCTCGGAGCTTCCGCTCTCAACGAGGCAATCGTCATCGGCATCGCATTCGTCATCGCCGGGTTGCTCGGGGTTCTCGGCGCGCAGTACGGATTCATCGCCCACGAAGCGGCTCACCGACAGATCTTCCACAGCAACAAGTTGAACGACTGGGCTGGGCTCTTCCTCGCAAATCTGTTTGCGGGGCTGTCCTACGGTTTCTGGATGCGCAAGCACAACAAGCACCACCAGAAGCCAAACCAAATCGGGCAAGACCCCGACATCGCGATTCGTGTGCTCAGTTTCACCGTTGAATCACGTGACGAGAAGCGTGGACTTGAACGTTGGGTGTCCAACCGCCAGGGCTACCTGTTCCCGTTCCTCTTGTTCTTGACCGGTTTCGACCTTTTGCTCGACTCGTTCCAAGCGCTTCGCCGCAAGGACCGCCCAGCCGGCATCCGTGCACTGGAATTCGGTTTGATGGTTGTCCGACAGGTCGCGCCTTACGTGATCATGGGCGTCATGTTCGGGTGGCTGTGGGCAATCGCACTGTGGCTGTTCATGATGATGATTTTCGGGTTCTTCATGGGCGCCGCATTTGCCCCGAACCACAAGGGCATGCCGCTCGTTCCGCGCGATGCCAAGATCGACTTTTTCGAACGTCAGGTTCTGACCAGCCGCAATATTCGCGGAAGCTGGATCAAGGACAACCTCATGGGTGGACTGAATTACCAGGTCGAACACCACCTGTTCCCGTCGATGGCCCGTCCCAACCTTAAGAAGGCGCATGCCATCGTTCAGGCGTATTGCGCGGACAAGAACATCACGCTCGTCGAAATGGGCTTGCTCTCGTCGTACAAGGCGATTGTGGTCTACCTCAACAAGGTTGGACTGAGCGGAAACGCAGACCCGTTCGTCTGCCCGATGGTCGCGGACCTTCGTCCTCGTAGCTGACACCGCCCCAAATCGGCCTCGAGGCTAATTGCTAAGCCTGGTGAAGCTTCGCGCGGCCTAGCGGTCGGCGTATTTCAGCGAGCCGACGGTCTTGCCGTCCGGGTCAAAGATCGCGCAGTCAACCATGCGGTCACCGGCGGCCCACGACGATTCGGTGGGGTAGTAGTAGATGAAATCAAGGTCGGAGATTCCAAAGTCGACTCCGACGAACTTCGTGAATGACCGTGCACATCGAGCGGCGGCGTCGCTGACGATGGATTCAACCGAAGGGTAGGGTCCGTCTTTCAAGGCAAAGTGCGAAAAAACTTCGAGGTCATGCGGCTTGGAACATGCGATGAGCGGGTCCGTTTCCTTGTCGGCGTCTTCAAGCTTGGCCTTGTCGAGGCACTGGCCGAGTTTGAGAACGACCAATCCAGAAGCCGAGAAGGTCCGAGTCGGAAGCGGTGTCGCCTGCGCGTCAGGGCCGTACGCCTGATACAACGTGGAAATCGTCGTGCAACCAGAAAGGGCGGTTACGGCGAGCGCTGCGGTAGCCGCAGCAGCAAACAAGCGAGTGAACGTCACCCGACCAGCCTACTTGAGCACTGCGAGCACGTCGTCGTGAATGACGCCGTTGGTCGCACAGGCCGTTCCGTGCCACGGACCTTCGCGGCCGTCGACGTCCGTAAACCGGCCGCCTGCCTCGGTGATGATCGGAATCAGCGCCGCCATGTCATAGGGCTGGAGGTCACATTCGGTGGCGACATCGATCGCGCCCTCGGCAACCAGCATGTACGCCCACATGTCGCCGATGGCTCGCGCGCGCCAGGCGCTCGTCGCGAGAGAAATCGCTTGGTCTCCGCGCCCAGCATCGATCCAGCCGGGCAACGAGTTGTAGGAGATGACGGCGTCGCCAAGGGTCGAAACCTTGCTGACGTGAATCGGGGTCTCGTGGGCGCCTGTTCGCTGCGTGTAGGCGCCGTGCCCAGTTGCCGCCCACCACTTCTGACCGAGCGCGGGAGCGGACACAACGCCGACCTGGGGGACTCCGTCAATGGCGAGAGCAATCAGCGTCCCCCAGATGGGGACACCACGCAGGAAGTTTGCGGTCCCGTCGATCGGGTCGATGATCCATTGGCGGTGCGGGCGACCTTCGCCGTCCTGTTCGCCGGTCGCCCCGAATTCCTCACCGAGAATTGCGTCGTGGGGACGTGCGGCGGTGATTCCTTCGCGAATTGCACGCTCGACTTCCTGGTCGGCCTCGGTGACGGGTGTCCGGTCAGGCTTCGTCGTCACCGTGAAGTCTTGCGCGGTGAAGCGACGCATCGAGATGAGGTCGGCGTGGGCTGCAAGTGTGCGGGCGAGTGCGAGGTCGTCGGCGAGGCTAATGGTCACAGGAACAGGCTACGACACTGAATCGAGTGAACCGATGAGTCGCTGAACTGAATCAAGACGCGCAGCGCCCTCGTCGCCCAGTTCGCCAGCGGCAACGGCTTCGACCATCGCGCAATCCGCGTCGCGGTGGTTGCATCCGCGCGGGCAATCTTCGGCGACAGCGGCAAGATCGGTGAACGCGGCGAGGACGGATTCGGGTCGAACGTGCCCCAGCCCGAATGAGCGCACACCGGGGGTGTCGATCAACCAGCCGCCACCGGGGAAGCGGAACGAGACGGTCGAGGATGACGTGTGACGCCCTCGTCCCGTTACTTCGTTGACGACGCCGACCGCGCGTTCTGCGCCGGGCACAAGAGCGTTGACGAGCGTTGACTTGCCGACACCCGAGTGCCCCACCGCGACGGAGGTGTGACCGCGGAGCAACTCGCTAATTTCCTCAACCGGGGGAGCATCCGATCGCGACGTCACGATGGGAATGTCCAACCCATGGAAATGAGCGAGGAACTCGGTCGGGTCGGCGAGGTCGGTCTTGGTAATGCACAGAATCGGCAAGATACCAGCGTCGAACGCTGCGACAAGATAACGATCGACGAGGCGCTGTCGCGGTTCGGGGTTCGCCGCCGCCACGACGATGAGCATCCGGTCCGCGTTGGCGACAATCATGCGCTCGACCTGATCGCTGTCATCCGCACTTCGTCGCAACACGGTGGTTCGGTCCTGGATTCGCACGATTCGGGCGAGTGTTCCATCAGCACCGGTAACGTCACCGACCAAGTCGACGATGTCACCCGTCACGATGGACGTCCTCGACAGCTCGCGTGCGCGTTTCGCGATCACCACCGTCTCGTCGGTCGAACCCTCGTTCACGAGCGTCATGTACCGCCCGCGGTCAACCGTGATGACACGACCAGGAACTGAGTCGTCGTGAGTCGGGCGCGTCTTCGTGCGTGGTTTGCTGCCCCTCTTGGGCGGACGCACCTTTGCTGACGACTCATCGAATCGGTCGAATCGTTCCAGGTCGTCCTCACGCCACGTCATGCGCCGAGCATCTCCGCCCACATGGCTGGGAAGTCGGGAAGGGTTTTGGCGGTCGTCCCGATGTTTTCAATTTCGACACCGGTGATGGCCAAGCCGATGATTGCACCAGCTGTTGCCATGCGGTGGTCGTGGTACGTGAGCCATTCACCACCGTGGAGCGTCGCGGGCTCGAGGTAGATTCCGTCATCCAGTTCGGTGGCGTTTCCGCCGAGGCGGTTGATTTCGGCGACGAGTGCCGCGAGTCGATCGGTCTCGTGTCCGCGAAGGTGGGCGATTCCCCGGAATTCGGAAGGGCCGTCAGCCAGCGCTGCGAGAGCGACGAGTGCGGGGGCGAGTTCGCCACCCGTCGAAAGGTCAAGTTGGACGCCGGGAATGGGCTTTCCTCCGCGAAGACCGATGCCGCCGTCGACGGTCAACCCGCGTGAATCGCGCGTCACGGTGGCGCCGAACATCGGCAAGTACGTCTCGAGGTCCGCACCAACCTGCGTGGTTGACTCGGGCCAGTCGGGGATCGTCACGGTTCCACCGGCAATCACGGCAGCGCAGAGAAAAGGAGCCGCGTTGGACAAATCGGGTTCGATGGTGATGTCGGCGCCCGCGATTGTGCTGGGTTCGACCCGCCACACACCGGGCTCGGGTGTGCCGACCGTAACACCGCGATCGCGAAGGCACTTCACGGTCATGTCAATGTGCGGCATGGACGGAACGTGTTCGCCGGAATGGCGAAGAGTGAGGCCTTCGTCGAACCGGGCTGCGGCGAGCAACAAACCTGAGACGAATTGGCTCGACGCCGACGCATCAATGGTGATGTCGCCTCCGCGCACTCGTCCCGTGCCGTGCACGGTGAAGGGAAGGGTTCCGCGACCGTCATCGCTGACTTCAACGCCCAGTTTGCGAATCGAGTCGATGGTGGTCGCCATCGGTCGGCGGCGGGCGCCTTCGTCACCGTCGAAGGTCACGTCGCCGTTCGCCAGTGCGGCCAGTGGCGGGACGAATCGCATGACAGTTCCGGCGAGTCCACAGTCAATCGTCGAGTTTCCCGTCAGAGGTGCGGGGGACACGTCAATCGTGTCGGTGGTGCCGTGTATGGTTTCACGACAGGCGACCCCAAGATTACTCAGCGCATCACGCATGAGGGCAGAATCGCGGGAATGGAGTGGTCGTCGCAGCACAGAAGGGCCGTCCGCGAGGGCGGAGAGCACGAGTTCCCGGTTGGTCAGGCTCTTGCTGCCGGGAATGGTGATTGTCGCGTGAATCGTTGACGTCGAAATTGGGGCACGCCAATTATCGTCGGGACGGGAATAAACGCGATCAGTCATTACTTCTAAACATTACGCGAGAGGTGATGGAAGCATGGCACGAGTAGATGAGGAGACGACCATAAGCGACGACAACACGACCGAATCCGGCGAGGGATTCGACCTGATCGGGCAGGACCCCGAAATCCAGGCGGGCATGGAAGCCAACGCCAGTGACATCCAGATTCCAAGCACAGCGGCATGGAATCCTGCGGAGATCGAGACCGATTACCGCAACACGGGAACATTTGACGAGGTGTTCCCCGAACTGCTTGACCGCATCTATAACCACGCCGGTTATGAGTTGCACCGTTTAGGCATGAAATCCGAACTCGTCACCGATGTCGTCCAGACCGCGGCGATGAAGGCGCGTGACAACTGGGATCGATACACCCAGGGAACCTACGCCCTTGCGTGGTTCAAGAAAATCGTGACGAACACCTGTTACAACTTGCGCCGACAGTTGCGCAACCGCGACAACCGCGAGGTGCAGATCGGCGACCCCGTTTCCTTCTTCGACGGACTGGGTTTCCAGTCGCCCAGCGCCGAGAAGCAAGCGATCGAACGTCTACGCGTGGATGAAATCCGCGCCTTGTTCGAGTTGCTTCCGCCGGACCAGCGTGATGCGGCCAAAGCAGTCATTCTGGACCAGATGACGACCGCGGAAGCCGCCGAATTCCTCGGCATCCAGTCCGCAACTCTTCTCACTCGCGTGCACCGTGCTCGTACGCGACTTCGTGGGATGCTTAACAACGAGCACGGATCGGAAAAGGAAATCTAATGGACACGAATCGCGACTGTGGTTGCGCGTCCGCCTTTGGCCGGATTGAGGCTCTTGTTGATGGGCAACTCAACTCTGTCGAATCGGCGGAAGTTCGTCGACACTGCTCATCCTGTGAATCGTGTGGCGCGGAATTGGACGTGGTAGAAACGCTGACTCACAGATTCAGAGCGGCACTTGCGTCGCCGCCGCCACCGGAGTTCAAGCACGACATTCTTGCCAAACTGAACATCGCAACGGACTATCGCGCGACTCAGTA
>CAZWTW010000005.1:5944-77313 GCA_964637095.1 uncultured Gulosibacter sp.
GGTGATGCAGCCGCCGCGCGGCACACGACGCGACCGTCGATACCGAGTCGGCGCAGCTCGAGAGCAATGAACGGCCATGCACCCTGGTTCTCGGGTTCGTCCTGCACCCAGACGAGCTCTGCGCCCTGGTGAGCGGACAGAACCGCAGCAAGGTCGATCTCGGGGAAGGGGTAGAACTGCTCCATGCGGACGAGTGCAACGCCGTTCGCTCCGCGCTTGTCGCGCTCGGCGAGAAGGTCGTAGTGAATCTTTCCCGAGTGCAACAGGATGCGCTTGGTCTGACCCTGAACCGCGTGGTCATCGAGAATCGGTTGGAATACGCCGTTGGTGAAGTCTTCGACCTTGCTCGTTGCACCGCGCAAACGCAGCATTGCCTTCGGGGTGAAGACAATGAGCGGTCGCTTGGGCTGCGAGTACGCCTGACGGCGCAGCAGGTGGAAATAAGAAGCCGGAGTTGACGGTCGCGCGATGGTCATGTTGCCCTCGGCGGCCAACTGCAGGTAGCGCTCGATGCGAGCCGACGAGTGGTCGGGGCCCTGACCTTCATAACCGTGTGGCAGAAGAAGGACGACGCCCGAGTTCTGTCCCCACTTTTGCTCGCTCGACGATATGAACTCGTCGATGACGGTCTGTGCGCCATTGGCGAAGTCACCGAACTGCGCTTCCCACAGGACAAGCGCGTCAGGGTTTCCGACGGAGTAGCCGTATTCGTAGGCCATCGCGGCGTACTCGGAAAGCAGCGAGTCGTAAATCCAGAAGCGTGCCTGGTTTTCGGACAAGTTGAGAAGGGGCAGCCATTCCTGACCGTTGACACGGTCGTGGAAAACGGCGTGACGCTGAACGAACGTTCCGCGGCGTGCATCCTGACCGGCGAAGCGAACCTTGGTTCCTTCGAGCAGGAGCGAGCCGAGGGCGAGAATCTCGCCGAAGCCCCAGTCGATCTCGCCGTTGCGGCTCATGTCGACTCGCTTGGCAAGAAGCTGTTCCAACTTGGGGTGGACGCTGAAGCCGGCGGGCGGGTTTCCGTGCGCGTCACCGATGCGGTGAACGACGGACACATCGACACCGGTCGCGGCGGGGTGGCGCTGGGGCTGGTTCGCGGTCGCCGTCTCGGGGTTCGGGATGACCGACGTGTCGATCGACGCTGCGTGTGTCTCGGCGAACGCGTTCTCGAGAAGCGAGAGGAACTTGGTCTGAACCTCGTCGTACTCGGCTTGGGTGATGTCACCACGGCCGACGAGCGACTCTGCGTACAGGGTGCGAACCGAGCGCTTGGCTTCAATGAGGTTGTACATCAACGGCTGGGTCATCGACGGGTCGTCGCCCTCATTGTGTCCGCGGCGACGGTAGCAGACGAGGTCGATGACGACGTCGTGCTTGAATTCTTGGCGGTATCGAACTGCGAGCTTCGCCACGCGCACGACGGCCTCGGGGTCATCGCCATTGACGTGGAAGATCGGTGCCTGAACGGCCTTGGCAACGTCGGTCGAGTAGAGCGACGTGCGCGAGTCGCGCGGCAACGTCGTGAATCCGACCTGGTTGTTGGCGACGACGTGGATGGTTCCACCGGTGCGGTAACCGCGCAACTGGGACATCTGCAGCGTCTCAATCACAACGCCCTGTCCCGCCATCGCCGCGTCTCCGTGGACGAGGATGGGAAGAACGGTGAAGGACGCGATCGGCTTGAAGTCCTGCTTGGCACGAACGATTCCTTCGAGCACGCCGTTGACGGCTTCGAGGTGCGACGGATTCGCGGCGAGGTAGACGGGAATCGTCTGGCCCTTGGCGGTGACGAACTGCCCGGTCGTTCCCAGGTGGTACTTGACGTCACCCGAACCCTGGACGGTCGACGTGTCTGTGGTTCCTTCGAACTCGCGGAAGATCTGACCGTAGGTCTTGCCCGCGATGTTGGCGAGGACGTTGAGGCGGCCACGGTGGGCCATTCCCATGTCGACCTCGTCCAGCCCGAAGTCTGCTGCGTCCTGAATGATTTCGTCGAGAAGCGCGATCATCGATTCGCCACCCTCGAGCGAGAAGCGCTTCTGGCCGACGTACTTGGTCTGCAAGAAGGTCTCGAACGCTTCGGCCTGGTTGAGTCGGTCGAGGATGCGCATCTGTTCGTCGTGCGTCGGCTTCTCGTAAGGCTTTTCGAGCTGCTCCTGGAACCACTGGCGCTGGGCCGGGTCCTGGAGGTGTGTGTATTCAACGCCGACAGTGCGGCAGTAGGAATCACGCATGAGACCGAGAACTTCACGGAGCAACATCGAACGGCGACCGGCGAGGCCACCGACGACGAACTCGCGGTCAAGGTCCCAGAACGTCAGTCCGTGGTTCTCGATTTCGAGGTCGGGGTGAGTGCGCTGCTTGTACTCCAGCGGGTCGGTGTCGGCCATGCGGTGACCGCGAACGCGGAACGCGTCGACGAGTTCCTGAACACGCGCAGTCTTGTTGATCGCGTCTGAGTCGTCGACCTTGATGTCCTGTGACCAGCGAATCGGCTTGTACGGGATTCGCAGCGCCGCGAAGATGTCCTCGTAGAAGTCGTTGTCTCCGATGAGTAGTTCGTGAACGATCTTGAGGAACTCGCCAGAACCGGCGCCCTGGATGACGCGGTGGTCATAGGTCGACGTCAGCGTGATGGTCTTCGAGATGCCGAGGTCGTAAAGGACCTTCTCTGCCGAGCCCTGGAACTCAGCTGGGTAATCCAGCGCACCAGCACCGACGATGCAGCCCTGGCCCTTCATCAGACGGGGGACCGAGTGAACGGTGCCGATTCCGCCCGGATTCGTCAGCGAAACCGTGTTCCCCGAGAAGTCGTCCGGGGTCAATTTGTTGGCGCGGGCGCGGGCGACGACGTCCTCGTAGGCGTCAAGGAAGTCCGCGAAAGACATCTGTTCGGCCTTCTTGATTCCGGGAACGAGAAGCGCGCGAGTGCCGTCCGACTTGGGGACATCGATCGCAAGCCCGAGGTTGATGTGCGCGGGAACAACGAGCGAGGGGGTTCCCTCAGGCTCGTCGTAGAACACGTTCTGTGACGGGAACTGCTTGAGCGCACGAATCATCGCCCAGCCGATGATGTGGGTGAAGGACACCTTGCCACCGCGCGTGCGGCGCAAGTGGTTGTTGATGACGATGCGGTTGTCGATCATCAACTTCGCGGGAATCGTGCGGACACTCGTCGCGGTCGGAACCGAAATCGACGTGTCCATGTTCGACGCAAGAGCCTTCGCCATTCCCTTGAGCGGCGTGACAACCGATTCGGTTGTTTCCTCCGACGGGCGCGACGCGGTCGGCGCCTGGGCGGGGATGGGGGCGCTCGCCGGTGCGACGGACGTCGTCCGCGCAGCGGGCTGAACGGGCGAAATCGGCCCCGTGATGTTTTCACCAGCGAGTGGCGCCTCTGGCGCAAGTTCTACGGGAGATGCCGGAGCGACAGCGGGTGCGGTTACGGCTGCACCGATGCGTGACGCGTACGTCTGCAGGGTCGGAATCCAGGACGCATCCACGGATGCGGGGTCCTTGACCCACGATTCATACATCTCTTCGACGAGCCAGCCATTGGCTCCGAAGTCGTCGGATGCGGGAGAGTCAGTCGAACCGTCGTTGGACACTGCTTCTTGTCACCTCGTATGTGAGAGCTTTGGTGGCGGTGGTTATCCGCCAGAAGCCAGCCTACCTAGTGACGGGCGGGCGATGTGCCAGCCCCACGGGCGTTGCGCAAGTTATGCTGGAAACATGGACGGTGGCCATAGTTTCGAGTCACGCGGCTGCGCTGAAAAGGGCGGTGTCGCGTGACGGACTGGTTGTTCATTCTTCTCGGTGTTGTGTTGACCATCGGAACCGGTTTCTTCGTCGCTTCCGAGTTCGCCCTCGTCACTCTGGACCGCAGTGACCTCGAGGCTCGTCGCGCCGCAGGCGAGAGCGGATTCTCGTCGGGAATCAAGGCGCTGACGCGAACGTCAACTCATTTGTCCTCCGCGCAACTCGGCATCACCCTGACGACGTTGCTCACGGGTTGGACGATGGAACCCGCGATCACTTCAATGATCGAACCTGTCTTCCTGTCGTGGGGAATCCCGGCCGGTGCCGCACCGATCGTCAGCCTCGTCACGTCCGTCACCATCGCGACAGTGTTGTCGATGATTATCGGCGAGCTGTACCCCAAGAACCTGGCACTTTCGGCTCCGCGCCGCGTGATCAAGGTTGTTGCTCCGTTCCAGTTGGCATTCACGTGGTTGTTCAACCCGTTTATCTGGCTTCTCGTGAAGTCAGCCAATGCGCTGGTTCGAATGTTCGGCGTTGAACCGAAGGAAGAGTTGTCCTCCGCGCGAACCGCAGAGGAACTCGCGTCAGCAGTTCGCCACTCATCGATTCACGGCGGGCTCGAAGAGGACACGGCGACCCTATTGGGCAAGGCGCTGTCGTTCGCCGAGCACCAGGCGCAAGACATCATGACTCCGCGAACCCGTGTCGCGACCATCAAGGTGGGCGAGTCGGCAGACGACATCATCGCTCTCGCGCGAAAGACGGGTTTCTCGCGATTCCCTGTCATCGATGAAGACGCCGACGACGTCGTTGGCATTGTCCACGTCAAGCAGGCCGTCGCGGTTCCTCGCGAACGTCGCGCCGAGGTCCCCGCTGGCGCACTTCAGACCGAAGCGCTGCGTGTCCCCGAGACGATGCAGCTCGATGTTCTCCTCGGTGAACTTCGTACACGCGGCTACCAGATGTCTCTCGTCGTCGACGAGTACGGCGGAACCGCGGGAATCGCAACCCTCGAAGACCTCATTGAAGAACTGATCGGCGAGGTCAGTGACGAACACGACCGCGCCAAGGCCGACGTGATCAAGGGCAAGGACTCGCTAACTTTCCCCGCGTCGCTTCGACCGGATGAATTGCGCGAGCGAACCGGGATCAACGTCCCGGAAGACGGACCGTGGGAAACCGTCGGCGGATATCTTCTCGCCGAATGGGGACACATTCCCGAAGCGGGGCAATCCCTCGAAGCTTGTGGCGGCGTATTTGTCGTCGAGCGCATGGACGGTCGCCGCATCGACCGCGTGCGGTTCACCGAGACGGAGGTGAGCGATGACTGATTATTCGGGAATCGGTTGGCTCGGTGTCCTCTTGCTCATCAACGCGTTCTTCGTCGGTGCTGAATTTGCCGTCGTCGCAGCTCGCCGCAGCCAGATCGAACCGCGCGCCGAAGCCGGTTCGTGGTCCGCGAAGTTGGCATTGAGCGCGATGGAAAAGGCGTCCTTGATGTTGGCGACGTCGCAGCTGGGAATCACCGTCTGCTCGCTCCTCATCCTGGGAGTCTCGGAGCCCGCGATTCACCACCTGTTTGACGAGGTCCTTCACGGCCTTCCGCTGTCGGGTGATTCGATCTCCGCGATCGCCCTTGTGCTGACGATCCTCATCGTCACGGTGTTGCACGTCGTCGTCGGTGAGATGGTCCCCAAGAACATCGCATTCTCGGTGCCCGACCGCGCGGTCCTCATCCTCGCTCCGGCGCTCATGGGTGTCGCGTTCGTCTTCAAGCCGTTCATTTTTGTGTTGAACGCGATGGCGAACGGTCTCGTTCGCCTCAGCGGATTCGAACCGAAGGACGAAGCTCAGTCGGTGTTCACGCTCGACGAGATGGCCACCATCGTTGAACAGTCACAGAAAGAGGGCATGTTCGATGACCGCGCTGGCGCTGTCTCGGCGACCATCGAGTTCACGTCGAAGAAGGTCCACGACATCACTGTTCCGATTGCGGACATCGTGTCGCTGCGTGAAGGCGCGACCCCGACGGACGTCGAACGCGAAGTCGCACAACGCGGATTCAGCCGTTACGTCCTTCTTGATGATTCAGGCGAACCGACGGGATACATCCACCTCAAGGACGTCATCGGGCGTGACAACGACGACCCGATTCCAGCCAAGCGCATTCGACAACTGACGTCGTTGTACCGCGGACTCGACCTTGAAGATGCGTTGGCCCAACTGCGTCGCACCGGTGCGCACATCGCGCGAGTCTTCGATGCCGACGGCGACACCGTTGGTGTTCTGTTCCTCGAGGACATCATCGAAGAGCTGATCGGTGAAGTGCAAGACGCGACGCGTCGCCGCTAATCTGGTCGAATGACCTCGGATTCCCCTGTTCTGCTTGCCATCGGCGAAGCGCTGATTGACGTTGTGCGACGTGCCGACGGTGAGCACGCCCACGCTGGTGGTTCGCCGATGAACGTTGCCGTCGGCGCGTCTCGGCTCGGGGTTTCGTCCGCGCTGTCAACGCGCTTCGGGCGAGACGACCGTGGTGCACTGATTGATGCGCACACCAGCGGTTCCAGCGTTGTGTTGACGCCCAATTCGCGCGGAGCGGCTCGCACGTCAACCGCGACGGCGACAATCGGTGCCGACGGCGCTGCGAGTTACGTCTTTGACATCGAATGGGATTGGTCAGACGACATCGATTTCACGCCGAAGGCCGTGCACACCGGTTCGATCGGTGCTGTCCTTGCGCCCGGAGGCGCACACGTTCTCGACACCATCGCGCGATTGCGTTCGACGAGTCTCGTGACGTACGACCCCAATTCGCGACCCGCCCTGATGGGCGATCGCGCCGACGCCGTGCGAATCGTCGAAGGCTATGTGCGTCTTGCTGACATCATCAAGGCGTCGGACGAAGACCTCGAATGGTTGTACCCCGATCGCACTCCCGTTGAGACTGCTCGCGCCTGGGCCATCATGGGACCCGCGTTCGTCGTCGTGACCGCAGGTGGAACCGGCGCAACGGTTGTGACGAGTGATGATTCTGTTTCCGAACACGTCGCACCAACGGTGACCGTTGCGGACACGATCGGTGCTGGCGATTCGTTCATGGCCGGGCTGATCGCCTCGCTCTTTCACCGCGAAATGCTCGACGTCGCTCACCGCGGCGCCCTTCACATGCTGACGGACGAGAACCTGACATCAATCGTCAACGAAGCCTTGCAGTGCGCTGCCATCACGGTTCAACGTGAAGGAGCGAACCCTCCTCGTCTCGACGAAGTCAAGTTCGGCCGTTAGGGCTGCGCGCGCTCGTACTGTTCGGGCCAATAGGGAAGTTTGTAGCCCAGGGCCGTTGATGCGCGAAGTGCGAAGTGCGGGTCGCGCATCAATTCACGTCCCAGCATCACGGCGTCGGCTTGGCCCGTCTCGACGATTTCGTTCGCCTGGTGCGGGTCGGTGATCTGCCCCACCGCGTTCACGGGAACCTCGGCGGTTTGCTTGATGCCGGTTGCGAATTTCACCTGGTATCCAGGGCCAGTCGGGATGGGGATGCCCGTTTGGATTCCGCCGGTTGACGTGTCGATCAGGTCAGCGCCGGCTTCGTGAGCCCACGCGGCGACTTGTTCGACCTCTTCTGGTTGCAGTCCTTCCGGGGTCCAGTCGGTCGCGCTGACGCGCACGAACAGCGGAACGTCCTCGCCGGAAACCTCACGGACAGCGCGAACGATTCGAAGCAAGAGACGCGCGCGGTTTTCCAGCGACCCGCCGTATTCGTCGGTGCGATCGTTGGCGATGGGGGAGAGGAACTGGTGCAACAGGTATCCATGAGCAGCGTGAACCTCAAGGACGTCGAATCCGGCGCGAAGTGCTCGCTTCGCCGCGTTGGCCCAATCCTCCACCGTCTGGTCAATCCCAGCGATGTCCAACGCGGTGGGGGCCGCATACTCACCGAACGCGAGAGTCGACGGACCGACGGTGTCCCAACCGCCTTGTTCCGGGGTCGCGCTGTTCTCGTAGTCGGCTCCCCAGCCCGGTGCGGTCGACGCCTTTCGTCCGGCGTGTGCCAACTGAATGCCCGCCATGACCCCCTGTGAGTGGATGAAGTCGGTGACGCGCTTCCAACCGGCTTCCTGTGCGTCGGTCCAGATGCCGACGTCGTGAGGGGAAATGCGGGCGACGTCGTTCACGCCCGTTGCCTCGGCCATCACGAGACCGGCGCGACCGATCGCGACCGAACCCAAGTGGACCAGATGCCAATCGGTGGGAACTCCGTCCCGTCCCGCGGAATACTCGCACAGCGGCGAAAGCCAGATTCGGTTCCGGAACGTCACGGAACGAATGGTCAGAGGCTGGAACAGGGCGGGAGTCGTCATGCCGCAAGTTTACGAGCGGGCGGGTGGTTAGGCTGGCGACGTGCGAATCGAGCCCTTCACTCCTGCCCTCGCGGCGCGTGAAGTGCGCGTCCCCACAGCCGGCGACGACAAGTATTCGCGCGGTGTTGTGGGGTTCGCGACCGGTTCCGTGACGTACCCCGGCGCCGCACTGTTGGGGATTTCCGCCGCCCTGTCGACAGGTGTCGGCATGATTCGATTCGCCGGCGACGAGTCGCTCGCGGATGGCATTCTCGCCCGCCACCCCGAGGTCGTAAAGGAACCCGGCCGAGTCTCGGCGTGGGTTGTTGGGTCCGGCATGGTCGCCAGCGATGACGAATCGATGATGCTCGCCCGAGCAGCGCTGTCCGAAGGGCTTCCCAGCGTCGTCGACGCCGGTGCAATCTCAGTTCTTCCCGTTCACCACCGCACGGTCGCCACTCCGCACGCGGGGGAACTCGCCACCGCACTCGGTGTCGACCGTTCGGTCATTACCGATGACCCCGCCGCGATGGCACTTCGGGCTGCGATTCAGTGGGATTCCACGGTCGTCCTCAAGGGGTCGACGACGTATGTCGTGAACCCGCTGGGGGACGCGTATTCGCTCAGTATCGCGCCGACCTGGCTCGCGATGGCCGGGGCGGGCGACACACTCGCTGGGATCATTGGTGCGCTCATCGCAACCCGGTCTGCCGAGATTGCCGAGAGCGGCCGTGCACTGGCCCGAATCGCCGCAACGGGTGTCCTGATTCACTCGGTGGCCGCTTCGCGCGCTTCGGGTGGCGGACCGTTCCTCCTCGACCAACTCGTTGCCCAGATTCCCGGTGTCGTTCGAGACCTGGTCAACCTCGCATGATGCGGGCTGTTCGCGACTGGGGGCTGTTCGCTCTCGTTCACGTCGTCTTGATCGCCGAAAACCTGTTCGCGCCCAACGGACCGCTAGGTGACGTGTTGTACACCTATCCGCAGTGGATCGCCCAAGGGATGACCGGCGGTGGCTGGCAGGGAATCACCGCGACGGGCGTCTACCCCATGCTCGCGTTGATCCCGATGTTTTTCGGGGCCTACGGCTGGGGTTGGTGGTTCCTTTTCGTCCTCGCCGTCAACGGTGTCGCGTTCGGATTCGCCCGCTCACACGGTCGCATCGCGGCTCTGGCGTGGTTGGGGTTTCTCGCTCTCCTTGGACCGATCGCTGTCGGCAGAATCGACGTGTTCACTGTCGCTTTGGGCGTCGTCGTCATCGCGCTTGCGGATTCGAACCCCCGTATTGCCGGCGTGCTCATCGCGGTCGCAACGTGGGTGAAAGTCTGGCCGATCGTGTTGGGCCTCTCGTCACTTCTGACCACCCGAGCCCGCGCAATCGCCGTGTGGGCCGCGGGAACAGCTCTCGCAATCGGGGCAACGGGAATCTTCTTCGGCGGGGCGGCAAACGTCACAAGTTTCCTCAGTGACCAACAGGGACGCGGAATTCAGGTCGAGGCCGTCGCCGCAACCCCGTGGCTCTGGGACGCCTTCAACGGCGGGTTCTCGGCCGTCGTGTTCTCGAGCGAACTGCTGACGTTCGAAATCAGCGGTGATTCAACGGCGGCTGTTGCGGCGATGCTTACGCTGATTGAACTGCTCGTCTTGCTCGCCCTCGCGACGCGAATCGTGTTGCACCGCGTGCGCATGATTGGTGAAATCACGACCCACATCCTCGGGCTGTCGCTCACGACCCTGATTTCGGCACTCATCGTCTTTAACAAGGTCGGCTCACCGCAGTTCGTGTCGTGGCTGGGGGTCGCCGTCATCGCCCTCGTTCTGTACTGGCACCCGCGTTGGTCGCCGATTCTGCTCGGACTCATCGGGATGATCGCGCTGTTGACGCACGTCCTCTACCCCTACGTCTACTTCGACTTCCTGTCGCTCGCTCCCGGCCCGCTTGTCCTCATCACGGTGCGCAACGCACTGGAGGTAGCGCTTCTGGGCATCGCAGCGTTCGCGCTGGTGCGGGAATTACGCCTCGAGGAGCTGGCGAATCAGGGCCGCAACCGACGTGTCGTCGATCAGGAAGGCGTCGTGCCCGAACGGGGATGACAACACGTGCGCATCGCGCCCGCCGAGGTGGTTGGGCAAGTATTCGGCCAAGGTGACCTGCTGTTCCAGCGGGAAACAACGGTCAGAGTCGATACCGAGAACGAGAGCCTTTGCGGTCACCGTTCCGAGAACGTCCTTCAGCGATCCGCGACCGCGAGTGACGTCATGCGAATTCATTGCTTCGACCAACGAGATGTACGAATTCGCGTCGAATCGGCGCGTGAACTTGTTGCCGTGGAAGTCGAGGTACGACTCGACGGCGAACCGACCGCCGTTACCCAGCGGCGAGATTTCGCTCTGCCATGCGCGGTCAAAGCGCTCGTTGAATTCGGCAGGTGCCCGGTACGACAGCATCGCGATGCGACGAGCGAGTGCGAGACCGCGGAACGGGCCTTCGTCCTCGTCGTAGTAGTCGCCACCGTTGAAGTTCGGGTCCATCTGGATCGCTTCGAGTTGGATGGTGTTGAGCGAAATCTGGTCGGCGCTGGTGACTGCGGTCGTCGCCAAGAGCGCAAGGCGTTCGACCTGGTCGGGGTAACTCACGGCGTATTCCAGTGCGGACATGCCGGCTGCGCTTCCACCGATGACGGCGGCCCACGATTGCATGCCGAGTTGGTCGGCAAGGGCCTTAAGCGCGTTGGTTTGGTCGCGAACCGTCAGGTACGGGAAACGCGAACCCCATTCGCGGCCGTCGCTCGTCACTGTCGACGGTCCGGTCGATCCCTGGCAACCGCCGAGTGTGTTGGCGCAGACCACAAACCACTTATCGGTGTCGATGCCCAGTCCGGGACCGACGACGCCGTTCCACCAGCCGTCGGTCGCGTGGCCGGGGCCACCAGGGCCAGCGACGTGTGAATCGGCGGTCAACGAGTGAATCACGAGTACTGCGTTCGACATGTCGTCGTTCGGCGTACCCCAGGTTTCGTAGGCCAGACGCGCTCGCGGGAGTGTCTTCCCGCTCTCCAGCGGAAGATCGCCCAACTGCGCAAACTTGCGGTTCCCCAGGTGGTCACCGTCGCGCCATGCACCCGTCACGGGCGGCGCACCGAGGACGCGCATCGAACCCTCGGTCACGAATGCCGAAGGGACGGTCTCTTCCGATGTTTGCCAATCCATGGTTCAACAATCCTCTCACGGCAAACAACAGCGGGGTTGAGCCCGAAGACCCAACCCCGCTGCGGTTGGTGTTACTTGGCCTTGCGCGCTGCGGCGAAGCCGTGCTCGAGGTCGGCGATGATGTCGTCGATGTGCTCGAGACCGACCGAGAGGCGGACCAGTCCGGGAGTGACCCCGGCGTTGAGCTGCTCTTCGGGCGTCAACTGCGAGTGCGTCGTCGACGCGGGGTGGATGATCAGCGAGCGAACGTCACCGATGTTGGCGACGTGGCTGAACAGTTCCGTGCTCTCGACCAGCGCACGACCGGCGTTGACGCCGCCCTTGAGCTCGAACGACAGGACCGCACCGACACCCTTGGGGGCGTACTTCTTGCCGGCGGCGTACCACGGGCTCGACTCGAGTCCCGAGTACGAAACCGATGCGACGTCGTCGTGTGCCTCGAGCCACTTCGCGACCGCGAGGGCGTTTTCGACGTGACGCTCGATGCGCAGCGACAGGGTTTCAATTCCCTGGATGATCGCCCACGCGTTGTCGGGGGCAACCGCTGCTCCGATGTCGCGAAGAAGCTGAACGCGTGCCTTGATGACGTAGGCGATTCCGTCGCCGAGAACGGTCGTGAACGACGCTCCGTGGTACGACGGGTCGGGCTCGGTGAGTCCGGGGAACTTCTCGACGTTCTTGCTCCATGCGAACTTTCCGCCGTCGACGATTGCGCCGGCGACAGCCGTTCCGTGTCCACCGAGGAACTTGGTCGCCGAGTGAACGACGATGTCGGCGCCGTGCTCGAGCGGGCGAACGAGGTACGGGGTGGCGACAGTGTTGTCGACGATGAGCGGAACGCCGGCTGCGTGGGCAACCTCCGAGACGCCTTCGATGTCGAGGACGTTGATGCGCGGGTTGGCGATCGCCTCACCGAAGAACGCCTTCGTGTTGGGGCGAACGGCGGCCTTCCACTCGTCCAGGTTGTCCTGGTCGTTGACGAAGGTCACCTCGATGCCGAGCTTGGCGAACGTGTAGTGGAACAGGTTGTACGTTCCGCCGTAGACGTTCGACGACGAAACGATGTGGTCTCCGGCGCCGGCAATGTTGAGGATCGCGTAGGTCGTGGCGGCCTGGCCCGATGCGAGCAACAGTGCAGCAGTTCCACCTTCAAGAGCGGCGATGCGCTGTTCGGCGACGTCCTGCGTCGGGTTCATGATGCGCGTGTAGATGTTTCCGAACTCGGCGAGTGCGAAAAGGTTCTTCGCGTGGTCGGAGTTGTTGAACGTGTACGCGGTGGTGCGGTACAGCGGAACGGCACGCGCGTTCGTCGTCGGGTCCGGCACTGCACCAGCGTGGATCTGCTGGGTTTCAAATTTCCAAGTCATGGGGTCACTCCTGTTCGGTTCGGATACTTCACATTAGGAACCCGCGGGCGAGTGCGCCAGCCTCGGCGAAACAGAGCGTAACTAAGCGACGAAAAGTTACGCGAGTGACTTCTGCAACATGACGACGCCCAGCCACTCGTCGAATTTGCGCCCGACGTTCGGCATCTCGCCGACTCGCGTGAAACCGGCCTTCTCGTGCAGTCGAATAGACGGAACAGCATCGGTGCTGGCCGAGATCACGGCGATGATTTCGCGCACGCCCGCTTCTGCACCCAATCGAACGAGTTCGTCCAACAGGGGGCGGCCAATGCCCAGCCCACGCGAATCCTCACGCAGATACAGCGTGTTCTCCATCGTCGTTTCATACGCGCACTTGTCGCGCCACGTCGACAGGTATCCGTACCCGACAATGTCGCCCTCGATCTCGACGACGATGAACGGCATCGACAAATTCGCGACGGTCTCTAACTTGTGTTCCATGTCAGACACGTTCCACGGGTCAAGGTCGAACGTCACAGTCGACGTCGCCACATAGTGGTTGTAGATGTCGACGAGCACGGGGGCGTCGGCAACGGTCGCGGGGCGGAAGTTCAGTCCAGTCACGACAACAACTTTAGACGCGCCAGTCGACGGGCTGCCCGCCCTGGGCGACAAGTAATTTGTTTGCGCGTGAGAACGGGTGCGAGCCGAAGAATCCGTTACGAGCGGACAGCGGTGATGGGTGTGCCGAGGCGATGATCGGCACTTCACCCAAAAGAGGCGCCGCAGTTTGCGCATCCTTGCCCCACAACACCGCGACAAGCGGCCCGCCACGGCGCGACAACAGTTCAAGGGCGCTCGCGGTGACGGACTCCCAGCCGATTCCGCGGTGAGACCCGGCGGCACCCGATTGAACGGTCAGGACTCGGTTCATCAGAAGCACACCCGATTCCGCCCAGTGGGACAGGTCCCCGTGTTCGGCTGGCTCTATCCCCAGGTCGTCGTGCAATTCACGGTAAATGTTCGTCAGGCTGCGGGGAATGGTTCGAACATCGCGTTCAACCGAGAACGACAACCCGACTGCGTGACCAGGGGTCGGATACGGATCCTGTCCGACGATGACGACTCGAACCGAATCCAATGGCCGCTCGAATGCGCGCACGATGCGATCGTCACGGGGGAAGCGGTCGATGCCCGCCGCGGTTTCAGCAGCGAGGCGATCGCCGATGCGTGCAATCAGGGCCTCATGAGGCGCGAACGCCTCAGCCCACGACGGGTGCACCCTCGCGGTGAAGGGCGCCGGCACGACTAGTTGTATACCTGGTCGTGAACCAGTCCGGCGATGGCGACGTTCTCTTCGAAGAATGTCTCTCCGCCGAAGACGGAGATCACCGAGATCCACGACGTTTCGTTGACGACGTTGTACATCGCGGGAACGTTGGCGTCGGTGTCGCCAATGATGGCGAAGGTCATGGCGTCAGCCGAATCGGTGCCCTCGTTGAGGCCCTGTTCGGTCAATCCCTGAATAATCCCATCGCGGTTTTCCGCGGTGACTCCGGCAACCGACACGACCGAGTAGATCTGGATCTGGTTGACGTCTTCGTTGTCGTAACCGAAATAGCACGAGATGCCGCCGGCGAGAGTTTCGGGGGTCGGGTCAGGGATGAGTTCATCGCCATAGACACCACCAGGACCGGCCAAGAGAATGATGTTCTCTGCGGCGTATGAGTCGATCTGGTCCTGGGGAAGAATCGTCGAGCAGTCAGCGGGTGCGGCGAAGGTGCCGTCACCTGCTGGTGTGGTTTCCGTCGCGGTGGGCGTCGGAGTGGCCGTCGTCGCAGTCGGCTCGGGGCTTGCGAAGAGTGAACATCCGCTGAGGAGGAGTACCCCCGTTACTGACGCTCCGATTAGTGGGCGAACGAACTGCATGGGGGCCTCCTTTGGCTCGACTTTATCGGCCGAAACATAAGGAATTCGTTAGTGACACGTTACGGTTTCGTTACGGCCGATCAGCCGCACAACCGAATCGTCTCGGCGTTCTCGTCCCACAAGACCTGTGGGGCACGGTCGCCGGCAATTTCCAGCACCGATTGGGCTGAAACTGCGTCCTCGGCGATGACGGCAGAGTCGACAGTGAGCAGGTCCGTCAGGTCGTCACCGTGGAATGTGAGCCCGTGAACGTTGAGGTCACCGGGCAGCGGAAGGTTCCCGACGGGGGACGGGTTGGCTCCGATATCGCCACCCAAGCGCTTGACAATCCAGTCGACGACACGAATGTTGTCGCCGAAGCCCGGCCACAGGAAGCGACCGTCGTCTCCGCGGCGGAACCAGTTGACGTGGAAGATGTGCGGGGCGCGGCCACCCTTGGCCAGGCGCTCGCCGATGGACAGCCAGTGCGCCCAGTGGTCGCCCACGTGGTAGCCGGTGAACGGCGCCATGGCGAACGGGTCGCGGGTCAGTTCGCCCACGGTTCCTTCGCCGGCCGCGGTGCGTTCCGACGCCATCGTCGCGCCAAGGTAGACGCCGTGTTGCCATGATCGGGCTTCAACGACGAGCGGCATGGTGGTGCGGCGCCGGCCACCGAAGATGATCGCGTCGATGACCACGCCCTCGGGGTTGTCCCACTCGGGCGATGTGGTCGGGCACTGCGCGATCGACACGGTGAATCGCGAGTTGGGGTGTGCGGCGGGGTCCTCGGATTCCGGGGTCCAGTCGTTCCCGCGCCAATCGATGAGATGAGCGGGCTTCTGCTTGGTCATACCCTCCCACCACACGTCGTTGTCGTCGGTGACGGCAACGTTGGTGAACACGGTGTGCCCGAACAGGGTTTGCATCGCGACAGGGTTCGACTGCTCGCTGGTTCCGGGGGCGACACCAAAGAAGCCGGTCTCGGGATTGACTGCTCGTAACTGACCGTTGTCGTCGACCCACATCCACACGATGTCGTCACCGATTGTTTCGACGGTCCAGCCCGGAATCGTCGGCTGCAGCATCGCAAAGTTCGTCTTGCCACACGCGCTGGGGAAGGCGGCGGCGATGTGCTTGACGTGGCCTTCTGGCGAGGTCACGCGGATGAGCATCATATGTTCGGCCAGCCAGCCCTCGTCACGTGCCATCGCCGACGCGATGCGCAGTGCGAACGCCTTCTTGCCCAACAACGCGTTTCCGCCGTATGCCGACCCGAACGACCAAATCTCGCGCGTCTCGGGGAAGTGGGTAATGTATTTGACCGAGTTGCACGGCCACGGCACGTCCTCTTCGCCCTTTTCTAGTGGTGCGCCGACCGAGTGCACTGCCTTGACCCATTCGACGCCGGTTTCGATGACGTCCAGTGCGGGGCGGCCCATTCGCGTCATCATTCCCATTGACATGACGACGTAGGGCGAGTCGGTGATTTCGACTCCGGCGCGCGTGACGGGTGAACCGGCGGGTCCCATGAGGAACGGGATGACATACATCGTGCGACCGCGCATCGACTCGGTGAAGAGTCCGCCGAGGGTCGACCGCATCTCGTCCGGATCCGCCCAGTTGTTGGTGGGGCCGGCATCGCGCTGGTGTTCAGAGCAGATGAACGTTCGCGACTCGACTCGTGCCACGTCACTCGCATCACTTCGGGCAACATATGAATCCGGGCGAAGCTCGGGGTTGAGTTGTTCGATTGTGCCCGCTTCGAGCATGACGTCAATCAGCAACTGACGTTCCTCGGCCGAGCCGGTCACCCAATGAACGCGGTCGGGGCGAGTGAGTTTCGCAATCTGCGACACCCACTCAGCAAGGTCGGCACGGGTGGTGTTTACGGTGGCTTCATCGCTACGCGTCATAGTCCAACTATGCCGTGAAAAAGGTCGTTTGGGAACGAACGAATGGCACTTTTTCTGAGGTAAACGCTTCCACGCAAGAAATTTGCGACGAAGCACGAGCACCTGGAACCTGAACAGTTGCGACGGCACCCTTCTGCGAATCGGGTGCAACCCACTGGGTTGCACCCCCTACAGGATTCGAACCTGCGACCTTCTACGCCGGAGGTAGACGCTCTATCCACTGAGCTAAGGGGGCCTGGCGTTCACTCTACCAATCGGAGCCCTGGCGGTTGCTACTACGATTGAGGGGTGAACCCCGAATCGCTCAGCCGCGCCATCGCCGATGTTGTTCGTCGGCTGGTTGGCACTCGCGACGAGTCGGTTGCAGCGGAAATCGATGACTCGACGGTCGCTCTGGAACGCCCCAAGAACCGCGACCACGGTGACTGGGCAACGTCGATCGCGCTGAAGCTGTCGAAGCGGATCGGGCTGAATCCCCGCGAGTTTGCAGAAGAACTGTCGGCGGCGCTCGCCGAAATCGACGGCATCAAGTCGATCGACATCGCCGGACCCGGCTTCCTCAACATCACACTTGACGCGGCGGCGGCCGGCGAAATTGCTCGCACAATCCTCACAGCGGGTGACGCGTTCGGTCACAACTCCGCGCTCCATGGTCAGCACATCAACCTCGAGTTCGTCTCGGCGAACCCCACCGGCCCACTTCACATCGGCCACACTCGTTGGGCCGCCCTGGGTGATTCCATCGGTCGCGTTCTTCGCGCATCCGGCGCCCACGTAGCCAACGAGTTCTACGTCAACGACGCCGGCGCACAGATGGACGTCTTCGGCGAATCGGTACTGGCCGCAGCACTGGGAGAAGAGACACCCGAAAACGGGTACCCGGGCGAATATGTCAAGGAACTGGGGCGCGTCGCGCTCGAGCGCCGACCCGACATCGCCACACTCCCTCGCGACGAAGCGATCGTCATCGCCCGCGACATCGGATACGAACTTCAGTTGCAGGAGATCAAGGATTCGCTGAAACGATTCAACGTCGAATTCGACGTGTGGTTCAGCGAGCGCACGCTTCACGCCGGCGGCGGCGACTCGCTCATCGAGCAAGCAATCGAACGCCTTCGCAAACAAGGACACGTGTTCGACGAGGACGACGCGGTGTGGGTGCGCACGACCGATTTCGGCGACGACAAGGACCGCGTGATTCGCCGAGGCAACGGTATCTACACGTACTTCGCCGCCGACGCCGCGTACTACCTGTCCAAGGGTGACCGAGGGTTCCAACACAAGATCTACCTGCTCGGTGCTGACCACCACGGGTATGTCCACCGCCTCAAGGCGCTCGCCGGTTCCGCGGGGGACGACCCCGAAAAGGACATCGAAGTGCTCATCGGACAGTTGGTGTCGATCAACGGAGCGAAGCTGTCCAAGCGCGCCGGAAACATCATCGAACTCAACGACCTGCGGGAATGGTTGGGAACGGACGCGCTTCGCTACTCGCTCGCCCGATACCCCGCCGACTCGCCGCTGACGCTGGACCCCGAACTGTTGCAGAAGCGCACCAACGACAACCCGGTGTTCTACGTCCAGTACGCGCACGCACGCACCAACGCGGTTTCGCGCAACGCAGCCACCGCGGGCGTCGACCGCACCGTGTTCGACGCGTCGCTGTTGACCCACCAGACCGAGGCCGACCTGGGGACGGCGCTCGCCGACTTCCCGCGAATCGTCGCCCAATCGGCGCAACTGCGTGAACCGCACCGCGTCGCCCGCTACCTCGAGGAACTCGCCGCGTTCTATCACCGTTGGTACGACAACTGCCGCGTCACCCCGCTGGGAGACGAGGACATCACCGATCTGCACCGCACGCGACTGTGGTTGAACGATGCGACCGGTCAGGTTCTGCGCAACGGACTCTTCCTGCTCGGCGTTTCCGCCCCGGAGAGGATGTAGCGGTGTTCTCGCACGAGGACTCCGAACGCATCCGCGGGGCGTTCCCCGAACTGCGCGAGCGCGTCAACGGCGTTCCGCTGGTCTACCTCGACACCGCGGCGACCGCACTACGCCCGGCCGGACCGGTCGAGCACGAGTCGACGTTCGCACTCACGCGAACCGCCGCCGTCAATCGCGGCGCGCACACCTTGGCAGCCGAGGCGACCGAAGCATACGACGATGCACGCTCGATCATCGCGAAATTCATTGGTGCGCGGCCGAACGACCTGGTCTTCACGTCGAACGCGACGGAATCGATCAATCTCGTTGCACTGGCGGTTCGCCTGGCCAGCGCCGCTGGTGGACCTGCCCGATTCGCTCTGACAGCTGGCGACGAGATCGTCGTCACCGAGAGCGAACACCACGCGAACCTTATTCCGTGGCAAGAAGTCGCGAAGGCGACCGGAGCAACCCTTCGCGTCGCGCCCGTCTCCGACGGTGGTGTTCTGACTGTCGACGCCGTCGAATCTGTCTTGACCGACCGAACCAAGGTCGTGGCCCTTCCCGCCGTGTCGAACGTGCTGGGAATCGTCAACCCGTTCCGTGCGATTGCCGACGCGGCTCGTCGTGTTGGCGCTCTCGTAGTTCTCGACGCGTGCCAGGCCGCACCGCACATGGCTCTGGACGTCACCGAATCCGGAGCCGACTTCATCGCGTTCTCAGCACACAAAATGTACGGACCGACCGGAATCGGTGCGCTGTGGGGAACGACCGCCGCACTCGCCGAGATGCCGACGGTGCTGACCGGTGGATCGATGATCACGCGCGTCGACTACGACTCGGCAGATTATTTGCCGGCGCCCGCCAAGTTCGAACCGGGTACCCCGCGACTGACTCAAGCGATTGGTTGGGCTGATTCGATTCGTTTCCTCGATGACATCGGCATGGATCGCGTCGCCGAACACGAATCGTCGTTGGGCGCCGAGTTGTATCGACTCGTTGGTGCGGTCGACGGTGTTCACATCCTCGGGACGAACGACGGCGTCGAGCGCGTCGGACTCGTATCGTTCGCGGTTGACGGTGTCCACCCCCACGACGTCGGCCAGTTCCTGGATTCGAAGGGGATCGCCGTTCGCGTTGGGCACCACTGTGCTCAGCCGTTGCACAAGCGACTCGGGGTCGATTCGTCGACGCGCATCTCGCTGGGTGTTCATTCGACGCTCGCAGAGGTCGAATTCGCTGCCGACGCTCTGGCTCAGGTTCGCGGATTCTTTGGGGAGAAGTAATGGACATCGAAGGTCTCTACCAACAAATCATCCTCGACCACTACAAGCGCAAGGTCGGATACGGCATCGACCACGGTGGTCACCCGTCGCACCAGTACAACCCGACCTGTGGTGACGAAATCAACCTGCAGGTGTTGTTGTCCGCCGACGGTTCGACGATCGACGGAATCGAGTGGGAGGGGACAGGCTGTTCCATCTCGCAGGCGTCAGCGTCGATGCTCGCCGCCGAATCCAAGGGCATGACTATCGCCGAGTTCGAAAGGTTCGCGGACGGGTTCCGTGAAGCGATGCGGTCGCGCGGCGCAATCATTCTCGACGAAGAGGAATACGGCGATCTGGCGTCGCTGTCCGGCGTCTCGAAATTCGTCGCTCGCGTCAAGTGCGCGATGCTCGCGTGGGTCGCTGCGGAAGACAGCATCACTCTGACGCGCGGTTCGCTAAACTAGAACACGGCTTCAGGGGTCAATCCGGATTCGCTCGCCTCACCTTGTGTAACGACTCTTGTGAGGTTTGACGTGAATAACCCCCTCGCCCCGAAGTGGCTCACCCCGCCGCTCGATGCGAACGTGCTCGCGCCTGGTGTGTGGCCGCACACGGCACACCGCAACGCTGACGGTGAAATCGAAATCGGAGGAGTCGCGGTCTCCGCACTTGCCGCCGAATTCGGAACGCCCCTTTACGTTTTCGACGAAGCGGACGTTCGAGGACGTGCTCGCCGCATCCGTGAATCGTTCGCCGCCGCGTGTGAATCGGTCGGGACTCACGGTCACGTGTACTACGCCAGCAAGGCGTTCTCCAGCGCGGGAGTCTTGAGGTGGATGGTCGACGCCGGTCTGCGTGTCGACGTCGCGACCGAGGGTGAACTTGAATTGGCGCTTGCCGCCGGTGTCCCCGCCGCGTCCATCGGTCTTCACGGAAACAACAAGAGTGACGGCGAAATCCACCGCGCGGTGACCGTCGGTGTTGGTTCTCTTGTCATCGATTCGTTGGACGAGATCGACCGCGTTGCCGACATCGCCGACGGTGCGGGCGTCGTCCAGAACGTTCGCTTGCGCGCGAACACGGGTGTCCACGCGTCGACCCACGAATACTTGGCTACCGCCCGCGAAGACCAGAAGTTCGGTGTCGCGCTGCGTGACGTTCCCGCCCTGGTCGCGCGGATCCGTTCGCGTTCGTCGCTGCGATTCCTCGGGCTGCACTCGCACATCGGGTCACAGATTTTCGGAATCAGCGGTTTCGTCGAAGCCGCCCAACGCCTGCTCGACGTTCACGCCGAACTTCTGGCCGACGGTGACGTTCCCGAACTGAACCTCGGTGGTGGTTTCGGTATCGCGTACACCTCGGTCGATTCGCCGACGGACGCAGCTGACCTTGTCGCCGAACTGGTCCACGAAGTCGCCCGCATCTGCGGTGAGAAGGGCATCGCGATTCCCACGCTCGCCATTGAACCCGGCCGTTCGGTCGTCGGTCCAGGCGGAATCACGCTGTACACCGCCGGCACGATTAAGCCGATTGACGTCGTCGACGACCACGGCAACGCGGGAACCCGCACGTATGTGTCTGTCGACGGCGGAATGAGCGACAACATGCGCACCGCGCTGTATCACGCGGACTATTCGGTCGCTTTGGCCGGGCGTCTCAGTGCAACCGACCCCGCACTCGTCCGAGTCGTCGGCAAGCACTGCGAGAGCGGCGACATCGTCGTTCGCACGGATTACCTGCCCAGTGACGTGCACCGAGGTGACTTGCTTGCTGTTCCCGCGACCGGCGCGTATTGCGCGTCTCTGTCGAACCCGTACAACCAAATCGCCCGCCCCGCCGTCGTCGCCGTTCACGGCGGAGCGGCAACCCTGCTCGTTCGGCGGGAAACCGTCGCCGATCTGTTCTCTCGAGACACCCAGTTGGAAAGTGACACCCGATGATCGAATACCGCAACCTTCGAATCGCGCTGCTCGGCGCGGGAAGTGTCGGCGCCCAGGTGGCCGACCAGATCTTGCAGCACGGCGACGAGCTCGCCGCCCGTGTCGGTGCCGGTCTTGAGCTGATTGGCGTTGCCGTTCGCAACCCCGACTCCAAGCGTGACGCGGCGATTCCCGCACACCTCATCACCACCGACGCCGAGACGCTGGTCCGCAACGCCGACATCGTTATCGAACTGATGGGCGGCATCGAGCCGGCCCGCTCGCTCATCCTCTCGGCCATCAACGCGGGCGCCGACGTCATCACCGCGAACAAGGCGCTGCTGGCTCACCACGGCCCAGAGATTTTCGACGCCGCTGCACAGGTCGGCGCGCAGGTCTTCTACGAAGCCGCTGTTGCCGGCGCCATCCCGATCATCCGCCCGCTGCGTGAATCGCTCGCGGGGGACCGCGTCCACCGCATTCTCGGAATCGTCAACGGGACGACGAACTTCATCCTCGACCGCATAGACACCCACGGCGAGTCGATGGAAGCCGCCCTTGCGATGGCGACCGACCTGGGTTACGCCGAAGCTGACCCGACCGCTGACATCGAAGGATTTGACGCTGCGCAGAAGGCGTCAATTCTCGCCTCACTCGCGTTCCACACCCACGTTCCTGTCGAGAAGGTCTACCGCGAAGGAATCACCGGCGTGACGCTGGAGCAGGTTCAGGAAGCGCGCAAGGCCGGATACGTCGTCAAGTTGTTGGCGATCGCCGAGCGCGTCATCGGTCCGGACGGGTCCGAGGGCGTCAGCGCCCGCGTATACCCCGCGATGGTTCCGCTGGCACACCCGCTTGCCGCTGTTCACGGCGCGTACAACGCGGTCTTTGTCGAAGCCGAAGCCGCCGGTTCGCTGATGTTCTATGGCGCAGGCGCCGGGGGAATCCAGACGGCATCTGCAGTCCTCGGTGACCTCGTCACGGCCGCCCGCCGTCACGTCATTGGCGGTCCCGGTGTCGCCGAATCGACGCACGCGACCTTCCCGATCCTCCCCATCTCGGCGATCCACACGCGGTACCACGTGTCGCTCGAAATCAAGGATGCCGCCGGCGCTCTCGCCGAGATCGCGTCGTTGTTCGCCAAGCACGGCGTTTCGGTCGAATCGGTCGAGCAGAAGACCGCAACCGACGGTTCGCTGACCGCTACGCTAGTTATCGGTACCCACGAGGCGATCGAGGCCGATCTCGCCGCGACAGTCGAGGCGCTTGCCGCATCACCCGTCGTAGAACGCGTTTCGGGTGTGCTCCGAGTGGAAGGTCTGTAATGGCGAATCGCTGGTCGAACCTGTTTGGTGCGAAGAAGCCCGTTTCCCGCCAGTGGCGAGGTGTTCTCCACGAGTACGCCGACCGCCTCGACGTCACGTCGAAGACCCCCATCATTTCGCTCGGCGAAGGTGGAACCCCGCTCATCTACTCGCCGTCGCTGTCCGCCCGCACTGGAGCCAAGGTGTACGTCAAGTTCGAGGGAATGAACCCGACCGGGTCGTTCAAGGACCGCGGAATGACGATGGCGATTTCCAAGGCCGTCGAACACGGTGCGAAGGCCGTCATTTGTGCGTCGACCGGCAACACGTCGGCATCCGCCGCCGCATATGCCGCCTATGCGGGCATCACCGCAGCAGTCCTCGTCCCCGAGGGCAAGATTTCGATGGGCAAGCTGAGCCAGGCGGTCGCACACGACGCCCAGATCCTTCAGTTGCAGGGGAACTTCGACGACTGTCTCGACATCGCTCGTGAACTCGCCGAGAACTACCCGATTCACCTCGTCAACTCGGTGAACAACGACCGCATCGAAGGGCAGAAGACCGCCGCGTTCGAGGTCGTCGAGGTTCTGGGTCGCGCCCCCGACTTCCACTTCATCCCCGTCGGCAACGCCGGAAACTACACGGCGTACCACCGCGGATACCGCGAAGAGATCGCCCGCGGAGTCACCAGCGTCCTGCCGCGCATGTTCGGATTCCAGGCTGCCGGTTCGGCTCCTCTCGTGAACGGCGCCCCCATCAACAACCCCGAGACGATCGCCACCGCGATTCGCATCGGCAAGCCGGCGTCGTGGGATCTTGCGATTGCCGCGCACAAGGATTCGAACGGATACTTCGGCGCGATTTCTGACGCTGACATCCTCGCCGCACAGAAGGTCCTCGCAAGTGAGGTCGGAATCTTCGTCGAGCCGGCTTCGGCCATCTCGGTTGCCGGTCTGCTCGAACGCGCAGCGGCTGGGGTCATCCCCAAGGACGCCGTGTGCGTGCTGACCGTCACGGGTCACGGACTCAAGGACCCGCAGTGGGGACTCAAGCGTGCCGACGGCAGCGAAGTCTCGCCGCTCGTCGTTCCCGTCAACGCTGACGAGATCGCATCGGTTCTCGGAATGTCGAAGGGCCACTAGATGGCCGCCGACGTCCCGATGGGCCGCACGGTCCACGTCAAGGTTCCCGCAACGACGGCGAACCTCGGCCCCGGTTTCGACACGCTCGGAATGGCGCTGTCGCTGTATGACGAACTGTCCGCCACCGTCTCGCCAACGAAGGGCGTCCGCGTCACCGTTCACGGCGTCGGTGAAGGCGAAGTTCCGACCGACGAATCCAACCTCGTCGCGCACTCACTCATCAAGACGTTCGAAAAGTTCGGCGTTCCGGTTCCCGGAATCGAACTCGTGTGCGAGAACCGCATCCAGCACGCCCGCGGAATGGGTTCGTCGTCCGCGGCGATCGTCGGCGGAATCATGCTGGCCAAGGGTCTGCTCGACGGAATCGTCGACATCGACGCCCAGGGCTTGCTCAACATCGCGACGGAACTCGAAGGACACCCCGACAACGTTGCCCCCGCGCTCTTCGGGGCCCTGTCGATTGCGTGGACGACACCGAACGGCCCCAAGCACAAGAAGTTGATCGTGCACCGCGGTGTCTCGTTGCTGGTGGCGGTTCCGCGCAACGCAACCATGAGCACCAAGGTCGCCCGTGCACTGCAGCCGGAACAGGTTCCGCACGAAGACGCCATCTTCAACGTGTCGCGCTCGGCGCTGCTCATCGCGGCCCTCATCCAGAGCCCCGAACTTCTGCACGAAGCGACCGAAGACAAACTGCACCAGGAATACCGCGCCGAGGCGATGCCCGCGACGAACGAACTCGTTCACTCGCTGCGTGACGCCGGATTCGCGGCGGTCGTGTCGGGTGCTGGCCCGTCGGTACTCGTCCTCACCGACGACCCGGTCGAACGCAAGCGCGCAGCGGATCTCATTGACTCCATCGGAAACGACGAGTGGGAGTGCCTGATGCTCGCCGTCGATTTCAAGGGTGCTACTGTTGTAGTACTGCCCGATGGCACCGAAAAATAATTCGGCGTCCGAGCAGGTTTCGCATCACACCATCGCATGCCGCTTCTTGTGGCTGGTCACGGTGGCGTGACAATCACAAGGAGTAACACCATGGAAAACGAGAACAACGACGTTGTAATCGACAACACCGATTCGTCCGAGTCGGCTCCCCGCAAGCGCGCACCGCGCCGTGCGGTCAAGAAGTCGCCCGATGCACCCATCGAGGTGACGGAAGGCGCACCCGCCGAGAAGGCTCCCCGCGCAGCGAAGGAAACGGCCACCGAGTCGATCTCTAACGCTCCCGCAGCCGAAGGCGACGCCCCGGCAGAGGGCGGTCGTTCGCGCAGCCGTGGCCGTGGCCGCGGTCGTGGCGCCAAGAACACGGATTCGGCCGACGGCGAATCGACCGAGAACAACTCGAACGATTCCGTCGACGGAGACGACAACCAGTCCGAGGGTGGCCGTGGCCGCCAGCGCAACCGCAAGCGCGGTCGCGGTCGTGACGACGACTTCGACGCCGTCAGCGATGACGACGTCCTGATCCCGGTCGCCGGAATCCTCGACATCCTCGACAACTACGCCTTCGTGCGTACCGCCGGCTACCTCGCTAGCCCCGCCGACATCTACGTTGCTCTCGGTCAGGTCAAGAAGTACAACCTGCGCCGCGGAGACGCGATTGTTGGTGCGATTCGCCAGCCGCGCGACAACGACTTCCAGAACCGTCAGAAGTACAACGCCCTCGCGACGATCGATTTCGTCAACGGCGCTGCACCCGACGAGGCCGTCACGCGTGACGACTTCGCCGACCTGACCCCGATTCACGCGACCGAAGGTCTTGGACTGCACGGCCGTTTCGACGGAGTCAAGAAGGGTGACCGCGTTCTCGTGGACGCCCCCGCAGGCGCAACCCGCACCGCGGTCATTCGTGACCTCGCCGCCGAGATTTCGGCCAGCGCGACCGACGCCCACCTCATGGTCGTCGTGTCCGATGGTCTTCCCGAGGACGTCACCGCGCTGAGCCGCGGAGTTCGCGGAGAGGTCGCCGCATCGTCGTACGACCGTCACGCCGACGAGCACGTCACCGTCGCAGAACTTGCCATCGCCCGCGCCAAGCGCCTCGTCGAAAAGGGACACCACGTTGTCGTCCTCGTTGACTCGCTCACGCGCATCGCCAAGGGCCAGCTCGCTGTCATCCAGGGCTCGCGCCCGATTGGTGACGGACCCGTTGACTCGGCTGTCTTCGCGGCAACCAAGCGTCTCTTTGGCGCCGGACGCACCCTCGAAGCCGGTGGTTCACTGACCGTCATCGCAACCGTCGACCACGTCACCGAGGGATTCCCCGGAGCCGTTCGCGACGAACTGCTTGACATCGCCACCGCTGTCGTCACCCTCTAAGCCCATGTTTGAGTCGATCGAGGGACTCCTCGCGGAACACGCCCAACTCCAAGTGGACTTGGCGGATCCGTCGGTGCACGCTGACGCGGCTCGAGCGAAGAAACTGCACCGTCGCTACGCGGAACTCAATGCAATCGTGAACACTCACGAACTGCTTGAGGCTGCGCGCGACGATCTTGCTGCTGCCAAGGAACTGGCCAAGGACGACCCGGCGTTCGCCGAGGAAGTGCCGGCTCTCGAGGCATCGATTCCGGAACTGGAAGAGAAACTTCGCCGTCTGCTCATCCCGCGCGACCCCGACGACGGCCGTGACGTCATCATGGAAATCAAGGGTGGCGAAGGCGGCGCGGAAAGCGCATTGTTCGCAGCCGACCTGCTTCGCATGTATTCGCAGTACGCCGACAGCCGCGGTTGGCGTGTCGAAATTCTCGACCGCACCGACAGCGATCTCGGTGGGCTCAAGGACGTTCAGGTTGCCATCAAGGGTAAGTCGAACGACCCGGCACAAGGCGTGTGGGCGAGCCTCAAGTACGAGGGCGGTGTTCACCGTGTTCAGCGCGTGCCCGCCACCGAAACCCAGGGCCGCATCCACACGTCGACCACGGGCGTTCTCGTCTTCCCCGAAGTCGACGAGCCGGAAGAAATTGACATTAGCCCCAACGACCTGCGCATCGACGTGTTCCGTTCGGGCGGCCCAGGCGGTCAGTCCGTTAACACGACCGACTCGGCCGTTCGCATCACGCACGTTCCCACGGGAATCGTCGTTTCGTGTCAGAACGAGAAGAGCCAGATCCAGAACAAGGAATCAGCGATGCGCGTTCTGCGTGCTCGCCTTCTCGCTCGTCAGCAGGAAGAGCGCGACGCCGTCGCGAGTGACGCTCGCAAGAGTCAGATTCGCGGGATGGACCGTTCGGAACGCATTCGCACCTACAACTTCCCCGAGAACCGCATCGCGGATCACCGCACGGGCTACAAGGCGTACAACCTCGACCAGGTGATGAACGGCGCTCTCGACCCCATCGTCGAGTCCTGCATTCAGGTCGACGAAGAAGCCCAGCTCAAGGCGCTGTCGGAGTAATCGTGTCGACGGTCGCCGAGGTCGTCTCCGAACTGGCCGAACGCTTCAGCCGGGCGGGAATCGCGTCTGCTCTGGCGGATGCCGAACTTCTCGTCGGTTTCGTCACGGGGTGGACTCGCGGCGAAGTTGCGGCCATGGCGTTCATGGGAACTGAACTCGACGCCGAACAGCTGGCGCGAATCGGCGAACTGGGCGACCGACGTGAAACGCGCGAGCCACTCCAGCACATCACCGGCCAGGCACCATTTCGCCACATGGTTCTGGAAGTCGGAAACGGCGTTCTCGTTCCACGGCCCGAGACCGAACTTGTTGCGCAGTTAGCAATCGACGCCCTGATTCAGGTTCCGAGTCCGTCTCCGCTGGCGGTTGATTTGGGTACCGGTACCGGGGCGCTGGCGCTTTCGCTTTCCACCGAGGTGCCGCATTCGCGTGTGGTTGCGGTCGAACGCTTCGACGATGCTCTGGTCTGGGCCAAGCGCAACATCGACCGCCTCGGCGACGAACGCGTGACGCTGGTCCAGGCGGACGCGTCCGATGCACTGACCGAACTCGACGGCACGGTTGACGTCGTCGTCACCAACCCGCCGTACATCCCCGACGCACAAAAGCCCGACGACATCGAGGTGTTGGGGTACGACCCAGAGACCGCGCTGTTCGGCGGAGACGACGGACTGCGTGACATTCGCACCTTCATCGCTACCGCCGCCCGACTCTTGCACCCAGGGGGAGTCCTCGTTCTGGAACACGGAGACAACCAGGGCGCCGCGGTTCGCGCGATCGCTGAGGAGGCCGGTTTCCGCGGCGCAACGACTCACACCGACCTGCTTCACCGCGAACGAGCCCTCACCGCCGTGCGCTGATGTTGGATGGATAAACTGACAACGATGAGCACGACATATTCCTGCGCCGACACCACCGAGGCGCTCACGGGCCTTCGCATGGCGCGCGGGGCAATCGGTCGTGGCCGACTCGTCGTCATCCCCACGGACACCGTCTACGGAGTCGCAGCCGATGCGTTCAACGCGTCAGCGGTGCAGTCGTTGCTCGACGCGAAGGGTCGCGGTCGTCAGTCGCCGCCGCCCGTGCTCATCGGCGGCATCGAGACTCTCGGCGCGTTGGCCGAGACCGTCACCCCCGAGATGACGAAACTCGCCGAGGCGTTTTGGCCAGGCGGACTGACCATCGTCGTTCCCGCCCGAGCGACTCTGACGTGGGACCTGGGGGACACGAACGACACCGTCGCGGTGCGCATGCCCGATAACTCCATCGCTCTGGAACTTCTTCGCGAGACCGGACCGCTAGCCGTGTCCAGCGCGAATCGCACGGGCGAGCCCGCCGCTCTCACCGCTGCCGAAGCCGAGGCGCAATTGGGCGAGAGCATCGATTTTTATCTTGACGGCGGTTCCGCGTCGGACAGCCGTTCGGGTTCGACGATCGTCGACTGCACGCCGACGCTGATCGGCAAGCCCGTCGCAATCTTGCGCGACGGGGTTATCTCGCGTGACGCGATTCGCGCCATCGTTGGCGACATCGCCGAGGACGCGTCGTGAACTATATATACGTCGGATTGATTTCGGCCATCGTCAGCTTCACCGCTTCCCAGGTGATGCTGCGGCTTAGCCACAAATACAAGATCTACCCCGGCATTCGCGAGCGAGACGTGCACACGACTCCGACCCCGCGTCTCGGCGGTGTCGCAATCGTTCTCGGTGTCGGCGCCGCATTCGCCCTGGCGACCGTTCTTCCCGCGTTCGACCGCGTGTTCGTTGACCCGATGCCCGTCATCGGCATGTCAATCGCGATTGCGTTGATGGCGATTGTGGGGATTCTCGACGACCTGTACGACATCGACTGGCTGACGAAACTCGGTGCCCAACTGATTGCCGCCGGTGTCATGGCATGGTCGGGAATTCAGATTGTCAGCCTACCGTTCGGCGGAATCATCCTGTTGTCGCCGACGATGTCACTCATCCTCACCGTTTTCGCCGTTGTGCTCGTGATGAACGCCGTGAACTTCATCGACGGTTTGGACGGTCTTGTCGCCGGCGTCTCGCTCATCGCGGGAACCGTGTTCTTCATCTACTCGTACATCCTTGCTATCGGACCCGGCCACCAGAACTATTTCAACCTCGCGACTCTGCTGACCGCGTCGCTGTGCGGTGCTCTCATCGGGTTCCTCCCCGTCAACGCTTACCCAGCGAAGATGTTCATGGGGGACTCCGGCGCGCTCGTCATCGGGCTGATCATGGCCGGTTCCACCATTTCCGTCACGGGACAGGTCGACCCCGGAACGGTCGACCCCAAGCAATTCATCCCCGCTTTCATCCCGCTGCTCATCCCGCTGGCCGTGTTGCTGATTCCGCTGTTGGACTTCGGCATGGCCGTGACCAGGCGCCTGCTCAACGGAAAGTCGCCGTTCACCGCAGACCGCAAGCACCTGCACCACCGACTTCTCGACATGGGTCACTCGCACTTGCGGGCCGTGCTCGTCCTGTACGCGTGGACAACAGTCGCGTCCGTCGGTGCGCTGTTGTTCATGTTTGTCCGTGCCAGCGTCGCCGCGGGAATCGTGCTCGCCGGCTTCCTCGTCACCACATATCTCACGCTCGCGCCGCTTGCGCGCAAGAAAAAGTCGTCATCGACCAAGGAGAAGGCCCTGTGACCACCGCCGTTCAACTCGCCAACAAGGCGCTTCGATCCGCCCTTCTGTTGGGTGCAGTCATCACCGCTGGCATCGGAATCGTCGGTGGGATCATCGGGTACCAGGTCGACGGAATGACCGGTGTCATTAGCGCGCTGCTCGGTGCACTGATCGCCTTCGTGTTCATGGGCGTCACCGCAGGCTCGATTCTGCTCGGTCAAAAATTGTCGGGTGGGTCCATCGCCTCCGGCGCATTCTTCATCACCGTTTTGGGCGCGTGGCTGCTCAAATTCGTCCTGTTTCTTGTCGCAATTTTCGTCATCAGAAACGTCGCAGAGATCAATCCGGTCATCGCCCTCAGCAGTGTGATTGCCGCGGTAATCGGGGCGCTCGTGAGTGACGTCATCGCCGTGTCGAGGGCTCGTGTGCCGGTCGTCGACATGATAGGGTCATAGAAGTGATGCCCTGCGTGGTGAGTAATCCCGCGCTCGAGCCAAGGAGAACGCTTTGCTGAACGGACTGTCAAGCCTCGTTCTCAGTGCAGGCGTTGAGTTCCACGCTCCGTCCATCTCCGAATTTTTCCCCGACATCGTGCTGTTCGAGGGCACGCCGTTCGCGATGAACCGCATCATGATCATCCGCATGATCATGGTCACGCTTCTCGTCGTTATCTTCTGGCTCGGAACGCGCAACATGAAGATCGTTCCCGGTCGCTTCCAGGCTCTCCTCGAAATGGCGCTCGACCTCGTTCGCGTCAGCATCGCCGAGGACCTGCTGGGCAAAAAGGACGGCCGCCGCTTCCTGCCGATCCTCACCACCATCTTCTTCCTCGTGCTGTTCCTCAACATCACGGGAATCGTCCCTGGATTCAACATCGCCGGCTCGTCGGTCATCGGTATCCCGCTCGTCCTCGCGATTGCGTCGTACATCACGTTCATCTACGCGGGTCTCAAGAAGCACCCCGGTGCGTTCCTGCGCAACGCGCTCTTCCCGCCCGGAGTCCCCAAGGCGTTCTACATCGTCGTGACCCCGATCGAACTCCTGTCGACGTTCGTTCTTCGTCCGGTCACCCTGACTCTCCGACTCCTCATGAACATGATCGTCGGCCACCTTCTTCTTGTTTTGCTCTTCTCGGCGACACACTTCTTCTTCCTCGGCTTCGGCCAGTGGTTCGGCTACATCTTCGGTGCCGGAACCCTCGCCTTTGGAATCGCCTTCTCACTCTTTGAAATCCTGGTCGCTGTACTTCAGGCCTACGTTTTCACCCTCTTGACCGCCGTCTACCTCCAGCTCGCGCTGGCGGAAGAGCACTAACCACAACCTGACCCAACCGGGTCAACAACGGAAGGAAACACCATGGTTCTCGCAGAGATCACGGGAAACATTGCAACCGTCGGCTACGGTCTCGCAGCCATCGGACCCGCCATTGGCGTGGGTATCGTCGTCGGAAAGACGATCGAGTCGGTTGCTCGTCAGCCCGAACTCCAGGGACGTCTCACCGTCCTCATGTACATCGGTATCGCATTCACCGAAGCACTCGCCTTCGTTGGTATCGCTACCGGCTTCATCTTCGTCTAACCCTTCCTTAAGGACTCGCCATGCAGCACGTACTCGTGTGGGCGTCGGCCGTTACCGAAACGGAACCGGTCAAGAACCCGCTCATCCCAGAGATCTACGACATCGTCTGGTCGATCGTCCCGTTCTCGATCGTTCTCTTCTTCTTCTGGAAGGTCATCCTCCCGAAGATGCAGGAGACGCTCGACGCACGCGCCGAGAAGATCGAGGGCGGCATCGCACAGGCCGAGTCGGCACAGAAGGAAGCCGCCGAAGCGCTCGAGAAGTACAACGCTCTGCTCGCTGAAGCCCGCGCGGAAGCATCGGACATCAAGGAAAAGGCTCGCGCCGAAGGTGCGATCATCCTTGCCGAGCTGAAGGACCAGGCTTCTGCAGATGCTGCGGCCATTGCGGCCAAGGCGCACCAGCAGATCGAGGCCGAGCGTCTCGCCGCGATCCAGTCGCTCCGTTCCGAGGTTGGCCAGTTGGCTCTCGACCTCGCCGGTCGCGTCATCGGTGACCAGGTGAAGGACTCGAAGTCGTCGTCGGCAATCGTTGACCGATTCCTCGCGGACATCGAAAAGAACGAGAAGAGCAAGTAAATGGGAAGTGCATCACGCGTTGCGCTGACCGCTGCTAAGGCTGCGGTAGCAAAGACGAGCGGACTGAGCGTTGCGACCGGTGTCGCTCTGCTCGACGCTGGTCGCGCAATCGGCAACTCGCCGGCACTGCGTGGTGCTCTCTCGAACCGTGTCGCCGACGCATCCGCCAAGGGTGCTCTCGTCGCCGGTGTTCTCGGGAAACTCGACTCCTCGGCTCAGGCACTGTTGAAGGACATCGTTGGACAGACATGGTCGTCTGCCAACGAACTTCTCGACGGAATCGAAGAAATCGGCATTCGTGTCATCGCTCAGTCGTCCAAGGACGACATCGAGACTGAATTGTTCGCCGTGGGACGTGCCGTTGCGGCCCACAACGAACTGGAACTGTCGCTCAACTCGAAGCGCGGTTCGGCCGACGCCAAGACGAAGCTTGTCGCCAGCGTCCTCAAGGGACTCAGCGAGTCGTCCACGGCAATCGTCGGACACCTCGTGAGCGCTCCTCGCGGTCGCCGCATCCGCACGTTGCTCGCCCACGCCGAGGTGCTCGTCGCCGACCAGCGCGGCAAGGGTGTCGCGGTCGTGACTGTCGCACAGTCGCTCGATGCGGGACAGCGCGATCGCGTGCTCGGCATCCTCTCGAAGCGTTACAACCGTGAACACCACATCGACGAAATTGTCGACGCGGACATTCTCGGCGGATTCACCATCCAGGTCGGAAACGACACCATCGACGCGAGCATCCGTTCGCGCCTCACAGAACTCTCCTCGAAACTCGCGGGCTAGCGCCCGCCGCACAAAGGGAAAAACCATGGCTGAACTCACTATCAACCCGGACGACATCCGCAAGGCGCTTGGCGACTTCGCTAAGTCGTACGAGCCGTCGAAGTCGAGCGCAAAGGAAGTTGGTCACGTGATCGACGCCGGTGACGGTATCGCGCACGTCGACGGACTCCCCGGCGTTATGGCCAACGAACTCATCAAGTTCGAGGACGGAACGCTTGGTCTCGCCCTCAACCTCGACGAGGACGAGATCGGTACCGTCATCCTCGGTGAATTCACGGGTGTCCAGGCCGGTCAGGAAGTTTCCCGCACGGGCGAGGTCCTCTCGGTCCCCGTCGGCGAAGGCTACCTCGGTCGCGTCGTTGACCCGCTCGGAAACCCCATCGACGGACTCGGCACCATCAAGGCTGAAGGTCGCCGCGCCCTCGAGCTCCAGGCTCCCGGCGTTATGGCTCGTAAGTCGGTTCACGAACCGCTTCAGACCGGCATCAAGGCCATCGACGCCATGATCCCCGTCGGCCGTGGACAGCGTCAGCTCATCATCGGTGACCGTCAGACGGGTAAGACCGCCATCGCCGTTGACACGATCATCAACCAGAAGGCGAACTGGGAGTCGGGAGACACCAACAAGCAGGTTCGCTGCATCTACGTTGCTATCGGTCAGAAGGGTTCGACCATCGCCGCCGTCAAGGGCGCGTTGGAAGAAGCCGGCGCGATGGAGTACACGACGATCGTCGCCGCTCCCGCATCGGACCCCGCAGGCTTCAAGTACCTCGCCCCCTACACCGGCTCGGCGATCGGCCAGCACTGGATGTACTCGGGCAAGCACGTCCTCATCATCTTCGATGACCTGTCGAAGCAGGCCGAGGCCTACCGTGCCGTATCGCTGCTTCTCCGTCGTCCGCCGGGACGTGAGGCGTACCCCGGTGACGTCTTCTACTTGCACTCGCGTCTGCTCGAGCGTTGTGCGAAGCTCTCGGACGAACTCGGCGCCGGTTCGATGACGGGTCTCCCGATCATCGAGACCAAGGCGAACGACGTCTCGGCGTACATCCCGACCAACGTCATCTCGATCACCGACGGACAGATCTTCCTTCAGTCCGACCTGTTCAACGCCAACCAGCGCCCCGCAGTCGACGTCGGTATCTCGGTGTCGCGTGTTGGTGGTGACGCTCAGGTCAAGTCGATCAAGAAGGTTTCGGGAACGTTGAAGCTCGAACTGGCTCAGTACCGTTCGCTCGAAGCGTTCGCGATGTTCGCTTCGGACCTCGACGCAGCCAGCCGCCGTCAGCTCGCACGTGGTGCTCGTCTGACCGAGCTTCTGCGCCAGCCGCAGTACTCGCCGTACCCCGTCGAGGAGCAGGTCGTTTCGATCTGGGCCGGAACCAAGGGCAAGCTCGACTCGATTGAGGTCACCGATGTTCTTCGTTTCGAGAAGGAGCTCCTCGAGCACCTTCGTCGCAACACGAAGATCCTCGACACCTTGCGCGAGACGAACGTTCTTGACGACAAGACCGAGTCCGACCTCGACACGGCCGTTGACAAGTTCATCGCCGCGTTCCAGGGCGGAAAGAACGGCGGAGTCAAGGCTGGCAAGGAAGAGTTCGACGCGATGGCAGACGCCGACGTCGAACAGGCCAAAATCGTCAAGCCCCGCAAGCGCAAGTAATTTAGCGATAGACCGAGAGGAGGAGAACCATGGGAGCGCAACTTCGCATCTACCGACAGAAGATTAAGTCGGCACAGACCACGAAGAAGATCACGCGTGCGATGGAACTCATCTCGGCGTCGCGAATTCAGAAGGCTCAGACGCGCATGAACTCGGCCGCCCCGTACACGAAGGCTTTGACGCGTGCCGTCACTGCCGTCGCTGTGGGGTCGAACGTTGACCACCCGTTGACGACGCAGACCGAGACTCCTCGTCGCGCCGCCGTTGTCGTGTTCACGTCGGACCGCGGTCTTGCCGGTGCGTTCTCGTCGCAGGTCCTGCGCGAGGTCGGCGAACTCGCCGAGAAGTTGTCGAACGAAGGCAAAGAGGTTGTGTACTACCTCGTCGGTCGCAAGTCCGTCAGCTACTTCTCGTTCCGTCAGCGCAAGTGGGAACGTGACTGGATCGGTGGAACCGACCGCCCAGAGGTCGAAACCGCTCAGGAAATTTCCGAAGCCGTCATCGCCCACTTCCTCAAGTCCTACGACGAAGGCGGAGTCGACGAGATTCACCTCGTATACAACCGTTTCGTCAACCTCGTGTCGCAGGTTCCGTCGGTGCTCCGACTCCTCCCGCTCGAGGTCGTCGAAGCCGACGCGGACGAGCCCATCCCGACCGGTTCTGAAATTCTTCCGCTCTACGAATTCGAACCTCACGGCTTCGAAGTTCTCGACAAGCTCCTCCCGGTGTTCATCGAGAACCGCATCTTCGCCGCCATGTTGTCGTCGGCTGCCGCTGAGCACGCCGCCCGCCAGAAGGCAATGAAGAGCGCGACGGACAACGCCGACAAGCTCATCCAGAACTACACCCGACTCGCGAACAACGCGCGTCAATCCGAAATCACCCAGCAAATTTCCGAGATCGTCGGCGGCGCCGACGCCCTGGTCTCGGCAAAGTAACAACCGACAAGAAGGACGATCATGGCCACGAAGACCACGACTGCGATTGGACGTATCGCGCGTGTCACCGGACCCGTTGTTGACATCGAGTTCCCGCACGATGCGATTCCCGACATCTACAACGCACTGCAGACCACGTACACGCTGGACGGCGTCGAGATCGTGTTGACCCTCGAGGTCGCACAGCACCTCGGAGACGACCTGGTTCGTGCGATCGCTCTCAAGCCGACTGACGGACTCGTCCGTGGCCAGGAAGTGTCCGACACCGGAGCGCCCATCTCGGTGCCCGTCGGAGACGTCACCAAGGGCAAGGTGTTCAACGTTCTCGGTGAGATCCTCAACGGAGACCCCAAGAAGAAGGTCGAAATCAAGGAGCGCTGGCCGATTCACCGCAAGCCCCCGGCGTTCGACCAGCTCGAGTCGAAGACTCAGCTCTTTGAGACCGGTATCAAGGTCATCGACCTCCTGACCCCCTACGTCCAGGGTGGAAAGATTGGTCTGTTCGGTGGTGCCGGTGTCGGTAAGACCGTTCTGATCCAGGAAATGATCCAGCGCGTTGCGCAGGACCACGGTGGAGTTTCGGTGTTCGCCGGTGTCGGTGAGCGCACCCGTGAAGGTAACGACCTCATCCACGAAATGGAAGAAGCGGGCGTCTTCGACAAGACCGCACTTGTCTTCGGCCAGATGGACGAGCCGCCGGGAACGCGTCTTCGCGTCGCCTTGTCGGCACTGACGATGGCGGAATACTTCCGTGACGTTCAGAAGCAGGACGTTCTGCTCTTCATCGACAACATCTTCCGATTCACGCAGGCCGGTTCCGAGGTGTCGACCCTTCTCGGTCGTATGCCTTCGGCCGTTGGTTACCAGCCGAACCTCGCCGACGAGATGGGTATCCTCCAGGAGCGCATCACCTCGACTCGTGGACACTCGATTACCTCGCTGCAGGCGATCTACGTCCCCGCTGACGACTACACCGACCCGGCGCCGGCAACCACCTTCGCCCACCTCGACGCCACCACGGAACTTTCCCGTGAAATCGCGTCGAAGGGTCTGTACCCCGCCGTTGACCCGCTGACCTCGACGAGTCGTATCCTCGACCCGCGATTCATCGGTGCGGACCACTACCGCGTTGCCACGACGGTCAAGCAGATCCTCCAGAAGAACAAGGAACTCCAGGAGATCATCGCGATCCTCGGTGTTGACGAGCTTTCGGAAGAAGACAAGATCACCGTCTCGCGCGCACGTCGCATCCAACAGTTCCTCTCGCAGAACACCTACATGGCGAAGAAGTTCACCGGTGTTGAGGGTTCGACCGTTCCGCTCAAGGACACGATCGAGTCGTTCGATGCCATCGCCAAGGGTGAATTTGACCACGTCGCCGAGCAGGCGTTCTTCAACGTTGGTGCCATCACCGACGTCGAAGAGAAGTGGGCACAGATCCAGAAGGAAAACGGCTAAATCATGTCGTCATCGTCACTCGAGGTGCACGTCGTCGCCGCAGACCGCGAGGTCTGGGCGGGACAGGCGACCATGCTGGTCGCTCGCACCACCGAGGGTGAGTTGGGCATCCTCCCCGGTCACGAGCCGCTCCTTGGAGTTCTCTCGGCCGGCGAGGTTCGCATCCACACCGCTGACAGCGGCGTGATTCTGGCGAAGGCCGACGGAGGGTTCCTTTCGGTCGAGCACAACATCGTCATGGTCGTCGCGAGCCAGGCGGAACTGGTCGCCTAGTGCGCCTTCTGCTTCCGCCCTCGGAAACAAAGCTCAAGGGTGGGCAGCCCCACACAGGGTTGCCCACCCTCAGTTTTTCCCTTCAGGACGCTGCGCGCATCGAACTGATGCGAGACCTCGAGGCGTGGTGCAGGGATTCTGCCGCCGTGGCGGCCAAAGCGTTGAAGTTGGGACCGAAGTCCATCGAGGAACTCGGCAACAACGTGTTTACGGATGCGCCCGTCATGCCGGCCATCGATCGGTACACCGGCGTTCTGTATTCCGCGACCGGAGCCGCCGACTGGACCGCAGAACAACGGAGCTGGGCCGCGAAGCATGTTTTCATGCACTCTGCTCTGTTCGGGATCGTGTCTGCTGCGGACGAAATCCCCGTCTATCGTCTGTCTCACGATACGAAGATTCGCAAGACCGCGCTCAAGGACTATTGGTCCGGTCGCGTCTCTGACGCAATCCGCGAAATGGCGGCGGGGGACTGGGTCCTCGATTGTCGTTCGGAAGGCTATCGCTCACTCGCGCCGATCCCCGATGACGTTCCCTCTGCGTATCTCGCAGTCGTCGCTGCCGACGGCGGTAAGGCCCTCAACCACTTCAACAAGATTCACAAGGGCGAACTTGTTCGTTCGCTTGTTACCGATGCGCCCGACCTGCCGACGCCTGATTCCCTCGTTGATTGGGCCCGTGATCGAGGGATGTCGATGTCAATCCGTCCGGGAATCGTGACACTCGCTATTTGAGTCGGTGGCAGCCGTCGACGTGATCGTTGACGACTCCGACGGCCTGCAGGTGGGCGTATGCCGTAGTGGGGCCGACGAACCGGAAGCCGCGTTTCTTCAACGATTTAGCTAGTGCTTGGGATTCTGGTGTGACGGCCGGAATGTCCCCACGGTCACGACGTCGAGGCTGTGACTTCGGCGCGTGAGACCAAATGAGGTCATCCAAAGCGCCGGGTTCGCGGTCCATCATGTCGGCGACAATTGCCGCGTTGTGAATCGTCGCGTCGATTTTGGCGTTATTGCGGATGATTCCCGGGTCATTCATCAGTCGGTCACGGTCGACTGGGCCGAATCCGGCGATGGCGTGAGGGTCGAACCCCGCGAATGCGGCGCGAAAGGTTTCACGACGTTTCAAAATGGTGATCCACGAAAGTCCGGACTGGAATGCTTCTAACGTGAGTCGCTCGAACATCTCGCGGTCGCCGTGGACGGGCACACCCCATTCGGTGTCGTGGTACTCGACATACAAAGGGTCGGTCCCGCACCACCAACAGCGCGCGAGACCGTCCTCACCGACGCGTAGAGCGTTCACCGGTGGGCAATTCCTTCGTGGTCGAGCAGCCAGGCCTTCGTTTCGATGCCGTTACCGCCCGAATAGCCCGTGATTCGACCGTCGGACGCCAACACGCGGTGGCAGGGGATGATGATGGGGACGGGGTTCGCGCCAACGGCACCGCCGACTGCTCGTCCCGCAGTTGGACGACCGGTTTCGTGTCCAACTTCGCCGTACGACAACACCTTTCCGAATGGGATGTCGTTGACCGCGCTCCAGACCGACTTTTGGAAGTCAGTTCCCTCCAGCGAGACGGGGACCTGGAACGACTTGCGCTTTCCCGCGAAATATTCGGCGAGCTGCTTACGAGCCTTGTCGAGAACGGGGGACGACTTGTCCGGTTCGCCGTCGTTGCTGAGGCGACCGCGCTTCTCGATTTCGATGCTGACGATTTTGCCACCGCGAGCAAGCAACTCGAGGCGACCGAGGGGGCTGTCCATTCGAATAATGGAATCAAACGTTGTCATGGTTCGAGATTACCGCCGACGGTTTTCGGTGTCGATGCAATCCCCGCCGCTGGGGAAAACACTCACGCACCGCGTTCTGGGGAAGAATGGGGACATGACCGTACCTTCACGCGAACTCGGACGCTCTGGCCTGCTTGTCTCCGCTGTTGGGCTGGGGTGCAACAACTTTGGTCGAGACGACACCCCGACATTCACCGCGGTGGGAAGTGCCGAAGTCCTGGACGCGGCCCTCGACGCGGGTGTCACCTTCTGGGACACCGCCGAACTCTATGGTTCAACATTCGGACTCTCCGAGAGCCACATGGGTCACGTTGTCTCACGTCGCCGTTCCGAAATCGTGCTCGCAACAAAGTTTGGGCATGCCGAATTCGACAGCCCTCACCACTCCGAGGGTTCCTACGGGTCGCGCGCCTATATTCGCGCCGCGATCGACGCCGCGCTCGAACGCTTGCAAACCGACTACGTCGACCTTTACCAACACCACACTCCCGACCCCGCGACGCCGATTGACGAGACCCTCGAGGCTCTCCAGGAACTCATCGACGAAGGAAGAGTCCGCCACATCGGTCACACTCAGTACACGGCAGAGCAGATTCGGGTTGCCGATTCCGCGGCAGAGCGCCTCGGGGTCACACCGTTCACCTCGGCGCAAGACCAATTGAACCTGCTCGAGCGTGCCGTCGAAACCACGGTGTTGCCGACAGTCCGCGAGCTGAATCTCGGCTTCCTTCCGTTCTTCCCGCTCTACAACGGACTGTTCACGGGAAAGTTCGACCGCAACGGGGGACCCGCGGATTCTCGAATCATGCGAATCCGATCGTTCCTGCATGCGGAGGCGCCGTGGGACACGATGGACGCGTTCACCGCGTTCTGCAACGCCCGCGGAATCACCATGCTGCAGGGCACCATCGGCTGGCTTCTCGCCGTTCCGGGTCTCAGTTCGGTAATCGCGGGGGCAACGAGCGCCGTGCAAGTGCGACAAAACGCAGAGGCCGCGACAGCATGGACGCCCAGTGCGAACGAATTCGCCGAAATCTCGGCCCTCTTCGACTAGGGAGTAGGAACTGGCGGTTCCGTGACCGGCGCCATCGCGCTGACATCGACTCCGAGAGCCTCGTTCAGAGCCATCGCCTGGCCGTTCAGTACCTCGAGTTGTCCGACGAGCACGTTGAATTCGTCAATAGACGCGTTGATCGCGAGCCGCGCCTTTTCAAGTTTCGCTTCGCGCTTCTTCAGCGCTGCACGGTCGCCGTCGAACTCGGATTGCGACTGGTAGTACCCGGGCTTGTTCGCGTTGCGATTGAACGCGGCAACATCATCAGATAGTTGCGCGGTGCCTTCGGCGTAGGCGATTCTGCTCGCCTCGATGGACGCCTCCAACGCGACGATTTCGGTGCTGACGCGGGCAATCTCGTCCACGATTGTCGAAATCACCGTCGCCGCCTCGACGGCAAGGGCAACGACTGCGCCTCGACGGTCGAAGTAACGGTTGTAGACCTCGTTGAGGTCCTCGCCGACGAGCGCGACTTCCGTTCCCAACACAGCGAACAGTTCGGCGACGTCGATGTCGCCCGAGGCGTCCTCGTAAACCGCAAGGCGCTCGGCAAGAACGGGATCGTTGATCGCGGCATACGAGGATTCGACGGCGGCGGCGACCCGCGCGCGTTCAGCGTCGTCAAATCGTGCCCACACTGCGTGAAGCATCTCGTGCGCCGCGACGACAGGTTCCATCGTGTCGAACGCGGGATCCGTTATGTCCAGAAGGTGGATGCGGTCGGTGGCGAGGACGTAACACCCCAGCACCGCGACACCGGTTTCCTTGGCTGTGCACGACTTGGCGAACGTTGACGCGGTATGCAGTTCGGGTCTCGACGCATAGAGGTAGAAACGTCCGGCGGAGGACATGCCCGCCTCGGAAACATATGTTTCGAGGGTGTCGGACGGAACAACTTTGCCCACCACGAGCCAGTCGCGAATCGCGGCACGGTTCATCAGCGACCACGCCGCCGTGCCCAACACGAGAACCTGCGCAACGATCGCGATCGCCGCGACACCGACACCAACGCGACGGCCGAGGCCAGGAGCGAGGTAGCGGCGAATCACCTCTTCAGGCTATTGGCTAGTGACCTGTGAGCGGTGCAAGCAACCGAGCGATGATCGACGGACGTCCGGTGACGCCCTCTTCGATATCGGCGGCGGTCATTCCCAGCAAACCTGCGTTCGCTCCGATGAAGCGAAGCGGTTCGGGTTCCCAACTCGGCGAGCGGTGGCCGACCCACGGCAGTGCGGTTAGGTCCGTGGAACGCCCCGTGATGAGGTCCGCCAAAGTGCGACCTGCCAGGTTGGTCGTGGACAGTCCGTCACCGACGTAACCGCCCGCGCCACCGATTCCGGTCGCAGGGTCGTACGCGACGTGCGCGTGCCAGTCGCGCGGAACGCCAAGCGGTCCACCCCAGCGGTGCGTGACGACAATCTGGTCGGCGATCTGGGGGAACATCTCGCGAAGAGTGCGCGTGAGGTGCAGGAAGACGCTCTCGACGCGGTCGTATTCTGGTTTGATCGACGAGCCCCAGTGGTATCGGGCGCCACGACCGCCGAATGCGAAACGATTATCGGCAGTTCGCTGACCGTAGATGATGAGGTTTCGCCCGTCACTGAACGTTTGTCCGTGTTCGATCTTCAGTTCGTCCCACACCGAATCCGGCAAAGGTGCCGTGGCAATCATGAGCGAGTACAGAGGAAGAATTCGCTTCTTCGTCTGGGCGATGGATGCCCCGTAGCCCTCGGTCGCGTTGATGATGTGCTTCGCGGTGACGGTACCGCGGTCCGTCACGACCGTGCCCTTGGCCCATGACAACACCTCGGTGTTCTCGGCGATTCGGGCGCCGCGGGACTCAACAATCTCGGCGATTCGGCGGACAAGTTTCGCGGGGTGAACGCGAGCACAGTCAGGCGTGAAGGTTGCACCGCGTGAGCCGCCGGCCGAAACCTCGTCCGGTCCACGCCATTCAAGGTGATCGATGCCCAATTCGTTCGCTTCAGCAACCTCGGCACGAAGCATCTTTTCCTGCAGAGCAGTTCGCGCGTAAATCCACGTGCCGCCGTGAACCCAATCACAATCAATCTTTTCGGTCTTCACAACACGACCGATTTCCGAAATCGTCTCGACCATCGCATCGCGCAACGCTTTGGCGCGGTCGAAACCGTACTTCGAGATGAGTGCTGGAGTGGTCTGGGGGAACAGCGCGCTCGCCCATCCACCGTTGCGTCCCGAGGCGCCGAAGCCTGCAACGTACTTGTCCATCAACAGAATCGACAGCGACGGGTCAGACTTCTGCAGGTAGTAAGCAGTCCACAAACCGGTCAGGCCGGCGCCGATGATTGCGACATCCACCACGGTGTCACCATCGAGCGCCGGCCTTGCGGTTAGGTCGACTGCCTCGTGCCAAAACGAGACGGTTTCCATTTACTTAGAGGAGGTTCGTCGCACGCGTCAGAACATCACGCATGATCTGCTCGATCTCGTCGAACTCCGGCTGGCCGATGGTCAGCGGGGGAGCGAGCTGGACAACCGGGTCTCCTCGGTCGTCCGCACGGCAGTAGAGACCTGCTTCGTAGAGGGCCTTCGAAAGGAAGCCGCGCAACAGGCGCTCGGCTTCGGCGTCGTTGAAGGTCTCCTTCGTCTTCTGGTCCTTGACGAGTTCGATTCCGTAGAAGTAACCGGCACCACGAACGTCACCGACGATCGGGATGTCCTTGAGCTTCTCGAGGGTGGCCTTGAACGCGGGAGCGTTGCGACGAACGTTTCCGTTCAGGTCCTCTTCTTCGAAGATGTCGAGGTTCTCCATGGCAACCGCGGCCGACACAGGGTGTCCACCGAAGGTGTAACCGTGGGGGAACGACACCTGTCCGTGCTTGAACGGTTCGTAGATGCGGTCCGAGATGATCGTTGCACCGATGGGCGAGTAACCCGAGGTCATCGCCTTGGCGCAGGTGATCATGTCCGGCACGTAACCGAACGCGTTGCACGCGAACATCTCACCGATGCGACCGAACGCACAGATGACCTCGTCGGAAACGAGGAGGACGTTGTGCTTGTCGCAGATCTCGCGAACGCGTTTGAAGTAGTTGTGCTGGGGAGGGAAGCAACCACCGGCGTTCTGCACGGGCTCGAGGAAGACTGCGGCGACGGTGTCGGCGCCTTCCATCTCGATCATGCGCTCGATCTCGTTGGCGGCCCACATTCCGAAGAGCTCGTCCGTGACCTCTCCCATGTAGCCCTGTTCGGCTGCACGGTAGATGTTGGTGTTGGGGACGTGGTGCGTTCCGGGGACGAGAGGCTCGAACATCGCCTTCATTCCGGGAAGACCGGTGATCGCCAGGGCGCCCTGCGGGGTGCCGTGGTACGCGATGTTGCGCGAGATGACCTTGGTCTTCATAGGGTGACCCTGAAGCTTCCAGTAGTGCTTCGCGAGCTTGAACGCGGTTTCAACGGCTTCGCCACCGCCGGTGGAGAAGAAGACGCGGTTGAGGTCGCCGGGTGCGTAGTCGGCGAGGCGGTCAGCGAGTTGGATCGCCGAGGGGTGCGCGTAGGACCAGAGGGGGAAGAAGCTCAGTTCTTCGGCCTGCTTGGCTGCGGCTTCAGCGAGACGCTTGCGACCGTGGCCAGCGTTGACAACGAAGAGGCCCGAGAGGCCGTCGATGTACTTGCGACCGTTCGAGTCGAAGATGTGGTGACCCACACCCTTGGTGATGATGGGAACCCCGTTGCCGGACTCCATGCCCGACTGACGGGCGAAGTGCATCCACAAGTGGTCCTTCGCCATCTGCTGAAGAGGATCTTTTGCAATCTCGCGCTTCGTTTGTGCTGCGGGCGCCTTTGCCTTCGGCGTGGCTGCCTTTGCAGCCTTGGGCTTCTTGGTGAGGAAAGCCATTTTTATCAACTCCGTTGTGTTGGTGGGGGACTAGCGAGTTCCCCAGTTGTATTGCTGTTTCTTCAGTTGTAGATAGGTAAAGACTTCGGTTTGGACCACACCGGGAACGGCGCGGATTTTTCCATTCAGCAGGTCGAGCAAGCTGTCATCATCTTCGCAGACGACTTCGGCGAGCATGTCGAATGACCCAGCAGTGAGGACAACATATTCGACGGCGTCAATCGCGGCGATCGCATCCGAGATTGCGCGGCTGTCGCCGGTCGTGCGAATGCCGATCATCGCCTGGCGATAGAAACCAAGTTGCATCGGATCGGTGACGGCAACGATCTGCATGACGCCACTGTCGATTAGTTTCTGAACGCGCTGACGGACAGCGGCTTCCGACAAATCCACTGCGCGACCGATGTCGGAATACGATTTCCGACCGTCAGTCTGCAGCTGCTCGATGATCGCCTTGGAGACGTCATCGAGTGCACCTGCACGCGGAATGTTTGTCATAAATTGATTGTGGTGCCTATTTGACGGGAAATCAAGCGATTTCGAAGCGATTTCACAAAAATGATGTCGAAATTCGTTGTTTTTCTTCTGGAAACTTACGGCTTCACTCGTTATGGTTATGCCATGAGCAAAACATTGAAGAACTTCATCAACGGAGAACACGTCGACTCGCGCGGCAAGGACTCCATCGACCTGGTCGACCCCGTAACCGGAGGCGTGTACGCACAGTCGCCCGTCAGTAACGATGCTGACGTCGACGCGGCGTACAAGGCGGCTGCTGCCGCGTTCGCCGAATGGAAGGAAACGACCCCGAGTGAGCGTCAGAAGGCTCTCCTCAACATCGCCGACGCGATGGAGGAGCGTGCCGAAGAGTTCGCGAAGACCGAGGTGCAGGACACGGGCAAGCCGCTCGGCCTCACCATCAGCGAAGAGGTCATGGTCGGTATCGACCAGATCCGTTTCTTCGCCGGCGCTGCGCGCAACCTCGAAGGCCGTGCCACTGCCGAATACATGCGGGACCACACCTCAAGCATCCGCCGCGAACCCATCGGTGTCGTCGGTCAGGTGACCCCGTGGAACTACCCGCTCATGATGGCGATCTGGAAGTTTGCCCCGGCCCTCGCCGCGGGAAACACCACCGTCCTCAAGCCGTCGGACACGACCCCCTCGTCGACCTTGCTTCTTGCAGAGGTTGCTCAGGAGTTCTTGCCCAAGGGCGTCATGAACGTTGTCGTCGGTGACCGCACGACCGGTGCGCTGATGACCGAGCACAAGATCCCGCAGATGGTGTCCATCACGGGTTCGGTTCGTGCCGGTATGGAGGTCGCAAAGTCGGCGTCGTTCGACGTCAAGCGCGTCCACCTCGAACTCGGTGGCAAGGCCCCCGTCATCGTCTTCGATGACGCGGACATCGCCCGCGCAGTTGAGGGAATCGCCATCGCCGGTTACTTCAACGCCGGTCAGGACTGCACCGCGGCAACGCGTGTTCTGGTTCACGAGAACGTTCACGACGAATTCGTTGCTGCCATGAAGGCCTACATCGCCGAAAACGTTGCAACGGGCATCCCGACGAACGAGGACATCTTGTACGGTCCCGTCAACAACATCAACCAGTTCGACCGCGTCATGGGAATCATCGCTGACCTCCCGTCGCACGCCAACCTCGAAACCGGTGGAAAGCGTCAGGGCGACGAGGGCTTCTTCATTGAGCCGACCGTCGTCTCGGGACTCAAGCAGAGCGACTGGATCATCCAGAACGAGATCTTCGGACCGGTCATCACCGTTCAGAAGTTCAAGGACGAAGCCGAAGCCCTCGCGAACGCGAACGGCGTCGAGTACGGCCTCGCCTCGTCGGTGTGGACCAAGGACCACGGTCGTGCGATGCGCTTCGCGAAGCGTCTCGACTTCGGTGCCGTCTGGATCAACACGCACATCCCGATCGTCGCGGAAATGCCTCACGGTGGTTTCAAGCACTCGGGTTACGGCAAGGACCTGTCGATGTACGGTTTCGAGGACTACACGCGCGTCAAGCACGTCATGTCCTACATCGGCGAGTAACCACTCGATTCACGTTTCGGCGGCGGTCCTCAACAGGGCCGCCGCCGATTCTGTTGTCCGCACCTTTCGGTTTGCGTGTGATGACCGGCCCCGCCACCTGGTGAAATGTCAGCGTGCCACCGGCTTCACCACCATTCCCTCTCGTCGGGGTGATTACTCCGGTGGTGTTCGGGTTCGGCTTGTGGGCGGTGATGGGCTCGCCGTTTGCGCTTGTCGGTGCGGTACTCGGACCCGCCATGGTGCTGGCGCATTACGGCGACGGAATCAGGCGAAGTCGCCGGGACCACAAAGTCCATCAATCGCGCGAAGCACTCGAGGCCGAGACCGTTCGGCGTGAACGGCACGCAGAAATCGTGGCGGAACGGCGAGTCGCCAACAGCCTGAATCCGTCAATCGCGCAGATCTCTGAAGGGACTGGTTGGACCCCGCCGATGGACGGTCGAGCCGAGGTTCGAGCCGGGACATTCGCGCGGGATGGTGTTCACGGTTTCCCTTGGCTAATCGATGCGTCCGGCGGTGTCGCCGTCGTCGGGGAAGGCGCTGCCGCGGACGCCATCTGGCGATCGCTCGTAGTCTCGGTGACCGCGGCTCACGGGGAATCAACCGACACACCGCGGGGATTGTCGTGGCCGTCAGGCGTGTGGCTGGTTCGAGGCGACCACGACTCCGCAGGAATCACAATCAGGTGCGGTGGCAACCAGGTGTACACCGTCACCCGGCGCGGGTGCTTGCCCGAGTCGGGTGACTGGGCGCCCGATGACACCTCGCGGTGGCGCGAGGTGCTCGACCGCTGTCAATCGACTCGCGGTGACCTCGCGTGGGCCGATCGCTCGCGCTGTTGGTCTGGTGTGGGGCTTGCGGACGGCGTGCCGTTCCTGTTGGACCTCACCTCCAGTGACCCGCACGTTCTGGTGTGTGGCCGAACGGGAACGGGGAAGTCTGAGTTCCTCTCTGCGCTGCTGTGCGATTGGGCGGAGAGATTCACCCCTGCTGAGTTGTCGTGGGTTGGTGTCGATTTCAAGGGCGGAGCGACTCTTAGTCCACTCCAATCGCTGCCGCATTGCCGGGCCGTCATTACTGACCTGGAGCCCGACATCGTTCGGCGTGCATTTGCTGGTCTATCGGCGGAGCTCACCCAGCGTGAACGTGCATTGCGGATAGCGGGAGTCTCGCGGATTGACGACACCGCCGAACTTGGGCGCCTCGTCGTGGTGGTCGACGAGTTCCCTGAACTCGTACGTCGATTTCCCATGGTCGCGGAAGTCCTCGCTGACATCGCCCGCAGAGGCCGTTCCTTGGGAGTGCATCTGGCCCTGACGACTCAACACGTGAACGGGGTGCACCGCGACGGACTGGCCGCGAATATCCCCGTGCGAGTGTGCTTCCCCCTATCGGGCATGCACGACGTGACGGCGGTGATTGGCGCACCGCAGGCATTGCCGCCCGGCATTGGGAAGCCAGTTGTCGTCGGTGGTGACGGCCATCAACGCGTTGTGCATGTTCGGGTCGGAGCAACGCCACGGTTAGCCGACGTGAGACATGGCGACCGGCCACACGCGCCGTGGCTGTTGCCCCTGCAGTCACCGATCGCGGGCGATGCGGGGTTCGGACTGATTGACGATGTGATTGAGCGCACACAGTTGCCAGCCGAGTGGAGTCCGACCGACGGCGATATCGTCGTCGTGGGAAGGCGGGGGTCCGGTCGTTCGACGGCACTCAACGCTGTGACAACAGGTATCGCCGTCACACGTGCCGAAACCGTGGACCAGATTGCGAAGGCCAGCGGTGTCGTGGTGATTGACGATCTTGATCGGATCTACGACGAACTCGCGGACGACCGAAAGCACGCGCTGCCCGCCCTGCTAGCGTCACGGCGACTCGAGCCCCACCCGCCGACGTTTGTCATCTCAACGACCCAGTGGTCACCGCGACTGCACGGGCTTGTGGGAAATGTGCTCGTTCTCGGCATGCCGACACGGGATGCGCACGCCGCGACGGGAGAACCCCTGGAAACGTTCGACCCCTCCGCGAAACCCGGTGTGGGCTCGTGGAGGGGTCGACGTGTCGTTATTTACGCGAGTACGGACTCGATCGTCACCGATGCGATTCCGTGAGCCTCGCCGACGGCGGCGTTGGTGAGCAGCCCGTCGTGAGTGCTGAGTCCGAGCGCAAGCGAACCGTCGGTGCGCAGTGCGTCCTTCCAGCCCTTGCCGGCGAGTGCACGAACATACGGTGCCGTCGCGTTCGTCAGAGCGTGGGTCGACGTCTGCGGTGCGGCGCCGGGCATGTTTGCCACACAGTAGAAGATCGAGTTGTGCACCGGGAAGGTGGGTTCGCTGTGAGTCGTTGCGTGCGAGTCCTCGAAGCAACCACCCTGGTCGATTGCGATGTCGACGAGAACCGAGCCAGGCTTCATGTTCTTGACGATTTCGTTGGTGATGAGCTTCGGGGCCTTGGCGCCGGGGATCAGGACCGAACCGATGACCATGTCGGCGTTGTGAGCGGCCTTTTCGATCTCGTAGGCGTTCGACGCGATGGTCTGGACGCGACCTGCGTACTGAGCGTCCAGTTCGCGAAGGCGCTGGATGTTCGTGTCGAGAACAGTCACCTTGGCGCCGAGCCCGACGGCCATGGCAACGGCGTTCGTTCCTGCGACACCTCCACCGAGGACAACGATGTCAGCGGGGTGAGTTCCAGGAACGCCGGGGACGAGAAGTCCAGAGCCGCCGTTGGGACGCAGCATCGCGTTCGCGCCGACGATGACCGAGAGGCGACCAGCGACCTCGGACATCGGGGCGAGAAGGGGGAGTGCGCGCGACGGCAGCTGAACGGTTTCGTATGCGATCGACGTGACCTTGGCGTCGAGAAGCGCCTTCGTCAGGTGCTCCTCCGCTGCGAGGTGAAGGTATGTGAAGAGAAGAAGTCCCTCACGGAAGTAGCCGTATTCGCTTTCGATCGGCTCTTTGACCTTCAGCACCATGTCACCGGAAGCCCACACTTTCGCGGCGTCCTTCTCGATGGTTGCACCCTGCTTGGTGTACTGCTCGTCGGTGATGCCGCTTCCCAGACCAGCGCCAGCCTGGATCACGACGTCGTGACCGGCATTGACGAGGTCCTTGACACCCGCGGGGGTGATGGCGACTCGGTATTCGTTGTTTTTGATTTCGGCGGGAACTGCAATCCGCATGAGTGTCTCCTGTGACGTTAGAAAGGGGAAGAAATCCCTACGCCATTATTCCGTTTTGCAAAGGAATCCGCAACGAAATGCCGATATTGCTTCGAAATTAGTTTCGGCCGCGTAACGATCGTATGAAATTCCTTGTTTTACGTGACAACCGCCCACGGATTGTGCCATTATTCAGGTACGCGCACGCGTGACAAAGCAGTCCGTTCAAGTGAGGAACCCCATGACCAAGCGAAACCTTCCTGAAGACCCCATCGTCCGCGAGCTCGTGATTCAGGCCCGCCGCGCACAGATGTCGCGCCGCGCACTCCTCGGCGGTGCAATCGGTGGCGCCTCTGCTCTCGCCCTCGCCGCGTGTGCACCCGGTGGCGACGGAACGGTGACCGCTCCTGAAGACATCTCGGCGACGGACAAGACCGTCAACTGGGCAAACTGGCCCCTGTACTTGGACGAGGACGACTCGGGCAACCACCCCACGCTCGACGCGTTCACCGCTGCCACTGGAATCGCAGCTAACTACATCGTCGATGTCGACGACAACAACTCGTACTTCGCGAAGGTCAAGGACCAGCTCGCTCTCGGGCAGGACGTCGGTGCCGACACCGTGTGCCTGACCGAATGGATGGTGTCTCGCTGGATCCGCCGCGGCTGGACTCAGCAGTTCAACCTTGAGAACATCCCCAACCACGCCAACGTCGTTGACACCCTCCTCAACCCCGACTTCGACCTCGGACGCCAGTCCTCGCTGCCGTGGCAGGGTGGATTCGCCGGATTCGTGTACAACACGGACCTGGTCAAGACGCCGGTCAACACGATCGAAGACCTGTGGCGCGAAGACCTCAAGGGTCGCGTCGTCGTCCTCAGCGAAATGCGCGACACGCTCGGTGTGATCATGCTGGGCCAGGGCGTTGACATCACCAAGTTCACCGCCGACGACTTCAACAACGCACTGGACACGCTCACCGCCAAGGTCAGCGAAGGCCAGATCCGTAACGTCAAGGGCAACTCCTACTCGGAAGACCTCGTCAACGAGGACGCTCTCGCCGGAATCGTCTGGTCGGGTGACATCACCGTCCTCAACGCCGAAGCCGGTTACGAGAAGTGGAAGTTCGTGCTTCCCGAGTCGGGCGGAACGTTCTGGAACGACACGTTCATCATCCCGATCGGTAGCCCCCGCAAGACCAACGCCGAGACGCTCATCAACTGGTACTACGACCCGGCCATCGCGGCGCAGGTTGCAGCCTGGGTGAACTACGTCACGCCGGTCAAGGGCGCGTTCGAAGAGGCGATCAAGATCGACCCGGCTCTCGCAGAGAACCAGTGGATCTTCCCGAACGACGAGACACTGAGCAAGGTGCACATCTTCCGCTCGCTGACGGACGCCGAGGAATCGGAATTCCAGGCAGCGTTCCAGGGCGTCATCCTCGGCTAGTCGGAGGATTTCACATGGCACACAAGGACTCGTCCGTCTTCGCGACGGGCGGAGCGGACCTCGAACTCGTCAACATCTCCAAGGTGTTCCCTGGATTCACCGCGGTTGACAACATCAGCCTGAAGATCCCGGCAGGCTCATTCTTTGCACTCCTCGGCCCCTCGGGTTGTGGAAAGACGACGACCCTGCGATTGATTTCGGGCCTCGAAGAGCCGACGGCGGGAAAGATTCTCATTGGTGGCAAGGACATTACCGACACCAAGCCCCACCAGCGAACCGTCAACACCGTGTTCCAGTCGTACGCGCTTTTCCCGCACATGACGATTCTTGAAAACGTGGCGTTCGGGCTCAAGCAGCGCAAGATCGCGAACGCCATCGACCTCGCACATGAAGCGCTCAAGTTGGTCGAACTGGACCACATCGGTTCGCGAAAGCCCTCGCAGTTGTCGGGTGGACAGCAGCAGCGCGTGGCTCTCGCCCGCGCGGTCGTCAACCGCCCTGCGCTTCTGCTGTTGGACGAGCCGCTGGGTGCACTCGACCTCAAACTGCGTCGCCAGATGCAGATCGAGCTCAAGGCGATTCAGTCGGAAGTCGGATTGACGTTCCTCCACGTGACGCACGACCAGGAAGAGGCCATGACCATGGCCGACACCGTCGCCGTCATGAACAAGGGCCGGATCGAGCAGATGGGCGCTCCGGCGGAGCTGTACGAACTTCCGAAGACGCGATTTGTCGCGACCTTCCTTGGTCAGTCAAACCTGTTTGACGGCAAGGTCACCAACGCAACGGCCTCGACCGTTACAGCGTCGGTCGGTTCGATGACGTTCGATGTTCCCGCAAAGCGTTCCGTAGTGACCTCGGGCGAGATCACGGTCGGTGTTCGACCAGAGAAGATCGCCATCTCGCGCACCAAGCTCGCCGCGTCGAAGACTCGAACAGCGGTTGGGCCAGGAAAGGTCATCGACGCGTCGTTCAGCGGCGTTTCGACCCAGTACCTCGTCGAGGTTCCCGGTCTCGACACGATGACCGTCTTCGAACAGAACGACGGGGACATCGTCAAGGCGGGAACTGAGGTGTGGTTGTCGTGGGACACGGAATTCTCGTTCGGAATCCCGTTTGAAACGGCCGAATTCAACGAGTCCGACACGAGCACGACCACGCTCGCCGCTCAAGCGAAGTAGCCAGAGATGGCAATCGGAGCGTTTAGTCACGGACCGTCCGGCACCGCGGTGTCGACCGCGGCGCAGAAGAAGAGCCGCGTTGCCTGGTTCCTCCTCTTGCCGGGGATCGTCTATTTGCTTCTGTTCTTCCTGACCCCGTTGTTCTCGTTGATCCTCACCTCGTTCAAGACGGCACCGCCGGCAGCGTTCATCGGCGAATACGTTTACGCGTTCCGTTGGGAAAATTACGTCGAAGTTCTGGGGATGTACGGCGAACACTCGCTGCGATCCTTTACGTACGCGGCCATCGCCACCCTGATCGCGCTCGCGATCGGCTACCCGCTCGCATATTTCATCGGTGTCCGCTTGCGCCCTTATCCGCTGTTGCAGTCACTCGCGCTGGTGCTCGTCATTGCGCCGTTCTTCATCTCGTTCCTGCTGCGTACAGTCGCGTGGAAGCAATTGCTTGCGGACGAAGGCTTGATTGTCGGGACGATGAAGACGTTCGCAATCTTGCCGCCGGACGCACACATCACGGGAACATCGATTTCGGTCATCTTCGGTCTGGCATACAACTTCATCCCGTTCATGACGCTCCCGCTGTACACGAGCATCGAACGCCTCGATTTACGACTTCTCGAGGCGTCAAACGATCTGTACGCGAACTCGTTCACGACGTTCCGCAAGGTCACCGTTCCGCTGACGCTCCCCGGAATCGTGTCGGGAACCTTGCTGACCTTCATTCCCGCGGCCGGTGACTACGTCAACGCCTCCGCCAACTTCCTTGGGTCTACGCAAACGTCGATGATCGGAAACGTCATCGAATCCAATTTCCTCGTGCTGCAGAACTACCCACACGCCGCCTCGATGTCTCTCGTGCTCATGGGCGCGATCCTCATCCTCGTCTCGGCGTATGTGTTCAAGAGTGGAACGGACGACCTTCTGTGAAACTCGGAAAGTTCCTCTTGCCGCTCTACGGAGTGCTGGCCCTTATTTACTTGCTCGTCCCCATCGTGTACACGATCATTTTCTCGTTCAACGATTCCAAGCGAACCAACATCATCTGGAATGGCTTTACGCTCAACAACTGGCTCAACGTCTGTGACGCCCAGGGTGTTTGCCAAGCGTTCGCGAACTCGATCATCATCGCGACGATTTCAACGATTCTCGCGACGGTTCTCGGCACCGCAATCGCCATCGCGCTGGTGCGATACAAGTTCAAGGGACGCGCGGCGACGACGCTTTTGCTCTTCTTGCCCATGGCGACCCCCGAGGTCGTTCTCGGCGCCGGACTCGCGGCGCAATTCCTCAACGCTGGAATGCCGAAGGGCATGACCACCGTCATCCTCGCGCACATCATGTTCTGCATTTCGTTCGTCGTTGTGACGGTCCGTGCTCGGGTCGCGGGTCTCGACCCGAAGCTCGAAGAGGCCGGGCGCGACCTCTACGCGAAACCCAGCCAGGTCTGGTGGAAGGTGACGTTCCCGCTGTTGCTCCCGGGAATCGTCGCTGCAGCGCTGCTGGCGTTCGCGCTGTCGTTCGACGACTTCATCATCACCAACTTCAACCGTGGACCGGTCGACACCCTGCCGACGTTCATCTACACGGCCGCATCGCGAGGAATCCCCGCAGAGGCGAACGTGCTGGCGTCGGCGGTATTCCTGCTCGCCATCGCGGGCGTCGTCACGGCTCAGGTCGGCGGGGCCATTCGCCGCAAGCGCCTCGGCATCACACCGTAGGCGATCGACCGACAGGCGAGAACGCTCGGGCCTTTAGCCGGGGAGTGAACTCTTCAAGCGTGCGATGTCGTTCTTGAGCTGAGCCAGTTCGGCCTTGGAGATTTTTCCGTCCGCGCTCATGACGTCGATGATGTGGCCGATTTCCTTGATTGCCTCGGCTTCGCTGTTGCGCAGACGGTTCTCGGCACGTGCCTCGTCCATCGCGTTCAACACGATACCGATGAGGACGTTGAGGATGGTGAACACGATGAAGAACACGTACGACAGGAAGTACGGAATTGCAAGTGGACTGATGAGCATCGCGTCCTCGAGGTAAATCGGGAAGTTCTCGAGCGTGAGCAGGATGAAGAGTGACTTGAGGCTCAGTCCGATGTGACCCCAGGCCTCGGGCAGAAAAGCGCCAAACAGGTACGTGCCGGCCATGCCGTAAAGGAAGAGCAGCAACCCGATCAGGACGGACATACTGAGCAGTGGCGGGATGGACTTCACGATGGACGCGAACAGCACCCGCACCTCGGGCAGGAAGCGGAAGATGCGCAGCAATCGCATGAGACGCAGCAGTCGGAGCACGACGGTCTGTCCCGCGGCAAACGGGGCGAGGCCGACAATGACGAAGTCGAAGACGTTCCATCCGCGAGTGAAGAACATCCACGGCTTGCGGCCGTACGACGCGATGCGAAGCGCAAGTTCAATCGCGTAGATGATCATCGCGCCGGTGTCCACGGCGGCCGCGAATGCGCGGGTCGCATCGGTGATGCCGGGCATCGTGAGAACCGCGAGAAACACTGCGTTAGTGGCAATCACGGCGGCAACGGCGAGTTCGAATGCACTGCTGTACACGAGCTTTGCCAGCCAGAAGACGCGGTAGTCGGCCAGAGCCTCGATTTCGCCGTCGGCGTTGATGACGCGGCGTGAAGAATCAGATGCGGGTGAAGTCACCCAACGATTCTCACACTGAAACGGACAATGTCCCAACCACGGTCGAACCGCCGGTGATGGGTTCGACCAGCTGTGAAATGAGTGTGTCACGCGCCGCGGCGTCAATCACGCCGTGGCGTTCGAGCAGGGTCACGGCAACCGCCGTGTTGGGACGCTGCGACCCGTCGAGACACTTGATGACGACCGCGATACCGTCGCGCGCAGCGAGCAGAACGCCTTCGGCTCCGATCTTGGCGATTGTGCCCGTCACTTCGATGACACGCGTGTTGTCACGTCCGGGTCCGTCCAGCGCCCACGGGTGCTCGCGAATCGCGTCGACGAGTTTGGTGGCGTCGGGGTCGGTTCCGTCTGACATGCGGGCTAGACCCGTTCCCAGTGCGCGAAGGCTCATGCCGTAAAGAGGTGCACCACAACCGTCGACGGCTGGCCACAGTTCGGTCGTGCCGGTGAATTCCTCGACGACCTCACGAATCTTTACTTGAAGCGGGTGAGTGGGCTCGAGGTACGTTGCCGTATCCCACCCGTTCGTGACGCACGTCCGAAGGAAACCGGCGTGCTTACCCGAACAGTTCATCGTGACGCGTTGGGCCTTTTCACCCTTGGCGATGCGGTCGGCCTTGTCGGAAACACCGAGTGGCCATTGGGCTGGACAACCGAGATCGTCGACCAACAGTCCGTCGTGGGCCAACATCGATTCGACGTGGTCGGTGTGGCGATGCGAACCGCAGTGTGACGCGCTGGACAGAACCAGGTCGACACCGTCGAGGTCGGCTCCCGCGCGGAGCAGGGCGATCGCTTGGAGTGGCTTGAGGGTCGAGCGCGGGAAGATGATCGCCTCGATGTCGCCACCGGACTCGAGCACCTCGCCGGCTGCGTTGATGACGATGTACGCACCGATATGACGCGACTCGATTAAACCGTTGCGGTCGATGGTTGCGAGTTCAACGCAACCATCGACCGACAGGGGATGCATTTAGAGGCTCGCGAGTGCCTCGTCGATGACCGACACAGCGTCGAGCAGCAGCTCGTCCGACGTGACGACCGACGGGAGGAAGCGAAGTACGTTGCCGTAGGTGCCTGCGGACAAGAGCAGAACGCCCTTCTGGATTCCGTACGCGGTGATCTTGGGGACGATGTCCGAGATCGGGGTGTCCGTGCCAGGCTCGGTGAACTCGATCGCGATCATCGCGCCCTTACCGCGAACGTCTCCGATGACGGGGTACTTCTTCTGCAGGTCGAGCAGAGCGCCCTTGAGGGTCTTCTCGACGCGCTGTGCTTCCTTGAGCAGGTCGCGCTTCTCGATCTCTTCGAACACCTGGACGGCGGCTGCGGCCGACATCGGGTTTCCGCCGAAGGTTCCGCCCAAACCACCAGCGTGGCTGGCGTCCATGATTTCGGCGCGACCCGTGACGGCGGCGATGGGGTAGCCGGCGGCGACACCCTTAGCCGTAGTGACGAGGTCGGGGACGACTCCGAAGAACTCCGACGCGTAATAGTGGCCGGTGCGCATGATGCCCGACTGAACCTCGTCCGAAACGTAGACGATTCCGTTCTCGTTGCACCACTTTTGCAGCGCGGGAAGGTAACCGTCGGCGGGGACGATGAATCCACCCTCACCCTGAATCGGCTCGACGACGAGGCACGCGAGGTCGGTTGCGCCGACCTTCTTCTCGAGGTACGAGATGGTGCGTGCGGCGGCCTCGGCACCCGACAACTTGTCGTGGAACGGGTACGAGTTCGGCGCGTGGTGGATGTCGCCAGCGAACGGACCGAATCCGAGCTTGTACGGCATTGCCTTGAAGTTCATGGCCATCGTGAGGTTCGTGCGACCGTGGTATCCGTGGTCGAGGACGGCAACGCCCGAACGACCGGTGTACTTACGAGCAATCTTGACGGCGTTCTCAACCGCCTCAGCACCCGAGTTCACGAGAACCGACTTCTTGTCGAAGTCACCGGGGGTGTGCTGGGCGAGCAACTCGCACACACGCACATACGACTCGTATCCGGCAACGGTGAAGAGCGTGTGGGTGACGCGGTGTGCCTGCTCGGACGCTGCGTCAACAACAGCGTCGTCAACGTGACCAATCGTGGTCACACCGATTCCGCCTCCCATGTCGATGTACTGGTTGCCGTCAACGTCGACCAGAATCGCGCCCTTGGCGTGCGAGATGTAGATCGGGTAGGTCGCCGAGACGCCGGCCGAAACGACCTTGAGGCGACGAGCGTGGAGGGCCTCAGAGTTGGGGCCGGGAACGGAAGTGACGATGCGGCGTTCCTGCGCGACATCGGTGGCTACGCTATTCATACCGTCAGCGTACTCCTCTGACACACATCATTCGTATCGAAACGGTTCCCATGAGACACACTTTTGCAGTGAATTTGCGTTGGCGAAATACTCGTGCGTTCGATGGCGAACTCGTGCGTGAATATTCGCACGAGGGCTTTGCCACGATCCCCGGTCACGCCGCACTCGTCACGTCGGCGGCGACGGATTTCGGGGGTGACCCGAATCTCTGGAATCCCGAGGAACTCCTCATGACGGCCATCGCGCAATGCCACTTGCTGTCGTTCCTGTACATCGCGAACCGTGACGGCATCGAAATCGTCGACTACACGGACGAGGTCGAGGGGTCGATGGATTTCTCTGGCGGAACCGGCGCGATGCATTCGGTCACGCTGAAGCCTGTCGTGGTCACCGAGGCGGATCCGGCGGTCATTGGTGCGATGCACGAGGAAGCGAAGGGCATGTGCGTCATGCGCCAGTCTGTGAATTTCCCCATAATCGTCGCCGGGGACGTTCAGAGACCCGAGCCGACCGTAGACTAGAAATACGCGCCGATTGGCGCGAATTTTCTGTCACGAAGGTCTTTCATGCGTCGCTTGCTTGCTGCACTTGCTCTGGTTTCTCTCTCCACCGTCACTCTCGCCGGCTGTTCAGCCGCTGGTGCTGATTGCTTGGCAAGCGACGGTGACGCATCGAAGGCCGTCACGGTTGAGGGTGACTTTGGTGCGAAGCCGACCGTGACGTTCGACAAGGGCCTGACCGTCGACGCGACGCAGCGCACGGTCGTCATCCAAGGCAGTGGCGACCCGGTGAAGTCCGGCTCGTCAATCAAGATGAACTACACGCTCTACAACGCGACAACGGGTGAACTCATCGAGACCTCGCCCTACGCCGATGGCCAAGAGGTGTCGTACCCGGTTGACGCTGAAGCGACTCAGTTCGCTGGACTGGCCAAGACTCTCGTGTGCTCCTCCGTCGGAACGCGCGTCGTCGGGGTCATCCCCAACGCAGAGGGCTTCGCCGACCAGGCAACCGCCGCTGGGCTGGGTGCTGACGACGTCTTGCTCTTCGTCATCGACGTTGAAGGCGTCGTTCCCGAGCCCCTCGCGGAAGCAACCGGAACTCCCGTCGACCCGACGGAAGGGTTCCCCGAGGTCGTCTTCGCCGACGGCAAGCCGACCGTGACGATCCCGAGCGGCCCCGTCCCGACGGAGTACGCAATCGAGACCCTCATTCAGGGAGATGGCGATGTAGTCGCCGACGGTGCAACGGTTGTCGTCAACTACCACGGTGTGAACTGGAATACGGGCGAGGTCTTCGACTCGAGCTTCGACCGCGGTTCGCCCGCCACGTTCTCGACTGCTCAGGTCATTCAGGGATTCCACGACGCTATCGTCGGTCAGAAAATCGGTTCCCGCGTTGTCGTCATCATTCCGAGCGATCTGGGTTACGGCGACGCCGGATCGGGCGACATGATCAAGGGCGGCGACACTCTCGTCTTCGTTGTTGACATCCTCGGTCTCGGCTAAGTTTCCGCACGGCACCTCGCTCGTAGGATGAGAGCGTGCCCCAATCGTTCGATCGTCCCGTCGAGGAATTGACGTCGACTGACGCGCACACGGAAGTTGCTGCACTTCGCGACCGCATTGCGGAATACCGCGACGCGTATTACGGGATGGACCAGTCGATTGTTCCTGACGCGGAATATGACGCTCTCGAGCGCCGTTTGGCCGAATTAGAGCGCGCGTTCCCCGAAGTCCAAAGCCAGGACAGCCCAACCCAACAAGTCGGCGCGGCCAATGGCTCGCAATTGTTTGATCCGGTTGCACACCGCGAGCGCATGTATTCGCTGGACAACGTCTTTGCCGAATCGGAACTGTCCGAGTGGATGGCAAAAATCGCGCGCGACGCGGCCGAGCCGGTTCGCTGGTTGTGCGAGGTCAAGATTGATGGACTGGCGCTGAATGTTCGCTACGAAAATGGTGTGCTCGTCCAGGCAGCCACCCGTGGTGACGGAGTGGTCGGCGAGGACGTCACCGAAAACGTTGCCCTCATTCCTGGGATTCCGCAGCGACTCGTCGGTGACAACATCCCCGAACTCGTCGAAATCCGTGGCGAGGTGTTCTTTTCGTCCGCCGAATTCGACGCCCTGAACAAGCGCCAAGCGGAGGTCGGCGAAAAGCAGTTTGCCAACCCGCGTAACGCCGCATCGGGCAGCCTGCGCCAAAAAGCCGAGTCTAAGAACGAGAAGCAACTGATCGCGATGCATGACAGGCTTTCGCGCCTCAGCCTGTATGTCCACGGAATCGGTGCGTGGGAAAATCCGCCCGTCGCCAACCAGAGCGAGATTTACACCTTGTTGAAGTCGTGGGGAATGCCGACCTCGCCGTACTGGCTCGTCGCCGATTCGGCCGAGGACGTCTGGGCGTTCGTCGAACGTAACCGCGAGCACCGCCACGATTTGGAACACGAGATTGACGGGGTCGTCGTCAAGGTTGACTCTCTTGCACTTCACGATGTTCTCGGTGCGACGTCCAGGGCACCGCGCTGGGCGATCGCCTACAAGTACCCGCCGGAAGAAGTCCTCACTGAATTGCTCGACATTGTCGTCGGCGTCGGTCGAACCGGACGCGCGACCCCGTATGCCGTGATGAAGCCCGTTCGCGTTGCCGGATCCGTCGTCCGCCAAGCGACCCTGCACAACAAGGACGTCGTCGCGGCGAAGGGGGTCCTGCTGGGGGACACCGTCATTTTGCGCAAGGCGGGCGATGTCATCCCCGAGATTCTCGGCGCCGTCGTCGAACGTCGCACCGGCAGCGAACGCGAGTGGGTCATGCCGAGCGCGTGCCCCGAGTGTGGTGCGACGCTGGCCCCCGCGAAGGACGGCGACGTTGACCTTCGCTGCCCCAACACGGAGAAGTGCCCGGCCCAGGTGCGCGGACGAATCGAGCACATCGGTTCCCGCGGTGGTCTTGACATCGAAGGCTTGGGCGAAGTCACCGCTGCCGCATTGACCCAGCCGATTGTCCCGGCGACGCCTCCTCTGACGAGCGAAGCTGCGCTTTTCGACCTGACTCTGGAAACGCTGTTCCCCATCGAGGTGGCGGTCAAGGATGGCGAGACGGGACTGGCGCGGCTTGATGACTCCACGGGTGAACCCGTCACGCAGATGCCGTTCCAGGCTAAGCGCGACAAGAAGAAGGATCCGTGGAACCCAGACGCACCGGGATTCAACGGCACCGAGGACATCGCGCCGTCTGCGGACGCTCGGAAGCTGGTCAAGGGACTTGAGGACGCTAAATCCAAGGATCTCTGGCGATTCCTTGTCTCTCTCAACATCCGGCACGTCGGGCCAGTCGCTGCACGCGCTCTGGCTTCCCACTTTGGGTCACTCGCGGCAATCGAGGCCTCGACCGTCGACGAACTTGCCGCTGTCGACGGCGTCGGTGACATCATCGCGACGAGCCTCGCGGAATGGTTCACCGTTGACTGGCACGGTGACATCGTTGCGCGATGGCGTGCCGCAGGTGTGCCGTTCGAAATCCCCAGTCACCCCGGCCCCGGAGCCGCTGCCGAGGCGCTGGAGGGGCCTCTCGCGGGCATGACGGTCGTGGTGACGGGATCAATCCCCGGCTACACCCGTGACGAAGCCGAAGAGGCCGTGCGTCGGGCTGGCGCCAAGACTGCGGGTTCCGTGAGTAAGAACACTGATTTGGTTTTCGCTGGGGATAAGGCGGGATCCAAAAAGGCGAACGCCGAAAAGCTGGGCGTCAGGGTAATCGACGTCACTGAACAATCCGACTTCGACTCGGTCGTCAATCCGGCGTAGATTGCGCGAAGACTAAGCGAATATCCACGCCGGTCAACACAAGGTTCGTCCCCTCGTATCGAACGGTGTTCGCCTGTGACAGTGCGGTGACGAATCGCGATTCGACGTCCATCAGTCCGGCAGGGGACTCACACCACATCTCGGTTGTCGCGATCGGTCCAACCGTCAACGTTGTCCCTGACAGCGAATACGAACCGGAGAACGTGTTGCACACAGAGCCGCTCAGTTCCGTGGAGTTCGCGGTCAGCACAATCGCGGTCAACGACACATCGATGTCGCCCGCCCCGTCCTTCGCCTCGATCAGTGTCCACTGGCCTTGAATGTACTTCGCGGCGGTGTCCTGTTGATTGACCGCAAGCCAGATGCTGAACACCGAGGTGATGACGGCCAGAATGGCCAACGCGATCCACGAATTACGTGTCATGTGCTCATCATCGCACGCGTTCGGCAAACCTGCGCTGGGTAGACTGAACGAGTCTGTACGTACGGAGAAAAATGTCTGACATCACCGAGGACACTGTCCGCCACCTCGCAGGTCTTGCGCGCATCGCGCTGACCCCGGAAGAGGTGACCCGCCTGACGGGCGAACTCGTCGCGATCACAGCTGCCGTTGAATCGGTGAACAAGGTGGCGACACCGGACGTTCCCGCAACGTCGCACCCGATTCCGATGGAGAACGTCTGGCGCGAGGACGTCGTCGCCGACGAATTGTCGATCGACGAGTCCCTGTCGGGCGCTCCCGACCACGACGGCTCGCGTTTCCGCGTCACGGCGATTTTGGGGGAGGAACAGTGAGCGACCTGATCCGCCTCACCGCCGTCGAGCAGGCCGATTTGCTCGCGTCACGCGAGATCTCCAGTGTTGAACTGACCAAGGCGCACCTCGACCGCATCGCCGAAGTTGACGGCGACCTCGGTGCGTTCCTGCACGTTTCCGACAACGCTCTGACCGTTGCCGACGAGGTTGACGCGGCACGGGTCAACGGTGTCGAACTCAATCCGCTTGCCGGCGTTCCCATCGCCATTAAGGACGTCCTCGCGACGACCGACATGCCCGCCACCGCTGGCTCCAAGATTCTTGAGGGATGGATTTCGCCGTACGACGCGACTCCGGTTGCCCGACTTCGCGCGGCTCGCATGGTTCTGCTGGGTAAAACGAACATGGACGAGTTCGCGATGGGGTCGTCGACCGAACACTCGGCATACGGAATCACGCGTAATTCGTGGGATCGCACGCGTATCCCCGGCGGCTCTGGCGGAGGTTCAGCGTCGGCCGTTGGTGCGTTTGAGGCCCCGGTCGCTCTCGGCTCGGACACGGGTGGCTCGATTCGCCAGCCCGCTGCTCTGACCGGAACGGTCGGCATGAAGCCCACCTACGGTGGCGTCAGCCGTTACGGCGCGATCGCGCTCGCCTCATCGCTCGACCAGGTCGGACCCGTCTCTCGCACGGTTCTCGACTCGGCTCTCGTTCATGACATCATCGGTGGTCACGACCACCACGACTCGACGTCGATCCCTGACGCATGGCCGTCGTTCGCCGACGCCGCACGCCGCGGTGCCCGCGGGGACTCACTCAAGGGATTGCGCGTCGGAGTCATCAAGGAACTCGACACCGACGGAATTCAGGCTGGCGTGCTCGCTCGATTCCACGAGACGCTTCGCGAACTTGCGGACCAGGGCGCCGAAATCGTCGAGGTCAGCACCCCGAACTTCGAGTACGCCGTCGCTGCGTACTACCTGATCCTCACCGCCGAGGCATCGAGCAACTTGGCGAAGTTTGACTCGGTGCGCTTTGGATTGCGCGTCACGCCCAGCGGCAGCCCGACGGTTGAAGATGTCATGTCTGCTACCCGCGAGGCCGGGTTCGGCGACGAAGCCAAGCGTCGCATCATCCTCGGAACCTACGCTCTCTCCGCCGGTTACTACGACGCGTATTACGGTTCGGCGCAAAAAGTCCGCACGCTCATTCAACGCGACTTCGCCGCGGCTTTCGCCCAGGCCGACGTTCTCGTCTCGCCCACGGCGCCGACGACCGCGTGGGAACTCGGCGCGAAATTGGCCGACCCGCTAGCGATGTGGCTGTCCGACATTACGACTATCCCGGTCAACATGGCGGGAATCCCCGGAATTTCGATTCCGATCGGCCTCGCGGACGAAGACAACCTGCCCGTTGGTCTGCAGATCATGGCGCCGGCTCGTGAAGACGCTCGCCTCTACGAGGTCGGCGCTGCAATCGAGGCGCTGCTCGACGCCAAGCGCGGTGGGTCGTTCTCGACGCTCACCCCGAACTACGTGGGAGGTGGCAAGTAATGGCAAAGGACGCACTCGTCGATTTCGACGAAGCCCTCACACGCTACGAGCCCGTGATCGGACTCGAAGTTCACGTTGAACTGTCGACGAAGACCAAGATGTTCTCCAGCGCACCCAACATCTTTGGCGCCGACCCGAACACCGCGGTCACGCCGGTATGTCTCGGGCTGCCGGGAAGCCTGCCTGTCGTCAACAAGACCGCGGTTCGCTATTCGATTTCGCTCGGGCTCGCGCTGGGCTGCGAGATCGCCGAATCGAGCCGTTTCGCGCGCAAGAACTACTTCTATCCCGACCTCGCGAAGAACTACCAGATCTCGCAGTACGACGAGCCGATCGCGTTCGACGGATCGCTCGAGGTCGAACTGGACAACGGCGACATCGTCACGATTCCGATCGAGCGCGCTCACATGGAAGAGGACGCCGGCAAGCTGACGCACGTCGGTGGAGCGACTGGTCGAATCCAGGGAGCCGAATATTCGCTCGTTGACTACAACCGAGCCGGCGTACCGCTCGTCGAAATCGTCACGCACCCGATCTTCGGAACCGAAGAGCGCGCAGGCGAGGTTGCCCGCGCCTACGTCTCGACCATTCGTGACATCGTGCGCGGACTGGGGATTTCCGAGGCCAAGATGGAGCGCGGAAACCTGCGTTGTGACGCGAACGTGTCGTTGCGTCCCAGGGGCGCCGACAAGCTCGGTACCCGCACAGAGACAAAGAACGTCAACTCGCTGCGGTCGATCGAACGCGCGATTCGCTACGAAATCCAGCGCCAGGCCGCACTTCTCGACAAGGGTGTCGCCATCAGGCAGGAGACCCGCCACTGGCACGAGGACACGGGGACGACATCGCCCGGTCGCCCGAAGTCGGACGCCGACGATTACCGTTACTTCCCGGAACCGGACTTGCTTCCGATTCGTCCGTCACGCGAGATGATTGACGAACTTCGCGCCGCGCTGCCCGAGCCTCCCGCGGCACAACGTCGCCGACTCAAGGCGGAGTGGGGCTTCAGCGATGTCGACTTCCAGTCGGTTGTGAACGCGGGGCTTCTCGTTGAAGTCCGTGAAACCGTCGAGGCCGGCGCCAGCGCAGCGTCCGCCCGCAAATGGTGGCTCGGTGAACTGAGCCGCGTCGCGAACGATCGTGGCGTCGACGCGTCGAGCCTCGTCACCCCCTCGCAGGTCGCCGAACTGCAAGCAGCCGTCGACGCCGGAACCATCAACGACAAACTCGCTCGTGAGGCACTTTCCGGCCTCATCGCGGGGGAGGGATCGGTCGCTGACATCATCGAAGCCCGCGGTCTCGCTGTCGTGTCCGATGACGGCGCACTCATCGCCGCAATCGACACCGCGCTGGCCAGCCAGCCGGACGTTCTCGGCAAGATTCGGGACGGCAAGGTCGAGGCGGCCGGTGCAATCATCGGAGCCGTCATGAAGGCAATGGGTGGCAAGGCAGACGCGGCACGCGTTCGCGAACTCGTCATCGAACGCGCAAACGCCTAGTTTGTTACGCCGCGTGTCAGTTCGTTTCGCTCTGTAACAAACCCACATTGCCGCCGGAGGTCTGGGTTCATACGGTGGTCACATGACAACCACTTTTGATCACACTCAGTCCGAAATTGACCGCGCGGCTCGTCTTCTCGACGCAGCCACAACGTGGAAGCAGCGTGTTGACAACGCGCCGTCCTCCGCGCTCCTCACCTACAAGTCGACCGGTGTCGGCATTGGTTCAGTTGCCTCCGAAATCGTCGCGGGAAAGCACGTTTACTGCGTCGACGAGCCCGCTGCCCTCGCCGGCGACGACATCGCCGCAAGCCCGGTTGAATATGTCCTTGGCGCACTCATTTCTTGCCAGGTCGTCGTGTACCGCTTGTATGCGTTCGCACTTGGAATCCAGGTCGACGACATTTCGATTGAGGCGACTGCGCGTCTTGACGCCCGAAAGCTCTTCGGTTTTAGCGAGGATGTTCGCGCCGGATTCCAAGACATTCACTTCGATGTCACGGTCACGGGTCCGGAATCACAGGAACGCTACGAAGAGCTCCAGGCCGCCGTTGAAGAACACTGCCCAGTTCTCGACATCATCCAGAATCCGACGCCGATCTCTGGCGCAATCCACAAGGGCTAGAAACCTAGGAGCGAAATGGTCGTCTCGGGGGAGACGGCCATTTCGTCATTTCGGGTTAGTATTTCGGTATGAACGCAGTTGCAAAAATCCTCACCGCAGTCCTTTTCCTCGGATCCTTCCCGATCATGTCGTTTGCCTTCCAGGTTCCCGGTTTCGAGGCGGTAATTTTCGCAGGTGGAATCCTCATGGCGTGTGCCGCGTGGATGATCCCGCTGTACATCTTGCCGCGCATCAGCAAGTAGCCGTTCACAACGACTTCATGACAAAAGCCCCGCACCGAAGTGCGGGGCTTTTGCGTGGTACGAAGACTTAGAGGGGCTTGATGTTGGAAGCCTGAGGCCCCTTGTCACCCTGAGTAACTTCGAATTCAACCTTCTGGTTGTCTGCGAGGGTCTTGAACCCGTCGGTCACGATGGACGAGAAGTGTGCGAACAAGTCGGCACCGCCCTCATCGGGGGTGATGAAACCATAACCCTTTTCGTTGTTGAACCATTTCACGACGCCTGTGGCCATGTGTACTGCTCTCCTTGCTGTGTGACGGGACGTACTTCGCCCGACACTGTCGTCATCCCTGTGTCCCGAAACTGTCCGGGAGTGATGTCCAACATTTCAACGGTAGCGCACAAAGTTGCATTCGCACCCGTCGAAACACAACAGTTTTGTCACGGGCCGAAACATTCTTGACTGAAGGTATTGCCCAGGGGTGGTCACGACGCGGTGTTTGCACACACGCTAAAATCGAAAAGACCCGCCGGAAGGACCGTGGTGAAGACTCTCTCAATCGTTATTCCTGCTTACAACGAGGAAGACACAATCGGGCCCTGCCTCGAATCGTGCGTCGCACAGACCGTGCCTGCGCTCGAAATCATCGTCGTCAACAACAAGTCAACGGACGGCACCGAAGCCGTCGTCAAGGAATATCAGTCGCTGTACCCCAACGCGCCGATCATTCTGTTGCAACAGTCGACGGCCCAAGGAATTACGCCGACCCGAAACGCCGGCTTCGACGCAGCCAAGGGCGACGTCATCGGGCGTATCGACTCTGATTCCATCATCGAACCCAACTGGGTCGAAGAAACGCTCAAGGCGTTCGCCGATCCAACCGTCGCTGCAGCGACCGGTCCGGTCGTCTACTACGACATGCCGCTACGTCGTTTCGGCAAGATCGCCGACAACACGTTGCGCAAGGCGATGTGGCGTCTTGCCCGCGACTACAAATTCCTGTTCGGTTCGAACATGGCGATTTCGCGCTCAGCGTGGCTCGCGGTGCGCGATGAGACCTGTGCGGATGTCGAAGACCTCATGCACGAGGACCTCGATCTTGCCGTGCACGTCAACGCCGCTGGACTCAAGATTGTCTACGCGTCCAAGATGCTCGCGGGAATGAGCGGCCGCCGTATGGACGACAGCCCCTCCGACATCGCGGCCTACTTCGGTCGATTCGATCGAACGTACAACCACCACGGAGTTCGAGACCGAATGCTTCGTGTACCGGCAGCGTTCTTCCTCGCGATTTACCCCATCGCCAAGACGATGCACTGGGGCAAGCGCATCTCGAAGCGCATCTCCAGCCTTTAGAACTGCGTTTTGGGCAGGAACTCGCTCGCGTACAACGCGGCTTGGGTTCGTCGTTGCATCCCGAGTTTCCCAAGGATGACCGAAACGTAATTCTTGACCGTCTTCTCGGCGAGGAACAAGCGGCCAGCGATTTCGCGGTTAGACAGTCCTTCAGCGATGAGCGTGATGATTTCCACCTCGCGCTCGGTGAGCCCCTCGAACGGGTTCCAATCGAGCGGAGCGCGCGACGGCTCGCCCGATTCGTGTCGGCGCGCGTTCACGATGCTTTCGGCGGCGATTCGAGCCAAAGCGACCACAACTGCTTCATCGATGTCACGAAACTCGCCGCGGTGCGATTCGGTCAGGTACAGGTTTCCCAGCGCCTCGCCCTCATGCACGATCGGAACGCCGAGGAACGACGACATCTGAGGGTGTGAACCAGGAACTCCAGAAGAACTGGTGTGCTGCGACAGGTTCGAGAGTCGAATCGGTCGCTTCTCCTGGATTACGGTGGCGAAAATTCCCTTGCCGACGGGCAACGAACCAACGGCAGCGGCCTCGTCAGCGGTCATGCCAACGTGGACAAACGTGGTGAACCGCCCGCTGTCGTCGACAACACCGACCGCACCGTACTTCGCGCCGGTCAGCGTGCGGCCAAGTTCAGCCACTTCGAGAAGTGAATCGTCCATCGTGGCTCCATCCGCGACGGCATTTCCCGCGGAGACGAGCGAGGACAGGATGTGAACGGCCTCGTCGCGTTCGACCTGATCGAGGACCGATGCCACGACCCGAGTAACATCATCAAGCAGCACGCGCTACTTCTTTCGTGTAGCGCGGGGCTCCTCCACGATCGGCTGGTGCAGGTGCACGGGCTCGGATGCGCGGTGGGTGCGACGTTCCTGGCGTTTCTTGTACGTGATGTTGAGGGTCTCGACGACGACCGAGAAGGCCATCGGTCCGTAAATGAATGCCTTGTCGAGGTGGACTCCGAAGCCCTCCGCGATCAGGGCAGCTCCGATGAGAACGAGGAACGACAGAGCGAGCATTTTCACCGTGGGGTGGCGCTCGACGAATCCGCTGACGGACTTGGCGGCGAAGACCATCACGATGGACGACACGACGACGGCGACGACCATGATCCACAATTCGTCTGTCATTCCGACAGCGGTGATGACTCCGTCGATCGAAAAGACGACGTCGAGAACCAGAATCTGCCCGATGATCGCCCAGAATGCGCGGCCGGCCTTGCTGGTTGACGGGTTTTCGTCGCCTTCGGCTCCTTCGAGCTTTTCGTGAATTTCGTGGGTTGCTTTGTAGACGAGGAAGATTCCACCCGCGAGGAGGATGAGGTCGTGACCGGAGAAGCCCCATTCGCCGATGGTGAACAGGTCCTCGTCGAGTGTCATGATCCACGCGGCTGCGACGAGAAGCGCGAGGCGGGTGACGAGAGCGATGCTGAGTCCAGTGATTTGGGCCTTCTGGCGCTGTTCGGCCGGAAGCTTGCTCGTGAGGATCGCGATGAAGATGACGTTGTCGATTCCGAGGACGACTTCGAGGAGCGTCAGAGTGAGGAGAGCGAGCCACACATCGGGGTTCGTGAGCATTTCGAGCATATTTGTATCCTATGCGAGGGGCGTAGACTGGGAATCACCACGGGAGCTCGCAAGGGCTGAGAGGGCGCACCGCGCCGACCGTCGAACCTCATCGGGTAATGCCGAAGAGGAAGGCAGGTAAACCCCGTGCACGAACGAAAGTGCACTCACATGAATCAACTGTTTCGCCCCTGGCGCACGGTCGACCTGGTCGTCGCCGCTGTTCTCGGTGTTGCGGCGGGTGTCGTCTTCACCGCCTGGAACGCCATCTACGCACCGCTCAGTATTCCGCTAGGTGCAGTGACTCCAGGTCTCGTCGCTTTGCTTGACGGCGTCTGGCTTGTCGGCGGCTTGCTCGTCGGATTGATCATTCGCCGACCCGGTGCTGCGTTGTTCGGCGAAGTTCTCGCGTCGCTCGTCTCGGCGGCGATCGGCAACCAGTGGGGATTCACGGTTCTGCTTCTCGGCATCGCCCAGGGCCTCGCTCTGGAAATTGGTCTTCTCGTGTGGGGTCACCGCGGATCGCTGTGGCGCGCCGCCATCACCGCCGGTGCCATCGGCGGAGTCGTCCAAGGCGCGCTCGAGGTCGCGTATTGGTACCCCGGTACGGAAACCGAGTTCATCGCCATCTACGTGACGAGTGCGACAATCTCCGGAGCAGTTCTGGGAGCGGGGTTGTCGGCGGGGCTCGTGACGGTTCTTGCCAAGACGGGCATCCTCGCCAATTTCGGCCGCTGAGATGCCTGACGCCCTCATCGAATTCGAGGGGTGGACGCTGAGTCTGCCCGGGAGCGATGGCGCCGCGTTGCGCGACGTATCGCTTCGAGTAACGCCGGGCGAGCGCATTTTGATCACGGGACCCAGCGGCGGCGGGAAGTCGACCTTGTTGCGCGCGATGGCGGGGATGCACGACCCCACATCCACCGTGTCGACCGGCGCCATGGTGCGAAACGTTGCCGCGGTCGGTTTTGTGGGTCAAGAGCCCGACGAGCAGATTCTGTTTCCGACAATCGGCGAAGAAATCGAGTTCGTTGCGGAAACTACGGTGTCAACGGTTGGCAAAGTCCGCCGCCGTGTGGGGGAGGCTCTGCGAGCAGCGGGAATCACGAAGTCCCGCCGCCATCCCACGGCGAATTTGTCGGGTGGCGAAAAACAACGCCTGGCGATTGCGAGTGCGCTTGCGGGCAAGCCGCCTCTCATCCTGATGGACGAGCCGACGGCAAGTCTCGACGAGCCGTCCACCGCGCTCGTCGTCGCCTCGGTGGGGCGTGTGATTGAGAAGCGCACTGTCGCGGTCGTTCTCATCGAACATCACATCGACGTCTGGCACGAATTGGTCGACCGGCTGATTGTCGTCGCTGACGGACGAATCGTTGCCGACGGACCAATCGACCAGGTCTTGAAATCGCAGAGGTCGACACTCATCGCTTTGGGGGTCTGGGTTCCCGGGCACGTCACGGTCCCATCGCCAACTGCGCCGAAACGAAACGCGAGCCTCGTTCTGGAGGCCTCCGGTGTAGTCGCTCGGCGGTCACCGCATGGATCTCGCATTGTCATTCCCGACTTCGAACTGGCCGAAGGCGAAGTCGTTGCACTCGTCGGTGACAACGGGTCAGGCAAGTCCACAGCGCTTCGCGCCTTGGGTGGGCTAATCACGCCAGACAAGGGAACCGTTCGATTCGTCGGGGTCAACATGGCTCCTCACCGCCTGTCTCCTCGAGAACTTGTCGCCGAGGTCTCGTCGGTCCTGCAGAACCCTGCCTACGGGTTCGGATCGGGACGCGTCGACGACGAAGCGCCGTCCCACGAACGCGCAGCGGTCGGGCTGAAGGGCTTGGATTCACGGCACCCGCAGAGTCTGTCGGGCGGCGAACGACGTCGTCTCGGCCTGGCCTCTGCCCTCGCACGCCATCCGCGCGTGTTGTTCCTTGACGAGCCGTCGTTCGGCCAAGACGCAAACTCGTGGCTTGACCTCATCGATCGTCTTCGCGACTTTCTTGCCGGCCGCGGGTCGATTGTTGTTGCGACGCACGACCAGCGATTCATCGACGCGATGGCACACCGCGTGATTCGCATTGGCGGTGAGACGCGATGAACCAGACCCGTCCCCATTCCTTGGCGCTCGTGTTCGCCAGCGTGATTCCCGCGCTGACTGTCGTCTGGACGGTGGATTACCTCACGCCAGTGCTCATCGGAATCGCTGTCGTGACCGCGCTCCTCACGGTCATGCCCCGCCCTCGAATTCCGTGGCTTCAGTTGGGCGTGATTGTGCTCATCGCCTTCGCCATGAGCCTCACTTCGTTCTTGTATGCCCGTCCTGAAGGAGATGTACACGCCGAGTGGGGGTTGGTCACCATCAGTGACGGTTCCTTTGACGTTGCGCTCGCGGCGTTCGCCCGAATCATCGCGATCGCGGTGCCGGCGGTTCTCATCATCCGGTTCGTCGAGCCGCACGAATTGGTGGCGACGACCGTTGTGCGACGCGTCATCCCGCAACGTGCTGCACTGGCGGCACTGATCGCCCTTCGGCTGGCGCCCGTGATTGTCGCAGATTTGGCGGAAACGCGGATTGCACGGCGAGCCGCAGGGCTGTCGACGCGCTTCGGGTCCCTGGTGGTCACCACTCTCGTTATTGCCATTCGTCGCGCAATTCGCATGAGCGAGATTGCAGAGGTCCGGGGATTCTCGCAACCTGACCGCGTGTGGACGTCCTACCGATCGTTCTCGCCCCGCGACTGGGCACTGATTGCCGCCGTTGTCTTCGCCGGCGCCGGATCACTCATCATCACTGCGGCAACGGGGGAGTGGAACAGTGCCCTCTAGCGCGCCCCACATCATCCTCATCGACGGACACAGCGGAGTCGGAAAGACGACGCTGTCGCTTGTCATGGCGGAAGCGCTCGGTGCAACGGTCGTCCACCTCGATGACGTTTATCCGGGCTGGGGTGGGCTGGCCGACGGGCGTGACGCCGTCATCGATGGCGTGCTGCGTGCGGTTGCCCTCGGCCGGTCGGGGCGGATTCGTCGGTGGGATTGGGAACACTCGGCTCCAGGGATCGACGTCATCGTCGCTCCGAGC
>CAZWTW010000006.1:0-73561 GCA_964637095.1 uncultured Gulosibacter sp.
ACGTAGACGCCCCAGGTCACGCTGACTACATCAAGAACATGATCACCGGTGCCGCTCAGATGGACGGTGCAATCCTCGTGGTTGCAGCGACCGACGGCCCCATGGCTCAGACCCGTGAGCACGTTCTTCTCGCGAAGCAGGTTGGTGTTCCTTACCTCCTCGTCGCACTCAACAAGTCGGACATGGTCGACGACGAGGAAATCCTCGAACTCGTCGAGGTTGAGGTTCGCGAGCTCCTCTCGAGCCAGGGCTTCGACGGCGACAACGCTCCCGTCGTTCGCGTTTCGGGCCTCAAGGCTCTCGAAGGCGACGAGAAGTGGGCAGAAGCCATCGTTGAGCTCATGGAAGCAGTCGACTCGTCGATTCCTGACCCCGTGCGCGACAAGGACAAGCCCTTCCTCATGCCCATCGAGGACGTCTTCACCATCACCGGTCGTGGAACGGTTGTTACCGGCCGCGCCGAGCGTGGAACCCTCGCGATCAACTCGGAAGTTGAGATCGTCGGAATCCGCCCCACCCAGAAGACGACTGTGACCGGAATCGAAATGTTCCACAAGCAGCTCGACGAAGCGTGGGCCGGCGAGAACTGTGGTCTCCTCCTCCGTGGAACCAAGCGTGAAGACGTTGAGCGTGGACAGGTTGTTGTCAAGCCCGGCTCGATCACCCCTCACACCGAGTTCGATGGCACCGCCTACATCCTCTCGAAGGAAGAAGGTGGACGTCACAACCCGTTCTTCACCAACTACCGCCCCCAGTTCTACTTCCGTACCACGGACGTAACTGGCGTCATCGAATTGCCTGCAGGCACCGAGATGGTCATGCCCGGTGACACCACCGACATGGCAGTCACCCTCATCCAGCCCATCGCTATGGAAGAGGGCCTCGGCTTCGCAATTCGTGAAGGTGGCCGCACCGTCGGCGCCGGCACGGTGACCAAGGTCAAGAAGTAGTCTTCGACTACCTCTGCGTGGGGCTCGGCTTCGGCCGGGCCCCACGTTTTTGTTCCCCCGCATAAACTGAAGTCGATGAATTATCCGCGCATCCCTGGGCACCAATTGAGTAATGCCGAAATCCTCGAATTTTGGCAGGACACTAGCGGGCCAGGTGGCGAATACATCCTCGACACCGCCTGCCAGGTCGCACCCGGTGTAGCGGTCAACGGTGGATTTTGGAGCGGCCAGCAAGTTCTCAGACTCTCGAACGGTGAAGTCTTTGGAATCGTCCCCGACGATTCTGTTCCCGATGACTTCGGTCGACTCACCTATTGGGGTAAAGATCTCGACGAGGAACGGCTTGGCGATCTTCTCGTTGACTTCATCGTCGACAACCATCTCGAGGTGTTCATCGCATTCGCACTGCACTTCCAATCGGAACGTTTCGCCGAAAACGCCGATCAGCTAGAAATATGCCACAGGAAATTTTGGTGTCAGTGGAATGGCGTCGATCGTGAACAACGCGAACGGGTTGCAGAAAAACTGTCGGGTCGCAGCGAACCGTATCGGATTCTCGTTGGCTTCTTTGATGATCCAGTTCGACCAGAGTTCAGTGGCATTCTCGACCGGGCCGTGAATGAACAGCAGTTCGCATCCGTCTACCTGCACGCCAAAAAATAGCCACCTGCATAACCGCGCGACAATCGCGGCGAATTGACTAGCGGCGACGCATCTCGCGCACGAAAATCCAGATCAACCACAGGCCGCCGGTGAGGAGTGACAGCGTCACGTCCAACAAAAATGACGCACATCCATACGAGTCGTTTCGAGCCATTGTGCGTTCCTCCGAGCAGCAGTTGAGTGTGCCGTAAGCCTACTCTTTCAAACGACACGCCCGAGTTGCACAAATGCACGGGTTATGAGAGAGTAGTGAAGTTGTATACGCACCGCCATGTCGTGGTGCTCACTGCCTGGAAGTGAATAGGGATCTATCCCTAGTCCGCCGGCAGACAACACGGCTTACTGCTCGCGGGTTTACTCGCGTGACGGTTGGGCTCGTTGATAGAAGAACAGTGGTGCGCAAGCACAAAGTCTCACGGACAAACAGTCCGGGAATAACCCAAAGGATGGATCATGGCGGGACAGAAAATCCGCATTCGGCTGAAGTCGTACGACCACGCCGGACTTGACGCCTCGGCACGCAAGATCGTTGACACCGTTACCCGTGCGGGTGCGACGGTGGTTGGCCCCGTGCCGCTTCCCACGGAGAAGGATGTCATTGCTGTCATCCGCTCCCCTCACAAGTACAAGGACAGCCGCGAGCACTTTGAGAAGCGTACCCACAAGCGTCTCATCGACATCATCGACCCGACTCCGAAGGCAGTCGACTCGCTGATGCGTCTCGACCTGCCCGAAGACGTTTCCATCGAAATCAAGCTCTAAGGACATCCGAATGACGAAGGTGAAGAACACCAAGGGTCTCTTGGGCGTCAAGCTCGGTATGACCCAGGCCTGGGACGCGAACAACAAGTTTGTTCCCGTTACCGTTGTTGCCGTTAGCCCCAACGTGGTTACGCAGATCCGTACCCTCGAGGTTGACGGTTACGAGGCCGTACAGGTCGCCGCAGGCGCCATCGACCCCCGCAAGGTAACCAAGCCCCTCGCAGGCCACTACGAGAAGGCTGGCGTTACCCCTCGCCGTCACGTTACGGAAATCCGTACCGCTGACACCGCTAACTACACCGTTGGTCAGGAACTGACCGCCGAACTCTTCGAAGCCGGAGACGCCATTGACGTCGTCGGAACCTCGAAGGGTAAGGGTTTCGCCGGTGTCATGAAGCGCCACAACTTCAAGGGTGTTTCCGCTTCGCACGGTTCGCACCGCAACCACCGCAAGCCCGGTTCGATCGGTGCTTCGTCGACCCCGTCGCGCGTCTTCAAGGGCATGCGCATGGCTGGTCGTATGGGTGGCGACCGCGTGACCGTTCTTAACCTCTCGGTTCACGCAGTTGACGCCGAGCGCGGTCTCCTCCTCATCAAGGGCGCGGTCCCCGGTGCTGCCGGTCGCCTCGTCTTCGTTCGCAACGCAGTGAAGGGAGCCTAAAGACCATGTCGCAGGTATCCATCGTTGACGCAGCCGGTAAGAAGACCGGTGCCGTTGAACTTCCCGCCGCGGTTTTCGCAGCGGATGTCAACGTCCACCTCATTCACCAGGTTGTCGTCGCGCAGCTCGCAGCTGCTCGTCAGGGCACGCACAAGACCAAGAACCGTGGAGAAGTTTCCGGCGCTGGTCGCAAGCCGTTCAAGCAGAAGGGAACCGGTCGCGCGCGTCAGGGTTCCGTTCGTGCACCCGAGCACCGCGGTGGTGGAGTCGTTCACGGCCCGACCCCGCGTGACTACTCGCAGCGCACCCCCAAGAAGATGATTGCCGCCGCACTCAACGGAGCCCTCTCGGATCGCGCTCGCGCGGACCGCGTTCACGTCACGTCGGCGTTCGCCGGCATCGACGCTCCGTCGACCAAGGTTGCCTCGAAGCTCCTCGCCGACATGACGACCGGACCCCGCGTCCTCGTTGTTGTCGAGCGTGACGAGAACGTCGCGATCAAGAGCGTGCGCAACGTCATCGGCGTTCACACCATCACCGTTGGCCAGCTCAACGCGTATGACGTGCTCCACGCTGACGATGTCGTCTTCACGCAGGGCGCTTACGAAGCGTTCGTCGCCACCAAGACCACGAAAGAGGTGTCCGCATGAGCGTCCTCGCAGCAGCCCTGAACAAGGACCCGCGTGACATCATCGTCTCGCCGGTCGTGAGCGAGAAGTCCTACGGACTCATCGACGAGGGCAAGTACACCTTCGTTGTTGCTCCCGACGCCAACAAGACCGAGATCAAGCTCGCTATCGAAAAGATCTTCAACGTCAAGGTTGCGTCGGTCAACACCCTCAACCGCCAGGGTAAGACCCGTCGCACGAAGTTTGGCATGGGAAAGCGCAAGGACACCAAGCGCGCCATCGTCACGCTGAAGTCGGGCACCATCGACATCTTCACGGCTGTCGGATAGGGAATAGGACAGAAGAACAATGGCTATTCGTAAGTACAAGCCCACTACCCCCGGCCGTCGCGGCTCGTCGGTAGCTGACTTCGCCGAGATCACGCGATCGACGCCTGAGAAGTCGCTCCTCCGTCCGCTTCCCAAGACCGGTGGTCGTAACAACGCAGGTCGTATCACGACCCGCCACATCGGTGGAGGCCACAAGCGCCAGTACCGCATCATCGACTTCCGTCGCAACGACAAGGATGGCGTGAACGCCAAGGTCGCTCACATCGAGTACGACCCCAACCGCACCGCGCGTATCGCTCTCCTCCACTACGTGGATGGAACCAAGCGTTACATCATCGCCCCCAACAAGCTCAACCAGGGTGACATCGTTGAATCGGGTCCCTCGGCTGACATCAAGCCCGGCAACAACTTGCCTCTCCGTAACATCCCGGTCGGAACCGTGATCCACGCGATCGAACTCCGTCCCGGTGGTGGAGCGAAGATGGCACGTTCGGCTGGCGCATCGGTTCGTCTCGTTGCTAAGGACGGCCCCTACGCACAGCTTCGTTTGCCCTCGGGTGAAATCCGCAACGTCGACGCGCGCTGCCGCGCAACCGTCGGTGAGGTCGGAAACGCCGAACAGTCGAACATCAACTGGGGTAAGGCTGGCCGCATGCGCTGGAAGGGTGTTCGCCCGACCGTCCGTGGTGTCGCCATGAACCCGGTCGACCACCCGCACGGTGGTGGTGAGGGTAAGACCTCCGGTGGTCGTCACCCCGTCAGCCCGTGGGGTCAGGCCGAAGGCCGCACCCGCAAGGCCAACAAAGAGAGCAGCAAGCTCATCGTCCGTCGCCGCAACACCGGCAAGAAGCGTTAGTAGGAGCCCGGAATGCCTCGTAGTCTCAAGAAGGGTCCCTTCGTCGACGACCACCTGTACCGCAAGGTCGTGGCCCAGAACGAAGTTGGCACCAAGAACGTTATCCGCACCTGGTCGCGTCGATCGATGATCGTGCCCGCCATGCTCGGACACACCATCGCCGTTCACGACGGTCGCAAGCACGTCCCGGTGTTCGTCACCGAGACGATGGTCGGCCACAAGCTCGGCGAGTTCGCCCCCACCCGCACCTTCCGTTCGCACGTGAAGGACGACAAGAAGGGCCGTCGCCGCTAAGGCGAGGAGGGAACATCATGGTTGAATCCATCGCCAAGCTCAAGGGGATCCGCGTGACCCCGCAGAAGGCCCGTCGTGTTATCGAGATGGTCCGTGGCAAGCACGTTGAGGAAGCTCTTGCGATCCTCAAGTTCGCGCCGCAGGGTGCCTCGGAGCCCGTCCGCAAGCTCGTTGCGTCGGCTGTCGCGAATGCTCGCGTCACCGCTGACAAGGAAAACTTGCCCCTCAACGAGTCGGAACTCGTCATCGACAAGATCTTCGTAGACGAAGGTCCCACGATGAAGCGTTTCCAGCCCCGTGCACAGGGTCGCGCTTTCCAGATCCTCAAGCGCACGAGCCACATCACCGTCGTGCTCAGCACGCCGGAAGCCCCGACCTCGAAGGCAGGTAAGAAGTAATGGGTCAGAAAGTACACCCCTACGGATTCCGCCTCGGAATCACGACCGACCACCGTTCGCAGTGGTTCTCGGACAGCAACAAGCCCGGTGAGCGTTACGCCGACTACGTTGCCGAAGACGTCACGCTTCGTCGCTTCCTCCAGGAGAAGCTCGACCGCGCCGGTGTCTCGCACATGGTCATCCGCCGTACGCGCGACCGCGTTGTCGTTGACGTTCACGTCGCCCGTCCCGGTGTGGCCATCGGCCGCCAGGGAACCGGACTCGACAAGCTTCGCGACGACGCTCGTGAGCTGACCGGCAAGGTCGTCATCATCAACGTCATCGAAGCGCTCAACCCCGAGGCAGACGCTCAGCTCGTCGCTCAGGGAATCGCCGAGCAGCTTTCGGCTCGTGTGGCTTTCCGCCGCGCGATGCGCAAGGGCCTCCAGGGCGCCCAGCGTGCCGGTGCCAAGGGTGTTCGCATCCAGGTGTCGGGTCGTCTCGGTGGTGCTGAAATGTCGCGTTCGGAGTTCTACCGTGAAGGTCGAGTTCCTCTCCACACGCTCCGCGCCAACATCGATTACGGCTTCTACGAGGCTCGTACGACCTTCGGTCGCATCGGTGTCAAGGTCTGGATCTACAAGGGCGACATCACCAACAAGGAACTCGCGATCGAACAGGCTGCCCAGAAGGCTGCCCGTGGCGGACGCGACGGAAACCGCGGACCTCGCCGCAACACTGCACCTCGTGCAGAAGTTGCAGCTCCGGCCGCCAACGCAGGAACTGAGGCGTAAATCATGCTGATTCCCCGTAAGGTCAAGCACCGCAAGCAGCACCACCCGAAGCGTTCGGGTGCGGCTACCGGTGGAACCAAGGTGTCGTTCGGTGAGTTCGGTATTCAGGCCATCACGCCTGCATACGTCACCAACCGTCAGATCGAGTCCGCTCGTATCGCCATGACCCGTCACATCAAGCGTGGTGGAAAGGTGTGGATCAACATCTACCCCGACCGTCCGCTGACCAAGAAGCCTGCGGAAACCCGAATGGGTTCCGGTAAGGGTTCGCCGGAGTGGTGGGTTGCCAACGTCAAGCCGGGCCGCGTCCTCTTCGAGGTCGCCGGTGTTTCCGAGGAACTCGCTCGCGAAGCAATGACCCGTGCTATCCACAAGTTGCCGCTCAAGGCGCGCATCATCAAGCGTGAAGAGGGAGACGCATAATGGCGCTCGGAACCAAGACACTTCAGCCCGCTGATCTCGACACGTTCGAGAACGAGCGCCTGGTTGACGAACTGAAGAAGGCGAAGGAAGAACTCTTCAACCTTCGTTTCCAGTCGGCCACCGGACAGCTGGAAAGCCACGGACGTGTCCGCGCCGTCAAGCGCGACATCGCCCGCATCTACACCATCATTCGCGAGCGCGAGCTCGGCCTGCGCACGGTCCCCGTTGCACCGGCAAAGCCCGCGAAGGCCGCCTCGAAGGCCAAGGCAAGCGAAGAGACCGCTGAGACCGTTGAGGAGACCAAGTAATGGCTGCAGAGAAGAAGGTCGAAGCTTCGACCGAAGCACGCAACTACCGTAAGACCCGTCGTGGTTTGGTTGTCAGCGACAAGATGGACAAGACCATCACCGTCGTGATCGAGACCCGTGTCAAGCACCCGCTTTACGGCAAGGTCATGAGCCGCTCGTCGAAGGTCAAGGCCCACGACGAAACCAACTCGGCCGGCATTGGTGACCTCGTCATCATCGCCGAGACCCGTCCGCTGTCGGCCACGAAGAACTGGCGACTCGTCGAGATCGTGGAGAAGGCGAAGTAATTCGCCTCTCGTACTAGGAGAACAACATGCTTCAACAGGAATCCCGACTTAAGGTTGCCGACAACACCGGCGCCAAGGAGCTGCTCACCATTCGTGTGCTCGGCGGCTCAACTCGCCGTTACGCGAGCCTTGGTGACATCATCGTCGCAACCGTCAAGGACGCTATCCCCGGCGGAAACGTCAAGAAGGGTGAGGTCGTCAAGGCCGTCATCGTTCGCACCGTCAAAGAAGTTCGTCGCGCAGATGGCTCGTACATCAAGTTCGACGAAAACGCAGCGGTCCTCATCAAGAACAAGGAAGGCGAGCCGCGCGGTACGCGTATCTTCGGCCCCGTCGGTCGCGAACTCCGTGACAAGAAGTTCATGAAGATCGTTTCGCTCGCACCGGAGGTGATTTAGTTCCATGCAGAACATCAAAAAGGGTGACACTGTCATCGTTATCAGCGGCAAGCGCCAGTACAAGGGCAAGACCGGCGAGGTCCTCGAAGTCCTCGTTGAGTCGAACCGCGTACTCGTTCAGGGCATCAACATGGTGACCAAGCACGTCAAGGCTGGTCAGACCGCTCGCGGTACGACCACCGGTGGCATCGAGACCGTTGAGTCGCCGATCCACGTGTCGAACGTCGCGCTCGTCGACCCCAAGACCAAGAAGGCAACTCGCGTTGGCTTCCGTACCGAAACCGTTACCAAGAACGGTGTAGCGAAGACGGTTCGTGTTCGTTACGCAAAGAAGTCAGGTGAAAAGATCTAATGACCGCTACTGCAGCTGCCGCGGCTGGCAAAATCCAGCCCCGCCTCAAGGCTAAGTACCGTGCCGACATTGTCGCTGCGTTGACCAAGGAGTTCGGTTACACGAACCCCCACCAGGTCCCTCGCCTCGTCAAGGTCGTTGTGAACACCGGTGTCGGTGAAGCAGCACGTGACTCGAAGGTTATCGATGGGGCCGTTCGCGACCTCACGCAGATCACCGGTCAGAAGCCCGTCGTCACCAAGGCGCGCAAGTCGATCGCACAGTTCAAGCTGCGCGAGGGCATGCCGATTGGTGCACACGTCACTCTTCGTGGCGACCGTGCGTGGGAATTCGTCGACCGTCTCGTGACGCTCGCTCTTCCCCGTATCCGTGACTTCCGTGGCCTCTCGCCGCGTCAGTTCGACGGAAACGGTAACTACACCTTCGGTCTCCAGGAGCAGTCAGTGTTCCACGAGATCAACCAGGACAAGATCGACCGCGTTCGTGGTTTCGACATCACCGTCGTCACCACCGCCAAGACCGACGATGAAGGCCGCGCGTTCCTCCGCGAACTCGGCTTCCCCTTCATCGCACAGTAAACCACCACTGTCTAGGTCTGCACCCGCGTAACGGGTGGAGAAACCGGGCGGAGAACAGGAAAACACAACAATGACAATGACAGATCCGGTCGCAGACTTGCTGACCCGACTGCGTAACGCGTCGCGTGCACACCACGACGCCGTCACGTTGCCCTCGAGCACGATCAAGGCGGGAATCGCCGAGATCCTCAAGCGCGAAGGTTACGTTTCGGACTGGAAGGTTGAGCCCGCTCGCGTAGGAAACGCACTCACCATCACGCTGAAGTACGGCAACGAGCGCAAGGCGGCCATCTCTGGCCTCAAGCGCGTCTCGAAGCCCGGTCTTCGCGTGTACGCAAAGTCGACCGAGCTCCCCAGCGTTCTCGGCGGACTCGGCGTCGCCATCCTGTCCACCTCGTCGGGCCTCCTCACGGACCGCGAAGCGCAGAAGAAGGGCGTGGGTGGGGAAGTCCTCGCCTACGTGTGGTAACCGATCATGTCGCGTATTGGTCGTCTTCCTATCGAAATCCCCAGCGGCGTCACCGTTTCGGTCGCCGACTCGGTCGTGTCGGTCAAGGGCCCCAAGGGTGAACTGACCGTCAACGTCGCATCGCCGATCAACGTTGTTATTGAAGACAACCAGGTCGTCGTTACCCGTCCCGACGACGAGCGCGCTTCGCGTTCGCTCCACGGACTCACCCGTACCCTCATCGCCAACGACATCGTCGGCGTGACCACCGGGTACACCAAGGCTCTCGAGATCGTCGGTACTGGTTACCGCGTTGCCGCGAAGGGTGCAGGCATTGAGTTTGCGCTCGGCTACTCGCACCCCATCACCGTTGACCCGCCGGCTGGCATCACGCTCGCCGTCGAGGGAAACAACAAGGTCATCGTTTCGGGTATCTCGAAGCAGGCCGTCGGTGAGGTTGCTGCAAACATCCGTAAGCTCCGCAAGCCTGAACCCTACAAGGGCAAGGGTGTTCGTTACGAGGGCGAAGTCGTCCGTCGTAAGGCCGGAAAGGCTGGTAAGTAACCATGGCTACTACCTCAAAGTCCGAGCAGCGTACGCGCCGCCACTTCCGTCTTCGCAAGAAGATCAACGGAACCGACGCGCGTCCCCGTCTCGTTGTAACCCGTTCCGCTCGTCACCTGTTCGTTCAGGTTGTCGACGACACCAAGGGTCACACCATCGCGTCGGCATCGACCATGGAAGCTGACTTCCGCGCCTCGAAGGACGACAAGTCCGCCAAGGCCAAGAAGATCGGTGAATTGGTCGCCGAGCGCGCGAAGAAGGCCGGCGTTACCGCTGTTGTCTTCGACCGTGGTGGAAACCGTTATGCCGGTCGCGTTGCCGCGGTCGCCGAAGGCGCACGAGAGGCAGGGCTGACACTGTGAGCGAAGAAACAAAGGACAACAACGTGTCTGTTGACGAGTCGACTGCTGTTGAAGCAGTAGAAACCGAAACCGCAGAACAGGCTCCTCGTGGAGGAGCCCGTGGCGGACGTGGCGGCGACAACCGTGGTGGCCGTGGTGGCCGCGATGGTGGCCGTGGCGGTCGCGAGGTCGAGAAGAGCCCCTTCCTTGAGAAGGTCGTCGCGATCAACCGCGTTTCGAAGGTTGTGAAGGGTGGACGTCGTTTCGCCTTCACCGCTCTCGTCGTCGTCGGTGACGGAAACGGAATGGTCGGTGTCGGTTACGGCAAGGCCCGCGAAGTTCCCCTCGCCATCTCGAAGGGCGTCGAGGACGCGAAGAAGAACTTCTTCCGCGTTCCCCGCACGGGCGCAACCATCCCGCACCCCGTCCAGGGTGAAGCGGCAGCCGGAGTTGTTTTGCTCCGTCCCGCTTCGGCTGGTACCGGTGTTATCGCTGGTGGTCCCGTCCGCGCCGTTCTCGAGTGCGCCGGTATCCACGATGTCTTGAGCAAGTCGCTCGGTTCGTCGAACACCATCAACATCGTCCACGCAACGGTTGCCGCTCTCAAGCAGCTCGAAGAGCCTCGTGCAGTTGCTGCCCGTCGCGGACTCGAGTTCGACGAGATCGCCCCCGCGCGTCTCATCCGTGCCGAGGCTGACGCCGCGGCCGCTGCAAAGGCAGGCGCATAATGGCCCAGCTCAAGATCACCCAGATCAAGTCCGTTATCAGCGAGAAGCAGAACCAGCGTGACACGCTGCGCAGCCTCGGACTGAAGCGCATCGGTCAGACGGTTCTCCGTCCGGATGACGCCGCAAACCGCGGTTACGTTCGCACCGTTGCGCACCTCGTCACTGTTGAGGAAGTGAAGTAATGGCTGAAGAAAAGAAGCCCGCCGCGAAGCCCGCGGCTGCGAAGGCTCCTGCGGCTAAGGCCGCCGCGAAGCCGGCTGCTGCTAAGGCTCCCGCCGCTAAGGCGCCTGCTGCTAAGGCTCCCGCCAAGGCCGCTGCCAAGCCCGCCGCTGAAAAGGCAGAAGAGAAGGCCCCCGCGGCCAAGGCTCCTGCTGCGAAGTCGGCTGCAAAGGCTCCCGCCAAGAAGGAATCGGGCGAGAAGGTTCAGGTGCTCAAGCTGCACCACCTCCGTCCCGCTCCCGGCTCGAAGAAGGAACGCACCCGTGTTGGTCGCGGTGAAGGATCCAAGGGTAAGACCGCGGGTCGTGGAACCAAGGGAACGAAGGCTCGTTACCAGGTTCGCTCCGGCCTCGAAGGTGGAAACCTCAACTTCGTCATGCGTACCCCCAAGCTGCGCGGGTTCACCAACCCGTTCCGCGTGGAGTACCAGGTTGTCAACCTCGACCGTATCTCCGAGCTCTACCCCAAGGGTGGCGATGTAACCATCGCTGACCTCGTGGCCAAGGGCGCCGTTCGCAAGAACGAGAAGGTCAAGGTTCTCGGCAACGGCGACATCGCCGTCAAGGTCACCGTTTCGGTGGACAAGGTGTCGAAGTCGGCCGAACAGAAGATCGTCGCCGCAGGCGGTTCGATCAAGTAGTTTTCGAGACGGGTCGGGCTCTCGCCCGGCCCGTTTCTACTACTGTTAGTAACGGTGGCCAGAAGGTCACAACTCAGGAGGCCCAGTGTTTAGCGCAATTCGACGCATTTTCAGCACCCCCGACCTGCGTCGCAAGCTCGGCTTCACGCTGTTCATCGTCGTGCTGTTCCGCCTCGGCTCCTTTATCCCCGCGCCGTTCGTCGACTACGTCAACGTCCAGGCCTGTCTTGCGGGAAGTGCCGGTACGAACGGCATTTACGAACTCGTCAACTTGTTCTCGGGTGGCGCGCTTCTTCAGCTCTCCATTTTTGCGCTCGGAATCATGCCGTACATCACGGCGTCGATCATCACCCAGCTGCTTCGCGTTGTCATTCCTCGCTTCGAGACCCTTCACAAGGAGGGCCAGGCCGGCCAGGCAAAGATGACGCAGTACACGCGTTACATCACGCTCGGACTCGGAATCCTCCAGTCGACCACTCTTGTCACGGTTGCCCGCAGCGGCCAGTTGTTCGGTTCGTCCTCGGGTATCCCCGAGTGCAGCCAACTCATCACCAACGACGCGTGGTACTCGATTCTTCTCATGGTCATCACGATGACCGCCGGAACGGGCCTCATCATGTGGTTCGGCGAAATGGTCACCGAGCGCGGTATCGGTAACGGTATGTCGCTCCTCATCTTCGCGTCGATCGCCGCCGGCTTCCCGACCTCGCTCTGGGCAATCCAGCGCTCGCAGGGCTTCAACGTCTTCGTGCTCGTCTTGGCAATCGGTATCGTCATCATGGCCGCCGTCGTCTTCGTCGAGCAGTCGCAGCGACGCATCCCGGTTCAGTACGCAAAGCGCGTCGTCGGAACTCGTACCTACGGTGGCTCGAGCACGTACATTCCGATCAAGGTCAACATGGCCGGTGTCGTCCCCGTCATCTTCGCGTCGTCGCTCCTGTACTTGCCCGCGCTCATCGCACAGTTCAACCAGCCCGTCGCGGGCCAGACCGCACCCGATTGGGTTCTGTGGATCAGCGCCAACCTCGCGAACGGAAACCAGCCGCTCTACATCGTGCTGTTCTTCCTCCTCATCGTCGGCTTCACCTACTTCTATGTTGCAATCACCTTCAACCCGGTTGAGGTCGCCGACAACATGAAGCAGTACGGCGGATTCATCCCCGGTATCCGCGCTGGTCGTCCGACCGCCGAGTACTTGGACTACGTCCTCACGCGCGTGACTCTGCCCGGTGCGTTGTACCTCGGCATCGTCGCGCTCATCCCGCTCATTGCACTCGCGACCATCGGCGCAAACCAGAACTTCCCGTTCGGTGGAACGTCAATCCTCATCATCGTCGGTGTCGGTCTTGAGACCGTCAAGCAGATCGATGCGCAGCTGCAGCAGCGTCACTACGAAGGCTTGCTCCAGTAATGGTTCGTTTGCTCTTGGTCGGCCCTCCGGGTGCCGGAAAGGGTACGCAGGCCGTTCGACTGGCTGAGGCGTACGGTATTCCCGCAATCTCGACCGGCGACATCTTCCGCGCCAACGTTCGTGATGAAACCCCGCTCGGTGTCGAGGCAAAGGGTTTCATGGACCGCGGTGAATACGTTCCCGATTCGCTGACCAACGCACTTGTCGCTGACCGTCTCGGGCACGACGACTGCACCCCCGGTTTCCTTCTCGACGGATACCCGCGGACGGTCGACCAGGTTCGCGCTCTTGACGAGGTTCTCGCCGACCAGGGCGAAAAGCTGGATGTCGTCGTCGAACTGACGGCCGACCCCGACGTCGTCGTCAACCGAATCCTGCTTCGCGCCAAGGATTCCGGCCGTTCCGATGACGCCGACGAAACGGTCATCCGCAACCGACTCGACGTGTACTCGCGCGAAACCGCTCCGCTCATCGAGGTTTATGGCGGCCGCGGACTTCTCGTCAGCGTCGACGGAATCGGCGAAATTGCCGAGGTTACTGGCCGAATTACCGCTGCGTTGACCGCACGCGGAATCGGATAATACAACTCGCATTTGCGAATCAGCGCAATGTCGCGTATTCTCGTACTTTGGTGTGTCATGCCCCCGTGGCGTGTTCTCACCGCCCGCACGACGTGCGGTTATCAGCAGCAACGAACGGACACATGGCTAACAAAGACGGCGTAATCGAGATCGAAGGTTCGGTCGTCGAAGCATTGCCTAACGCAATGTTTCGAGTCGAACTGGCGAACGGCCACAAGGTACTCGCACACATCTCGGGCAAAATGCGTCAGCACTACATCCGCATCCTCCCCGAGGACCGCGTGATTGTTGAACTTAGCCCTTACGACCTCTCACGAGGCCGCATCGTTTACCGCTACAAGTAACCGCACAGAAGGAACGGCCCGGAACCCCGGGCACGACGCCAGCGAACTAGGAGAAACACAATGAAGGTCAACCCCAGCGTCAAGCCGATTTGCGACAAGTGCAAGGTCATTCGTCGTCACGGCAACGTCATGGTGATCTGCGAGAACCCTCGCCACAAGCAGCGCCAGGGCTAAAGCACCACCCCCTATAACTCAATACATTCATTTGCCGCGTCGGAACCCTTCGGGGGGACATCCTGAGTAAGAGGCTCAGGTACGGACGCTGGCTCAGACCTCTTCATTCACTAGGAGCAGCCTCATGGCACGTCTCGCTGGAGTCGATATTCCCCGCGACAAGCGCGTGGAAATCGCACTTACCTACATTTACGGCGTTGGCCGTACCCGCTCGGTTCAGATTCTGACCGAAACGGCAATCGACAAGAACATCCGCGTCAAGGACCTCACCGACGACCAACTGGTTTCGTTGCGTGACTACATTGACGCCAACCTCAAGGTTGAAGGTGACCTGCGCCGTGAGGTTCAGGCCGACATTCGCCGCAAGGTCGAGCTCGGCTCGTACCAGGGAATCCGCCACCGTCGTGGACTTCCTGTTCACGGTCAGCGCACCAAGACCAACGCACGTACCCGCAAGGGCCCGAAGCGTACCGTCGCCGGCAAGAAGAAGGCCGGCCGCTAGTCGCGGCCCCAGGAAAGGGATCTGAACAATGGCAGCACCGAAGACCGCAGGCCGTAAGCCGCGTCGTAAGGACAAGAAGAACATCGCTGTGGGCCACGCTCACATCAAGTCGACGTTCAACAACACGATCGTGTCGATCACCGACCCGACCGGAGCCGTCATCTCGTGGGCGTCCTCGGGTGGCGTCGGCTTCAAGGGTTCGCGCAAGTCGACCCCGTTCGCCGCTCAGCTCGCCGCCGAGTCGGCCGCGCGTCAGGCGCAGGAGCACGGCGTCAAGAAGGTTGACGTTTTCGTCAAGGGACCCGGTTCGGGTCGCGAGACGGCGATTCGTTCACTTCAGGCCGCTGGCCTCGAGGTCGGATCGATCACCGATGTGACGCCCCAGGCTCACAACGGTTGCCGTCCCCCCAAGCGTCGCCGCGTCTAACGCATCGCAGTTTGTGCGTGGCGGTTAGGTCCGCCCGACCGCCACGCTCCCAACAATTGAACAGCAGCATTCAGAGAAGTGTCATATAGCGGACACTGACCGAAAGGAAACCACGTGCTCATTGCACAGCGCCCCACGCTCACCGAAAACAACATCTCCGACACTCGCTCGGCGTTCGTCATCGAACCGCTCGAACCTGGCTTCGGCTACACCCTCGGCAACTCGCTTCGCCGCACCCTGCTCTCGTCGATTCCGGGTGCAGCCGTTACGCGTTTCCGCGTAACCGGTGCAGCACACGAGTTCACGTCGCTTCCGGGCGTTGTCGAAGATGTCACGGAAATCATCCTCAACATCAAGAACCTCACCGTTTCGAGCGAGCACGACGAGCCCGTTACCGCGTACCTTCGCAAGAAGGGCGCCGGCAACGCGACCGCTGCTGACATCACCGCTCCCGCCGGTGTCGAGATCCTCAACAAGGACCTCCACATCGCGACCCTCTCGAAGGAAGGCAACCTCGAAATCGAGTTGACCATCGAGCGTGGACGTGGATATGTCTCGGTTGAGCAGAACAAGTTCGCTGGTGCCCCCATCGGAACCATCGCGATCGACTCGATCTACTCGCCCGTCACCAAGGTCACCTACCGCGTCGAGGCAACTCGTGCGGGAGAGCGCACCGACTTCGACCGCCTGGTCGTTGAGGTTGACACCAAGGCGTCAATCACCCCGCGCGACGCTGTCGCATCGGCTGGTGGAACCCTCGTCGAACTGTTCGGTCTTGCTCGCGAGCTGAACACCGAAGCAGAAGGTATCGAAATCGGACCCCGCTACAGCGACGCACCCGTCGCCGAGGGCATGGACATCCGCATCGAAGAACTCGACCTCACGGTCCGTTCGTTCAACTGCCTCAAGCGCGAAGGAATCAACACCCTCGCCGAACTGGTGAACCTCACCGAGCACCAGCTCATGAACATCCGCAACTTTGGCCAGAAGTCGGTTGACGAGGTCCTCGAGAAGCTCGTCGAACGCGGGCTTTCCCTCAAGGACGGCGTTGCCGGAGCAGACAGCTCGTACTTCTACGAGGCCGCAGACGAGTAAGACCCCGCGAGTTACTCACTCGTACCGAATAGGAGAACACAATGCCTAAGCCCACGAAGGGACCCCGCCTCGGAGGCGGACCCGCTCACGAGCGCCTGTTGCTCGCGAACCTCGCGGTTGCTCTTTTCACCCACAAGTCGATCCAGACGACCGAGACCAAGGCGAAGCGTCTTCAGCCGCTCGCTGAGCGTCTCGTGACCTTCGGAAAGCGCGGAGACCTCCACGCTCGCCGTCGCGTCCTCGCGATCCTCCGCAACAAGGATGCAACGCACGAGCTCTTCGCTGCGATCGCACCCCTCGTCGCTGAGCGTCAGGGTGGCTACACGCGCATCACCAAGACTGGCTTCCGCAAGGGCGACAACGCCCCCATGGCGGTCATCGAGCTCGTTCTCGAGCCCGTGAACCCGAAGCCCAAGACCAAGAAGGCAAAGGCTGAGCCCGTCAAGGCAGCAGTCAAGGCCGCTCCGGTCGCCGAGGTTGTCGAGGAAGCCGTAGTCGCAGACGAGGTCGTCGAGACCGAGGTTGTTGACGCTCCGGTTCAGGCAGTAGAAGTTGAAGCGACCGAGGTCGTTGAAGCCGAAGCTCCCGCCGACGAAGCAGCAGCCGACGAGGCTGTCGCCGAGGAAGCACCCGCCGCGGAGGCCGCTGACGAAGCAGCCGCCGAAGGCGACGACAAGTAGTACATCGTGCACAAGGCCCGGGGAAACCTCGGGCCTTGTGTCGTTAACGGGAGGCGCGCATGAGACTGCGAATTGACCTCGCCTATGACGGAACCGATTTCTCCGGCTGGGCGAAACAGCCCGACCTTCTCACTGTGCAGGGATCGCTCGATGATGCTCTCATGACCATCCTGCGTCTCGACGAGGTGCACACTGTCGTTGCCGGTCGCACGGACGCAGGAGTCCACGCGATGGGCCAGGTTGTCCACGTCGATGTTCCCGATGACGTTGACCCCAGCACGCTCGCCATGCGCCTCAACTCGTTCCTGGCGCAGTCCGCGATCTCGATTCACTCTGTGCGCGAGGCCGACCCCGGATTCGACGCACGCTTCTCGCCGATCTATCGCCGGTACGAGTACCGCATCACGGACACGTCGTCGATTCGTGACCCGCGCACTCGGCACTACACGTTGTGGATGGACGAGGCGTTGGACGTCGACGCCATGAACACCGCTGCGCAGTCGCTGCTGGGGCTTCACGACTGGACGACGTACTGCAAGCCCCGTGAGGGTGCCACGCGCGTTCGCGACCTGCAGCGATTCGATTGGCACCGCGACGAGTACGGGGTGCTCGTCTCCACGATTCAGGCCGACGCGTTCTGTCACAACATGGTGCGCAACCTGGTGGGTGTGTGCGTCGCCGTGGGCCGAGGCCGACTCGAACCGGCGGACGCCGTCATCCTGCGCGACCAGCGAGTCCGCACCGCGGCCTTCGCCGTGTTGCCGCCGCAGGGGTTGACTTTGGCCGAAGTGGGGTATCCGGACGCCGCTGGTCTCGCACTGCGCGCCGAAGAGTCGCGTCGCCGACGTGACCCAGTTTGACCAGCGCGCTGAACTCTTGTACTCTTGAACCTTGGTGCCCGACCGGGTGCCTGGTTGAGCCCTCCACCGAGTCTTTCCTTAGAAAGCCTCACCGGAGCGGGATTCACGAACTACTCGAACCGAAAGCGCTACTACCGTGACGCGTACATTCTCACCCAAGCCCGCTGACATCCAGCGCGAGTGGATCATCATCGATGCAGCCGACGTTATTCTCGGTCGCCTCGCGAGCCACGCCGCTGTTCTTCTCCGCGGAAAGCACAAGCCCACCTTTGCCCAGCACATGGACATGGGTGACTTCGTCATCATCGTCAACGCAGGCAAGGTTGCCCTCACCGGCTCCAAGCTCTCGCAGAAGATGGCCTACCGCCACTCGGGTTACCCGGGCGGACTGAAGGCCGTTGCGTACTCGGAACTTCTCGAGAAGAACCCTGTTCGCGCCGTCGAGAAGGCCATCCGTGGCATGCTCCCCAAGAACTCGCTCGGAGCCGACCAGTTCCGCAAGCTCAAGGTGTACGCGGGTGCCGAGCACCCTCACGTGGCACAGCAGCCCAAGCCCTACGTATTCGACCAGGTCGCGCAGTAAGCGCCGGATAGAGGATTAGAACAATGGCAACAGTAAGCGAAAGCACCGCAACCGCGGCAAAGGCTCCCAAGCTCTCCCTCTCGGTCGCCGGCGCAGCCGTCGGTCGTCGTAAGGAAGCGATTGCTCGCGTCCGTCTCGTTCCCGGTACCGGATCGGTCACCGTCAACGGTCGTGCACTCGACGAGTACTTCCCCAACAAGCTGCACCAGCAGCTCATCAAGGCTCCTTTCACCATCCTCGAGCTCGGTTCGTCGTACGACGTCATCGCGCGCATCTCGGGTGGTGGCCCTTCGGGTCAGGCTGGCGCACTCCGTCTCGGAATCGCCCGTGCCCTCAACGAGATCGACACCGAGAACAACCGTCCCGCTCTCAAGAAGGCCGGCTTCCTCTCGCGCGACGCACGTATCAAGGAGCGCAAGAAGGCTGGTCTCAAGAAGGCCCGCAAGGCTCCTCAATACTCGAAGCGTTAATCGGCTTCACCGCGATGTCGCGTCTCTTCGGGACCGATGGCGTCCGTGGGCTGGCGAATGCCGAGCTCACGGCCGACCTCGCGTTGCACCTCGCCCAAGCGGCGTCACAGGTGCTGACCCAAGGACGCCACGCGGACGAGGTTCGTGCCGAGGGACGAAAGCCTCGCGCGATCGTCGCTCGCGACCCGCGCATCTCGGGTGAATTTCTCACCGCCGCAGTGTCGGCGGGACTTGCAAGCTCCGGTATCGATGTTCTCGATGCCGGAGTTTTGCCTACCCCCGCAACTGCATTTCTCGTGAGCGACATCCACGCTGACTTCGGGGTCATGATTTCTGCGTCCCACAACAAGGCTCCAGACAACGGAATCAAGTTCTTCTCGTACGGCGGAACCAAATTGCCCGACGAGGTTGAGGACCGCATCGAGCAGGCGCTCGAGGGACCGCGACTTCTGCCGACCGGAGCTGGTGTCGGTCGCATTCGACGTTTCGCCGACGCCGAGGACCGTTACATCCTGCACTTGCTGGCGACGCTCGACGTGTCGCTCGAGGGGCTTCACGTCGTCATCGATTGTGCAAACGGCGCTGCCGCGGGAATCTCACCGCGTGCGTTCAAGGACGCCGGCGCGACCATTACCGTCATTGGTTCCGACCCCGACGGGCTGAACATCAACGAGGGCTGTGGGTCGACCGACCTCGCGTTGCTTCAGCGGACCGTCCTCGAAACCGGCGCCGACCTGGGCATCGCCCACGACGGAGACGCGGATCGCTGCCTCGCGGTCGACGCGAATGGCGCAATCATCGACGGAGATCACCTCATGGCCATCGTCGCCGTATCCATGAAGAACCGCGGACTTCTGGCTCACAACACCTTGGTCGCCACCGTGATGAGCAATCTCGGGCTTGAACTGGCGATGGAGGCGAACGGCATCGACCTCGTTCGCACGGCCGTCGGCGACCGTTATGTTCTCGACGAGATGGAATCGACCGGGTTCATACTCGGCGGCGAACAGTCGGGGCACATCATTTTCCGCGAGCACTCGACGACCGGTGATGGTCTGTTGACGGGACTGCAGGTCGCCGCCGAGATGGCGCGCAGCGGAAAGACGCTCGCCGAGTTGGCGACGGTCATGACCGCACTTCCCCAGATCCTCGTCAACGTAAAGAATGTCAACCTGTCTGCTCTCGCCGGCGACGCCGAGATCTCTGCGCTTGTCGCTGAACTTGAAACCGAATTGGGGGACACGGGACGTATCCTGTTGCGCCCGTCGGGAACCGAGCCCTTGGTGCGAATCATGGTCGAGGCGGCAACACAGGAACGTGCTGACGATGTCGCACACCGCATCGCCGCGCTCGTTACCGAACGCCTCGGCCTCTAGATCTTGCGGAGTGACACCGTCGACACGGTGTGATCGCGCTCTTTGCGCAACACCAGGGTTGCGCGTGCCCGCGTCGGTGCGATGTTCTCGACCAGGTTGGGCTCGTTGACGGTGGTCCAGAACCCCAGCGCGATGTCGGTCGCTTCGTCGTCCGTGAGGTTGGCGTATCGGTGGAAGTAGGAATCCTCGCGGGCAAACGCACCCGACTTCAACTGCAGAAAGCGGTCGAGGTACCAGCTCTTGATGTCTTCCGTGTCGGCGTCGACATAAATTCCGAAGTCGAACAGGTCGGACAGGGCGAGCTCTTGGCCCAGCGTCGGCGGTTGCAAAACGTTGAGGCCCTCGATGATGAGGATGTCGGGTCGCGTCACCACGATGTGTTCGTCCGACACGATGTCGTAGGACAAGTGCGAGTACACAGGTGCGGTGACCTCCGTGGTGCCCGACTTGATCTGCGTGACGAACTCGATCAGCGACCGCCGGTCGTACGACTCGGGGAATCCCTTTCGGTGACTAATCCCGCGCTTCTCCAGTTCCGCGTTGGGGTAAAGGAACCCGTCCGTCGTAACGAGCGCGATGTTCGGGGTCTCTGGGTCGCGCGACAGCAATTCGCGCAGGAGTCGCGACACCGTGGACTTTCCGACAGCAACTGAGCCGGCAACTCCGATGACGAACGGCGTGTGCGTGTTGGACAACCCAAGAAAGTTCGACGTCACCGCGTGTGTTTCGCGCGCAGCCTTGGCATACAGCGACAGCAATCGTGTCAACGGGATGTAAATCGAGTCGACTTCGTCCAGATCGAGCGCGTCTCCGAGCCCGCGAAGTCGGTTCACCTCTGCTTCGGTGAGCGGATTACCCAGTGAGGACGCCAAATCAGACCACCGTTCGCGAGGAATCTCGTGGAACGGTGTCAACGGGGCGGGACTGTCCGACATCGCCTCAACGATACCCCGAGCGGGGTGCTCGCCTAGACTGTAGGCATGTGCGGAATCGTTGGATATGTGGGACCCCGTGGCTCTGAAGCCGTTTTGTTGGGCGGGCTCGGTCGACTGGAATACCGCGGATATGACTCCGCCGGTATCGCGATCATCTCCGATGGACTCGAATCCCGCAAGCGCGCTGGCAAGCTGCAAGAACTGCGTGACGAGCTCGTCGCGAACCCGTTGCACGACGGTCACACCGGAATTGGTCACACTCGGTGGGCAACGCACGGTGCACCGAACGACGTCAACGCTCACCCGCACATCGCCGATGACGGCAAACTCGCGCTAATTCACAACGGAATCATCGAAAACTTTTCCGAACTCAAGGCAGAACTGCTCGCCGAAGGATACGAATTCACGAGCGAAACGGACTCGGAAGTCGCCGCGCACCTCGTCGCTCGCGCGTACCACCAGACGAACAACCTGACTGAAGCCCTTCGGGCCGTCGTGAACCGCCTCGACGGCGCATTCACTCTGCTAGTGGTCCACGAGAACGAACCGAATGTTGTCGTCGGCGCTCGCCGTAACTCGCCCCTCGTCATTGGGCTGGGTGAAGGCGAAAACTTCCTCGGAAGTGACGTCGCCGCGTTCGTCGAGTTCACTCGCAACGCGCTGGCAATCGGTCAGGACCAGATCGTCACGATCACTCGTGACGCCGTGTCCGTCATCGACTTCGACGGCAACACGGTTCAGCCCGAGCCGTTCGAGGTCACGTGGGACGCCTCCGCCGCTACTAAGGGTGGCTGGCCGTCGTTCATGGCCAAGGAAATCAGTGAAGAGCCCCAGGCCGTCGCCGACACGATCCGTGGTCGCATCAAAGACGGACTCGTTCACATTGATGGATTCGACCCCAAGGCGCTCGCTGGTATCGAACGCATCATTGTTTTGGGCTGCGGAACCGCCGCGTACTCAGGTCTCGTCGGCAAGTACGCGATCGAGCAGTGGGCGCGGATCCCCGTCGATGTCGAACTGAGCCACGAATTCCGCTACCGCGAGCCCGTGCTCGGCCCGAACACGCTCGTCGTTTCGGTGTCTCAGTCGGGTGAAACGATGGACACGCTCATGGCGGTCAAGTACGCCCGTGAAATCGGTGCGCGCACGCTGTCCATCTGCAACACGCAGGGCGCGACGATTCCCCGCGAGAGCGACGACATCATATACACGCACGCTGGACCCGAGGTGGCTGTTGCATCGACCAAGGCGTTCGTCGCCCAGGTCACCGCGCTGTACCTGCTCGGTCTCGCGATTGGCCAAGCAAACGGCAAGGGTGACCCGGCCGCACTCGCCACCGTCGTTCGTGACCTCGAGGCGACCCCGACTCTGATCGAGACCGTTCTGCAGCAGGGCGAGCGGATCAAGACGATGGCGAAGTGGATGGCAGACACGCAGGCGATTCTGTTGCTCGGTCGCCACGTCGGCTTCCCGATCGCCCTCGAAGGCGCCCTCAAGCTCAAAGAGCTCGCGTACATCCACGCGGAAGGTTTCGCCGCCGGTGAACTCAAGCACGGCCCAATCGCACTCATCGAGCCCGGCCAGGTTGTTTTCGTGATCGTTCCCAGCCCGCGCGACCCCAACTCGTTGCACCCCAAGGTTGTGTCCAACATTCAGGAAATTCGTGCACGCGGTGCGCGCGTCATCGCGATTGCGGAACAGGGTGACGCGGCAGTTCTGCCGTTCGCTGACGAAGTAATCCCGATCCCGCTCGCATCCTCGTTTATCGAGCCGATTCTTGCGGTCGTTCCGTTGCACATTTTTGCTATGGAACTCGCGGCCGCGAAGGGCCTCGACGTCGACCAGCCTCGAAACCTCGCCAAGTCCGTCACGGTGGAATAACCATGGCGATCGTCGGACACGGCATCGACATTGTGGATGTGACTCGCTTCGGCGAGAAACTCGAGCGAACGCCCGCACTGCGTGGTCGACTCTTCACGGCGTCAGAGCAAGCCATGCCGCTCGAGTCGATGGCCGCACGCTTTGCGGCCAAGGAAGCTCTGATTAAGGCGCTCGGCGGAAGCAGTGATTTTCGTTTCGTTGATGTCGAGATTCCCCGCGGAGATGGCCGACCCGAGTTCACCTTGAGCGGTGACATCGCGGGCGCTGTCGAGCACCTCGGCATTCACCTGCACCTGTCGATCAGCCACGACGGTGGAATGGCCGTTGCCAGTGTGATCGCGGAGTCGCGATGACAACCCCGATGCGCCGCGCGCTGATTGACAGTGATGCGATTTCGGCGAACGTCGAATTGTTGAGGACCCTGGCCCCCGCGGATCACACGCTCGTCGTCGTCAAGGCAAACGGTTACGGACACGGAGCAGCCACTGCTGCCCGTGCCGCCATCGATGGCGGAGCTGACTGGCTCGGTGTGGCCGATGTCACCGAAGCGCTGGAGCTTCGCGCGGCCGGTATTTCGGCACCTGTGTTGGCGTGGCTTCATTCGCCGGACGAGGATTTTCGCGCCGCGACGGAAGCGGGCATCTCGATTGGCGCATCGACGCTTGCGCACCTTGACGCTCTCGCGATGTGCGACACCCCATCAGTCCACCTCAAGGTCGACACGGGCCTTGGCCGAAATGGTTCGGGTCGAGACGACACCCCCGGGTTCATTGAACGCGCGGCCGAGTTGCACCACGCTGGACAAATCCGCGTCGAGGGGCTGATGTCTCACTGTTCTGGAGCAAGCCGCGAGGCTGACACGTCACAGGCTGAGGAATTCGAGTCCGTCCTCGCTGATCTCCGTGGCCGCGGGGTCGACCCCGAATTCCGTCACCTTGCGGCGACTGCGGCCGCAATCGACCACCCATCCCTGCGGTACTCGATGGTGCGATTCGGAATCGCAGCGTATGGGCTTGCGCCAGCCGACCACCTTCGATTCATTGGTGTTCGACCCGCCATGCGGCTCGAATCCAACGTCATCCTCACGAAGCACCTTCGCGCCGGCGATGGCGTCTCGTACAACCACTTGTGGCGTGCCGACGAGGGCACAACCGTCGCGCTCGTCCCGCTCGGGTATGCGGACGGTGTGCCCCGATCCGCGACGGGCCGTGCGTTCGTTGCCATCAACGGTGAACGTTTCCCTATCGTCGGGCGCATCGCGATGGACCAGGTCGTCGTCAATGTCGGTGAGGCACGCGTCAACGTTGGTGATGTCGTCTCGGTCTGGGGTGACACCTCTGACGGAACCCCACACCCGGACGAATGGGCTGACTGGGCCGACACGATCGGCTACGAGATTGTCACGCGCCTCGGACACCGTGTCGTGAGGACCCCTGCCTGATGTTCACCATCGCCACAGCCGATGAGATGGACCGATTGGGTCGAACCGTTGCGCGGCACCTGCGTGCCGGTGACGTCGTGTGCCTGACGGGCGAACTGGGAGCGGGCAAGACCACGCTGACACGCGGACTGGGGGCGGAACTCGCCGTTCGCGGAACCGTCACGAGCCCGACGTTCGTTTTGGCGCGCACGCACCCGCGAGCCGACGGAGTTCCCCTCGTTCACGTCGACGCGTATCGCCTGAGCAACGCGGTCGAACTCGAAGACCTCGACCTCGACTGGGAGAACTCGATCACTGTCGTCGAGTGGGGACGGGAGATGCTCGACACCATCGTCGACGAATGGCTTGAGGTGGTCATCGACCGATCGCACTCCGCGGAGGACGAGACGCGCACGGTGGCATTGCACGCGCACGGACCGCGCGGAAACGAGCTGGCTGACCAGATCGGCCGGTCGTGGGAATGAATCTTCTAGTCATCGACACGTCCACCGGGACCAGCGTTGCCATTGTCAACCATGACACTGTCCTCGCTGAACGAACCGTCGTGGAAACGCGCAGCCACGCAGAGGTCGTCGGCAGGCTTCTGACCGAAGTAATTGCCGAGGTCGACGGTGGGATTGACGGAGTCGTCGCGGGACTTGGGCCAGGCCCCTTCACTGGTCTTCGCGTCGGTATCGCCGCGGCAATTGCTTTCGGAAATGCCCGCGCACTTCCGGTCTACGGCGTGCCGAGCCACGACGTCGGGCTTCTGTCAGACGACCTCGTCACCATCGTGACCGATGCCCGCCGCAAGGAGTTGGCGTGGACGAGTTACGCGAATGGCCACGTCGTGGATGGACCGTCGCTTGTCCCCATCGCTGAGCTTGATTCTTTGCCCGCGCTGGGAACGCATCCCGCACGTCACATCGAGTCGATCTCGGCGGGCGAGTTGGGCCGAGCGGCGGCAATGCGAATTCAACGCGGAGACAATCTGTCCGACCTCACTCCGCTGTATCTTCGTGCACCTGACGCGACCCCCAGCAACGGACCGAAGCGGGTGAGTCAGTGATTACCCGCGCTGCGACCCTGGACGACGTCACCGAGGTGCTCGCCCTTGAGCGGGCGATCTTCCCCGAAGACGCCTGGTCGGCAGAGATGCTGGCGGAAGGCTTCGCCAGTGCTTACGGTCACTACGTCGTTGTCGAGCAGGACGGAGCCATCATCGCCTACGCGGGTGCGTATCACCTTCCCGGTGACGACGTCGCTGACATCCACACAATCGCGGTGACCGCAGGCGCTCGCGGAAACGGACTCGGCGCAGAGTTGTTCGACGATCTGGTCGCGTGGTGCACGGCAGATGGTGCAGCGCGGGTATTGCTGGAGGTCCGAGCCGACAACCTCGTAGCGCAAAACCTCTATCAATCGCGAGGATTCCAGACAATTGCTGTTCGCCCCGCGTATTACCAACCGGCAGGCATCGATGCCCTCGTGATGGAAAAGGCGGTGGCGTGATGCGTGAGCCACTTGTTCTCGGAATCGAATCGAGTTGCGACGAAACCGGTGTTGGAATTGTGCGTGGCCGAACCCTGCTCGCCAACGTCATTGCGTCGAGCATGGATGCGCACGCCGTTTTCGGTGGTGTCGTACCCGAGATTGCGGCGCGCGCCCACCTCGAGGCGTTGCGGGGGACTCTCGACGAAGCGATGGCCACTGCGGGAGTGACCTATGCGGACATCGACGCAATTGTCGTTGCCACCGGGCCGGGGCTCGCGGGTGCACTCATGGTTGGCGTCGGTGCTGCCAAGGCGCTCGCCGTCTCGCTCGGCGTCCCCATCTACGGTGTGAACCATCTGGTCGGTCACGTCGGCGCTGACCGTCTGCGCGAAGACGGCGGCGAGATCGAGCTGCCCACCATCGCGCTGCTCGTCAGCGGTGGACACACCTCGCTGTTGCTCGTCCGTGACCTGGTGACGGACGTACACCTTCTTGGCGAGACGATTGATGACGCAGCCGGTGAGGCGTTCGACAAGGTCGCGCGGTTGCTCTCACTTCCCTATCCAGGCGGTCCTCACATCGATCGGGTCGCAGCAGAGGGCGACCCCGCCGCCATCCGATTCCCGCGTGGCCTGACCCTGCCCAAGGACATGGACAAGCACCGTTACGACTTTTCGTTCTCGGGGCTCAAGACCGCCGTCGCGCGTCACGTCGAAACGCACGGGACCGAACAACTGGCCGACATCGCCGCCAGTTTCCGCGAAGCGGTCGCCGACGTTCTGACGCGAAAAGCCGTCGACGCATGCGTCGAGCACAACGTTCCCCGTCTGCTGTTGGGCGGGGGAGTCGCCGCGAACGCGCGGATTCGAGAACTCGCGGCCGAGCGTTGCGCCGAACACGGAATCGAACTTCGGGTTCCCCCGTTGTCGCTGTGCACAGACAACGGCGCGATGATTGCGGCTCTCGGTGCACACCTCGTCGAACGTGGGGTCACTCCCTCCGACATCGATTTCGCGGTGGACTCGACCCTGCCAGTCGAAACCGTTTCGGTTTAGACGCGGTCAGCCAGAATCGCGACGCGGCCGTTCGGTCCGCGCGTGAGGATGAGAGTCGCCGACAGCTTTCCCGCTAACTTCAATTTGGTGCGGAATTCGGCCGGGTCCACGTCAACTCCGCGCTTCTTGATTTCGAGAGTGCCGATGCCGAGTTCGCGCATTCGGCCTGCAATTGCTCGTTGGTCGAGAGGAAGCACTTCGCGCACTCGGAACAGTTGGGCGAACGGAATCCGCTCGCCCGTGTTGTTGGACAGGTAGGCGATTTGATCGGCGATGAGTGTCGCACCAAGTTCCGTCGCGAGTTTCCCCAGCAGTTGCGCCCGCAATACGGATCCACACGGGTCGTACAGGTATTCGCCGATTTCGCCCAGCGAGACGTCGGTATCGGGCTGGCTCGAGACCATCTCGTGGCTTTCGCCATCACCCAAAACCAGCGCACTTCGACGAATGCCGGGCCGAGCGAGTTTGCCTGTCCAGACGATGCACTCCACCGTGTCACCGCGATCATCAATCCACTGGCATTCCGCATCCTCGGGCAAGATTCCCTGGTCGACCGCGGGAGACAGTTTGATTCCGGTCGGCTTGGTTGCGGCCACGTCAAAAACCCAGGACAGACTGGGCGACCAGTCCGCGGGGTTGGACAGGCGCTTGGACGACGATCGGCGTGCAGGGTCGAACCACAGTGCATCGAAATCGGACAGGTCGACCGACTCGGCATCACCATGGATCACGTCAGCGTTGTCGAACGGGGCGAGGTTGTAGGTGGCGATAGCGGCAGTGACCTCGTCGCGGTCAACCGCGGTGACGCGAACGCCAAGCCCAGCGAGTGCGAGAGCGTCCCCGCCGATGCCGCAGCCCAAATCCGCAACGTGTGCGAACCCGGCGTCTCGGAAACGTGCAGCGTGCCGTGCAGCGACCGAAAGACGCGTCGCTTGCTGGAGACCGTCCTCGGTGAAAAACATTCGCCCGGCGAATTCGCCAAACTTCCCGGCGGCCTTGGTGCGAAGTCGCTGTTGCAACAGCACGACACTCGTCATCTCGGCCGAAAGCCCGCGCTTGCGCAAACGCGAAACGTTCTGGACGACGTTCGCTTTGGACTCGATCGGGGGCAGGGTCGCGAGAACGTCAACCGCCTCGGGCGTGAAGAGCAGTTCGACGTCGGCGCGGTTCACATCCTCATTGTCCCAAAGTTTCTAGGCCGTCGCGGTGTTAATCTGCTGCGCAAGAGGTTCAGCGTCATGAACGCCAATCACGAGACGCTCCCAGCGTTGATTGGTGAGCGAAATCACGATGAGGTGAGGCTCGTTCCGCCACACGACGTAGTCCTTGAACTTCCACTTGCGAAATGTTCCGATGAGGGCGCGACGCGGCCACGCGAGGCCGGGCGCACGCATCCCAATGTCCCTGAGTATGCCGTCGTCGTGGGTAGCGCCCCGCACGTCGGACAGAGGAATCTCAAGATTTGGCAGCAACCCACCAAATCGTTCGAATCTCGTGAGCGTGACGTCCAAGGTCGTCGGCGTGAGGCGGATCGTTGCCATGGCTATTCCTTCCGAGACAGGTGTTCGATGAGAGCCGCGCCGAGCTTCTGCGCTGGGTTGTCTCCCAAAAGTGCGAGGTGCGCGCCGCAGTATTCGGCAATTCGCGGGTCGGCGGATCCAACGTCCTTGAGTGCGACGATCAGGAAAGCCATCGATTCGGGTGACGTGGCAATGCCGTCGTCAAGTATCGACTGGGCACACGCACGAAAGAGTCCCATCTTGGAGCCGAATGCCCCATACAGGCTTCCCCGGAGCATCCCGGTGCTGCTGGTGAGTTCGTCAATGCTTGTGCCGATGTATCCGCATTGTGCGAAGAGTGCTCGCGATGCGGCGACTGCGTCAGCCTCGTCGAATTTTCGCGTTCGTCCCATGGGGCAATGGTAGCCGTTATTGAATGAACAGTCAATAAACAATGCTGGCACTCACTTTGCGAGAGTGCTAACTCTCGCGATACACTGGAACTCGCACACTGTGTGCGTAACTGTAGCCCTACGAAGGAAGAGGTCAACCGTGTCGGTCGCAATCAAGCCGCTCGAAGATCGCATTGTCATCCAGCAGCTCGCTGCGGAACAGGTCACCACGTCGGGAATCATCATCCCCGACTCGGCCAAGGAAAAGCCCCAGGAGGGCACCGTCGTCTCCGTCGGCCCCGGCCGCATCGATGACAACGGAAACCGCGTCCCGCTCGATGTCGCAATTGGTGACGTCGTCCTGTACTCGCGTTACGGCGGCACCGAAGTCAAGTACGACGGTGTCGAATACCTCGTGCTCTCGGCTCGCGACATTCTCGCGATCGTTCAGCGCTAACCAACATTCAACGACGAAGGCCTCCGCTCACGCGGGGGCCTTCGTCGTTGGCGAGTAATGTGAAGCGCGTGAGTAAGTCGACGCGGACGAGCGGTGTTGTTGCGGGATTGAGTTCCTATTTCCTGTGGGGATTTCTTCCGCTGTACTTCCTCCTCACGGGAACCGCCAACGCCTGGGAAATCGTCGCCTGGCGAATCGTCTGGTCTCTCGTGTTCTGTTTCGGCATTCTCGCCGTCACTCGGCAATTTGGGTCAACGTTTGTCTTGCTGCGCGACCGCCGACTCGTCGTGCTCACGGTGCTCGCCGGGATTCTCATCTATCTGAACTGGCAGTTCTACATTCTCGCCGTGATGACCGGGCACATCGTCGAAGGTTCCCTCGGGTACTTCATCAACCCACTCGTGACAATCCTGCTCGGCGTTATGGTGCTGGGCGAGAGGCTGCGACCGGGTCAATGGATTGCCCTCGCGTTCGCCGCAACCGCCGTCATCGTTCTGATCGTCGGATACGGCGAGGTGCCCTGGTTCAGTCTCATCCTTGCGGGTTCATTCGGGCTGTACGGGCTCGTCAAGAACCGACTTGGCGGGACAATCAACGCGACGGGCAGCCTCACATTCGAAACTCTGTGGTTGGTTCCCGTCGCCGCCGTCATCCTCGTCATCAACTGGCCGACGGTCCAGTTCGGCCACGGCGACCCGCTCACCACGGCTTTGCTGATGGGTCTTGGGCCGGTGACGGCGATTCCACTTCTGCTCTTTGGCTACGCGGCGTCCAAAGTTCCGCTCGCGTGGATGGGTTTCATGCAGTACGTCGCGCCAACACTGCAGTTCATCGTCGGCGTCGCCATCATGCACGAGCCGATGCCGCTTCCACGGCTCATCGGGTTCGCTCTCGTCTGGACGGGATTGATCTTCCTGTCCTACGACTCTTTGCGTCACGCTCGGTCAGTTCGCCACAGTTAAGCGCGGTCACGCCACAAACGAGTGTTTCAAAGCGTTACACGCTTGTAACCGTATTTTTCCCCGTTTAGAGCCCGTTGTCGGTAGCGTGAACTCTAGTGACGGATCAATCCGATTCGTTGCTCATGGAAAAACAAGGAGAATCATGGGCGCATTCACGAAGGCTTCGGCCTCGCGTAAGGCCGCAACTGTTCTCGGCAGCTTCGCTCTGCTCGCAACCTCGGCACTCGTGCTCGGTGGTTGTGCAGCTGGCGGAACTGGCGGACCGGTAGGCGACCTGACCCTCAAGCTCGGTACGGCTCTGCCGCAGACCGGAAACCTCGCATTCCTCGGACCCCCCGAAGAAGCTGGTGTAGCGCTTGCTGTCAAGGATGTCAACGACGCTGCTAAGGGCGTCACCATCGAGGTCACCTGGTGTGACTCGGGTGACACCGACAACAAGGCATACGATACCGAAGTTCCGCGTCTTCTCGACGCTGGCGTTTCGGCCATCCTCGGTGCTGCATCGTCGGGTACCTCGCTTCAGTTCATCGACCAGGTCACTGGCGCTGGAGTCATCCAGTTCTCGCCGGCGAACACTTCGGCTGAGCTCACCACCTACGACGACAAGGGACTGTACTTCCGTACCGCTCCTTCGGACGTCCTCCAGGGTGAGGTTCTCGGTAACCTCATCGCCGCTGACGGACACGAGACCCTCGGCATGATCGTCCTCAACGACGCGTACGGCACCGGCCTCGCGCAGTTCGTGAGCGACGCATTCACCGCTGCTGGTGGAACCGTTGTCGCACAGCCGACCTACAACACGGGTGACACCAACTTCACCTCGCAGATCGCAGAAGTTACCGCTGCTGACCCCGACGCAATCATCCTCATCACCTTCGAAGAGGTTAAGACGATTGCTCCGGAGCTCATCGGTGGCGGCTTCGCCGCAGAGAACGTCTACTTCGTTGACGGTAACCTCTCGAACTACTCGGAAGACTTCGCAGCAGGTCTCCTCGAAGGTGCAAAGGGAACGGTCCCCGGACTCGACCTCAACACCATCAAGGACTTCACGGCCCGCATGAACGACAACTGGGTTGCCGAAGGTAACGCCGACCTCGCAGATGTCTTCGCATACGGCCCTGAGGCCTACGACGCCGTCATCCTCCTCGCGCTCGCTTCGCTCGAAGCCGGCTCGGTTGAGGGTGTCGACATCGCCGCGAAGCTCCAGGAGGTTTCGGGTGGCGTTGACGGTGGCACCAAGTGCACCACGTTCGCAGAATGTGCCGACATCATCATTGGTGGCGGACAGGCTGACTACGACGGTGTCTCGGGCCCCATCACCTTCAACGAGGTTGGAGACCCCACCGAAGCGTCGATTGGTATCTACCAGTACGGTGCAGACAACATTGCCGTTCCCTACTACGGGTAACGACTAAAGAGTCGCAAGGAGAGGCCTCGGGGAAACCCGGGGCCTCTTCCCTTTTGCCCACGTCCGCATGTCTCTTGGTCCCGCGCCATGTATGCAAGCAAATGCTTGGTGCTCACACGTTTCTGGCGCATGCGAAGAGCCCGCCCCCTGAGGGACGGGCTCTTGACGTTAAGCGGGTTACGCGCCGAGCGTACCGAGGTACAGCCCGATGACCTTGGGGTCGTTGAGCAGGTCGCGGCCGGTGCCCGTGTAGGCATCGGTTCCTTGGTCGAGAACGTATCCGCGGTCACAGATCTGGAGGCAACGACGAGCGTTCTGCTCGACCATGATGGTCGTGACGCCGGCCTTGTTGATCTCGGAGACGCGGATGAACGCTTCGTCCTGACGCGCGGGCGACAGACCAGCGCTGGGCTCATCGAGGAGGAGCACAGCGGGGTCCATCATGAGCGCACGGCTCATGGCGACCATCTGACGCTCACCACCGGAGAGCGAGCCTGCGCGCTGCTTGAGGCGCTTGCCGAGCTCTGCGAAGATGCCTGTCACGAACTCGAGGCGCTCGTCAAAGCGCTTCGCGTCCTGGTACATACCCATCTGCAGGTTCTCTTCGATCGTGAGGCTGGGGAACACGTTGTTGTTCTGCGGGACGAATCCGACACCGCGTGCAACGAGCTTGTTGGCCTTCAGACCGGTGATGTCCTGTCCGTTGAGTTCAATCGAACCGCCACGAACCTGGACGAGACCGAAGATCGCCTTGAGGAAAGTCGACTTTCCGGCACCGTTCGGCCCGATGATTCCGACGAGTTCACCCTTGTTGGCGTAGAGGTTAGTCCCGTTGAGGATGTTGACTCCGGGGAGGTAGCCCGCGACGAGGTCTTTTGCGACGACGACGGGAACTTCGGTGGACTGTGCCATTTACTTCTCCTTGCCCTGCTTGGGGAGCGTGATTCGACCCGTGACAGTTCCGAGGTCGATGTCCTGGTGGCTTCCCAGATACGCGTCGATAACGGCGGGGTTCTTCATGACCTCGTAGGGGTCGCCTTCTGCGACAACCTTTCCTTCGGCCATGACGATGACCCAGTCAGCGATGTGACGAACCATGTGCATGTCGTGCTCAACGAAGAGGACGGTCATGCCCTCCTTCTTGAGGTTGAGGATGTGATCAAGCAGCGACTGCGTCAACGCGGGGTTGACACCAGCCATGGGCTCGTCGAGCATGACGAGTTCCGGCTTGGTCATCAGGGCACGCGCCATTTCGAGGAGCTTGCGCTGGCCGCCCGAGAGCGATGCCGCGTAGTCGTCCTTCTTCGCGTCGAGCTTGAAGCGCGTGAGGAGGTCAAGAGCCTGAGCCTCGATCTCGACATCCTTCTTCTTCCAGAGGAAGTGGAAGATGGACGCCCACAACTTCTCGCCGGTCTGCTGCGTCGACCCCAACTTCATGTTGTCCATGACGGTGAGAAGACCGAGTGCCTTGGTGAGCTGGAAGGTGCGGATGAGGCCCATGCGAGCGACCTTGAACGCGGGGACACCAGCGAGGGACTTGCCGTTGAACGACCAGGTGCCCTCGTTGGGGGTGTCGAAACCGGTGAGCAGGTTGAAGAACGTCGTCTTTCCTGCACCGTTCGGTCCGATGAGTGCGGTGATCGCGTTGCGCGGGATCTCGACGTGTGCGACGTCAACGGCGGTCAAACCACCGAACTGACGACGGACGCTGTCGGCGATAAGGATCGGGTCCTTCTTCGCGACTCCGGGCTTGATTTCACCGACGTGGAGTCCGGTCGTCTTGACCGGCGTCGAGGGCTTGTCGCTACTTGACAAAGGTCAACTCCTTCTTGTTTCCGAAGATGCCCTGTGGGCGGAAGACGACGAGCAGCACGAGCACAACACCGATGAGGATGAAGCGAATCTGTGCGGCCTGGATCGACTCGAAGGGGAGCAGGCCCGCCTTCGACAGTGCCGGGAAGAGAAGGCCGAGGAAGGCCTGCAGAACCCAGAAGATGACCGATCCGACGAGCGGGCCGAAGACGGTGGCGGCGCCACCGAGCAACAACGCGGTCCAGAGGAAGAAGGTCAGCGAAGTGACGTAGACACCCGAGTTGACGTTCGTCGAGAACGCGAGCATCAAACCGCCGAGTGCGCCGAAGACACCACCGATGATGAGTGCCTGCATCTTGTACGCGAAGACGTTCTTGCCGAGCGAGCGCACGGCTTCCTCGTCTTCACGGATGCCCTTGATGACTCGTCCCCACGGAGAGTTGACGAGACGCCAGACGACATAGACGCTGACCGCAAGGATGATTGCTCCGACGATACGGAGGTACCAGGTGCGCTCGTCGTCGAGGAACGGCGGGAAGCCGTATTCGCCGTCGGGGATCGGGTTCGAGTCGTTGAAGCCACCAGCGCCCGCGATGGGGTTGGTGATCGTTCCACCGGGACCGTTGAAGCCCGAGAGACCGTCGGCCGAACCCGTCACGTCGATGAACGCCGACGTGAGGAGCAGCAAGCGGATGATCTCGGCTGCGGCAATCGTCACGATGGCGAGGTAGTCACCGCGAAGACGCAGGGTCGGGATTCCGAGGATCAACGCGAAGATGATCGACGCACCGATTCCGACGAATGCCGCGAGGTACCACGGGAGTCCGAGGGTCAGGATGCCGATTGCGTAACCGTAGGCACCGAGGGCCATGAAGCCCGCCATACCCATGTTGAGCAGACCGGCGAATCCGAAGTGGATTGCGAGACCGAGACCAGCGAGGGCGTACGCCATCGTGGTCGGGTCGAGAATGAACGACGCTGACGAGGAGAGAATTCCAAGAACATCCATGGGTTATCCCACCCTTTCCTTGCGACCGAGAATTCCTTGCGGACGGAAGAGCAAGATACCGATGAGGACGACGAGCGCCCCGACGTACTTGAGGTCCGAAGGGATGAACAGGCTGGAACCTTCGACGAGGATTCCGACGACGAGCGAGCCGATCAGCGCGCCGTAGGCGGTACCCAGCCCACCGAGTGTGGTGGCCGCGAAGATGAGGAGCAGAATCTGCCCACCCATGTCCCAGCGGATTCCGGGGCGGAAGTACGCCCAGAGGATTCCGGAGAAACCTGCGAGGAGCGAACCGACGATCCAGACGATGCGGATGACGCCGTCGACGTCGATTCCGGAGGCGGACGCGAGGCTCGGGTTGTCCGAGATTGCACGAGTTGCCTTGCCGACCTTCGTGTAGGTGAGCCACCACGCGAAGATGACGATGAGGAGGACGGAAACGCCCATGCTCACCATGTCGACGATGCTGAGGGAAACCTCACCGAAGAGCTGAATCTTGTCGCCGTCGGAACCGGGAAGCTGTTCCGTTCCACCGCCAATGAAGAATTGGTAGAGGTAGCGAATGGCTAGCGAGAGTCCGATGGAGACGATCATGAGTTGAACGAGGCCGGTGTTGCGCTTGCGCAGCGGTCGCCACAACCCGGCGTCGAGTGCCCACCCAAGTCCGGCGGACAACAGAATCGCAATTCCGATTGCCAGCGGCAATGCGGCGTCACCGAAGAGCGCGACGAGGCCGAAGGTCGTGACGGCACCGAACGTGACCATCTCAGCGTGTGCGAAGTTCGAGATGCCGGTTGTTCCGTAAATAAGCGACAGGCCGACAGAAGCGAGTGCGAGCATGAGTCCGAAGTTCACACCGGAGATCAATCGCTGGACAACCTGGTCGACGAACGAGACGGTGTTGCGCTCGCCCTGACCGATGAAGAAGTTCATCGCGACTCGTCCACCGGGACCGACGGAAGCGGTCTGAACGTTGCTCTCGACGAATTCGGTGTCGGGGTTGTCGACGACCGCGATGCCCTCGGGGAGGGTCGACTCGTCGAGCGTCACGGTGTAGTCCGCGTTCTTCTCGGGAACGCCGACGACGAACTTGCCGTCGTCACCCGAGGGGACCGTGGCCGTGAAGCCGCCGCCACCCATCACGGTGATCGTCACGCCTGCAACGGGCTCGCCCTTGTTCTGAACATTTCCACTCACCTTGAACGGCATCTCAGGGTTGACGATGTCGGCGTGAGCCGGCGTCGCAAGCCCGAGAACACCGAAGGCGAGTACGACGGCACCCACTGCGGCGAACAGGCGCCCCATGGTTCGTCGAGTTGTGGCTACGAAATCCACAAGACCTCCTGCGTTGAGCCGTGCACGCGTCTGTGCGCACACGTGAAGTTGTCGTCGGTGACGATACTGACTGATTATTGCGGAGTTAGTTGCGAGATACAAACGTCGGTCGTAACGATTCCGTTGTTGAATCGTGTCGAGTCCACCGGTGTGATGCGGTATGAGCGAAAAACGGGGGAAATCGAAACGATACGATTGTGACAAGTGACACGACGCCGCCTCGACGGCCCGGGTGAGAGAGATTGAACATGGCGACTGACGACCCGTTCGGACTGACTGGGCTGACCTACGACGATGTCATGCTTCTCCCCGCACACACCGACGTGATCCCGTCGGAGGCGGACACGACATCGCGCTTGACGCGAAACATTTCGGTGTGGGCGCCGATCGTGTCGAGTGCCATGGACACCGTCACCGAAGCGCGAATGGCTATCGGGATGGCCCGCCAGGGCGGACTCGGAATTCTTCACCGCAACCTCTCGATAGAGGACCAGGCAGCGCAGGTCGACAAGGTCAAGCGCTCAGAGTCGGGAATGGTGTCGAACCCGGTCACGACAACTCCCGACGCAACCGTTGCCGAAGTCGACCTTCTCTGCGGCCAGTTCCGTGTTTCTGGACTTCCCGTCGTCGATGGCGACGGAGTACTCGTCGGAATCATCACGAACCGTGACATGCGATTCGTCGAAGGTCCCGCGATGGAGTCGACGCTCGTCAAGGACGTCATGACCCCGATGCCTCTCGTCACGGGTCGAGTCGGAATTGCTCCGGACGACGCCGTCGCGTTGTTCGCGAAGCACAAGATTGAGAAGTTGCCGCTCGTCGACGAGGCGGGTCACCTCACCGGACTCATCACCGTCAAGGACTTTGAAAAGAGCGAGAAGTATCCCAACGCGACGAAGGATTCGGCTGGCCGACTTCGTGTCGGCGCCGCGATCGGTTTCTTCGGTGACGCATGGGAACGCGCGGAAGCGTTGCGCGATGCGGGCGTCGACATCCTCGTCGTCGACACCGCCAACGGTGACTCGGCTGGAGTGCTCGACATCATCCGTCGACTGAAGAAGGACCCGACGTTCGCGCACATCGACGTCATCGGCGGAAACGTCGCCACCGCGGAGGGTGCACAGGCACTCATCGACGCCGGTGTCGACGCCGTCAAGGTTGGCGTTGGCCCCGGTTCGATTTGTACGACTCGTGTTGTTGCTGGTGTCGGTGTCCCGCAGATCACGGCGATCTACGAAGCGTCGAAGGCCGCGAAGAAGGCGAACGTTCCCGTCATCGCGGACGGCGGTTTGCAGTATTCCGGTGACATCGCCAAGGCGCTCGTCGCAGGCGCAGAAACCGTCATGCTCGGTTCGCTTCTCGCGGGAACTGATGAAAGCCCCGGAGACCTCGTCTTCGAAAACGGCAAGCAGTTCAAGATGTATCGCGGGATGGGGTCGCTCGGCGCTCTCCAGACGCGCGGCAAGAAGACCTCGTATTCGCGTGACCGTTACTTCCAGGCGGATGTCCCGAGCGACGAGCAACTCATCGCGGAAGGCATCGAAGGTCGTGTCGCCTATCGCGGTCCGCTCGGATCCGTTGTGTATCAACTTCTCGGCGGTCTTCGCCAGTCGATGTTCTACACCGGCGCTCGCACCATCGCCGACCTTAAGAAGAACGGCAAGTTCGTTCGCATCACGCCGGCGGGGCTCAAGGAGTCGCACCCGCACGACATCCAAATGGTCGTCGAGGCTCCCAACTACAAGCGTTAGGACGTCACCGTGACGGAAATCGAAATCGGTCGCGCCAAGCGCGCGCGCCGCGCCTATTCATTCGACGACGTTGCCGTCGTACCGAGCCGCCGCACGCGCGACACGGACGCGGTCAGCCTCAACTGGACGATTGACGCCAGCAAGTTTGAGATTCCCGTTCTCGCCGCACCGATGGACTCTGTCGTATCGCCCAAGACGGCGATCACAATTGGCAAGTTGGGTGGCGTCGGCGTCCTCAACCTCGAAGGCCTGTGGACGCGATACGAAAAGCCGGAAACGATTCTCGAGTCGATCCGCGAGCTACCGCTCGACACCGCGACGCAAGAGATGCAGAAAATTTATGCCGAGCCGATCAAGCCGCACCTCATTGAACAGCGTCTCGCCGAGATTCGCGAGGCTGGGGTGCCGGTCGCCGGCGCATTGAGCCCGCAACGTACCGCAGAACTTCACGACATCGTCGTCAAGTCCGGCGTTGACCTCTTCGTCATTCGTGGCAACACCGTCAGCGCCGAGCACGTGTCGCCGACAGGCGAACCGCTCAACCTCAAGGAGTTCATTTACGAACTCGATGTCCCCGTGATCGTCGGAGGAGCAGCAACCTATACGGCCGCGCTGCACCTCATGCGCACCGGTGCCGCGGGAGTCCTCGTTGGCTTCGGTGGCGGTGCCGCGTCAACAACACGCACGGCGCTCGGCGTCGAGGTTCCCATGGCGACCGCAGTGGCCGATGTTGCCGGCGCTCGCCGTGATTACCTCGACGAGTCGGGCGGTCGTTACGTCCACGTCATTGCCGACGGCGGGCTGGGAACTTCCGGTGACATCGTCAAGGCAGTCGCTGTCGGTGCCGACGCCGTGATGTTGGGCACTGCTCTTGCCCGCGGAACGGACACACCGGGAAGCGGATGGCACTGGGGCCAAGAGGCGTACCACTCCGAACTTCCGCGCGGGAACCGCGTTTGGGTTGGCCAGATCGGTTCGCTCGAAGAAGTTCTGTTCGGACCATCCCGCCACGCGAACGGCCAGTCGAACCTCATGGGTGCACTTCGCAAAGCGATGGCGACCACCGGGTACTCCGACCTCAAAGAATTCCAGCGCGTCGAGGTCGTCGTCGACCCGACGGCATAGTCCGCCATGACGGTGACCATCTCTCTCGAGGCGACTCGGTGAACGCCGCTTGGTGGCGGATGGCCAGGCAGCCACGGTGGATTGCCGGACTGCTCGCGATTCTTGTGTTGGCTGGCGGGTTCGCGTTTCTCGCCCAATGGCAAATCAGTCGTGCGGTCGCCGAAGCATCGGTCGAAAAGGTAGATTCCGAAACTCCCGTTGAGTTGACGACGGTCTTGCAACCGATGACTCCGCAAACGCTCGACGATGGCGGCCGCCGCGTCACCGTTACCGGAACGTGGGATCAGCAGTCGACGGTGATTTTCGACAAGAGTCAAGACGAGGTCGCCGGCGAGTGGCTCGTGCGCAATCTTCGCGTCAACGGTTCGTGCCTGCCTGTTGCGGTGGGCTTCGGAACCGACATCGACCCGACGCAATTCATCTTTATTGATGACAGCCCGTCGAGCATCACCGGCCGTCTCGTGCCCAGTGACGACATCTTGGCGGGCGACATCCAAACCGAGCACCGCACGATCGTTGCCGCAGCCGATCTGATTAACGAGTGGGAGTGCGCGTCGATGTTTGACGGCTACATCGTCCTTGACTCGGCCGTTCAGTCGCTCGAAACGATTCACGCGCCACCGCCCGTCTCGCAGGCCGTGCTCAACTGGCTCAACATTTTCTACGCCATCGAGTGGATCGCCTTCGCCCTGTTCGCGTTGTACTTCTGGTATCGCCTGGTGAAGGATGCGGTCGAGCGTGAAGAGGAAATCGACGCAGAGGCTCGACCGTAGGATTGACTCATGGCGATTGACAGAACACGCGCGCTGAAGGCAGAGAAGAACTTCCGTTTCGCCGCGTACGTCACCGGCGGGATGCTCTTGCTTCTCACACTCGAGATGATTTTCAAGTACGCGGGCGGTGTCGAAATCGAAGCGTTCGGCGCCGGCGGCGTGCTCGCTTTGGTCCCGGTCGACACGGTGGCAGCCACCGCAATCAACCTGTCGACGTGGATCCTCATCGTCCACGGGTGGCTGTACGTCGTGTACCTGTTCGCTTGCTTCCAGTTGTGGTCGGCAATGCGCTGGTCAGCACTGTGGTTCCCGCTCCTCGCTGCGGGTGGCGTTGTCCCCTTCTTGTCCTTCTATACGGAAAGCCGCGTTCGCCGAATTGTTGAGGAAGCCACTCAGTGACCACCACTCACCGTCCCGTCCTTGTCGTTGACTTCGGAGCGCAGTACGCGCAACTGATTGCCCGACGAGTTCGTGAAGCCCGCGTCTATTCCGAAATCGTTCCCCACACCGTCACGGCGGCCGAGGTCGCAGCGAAGAACCCTCTCGCAATCATCCTGTCCGGCGGTCCTTCCAGCGTTTACGAGCCCGGCTCTCCGTCGCTCGACCCCGGCATCGTCGCACTCGGCGTTCCCGTCTTCGGAATTTGTTACGGCTTCCAGGTCATGGCCCAGCAGTTGGGCGGCGAGGTGTCGAACACTGGTTTGCGTGAATACGGCGCGACGGAAGTGTCCGTCAATAACGGAGTCCTCTTTGATGGTCAGCCCGCCGACCAGACGTGCTGGATGAGCCACGGCGACCGCGTCGAAACCGCTCCTCCTGGATTCGATGTCACCGCGTCGACCTCGGTCACGCCCGTCGCCGCGTTCGAAAATCGCGAGTCGAAGATGTTCGGTGTGCAGTGGCACCCCGAGGTACTTCACTCGGAGTACGGCCAGCGCGTTCTCGAAAACTTCCTGTGGAACGGCGCCGGGATTGCCCCCGACTGGACCAGCGGCAACGTCATCGACGAGCAGGTCGCGGCCGTTCGCGAACAGGTCGGAGACGACCTCGTCATCTGTGGCTTGTCCGGTGGAGTCGACTCGGCGGTGGCCGCCGCCCTCGTCCACAAGGCGGTTGGCGATCAACTTATTTGTGTGTTCGTTGACCACGGCTTGCTGCGCTCGGGCGAGCGCGAACAAGTCGAGCGCGATTTCGTCGCGGCGACCGGCGTCCGACTCGTCACCATCGATGCGGTCGACACGTTCCTCGGCGAGCTCAAGGGGGTCACGGACCCCGAAGAGAAGCGCAAGATCATCGGCCGCGAATTCATCCGAGCGTTTGAGTCGGCCGAAAAGGACCTCGTCGCAGAGGCCGCGAACGCCGGCAAAAAGGTGAAGTTCCTCGTCCAGGGCACGTTGTATCCGGACGTCGTCGAAAGCGGTGGCGGTGCTGGCACCGCGACAATCAAGTCGCACCACAACGTCGGCGGACTTCCCGACGACCTTCAGTTCTCGCTCGTCGAACCACTTCGTACGTTGTTCAAGGATGAAGTTCGCGCTATTGGCCGTGAACTTGGTCTGCCCGAGGCGATTGTCGGACGTCAGCCGTTCCCCGGACCCGGCCTGGGTATCCGCATCGTCGGCGAGGTGACGAAGGAACGACTCGACCTCCTCCGTGAAGCAGACGCAATTGTTCGCGCAGAACTTTCGGCCGCTGGTCTCGACCAGTCGATCTGGCAGTGCCCTGTCGTTCTTCTCGCCGATGTTCGTTCGGTTGGAGTTCAAGGCGACGGCCGCACCTACGGGCACCCAATTGTGCTTCGACCCGTTTCGTCAGAAGACGCGATGACGGCTGACTGGACCCGGGTGCCGTATGACGTCCTCGCCAAAATCTCGAACCGAATCACGAACGAAGTGAAGGATGTCAACCGCGTTGTGCTCGACGTCACGTCGAAGCCACCGGGCACTATCGAGTGGGAATAACAGAAAAGGCGCGGATTTCTCCGCGCCTTTCGTGTGTGTCCGCTTAGTCGTTGCCTCGTGCGATGGCAAGCATGCGGAGGATTTCCAGGTAGAGCCACACGACGGTGACGAGGACACCGAAGGCGCCTTGCCATGCGTAGACGGCTGGGACACCGCGGTCGGCACCGAGCTTGATGGATTCGAAGTCAAGCACCAGCGAGTAGGCGGCGAGGAAGACGACGACAACACCGAGGACGACTCCCAACGGAATTCCCATGATGTTCATCGACGACAGTCCGAAGGCTGCGCCTCCTGTGACACCCGTCATCATGAGGACCATGTTGACGACCTGGTAGACGAGGTACCCGATCATCGCGACGGTGACGATTTTCGTCATGCGCGGGGATGAGCGGAACTTGCCGGAGAGGAAGAGGAACAACGTCACGCCGATTACACCGAGAGTTCCGATGACGGCCTGGGTGACGATGCCGTCCCACTGCGAGTTGAAGATCATCGAGATCGACCCGACGAAGAGACCCTGAAGGACCGCGTAGCCGACGATGAGCGCGGGCGAGGGCGACTTCTTGAACGTGTTGACGAGTCCGAGGACGAGTCCACCGATGAGTCCGCCCCACAGGATGAGCGGCGAGGCGAAGTTCCAACCGACGACGGCCGACGCGACGAGAATCGCGAACACGAGGATGGTCTTGACGACGGTGTCCTCGACGGTCATGCGACCCGTTTGAGCACCGCTCGCAGCGGGGAGGCTATACGAATCCTCAAGCTGGGTGGTGTCGACGGTCTTGTCGGTGGTGGCGGTTCCGCCCCGGCTGTACATGCGCTCGAGCTCTGCTCGGGACACTTGACCGGGTCGGAAGGCGGCGTTTTTCGAGAAGGCGGGGTTTGAGTTCATGTCTGCAGTGTAGGAATGAAACCTTAACGCAGGCTATGAATCACAAAGACAGCCACCAGAGGAATGCCGAGACCGCGATGGCGACCCACGCGACGATAGCGACGGATCCGAGGACGATTGCGGCGATGGCGAGCCCGTTTCCGCGCTCGTTGGAACGTTTGATCTGTTCGCGGGCAAACCACCCAACGGGCAGTGCAATCGGTGAAACGAGAACACCAAGGATCAGCGCCAGCACCGCGGTGATGTTGAGGCGGGGTTTCGCGGGGGACTCGGTCACGCCGTCACTCTATCCGCAGGCGCTGATGACGTCGGTGCCGACACCTAAACTTGGGAGGACATGACCGACACTCTTTTCCCCATCGACACCGCTTCCGAACCTCTTCTCGAGGGGCTCAACCCTGCACAGCGTGCTGCCGTCGCACACCGTGGCCCGGCGCTTCTCATCGTCGCGGGCGCTGGCTCGGGAAAGACCGCCGTCCTCACTCGACGCATCGCGCTCTTGTTGAAGAATCGCGAAGCATGGCCGAGTCAGATTCTCGCGATCACCTTTACCAACAAGGCCGCAGCCGAGATGCGGGAGAGAATCGAATCCTTCATCGGGGACGAAGCGCGGGGCATGTGGATTTCGACCTTCCACTCGGCGTGTGTTCGAATCCTGCGAAACGAAGCGCCGCGATTCGGGTTCCCGACGGCGTTCACCATTTACGACTCGGCCGACCAGAAATCGTTGCTCAAGCGAATCCTCAAGGAATATGAGGCCGAATCGCTGGGGCTGACCGCCGGTGGCGTCTCGTCGAAGATGTCGAAACTCAAGAACGAACTGATCGATGCCGACGCCTACGCGAGTCGCGTCAATCCCAACGACCCCAACGAGGTCATGTTCCTGGACATCTTCCGTCGATACACCGCTGAATTGCGCAAAGCGAACGCGTTCGATTTCGACGACCTCATCGCACAGACCGTGTACTTGTTCCGAGCGTTCCCCGAGATTCGGGCGTTGTACCAGCGTCGTTTCCGTCACATTCTTGTGGACGAGTACCAAGACACCAACAAGGCGCAGTACGAACTGATTCACGAACTGACCCGCCCGGTTCGACCCGAACACGTTCCCGCGGAAACCGCCCCCGCTCTGTTCAACGTCAACGGGGGGATTGACGCTGCGACACTGACCGTCGTCGGCGACTCAGACCAGTCGATTTACGCGTTCCGTGGCGCGGACATCCGCAACATCCTCGAATTCCGCGAGGACTTCCCCGGCACCGAGACGATTGTTCTCGAACAGAACTATCGCTCGACGCAAACGATTCTGGACGCGGCGAACGCCGTCATCGGAAACAACTTCGACACGTCGATGTCGAAGAAGTTGTTCAGCGAATTGGGAACGGGCGAATCCATTACGGGATACACCGGAGTCACCCAACACGACGAGGCTCAGTTCGTCGCCAACGAGATCAACACCCTGCACGACGGGGGAATGGCGTTCCGCGACATGGCGGTCTTTTATCGGACCAACGCCCAGACGCGCGCCCTTGAAGAAGTCCTCATGCGCGAGGGTGTCCCGTACCGATTGATCGGCGGCACCAAGTTCTACGAACGCGCCGAAATCAAGGACGTCATGGCGTATCTGATTGCCGTCGCCAACGAAGACGACAATCTCGCACATCGCCGCGTTCTCAACACCCCCAAGCGCGGTATCGGGGACGTCACCGAATCGGCGATTCAGCGTTTCGCCGATGACAACGGGATCTCGTTCCGCGAAGCGATGCGGCAAGTCGACAACCTCGGGCTAGGTGCGAAAGTCACGGGAACAATCCGCGAATTCGTGGCCGTGCTGGACAAAGTCAGCGCCATGGCGCCGACGTCCAAGGTCGTCGACGTTCTGCTCGCCTTGCTCGAGGCGACGGGATACCTCATCATCCTCAAGGACTCGCGTGATCCGCAGGACAACGCCCGCGCAGAAAACGTCGAGGAACTCGTCGGTCAAACGCGTGCATTCCAGGTCACCAACCCCGAGGGGACTTTGCTCGACTTCCTCACCGAAGTTGCGCTCGTCTCTGCCGCGGACGACATCGACGATGAGTCGGGCACGGTAAGCCTCATGACCTTGCACACGGCAAAGGGACTCGAATTCGACGCCGTCTTCATCACCGGTGTTGAAGAGGAAATCCTGCCACACCGAATCTCGCTCGTCGAGGCCGGCGGGGTTCAAGAAGAACGCAGACTCTTCTACGTCGGCATCACGCGTGCCAAGAAGAAACTGCACGTCTCGCTGGCCACCAGCCGAGCCACCTATGGCGACATCGTCTCGTGCACGCCCAGCCGCTTCCTCAACGAAATCCCCGCAGGGCTGATCGACTGGAAGGAATCGCAGCGGCGCTCGCTGACTCCGTCGTTCACTACTTCTTCGTGGAATCCGCCGGTCAAGCCGAAGACCGAGTGGACGGGCGCGCTGACACGTGAGGTGCGTGACAACGCCGACCTCGAACTCGTTCCCGGTGACCAGATTCGACACGACGACTTCGGCCAAGGCCGTGTTCTCGCGGTAACGGGCGAGGGCGCCAAGCGAATCGCCGAGGTCCAGTTTCAGTCGGCGGGCAAGAAGAAGCTACTCATCAAAATCGCGCCGATTTCGAAACTCTGACCTTTCGCTGTGTCGGGCGTTGTGGTAATCTTGAAGCAATGTCTTTTTGGAAGGAAAAACAATGTCCCCCTTTGTCCGTAAATCGCTGGCTGCGCTCACCGTAGCCACCGTGGTCGCAGCGCCAGCTGCCGCCTTCGCATCTCACTACCGTTCGGTGTACTCGACGACCTCGCAGTCGGCCGGAACCATCACGTGGAACCTTATCAACGCAACCGAGTCCGGTAACTCTGACTACTTTGACTCGACAGTCGATGTGAAATTGCTGTCTTCATCAGCTGACGCAGTAAATTCGGGAACCGACACGGGTTCTGACTTCAGCGAGCAGTCCCTCACCGAGGACCTGTCGTACAGCCTTTATGCGAGCACCGAACAGGTGTACACGTTTAACGCGTCAGCTTTGGCCGACGGAATCTACGAGGCGTACACCGAGAACAGTGCTCGTCTAGACGGCGTTCAGAACACGGGTGCCGAGGACTCTGTGAGCGCGTGGATTCGATTCACGGTGGCAAGCGGCGTTGTCAATCTGCCGCCTGTCTTCAACGCACCGAGCCTCTACGAGTTGATTGCTCCGAACAGCACCGTCACCGCTGATTTCCGTGCGACCGACCCCGAGGGTGGCGCGGTTACCTACACGCTTCTGACCGACACTGCGTCTCCGACCTACGCGAGTACGGCGATCCCGTGTTCTGACTTCACCGGTGGCGTCATCACGATTGGTCCCGCGGAGTGCACCGGAGGAGACGTCTTCGCCGACATCTTCGACGCCGACAACGCCGCCTATAACGGTGTCATCCCGTCTTGGACGGCCAAGGTTGAGGCGAAAGACGCTGCGGGAAACGTCGCAACGTCTGACGTTCTGTTCCGTCTGCTTAGTGTCCCGGACCCCTACATTGACACTGACCGTTGGGTTGGCGCTAACGATTACGAACTCGACATCTACGCGGCTGACACCGTTAGTGACTTCATTAGCGTTGAATGTGTCAACGACAACGATCCGACCGATGTCGTCACCGCCGAAGGCGAGACATCACCGTTGACGGTTCGCAACCTGCGCGTGGGCGACTATTACACCTGCACCCCCTACGCGGAAAACGCAGCGGGTGGGGCCGACGGTAGCACCTACGGGATCGGACCCGTCGAAGGAATTATGCTCGAACTCGATCTCGAGGTTGGAGTGCAGTTCAGCGGAGCGAGCTCGAACATTGTCGGTGGCGGCTTGAAGGCAAACAGCGACTACACGCTCACCATGTACTCGGACCCGATCGAAATCTACGCGGGAGTTTCGGACGAAAACGGTAACTTCGACGAACTGGTCACGATTCCGGCGGAAGCGTGCATTCCTGGAATTCACCACCTGATTCTTTCCGGTGTCGATCCGAGCGACAATCCCGTTCAGGACGAGCAGTGGATCGAAATCGGAAACGACTGCGAGGTCCTTCAGTTCTCGAACGACGAAATCACCGAGTCGCTTGCGGCCACCGGTTTCGACGTGACCACGGGACTCCTTGTCGCTACCGTTCTTGGTGCGTCGGGAATCGCGATTGTTGCATCGCGTCGTCGTGAACGTCGCAACTAACACAGCACGGTAACCGTCGGGCCGGATGCGGAAGCATCCGGCCCGACGTCGTTGATGAACCGAACATGTTCGCGCGGTAGGCTGGAAGACGGTCGCGAGGCAATCGGCCCCGACCAACTCTGACTCTCATCGATTGGATTGTGGTGGATCTTTACGAGTACCAAGCCCGTGACATGTTCGAGAAGCACGGCGTTCCCGTGCTCCAAGGAATCGTCGCCGACACCCCCGAAGAGGCGCGTGCCGCCGCCGAAAAGATTGGTGGCGTCACCGTCATCAAGGCCCAGGTCAAGACCGGAGGCCGCGGTAAGGCCGGCGGCGTCAAGGTAGCGAAGACCGCCGACGACGCCTTCGAGGCAGCGCAGGCGATTCTCGGACTCGACATCAAGGGCCACGTCGTCAAGCGACTCATGGTTGCCCAGGGTGCGCGCATCGCCGAGGAGTACTACTTCTCGGTCCTGCTCGACCGCGCCAACCGCTCGTACCTCTCGCTCTGCTCGTACGAGGGCGGCATGGAGATCGAACAGCTCGCCGTCGAACGCCCCGAGGCGCTCGCCCGTGTCGAGGTCGACCCGATCGAGGGAATCACGCTGGCCAAAGCGAAGGAAATCGCCGTCGCCGCGAAGTTCCCCGCTGAGCTCGTCGACAAGGTCGCGCCTGTGTTCGTAAAGCTCTACGGCGTCTACACCGCGGAAGACGCGACTCTCGTCGAGGTCAACCCGCTCGTTCTGACCGAAGAGGGCGACATCATCGCTCTCGACGGCAAGGTCTCGCTCGATGCGAACGCCGAGTTCCGTCAGCCCGGCCACGCGGCTTTGGAAGACAAGGACGCCGCCGACCCGCTCGAGGCAAAGGCCAAGGAGCACGACCTCAACTACGTCAAGCTCGACGGTGAAGTCGGAATCATCGGAAACGGCGCCGGCCTTGTGATGTCGACTCTTGACGTCGTTGCCTACGCGGGCGAGAAGCACGGTGGCGTCAAGCCCGCCAACTTCCTCGACATCGGTGGTGGAGCTTCGGCTGAGGTCATGGCCGCCGGTCTCTCGATCATCCTCGGTGACCCTCAGGTCAAGAGCGTCTTCGTCAACGTCTTCGGTGGAATCACCGCGTGTGACGCTGTCGCCAACGGAATCGTTGCCGCCCTCGAGATCCTGGGCGACGCCGCGACCAAGCCTCTCGTCGTTCGACTCGACGGCAACTCGGTTGAGAAGGGACGCGAAATCCTCGCAGCCCGCAACCACCCGCTCGTCTCACTGGCCACCACGATGGACGACGGCGCCGACCGCGCCGCCGAACTCGCCGCGAAGTAAAGGAACCGGAAACATGTCGATCTTCCTCAACAAGGATTCGCGCGTCATCGTCCAGGGCATCACCGGCGGTGAGGGCTCGAAGCACACCGCACTCATGCTCAAGTCGGGTACCACCGTCGTCGGAGGTGTCAACGCTCGCAAGGCTGGCACGACCGTCGAACACGGTGACGTGACCCTTCCCGTCTTCGGAACCGTCGCGGAGGCGATGGCCGAAAAGGGCGCCAACGTCTCGGTCGTCTTCGTGCCGCCGGCATTCGCTAAGGACGCGGTCATCGAGGCGATTGACGCTGAGATGCCCCTCATCGTTGTTATCACCGAAGGCATCCCCGTTCTGGACTCGGCCGAGTTCTGGGCGTACGCGAAGAAGAAGGGGACGAGCCGAATCATCGGACCGAACTGCCCCGGAATCATCACCCCGGGCGAAGCACTTGCGGGAATCACCCCGGCAACCATTACGGGATCCGGTCCGATTGGCCTCGTTTCGAAGTCGGGTACCTTGACCTACCAAATGATGTTCGAACTTCGCGACATCGGATTCTCGACTGCTATCGGCATCGGCGGAGACCCGATCGTCGGCACCACGCACATCGATGCGCTTGCCGCGTTTGAGGCTGACCCCGAGACCAAGGCGATCGTCATGATCGGTGAAATCGGTGGTGACGCAGAAGAGCGTGCTGCTGACTTCATCAAGGCGAACGTCACCAAGCCGGTCGTCGGATACGTCGCAGGCTTCACCGCTCCCGAGGGCAAGACCATGGGCCACGCGGGCGCAATCGTTTCCGGTTCGTCGGGCACCGCTCAGGCGAAGAAGGAAGCGCTCGAAGCAGCCGGCGTTCGCGTTGGGAAGACCCCGAGCGAAACCGCGCGTCTCATGCGCGAGGTCATCGCGGCGCTGTAATCGTGCCTCGCGGGCTCGTCACACTCTTCGTCGCCCTGGAGGCGTTGTTTGTGGTGGGCATCGGTGTCGGAATCACGCTCGTCCCGCTTCTCGTTGGCTGGGCTTCCGTCAACCAATTTCAAGCGACGCCTCTGGATGTCTGGCAATTGGCCGTTCAAGCGTGGGCGCTTGGTCACGGTGTGCCCCTGCACGTCGACCTGACGGGTGTTGACACGATTGTTCCCGCGGGCATGGGCGAGTTCGACATTTCGCTCGCGCTGTTGGGCTGCGCCTTGGTCACGCTGTTTCTTGCTGTTCGCGCTGGTCGACGCATTGCCGAGACGGAGGACTCACCGATTGTCGGTGCGATGCTCATCGCCTTCGTTGCGACTCTCGTCGGCGCCGTCTTGTGGTCAGGCCAATCGGCCGTCGTCAACGTCGAGGTGACGGTCGGAACCATCAAGATCCTCATCCCCTTCCTTATCGGACTTGTCTACGGGTGGAAGCCGTGGCGATTGCTTGGCGATCGAAATCCGCTGCGCGACGTCATCCCCGCCGATTGGCGAGACGTCATCGCGACGGCAGCTCGCATCACGGCCGCGTCGTTCCTCGCACTGGTCGTCGTCGCCTCGCTCGTACTCGCGTTCTGCATCGTCACCGGTTTCGCAACCGAAATCGCTCTCTACGAGGCGATTCACGGTGAAGTGCTGGGCGGGCTGGTTGTCACCGTGGCGCAACTGATCGCCCTGCCGACCGTGCTGATCTGGACGATGGCGTGGCTCATCGGACCCGGCTTCTCGCTCGGGTTAGGAACAATCGTCACGCCATTCTCGGCAACGATCGGGGCGTTCCCCGCAATCCCGCTGCTGGGTGCCATCCCCGCTGACTCGGTTGTCGTCGGTTGGCCCATCCTCATCGTCCCCACCCTGGTCGTCGCCCTTGTCGCCGGCCGACTGTCGTGGGGGATCGTCGAGAAGGCTGGCTATTTCGACACGACGGGCGGAACTGACTACGCCCGCGCGGGCGTGCTCGGTGTCGTCACCGCTTTCTTCTCCGGAATCCTGTTCTTTGTTGTCGGCGCTTTTGCGTCGGGTTCAGCCGGGCCAGGCCGATTCGTTTTCGTCGGGGTGGACCCCGCCGACGTTGCCCTCGCCTGGGGCGGGATAGTTCTCGTCGGGACTCTCGCCGGGTCTGCAGCGCGTCTGATTCGCCCATTGCCGACCGAGGTCGCCCGCTCGGTCGACATGCGCACTCGGTAAACTCAGGCTTATGGTTCGTGTCGTAGTCCTCATTTCGGGTAGTGGCTCGAACCTTCGCGCGTTTCTCGACGGGTGTGCAGCTGGGCTCATCCCGGCCGACGTCGTCGCTGTCGGTTCCGACGTCGACGCACCGGGGCTCGACCACGCGCGACACTTCGGAATTCCTACCTTCATCGAACGCCTTGAGGCAGGCGAAGACCGTGAGACATGGGGCACGCAACTGGCCGATGCCGTCGAATCCCACACCCCCGACCTCGTGATTCTCTCGGGCTTCATGCGACTTCTTCCGACCGGTTTCGTTCACCGCTTCGCGCCGATGCTCCTCAACACGCATCCCGCGTATTTGCCCGAATTCCCCGGCGCCCACGCCGTTCGCGATGCGTTCGAAGCGGGAGTGCCAACGACGGGGGCCAGTGTCATCGTCGTCGACGACGGTGTTGACACCGGACCGATTCTTGCCCAACAGCGTGTTCCTGTGCTCGCCGGCGACACCGAAGAAACTCTGCACGACCGAATCAAAGTTGTTGAACGAGAACTGCTCGCCGATGTCGTTCGTGACATCGCGGGACGAGAATCCGCAATCGAGGAGAACTAGATGGTTTCCGCACTTCCCGCACCCGACCGCGAGCGTGACCGCATTCAGATTCGTCGCGCGCTGATCTCGGTCAGTGACAAGTCGGGGCTCATCGAACTCGCCTCCGCGTTGTCGGCGTCAGGAGTCGCACTCGTCTCAACCGGCTCGACGTGCCAGACCATTCGCGATGCGGGTTTCGCGGTTCAGGAGGTGTCAGAGGTCACCGGTTTTCCGGAATCCTTGGACGGCCGGGTCAAGACGTTGCACCCCGCAATCCACGGCGGGATTCTTGCCGACCTGCGATACGACTCGCACGTCAGCCAATTGTCGGAACTGGGAATCGAACCGTTCGATCTCATTGTCGTGAACTTGTATCCCTTCGCCGCGACGGTCGCCTCGGGCGCGCCGGCTGAGACGGTCATCGAGAACGTCGACATCGGTGGTCCCGCGATGGTTCGAGCGTCGGCAAAGAACCACAACAACGTAGCGATTGTTGTTGATCCCGCTGATTACGGTCAGATCGTGGAGTCGATTGCGGTGGGCGGAACAACTCTCGAGCAGCGACGCGTCCTCGCGGGCAAGGCGTTTGCACACACCGCGGGATATGACTCGGCAGTTGCGACGTGGATGCAGAACGAATTCCCACATGACGAGTCGGGATTCGCGCCCGCTCTCCGCATTGCAGCAGACAAGCTCGACACTCTGCGCTACGGCGAGAACTCGCACCAGGCCGCGGCCCTGTACGGAACAGTCGGGGCTCACGGAATTGCGCAGGCTGTCCAGCTGCACGGCAAAGAGATGTCGTACAACAACTTTGTCGATGCGGACGCCGCCTTGCGTGCCGCGTTCGACCACGACCGCCCGGCCGTCGCCATCATCAAGCACGCAAACCCGTGCGGAATCGCCGTGGCCGAGGACATCGCTACTGCGCACGCTCGCGCGCACGCGTGTGACCCCGTGTCAGCGTTCGGCGGAGTCATCGCGGCGAATCGCGTCATCACGAAGGCCGCCGCCGAGTCGATCGTCGAGATTTTCACCGAGGTCATAGTTGCTCCCGGATTCGAGCCCGCCGCCCTTGAGATTCTGACCGCGAAGAAGAACCTCCGGTTGTTGCAGTTGCCCGAAGGCTACGAACCGGAAGGCCGCGACGTGCGTCAGATTTCCGGTGGTTTCCTCGTCCAGCACGCTGACCGACACTTTGCCCCGTCACTCGAGTGGGCACTCGTCACGGGTGAGCCTGCTGACGCGAAGACAATCGCCGACCTTGAATTCGCGTGGCGCGCCTGCCGCGCGGTGAAGTCGAACGCGATTCTGTTGGCCAAGGACGGCGCCTCGGTCGGTGTCGGAATGGGCCAGGTCAATCGCATCGATTCGTGCCACCTCGCCGTCTCGCGTGCGGGCGATCGAGCGCCTGGTTCCGTTGCCGCGAGCGACGCGTTCTTCCCCTTCGCCGACGGACTTCAGGTCTTGCTCGACGCGGGGGTCACCGCAATCGTTCAGCCCGGCGGTTCCGTCCGTGACGAAGAAGTCATCGCTGCTGCAGAGGCCGACGGCGTCACCATGTACTTCACGGGTGAGCGCCACTTCTTCCACTAAAGCTGGCTAACCCCACGTGAATTCGGTGGTTGTCAGATCAGTGTGAATTAGGCGATGGACCTTTTTGACGTTCGAACGCAGTGATAGCGTGATTGACGCGAAGACGTCCTCGGCGAGGGGCTTGCCCAGTGCCTCAAAGAATCGCTCGTAGCCTTCCGCGCCCAATCGGTGAACGCATTCCGAAATGCCGGTTTCGCAGTGAAAAATGATCGCACCGTATTCGTCATTCAGATCGACGTACGTTCGAGTCCCGTTGGGATTCTTGAAGCTCGCACTAACCATGTTTCTCCCCTCATTCGCCTTAAGGTTAAGCGGAGGCTACGACGGGAAATGCCTAGATTTCCCGTCGGTGAGCGGCGATCCACGCCGCGGACTCGTCCAACGTCAATCGACCCGTTGCGACACCTTGGATGTAGCCGAACGCTTCGTCCTTGGTGGCGAAGAGAAAGAATCCGTTGATGCGAAGCAGGTGGTTCAGCGCGATCCAGGACGACCTCTTGTTGTCGTCCATGAACGGGTGGTTTCGCGCGAGTGATTCGGTTTGTGCCGCACACTTCAATTCGAGCGTGGGGTAGGCGTCTTGGCCCCTGAGCGTCGTCGCTGGTCGTTCAATCGCCGAGTGCACAAGGCCAAGATCGCGAACATGAAACCCAATGGCCTCAAGCTCGACGACAAAGCCTTCGAGGCTCAGGTATCGGGTCACGAGTCTTCCAGTCGCTTCATCAATTCGGCATCACGTTCGAGAATCATCTCGACGGTGCGACGCATTTCAAGACGACTCTTTTGTGCCTCGACGAATATCTCGAGCGCTTGCGTCACGACTTGCTGTTTGGAAATTCCCAGGAGGTCGGCGACATCGGAAAGGTCGTTGTCGAGGACGTCAGGGAGTCGAAGTGTCATTGCCATAACACCATGGTATCAAATTGATACCACCGTGTCTAGACTTGGATTTCCCCGATGATCTCGCCGTATTCGGTCTCGCCAACGGGCGTGAAGCCGATTCGCGTGAAGAAGTCTCCGGGTCCCATGTCGCCGGCTTCCCAGATGACCGTGATGCGCTGGAATCCGCGAGCACGTGCCTCGTCGAGAAGCGCCTGAACTGCGAAACGGCCGACGCCCTTGCCCTGCCATTCGGCGGCCACGTTGATACGCCACAGGCACGCGCGGAACTCCTCGCGGGGGTGGCCCGAATCGAAGTTTCCGCGGATGAATCCGACTACGTCATTACCCGCGAGGACGACACGCGCCCAGGTTGTGCTGGGGTTGGTGAACGCGTCCGCCATCGAATACGAGACGGGCGCGATGAAGTTCTGCTGACCGGGGCGAAGGGTCAGATTGTTGGCCGCGACAATCGTCGAGGCGCTGAGTTCTGCGAGGCGGAAATCGGTCATGACTCAAGCCTACGTCGGAAGTAGAATAGAAGAACGCGTGTAACGAAAGGCTCAACGTGGAGAAAATCAAGGTAGACGGTGTTGTTGTCGAGCTCGATGGCGACGAAATGACCCGCATTATTTGGCAGTTCATCAAGGACCGCCTCATCCACCCGTACCTCGACCTCACGCTCGAGTACTACGACCTCTCGATTCAGAAGCGCGACGAGACGGACGACCAGATCACGATCGACGCGGCCAAGGCAATCCAGAAGCACGGTGTCGGCGTCAAGTGCGCGACCATCACGCCGGACGAAGCCCGCGTGACCGAATTCAGCCTCAAGAAGATGTGGAAGAGCCCCAACGGCACGATCCGCAACATCCTCGGCGGCGTGATCTTCCGCGAGCCGATCATCATCTCGAACATCCCCCGCCTGGTTCCCGGCTGGAACAAGCCGATCATTGTCGGTCGTCACGCGTTCGGTGACCAGTACCGCGCGACGGACTTCACGTTCGACCGCCCAGGAACTCTCACGATCTCTTTCCAGCCCGAAGACGGCACCGAGGCGCAGTCGTTCGAGGTGTTCCAGGCTCCCGGAGCCGGCGTCGCGATGGCGATGTACAACCTCGACGATTCGATCCGCGATTTCGCTCGCGCGTCGCTCAACTACGGTCTCGCTCGCAACTACCCCGTCTACCTGTCGACCAAGAACACGATTCTCAAGGCGTACGACGGACGATTCAAGGACATCTTCCAGGAGATCTTTGACGCCGAGTTCGCCGACAAGTTCGCGGCAGCCGGCATCACCTACGAACACCGCCTCATCGACGACATGGTCGCGAGCGCGATGAAGTGGGAGGGCGGTTACGTCTGGGCCACCAAGAACTACGACGGTGACGTCCAGTCGGACACTGTTGCACAGGGTTTCGGTTCGCTCGGTCTCATGACCTCGGTTCTGACGACTCCCGACGGCAAGATCGTCGAAGCGGAAGCCGCACACGGAACGGTCACGCGCCACTACCGCGACCACCAGGCTGGCAAGCCCACCTCGACGAACCCGATCGCGTCGATCTACGCGTGGACGCGTGGACTGCAGCACCGCGGAAAGTTGGACGGCAACCAGAAGCTCATCGACTTCGCGACGACCCTCGAAGAGGTCGTTGTCGCGTCGGTCGAGGCCGGTCACATGACGAAGGACCTCGCCGTTCTCGTTGGACCGGACCAGAAGTGGGAAACCACCGAAGAGTTCCTTGCCACTCTCGACGCCAACCTGCAGAAGCGACTCGCCTCCTAGCGAGTTACTGACGTGACCGCCGTCGCGCTCGTCCGTCGATACCCCGTTGTGGGTCTCGCGCTCGTCGTGGCGGCGATTGGCGGAATCCTCGAATGGGCAGCGATGCCCGTCGCTGCCGCGTGGACGCTGTCGCTCTTCGGCCTGGCAATTGCTGCGCGCGAGGGCTGGCAGATGGTTCGCGCGATGCTGCGCGGGCACATCGGGCTCGACGTGCTCGCGGTCACCGCGATTATCGCAACCGTGGCTGTCGGCGAACATTGGGCGAGCCTCGTCATCGTCTTCATGCTGAGCGGTGGTGAAGCCCTCGAGGACTTCGCGGCCGGTCGGGCCGAACGCGAACTGAGCGCGCTTCTCGCACACGTCCCCCAGGTTGCACACCGCTATCGAGCGGATGGGTCTCTCGAGGACGTTGCGGTTTCGCAGGTCGCCGTGGGCGACAGGTTGCTCGTTCGGCCAAGCGAGATTGTCCCCGTGGATTCTGCCCTCGTGAGTGTCACCGGAACCTTCGATGAATCGTCGTTGACGGGCGAGAGCCTGCCCGTTGAGAAGGTCGACGGGGACGCCGTCATGTCCGGTTCGCTCAACGGGTTTGGTGCGGTGGACATCACCGCGACCGCGCTGGCGGCCGATTCGCAGTACCAACGCATCGTCGAACTCGTCAAGCAGGCAAAGGGCAGCAAGGCGCCACTGGTTCGTCTTGCCGACCGCTACGCCGTGCCGTTCACGCTCGTGTCCTATGCGATCGCCGGTGTCGCGTGGTGGTTGGGAGGCGACCCGCAACGCTTCGCCGAGGTACTGGTTGTGGCCACCCCCTGCCCGCTGTTGATCGGCGCACCGGTGGCGTTTATGGCGGGAATGTCGAGTGCTGCGAAGTCGGGAATCGTCATCAAGAACGCGGGAACACTCGAGAGACTTGCCCGAACGAAATCCGTTGCGTTCGACAAGACGGGGACGCTGACTCACGGAACTCCTCGGGTGGTCGCCGTCAATGCGGTCGCGATGGAACCCGACGAACTGCTCGTCCTTGTCGGATCGGCCGAACAATATTCCTCGCACGTTCTCGCGGGTGCTCTGCGCGACGCGGTAGCCGAACGAGAATTGCCCCTCAAGGAAGCCGTCGGTGCACAACAGGTTGCAACGCACGGTGTCGAGGCCGTCATCGAGGGTCGGACGGTCTTCGTCGGCAAACCGAAATACGTTGCCAGCATCGCCACGGGCGTCCCGCCCCTTACTCTCGCCGCGGGAGAAGCCGCGGTGTATGTCGCGATTGATGGACAGTTCGCGGGTTCGGTAACTCTTCGAGACGAGATTCGGCCGGACGCACCGGCGACACTCGCCGCTCTTCGTGCCCTTCGGGTTGAACACATCATGATGTTGACCGGCGACATCGAGCCTGTCGCCAAGCACGTCGGCGCGGAACTCGGTATCGACGACGTGCGCGCCGAATGTCTCCCGGAAGACAAGGTCGAGGCGATTCGCGCTGCCCAACCTCGACCCGTCGTGATGGTGGGTGACGGCGTCAACGACGCTCCCGTCCTCGTGGTATCCGACGTGGGCATCGCCATGGGGGCCAAGGGATCGACGTCCGCCGCGGAAAGCGCCGACATCGTCATCCTGCTCGATGACATTTCACGCGTCGCGCGTGCCGTTTCTATTGGCCAACGAACGGTTCGCATCGCCCTGCAGTCCATCTGGTGGGGAATTGCGTTTTCCGTCGCGCTGATGGGGATTGCTGCGGCGGGGTATCTGCCCGCGATCGTCGGTGCCGCGATGCAGGAACTCGTCGATTTGGTCGCGATTCTCGGCGCGCTTCGCGCTCTTCGCGCCGGCCAACAACGACTCGAAGGCATCGCCGGCGGGCGATAGTGTCGAACCTGTGAGCACCGAAGCCCCGACCACCGACCGATTCCCCTGGGCGGCGATGGCGGCCATCGGATTCACGGTGTTCGCGACGGTGACCTCCGAATTCTTGCCAACGGGCATGTTGCCCAATATGTCGGCCGACCTCAACGTCAGCACATCCCAAATCGGCTTTCTCGTGTCCGTCTGGGCCGCGACCGTCGTCCTCACCGCCATCCCGTTGTCACTGACGACGAGGCGTTTCAGCCGCAAGTCGTTGCTCATCACGTCGGTGACTCTGTTCACCGTGTCCAACATCATGGCGTCGGTGACCTCGTCGTACGAGGTGTTGTTCGCATCTCGCATCATCGGCGGTTTCGGCAACGGAATGTTCTGGATGATCGCGACGGGTTACGTCACGACGATGCTTCCCGCCAAGTGGCGATCGCGGGGCTTCCTCTTCATCTCGGCCGGCGCCAACCTCGCATTCATCGCGGGGCTGCCACTCGGTTCGGCGCTGTCGGCTATTTCAGACTGGCGCTCGGCGTTCCTCATCATGACCGCACTGACGATCGGCGCCAGTGCGAGTCTCTATTTCCTGTTGACCCCGGTGCCCAACCCGCACAGTGACTCAGAGGCGGCGAAACAGTCGCTCCTCAAGGACGAGTCCTTCAGCATGGTGCTGCTGGGTGTTTCGGGGGTCTTCCTCGTTGTCGGCGGCGGAAACCTGTTCTACCCCTACATCGCCCCCTTCCTCATCGAGGTGTCGCACTTCACGACGTTGACGGTCGCGGCTCCGCTTGCCGCGTACGGGGTGGGCGGTACGATCGGAATCGTCGTGGCCGAGAGGCTGGGTCGCAACCCCCGCAATCTGTCGCGAAACCTGGCGCTCGCCATTCTGTACATGGCGTCCATGATGGTGATCCTCAATCTGGTTGCCGGTTCGCAATTTGCCGCGATCATCGCGGTCGCGCTCTGGAGCCTTGGATTTGCCGTCACCGAGCCGCTCTTCGGTCAGTACATCATGGAGCTCGCCAGTCCCAGGCTGCGCGATTTTGCCGGCGCAATGCGCACGACCGCCTGGAATCTGGGAATCGGTTCCGGTTCGTTCCTCGGTGGGGTGCTGCTCGTGCCGCTCGGAATTGCCGCGTTGCCTTATCTCGGAGCGGGAATCCTTGTCCTTGGTGCGAGCGTTGCAATTGTTGCGAGGCGCAGGGAACGGACGCTGTTCGCTAACTAGAATGGGACTACAAACGCCCGTTCTGCGAGGAGAACCGTGACCGATCGCCAGCACTCCAGTTTCAACGCCCCTCTGTCCGAGGTTGACCCCGAAATTGCCGAGGTGTTGAACCTCGAACTCGGTCGCCAGCGTGACTATCTCGAGATGATCGCATCCGAGAACTTTGTTCCCCGTGCCGTTCTTCAGGCGCAGGGGTCCGTCCTCACCAACAAGTACGCCGAGGGATACCCCGGAAAGCGCTACTACGGCGGTTGCGAGTTTGTTGACATTGCCGAATCGCTTGCGATCGAGCGCGCCAAGACGTTGTTCGGTGCTGCTTTCGCCAACGTGCAGCCCCACTCGGGTGCGACCGCGAACGCTGCTGTTCTTCACGCGATTGCGACCAAGGACGACACCATCCTCGGTCTCGAACTCGCTCACGGCGGCCACCTCACGCACGGAATGAAGTTGAACTTCTCTGGTCGCCTGTACAACGCGGTTTCCTACGGTGTTGACCCCGAGACGTTCCTCATCGACATGAACGTCGTTCGCGACAAGGCACTCGAGCACAAGCCGCAGGTCATCATCGCGGGATGGAGTGCGTACCCCCGTCACATCGACTTCGCGGCGTTCCGCGAGATCGCCGACGAGGTTGGCGCCAAGTTGTGGGTCGACATGGCTCACTTTGCGGGACTCGTCGCCGCCGGACTTCACCCGAGCCCGATCCCTTACGCCGACGTCGTGTCGACGACGGTTCACAAGACGCTGGGTGGCCCGCGTGCCGGACTCATCCTGTCCCGCGACGAAGAGCTGGGCAAGAAGCTCAACTCGGCCGTCTTCCCCGGACAGCAGGGTGGACCGTTGATGCACGTCATCGCGGCGAAGGCGACCGCATTTAAGTTCGCCATGTCCGACGAATTCAAGGACCGCCAGGCTCGCACCATTCGCGGCGCGCAGATTCTCGCCGAGCGCCTGACCTCTGCCGATGCAACTGGCGCCGGTTTGGACGTCCTCACCGGCGGAACCGACGTGCACCTCGTACTCGCAGACCTTCGTAACTCGGCTGTCAACGGGCAAGAGGCTCAAGACCTGCTGCACGAAGTCGGAATCACGGTCAACCGCAACTCGGTTCCGTTCGACCCGCGCCCCCCGATGGTCACCTCGGGTGTTCGAATCGGAACTGCTGCTCTGGCAACGCGCGGATTCGGCGACGCCGAGTTCGTCGAGGTTGCTGACGTCATTGCGCACGCCCTGATGCCGAACCCCGACATCGCCGCACAGCGCGCCCGCGTCAAGGCATTGACGGACGAATTCCCGCTGTACCCCGGCCTCGTTCAGTAAGGCGCTCATGACGGCACGGATTCTTGATGGCACGGCGACCGCCGCCGCTATCAAGACCGAACTCACCGCGCGCGTTGCGCGCTTGGCGGAACGCGGAATCGTTCCCGGACTTGCGACCGTGCTTGTCGGCAGTGACCCCGGTTCGCAGTGGTACGTGGGCGGGAAGCACAAGGATTGTGCCGAAGTCGGCATCGCCTCGATTCGCCGTGATCTGCCTGAGACCGCAACGCAGGCCGAAGTCGAAGCCGCCATCGACGAACTCAACGCGAATCCTGACGTCACGGGTTACATCGTGCAGTTGCCGTTGCCGAAGCACATCGACACCGACGCGATTCTCGAGCGCATTGACCCTGACAAGGACGCTGACGGTCTGCACCCGATGAACTTGGGCCGACTGGTCAATCGTGCGTCGGGACCGATCGATTCGCCGCTGCCGTGCACGCCTCGTGGGGTCATCGAGTTGGTCGAACACCACGGGCTGTCGTGGGACGGACTGAACGTGGTTGTGATTGGACGCGGGATCACCGTTGGGCGCCCGATTGGCTCGTTGCTGACGCGGAAAGAAGTCAACGCGACCGTCACGCTGACACACACAGGAACCCGCAACCTTGATGAGCACCTGCGAGGTGCCGATGTGATTGTCGCAGCGGCGGGTTCGCCGTCGATTGTGACTGCGGCAAATGTCAAGCCCGGTGCGATTGTCCTGGACGTTGGCGTCTCGCGCGTCACGAACGCAGACGGGTCAACTCGCATTGCGGGCGACGTCGATCCCGATGTCCGTGACGTGGCTGCGTGGGTTTCGCCCAATCCAGGCGGTGTCGGTCCCATGACCCGTGCGCTGCTGTTGAAAAACGTCGTCGAGATGGCTGAACGTTCTTAGGGGTTTGCCCCGTTTCGACCTTGAATAATGCCGTGAAGTGACGGCATCACCTGCACAATCACGGCGATGCGGTCGATGATCAGCCAGTTCTCGCCCGACAGCATGATGTGAGTTCTCGCGCGAATGTCGGCGTTCGTCTCGAGTTCTGTCTTGACGAAGGTGGAGCGTTGGTCGTCACCCGTGAACAGGTAGAGGCGGGCTCCTTCATCGCACTCGACTGCAGCGACGGCGAGGGGCTCTTCCAGCGGACTCGATGCTGCACACGTTCCGCCTGCGTCGACGAACTTTTCGACGATGCCATCGATTTCCGTCGACGCACAGCCCGCGAGGGCGATGATTGGCGTAACAGCCAGCGCAAGAACACCCAACACCGGCGCGCGACGGCCCCGGCGTGATCTCGGCGCGGCTGTTCTCATGACTTCACGATACGCCTGCACGGGAACCGAGAGTAACGACCTTGCTTCGGTAATCTGGAGCCATGGCGAAGCTTTACTTCCGATATGGCGCGATGAACAGCGGCAAGAGCACGGCGTTGTTGCAGGCGGCCTACAACTACGCTGAACGCGGTCAGCAGGTCCTCATCGCGAAGCCGCGAGTTGACACGAAGGGTAAGGCGTCGATCGTGTCGCGTCTCGGTGTCGAGCGCGAAGTGAACTTCATCATCGGCCCGCACGACGATGTGCGAACGATGTTCGACGCTTACCGCGCGAACACGAAGTCGACGAGCGGCCAAGATGTTGCCTGTTTGCTCATCGATGAGGCCCAGTTCCTCTCCGTCGACCAGGTTGACGATCTTCTGCGCATCGCGATCCTCGACGACGTTCCTGTTCTTGCCTACGGAATCCGCACCGACTTCCAAACCATCGCGTTCCCCGGTTCGCGCCGTCTGCTCGAAATCGCGCATGCCCTTGAAGAGCTCAAGACGATTTGTCGTTGTGGACGCAAGGCTATGTTCAACGGCCGCAAGGTCAACGGCGAATTCATCTTCGACGGTGCCCAGGTCGCCATTGACGGCGACGACGTGACGTACGAATCGTTGTGCGGAACGTGTTACCTCCGCGAATCGAAGGGCATGTTGGCCTACGGGTTCAACGCACCGAGTTCGTTCATCCCGACGCTCGGGCCCGACGCCGACTTCGCCTAGTCGCTGGTCAGCAACTGCGTTTCCGCGAGTTCGCGGTACAGCGGGACGGACGCGACGAGTTCCTCGTGCGTTCCAGCGCCCAGCACGTGTCCCTTGTCGAGAACGACGATGCGGTCGCTGTCGATGACCGTGGACAGTCGGTGTGCAATGACGATGAGCGTGCGGTTGGCGGAAACTCGATCAATTGCGTCCTTCATCAATTGCTCGTTGAGTCCGTCGAGGCTTGACGTCGATTCGTCGAGCAGAAGAATCGGGGGAGCCATCAGCAGCGCGCGGGCGATTGCAAGTCGTTGACGCTCACCACCCGACAACAGAACTCCGCCTTCGCCGACTTGCGCCAGCAAACCGGCATCCGCGCGGGTGACGAGGTTGGACAGGTTGACTTCCGCGAGAACCGCGAGACATTCGTCATCGGTGGCGTCCGGAGCGCCGAGCGTGAGGTTGTCCCTCAGAGTGCCGGCGAGCACGGGGGCATCCTGTTCGACGTAGCCGATGGACGCACGCAATTGGGTGCGGTCAAGGGCCTTGATGTCGTGGCCCCCAACGGAGATGGTTCCCGTTGTCGAATCGTAAAAGCGTTCGATGAGCGAGAGGATCGTCGACTTTCCCGACCCACTCGGACCGACAAGCGCAACGCGCTTTCCCGTCGGAACGTTGAACGTCACGTCGTGCAGGATTGGGGTTTCGGGGCTGTACGCAAACGACACGGAATCGAACGACACCGCGACTGGCCCGAGGCCGTTGGCCAGGGATTCGCTCGGTGCGTCGGTATCCGTCTCGGACGGGAGGTCGATGATTTCGCGGATGCGCCCGAGAGCTCCGAGCGCCTGTGCGACCGACGTGAAGGCGCCAATCGCCGAGCCAAGGGGCATGATCATCATGAACAGGAACAAGATGAAGGACACCAGTTGTGCGACGGTAATTGCGCCGCTTGCCACACGGAATCCGCCGACACCGAGGACGACGAGGAAAGACACCTGCATCGCGATGGACGAGATGGGGACAACGAAGGCGGAGATTCGCGCGACCTGAAGACCGGCGCTCCACGCCTCCTTGGCCTCTTCGTCGACAACTCGAATCTCGCGATCGACAGCATTTGCTGCGCGAACGGTGCGAACAGCCGAGATGGAACGTTCAACCGATGCGGTGAGCGCACCGACGCGGTCCTGCGCGAGTCGCGAATATTTGCGGATGCGACGAGACAGAACGATGACGACGAGCATCGACACGACAACGACGGTCGAGGTCAAGCCGAACAGCATGGCATCGATGAACAGCATTGCGATGATGGAGCCAACAAACGTGACTGAACCGCCGACGGCCTCGACCAGTCCCTGCGTGAGAACCGCTCGCAGCATCGTCGAGTCGGCGCCGACTCGCGAGACCAGGTCACCCGTGCGCCGTGCATCGAATTCGCTGATTGGCAGGTTGAGCAAGCGCGAAACAAGGTGTCGGCGGGATGACAAGACGACCGATTCACCGGTGCGTTGCAGCAGATAGTGGCGAACGCTCGACAGTAACGCGCCACCGATCACGAGACCGATGAGAGCGGGAACGAGCCACCCGAGGTCGGTTCCCGCCTGTACAGAGTTGATGACCTGCGACACGATGAGCGGTTGGGCGAGTGAGGCGCCTGCCCCGACGATGCTCAACCCGATTACCGTGAAGAGGATTCCCCGGTGCTCGAGCAGGTAGGGGAGAAGCTGTCGGAACGTTGCCTTCGGACCCTCGGGTTCGCTCCCGCCAGACCGACGACCGCCTCCGAAACGGGGAGTAGCCATGGGTCTAGGATAGGTGCTTGTGTCACACCCCGTAATTCGCGCCGAAGCGCTCACCAAGACCTATGGCGATTTCACCGCCGTCAACGGCATCTCCTTTGAGGTACCTCGCGGAGAGTCGTTCGGTTTGCTCGGTCCGAACGGCGCCGGCAAATCCACCACGATGAAGATGATTGCGTCCGTCTCGACGCGCACCTCCGGGTCGTTGGAAGTGCTGGGGCTTGACCCGAACCTCGACGGACCGGCGATTCGCTCGCAACTGGGCGTTGTTCCGCAGGAAGACAATCTTGACCAGGAACTTCGCGTTCGCGAGAACCTCGTTGCGTATGGTCGATTTTTCGGGATGCCCCGCGCCGAAGCCGCAAAGCGAGCAGACGAATTACTCGAGTTTGCGCAACTGTCCGATCGCGCCAAGGCGAAGGTTGAGCCTCTCTCCGGCGGCATGAAGCGCCGACTGACGATTGCGCGTTCGCTCATGAACGACCCCCAGATGCTCCTTTTGGACGAGCCGACGACGGGTCTGGACCCGCAGGCTCGACACATCCTGTGGGATCGCCTGTTCCGCCTCAAGGAACGCGGCACGACACTCATTCTGACCACCCACTACATGGACGAGGCCGAGCAGCTCTGTGACCGCATCATCGTCGTCGACAACGGAGCGATTATGGCGGAAGGTTCGCCGGCGCAGTTGATCAAGGAATATTCGAGCCGCGAGGTTCTGGAAGTTCGCTACGGCTCGGACAAGAACGCGACCGTTGCGAAGGCAATTTCCGACGTCGGAGACCGCCACGAGATCCTCCCCGACCGCATTCTCATTTACAGCGACAACGGCGAGCGCGACTTGGCGGAAATCACCAAGCGCGGACACCACCCCACAACCAGCCTTGTCCGTCGGTCGTCGCTCGAGGATGTGTTCCTGCGCCTCACCGGTAGGACGCTCGTCGAATGACGTCTGTCGAGAAGATCCTCGAAGACGCAGCACGACCGCGCCGTTGGGGTTGGTGGTACGTCACCGAGTTGCGCCTGCGCGAAATGCGCGGGTACATCAGTTACGTCGTCACCTCCAGTTTCGGAAATCCCATCATCTATTTGCTGGCCCTCGGTGTCGGCATGTCGACACTGGTCCCGCAAGGGATTGAGGGCGTCCCGTACCTCGTCTACGTCGCCCCGGCGATGCTGATGTCGACAATCTTGACCGTCGGCGCCGAAGAGGGCATGTATCCCGTCCTCAGCGGATTCAAGTGGCACAAGGTGTTTTTCGCGATTCACGCGACGCCCATCACCCCCGGACAGATCGTGGGTGGATTCCTCGTTCACCTGGCGATGCGCTTCGCATTCACGGCCGGGCTGTTCTATGCGGCAATCGTTGCGTTCGGCGCTGTGCCGTTGTCGACGGGTTGGCTGGTCATCCCGATTTCGATTCTCGGCGCCTATTCCGTGATGACACCGCTGGCCGCGTTCGCGGCGCAACTCGAGGACGACACGGGTCAGTTCGCGCTCATCCAGCGACTCATCGTCATGCCCATGTTCCTGTTCTCGGGAACCTTCTTCCCCATCTCGCAGATTCCTGACTGGCTCGAATGGGTCGCGTGGGTTTCCCCGCTGTGGCACGCCAGCCAACTCGGTCGAGTCGCCAGTTACGGAATGGAAGAGCCCATCTGGTTGACGGTCCTGCACCTCGGCGTTCTCGTGACGTATGCACTCGTCGGGGCGCACTTCATGCGCCGCGCGTTCGAAAAGCGGTTGACCAAGTGAGCGCCGTGACGACTCCTCGTCGCCGATTCGGCGGAATGTCGAACGGCAACGCCCGCGCGGTTATCGAGCGCGGTCTGCGCGCGACGATGTCGAACAACTACCTCATCATCCTCAGTGGGTTCTTCGAGCCGGTCTTCTACCTGTTCTCGATGGGCGTCGGACTCGGCGGAATCATCGGCGCAATCGATGTCGATGGCACGTCGATCCCGTATGGCGCGTACATCGCCCCCGCCCTTCTCGCGGTGTCCGCGATGAACGGTGCAATCTATGATTCGACCTGGAACGTGTTCTTCAAACTGAACTTCGGAAAGTTGTACCAGACGATGTTGCTGACGTCGCTGGGGCCGTTGGACGTCGCAATCGGCGAGATTTCCCTCGCCCTCCTGCGAGGCGGCGTCTACGCGGTGGGGTTCCTCATCGTCATGCAGGCAATGGGGCTCGTCCTGTCGCCGCTCGCGTTGTTGGCAATTCCCGCCGTCATCCTCATCGCGGCAGGTTTCGCGTCGATCGGTATGGCATTCACGTCGTACATGAAGACGTTCCAGCAGATGGACTGGCTTCCCATGGTCATGCTGCCGATGTTCCTGTTCTCGGCGACTTTCTATCCGATCACTGTCTACCCAGAGGGTATTCAGATCATGATTCAGTCATTCCCCTTGTGGCACGGAGTCGAACTCATTCGCATGCTGACCACCGGAATCGTCACCGACCTCGTCTGGGTGCACATCGGGTACTACCTCGCGATGCTCGGCATCGGAATCGTCGTTGTTTCGCGACGACTGCGCAAACTGTTCCTCAGTTAGGCGCGAAGGCGACGAAGCTCGAGAGCGGTCGCAATGGCCGCGGTTGCTGCTTCAGCGCCCTTGTCTTCACGTGAACCGGCGAGGCCGGCACGGTCGATTCCCTGGGCTTCGTCATCGAGCGTGAGCACGCCGAATCCGACGGGCTTGCCCGTGTCGAGTGCAACTCGTGTCAAACCGTCCGTCGCGGCGTTCGAGACGAACTCGAAGTGGGGAGTCCCGCCTCGAATGATGACGCCGAGGCACACGACGGCTTCCGCGCCGGAGTCCAGTGCGGTTTTGGCGACGACGGGCAACTCGAACGCACCGGGTACGCGGACGACCGAGTAATCCGCCGACGCAGCATCCAAAACGCGCGTTGCTCCAGCGATGAGTCCGTCGGTGATCGCGTCGTGCCACGAACCCGCAATCACCGTGACTTTCATCCCGGGCGCCGAGACGGCGATGTCGGGTGAACCGTGTCCAGCCATCGGCTAGGCCTCTTCTGGTGTGTTCGGCAGAGACGTCGGCAAGTTATGGCCCATGCGGTCGCGCTTCGCGCCGAGGTACGCCTTGTTGACGTCTCCAACGCCGACGACGAGTGGCACGAATTCCGACACCTCGATGCCGTACTCGTTCAACTGGCGACGCTTCTCGGGGTTGTTCGACAGCAAGCGGATCGTCGAGATTCCGAGGTCGCGCAGGATCGCGGCGGCAACACCATAGTCACGGGCATCGGCAGGCAGTCCGAGCGCGAGGTTCGCGTCAAGTGTGTCGAGGCCGTCTTCCTGAAGGCGGTAGGCCTTGAGCTTGTTGGTGAGCCCGATGCCTCGTCCCTCGTGGCCACGCAGATAGATGACGATTCCGCCGTGGATGTCGATCTGGTCCATCGCGGCTTGAAGCTGAGGCCCGCACTCACACTTGAGTGAGCCCATCGCTTCACCGGTCACACACTCGGAGTGAAGGCGAACGAGTGCGCCGTCCTTGGGTTCACCCGAAACGACGGCAACGTGGTCGACGTGCAACGCAGCGTCACGGTAGGCGCGAAGACGGAAGACTCCGTGGTCCGTCGGCACGGTGGTCTCTACCTCGAAGGGGTAGCGGTTCTCGTTACGGTCGCGCATCGGCAACCACTCACCGTCGAGGTGCTCGACAAGTTCGTCGATTGACACGATCGTCAGGTCGTGTTCTGTTGCGAAAGCGGTGAGCTGGGGACCACGGGTCATGGTGCCGTCGTCGTTGGTGAGTTCACCGATGACTCCGACGGGCTCAAGACCAGCGAGTGTGAGCAGGTCGACGGTTGCTTCCGTGTGACCCGCGCGTTCGCGGACGCCACCGGGCACGGCACGCAAGGGGACGACGTGACCGGGTCGAACCAGGTCCGCCGGGCCGCTCGACGCGTTTCCCAGCACGCGAAGAGTCAACGAGCGGTCAGCTGCGGAAATTCCGGTGGAGATGCCTTCCGACGCATCGACACTGACGGTGTACGCGGTGCCACGCGAGTCCTGGTTGTTCTCGACCATCAAAGGAAGTTCGAGTTCGTTGGCGCGGGCATCGGTCATCGGTGCGCACAGGTAACCACTCGTGTAGCGAATCGCGAAGGCAATCCACTCGGTCGTGGCGAACTGTGCGGCCATGACAAAGTCGCCTTCGTTCTCGCGGTCAGGTGAATCGACGACGATGATTGGTTTGCCGGCCTGGAGGTCAGCGATTGCTGTTTCTACGGCGCTCATGATGCGCCTCCCTTCGCAAAGTGTGCGAGTCGCGCGATGTGTCGCGCGAGAATGTCGGTTTCGATATTGACGAGTGCCCCGGGTTCGAGGCGCCCGAGAGTGGTGGCAACGAGTGTTTCCGGGATCAACGAGACTTCGCACCAGTCGTCACCGACGGTTGAGACCGTTAGCGAGACGCCGTCGATCGAAATCGAACCCTTGTCGACGACGAGCGGGGCGTGCGCAGCATCCAGCGAGAAACGAATTACACGCCAGTCACCGTTTTGCGATGTTGACAGGACGCGAGCGGTTCCATCGACGTGTCCCTGAATGATGTGTCCACCCAATTGGTCGCCGAGTGCCATCGCCGATTCGACGTTGACCGTTCGGCCCGGAACCCACTGGTCGGGGTTGGACATTGCCAGCGTTTGGCCCATCACGTCGGCGGTGAAGGTCTCAGCGGTCTGTTCGATGACCGTCAGGCACACGCCCGAAAGCGCGATGGAATCGCCGTGTTTGGCGCGTGCAACCGCTTTGGGCGCACGAACGACAACGCGCATCGACTCGCTCGACGGTTCCGTCGACTCGATGGTTCCGAGTTCGGCGATGATTCCCGTGAACATCTAGTGGGCCTCCCGCGCGGTGATGACGATGTCCCCACCGAGGTGCTTGGTGTCCAGAACCGTGAGACGGCGCGCTTCGGCAAGCGTGTTGATTCCCAGATCACCCGTTGAGGTGCGGTCTCCGCCGAGGAGCATCGGTGCGATGCAGACGACGTATTCGTCGACGAGTCCCTCGCGGATGAACGAGTTCAGCAGGCCGGGACCGCCTTCGAGGAAGAGGCTGCGGACACCGATGCCGTAGAGGCGCTCGAGGATTTCCTTCAAGTCACCCGACTCCTGCAAAACACCGCGGGGGTGTCCCCACAGGCTCGATCCCGCTGGGATGTCACGCGTTCCGATGACGACGGGCAGCGGCTGGTTGGGGAACAGGTTCCCGTCAGGCGTGCGCGCGGTCAGGCTCGGGTTGTCCGTCAGCGCGGTTCCCGTTCCCACGGCGATGGTGTCGTGCTGCGAGCGCAGCAAGTGGATGTATTCGCGCGATTCGGCCGACGTGATCCACTGGCTCGTGCCGTCCGACGCGGCGGTGCGACCGTCGAGAGTCGATCCCCACTTGGCGGTGACCCAGGGGCGTCCGAGTCGGTTCGCCGTCAGCCAGCGCTGGACGAGTTCTTCACCGACCTTGGGGAGGACACCTGCGATGACCTCGATGCCAGCTGCGCGAAGAGTGTCGGCGCCGCCCCCAGCGGCGACTCCGGGATCCTGCTGCGAGTACACGACGCGCGAAACGCCAGCAGCAATCAGCGCCTGGGCGCACGGTCCCGTGCGGCCAGTGTGGTTGCAGGGCTCAAGCGTGACAACGGCGGTCAGACCGGTCGCATCTTCGACTTTCGACAGCGCGTCGACCTCGGCGTGGGGCGTTCCCGCTCCGCGGTGCCACCCTTCGGCAACGATCGTTCCGCTCGCGTCGAGCAGGACGCAGCCGACCTGGGGGTTTTCACCGGTTCGAGGCCCGCGCAAGGCAAGTTCAGCGGCGCGACGCACAGCGTCGTCATATGGTGTGGTCATCTCGGACTCCTTCTGAGCAAAGTCCGGGGATGCGACAAGAGGTCGCGAACTGCCCGTCAGATAACGGTCAGCCCATCGTGCATCCTCCCATCCGGACTTTAACCGTCGGTTTCGGAATTTCACCGAATCAACCGCGTGGTCGAAACCACTCGGGTCGCGGACTTTAACCGCCGGCTCAGATTTTCACTGACCCCGGAGCACGTGCTCTCTTCAATGGTAGCCCGATTCGGCGCACAGCGTTAGTCCTTTCCCCATGAATACACTGTGAACATGCGTGAAGTTGTTGTCGCCCTCGACTGCGGTACGACGTCGACGCGCGCCATGGTCTTTGATCGACAAGGTCTTCCCCGGGGAACTGTCCAGCGGGAACATCGACAAATCTTCCCCCAACCTGGTTGGGTCGAACACGACCCGATGGAGCTCCTGCACAATGCGATTGAGGTCCTCAACCGCGTGGTGGACGAGTGTGGCCTTGACGCGACGGATGTTGCGGCGGTCGGCATCACCAACCAACGCGAAACCGCCATCATCTGGAATCGGCACACGGGACTGCCGATCGCCAACGCCATCGTCTGGCAGGACACCAGAACGCAACACCGCGTTGACGAACTCGCGGCAGACGGCGGAGTTGCGCGGTTCGCTAATCGGACGGGACTTCCGCTGGCGACGTATTTTTCGGCGACCAAATTCGCCGAGATTCTCGATTCCGTTCCCGAAGCTCGCGACGCAGCGACTGCCGGTGATCTGCTCGCGGGGACAGTCGACTCGTGGATGGTGTGGAACCTGACGGGTGGCGCGAATGGCGGGGTACACGCGACGGACGTGACCAACGCGTCGCGAACGATGTTGATGGATATCGAGGCCTTGTCGTGGGACCCGGAATTGTGCGCCGCTTTTGATGTGCCAATCGGAATGCTTCCCACGATTCACTCATCCGGACACATTTTCGGCGAGATTGTCGCGGCGACAAGCCTTCGCGGGGTTTCCATCGCCGGAGTGATCGGGGACCAACAGTCGGCAACGTTCGGCCAAGCAGCTTTTCGTGCTGGCGAGGCGAAAAACACCTACGGAACCGGCAACTTCCTCATCGTCGCCACCGGCGAGACTCTGGTTCGGTCAACGCACGGACTGCTCACGACCGTTGCGTTCCAGCGCGATGGGGAACCCGCCCGCTACGCGCTCGAAGGCTCTGTTGCCGTCTCAGGGTCGCTGATCCAATGGCTGCGCGACAACCTGGGACTCATCACAGCATCAGCCGACGTCGAGGCGCTGGCCACGTCCGTCCCCGACAACGGTGGAGTCGTGGTTGTCCCCGCGTTCAGTGGCCTGTTTGCCCCCTATTGGCGACCCGATGCGCGGGGAATCATCGCTGGCCTCACGCGCTTCTCGACCAAAGCGCACATCGCGCGCGCTGCGCTGGAATCGGTCGCCTTTCAGTCACGAGACGTCATCGCGGCAGCGGCTGGAGATGTCGGCGTTGCTCTCGAATCACTGAAGGTCGACGGGGGAATGGTCGCCAACGACTTCCTCATGCAATTCCAGGCCGACATCACGGGCGTCCCGGTTGTCCGCCCCGTCGTCACCGAGACAACCGCGCTGGGCGCAGCGTTTGTTGCAGGGCTCACCGTCGGTCTGTGGGCGAGCGAAGACGAGATCCGAACGCTCTGGGCGGAAGACCGCCGGTTCGAACCGTCGATGGAATCGGCAGAGCGTGACCGACTGCTTGCCGAGTGGGCGAAGGGTGTTTCCCGCTCGCTCGACTGGGTTTAGCCGCGCGGCAAGAAGCCAACAGCGTCGTAGACGCGTGCCAGAGTCGCCTCGGCGATCTCGTTCGCACGAGCGGCGTTGATCGCCAACATGCGGTCGAGTTCTGCAGGGTCGGAGAGAAGTTCCAGTGCACGGGCGCGAATTGGTTCGAACTCGGCGACGACCGCATCGGCTACTGCGCCCTTGAGGTCGCCGTAACCCTTGCCGTCAAACTCACTCTCGAGAGCGGGGATCGACGTTCCCGTGAGCAACGCAAGAATTCCCAGCAGGTTGCTGACGCCGGGCTTGGCGACGGTGTCGAATCGAATGTCGCGGTCCATGTCGGTCACCGCCGACTTGATCTTCTTCGCGGTGACGGAGGGCTCGTCGAGAAGCCAGATGATCCCCTGAGGCGATTCTCCCGACTTCGACATCTTCGAGTTGGGGTTCTGCAGGTCGTACACCTTGGCCGACTCCTTGAGGATCCGAACCTCGGGAACCGTCAGCGCATCGCCGAAGCGGGAGTTGAAACGCATCGCGATGTCACGCGTCAACTCGATGTGTTGGCGCTGGTCTTCACCGACGGGGACGACCTTCGCGTCGTAGAGCAAAATGTCAGCGGCCTGAAGGATCGGGTAGGTGAACAACCCGACGCTCGCCGAGTCGGCACCCTGCTTTGCTGACTTGTCTTTGAACTGAGTCATGCGCGACGCTTCGCCGAATCCCGTGATGGTGTTGAACACCCACGCGAGCTGCGCGTGCGCGGGAACGTGGGATTGCACAAACAGGGTCGAGTTGTCGGGGTCGATTCCCGCAGCGATGTACTGCGCCGCCGTGCGACGAGTGTTTTCGCGCAACTTCGCGGGGTCCTGCGGGACGGTGATCGCGTGAAGGTCGACGACGCAGAAGACCGCGTCGTGTGTCGCCTGCATGTCTCGCCACTGCAACAGCGCGCCGGCGTAGTTACCGAGGTGAAGCGATTCGGCGCTGGGCTGCATTCCCGAAAACAGGCGAGGCGAAGTCATGGGGTCCTTAAATCTCGTAGTCAATGACAACGGGGGCGTGGTCACTCCAGCGAGTATCCCACGAGCCCGCCTTGTCGATCGTGTAGTTCAGCGCCGTCGCAGCGAGAGCCGGGGTCGCGAGGTGGTAGTCGATGCGCCAACCGGTGTCGGTGTCGAACGCCTGACCACGCTGGCTCCACCAGGTGTAAGGCCCAGGAACTTCGCCGGCAAAGCGGCGGCCCAAATCAACCCATCCGAGTCCGGCACCGGCGTTGTAGTTCTCGTCGTCCTCGGCACCGACCATCCGGTCGAAATAGGCGCGTTCAGCGGGAAGGAAGCCCGCGTTCTTGACGTTCCCCTTCCAGTTCTTGATGTCGAGAGTGCGGTGGCCGACATTGAGGTCGCCGACAATCAGTGCGAGCGCGCCGTCGCGACCCAGCTTGGCCATTCGCGCTTCCATCGCGTCAAGGAACTTGTACTTCTCGACCTGTTTGGGGGTATCGACTTCGCCCGAGTGCACGTACACACTCACGACCGTGACGACCTTGTCTCCGATTCGGAAATCCGCTTCGAGCCAACGTCCTGCACTGTCGAAATCATCCGGGCCAAGTTCGGTGCGAACCGCGAGAGGCTCGTCGCGTGACACGATCGCGACGCCAGCGCGACCTTTCGCCGTCGCGGCATCGTGTGCAACGTGCCAACCGTCGCCCACGAGGGGGACGAGGTCGGTTGTCTCGGCGCGGACCTCTTGAAGGCACAGAATGTCGACCCCGCGGGCGGCGAGCCAGTCGCCCATGCCCTTGCGATACGCCGCGCGCACCCCGTTGACGTTGACGGAGACGATGCGAGTGGACATGTCCCAATCCTAACCAAATTCGATTTTGCAGACATTCCCTTTGCTGGAGAGGTTAGCGGTCCACACGTGGATTTTGTCTGCAAAAAGTTTGAGAGAAACAGAAAGTTTGAGCGAAATTGGGCAAAGGGAAAGGGCCCAGGTTTCCCTGGGCCCTCCCGCGATGGCAACGTGCGAGCCATCGCCGTTTATGCACCCTACTTCTTGGCGCCGAGTCCCTTGAGGACGATAACGAGACCAGCGGTCACGGCCGTACCAACAAGAATGGCGACAACGTAGAGCAGTGCGTCCGACACGAGCGGGAACACGAAGATTCCACCGTGAGGAGCGCGCAGTTCGTTTCCGAAGACGGCAACGAGTGCACCGGTAACAGCCGAACCAGCCATGATCGAGGGGATCACGCGGATCGGGTCTGCAGCGGCGAACGGAATCGCACCTTCAGAGATGAACGAGGCACCGAGCAGCCAGGCAGCCTTGCCGTTTTCGCGCTCGCTGTCAGTGAACAGCGACTTGCGAAGGACGGTAGCGAGTGCCATACCGAGCGGCGGGACCATACCAGCGGCCATAACGATGGCCATGACCTTGAACTCGGGAGCGGTCGTTGCAGCACCAGCGGTCGCGAGACCGGTGACACCGAACGTGTACGCAACCTTGTTGACGGGTCCACCCATGTCGAAGGCCATCATGAGACCGATGATGATTCCGAGGATCACGAGCTGGGTCGTGCCAATGCCCGCGAGCCATGAGGTGAGTCCGGTCATCAGCGCGCCGATGGGGCCCTTGAAGACGAAGACCATCGCAAGACCGGCAACGATCGACGCGAGAAGCGGGATCGCCACGACGGGCATGAGGGGCTTGATCCAGTTCGGGACCGGCCAGCGGCTGATCCAGAGAGCAACGAGACCTGCAACGAAACCACCGAGGATGGCGCCGAGGAAGCCGGTGCCCGTTCCGAGGGGGTTGCCGTCGACACCGGTTGCGAGCGCACCGGCGACGAAGCCGGGAGCAAGACCGGGGCGGTCAGCGATTGCGTATGCGATGTAACCAGCGAGGACCGGAACGAAGAACGCGAATGCGGCCTTTCCGAGCCAGAAGATTACGAACGCCCAGGTTCCGATGTTGG
>CAZWTW010000007.1:0-19155 GCA_964637095.1 uncultured Gulosibacter sp.
TGAGGAAGTAGGCGAACGACGTGACGAAGTACATGTAGCCGATCGTCTTGTGGTTCGTCGTCGTCAAGTAGTCAAGGAAGACCATTCCTTGACGTCCGGCCTTGACCGTTGAGGCGCCAGCGGGAATGGATGCTGCGGGACGAGGTGCTGTCGTTGTCATGATGCTGCCCTAGCCTTCTGTGGTTCGATCATTGAGGGTGTTAAGTTCCGCCCCGAGCTGTCCGACCTGACCAGCGTCGCGAAGCGACTGAATGTACGCGTCATATTCGGCCTGTGAAACGACCTTGACGGTGAAGAGCATGAGCGAGTGGTATTCGCCACAGAGTTCGGCGCACTTACCGCGGTAGGTGCCTTCCTTTTCCGGAGTGACGTACCAGTGGTTCGTCTGTCCGGGAAGCATGTCCTTCTTGTACAAGAAGTCGACGATCCAGAACGAGTGGTTGACGTCACGCGACTCGAGGTCAAATTCGATCGTCTTACCAACAGGCAAGTAGAGGACAGGCAAGGACTCGGGGTCGATGACGTTCGAATCGTTCTCTTGCGCCTGAATTCCCGATTCGTACACACCGTCGGTGATGTAGTTAAAGTCCCACGCCCAACGCTTTCCGAATACCTGGATGGTGTAATCCGGGTTCGGGTTGACCTTTTCGATGGCGGCATCGTCGCGCGCTGTGAACGCGAAGAACCCGATGATGAGGATGAGCGGGACAATCGTGAAGAACGTTTCGATCGGCATGTTGTAGCGCAACTGAGCGGGAAGCCCGGTGTCACTTTGGCGACGGCGGTAGGCAATCGCGGCCCAAATGATGAGACCCCACGTGACAATCCCAACCAGGAGAAGCACGATCCACGAGGTCGACCAGAGACCGATGACGCGTGAAGTATTGTTCGTGATGTCAGCGTCCGATGGGAGCCAACCTCTAAGTTCCTGGTCGGTACAACCCGACAATGTGAGTGCGGAAGCAATCGCAGTAGCGGCGGCCATCCAACGAAGTCGGTTCTTCAACAACTCAAACCTCTCGAACATTCTGTGCGTGGTGATGCACTCAGTCTAGAGGAAACTGTGTGCGAATTCTGTCGTTTTGGCGCGAAAAAACCGCGAAAAGTCAGTGATTTTTCGCGGTTTCCTCGAAATCAGTACTTTAGTCCCGACTAGTTGAAAGAGTCTCCACACGCGCACGTGCTCTGTGCGTTCGGGTTGTTGATCTGGAAGCCGGATGCCTGGATGGTGTCTTCGAAATCGATCTCGGCGCCTTCGAGATACGGGGCGCTCTTCTTGTCGACAACGACCTGGACGCCATCGAATTCGACGACGGCGTCACCCTCGTTGTCGCGTTCGTCAAAGAAAAGGTCGTAGCGGAATCCGCTGCAACCGCCCGCCTTGACGACGAGTCGAAGGCGAAGGTCGTCGCGCTGTTCGCGCTGGAGAAGGCCTTTGGCCTTGTCAATCGCAGCCGGGGTCAGAACGACGCCGTGCGTGGCTTCGGTGAGAGTGTTTCCAGTCATGGTTCGATTTTACCCCCGATTTCACGCGTCGCGGTCGTTGAGGCGTGTCAAGAAGAGCGTTTCGGCAAGAATCGCGCGCTCGAACACCGTGAGTGAGAGGGACTCGTTGGGGCTGTGCGCGCGCGAAGCGGGGTCCTCAACCCCCGTGACCAAGATTTGTGCGTCGGGAAAACGCGTAACGAGGTCGGCGATGAACGGAATCGAACCGCCAACACCGGCGAGTACGGGGTCCGTGCCACCCCACGCGTCACGCAACGCGTCGAGCTCGAGAGCGACGGCTGAACCGGTCGTGTCCACGAGGAAGGCGTTGCCGAGGTCCGGCACGCCGAACTCGAGGTGTGCGCCCCACGGTGCGGTCGCTTCAAGGTGCGAGCGAATGGCGTGCCACGCGTTGGTCGCCGTCTGTCCTGGCGCGACTCGAACAGACACCTTGATGGTGACGGACGGGATCAGGGTGTTTGAAGCGTTCTGAACAGACGGCGCATCGATGCCCGTGATCGTGATGGCGGGCTGGAACCAGATCTTCGACAAGATGGGGCCATCTCCGACAGCGGTGACGCCGTCGAGCAACCCGGAATCGTGGACCAGTTCCTCGTGGCTGAAGTCGGGAACGGGCGCGGAGTAACTCGTGAGGCCAGGAACTGCGACGGAACCGTCCTCGGTGTAGAGACGAGAGACCAACGTCATCGCTGCCATCATGGCGTCGGGCACCGCTCCCCCGAGCATTCCCGAGTGAGATGCGTGAGCGAGTGTCGACACCGTGAGTGAGAAGGCGACGTTGCCGCGAAGGCTGACGGTGAGCGACGGGATGTCGACGGTTCGGTTGTCGCTGTCGGCGACGACGATGACGTCACTTCGCAAAAGTCGAGTGTGCGTGTCAAGAATCGTTGTGAACGACCGAGAGCCGAACTCCTCTTCCCCCTCGATGAACATCGCGAGGCCGATCTTGAGGTCGTCCCCGAGCACGTCCTTGATGGCTTCCAGTGCCGTGAGGTGAACGAGAACGCCGGCCTTGTCGTCAGCAGCGCCGCGGCCGTACAGTCGACCGGCACGAACCTCTGGCTCGAACGGCTCACTGTCCCACGCTGCGGAATCCCCGGGGGGTTGCACATCGTGGTGGGCGTAGAGAAGGACTGTCGGATACCCGGGGGCCGGTTCGCGGCGCGCGAGCACTGCGGGCTGGCCGTAAGCCGACGACGAGGCCTGCTGTTCGCGGACGATTGTCACCTCGTCGAAAAGTTCCAGTGCGCGAAGTCGTTCCGCGACAAATTCAGCCGACGCCTCGACGTGTTTCGGATCGAAGCCATCCCACGAAACGGAAGGAATCCGAACGAGTTCCTTGAGGGTCTCGAGTGCCAAGGGCGTCATGCTGGCGATGCGCTCGCGCAGAGCGTCGGACGAACGGTCTAAGTCGGTCATAACGGTAATCTAATAAACACTGAGCTCAAGGAGAGACCGACGTGACTGATTCGCCCGAAAAGACTGGTGCTGGCAAGGGACACGCGACCCCGTCGCGCAAGGAACGCGAGGCCGCGCGCAAGCGTCCGTTGGTCCCTGAACGCTCCAAGATGACCAAGGAAGAGCGTCGCAAGAAGTCGGAGCAGCGTCTCGCGGCTCGTGCCGGAATGGAAGCGGGCGACGAGCGTTACTTGCCGTTGCGCGACAAGGGACCGCAGAAGCGCATGGTTCGCGACATTGTCGACGCCCGCTTCACGGTTGGCGAGTTCCTTATCCCCCTGATGTTTGCCGTCATCATCATGACGTTCATCCCCGATTACAACGCCGTCGACGAGAACGGTAACGTGACCTCGGTGGCCGCCACCCTTCAGCTCACGGTGCTCGTCGCCCTGTACGGGTTCTTCCTCGTCGGGGTGATCGACGCCGTCCTCATGGGTCGTCGAATCACCAAGAAACTTCAGGCCAAGTTCGGCGAGGTCGAGAAGGGTGTTCGCTGGTACGCCGGAGTTCGCGCCTTCCAGTTCCGTCCGTTGCGTGTACCCAAGCCTCGCGTCGCGCGCGGCGAAAAGATCGAGTAACTACCGCAACCCGCGGACGACTCGTGAAGCCCAGAATGGGCCTTCGTAGAGAAACGCCGTGTACCCCTGAACGAGGGTTGCGCCCGCTGCAAGCCGTTCGGCGACGTCTGCCGATGTCGTGACGCCTCCGACGGAAATGATGCAGAAGTCAGCGGGTACCGCTGCGCGGAGGCGCTGAAGGATGTCGAGTGACCTCGCGGCGACGGGAGGTCCCGACAAACCGCCGGCTCCCATGCCCTCGACGACGTCGGTTGGCGTGGTCAGACCGTCGCGGGACAAGGTCGTGTTAGTCGCGATGATCCCGTCGAGACCGATGCGAAGCGCCATCGCGGCGACGGCGTCGACACCATCGTTGGTCAGGTCAGGCGCGATCTTGACGAGCACCGGTGTGTCCCCCGCTTCCCGCTTGACGGCAGTCAAGAGCGGCTCGAGTTTGTCGATCTCTTGCAAACCGCGAAGGCCGGGAGTGTTGGGTGACGACACGTTCACGGCGAGGTAGTCGGCTTCGGGGGCCAGCAGCTTGGTCGACTCGAGGTAGTCATCGATGGCATCGTCAACATCGACGACACGGCTCTTGCCGATGTTGACGCCGAGGATGGGCCCGCCGCGACGACGAAGTCGAGGACGAACAGCAGCGGCGCCGTCGTTGTTGAAGCCCATGCGGTTGATCAACGCCTTGTCCGCGATGAGACGGAAGAGCCTCGGCTTATCGTTTCCCGCCTGTGCCTTGGCCGTCACGGTTCCAATCTCGACATGCCCAAATCCAAGTCCCCACAGGATCCGATAGACCAGCGCGTTCTTGTCAAAGCCTGCTGCGAGCCCAAACGGGGATTCGAAGGTCAAGCCCAGGGTGTGCACTGCGTGCTTCGTGCTCGGTCGCGTGACGAGACGCAGCACCCGAGTGGCGCCAACGGACTGACCAAAGCGCAACAATGCGACGACGAACTCGTGCGCGTGTTCGGGGTCCATCCGCGAGAAGACCAACCGAAAGATTGCGCGATAGATCACTTCTCGGTCGACTTTCCACCGTCGTTGCGGAGCTCCTCGATCGCTCGATCGAAGTCGGCAAGGGACTCGAACGCCTTGTAGACGCTCGCGAATCGCAAATACGCGACGAGGTCGATGGTGCGAAGTTCGGGAAGAATCGCCAAACCGATTTCGTTCGCGTCGATCTGTGAGACACCCGTCGCGCGAACGTTCTCTTCAACTCGCTGGGCGAGAGCGGACAACTCGGCGTCCGTCACGGGGCGACCCTGACACGCCTTACGAACGCCCGAAACAATCTTTTCGCGCGAGAAGGGCTCGACGACGCCGTTGCGCTTGATGACCGAAAGGCTGGCTGTCTCGAGAGTCGAGAATCGACCGCTGCACGCGGGGCATTCGCGACGGCGGCGAATCGAGAGCCCGTCCTCGGAGGTGCGGGAGTCGACGACGCGGCTATCGGTGTGGCGGCAGAACGGACAAAACACGGTGTTACCTTTCGAATCGTGCCGTGACGGCATCGCCGTGAGCGGGAAGGTTTTCGGCGTGAGCAAAGGTGACGATGTCGCGCGAGACGGCACGGAGCGCGTCACGCGAGTACCGGACAGTCTGTCGCGGGCGAAGGAACGTTGCTGGTCCGAGCGCCGCTGCGTGTCGCGCGTTTCCGTTTGTCGGCAACACGTGGTTAGAACCGGCGAGGTAGTCCCCCAGCGACACAGGAGTGTCCGATCCGACGAAGATCGCGCCGGCGTTTCGAATTCGAGCGGCAACGATCTCGGCGTTCCGAGTGTGGATTTCGAGGTGTTCCGGTGCGTAGGCGTCAGACACACGAATCGCGTCGTCGATCGTGTCGACGATGATGATGCGTGACTGCTCCCCCATCAGCGCAGCGGTGACGCGTTCGCGGTGAGGGGTCGTCGTGACTCGCGAGGTCACCTTCGCACTGACCTGTGCAGCTAACGCAACCGAGTCTGTGACTAGCACGGCACTCGCCAATTCGTCGTGTTCGGCTTGGGAGACGAGGTCCGCTGCGACAAAGTCCGGGCTCGCGGTGTTGTCCGCGATGATGAGAATCTCGGTCGGGCCAGCCTCTGAATCGATGCCTACGACCCCGGAGACGACCCGCTTTGCTGCCGCAACGAACGCGTTGCCAGGGCCCGTAATCACGGAAACGGGCTCGAGGCCCAATTCAGGAACACCGTAGGCAAGAGCGCCGATTGCACTTGCTCCGCCGATCGCATAGACCTCGGTGACTCCGAGCATGTGGGCCACCGCCGCGATCGTCGGGTGCACCGAGAAGCCGAATTCCTTCTGGGCGGGGCTCACGAGCGCGATGGAATCGACGCCAGCGACCTGAGCGGCGACGACGTTCATGACGACGCTCGACGGGTAAACCGCTTTGCCGCCAGGCACATACAAACCGACACGCTCGACGGGCACCCAGTGCTGTTCGACGATTGCACCGGGCGCGACTTCGGTGATGGTTGGTGCGGGAACTTGGGCAACCGAACCAGCGCGCACTCGTTCGATGGCCGTAAGAATCGCATCGCGAAGATCCGGATCCAGTGCAGCATCCGCCGCGGCGAGAACCTCGACGGGAACACGCATCGACTCGGCGTAACCACCGTCAAACCGCATCCCGTGGTCTTGGAGTGCCTCAACGCCTCGCGTACGGACGTCGTCGACGAGTTCAGCTGCGACGACCTGCGCATCTGATTCCTGGCGGGCAGCACGCGGGACGAGCGCTCGCGCCTGAGCGGCGCTGAGCGGACCGTGTGGCGCGGAAATGGTGGTCAACATCTCCTCAATGCTACCGTTGGGACTAAACCGCCGACCGAAGGTACCAAGTAGCACGTGAACGAGATGACGCCCCAGTCGGCTTTCCTCGCCGCATTTTCGCTTCACCCTGCTGGTGTAGCGGTCATCACCGCGGTGTCACCAGAGGGTGCCAATGTCGGGTTTACCGCGACGTCGCTCGCCTCATTTTCGGCCGAACCCCCTCGCGCATCGTTCAACATCGCTCAGCACGCGTCGTCGTACTCGTCGGTATCCGTCGGGTCTCGAGTGCTTTTACACTTCCTCGCCGAAGACCAGGTCCCCATCGCGCAGAAGATGGCTGGACCTTCTGACTCGCGTTTTGACGGCGATCACTGGGCCGTGGACACCCGCGGTCTCCCTCGGCTTTCCGGCGTTCGCGCCGTTCTCGACGCACACGTCGTGTCGGTCACCGAGGTAGGCGCCAACGCAGCCGTCATCGTCGAAATCGACGGCGGTGACACCAACACCGAGTGCGCACCTCTCGTTTACGTCGAGCGCCGATATCACTCAGTCGGCGACATCGTCGGCTAGACGAGAGCGTTCGGGCCGAGAATTCGCCGGAGCTCACCGTAGAGAGTTCCACTCACCGTCACGCGGTGCGGGAGCGTGAAGACGCGAACCGCGTCGGGGTGCTTGACGCGCAACTCGACCTCTGAACTGCCGGGGTGGCGCTTGAGGATCTCGTCAAGCTCGGCGATCACACTCGTCGTTGCGTGGCTTGCCGGAACCTGAACCTTGACGAGTGACACCTCGTTGATGTTGATGGTCTCGAGTTCGCGAATGTCATTCGCCATAAGCGAGACGGTGTTCTCGCGCAAACGGATTCGACCAGAAACGGCAACAACCGTGTCATTGACTAACTTGAGTCGAAGCTCTTCGTACGCGCGGCCGAGAACCGAAACGGGTACCGAGCCCGACATGTCCTCGAGCATCGCCATGGCGAAGGGCTTTCCGGACGTACGAGCAACACGCATTTCGACGTTTCGCAGCAGTCCGGCGAACGTCACCATGTCACCTTCCGTCGCCCCGATGAGTTCGTATTCCGCGTCGGCGTCGTCGCTTTCGGACATCTTTTGCACGACCTGCAAGTCGCTCACCAGGATCGACGCGGCACGCGAAAGGGCACTCTCCTGCCCGTTGAGCGGATGATCCGAGACATAGAGACCGAGCATGTCGCGTTCGAATTCCAGTTTCGTCTTGCGCGGCCATTCGGGTCGCTCTGGCACGAGAATGACCGGCTCGTCGAACAGTTCACCGAAATCGAACCCGATGTCACCCTTTGACGCGTCCTTCTTGGCGCGCGTCGCGTCCTCGACGACCTTCTCGTGCACATCGAGCAGAGCGCGACGAGTGTGACCGAATCGGTCGAACGCCCCCGCCTTGATGAGCGCTTCGAGCGTTCGCTTCTGCAACGCTGGCAACGGAACGCGGTCGAGGAATTCCTGGAACGTTTGGTACGGCCCGTTCGCGTTTCTCTCGGCCACGATGTGGTCGACAACGGCCTCACCGACGTTCTTGATCGACCCGAGACCGAATCGCACGTCCTCGCCGACAGCCGCGAAGTACAGCACCGATTCGTTGATGTCCGGAGCGAGCACCTTGACGCCCATTCGACGCGCCTCGACCAGATATCCACCCAACTTGTCTCGGTCGTCACCAACACTGGTGAGCAGACCGGCAAGGAACTCGGCTGGGTAGTGAGCCTTGAGATACGCGGTGAAGTACGCGACGACTCCGTACGCCGCCGAGTGGGACTTGTTGAAGGCATAGTCCGAGAACGGAACGAGAATCTCCCACAGCGTATCAATTGCTTGCTTGCTAAACCCTCGCTCGAGCATTCCCGCCGAGAACGGCGCGAACTCCTTGTCGAGGATTTCCTTCTTCTTCTTACCCATCGCGCGACGCAGATTGTCTGCCTGTGCGAGCGAGTAGCCCGCGACGCGCTGGGCGATCTGCATGACCTGCTCTTGATAGACGATCAGACCGTACGTCGGGTCGAGAATGTCGCTCAGCGGCTTCTCGAGTTCCTTGTGGATCGGGGTAATCGCCTGCATCCCCTGCTTGCGCATCGCGTAGTTCGTGTGGGACTTCATCGCCATCGGACCGGGCCGGTACAGGGCGAGCACAGCGGAAATGTCCTCGAACGAGTCGGGCTGCATCTGCTTGAGCAACTGGCGCATCGGGGGCGAGTCCAACTGGAAGATTCCGAGCGTCTCACCGGTCGACAAGAGTTCGAAGACCTTCGGGTCGTCGTAGGTCAATTCTTCGAGAACGACCGTCTCGCCCCGATTGCGCTCAATGTTGATGAGTGCGTCGTCCAGGATGTCGAGGTTTCGAAGTCCGAGGAAGTCCATCTTGATGAGACCGAGCGATTCACACGTCGGGTAATCAAACTGGGTGATGATCTGCCCGTCGTTCGAGCGCATCATCAGCGGAACAATGTCGGACAGTTTGGTGTCGGACATGATGACGCCGGCTGCGTGGACTCCCGTGTTTCGCTTGATGCTCTCGATGCCCTTGGCCGTCTCATAGACAATCGTCGCCTCGGTGGACGCTTCGACAACCTCACGGAAAGGCGCCGCTTCCTTGAACCGTTCGTTGTCCTTGTCGAACATCTCTGACAACGACATGTCACGGCCAAGTTTCATCGGCGGGACCGCCTTGGTCAGGCGATCGCCGACCTCATAGGGGTACCCAAGAACGCGGGCTGAGTCCTTGAGCGCTTGCTTGGCCTTGATGATGTTGTACGTCGCAATCTGGGCGACGTAGTCCGAACCGTACTTTTCCGTCACATAGCGCTTGACGTCGTCGCGACGCTTCGTCGAGAAGTCGATATCGAAGTCGGGCATCGACTCGCGTTCGGGGTTGAGGAATCGCTCAAAGAGCAGGCCGTGCTCGAGCGGCTCCAAATCCGTGATGCGCATTGCGTAGGCAGCGATGGAACCAGCACCAGAACCACGTCCTGGTCCAACGCGAATTCCGTTGTCTCGCGCCCAACCGATGAAGTCGGCGACGATGAGGTAATACCCCGCGAAGCCCTTGGTCGTGATGATCTCAATTTCGTAGGCTGCGCGGTCTCGAATTTCCTGCGACAAGTCCTTGCCGTAACGGAACTCGAGCCCTGCCCAGACGGCCCGCTCGAAGGCCTTCTCTTCGGTATCAGAAGACTCGACCGGGAAGTGTGGCATGTGGTTAGCCGTCGTTTCGAACTGCACCCCGCAACGCTCGGCGATGAGAAGAGTGTTGTCTGCCGCCTCGGGGTGGTCGGGGAAAAGGCGACGCATTTCCGCCGCGGATTTCAGGTAGAACTGGTCAGATTCGAACTTGAAGCGCTTCTCCTCGAGAAGAGTCGAACCCGACTGAACACACAGCAGCGCCTCGTGCGCCTTGTGGTCCTCGTGATGGACGTAATGCAAGTCGTTCGTGAGAAGCAACGGTAAATCGAGTTCCTTGGCGAGTTGCAGAACCTCCTTGATCGCGCGTCGTTCGATGCCGATTCCGTGATCCATGATCTCGATGAAGTAGTTGTCTTTGCCGAAAATGTCGCGCATGTTCGACGCGACCTTTTTCGCCTCGTCGTATTGACCCATGCGGATGCGGGTCTGGATCTCGCCACCGACGCAACCGCTCGTGGCAATCAGCCCCTTGGCGTTCTGCGACAGGATGTCGAGGTCCATGCGGGGGTGGCTGTAGAAGCCCTCGATGTACGACGCCGAGGACAGGGTGAACAGGTTGTGCATGCCCTCTGTCGTCTCGCTGAGAAGCGTGAGGTGGGTGTAAGCGCCACCGCCCGACGTGTCGTCCTCGCCGCCGTCGCCCCAGCGAATCGGGCGCTTGTCGAACCGGGATTCGGGTGCAAGATATGCCTCGATGCCGATGATCGGCTTGATGCCCTTCTCGTTCGCCTTTTTCCAGAATTCGAAGGCGCCGAAAAGTGTCCCGTGGTCGGTCATGGCGATTGCGGGCATTCCCTGTGCCACCGCCGCATCCAGAAGCGGCCCGATGCGCGCAGCCCCGTCGAGCATGGAGTTATCGGTGTGAACGTGCAGGTGCACGAAATTGTCGCTCATAACCCCTCCTTCGACGTGCGCGGATAATCAGTTTAGGTCGGACGCCTCGACCATGAGTGAGGCGCGTCAGTGCGTCGCAAGAATTTCCAGCGCGAGACGCAAATCTGCGGGGTAAGGGGCTTCGAGTTCGAGCCTGCGCCCTGTCGTTGGGTGCTCAAAGCCCAATCGAATCGCGTGCAACCACTGCCTGGTCAACCCCAAACGCGCGGTGAGAGTCGGGTCGGCGCCGTACAGCTCGTCTCCCACGAGTGGGTGGCGGTGTGCAGACATGTGGACACGAATCTGATGGGTGCGTCCCGTTTCGAGTTCGACTTCGACGAGGCTGGCGCCGGGGAACGCCTCGCGCGTGGCGTAATGGGTGACCGAGTGGCGGCCGTCGGCCGTGACCGCAAACTTCCAGGACGAACCCGGGTGTCGACCGATTGGTGCGTCGATTGTCCCCTCTGATGGATCGGGATGCCCCTGGACCACGGCGTGATACGTCTTCTGAATCTCGCGGTCCTTGAACTTGCGCTTCATCACCGAATACGCAATTTCGCTCTTGGCCACGATCATGAGCCCAGATGTACCGACATCGAGGCGATGAACAATTCCCTGTCGCTCCGGCGGTCCAGAGGTCGAGATGCGATAACCGGCACCGGCGAGAGCACCGACAACCGTGTCTCCCGTCCACCCCAGACTCGGGTGTGCTGCGAGAAATGGAGGTTTGTCAACAACGACGATGTCGTCGTCGTCGTAGACAATCGTCATTTCCTTGATGACGACGGGAACTATCTCTGGTTCACGTTTGTCATCCCACGTGATGTCCACGGCCGCGTCAATACCGGCACGATCCGACTTCCCCGCGACTTTGCCAGCGAGAGAGACTCCCCCAGCGTCCACGATCTCGGCTGCGAAACTCCGTGAAACACCAATGAGTCGTGCAACCACCACATCCACGCGCTCTCCGACGAGTCCGTCGGGGACAGTGAAACTTCGGTGGTGAGTCACCCTGACCTAGAAGTTCTTGGCGGATTCCTGCCCGCTGGTGTTGAGGTCGTTGAGCTGCGTCTCGAGGTACTGCTTGAGGTGCGAGCGGTATTCCTTTTCGAACTGCTTGAGCTCGTCAATCTTGCGCTCGATTCCGATGCGCTGCTGGTCGAGTTCGTTGATCTCGTTGCGCTGGCGAAGTTCCGCTTCGGCGAGGATGCGCTGGGCCTGAGCCTTGCCCTCTTCGATGATGCGTTCGCGCTCGTCGAGGCCTTCCTGAACGTGCTGGTCGTGAAGCTTGCGCGCGAGCTGCAGAAGCTGGCTCGACGTGGCGGAGTCGTTCTGGTCTGCTGCAGCTGCGCTGGCGGTCGGAGCAGGCGCTACACCGGCATCGGCGGCACGCTGAAGTTCTGCAATTCGACCCTGAGCGCCGACAAGCTTCTGCTTGAGGTCGTCGTTCTCAGCACGAACGGCACGGAATTCCTTGACAATCTCGTCGAGGAAGTCATCGACGTCGTCAGCGTCGTAGCCTTCGCTGAGTCGCGGCTTCGGCTTGAATTGCTTGTTGACAATGTCTTCAGCGGTGAGCGCCATGCGCTATCACTCCTTTGATTCCCACAAGGTGAAACTGTTGTTGGTCAAGACTACCCGACAAAGGACATCAGGATGTAGACCGCGATGAGCAAGATTGTCCACGAAAAGTCGATTGCGACGCCACCGAGTCGAACCGGACGGACGAATCGGCGAATGAACTTGAGCGGCGGATCGGTTACCGTGAAGACGACTTCAGCGAGTACCAACATCACGCCGCGCGGACGCCAATCCGGTCGGAACTGACGCACCCATTCCAGAATCAGGCGCGCCCACAAGATGAGGGTGTAGACCCACAGAGCCGTGCCGAGAACGACACTGACGATAGGCACGTTTAGTCGAAGAGTTCGGCGTCGAGACCGTCGTTGGACAGTCCATCGTTCGACTGGGTGTCGTCGTACTGTTCAATGCCGGCGGGGGTAAGCATGTAGACCTTGCCCGAAACGCGGCTGATGGTTCCGTCGAGGCCCTTGACCAGGCCGCTGAGGAAGTCGATCATGCGACGTACTTCGGCTTCGGCCATCTGACCGAGGTCAACGATGACGGGCGAACCGTCACGGAACGTGTAGGCGATGCCCTCAGCGTCCGTCTGGTAACGACGGGGGCGCACGGTGTGAATCGTGGCGAAGTTGTTGTCACGGCCGCGGTAACCATTGTTCAAACGCACAACGGGCTTGGCTGCAGCAGGAGCGGGACGGTGGTTCTCGGAACGCGGTGCGGCTGCACGAGGTGCGGCACCGGCTTCAACAATTCCGAAGAACTCGAGCGCTTTTCTGACCATGATTTTCCTCCTTGAGGTTCGGTTCAGATTAACGCGGATCTGGCCTGTTTCCCGTGATTGACGTACCGATGCGCAGGTGTGTCGCGCCAGCCGCCAAAGCCGCCTCCCAGTCGGCACTCATTCCGGCCGAGATCTCCGTGGCGTGGGGATGCGCCTGCGTCAGGATGGCCGAGTACGTGGCGACGCGCTCAAACGCATGCGCAGGGTCGTCGCCGAGCGGCGCGACCGCCATCACGCCTCGAAGGTCAATCGTGTCTGTCGCGGCGATTTTGTCGGCGAGACGAATCATCTCGTCGGCGTCGTTGACTCCACCGCGACCGGGGTCGTCCGCGAGGTTCAGCTCGATGAATCCTTGGACTCGTCGTTCCGCCGTTGCCAGCGCATCAACGACGCTGTCGCGGTCGAGCGAGTGCAAAACATCAGCGTATTTCGCGATTGCCCTTGCCTTGTTGGACTGGATTTGACCAACAAAGTGCCAGGTGATGTCGCTGCCCTCTAACGCTTCAGCTTTGCCGACCGCGTCTTGGTGGCGACTTTCGCCAAAGTCACGAGCGCCCGCGGCAATCAATTCTTCGACGAGTCCGACGGGGTGAAACTTCGTGACCACGACAAGCGTGACGCCGGCTGGATCACGATCGAGCCGGCGACACTCCGCGTCTATGAGATCGCGAACCGCGCGCCAGCGCGCGGCCGCTTCACTCATGACTTGAGGAACTCAGGAAGGTCGAAGTCTTCCGACACCGAATCAAACGCCTCGGTCAATGTGGGAACGCTGTGATGTTCCGTCGTCGGAGTGGCTTCGCTGTAAGCGGTCGCATCGACACGGTCAACGTCGCTCGTGTTAAACGACTCGACGCGAGGTTCTGCGGCGCGAGTGCGGGGCATCGGGTCCTCATCGAATCCGGCCGCGATCACCGTGACACGAACCTCGTCGCCGAGAGTGTCGTCGATCGACATTCCGAAGATGACGTTGGCGTCGGGGTGCACGTGCTCGGTGATGAGCGAGGCTGCCTCGTTGATTTCGTGGATACCGAGGTTCGATCCGCCCTGGATCGAGAGAAGGACACCGTGGGCGCCGTCAATCGTCTGGTCGAGGAGCGGCGACTGAGCAGCCATCTCGGTTGCCTTGATAGCGCGTTCAGCACCGCGTGCGCTGCCGATACCCATGAGGGCAGTTCCCGCATCCTGCATGACGGAACGGACGTCCGCGAAGTCAAGGTTGATGAGTCCGGGGTTGGTGATGAGGTCCGAAATTCCCTGGACACCCGAGAGCAGCACCTCGTCGGCGATCGCGAACGCTTCCGTTGCGGAAATCGCGCGATCGGAGAGGTCCAACAGACGGTCGTTGGGGACAACGATGAGCGTGTCGACCTCGTTGCGGAGTGCGGCGATGCCGGCATCCGCCTGGTCACGACGACGACGAGCTTCGAACTTGAACGGTTTGGTGACGACACCGACGGTCAGTGCACCGATCGACTTGGCGATTCGCGCGACGACGGGGGCTCCACCGGTTCCGGTTCCACCACCCTCACCCGCGGTGACGAACACGAGGTCAGCGCCGGCGAGGCACTCTTCGATCTCTTGCGCGTGGTCTTCCGCCGCGTGGCGACCCTTCTCCGGGTCGGCTCCTGCGCCGAGGCCACGAGTGAGTTCGCGTCCAACGTCGAGCTTGACGTCCGCGTCGCTCATGAGGAGCGCCTGTGCGTCCGTGTTGATGGCAATGAACTCCACGCCGCGGATACCCGCTTCGATCATGCGGTTGATGGCGTTAACGCCTCCACCGCCGACGCCGACAACTTTGATGACGGCGAGGTGGTTGTTGCTTGTGGCAGCCATTGGTTCCTCCAACATTCAGGCTCTACTTGAAGCCGAGACTTTTTTTGCCCCGAAAGGCACCCACAAGTTAGGTGTCCAAGCGACCAAAGCGCGGGAACCAGCCTCGGCGTGTCGCGAATACGCGACGAAACACTCAGCGCGTTAGTTGGTGCGGTTCATGATGAGCGTGTCGGGGGCGGACACATCAATGACGTACGTCCCTCCCTTGCTCTTCGCGATAGCCAACGCCTGATCAAGAACGGCCGCCTTGAGCGTTGACTGTTCGTCTGAGCCCCAGCGAATCTCGTGGCTGACACCGCGAAGAACGAACTGCACCGAGTCACGCGTCGCCGCCGACACGGAGGCGACGTCCGCCCTCAAGCCCGCGGGGAGCGCGAGCAGCGCCTTGACGGTCGCGAGGAAGCCCGGTGCTTCCACACTCTCGACGTCGAGTCGGGGAACCGATTTCGGCGCCTTCGTGGTCGTCTGGACCACCACACCGGCTGCGTCGACAATGTCCCAGCCCTTCGCCGATTTCAGAGCGCCAATCGGAGTGCGCTCGACAATTCGGATAACCATGGTGTGAGGCGGGCGAAGTTCCGTCGAAAACGACTGAATCCTTACGACCGTCCCGAGCTTGTTCGCGATCGAGCCGTAATCGAGGAGGGCAAGCGGGGTTCCGAGCTGGTCCTTGACCGCTCCGACAATGACCTTCTCTGGCACGTTTTCGCGACCAGTGACGACGACTTCGGTGAGTGTCATCAAGGGAGACAAAACAATCCCGCCAACCAACAACACGAACCCAAGCACCGAAGACGTGATCGTCAGCCGAATTCGACGCGATCGGCGCGCACCCTCGGTGAACCGTCGTTCTTCTCGAACTTCAGCGCGGTGAATGCGCTCTCGAGGATTGACCGACTCGCCGCGAACATTCCTCACCGCCGCCTTGCGCTCGGGGGCTGCACCGTGGTGCTGTGGACGCTTCACGACACGTCCAGGGCCGAGAGGACCTGCGGAATGATTCGGTACACATCACCACACGACAGGGTCATGATGAGGTCGCCGTCCCTGGCGAATTCGGCGGCAACGCGGGCGGCGTCTGACCAGTTAGGGCAGTAGGCGACCTTTGAATGGTCTGCGAAAGCGTTAGAGACCAGTTCCCCCGTGACGCCGGGTATCGGGTCTTCGCGGGCTCCGTATACGTCAAGCACAACAGTGAAATCGGCGGCGCGTTCGTACTCGGCGGCAAATTCGCCTGCCATGTCCCTCGTTCGCGAATACAGGTGCGGTTGGTGAATCGCGATGACACGCCCCTCCCCGACTACGCTGCGAGCGGTTGCGAGTGCGGCACGAACCTCGCGCGGGTGATGGGCATAGTCGTCGTAGACCTGGACGCCTCGACGTTCACCGTGCAGTTCGAAACGACGACCGGTGCCGCCAAAATCGGCGAGTGCGGCAGCAGCCTCGGCGAGCGGGTACCCCATGGCGACGAGCACGGCGGCAGCGCCCGTTGCGTTGATCGCATTGTGGCGCCCCGCGACGGTCAAGACCAAAGACGCGTGTGCCGAGCCGTGTTGGAGTGTCGCGGTGACACCCGATGCCGATGCAACGATGTCGACGACACGAAGGTCTGCGCTGTCGTCCTCGCCAAACGACATCGTCGGTGCCGTGATCCTGCTTCGCAGGCGATTGAGGTGAGGATCATCCGACGACACGACGACCATCTCGGAACACCCATTCGCGAAGGTGACAAACGCGTCGTCAAATGCCTCCATCGTTCCGTAGGTATCGAGGTGATCCGTGTCGATGTTGGTAATGAGCCCAATCGCTGCGTTGTACAAAAGGAACGAGCCATCGGATTCATCCGCCTCGAGCACGAATTCGCGATCCGAGCCCGTCGCAGCAGAAACCCCAATTGCCGAGACGACGCCACCGTTGACAAAGGACGGTGAAGCCCCGACCCCGTGTAGTGCAGTGACAACCATTCCCGTTGACGTCGTCTTCCCGTGAGCACCAGCAACCGCAATCACGCGACCGGTTCGGGAAAGCCAATGAAGAGCGAGGGACCGGTGCAGAACGGGAATGCCGTGGTCAATCGCCCATCGGTATTCCGGGTTGTCCTCCCACAGCGCGCCGGTCACGACGACCGTGTCAGCACTCGTGACGAGGGTCGGCTCGTGACCAATCTGAACTTCAACACCGAGATCCCGAAGGGCTGCCGTCGCGGCGGATTCGCTGCGATCCGAGCCCGTGACGGCGATACCGCGCTCGACGTACATCCGCGCAATTCCGCTCATTCCGCTGCCACCGATACCGATGAAGTGCACGTGCCCGAGGTTCTCGGGAATCGGCTGAGTCAGGTCCGGGGCAATCACAGTGACAACCCTATGCGGACGTGCTGGCGAGAGCGGCGCGTATCAGGTCGGCAAGTCGGCTTGCCCCGTCGCGGATTCCCGTTGAGCGTGACGCGGCGGCCATCGCTTTGTGCGTAGGGCCATCACCGAGGAACGGGATTAGCGATTCGCGGATGTAGGTCGGCGTGAATTCCGCGTCGAGACACACACGCGCGCCACCAGCGTTCACGATGTCCGCCGCATTGAGAACCTGTTCACCATTTCCAACCGGATACGGGATGAAAATTGCCGGGATGCCGAGCCCGGCCAATTCTGACACCGTGGCCGAACCTGACCGCGCGACAACGACATCGGCGACAGCAAGGGCGAGGTCCATTCGATCGAGATACGGGATTGGGTGATACCCGGAGATGCCAGGGTCAACGAAGTCGCGTGACTCCCCCACGGTGTGGATGATCTGCCAACCAGACGCAACGATGTCGGTGGCGGTTTCCCTGATGGTCGCGTTGATCCGCGCTGCGCCTGTCGACCCACCCGTGACGAGCAACACTGGCCGCTTGTCGAGCCCGAAGAATTTCTGAGCCTCTCCGCGGCGAGCATCACGGTCGAGAGTCGCAATCTCCGCTCGAAGTGGCATTCCGACGATGATGGCGTGGGGAAATAGCGTTTCAGTTCCCGAATACGTGACCCCGACAAAGCGCGTCAATCGAGCACCGAGTTTGTTCGCAATTCCAGGGATAGCGTTTGCTTCGTGAATTACGAGAGGGATGCCCTCGAGTCGGGCGGCGAGGTACGCCGGAGCAGCCGCGTATCCCCCGAAACCGACGACTACGTCAATCGACCGTTCGGTGATCAACCGGCGCACGATTGATACGGCGCGAAACAGTCGCCCTGGATACGTCAACGCAGCGGCGGAAAGCGCTCGCGGGAACGGCAGTTTTGCGATTGTTGCCAGTTCGAAACCGGCCGCGGGGACGAGACGTGCTTCAAGCCCCTCGGCAGTGCCCAAAACGATAATCGCCGCGTCTGGCTCGGTGCGACGAATTTCCGCCGCGGTCGCGAGCAGCGGGTTCACGTGCCCCGCGGTGCCGCCACCGGCGAGTAGGTAGGTGGTCATCCGTAGCGCTCCTCGTGTCGGACACACGACACAACGACACCGATCGCCAAGAGGTTTGCCAGGATGGCCGAACCACCGGAAGACACCATCGGCAGCGGAACGCCCAACACGGGGAAGACGCCGAGCACGACTCCGATGTTGACCAGTGATTGACCGACGATCCAGACGAGCACACCGGCAATCAAGGTACGCGTCAACGGCTGCGGATACGCGCGCATGAGACGAACCAACACGACGGCCAAGGCCACGATGACGACGAGCAAGAAGATGGCGCCGAGCAGTCCGAATTCTTCGCCGATGATGGCGAAGATGTAGTCGGACTCGGCGTGAGGAAGCCATGACCACTTAGACCTCGAGCTGCCGGCGCCCATTCCGAACAATCCGCCAGAACCAAGAGCCCAGTAGCCGTGAATCGTCTGCCAACAAGCGCCTTCATAGTCCTCCGGGGTGCACCCTGTCAGCCAAATCGCAAAGCGCGATCCTCGAGAACTGGGGGCTGCGACGACGTACACAACTACCGCCAAAATCGCCGTAATCCCCAATAGATAAAGCGGCCGTGCGGGCGCCCCTGCGATCACGAGCATGCCCAGAATGATGAGTCCGATGATCAGGACGGTTCCGATGTCACCGCCGCCCAGCACCAATACGATCGGGGCAATGATCCAGAAGAACTGCTTGTCCCACCAATACATCAGCGGTTGATCGAAGTGGTGTGGGTTGTCGTGAATCCACACGGCGAGCCAGACAATCAGAGCGAGTTTGATGAACTCGGACGGCTGAAGTGAGACGCCACCGATCTGGATCCAGTTCTTGTTTCCACCGTAGGACTCGCCGAACAACAACACGGCAGCCTGAAGGCTGATTCCGATCACAATAAATGTGTTGCGAAAACGCCGCCAAATATCAAGTGGCCACCGCGAGATGATGAGCGCCAATACCGCTCCAAGAATCACACCGACTGTCTGGGTAAATGCATCGTGAAAGAAGTTGCCGTCGTTGTTGATGCCGCTCGTGACGGAGGACGCCGATAGCACCATGAGCAGTCCGAATCCGACAAGCAGTGCCGTGATGGCGAACAACATGGTGACCAGAGGTGAATCCGCCTGGAAAAGGTTCG
>CAZWTW010000007.1:19255-66917 GCA_964637095.1 uncultured Gulosibacter sp.
GCCGTGATGGCGAACAACATGGTGACCAGAGGTGAATCCGCCTGGAAAAGGTTCGGAATACGAATCGTCGTCCTCGGCGCGTTATTCATCGTCTAACCCCAGGTGCGAACGAACCGCCTCGGCGAACTGGCGTCCGCGATCGGCGTAGTCGACGAACTGGTCCATCGATGCCGCGGCCGGAGCGAGCAACACCGTGTCACCGTCGTTGGCGAGTTCCGCCGCGGCGGCAACTGCCTGCGCCATCACGTTTTCGCCGTCGATCTCGATGAAGGGCAGGTCAGGCGCCCACTCGGCCATCACGCGGCGCGGTTCGTCCCTGTCCACTCCGATGGCAATGACACCGCGAAGTCGAGATGCGTGTGCCTGCACGAGTTCGTCGATCGCAGTTCCCTTGAATAGACCGCCAACAATCCACACGAGCGACGGGAACGAGCGCAAGGACGAATTGGCCGCATGAGCGTTGGTCGCTTTTGAGTCATCAACCCAGCGAATCCCGCCGAACTCGGCAACCGTCTCACATCGGTGGTGGTCCACCTCGAACGAGTCGAGGGCCGCAGCGGCCGCTTCGGCGCTTGCCCCAACCGACATCGCGAGACCGGATGCGGCGAGGATATTGAGAATCATGTGGGGCGTCGCGAAACCCAACTCTGCAAGATGGTCAACGGTAACGATTTCTTGGGCCGTGTTGCGACGATCGGGAACAAAGGCGCGATCGACCAGAAGTCCCTCGATCGTCCCCAGTTCACCGGTGTCGGGGGTCATGAAACCAAAGCCGATGGCTTCACAGCCCTCTTGGACGTTCGCGTCACGGACCAACGCCTCTGTCACGGGGTCTGCCGTGCTGTAAAAGACCGCGACACGAGTGTTGGCGTAGACCGCGCCCTTTGCCGCCCGATACGACGCGGCGGTGCCGTGCCAGTCCAGGTGGTCGTCGGCGACGTTGAGACACACACTGGAGACAGGGCGCACGGCGCCTTCGCCGACTCCGGGCAGCCAGTGCAACTGAAAACTTGACACCTCAACGACGAGGAAGTCGAATCCCGTCGGGTCGCGAACGGCGTCGAGAACGGGAATGCCGATGTTGCCTACGGCCGCTGATCGAAATCCCGCGGTCGTGAGGATGTGGTTGGTCAATTGCGTTGTCGTCGTCTTGCCGTTGGTCCCCGTCACGAGAATCCAGTCGGCCGCGCGCACCTTGTCACGGACACGCCACGCGAGTTCGATGTCGCTCCAGATCGGGATACCGCCTTTACCCGCCCACTCAACGATGCTGTGGCGTGGGTTGAGACCGGGACTGACGATGATGAGGTCCGGCTCAAACGCGGTCGCCGACGCAACCATTGCGGCCTCATCCTCGACAAGTTCGTACTTCACGCCAAGCGCATCGAGCATCGCGCGGTGTGTTTCGCCCGCCTCACGCGTTGCGACACAGACGTTCGCGCCGAGTTCCCAGAGGGTGTCGGCGACGCTGAAACCGGTCACTCCCAGTCCGACAACGAAAACCTTGAGGTCTTTCCAATCGGCGTGCCAGCTGGTGAGGCCCGCACGAAGAGTCATCAGCGGCTCACCCATTCGAGGTAGAAGATTCCGATACCCACCGCGACACCGAGAGCCGCGATCAACCAGAAGCGGACAACAACGGTGATTTCCGCCCAGCCCTTGAGCTCGAAGTGGTGGTGCAGGGGGCTCATGAGGAAGATGCGTTTCCCCTTGGTGAGCTTGAAGTAGACGCGCTGGATGATGACCGATCCGGCGACGATAACGAACAGTGATCCGATGAGGATGATGAGCAGTTCGGTGCGGGTCAGAATTGCCAGAGCAGCGATTGCCCCACCGAGGCCCAAGGATCCGGTGTCGCCCATGAATATCTGCGCGGGCGACGTGTTCCACCACAAGAAGCCGATGGTGCTGGCAGCGACGGCAGCGGCGATGGCCGCGAGGTCGAGCGAATCGCGCACCTCGTAACACTTGTATTGCACTTCAGGGTCGAGGAAAAGACTGAAGCAACTCTGGTTGAACTGCCAAAACCCAATGACGACATAGGACGTCAGGGCAAGAATCGCGCTGCCGGACGCCAGACCGTCCAAACCGTCCGCCACATTCACACCGTTGGTGGTCGAGACGACGATGAGATTCACCCAGAGGATGAAGAGGATGATCCCGACTCCCCCGCCGATGAGTGCGAAGTTGAGCCAGGGAATGTCCCGGACCGCGCTGATCGCCATCGATGCCGGGGTGATTCCGTTCTCGTCGGGGAAATTGACGGCGAGAACCGCGAACACCGAGGCAACGATGGCCTGACCGGCGATCTTTGCCCAACCGCCGAGTCCGAGACTGCGTTGCTTGCGCGTCTTCGTGAAGTCATCGATGAATCCGACGAGACCCATTCCCACCATCATGAGAATGACGAGCAAGCCACTTGCCGTCGGCGGATAGTGATCGATGACGTGTCCGAAGAAATAACCCAAAACAGCACCAACGATGATGACGATTCCACCCATAGTGGGAGTTCCGCGCTTGGTGTGGTGGCTTTGGGGTCCGTCGTCACGAATGAACTGACCCCAGCCGATTCGCTCGAAAAGACGAATGAATGCCGGTGTGACGAACAGCGTGAAGAAGAGGGCGAAACCGGCGCCGAGAAGCAGTGACCTCATGCGCCCTCCTTCAATCTGTCCACGAGCTCGGACAAAACAACATCGTGTGACCCCGTCACGAGGATGACGACTCCGTCACCACGCAATCGGGTCAGTTCATCGTATGCCGAGTCAATGTCGGCAACGGGGAGCGACTCCCCGTCCCACGAGCCCTCGTGTTCCGCCGCGAGATGCAACACGCGTGCGCGGGGGCCAACGGCGATGAGCGTTCCGATGTTGAGTCGAACAGCACGTCGCCCGATCGCGTCCAAATCGTCGCGATTGGATTCCTCGGCGAGAGCCCCGGCGACGTGCACCGTGACGTGCCCGCGCAATCTCCATTCCGCGAGGTCGGATTGCGCCTCGCGAATGGTGTTCAGATCTTGAGCCGCGGTTCGATCGAGAAGAATCGTTCCGTCGTTCAGGACTTCGTGGCTCATCACGACCACCCCGCGTCGGCCAACGCCGCGCGGGCAAGGTCGCGAGCCGAATACACCGTGCGAACACCCTCGATGTCGCGGTAGTTCTGATGGCCGGGGCCGGCCCACAGAATCGAATCGCCCTCGGTCGCGAGCGAGACAGCGAGGCGAATGGCGTCCTCCGGCGGTGACACTTCGTGAATCTCGGGGCCGTTGTCTACAGAGCGAGCACCAACGAGGAGCTGCTGACGAATGGACGCGGGGTCCTCGAACCGCGGGTGGTGATCGGTGATGACGAGGACGTCGCACCCCTCAGCCGAAACGCGGCCCATATCGAATCGCTTTGTCGCATCTCGATCGCCATCCGCGCCGAAAACCATAATCGTTCGGCCAGGCGTAAAACGACGGACTGCCGCCAGGGTGTGCTCGAACGCGTCGGGAGAATGACCAAAGTCGACATAGACGTTCGGGCCTGTTTCGCCGGAAACCTTCTCGGTACGGCCAGGCAGGTATGCCTGGATTCCGCCATCTCGATCGAGTGCGTTCGTGATCGCGTCAGGCGAATACCCTGCCTCGATCAACATGACGAGTGCAAGCCCCGCGTTCGCTGCCATGTGGCGTCCGATAACAGGCTCGCGCGTCTCGATGACAACGCCCTCCGGTCCCGTCAGGCGGAACGCCGTGTAGGCGGGGTTGTCCTCGGTGATGTCGACGCGCCATTGCGCGGCAGGGTCACCCATCGACGAAATTGTCGTGACGGGGATGTGCGATTCGTCGACAATTCGTTCGCCCCACGGCGAATCCAGCGACACAACACCCCGTGAGGCGATTGCGGGCTCGAAAAATTGACGTTTTGACTCGAAGTACGCGTCCATGTCGGGATAGTCATCCAGGTGATCGTGCGACAAGTTGGTGAATCCGGCGACGTCGAAGTGGATACCGGCGACACGATTGTGAGTCAGCGCCTGGGCGGAGACCTCAATTACTACGGCACGGACGTCACGTTCCTTCATGCGGGCAACCAGTGCGTGCATCTCGCTCGCCTCAGGGGTTGTCAAACGTGAGACGACGACATCGCCCGCGATGTGTCGTTCGGCTGTTGAGGACAAACCGGTCGTCACACCGAGCTGGCGAAGAATGCCTTCAAGAAGGTATGCCGTCGACGTTTTGCCGTTCGTTCCGGTGATTCCGAAATATTGTGGCGGGTTGTCATCCGTGCGATACACCCACCGGGAAATTTCGCCAAGTGCCGCCCGCGGGGAATCAACGATGACGAGGGGAATCGGCGAATCGACCGCGATGTGTGCGCCATCGTCATCCGTCAGTGCGGCAACTGCACCGGCGGCTGCCGCGTCGGCAATGAACTCCGCGCCGTGACGGTTAGCACCACGCAACGCGACGAAGAGATCACCCGGACGCACTTCGCGCGTCATGACGGTGACACCCGTCACCTCGACGCCACGGGCGTTTCCGATGACGGAGAGACCGAACTCATCGGCCAACAATTCGACCGAACGAGGGCTTACGAAATCAGGTCGGATGACCGGTGGGATATTCCCCGTCACGATGTCAGCCCTTCCCGTCCGCGCCCAGGTCCATCGCGGGGAACTTTCCCGTCGACGGAGCCACTCGATAGTACTTGAGCGTCTGCCCCATCAGAGTAGCGAACGCGGGTCCCGCAAAGTAGGAAGAGCGGTGTGTTTTCGGCAATCCAAAAGTGACGATAACGACGTACTGCGGGTTCTCCGCAGGCGCCATTCCCGCGACCGAGATGATGCGGTCATTCGTGTAACGCCCGTTGCGGGCGACTTCTGCGGTTCCCGTCTTGATCGCGATTCGATATCCGGGAACCTTGACGACCGGCGCAGCCGATCCGTATTTCGCGACGTTCTCCATCATGCGAACTGTCGTCTCTGCGGTGTCCACCGAGACGACCTGACGTGTTTCCGACTTGGGCGTGAGCGTGACGGTTCCGTCCGGTGCCGTGCATCCTTTGACGAGAGTGAGCGGAACGCTTTCTCCGCCATTAGCCAGCGCCTGATAGGCCTGCGCCATTTGAGCGCTCGTCGTCGTCATTCCCTGGCCGAATAACTCGGTGTACTGGGTGACGTCGTCAACGACGTCAGGCGGTGTGATGCGTCCAGCGTCCTCACCGAGGAAGCCGACGGGTGTTGCAGTTCCGAGCCCCCATTCCGTGAGCATGTCGTATCGCTGTTGCTTCGTGAGTGCCAACGAGAGCGTGTTGATTCCGGTGTTCGACGACTTGACGAGCACGCCCGTCGTCGTGAGTGACAGGTTTCCGTGCGCGAAGGAGTCCTTGATGTACCCGCCGCCCGGAATCTTGAATCGTCCAGGAGCGACAATCGTGGTGTTGGGAGTCACGACACCCTTGTCGAGCATGGACGCGACGACGAGCGGCTTGATAATCGACCCAGGCTCGTAGGGTGACGAGAAGAGGCGCGCGCCCATGTCATCCACCTTGGTCGCGTCGACATTGTTGGGGTCAACGCTCGGCCAATCGGCAGCCGCGAGAATGTGTCCGTCGGCGACGCGCACGACCATTGCCGTCGCCCATCGCGCACGAAGACTGCTCCCCTGGTCGGCGAGGGTTTGCTGGGCGAACCATTGCAGATCGGAATCGATGGTCAATTCGACTTCACCACCGTGCACAGCGTCCTTCGTCACGAGCGTCGACCCAGGGATTCGAATTCCATCTGCACCACGCTCGTATGTGCTCGACCCGTTCGTTTCCTTGAGGCAATCGTTGAGGTAGTACTCAACGCCGGTCAACGGACCGTCAGTTCCCATGAACCCCACGAGGTTTCCGGCAACGGATCCGCGCGGATACGTGCGCGATGGACGAAGGTCGTGATAGACCCACGGAATGTTGAGGTCCTGGACTTCGCGCAAAACGTCGATGGTGACGCCCTTGACGAGGTAGGCGAAATCGGAAGTGGGATCCGTGGTGACGGCGGTGTGCATCACGCCTTGGTCAGCGCCCGTCGCCGTAGAAATTTCGGTCAGAGCCTGTTGAACGGTGACAGTGACACCATCCCGCGTGAAATCTGCCACAAACTTGGGCGACGCCGTGATGTCATAGCGTTCGACGCTCTCGGCGAGGGTGGCGCCGTTCGTGTCAATGATCGATCCGCGGGTTCCATAGAGCGTCTGCGCGATGCTCTGGCGATCGCGCGCCTCTTGAGACAGGCGGGGGCCGTCGATGATCTGGATCCAGAACAGACGACCGATGAATATCGCGACAACACCAGCAATGGCGAGCAACATGTACCCAATTCGACGCGAAACGAGATCAGAACGGTTCATCCGTTCACCCCTTGTCGAATCGTCTTAGTGCGTGGAGGGCGCTGGGATACCGGTCGAAGCCGACGCGGTGGCGCCTTCCGATTGTGTCGCACCGACGGTCGCCGTTTCGGTTGCCACGCCAGCAAGTGACGGGGTCTCACCGTATGCACCGATAAGGTCGTTCGCGATCGGCGCGACGGCCGGTCCGTTGGCCTTTGCAGGCTTTCCACTTCCCCACACCTTTCCGTCAGAAAGACGGATGTACGTGGGGCGAGAATTCGACACCATGCCCAGTTGTGCGGCCATTGCGGCGACGTTCTGAGGCGAGTCAAGAACATTGAGCTGCTCTTCGAGGAACTGTGCATCGCGTCCGAGGCTCACGTTCTGCTGGCTGAGCGACGCAATCTCGTATGCCGACGATTCAACCGCGACCGTGACAAAGAGACGGGCGACGATGATGGCGACAAACGCCGCAACGATGATGGTGACGGTCTTCACCGAGACCTGGGCGCGGGGCCGAGAGACGGCACGAAGTCCGGGTCGAGGCGCAGCCTGAGGACGGGGGGATCCGTAGACGGAGTGAGCTACTGCGCTCATGCCGCTACCTCCAATCGTTCAATTGCGCGGAACTTCACCGAAGCCGCACGGGGGTTGGTTGCAATCTCGGACTCGCTCGCGTTTCGAGCGCCCGAGAAAACGAGGCGATACCTGGCCTTGAGGCCAGCAGGGACAACAGGCAAGTCGTGTGGGGCTTTCGACGACGTCGCATCGACGAACGCAGCCTTGACAATTCGGTCTTCGAGAGAGTGATACGCCAGAACAACGAGGCGTCCACCGGGAGCCAGCGCGTCGAGAGCGTTGTCGATTGCCTCGCGGAGAATGTCGAGTTCACCGTTCACCTCGATGCGAAGCGCCTGGAAAACGCGCTTGGCGGGGTGTCCAGCGTTCTTGAGTGCATAGGGGGTCGCGTCGTTGAGGATGGAAACCAATTCGGCGCTGCGTTCGATCGGGTTGAGTGCACGGGCTGCGACGATCGCTCGTGCATAGCGGCCAGACAGCTTCTCTTCTCCGTAGATGCGGAAGATGCGCTCGAGGTCGCGCTCGCTGTAATCGCGAATGATGTCGGCAGCGGTCAATTCCGTCGAACGGTCCATTCGCATATCCAGCGGTGCATCCCACGCGTAGGCAAAGCCACGGTCCGCGTCGTCAATCTGCATCGACGAAATCCCAAGGTCAAGCAAAATGCCATTTGCCGAGTCGCGGCCAATCGTGCGCAGCGCGCGACGGATTTCGTCGTACGTGGCGTGAACGGGGACGAAACGGTCGTCAAACCGAGAAAGGCGCGCGGTCGCGTGTGCCAGTGCGATTTCATCGCGGTCGATTCCGACGATGGTGACGGCAGGGAAACGGTCGAGAATCGCCTCGCTGTGTCCACCGAGACCCAAGGTTCCATCCACGACAACGGCTCCCGACTCGGCAAGAGCGGGAGCGAGTGCGTCGACGCATTCATCGAGCAGTACGGGGATGTGAGTGGGGTTTTCCATGTCGTTCCGGTGGAGTGTGATGTTCCGATTCCCGTCCGCTACCTGCCGTGGGGGAAGTACTTCAGGGGCGGCAGGGAGTCGCAACATCACTAGAAGAGGCCCGGGATCACCTCCTCCTCGGTGTCGGAGAAGCCCTGTTCCTTGTCGGCGTAGTACGTCGCCCACGCGTCGGCCGCCCAAATTTCAGCGCGGCTTCCAGCGCCGATGACGACGAGGTCTCGGCCAAGCCCGGCGTATTCGCGCAACTGCGACGGAATCGTGACGCGACTTTGCTTGTCGGGAACTTCGTCGCTACCGCCCGATAGAAGGAGACGAACGTAGTCGCGCGCAGCCTTGCTGGTCAGCGGTGCGGATTGAACGGTGTCGAGAAGTCCCTCGAAGGTTTGGCGGGGGAAGACGTAGATGCAGCGTTCTTGACCGCGAGTGAGGACGAGTCCCCCGGCGAATTCGTCACGGAATTTGGCGGGAAGGATGATGCGGCCCTTTTCGTCGAGCTTGGGTTCGTAAGTACCGAGCAACATGAGCGCCTCCTTCCGTTTCGCGTGGCGTGTGCCGTTTCCTCCACTTTACTCCACTTTTCTCCATTTCGCTCCACTTTCTTACACTTTTTTCCACCGTGTCTCCACATAGCCCCACCGAACGGGCGCAACAAAAAACCCGGCCGAGGCCGGGTCGATTGAGCGAGAGTCGCTGGGGGCTAGAGGTCTCCGCCCATGCGGCGGTCCCAGCGATCTTCGAATGAGGACTTCCGCGGCGAACGCGGGGCAGTCGGACGAGGAGCTGGCGACGACGCCGCGCCGCGGCGACTCGTTGCGATGAGTACACCGGCGACCATTGTGCCGAATCCGGCGATGCCAATCACGGGAAACTGTGCGACGATTCCGCCGAGAAGTACACCGATGCCCGCGACAATCACAAGGACACCAATCGTGACCGTGGTCGCGTTGATTCTGCGAGGAGTTCCGATGTCAACGACGTCGCTCGTACTGGCACGCAGCTGTCGTTCCATCTCGTCGAGAACTCGTCGTTCTTCGTCGGAGAGAGCCATCGAATCACCCCCAATCGGATAACTACAGTGTACGTCTCTCGCCGCTAGTGTGTAACCGTGACGACTCAACCCGCCTTTGTCGACTCGGTACAGAACCGCATTGATGAGGTGATGCGTGCAGGCCATGCTGACGTCAGTGCAATTGGCCGAGACGCAGAATCTCTGTCGACCGTTGCCGGAACCCTGGTCAAGGGCGGCAAGCGATTCCGTGCGCGCTTGGCCTATTGGGGCTGGCGCGCGGCGGTGACTTACGGCGACCCGCTCGTCGATGCTGACCGCCACCCGCACGCTGACCTCGTCGCGTCTCTCGCAGCCGGACTTGAACTCTTTCACGCGGCAGCCCTCGTGCACGACGACATCATTGACAACAGCGACACCCGTCGTGGTACACCGGCTGCTCACCGACAATTCGAGGCGATTCACACCGATCGCAACTACGTCGGCGACGCTGGACTGTACGGACGCTCGTCTGCGATTCTCCTCGGCGATCTCCTTTTGGCGTGGGCCGACGACCAATTCATGACCGTGAGCCTCGGGCTTGACGAGGACCGCCGTGATGACTTCCGTGCCGAACTTCGCACGATGCGCACCGACGTCACTGCCGGCCAGTTCCTCGACAACCACGATTCCTCTGCGTGGCAAACCATCGGAGACGACGTCGCGGTCGAGCGAGCCCAGCGAGTCGTCATCTATAAGTCGGCGAAGTACAGCGTCGAAGCCCCCATCGCACTCGGCGCGATCATCGGTGGGGCGGCCCCTGCGCTCGTCAGTGCGCTCCGCGCGTTCGCACTCCCCCTCGGCTTTGCCTTCCAGATGCGCGACGACCTGCTCGGTGTGTTCGGTGAACCGTCCGTGACGGGAAAGCCAGCTGGTGACGATCTTCGCGAAGGGAAGCGAACTGTATTGCTCGCGATGGCCAGGCGTCACGCGGACCGGTCAACTGTGAACATTCTTGACGAACTCGTCGGTGACCCGTCCCTTGACGACGACCAGATCACGATGCTGCGCGCAACACTAACGAGCACTGGCGCGGTCGACGCGGTGGAGGACCTCATCGAGCGTTCGCGAGAGCGTTCCCTTCGCGCCCTCGACGAACTGGCGCTTGACCCAGCGGTCGACCGCGAACTGCGCGGACTCGTCGACGCCGTCACTAATCGCGCCGTCTAAATCGCGACACGCCCGACCTGCTCAACTCCCGAGCTGGGTTCACTTCCCTTTCACAATTGAGTGAACCCCAAGGAGGTGCGGTGGCCGAGTCAGAAGCGACACAGTCGACCCCGAACCCCATTTTCGCTGGGCTCAAGCCCGAGGTCGTCTCCGAGCGCCGTGCAGCGCGACAGGCTCGCGCGATTGCCGCTGCCGCTGGCGCACTGCCGCTGATCGCCGCTGGAGCCGTGACCTGGGTCACCGCAACTCCCCCGCCAGCGACGCTCGAACCGCAAGGACAGTCACCGGTCGATACCGAGTCGACCGAGGACGCCGCAGAAGCCGTATCCACTTCTGGCGCAACCACGCACACCGTCGAGCAGGGCGATTCGTTGCAATCGATTGCCGCTACACACGGAATCCCGACCGCCGCACTTCTTGCCCTGAACGGTTTGTCATGGCAGACCTCTGTGCACGCCGGACAGGTTTTGGTTGTGAGTAAGCGCCAGGCTCCAGCATTGGCCGAGGTCGAGGCACCAGCCGCACTCGCAGAGAGCCCCGTCCTCGCATCAGGCGTTCGCGCCGATGACAGCGACGACGCCGTCATCACTCAGCTCACCGACGAGATGACGGTCAACGCTCGAATCATCATCCAGGTCGGGCGCGAAATGCGAATCCCGAACTATGGCATCGTCATCGCCCTCGCGACCGCGGCACAAGAATCTCGCCTGCGAAACCTCGATCACGGAGATCGTGACTCGGTTGGCCTCTTCCAACAGCGTCCGTCGTCCGGCTGGGGATCGCCTCAGCAGATTCGAGAGCCGCGATACGCTGCACGGGCTTTCTTTGGCGGACCCGCGTCGCCAACTCCCGGAAATACGCGCGGCCTTCTCGACATCGACGGGTGGCAAAACCTCAGCGTTGCCGAAGCGGCACAAGCCGTCCAGCGCAGCGCATTCCCTAGTGCCTACGCACGCTGGGAAGTCAGTGCGTGGAACTGGCTGTTCGACCTCACCTAGGTCGATTACCCGCCATCCCGCCAAACGCAACCCCGTAAACTGTTACCTATGGCTCAAGAACCCGCAGACCGACTCGTTGGGTCGACCATTGATGGTCGATACCAAATCGAGTCGCGAATTGCGCGCGGTGGAATGGCCAAGGTTTATTTGGCGACCGATTTGCGTCTCGAGCGAAAAGTCGCCGTCAAGGTTATGCACGACCACCTCGTTGACGACTCGGATTACGCTGCCAAGTTCATCCGAGAAGCGCGCCACACCGCGCGTTTGGCGCACCCCAACATCGTCTCGGTCTTCGATCAGGGTCACGAAGGCGACATCCTCTTTCTCGTCATGGAATACCTGCCCGGGATTACGCTCCGCGAACTTCTCAACGACTACGGCAGCCTGACGGTCGAACAGGCCCTGGACATCACCACCGCGGTTCTTCAAGCTCTCGTTGTCGCCCACCGCGAAGGCATTCTTCACCGTGACGTCAAGCCGGAAAACGTCATGCTCGTCAACGACGGACGCATCAAGGTCGGAGACTTCGGCCTCGCGCGTCCCGTCACGAGCGCAACCGAGACGGGCAAGTCCCTGCTCGGCACCGTCGCGTACATCGCGCCGGAACTTCTGACCCGTGGTCAGGCGGACAACCGCAGCGACCTGTATTCCGTTGGTGTCATGTTGTACGAAATGCTCGCGGGAAAGCAGCCCTTTACCGGTGACAGCCCGATGCAAATCGCGATGCAGCACGCCAAGAAGCAGATGCCACTTGCGTCGCTGACGAACCCGTTCGTCGGACAAGCAGTCGATGACGTGATTCAGTGGTCGACCGCCAAGGACCCGAACGATCGACCGAAGGACGCGCGCGCATTCCTTGATGCGCTTCGCAAGGCGTCGGTTCGTCGCGCCTCTGACACTTCGCACGTCCCCACCGAGTCGATCGATGAGGACAACGAACCGTTGTCGCTCGAGCCGGCCGATGACGACGCAACGTCGATCATCGAAGCGGCGTTGAACGACTCGGATGATGACGGCGTGACAACACCAATCACGACGATCGTCAAGGACGAAAAGCCGAAGGCAAAGCGCACGATGCCGCAGATGCCTCAAATGCCGACCATCAAGATTCCGCGACTGACGCTTCCCGCCAAAAAGGGTCGTCCAGCAGTCGTGATTGACCCGGACGCCCCCGCCACAACTCCTCGACGTCGCGGCCGCGCGTTGATTCTTGCCGTTGTTGTTGCCCTCGCGGGTGTCGGCGGAGGCGCTGGCTGGTGGTACACCGCGGGTCCCGGTTCGATGGCCCACGTAGTCGACGTTCGCGGCATGGCAGCCGCCGACGCGGCGACCGCGCTGACGAACGCAAGTTTCGTTGTGCTCGAGCCAGCGACCGAAGCCTACGACGACGACATTGTTGCCGGCGCCGTGATCGGACTCGAACCCGACATCACCGGTGACGTCAAAAAGGGCACCGAGGTGCGACTCATTGTGTCGCTTGGGCCCGCTCCGGTCGACCTGCCGACGTATGCGAACATCACCGCGGAGGCATACTCCGCTCAGTTGGCTGGACTCAAGATTGCCGTGACAAAGACGGACGACCAATTCAGTTCGGAAATCGCTGAAGGACTCGTCATCAACGTTCTGTCCGAAAACGGAACCATCGTCCCCGAGGGAACCACGCTTCACCGTGGGGACTCGGTGGTAATCGAACGGTCGCTTGGTCCTGTGCCCGTTGTCACCGGCATGACCGCCGCCGAAGCGACGTCGGATCTTCAGAACGCTGGACTGGTCGTTGTCGTCTCGGACACTCGCGAATTCTCAGACGACGTCCCCGACGGCAAGGTCTCGTCACTCACGGTGAACCCCGGCGTCGTTCGTCCAGGCGACACCGTCACGATTGTTCTGTCGAAGGGTCCTGAGCTGGTCGAGGTGCCCGCCGTACTTGGGCTGACCATCAAGAAGGCGAATGATGCTCTCGAGGCTGCCGGCTTCAAGGTCATCATCATCACGGACATCCCGCGCGAATTCTGGGGCGACAGTTTTGCCAAGGCGAAGCGAACCAGTCCCGCGGCCGGAACCAAGATCACCAAGGGTTCGACCGTAAAGATTTACGGAATCTTCTAGCCCAACGTTGTGGTCGCAAGAATCGCGGCGATGGTGAACATCGTCACGGCGATGATCGAGTCGAGTACGCGCCAGAAGATTGGCGTGGTGACGTAACGCGCAAGACCGCGCGCACCGTATGCGATGCCGAAGAACCACACGAAACTGGCGACACACGCGCCGAGGGCGAACCACCACCGGTCAGCACCGAACTGGTTGGCGACGGATCCCAGGAAGATGACGGTGTCCAGGTACACGTGCGGGTTGAGGAGCGAGAATGTCACCGTACTGAGGACGATTCCCCACCGACTGGTCGCGGAGTCTCCGTCGAGGGACATGATTTCCGTCGCGAAGGCTCGTCGGATCGACTGAATTCCGAACCAGACGAGATATGCAACACCGAACCAGCGAACGATGTCGAACAGCATCGGAACGGCTTGAATGACGGCTCCTAGGCCACCAGTGCCCAGCAGAATCAACGTGGCGTCCAGCGTCGCCGACACGATTGCAACCTCAAAGACGAAGCGGCGCGTCAATCCTTGACGAATGACGAATGCGTTCTGGGCGCCAATGGCAATGATGAGCGAGAGCCCGGTCACGAGACCCGGCAGGATCGCCGCGATCCCGGTCATCGGCTAGTTGCCCGACGCAATTTCCTCGGCGACGAGGAATGCAAGCTCGAGTGACTGCTTGTGGTTGAGCCTGGGGTCACACAATGACTCGTAGCGAGATGCGAGAGTTTCCTCGTCGATCATTTCCGAACCACCAAGACATTCGGTGACGTCGTCACCCGTGAGTTCAACGTGGATTCCGCCGGGGAATGTGCCGACCTGGCGGTGCGCCTCGAAGAAGCCCTTGACCTCGTCGACGACATCGTCGAATCGACGAGTCTTGTAGCCGTTCGGAGTCGTGATGCCGTTTCCGTGCATTGGGTCAGTCACCCACACAGGCAGAGCGTCGCTGTCGCGAACGACCTCGAGCAACGGCGGAAGCGCATCGCGAATGACGCCAGCACCCATGCGCGTGATGAACGTCAGTCGGCCAGGCTCACGGTTCGGGTCGAGAATGTCGATCAGCTTCTTGACGTCGTCCCCCGTCGTCTTGGGGCCGAGCTTGACGCCAATCGGGTTGTGGATGCGCGAGAAGAAGTCGATGTGTGCGCCGTCCAGTTCACGGGTGCGCTCGCCGATCCAGAGGAAGTGCGCCGAGGTGTTGTATGGATTTCCGGTGCGCGAATCGATGCGCGTCATGGGCCGTTCGTAGTCCATAAGCAGACCCTCGTGGCTCGAGTAGAACTCGACCGTCTTGAGCGATTCGAAGTCAGCACCGGCAGCGGCCATGAACTTGATCGCGCGATCGATGTCCTTAGCGAGTTGCTCGTAACGCTTGTTGGCGGGGTTCTCCGCGAATCCCTTGTTCCACGAGTGAACTTCGCGCAGGTCAGCGAAACCACCCTGGGTGAACGCACGAATGAGGTTGAGGGTCGACGCAGCCGTGTGATACCCCTGGACGATTCGGTGGGGGTCGGCGGTTCGGGATTCGAGAGTGAAGTCGTATCCGTTGACGATGTCGCCGCGGTATGCGGGAAGTGTCACACCGTCACGCGTTTCGGAGTCGCTCGAGCGCGGCTTGGCGAACTGGCCAGCCATGCGGCCCATCTTGACGACCGGCATTGCGGCGCCGTAGGTGAGTACGACCGCCATTTGCAGAATCGTCTTGACGCGGTTGCGAATCTTGTCCGCCGTTGCGCCGTCAAAGGTCTCAGCGCAGTCGCCACCCTGAAGAAGGAAGGCGTCTCCGCGGGCAACGCGCGCGAGTCGATCCTTGAGTTGGTCGACTTCACCGGCGAACACGAGCGGCGGAAGCTTCGAGAGTTCGGTGGTCACCGCTTCGAGGACGGAAGCATCCGGCCATTCGGGCTGCTGCTTGATCGGCAGAGCCTTCCACGCGTCGAGACCCTTGAGGACGTCGGCGGTCGCGGGAACGGTGTGTTCGGTCACGGGAATCCCTCTCGGTAACAGGGTTCCAGCCTAGCGCGGGCTAACTATTGCCCTGCGCGGGCCCTAGCCGAGCTCGCGTACTCGTCCGAGTATTCCTGTCCGGACAGCGCGAGGATCTCGAACATGATTTCGTCGGTGATGGCGCGAAGAACGAATCGATCTCCCTCGTACCCGTGGAAACGCGAAAAGTCGAGAGGCTGACCGATCACCACGCCAACTCGCTTGACGGTCGGAATGGGTTTGCCGATGGGCATGACCTTTTCCGTATCGATCATCGCGACCGGGATGACGGGAACGTTCGCCTCAAGCACCATTCGTGCAATTCCCGTTCGCCCACGGTACAACTTCGCATCGGGGCTGCGGGTGCCTTCGGGGTAAATGCCCAACAGTTTCCCGTCGTTGAGTACTGCCAAACCAGTGTTGAGCGAATCCTCGCTCGCTTTTCCGCCCGAACGGTCGATGGGCAACTGTCCAGCAGCGAGGAAGAACTGGCGCACGAGCCACCCCTTGAAACCCCGTCCCGTGAAGTACTCGGCCTTTGCGAGGAACACGACGGGGCGACGCAGAACCAAGGGCAGGAAAATTGAGTCGACGAAGGAGAGATGATTGCTCGCGAGGATTGCGGCGCCGGAGGCAGGAATGTTCTCGATGCCGCGAACCCACGGCCTGAACACGCGCAACAACAGCGGCCCCAGGATGAGGTTTTTCACGAGCCAATAGAACACGTCGAAAGCATAGTCTCCAGAAATTCGTTTGCGGCAAGCCCTCGCCGAATCAAGGCCCGAACAGTAGAGTTGTCCCAATTACCCACACGCCGAAGGAAGTCACATGCTGGAAACGTCGAACCCCCTCATCGTTCCCCACAACCCGTCGAGGACAATCTCTGATTTCCTCGAGGAGCGCTTCCACAGCGATCCCAACCACGTAATTTTTGGACTCCCCACCACTGATGGTGGCTGGAATCCCGTCACCACCGCCGAATTCCGACACCAGGTCGTCGCCCTTGCAAAGGGCTTCATCGACGCCGGCATTCGCCCCGGCGACAAGGTCGGATTCATCTGTGCGACAAAGTACGAATGGACGTTGATCGACTTCGCGATGTTCTACGCGGGCGGAATCCTCGTTCCCATCTATGAAACGTCCTCCCCCAGCCAGATCGCGTACATCCTCTCGGATGCTGGAGCGGTCGGCCTCATCGTTGACACCGCCGAGCAGTTCACGCGCTTTGATGAAGTTCGCGCGGAAAACCCCGGTGTCGGATTCGTGTGGCAGTTGCACCTTGGCGACCTGGACAAGTTGGTTGCTCAGGGCGCTGGCGTCAGCGACGAGGACGTCGAGAAGCGTCGCAACGTGGCGAAGGCCGAAGACATTGCGACTCTTATTTACACCTCGGGCACGACCGGAAACCCCAAGGGCTGCGTCCTGACTCACGCCAACTTCGTTGACACCATCGCGAGTTCGACGGTCTGGATGAAGGAAGTCGTCCTCACGCCGGGCGCATCGACGCTGCTCTTCATCACGACGGCTCACATCTTCGCCCGCGTTGTCTCGATCCTCTGCGTCCACGCCGGCGTTCGCGTCGGTCACCAGCCCGACACGAAGTTCCTGCTCCCCGCACTCGCGTCGTTCAAGCCCACCTTCCTTCTCGCGGTCCCTCGCGTTTTCGAAAAGGTTTACAACTCGGCAGAACAGAAGGCCGAAGCCGGCGGCAAGGGCAAGATCTTCCGCCTCGCTGCTCACACGGCGATCGCGTACTCTAAGGCGCTGGACGCCGGAAAGGTCCCGCTGGGCCTCCGCATTCAGTTCGCCGCGCTCGACAAGCTCGTCTTGTCCAAGCTTCGCGCCGCGATGGGCGGAAACGTCGTCTACGCCATCAGTGGCTCAGCGCCTCTCGGGCTTCGACTCGGCCACTTCTACCGCGCGCTCGGTATCCGCGTGCTTGAGGGCTACGGCTTGACCGAGACCACCGCCCCGATTTCGATCAACGTTCCGCAGAAGTTCAAGATTGGAACGGTTGGACCGGTTGTCCCCGGTGTCAGCGCCAAGGTCGCGGACGACGGCGAAATCCTCGCCAAGGGCGTCAACGTCTTCTCGGGTTACTGGCACAACGACAAGGCGACATCGGAAGCGTTTGTTGACGGCTGGTACCGCACCGGTGACATCGGAACCATCGACGAGGACGGCTATCTCACGATTACGGGCCGCAAGAAGGAAATCCTCGTCACGGCGGGTGGCAAGAACGTTGCTCCTGCGGTTCTCGAGGACCCGATTCGCGCGAACCCGCTCGTCGGTCAGGCCGTCGTCGTTGGCGACAACCGCCCCTACGTTGCCGCTCTCATCTCGCTCGATTCGGAAATGTTGCCGACCTGGTTGGCAAACAACAAGCTCGACCCGACGATGACGCTCGAACAGGCCGGCGCTCACCCCGCGGTTCTTGCCGAGATTCAGACAGCAATCGACCGCGCCAACAAGAAGGTGTCGCGCGCCGAGTCAGTTCGTAAGTTCATCGTCCTCCCCCTCGAGTTCACCGAGGCGAGCGGACACTTGACGCCGAAGATGAGCATCAAGCGCCACATCATCGTCCGCGACTTTGCGGCCGAGATCGACGGAATCTACGACAGCAACCCTGACACCAAGGGCCTGCGTCTCGACGCCTAGATCTGGAACCAGGCGGAATCGCGAATATCGCGCATCGCCTGTCGCTTCAGTTCGGGTTCGAGTCCTTCGACGTAAACCCGTCCATCCAGGTGGTCGGTTTCGTGCTGCAGGGCTTGCCCCATCAGACCGTCTCCCGACAACTCGATTTCCGCGCCGTCTAGATCTGTCCCGGTGACTCGCGCCCACGGATACCGCATGCGCGGATACCCCAATCCGGGCACAGACAAGCAGGCTTCTTCGACGAGAGTCGGCTCGCCCCTGACCTCGGCAAGAACGGGGTTCAGGATGTACCCGACTCGCCCGTCGATGTTGTAACTGAACGCACGGCGACCGACACCGATTTGATTTGCAGCGACGCCCGCACGGCCAGGAAGGGCGACCGTGTCGAGCAGGTCGCGAACAAGGGCGTGAACGGAATCATCGACGGCGCCGATGGCGTCCGTTGCGCTCCGCAGGACCGGATCGCCGAACAGTCGAATCTCGCGAACGGCCATTACTTGGTGGTCGGGAGTCCCTCGACGACGAGTGCGGCGAGCAGGCTCGCGGACTCGCGCGTGAGCTTGGACAACTTGTCCCACGTGATGACCGAACCGGCGGCAATGTGCGAGTCGTAAGGAATACGGACGACGTCGCGGACACGTGACTTGAAGTGGTTCTCGATTTCATCGAGCTTGACGAGGACGGTTCCCTGTGTTGCGGTGTTCAGCGCGACGACCGAGTTGGCAACGAGGTCGGCGTAGCCGTTCGATTCGAGCCACGTCAGTGTTTCAGACGCGAGACGCGCTTCGTCAATCGATCCACCAGACACGATGACGAGTCCGTCGGCGCGCTGCAGGATGGGCTTCATCACCGAGTGGACGATTCCCGTTCCACAGTCGGTGAGGATGATCGAGTAGTAACGCGATGCGATGTCCGCGACGATGTTGTAATCGAATTCGTCGAAGGCCTGCGACAGCATCGGGTCAGCGTCGGACGCAAGAACGTCGAGACGGGTCTGATCGCGGCTGACGTACTCCGAGAAGTCTGTGAATGAACCGATCGACGGAGCCTTCTGAACCACCGTGCGAATCGTGTGGCGGGTTGAACGCTGAATGCGCTCGACGAGAGTTCCACGGTCGGGGTTCGCGTCAATCGCGATTACGCGGTCCTCGCGAACGCGGGCAAGCGCCTGTCCGAGCAGGGTGGTGGTGGTCGTCTTTCCCACGCCTCCCTTGCGCGTGAGAACAGGCACGAATCGAGCATCTCCAGAAAGAACGGTCGCGATACGCGCTTCCATCGCCTTGCGGGCACGAGCCTTGCGCGAATCGCCCAGGTTGACGGTGTGGAACGTGATCGCGTAGATGAAGCCCTGCCACAACCCTTCCGGCGCAGCCTGCTTCTCTTTGATGTCGAGCAAGCGCTCGTCCGTGAGCAGAGCGCTCGGCTCTGGGGTGCTGGACACACCGCTGTGGCGGCGCGTGTACATCTCGTCGCCGTCCGTCGTTGCGGACACCGAGATGGAAACCTCCGGGACGGACAGGTCGATCGAATCGGGGGTAACCTCTACAGCCGGGACAACCAGCGGAGTCGACTCTTCGGGGAGGTCAACCGCGACCTCTTCGTTCTGCTTGGTCGACTTCTTGCGTTCCGCCACCTGTGACTCCTTCGTTGAGGTACCGCGAATGCCCACTCTACCCGAAACGATTACGCCGAGGCGTTGGGTCCGAGCACGACGAGCAGGTCCCCAGGCTCAACTTGCTGGGTGGTGGGGATGACGAGTTTGCTGACGATTCCGCCGGTTGCCGAGGTGATCGCCGCTTCCATTTTCATCGCTTCGATTGTCGCTACGGTGCCGCCGGGAGCAACGACGTCGCCCTCCTTCACCTGCAGCGTCACGACGCCGAGGAACGGAGCGGCCACGTGCATCGGGTTGCTGGGGTCCGCTTTCTCCGCCGTTGCGGCGTGAACCTCGACGGTCTTGTCGCGAATGAGCAACGGGCGCATCTGACCGTTGAGCGTCGCCATGACCGTCCGAATTCCCTTGCCGTCGGCTTCCGAGATGGCCTCCAACGTCATGAACAGGCTGACACCCTTGCGCATGTCGACGACGTGTTCGACCCCGACCTTCAGCCCGTACAGATAGTCGTGGGTGCTGAGAACGCTGACGTCGCCGTATTGTTCGCGTCCAGCGAGGAACTGCTGAGTCGGCTGAGGGAACAGCAAGCGATTGAGAGTGGCGCGTCGAGTGGCGGAGTCGGTTTCGAGTGCCGCCTCGTCCTCAGGTTCCAACTCCTCTGCAACGGGCTTGTAGACGCGGCCGGCGAGTGCCTTCGTTCGGAACGGCTCCGGCCATCCGCCGGGAAGGTCGCCGAGCTCTCCCGACAGGAATCCGATGACCGAGTCAGGGATGTCGTACTTCTCGGGGTTTGCTTCAAAGTCGGCCGGATCGGCATCAGCAGCAGCCAACTGAAGCGCGAGGTCACCGACGACCTTCGACGACGGTGTGACCTTGGGCGGACGACCAAGAATGCGGTTCGCTTCCGCGTACCAATTCTCGACCTTCTCGAAGTGATCGCCAAGGCCAAGCCCGATTGCCTGCTGGCGGAGATTGGACAACTGTCCACCGGGGATCTCGTGGTGATACACGCGACCGGTCGGACCGGGCAAACCGGACTCGAACGGGCGGTACATGAGTCGAACCGCTTCCCAGTAGGGCTCGAGAGCCGAAACAGCATCCAACGACAGTCCCGTATCGCGCGGAGTGTGGGCGAGCGCAGCGACGAGTGCCGAGGCGCTGGGCTGGCTAGTCGTTCCCGCCATCGGCGCTGAAGCGACATCGACGATGTCAGCGCCAGCATCGCTTGCGGCGATGAGGGTTGCAAGTTGGCCACCTGCGGTGTCGTGGGTGTGAACGTGCACCGGAAGGTCGAATCGGTCGCGCAGCGCGCTGACGAGCTTCGTCGCCGCTCCCGCACGCAACAGGCCAGCCATGTCCTTGATCGCGAGGATGTGCGCGCCGGTCGCAACGATGTCGTCAGCCATGCCCAAGTAGTAGTCCAGCGTGTAAATGTCTTCAGCCGGGTTCAACAAATCTCCCGTGTAGCAGAGCGCGACCTCGGCCACGGCTGTGCCCGTCTCGAGCACAGCATCAATGGCGGGTCGCATTTGCGAGACGTCATTGAGCGCGTCGAAGATGCGGAAGATGTCTACTCCGGTGTCGGTTGCCTCACGAACGAACGCCTTCGTCACGGCTGTCGGATACGGCGTGTAGCCGACCGTGTTGCGGCCGCGAACCAACGCCTGGATGGCGATGTTGGGAAGGGCTTCGCGCATTTCGGCCAGACGCTCCCACGGGTCTTCACCGAGGAACCGCAACGCAACGTCGTACGTCGCACCGCCCCACGCTTCGACAGAGAACAACTCGGGGGTCAACCGTGCCACGTGCGGCATGACAGCGGTCAGGTCTCGGGTGCGAACGCGCGTCGCGAGCAGGCTCTGGTGGGCGTCACGGAACGTCGTGTCCGTCACCGCAAGTTGCGACTGCTGACGGATCGCTGCGGCAAAACCCGCCGGTCCAAGTTCGAGCAAGCGATCGCGCGAACCCTTCGGTGCGGCGACGCTGAGGTCGACCGCGGGAAGTTTTGTCGCGGGGTCAAAAGCGCCCTCCCCCGTTCCGTTCGGTCGATTGACCGTGGTTTCGGCGAGGTGCGTCAAGATCTTTGTCCCACGGTCTTGGCTCGCGCGTGCGTGAACGAGTTGTGGACGCTCGTCGATGAATGACGTCGACAGGTTGCCAGCAATGAAGTCGGGGTCGTCGAGAAGCGCTTGGAGGAAAGCGATGTTGGTTGTTACGCCTCGAATACGGAATTCGGCCAGCCCACGGCGTGCACGCGCGACGGCTGCGGTGAAGTCCCGGCCACGCGTCGTCATCTTGGCGAGCATGGAATCGAAGTGAGGCGAGATGCGGGCGCCCTGAGCGATGCTTCCACCGTCGAGTCGCACCCCTGCGCCACCCGGCGAGCGGTACGTCGTGATTCGACCGGTGTCGGGGCGGAACCCCGCGTTCGGGTCTTCCGTCGTGATTCGGCACTGCAGAGCCGCACCGCGCACCGTGAGCGTGTCCTGTGACAGTCCGAGCGACTCCAGCGTTTCTCCGCTCGCAATAAGCATCTGTGACTGAACGAGGTCAACGTCCGTGATCTCTTCCGTGACCGTGTGCTCAACCTGAATTCTCGGGTTCATCTCGATAAAGACGTGCTGGCCGGCGCGGTCTCCGGCGGTATCCAACAGGAACTCAACGGTTCCCGCGTTGACGTATCCAATCGATTTCGCGAAAGCGACAGCATCGCGGTACATCGCCTGGCGGATCGACTCGTCGAGGTGCGGCGCTGGCGCAATTTCGACGACCTTCTGGTGACGACGTTGCACCGAGCAGTCGCGCTCGAACAGGTGCATCGTGTTCCCGGTCGCGTCGGCAAGAATCTGGACCTCGATGTGACGAGGGCGAAGAACGGCTTGCTCAATGAACATGCGGGCATCGCCGAAAGCACTCTCCGCCTCGCGCATCGCAGCCTCGAGGGCAGGGCGCAGGTCATCCGCCGTCTCGACGCGACGCATTCCGCGACCGCCACCACCCGCGACGGCCTTGGCAAATACGGGGAACCCGATCGTGTCCGCGAACGCGACGAGCGTGTCGATGTCAGTCGTCGCATCGCACGACTTCAAGACGGGAACACCAGCGGCAATCGCGTGCTCCTTCGCGGTGACCTTGTTTCCCGCCATTTCCAGGACAGTCGCACCCGGGCCGATAAAGGTGATCCCGTTCTCGGCTGCGGCGCGCGACAATACGGGGTTTTCGCTGAGGAACCCGTAGCCGGGGTAAATTGCATCGGCGCCAGACTCCTTCGCCACGCGGATGATTTCAGCGATGTCGAGGTACGCACGAACCGGGTGGCCAACCTCGCCAATCTGATACGCCTCGTCCGCTTTGAAGCGGTGAGTCGACTCGCGGTCCTCGTAGGCGAACACCGCAACGGTTTTGGCCCCAAGCTCGAACGCTGCGCGGAACGCACGAATCGCAATTTCACCGCGGTTGGCGACAAGAATCTTGCTGAACATGGTCCTCCTTTGCAGCGCGCGGGGCCTCGCGACAGGCACAATCAAGAGTTCCAGCCTACTTGACGGCTAAAGTGGAGTTCGTGCAGGTAGTCAGCGTCAGCTCTCTCAAGGGCGGGGTCGGTAAGACCACGATCACCCTCGGTCTGGCGTCCGCCGCATTCGCGCAGGGACTTCGCACCCTGATCATCGACATGGACCCCCAGTCAGACGTGTCAGCGGCGCTGGCCTCGCGCTCGACTCACGGATTCACAATTGACACAGTGCTCAAGGCGGCGACCAAAAAGAACGTTCGCCAAGCCATCATCCCCAGCTCGTGGACGGGTTCTGGCGATGTTGCCGTGGACGTGCTGATGGGCTCGCAGTCGAGCGCCAACCACGACATCCCGAACCCGACGAAGAACGACTTGTGGCGTTTGGAAGAGGCTCTCGTTCTGGTTGAGAAGAATTACGACCTTGTCCTTATCGATTGCCCTCCGTCGTTCAACGCGTTGACGCAAACGGCGTGGACAGCATCGGACGCCGTCGCGATTGTGGCGGAACCCGGGCTGTTCTCGGTGACGGCAGTTCACCGCACCCTGCTCGCGTTGGAATCGATGCGCCAGCAGATGTCGCCGCGACTTCGCACCGCCGGTGTCATCATCAACCGTTACCGTCCCGACAGTCGCGAACACCAGTTCCGAATGGGCGAGATGGATCAGCTGTTTGGACAGCACATCCTGTCCCCCACGGTTGACGAAACTCTGACGATGCAGCAGGCGACCGGAGCGGCCACGCCCATCCACCGTTGGCCCGGCGAACTCGCGCAGACGCTCGCGCAGAAGTTTGACCTTCTGCTGCGCCAGATCCTCAGCGAAAACCGCGGCTAAGAAGCGCGCGTTGCTCGCTTGACGGCGAGCTCGTCGATCACTGTGCTCACGGGCGCTGCGTCGAATTCGATGAGAGTTGTCTCGACCTCGCGAAGAACAGCACCGACCGCGATGCCGAATACGCCTTGACCACGGTTGACGAGGTCGATGACCTGGTCACTCGAGGTGCAGAGGTAAACCGATGCGCCATCGCTCATGAGCGTGGTGCCGGTGAGGTCGTCAATTCCCGCAGTGCGGAGCTGTTCAACAGCGATACGAATCTGCTGAAGCGAAATTCCGGTGTCGAGAAGACGCTTCACGAGCTTGAGGACAAGAATGTCGCGGAACGAGTAGAGGCGCTGCGAACCTGAACCGGTTGCCGTTTGCACCGTGGGCTCGACGAGTTCGGTACGTGCCCAGTAGTCAAGCTGGCGGTAGGAAATGCCGGCGGCCTTTGCCGCGACAATACCGCGGTAGCCTTCGGCTGCGTCGCCGAGGTTCTGCGTCATGTCACTCATTCTGCACCAACCTTCACCTTCTACTTGAGAGTTAATGTCTCCACTGTAGTAAGGGAAACGTTACTCGCCGCGAAACGCGTTGGGCGTGTCGCGTTAGTCGATCGACTCGTCTACCGACCTCATCATTACAGCCAAACGTACTTTTTCGAGATTCACCGCGAGGTCGCGGGCCATGTCAATGGCCTTCTGTCGCCCAACTCTACTGGAACTCTTCGCCACCGGAAGGACCACGCTGCGCAACGTTGCTGCGTCCTTCTCGGCCTGGAGCTTGAGGGTTCGCATGTGTCGCGGCTCGAGTCCCGACTTCTTCAGTTCGACCAAAGCGCTCATGATCGTGAATGACTCTTCGCCGTAAATTTCGGCTGGAAGGACGAGACCCATCGAGATCGCATCGTTGAGCAAGGACGCCGGTGCGCCCGTCTTCGACAGCAACTCGGCGCGGGTGTAGCGAACCTCGATCGAGAGCATCGACTCGACGGTGAGTTCCGTTCCCCCGGGAAGCGAAGGCTTCTTGCCGGCGTCGACATCGTCGAGAATTCCCTGGATGACTTTGAGCGGCAGGAAGTGGTCACGCTGCAGGGTGAGGACCATGCGGATACGGGAAACGTCCTGACCGGAATACGAGCGGTAACCACTTGACAAACGAGTAGGGCTGATGAGCCCCTCGTCCTCGAGATAGCGAAGCTTGGTCGACGTCAGGTCAGGAAATTGAATCCGCAGTTGAGTGAGGACCTGCCCGATGGATTGACCTGTCGGGGCCACTCCGGCCTTGAGTGCACTCATCCCTTACGCCTCGTCGACGATGTCGTGTCGAGAGGGGAAGAACGTCATGCGGTACTTGCCGATCTGAACCTCGGAGCCATCGACGAGGTCACCACCCGAAGTGCGCTCGCCGTCAAGGTAGGTGCCGTTCAACGAGTCCAGGTCACGGATTGCGAAAGCAGTTGCGGTGCGGACGATTTCAGCGTGACGACGAGACACGGTCACGTCGTCGAGGAAGATGTCGGCGTCGGGGTGGCGACCGGCAACGGTCACGTCCGAATCGAGAAGGAAGCGAGCTCCGACCGTGGGCCCGCGACGAACGACGAGAAGGGCACTACCGGACGGAAGCGCGGCAATCGCGGCTTGCTCGTCGGCCGAAGCTGTCGCTTCGAGTTCCGCGAGACGTGCAGCGAAATCGCTTCCGAAATGCTCGGTGCTGTGCTGGTTGTCGTGGTCGTGCATCATTCCTCCGCTCACTACCCTAACCGATTGAGTCGTCGGCTTCGACGGGCAGTAACGCGAAGAAGTGCAGGCAAATAGGTGAACCCTGCGACCCAGTAGAGGACTGCTCCCGACGCCCCGAGAATCCACCCGAGAACGGCCAACGGGATTGCGGCTGTCAGGAAAACATGGCTCAAGACAATGACGGGGAATGCGACGAAGAGGACGAATGTCGCTGTCTTGCCGACGAAATTCACGCGAGGGAAGTCGCGAACGCGCACTCCGCGAATGAGGACGATCGCCAGCAACAGAAGGTCGCGAGACATGATGACGATGAGGAGTGGCAGCGGGATCATGCCGCGCACAGCAAGCCCGAGCACACTGGCCGCGATGAAAAGACGGTCCGAAGCCGGGTCGAGCAAGGCTCCCAGTGTGGTGACCTGGTTGTACGTCCGCGCAATGAAGCCGTCAATGAAGTCGCTTGCGGTCGCAATGATGAGGACCGTCAGCGCCGGGCCGTCCTGACCTGTGACGAGAAGCCAGTAAAAAATCGGGACGAACATCAAGCGGATGAACGAGATGACATTGGGGACGGTCCAGATGCGGTCGAGTCCCGTGCGAGTCATGAGAGTAATTCTAGTCGCAGAGTCTCTTCTCAGACGGTGCCGATTTTCGCGAGGTCGGCCCACGCACGTCACCGCTGCTCGGGCAGACCGAACGGCGGTGACGATGACGTGATTAGCGCGTGGCGACAGGTCGTCGTGCCCCGACGATGTTCTTTAAGAACAACGTCATGACCGGCACGCTGTAACCCACCCACGCAATAACTTCGAGAAGACTAGGGTTCGCGCGGTAACTGAAGAGTCCATAGAGCAACGATCCAATGACCGTTTCCTTGCCCAACCACGGCGTCGCGTCATAGACGGGGGCACCCGCTGGGAGGATTCCGATCTCCTGGAATTCGTGGATTCCGTAAGCAAAGATTCCGGCGGCAACAATAATCAGGGCTGCACCGGTCCACTGGAAGAAGACGCGCAAGTTGATCGTCAGAGCGCCGCGGTAGAAGAGCCACCCGAGGACCATTGCAACGCCGATGCCGAGGAAGACGATCGACGTCGAGACGACCGATTCGCCAGAGGCCTTGACTGACGCCCACATGAACAGCGCGGTCTCGACGCCTTCACGCGCGACTGCGAGGAACGCAACGAAGGCGATCGCAAACGAGTTGCGACCAAAACTTGATTCGAGGTTTCCCTCCAACTCGCCCTTGAGGGTGCGTGCCGTCTTCGCCATCCAGAACACCATCCAGGTGATGAGAATCGCGGCAGAGATGGAGAGCGCTCCCGAAATGATGGGGGCAATACCTTCGCTTCCTTCGCCGAGTCCGAACAGAAGGATCGCTCCGGTGATTGCCGAGAGGCCGATTGCCGCTGCGACGCCCGTCCAGATTGCGGGGATGACCTGGCGACGATCGGAACGAACCGCGAACGCGATCAGGATGCCGACGATGAGACTCGCTTCGAGTCCTTCGCGAAGTCCGATGAGGAAGTTTGCCAACATGAGTTTCTCCGTCCCCAGCAGGCCAGTATTTCTGGATTGATGAGGTAAGGCTTACCTTACCAGATTCCAATGCCTTCGAGTCGGGACAAAAGGCCCGTTTCGTCTTCCCCAGATTCCCGGTTTGGCTGGCTACGCTGAAACCATGACGACACTTACTCGATCTCTCCTTGTCGAATTCCTCGGTACCGCCCTCTTGGTCGTTGCCCAGATCGGAACCGGCTACCAGCTCAATTACCTCACCGGCAACCCAGGAATCACTCTGCTCGGTATCGCCATCGTGAGCGCCCTCGCTCTCGGAATCGCGATCACCGTCGGCGGACCTCTTTCGGGCGGCCACTTCAACCCCGCGGTCACGATTGGTCTGACCATCGCCGGTCACTCCAAGACGTCGGTCGCACTCCCCTACATCGGCGCGCAGCTTCTCGGCGCATTCCTTGCCGCCGTCACCGCGAACTTCCTGTGGGACGGCGAACTGATCGCCACGACGCAGGGCAGCGTGCCAACGGTGGCACTGCTCGCGAGCGAATTGCTGTGCACCGTCGTGCTCGTCGGGCTCATCGTCACGATGATTCGTCGCAAGGGCGGCGAAGGGCTCAACGTGCTCGTTCCGCTGTGGATCGGCACCGCGATTCTCCTCACCCCCACTGGGTGCATGGCGAACCCTGCGGTGACGTTCGGACACATGTTCACGGACTCGTTCACGACCGCCGGCGTCGCCGGAGTCGGACCATTCATCGGAATTCAGTTGCTCGGTGCGGTGCTCGTCGCCGTCGTCGCCAACTTTGCGGCACCGAAGAAATAGTTCACCTTTAGTTCACCGGGGGTGGTTATGGTTTATTCCATGACCACCCCCACTGTTTTGTTCGTTTGTGTTCACAACGCCGGCCGTTCGCAAATGGCCGCCGGTTGGCTTCAGCACCTGGCGGGCGACCGCGTTCAGGTTCTCTCCGCAGGTTCTGCCCCAGCGGACAGCATCAACCCCGTTGCCGTCGAGGCAATGCACGAGGTTGGCATCGATATCGCGGGAAACCAACCGAAGGTCCTCACAACCGAGGCCGTCAAGGAAAGTGACGTCGTCATCACCATGGGATGCGGCGACACCTGCCCGTTCTTCCCCGGGAAGCGATACGAGGACTGGGTTCTCGAGGACCCCGCTGGTCAAGGCATCGAATCCGTTCGCCCGATTCGCGACGAGATCAAGTCGCGCGTCGAAGCACTCCTCGCTGAAATTCTCTAGGCAGCAGTCCACACGCCCTTGACGGGCGGCTTGACGAGGTACGAGAACACGGCGGCCACGACGCACAACACCGCGCCGCCGATCCAGGCGTAAGCGTAATCGCCGAACTCATCTCGAACGAGACCGGCAACGGTCGCGGCGAATGCAGCACCCACTTGGTGCGCGGCGAAGACCCAACCGAACACGATTCCCGCGCGATCTCCAAAGTATTCGCGACACAGCGCGACGGTTGGTGGAACAGTGGCAACCCAGTCCAGCCCGTACACGACGACGAAGATGACGATTGAGGGATGGACTTCGTTGGACAACAACAGTGGCAAGAACGCGAGCCCGACGCCGCGAAACGCGTAATAGCCGGTCAAGAGATACCGAGGATTGACGCGGTCTGTCAACCAGCCAGAGGCAATCGTTCCGACAATGTCGAAGACTCCGACGACGGCGAGCAGTCCGGCTGCAACGGTGATGGACATGCCGTGGTCATGTGCTGACGGGATGAAGTGGACACCGACAAGCCCATTCGTCGTCGCTCCACAGATGAAGAACGCAGCTGCTAGCGCCCAGAAGCTTCGTGTTTTCGATGCGTCCCGTAAACCCGAAATGGCCCGGGACACGGCGCCGGTCTGACGGACGGGCGAAGGTGTCGTCCCTGGATCCGCCCCGTATGCGTCCGCCCCGATGTCGTGCGGATGATTTCGCACGAGAAAGTACACCAGCGGCACGACGGCAAGAGCAGCGCCCGAGATGACGAGTGACGCGGTGCGCCAGCCCGTTGTTTCGGACATCGCGCCGATAACGGGCAAGAAGACGAGTTGGCCGGTCGCGCTGCCGGCGGACAACACACCGGTCACCAGTCCACGACGCTTCACGAACCAGGTCGACGATATTTCTGCGGCAAAGACGAGCGCCATCGAGCCACTTCCCAGCCCAATGAGCAGCCCCCACGTCAGATACAACAACCATTCCGCAGTAATGAATACGGTCAAGCCCGAGCCGGCGGCGATGAGGACGAGTGCAACCATCGTGACCGCGCGCACGCCGAATCGACCGATGAGAGCCGCCGCGAATGGCGCCGTCAGCCCATAGAGCAATATGTTGAAGCTCACTGCGGCGGACATGGTCGATATCGGCCAGCCGAACTCCTCGTTGAGCGGGATCATCAAGACCCCTGGCGCGGCGCGGAAACCCGCGGCACCCATCAACGCGATGAACGCAACACCCGCAACGATCCAAGCCGGATGAATTCGGCGGGAAAGTCGCGTGGCCATGGTCAGTCCTTCGAGCGAGGGAAGAAGGGACGAACGATGCCGCCCATCTTCTCCAACACTCGCACAACTTGGTGGCTGTAGCCATATTCGTTGTCGTACCAGACGTACACAACGGCGTGGTTTCCACTCGTGATGGTGGCCAGCCCGTCCACGATTCCCGCACGGCGCGAACCTAGAAAGTCAGTCGAGACGACCTCGGCGGATTCGATGTAATCGATTTGGTGTCGGAACTTCGAGTTGAGCGCCATCTCGCGCAGATAGCCGTTGAGTTCGTCTTTCGTCACATCGCGGTAGAGAGTCAGGTTGAGAATGGCCATCGACACGTCGGGCGTTGGCACACGAATCGCGTTGCCCGTCAACTTGCCGGCTAATTCCGGTAGCGCCTTGGCGACCGCGCTGGCCGCTCCCGTTTCTGAGATGACCATGTTGAGAACCGCAGAACGTCCTCGCCGATCCCCGCTGTGGAAATTGTCGATGAGGTTTTGGTCGTTCGTGAACGAGTGCACTGTCTCGACGTGTCCATAACTGACGCCGTATTCGTCGTTGATGACTTTGAGCACTGGCGTGATCGCGTTGGTGGTGCACGATGCAGCGGTCACAATTCGATCGTCGTTGGAAATCGATTTGTGATTGATTCCGTAGACGATGTTCTTGAGCGCGCCCTTGCCCGGCGCCGTCAGAAGGACACGCGAGACCCCTTGGGATTGGAGGTGCTGCGACAGCCCCGCTTCATCGCGCCACTTACCCGTGTTGTCGACGACGATTGCGTTGTCGATCCCGTAAGCGCTGTAATCAATCGACGCGGGGTCGTTCGCGTAGATCACCTGGATTGCGGTCCCGTTGGCGATGATGAGGTTCCGCGACTCATCGACGGTGATCGATCCATTGAACGGACCGTGAACCGAATCCCGTCGAAGCAGACTCGCGCGTTTGACCAGATCCGTGTCGCCGCCTTTGCGGACCACGATGGCACGAAGCCGAAGCCCCTGAACATCCGAAGCCCGAGCCAGCAGGATTCGTGCGACCAGTCGGCCGATGCGACCGAATCCGTAGAGGACGACGTCTCGCCCCTCCCCCTGAGTTCCCGGACGCTTGTTCGCGATCTCGGACAGTTCGGTCGACACCCAGACCGACAGGTCCGTCTCGCCGCTCTCGCGAAAGCGCGCGTGCAGACGGGCGACGTCAATCGATGCGGGGCCGGGGTTGAGTTCAGCCAGGGCGGAAAGCATGTGGGCCGTGTCCGCGATCGGCAATTCCGCGCCTTCGACGTGCCGCGCAAATCGGTGAATCCGAACAATGTCGATTGGCGAGATGTTGAGCAGGCTACGTCCGTGCACCGAGAGCACGACACCGTGTTCACGGTAGAGCCGGCCGATTACAGGGACAAGACCCTCGGCAATAGCCTCTTTCGAGGACCAGTCAACGGGTTCGGAGTCGTGTGATGTGTTCGTCATTGAACGGCCTTTCGCGTCATCGCGGTTCCAGCGTATTCGCGCATCGTTTGGGAACGAATAAACACGCTGGAAAGTTCTCAGCACGCTCCAAGAAAAGCGTGTTACCGTGAAGCATGCGCAAAACAGTTGTGGCAATTGCCCTGTCGGCACTCGTGACCCTCGGATTGAGTGGGTGCGTTTCTGGAATCAGCAGCAACCCCAGCGCCGAACAGTCAACCGAGTTCAGCATGAACGACATCATGTTCGCCCAGATGATGATTCCCCACCACGAGCAGGCCGTTGAATTGGCGGCCATCGCCGAGACCAACACCTCGAATCCTGAAATCCTCGACCTCGCGTCGCGAATCAAGAACGCACAACAACCTGAAATTGATCAGATGAAGGCGTGGTTGGATGCGTCGGGAAGTGGCATGGACATGGGACACAACATGAACATGCCCGGAATTGTCTCGGACGAGGACATGACCGTTGTCCGCGCCGCTCGTGACGCGGAGTTTGACGCTCTCTTTCTCACCCACATGATTGCCCACCACGAAGGGGCGATCGACATGGTCAACGACCTGCTGTCCGACACAACCAACGCAGAAGCGAAGGCGCTGGGCGCTGCCATCATCACGGCACAGACCGCCGAAATCGCAGAAATGACTGCGCTGCTCGCCGAATAGCCCCGGTCGGGTAGACTGAAACCACTGCACTCGAGATTGTTCGATGTGCGCGTCGAATAACGCATCCCTCACCGGCCATTTCGGTTGACATCTTTTCTTCGGCGATTGACTGTGCCAACCGGCATGCTCGCCCACCCGAACGCCCCGCACATCCGTGCCCGCGTTCACCATTCAGAAACTGGTATTTCCTGTGACTACACCTTCATTCGGCACGCTTGGCGTGCCTTCCGCCCTCGTCGCCGCGCTCACCGCGGACGGCAAGGACACCCCGTTCCCCATCCAGGTGGACACGCTTCCCGACACGCTTGCCGGTCGTGACGTCCTCGGCCGCGGCAAGACCGGCTCGGGCAAGACGCTCGCGTTCTCGATTCCGATGGTTGTGCGCCTCGCGCAGACTGTTGGCACGGCATCGCGCAAGCCCGGTCGCCCCACCGGACTCATCCTCGCTCCGACGCGTGAACTCGCGACGCAAATCGATGCAACCCTTCGTCCGCTTGCCGACGTGTACAAGCTCCGCACGATGACGATCTTCGGTGGCGTTTCCCAAAACCGTCAGGTCGAAGCGCTTCGCAACGGCGTCGACATCGTCGTCGCAACCCCCGGTCGACTCGAGGACCTCATGAAGCAGGGTCTCGTTCACCTCGACACCGTTCAGATCACCGTTCTTGACGAGGCAGACCACATGGCGGACCTCGGGTTCCTCCCCGGCGTCACGCGCATCCTCTCCGCGACCCCTCGCGGCGGTCAGCGACTGCTCTTCAGCGCGACTTTGGACAACGGCGTTGACAAGCTCGTCGCGAAGTTCCTGCACAACGAAATTCTTCACTCGGTCGACGAGGCGAACTCGCCCGTCGTCCAGATGACTCACCACGTGTTCGAGGTGAGCGGTGCCGACGTCAAGAAAGACCTCGTCAAGACACTCGCGTCGGGAACCGGTCGCCGCATTTTATTCATGCGCACCAAGCACCACGCCAAGAAGTTGGCCAAGTTGCTCACCGAACAGGGCATTCCCGCAGTCGACCTGCACGGAAACCTGTCGCAGCCGGCTCGCGACCGCAACCTTTCCGCGTTCTCGAACGGTGACGTCAAGGTCCTCGTTGCGACAGACGTTGCTGCCCGTGGTGTCCACGTTGACGACGTCGAGCTCGTCATCCACGTTGACCCGCCGACCGAGCACAAGGCGTACCTGCACCGTTCGGGTCGTACCGCACGAGCTGGCTCGGCTGGTGACGTTGTCACGATTTGCCTGCCCGAACAGCGCAAGGACCTCGGCCTGATGCTGCGCAAGGCGTCGATCACCGTCACACCGCAGAACGTCACACCCGTCTCCCCCGCCGTCACCGAATTGGTCGGCGAAATCGCGGAATATGTCAAGCCGGCTCCTCGTGCAGCAGTTCAGCAACAGCAGCCGCGTGGAACATCAACCGGCGCGAACGCTCAGCGCAAGCGCGCACAGCGTGGCCAGCGCGACCACTCGGGTCGTCCCGTCGCCGAGAGCAAGTTCCCCGAGCGCAGCGGGCAGGGCGGGAACAACTTCCGCGGCAGCCGGGGCGCCAACTCGACGCGTTCGATTCGCCCGCAGGGCCGCTAAGCGCGAAGGATCTTCGACATTGCTCGCCCCGCGGCGACCTCGTCGACGACCTTGTCTAGTTGACGGACCTTCTTCATGAAGGGGTCCTCGATTTGTTCGACCCGCACGCCGCAAATCACTCCCGTGATGAGTTCAGCGTTGGGATTCATTGGTGCGCCAGCGAAAAACTCGTCGAGCGAGGTCTCTGAGGTCGCCAGTCGATTGAGTTCCAGCTGGGTGTAGCCCGTCAACCAGCGAATCACCTCGTTGAGCGAATCGACGGATTGGCCTTTGCGTTCGACCTTCGTCACGTAGAGCGGATACAGCGTGGCGAATTTCATGGCGCGAACTCGATCGACGTTCATGAATTACCCGTTGTCTGCAGCGGCCAACTGGCCACAGGCGCCGTCGATTTCCTTGCCACGGGTGTCCCGCAACGTCGTGGGGATTCCCGCCGACTCAAGGCGGTTCACGAAGTCCCGCATGACAGCGGGTTCCGATGCCGTCCACACTGAACCGGGAGTGGGGTTCAGTGGAATCGGGTTGACGTGGACCCAGCCCGTTCCGCGGTCGTTGAGTTTCTTGGCGAGCAGGTCCGCGCGCCACGCGTGGTCATTCATGTCCTTGATAAGCGCGTATTCGATGGACACACGGCGGCCCGTTGCGTCGAAATACGCGCGGGCGGCGTCCAACGCCTCGTCGACCTTCCATCGCGAGTTCACCGGGATCATCTCGTCGCGAAGTTGGTCGTCTGGCGCGTGGAGTGACAGTGCAAAGGTCAGCTGCAGGCCTTCGGCCGCCAACTTGTTGATGGCCGGAACCAAACCGACAGTCGACACCGTGACGTGACGAGCCGACATCCCCAGCCCGTTGGGTTGTGGCGCGAGCATTGCGCGCACCGACTTCATCACGCGAGCGTAATTGGCCAGCGGTTCGCCCATTCCCATGAACACAATGTTGGTGACGCGACGTTCACCATCGACGCCTTCGAGTTCGCCTTCGGCAATAGCGCGGTTCGCTTGGACGACCTGATCCACAATCTCGGCAGCGGACATGTTGCGGGTGAGTCCAGCCTGACCCGTGGCGCAGAAAGGACAATTCATGCCGCAACCGGCTTGCGACGAGACGCAGAGCGTGATGCGGTTGGGGTATCGCATGAGGACTGACTCGACCAACGCGCCGTCGAAAAGGTGCCAGAGGAACTTGATGGTGTCGCCCTTGTCCGTCTTGAGGCGCCGGACCTCGGTCAGAAGCGGTGGCAGCGTCGCCGCAACGATGTCGGCACGCGACTCGGCCGGTAAATCCGTCATGTGTTCGGGGTTGCTCGTGTAATGAGTGAAGTAGTGGGTCGAGATCTGCTTGGCGCGGAACTTGGGAAGCCCCAGTTCGACTACCTTCGCTTCGCGCTCCTCGACCGACAAGTCAGCCCAGTGGACCGGCGGCTTCGCGCCGCGTGGCGATTCGAACTGCAGTGACGGGCGACCATCGGGCCCAAGCTGCTGCGTCCAACCTTCAGCCGTCGGCATCACCTGCGGGCGGCTCTCGCCGCGCGACGGCATACGTTCGATGGGCATACCTCAAGGGTAGCGCGGCCATTGCGGGCTGAGGCGTGGACTCCACGCAACAAACAAAGAAAGACCAACACAAAGTCGGTCTTTCTTTACTGTGTCGGGCTGACAGGATTTGAACCTGCGACCCCTTGACCCCCAGTCAAGTGCGCTACCAAGCTGCGCCACAGCCCGCTGTCGCGAACGACAACTCCACTACCCTACCAAACGGTGACGGCGGATTATGCGTCGAGCAACTCGCGAATCGCCGCCTCGAACACCTCGTGGTGCTTCTCGACATCAGCGACGGTCGTGGTCGGACACATCAGCGCCATGTTGTGGAAAGGAGTCAACATGATGCCGCGGTTCGCAAGATACAGGTGCAGGAAATCTTCTAGATCGCCGTCTGCCGCCGCGTTGGCTTCGCCACCGTTTCGGGGATAGGGACGAGCGAAGCGGTATTCACAGCGGGCACCGAGTTGGTTGATCGCCCACGGCAAGTCGTACTTGTCGAAGATGTCGTTCATCCCCTGGGTAAAAAAATCGCACGTCGCAATCATGTGTTCGAATGCTTCCTCGGTGAGGACGTGCTCCAGGGTTGCGCGCATGGCGGCAACCGACAGCGGGTTTCCGGCGAGCGTTCCGCCAACACCACCCATGTCAACGAGGTCAAGGTCATCGCGCGCGAGAGCCTTCTCCGCGAATTCGGCGGAAAGCCCGTACGCACCGGTCGGTATTCCCCCGCCGATTGCCTTACCGATGACGAGGATGTCGGGCTCGAGTCCGGCCGACTTCGTCATACCGCCAGGACCCGCGCTGAACGTGTGGGTCTCGTCAATGATGAGGAGAGCACCGTACTTGCGCGTCAACTCTCGAACGCCGTCGTGATAACCGGGTTCCGGAAGCACAATTCCGATGTTGGTGAGGGCCGGCTCGATGAGCACGGCGGCAACGTCACCGTGAGCGAGTTCCCGCTCGAGCGCCTCAAGATCGTTGAACTCGGCAACACGACTGGTCTCGAGGACGTCGACGGGTTCACCCACGTTTCCGGGGCGGCTCATCGCCTCGCCGTTCGGACCGACGACGATCAACGATTCGTCGACCGAGCCGTGATAGCAGTACGAGTGGAACAGAATCTTGGAGCGTCCCGTCAAAGCGCGGACCAGGCGGATGACCCAGCGGTTGGCGTCCGTTGCCGTGAGCGAAAAGCTCCAGCGGTCCATTCCGAACCGGCGGGAAAGCTCAGCGCCGACCCATTCGGCGTCGGTCGTGGGCAACATCGTCGTAAGACCACCTTGCTCGCCGATGCGCTTCTGGACTGCTGCGACGACCTCGGGAGCGGAGTGGCCAGCCATCGAACCGGTGTCCCCCAGCGCGAAATCGATGTACTCGTTTCCGTCGATGTCGCGAACGCGGTTGCCCCGTGCTGACTCAAAGTAGATCGGGAACGAACCGGCCTTCTTGTTCATCCACGTCATCGGGACGCGACCAAACAAGTGATCAGCGGCGGCGTAGGCGGCCTTTGACTTCGGATGGCTGGCCTCAAACTCGGTTCGTTCGCGGTCGAACAGTTCGGCGAGGCGCTGGCGGTTGATCTGGGTCATGCGGTCACATCCTTGTGAAAAGCGGTGTTTCTGTCCCCAGACTAGCCGAGGTGGGTCGCGAGCAGGTCGCGAAGATGCGGCCAGTTCTGACCGAATCGAGGGTGCAACTCAAGTTCTTCGACCTGGGTGCGCTTGACCCACTGAAGGTCGATGCTTTCTTGGTCGTTCTCGACTGGTTCGAAGTGTTCCACCGTGCGAGCGATGACTGTCGTGTACGACCAGAAACCAAGGTCGATGATGAACTCGTCGATGGCTTCGAGCAGTTCCTCGGGGACTCCGGCCTCCTCGTGCGCTTCGCGCAGGGCGCCGTCGCGTGCCGTCTCGCCCTTGCGGATAGCGCCACCGGGAATCCCCCAGGTGCCGCCGTGGTGCGACCATTCGGCGCGCAACTGCAACAGAACACAGTCCGTGTCGCGGTTCCAGACGAGCACACCGGCCGCACCGAACGCGCCCCACACCTTTTCGCCGTTCGGTCCGTAGACCCACTGGTCACCGGGATCGCGAAGGTGCGGAGGCGGAAGGTAGTTCACGGCTAACGCTTCGGTCCGCGTCGCTCACGAACGCGCATTTGAATTTCGATGGGCGAACCTTCGAAGCCCCAGACCTCGCGAAGTCGTCGCGTGATGAATCGGCGATACTGCGGGTCGAGGAACTGCGTGGTGAAGACGACGAATGTCGGCGGGCGGGTAGTTGCCTGCGTGCCGAAAAGGATTCGAGGTTGGCGTCCACCGCGCACGGGGTGCGGGTGTGCAGCGGCCAACTCAGCAAGGAACGCGTTGAACTTGCCGGTCGGAACACGGGTGTCCCACGACTCGAGTGCGAGTTCGAGCGCAGGCACCAACTTCTCGAGGTGTCGACCAGTACGTGCCGAGATGTTGACACGAGGAGCCCATGCGACGTGTGCAAGGTCCTGCTCAATCTCGCGCTCGAGGTAACGGCGACGATCATCATCGAGCAGGTCCCACTTGTTAAATGCGAGAACGATGGCACGACCAGATTCGAGCGCCATGTCGACGATTCGAATGTCCTGCTCGCTGATGGGCTGCGTGACATCGAGAACGATGACGGCAACTTCCGCCTTTTCCAGCGCGGCGGCCGTTCGCAGTGACGCATAGAAGTCGGCACCCTGTGCCATGTGCTGGCGGCGACGGATGCCGGCGGTGTCGACGAAACGCCACACCTTTCCGCCGAGTTCAATCTGCTCGTCGATCGGGTCACGCGTGGTTCCCGCCAACTCGTTGACGACAACGCGCTCTTCGCCGGCTGTCTTGTTGAGAAGTGACGACTTTCCGACGTTGGGACGGCCAATGATGGCGACACGACGAGGTCCGCCGATTTCCGTCTTGGCAACTGCACTAATCTCGGGAAGAACCGTCAGGACCTTGTCGAGCAGGTCGGCAACACCGCGTCCGTGAAGTGCGGAGACGGGCCACGGGGATCCAAGACCGAGCGACCACAACGAAGCGGCCTCCGGTTCCTGGCGGGCGTCATCGACCTTGTTGGCGACGAGCAGAACGGGCTTTTTCGTTGCACGAAGCATGCGGACGACGCGTTCGTCGGTGGCAGTCGCGCCCACCATCGCGTCGACAACAAACAGCACAGCGTCGGCGAGTTCGATAGCGATTTCCGCCTGCTGGGCGACCGACAGGTCGATTCCCTTGGCGTCAGGTTCCCACCCGCCGGTGTCCACCAGCGTGAACTTGCGGTCAGCCCATTCAGCCTTGTACGAGACGCGGTCACGGGTGACACCGGGGACGTCCTCGACGACTGCTTCGCGTCGACCAAGGATTCGGTTGACGAGTGCGGACTTGCCAACGTTGGGGCGGCCGACGATTGCGAGAACGGGAAGCGCCGGGAGGATGACGACCTCGTCGGTGTCACCAATCTGCGATTCCAGTACGGCGATGTCATCGTCGTCCAGGTCGTACTCTTCGAGCCCACGGCGAAGCGACTCGGCACGCTGCTGCGCATCCGCGTCGGTCATCCCCTCGAGACGTTCGATGATGTCGTCGTCTCCGAAGTCATCCATTTCGTCGTTACTCACGCGTTGCCTCCTGTGCACAGGCCGACAATCGTGTCGACAGTTTCGGTGAAATCAATATCCGATGAATCCACGACCGTCACGCCAGGTGCGGCGTTCATGAAGTCGACAACGGTGGAATCCTTCGCGTCACGCTCGGTGATGGACTTCGCCGTCACATCAGCAGCGGCGGTGGTTTCGCCTGCACGGCGCGCGATGCGCACCTCTTCACGCGCGGTGAGCAGGATGCGCGTCTCGGCGTCGGGGAAAACGACAGTCGTCATGTCGCGCCCTTCGGCAACGATCCCCGGATACCCCGACTCTGCGGCGAGTTTGCGGGTGAAGTCCTTCATCCACGGGCGCACACTGGGGTTCGTTGCGATCGAGCTGACGTTGAGGGAAATCCGCGGTTCGCGAATGGCCTCGGTGACGTCGACTTCGCCGACACGCATGTGCTCATTGTCAGGATCCATCGAAATCGAATACGGGAAATCCGCGAGCAACGCGGCGACCGCATCGTGGTCGTGAGGGTCGATCTCGAGATCGAGCACCCACCACGTCAGTGCGCGATACGCGGCGCCCGTGTCGAGAAATCCATAACCCAAACGACGAGCGGTCGCACGGGACACACTGGACTTGCCGCTACCAGCAGGTCCGTCGATCGCAACAATGCGCGTCATCGTCCTTCACCCGCAATTCGCCATCCGCGCGATTCCAACGCGGCAACCAACTCGTCCTCTGCCGACGGGATGACCGACACCTCGGCAAAGCCGATTTGCGACCCGGGCGAGTGCTCGAGTCGAAGGTCTTCCATGTTGACGCCCAGTTCACCGATCTCGGTGAGCAGCTTGGCCAACTGGCCGGGGGTGTCGTCGATAATCACCAGAATCTGCGCAAACTGTGCGCTCGCGCCGTGCTTGCCGGGAATACGGGCGACGCCCCCGTTGCCTGCAGCGAGCAGGTCGGCGAGGACGGCGGTCGCAGCCCCCTTGTCCAGAGCGCCAAGAACCGCGTCGATGCGGTCGCGAACTCCGCGCAGGACGCTCGAAATGTCCCCCGAATTCGCGGTCAGAATCTGAATCCACAACGTCGGGTCGGACGCGGCGATTCGCGTGACATCCCGCAATCCCCCGCCTGCAAGGGTGACGTAGTCGTCACGAGCGCCGACGAGGCTCGACGCAACAGCGGATGACACGATCTGTGGCACGTGACTGACGAGAGCGACGGCGGCATCGTGGTCCGCTGTGCTGAGTTCGACGACGTTGGAACCGCAGGCTTCAGCAAGCGACGTGACGGCCGAAACGGCGGAATCTGAGAGTTCTGGACGGGTGCACACAATCCACGCACGACCCGTGAACAGGTCGGCGCGAGCGGCGACCGCTCCTCCGCGTTCGCGTCCAGCCATGGGGTGAGAACCGACGTAGTTCGACAGATCGATTCCGCGAGATTCGAGCGATTCCAGCACCGAACCCTTGACACTGGCCACGTCGGTGACGATGGCGTCAGGGAATCGGACAAGTTCGGCGGCGACCACGTCGGCGACAACGTCTGGCGGGGTTGCAACAACAATCAGCGCGGGCGAATCCGAGTCCGAGGCGGGGTTTCCGGCACCGTACTCGCTCGCCAATTTCACGGCCGTCGGCGACGCGTCAACGAGTGACACCTCGACGCCTTGACGACGAAGAACGAGCCCGATGGATGTCCCCAAAAGTCCGGCTCCAACGATGCGAACGGGGCCGTCAACGCGCGATGAACTCATGCGGTTTCCCCTTCCGAATCGCCGGCAAGCGCCAAAATACTGCTCACTTCAACCTTACTGAGGTCGCGCATTGCGCCCGACCCGAGGCTTCCCAGCGTCAGCGGCCCGAAACTCTTCCGGTGCAGTTCGACGACAGGGTGACCGACCGCCGCGCACAGTCGTCGCACGATTCGATTGCGACCTGAATGCAGCGTGAGCTCGATCAGAGTTTGTCCACGCGATGGCTGGCCCTTGACCGCGACCGCGTCGACCGCGATGAACCCGTCCTCCAGCTCGACACCCGTCTTCAGCTGGCGCAAAACGGCCGGGGTGACCTCGCCGTCGACCTTGGCCAGATACGTCTTGCTGACCTCGAACGACGGATGAGCGAGGACGTGCGCAATGGCTCCGTCATTCGTCAAAATGAGCAGTCCGGACGTTTCCGCGTCGAGACGGCCGACGTTGTACAAGCGTTCCTCGAACTGAGACGTGAATTCGGTCAGATCGCGTCGACCGTTCTCGTCCGACATCGTCGACACGACGCCCGTCGGCTTGTTGAGCATCACGTAGCGCATCGACACGTCGACCTGGATCGGGCTGCCGTTCACGGTGATCTTGTCGACTTCTGGGTCGACGCGGGAACCGAGTTCAGTGACAACGACTCCGTTGACCGTCACCCGACCAGCGACGATGAGGTTTTCGCTCGCGCGACGCGAGGCGACTCCGGCAGCGGCAAGAACCTTCTGCAGGCGCTCAGTTGGCATCGTCGAAGCCGCTGGAACCGTCGTCGAGCAGTTCCGACACGGGCGGAAGCTGTTCAAGATTGTCGATTCCGAGGTGGGTCAGCAACAGGTCCGTCGTTCCATACAGAATCGCGCCCGTCTCGTGTTCGGTGCCGACCTCGGTAATCAGCCCACGACCAACGAGCGTGCGGATGACCGTGTCAACGTTGACCGCGCGAATACCGGAAACCTGTGCACGGGTAACGGGTTGCTTGTATGCGATGACGGAAAGGGTCTCTAGTGCTGGCTGCGACAACTTCGTCGCGTTCTGCGAGTGAACGACATCGCGAACGAGATCGTCATAGTCCTCGCGCACGTAGATGCGCCATCCGCCACCGATTTCACGCAGTTCGAACCCGCGGCGAACGGTGCCGTTCAGCCCGTCGTAGTCGGCGACGAGGCGCGCGATGGCCTCTTTCACCTCGGTGACGGGCGTTTCGAGAACGGTCGCAAGCGAGACAAGGCTCTGCGGCTCGTCGGCCACCATGAGAATCGCCTCGAGTTGGCGGTCGAGTTCACTGTCCATAATCTGCTCCCAGGCTGACGAGGTTTTCGTCGTTCCACGTATCTGCGGTCCAACGGATGGTGAGTTCACCGAGCGGCTCGATCTGCTCGAACGACACGGCGGACTGGCGGTACAACTCCAAGATGGCGAGGAAGCGTGCGACGACGACTCCCTTTTGGTCGGCCCCGGCAATCAACTGTCGGAAGGTCATCGGGCCGGATCGAACCATCCCGACAACGATTGCTGCCTGCTCGCGAACCGACACGAGTGGCGCGTGCAGGTGGTCGAGACCAATCATGGGGATTTCGCGCGGTGCGAGCGCCAACAACGCCAGCGTGTGGAAGTCCTCGAGTGACGTGTTCCACACCAATTCAGGCGTGCGTTCGCGGTACTTGTCCTCCAGGCGAACGTTGCGCGGGTTACGCGACGATTCGGCCTCGATGCGGGTCGCAAACCACGCGGAAACTTCCTTGAACGCGCGGTACTGCAAAAGCCTCGCGAACAACAGGTCGCGGGCCTCGAGAACGGCAACGTCCTCGGCGTCGGCGTATTCGCCGGCGGGCAACAGCCCCACAATCTTCATGTCCAACAGAGTCGCCGCAACAACGAGGAACTCGCTCGCTGCGTCGAGTTCGGCGGGCCCGTCGAGGTCCTTGAGGAACGCAATGAAGTCGTTCGTGACAGCCGCGAGGCTCACCTCGGTGATGTCCATCTCGTGCTTCGAGATGAGCGACAGGAGTAAGTCGAACGGTCCGTCGAAGTTCGTCAGGCTGACGCGGAAGCCGTCCTCGGCGTCAGGCAATCTTTCCAAGGAAAATCAGCTCTCGGGCCAATTCGCGGTAGGCGTTCGCCGCGGGGTGATCGGGGGCGAAAACAGTGATGGGGGTTCCGACAACCGTCGAATCCGGGAACTTGACCGTGCGCTTGATCGTCGACTGCAGGACCTTGTCTCCGAGGTTCTGCTTGACGAGGTCGAGCACCTCTTTCGAGTGCAGCGTGCGCGGGTCGTACATCGTCGGGACGATTCCATCGACCTGAATGGTCGGGTTGAGGCGCTGCTTGACCTTTTCGATCGTGTCCAACAGCAGCGAAACGCCACGCAGAGCGAAGTATTCGCATGCCAGCGGGATGAGAACGCCGTGCGAGGCGGTCAGCGCGTTGACAGTGAGCAGGCCGAGAGACGGCTGACAGTCAATGAGGATGACGTCGTACTCGTTCATCACGGGTCGAAGAACGTTGAGCAGGATGCTTTCGCGAGCGACCTCATTGACGAGTTGAACTTCGGCGGCAGACAAGTCGATGTTTGCGGGGATGATGTGCAGATTGTCGACCTTGGTGGCCTGAATCGCATCGCGAATTCCATACTGCGAGCTAACGAGCAGGTCGTAGATCGTCGGGACATCGTGCCCGGTCGCCCCGAGTCCAGCGGTCAAGGCGCCTTGCGGGTCGAAATCAACAACGAGAACCTTGCGGCCGTATTCGACGAGCGCGCCGGCGAGAGAAATCGTCGTCGTGGTCTTTCCGACCCCACCCTTTTGGTTGCACAACGAGATGACGCGTGCCGGTCCGTGGCTCGTCAACGGTGCAGGTTGGGGGAAGTCGGTCATGGGTAAATCCTAACCTGTGGCGCCCCGTCGTCTAGGTGGCTCGCGGATGAGCGGTGCGATACGCCTCAGTGAGGGCGTCTCTCGTCACCAGCGTGTAAATCTGTGTCGTCGCGACGGATGCGTGTCCCAACAGTTCCTGAACGACTCGGATGTCGGCACCTCCGCGAAGAAGGTGCGTTGCGCACGAGTGTCGAAGAGTGTGGGGCGAAATCGTTTGGGTAATTCCCGCGCGTTCGGCGGCCGCTCGAATGATGAGAAACGCATTCTGACGGGTGAGTGGGCCTCCGCGGGCGCCGAGAAACAACATCGGCGTTCCTTGCCCTTTGGCAAGCAACGCAGGGCGACCACGGACCAGATACGCATCGATTGCGTCACGCGCATAGGTCCCGAGCGGAACGATGCGCTGCTTGTTTCCCTTACCCGTCAGCGTGATGACATCGGCGACCTCATCAGGGCGCACATCGTCGACCGCGAGCGTCACAACTTCCGACACACGACCGCCGGTTGCGTAGAGAAGTTCGAGCAGTGCCCGGTCCCGCAGGCCGACGGAGGTTTCGGTCGGTGTCGATTCCAAGAGCGCGGTGACCTGTTCAATCGTCAACGCCTTGGGCAGCCGCTGCGTTCGACCAGGTGCCAGAACGGAACCTGTCGGATCGTTGTCGGCGATGCCTTCCGCGACAAGGAATCGGTGGAATGAGCGAATCGAGGACAGTGCGCGCGTGATAGATGACGACGCAAGCCCCTCGGCTCGCAACTTGGCGAGGTGATCGGTGATGTCAGTGGCCGACACCGAGCCAATTGGTCGGTTTCCGACGCGATTAGCCCAGCGCTCTAGGTCACGGCGATACGCCGACACCGTGTTGGCACTTCGGCCCTTTTCCATCGCCGTGCGGCGAAGGAAACGCTCTACGAGGCTGAATACCTCTGAGGCCATTTACTGCTCGTCGCTGTAGTCGACGTCGAGGACGTCCGAGGTGTGGCGATCGCGGGCTGCGGCGACCAACCCCGCAAACAGGGGGTGGGCCTCGGTCGGGCGCGACCGGAGTTCCGGGTGCGCCTGCGTCGCGATGTAGTACGGGTGAACGTCAGCGGGAAGTTCGACGAACTCGACGAGGTTGCCGTCGGGGCTGGTTCCCGAGAACGAGAGTCCGGCCGCAGCGATCTGGTCGCGATAACGGTTGTTGACCTCGTAGCGGTGGCGGTGACGTTCAAACGCGGTGGGCGATGCGTATACCGACTCAGCGACGGATCCCTTGGCCAGTGCCGCTTCGTACAGACCGAGGCGCATGGTTCCGCCCAGGTCTCCCCCGGCGATGATGTCGACCTGCTCAGCCATTGTGGCGATGACGGGGTACTCGCTGTCGGGGTCGAATTCGCTCGAGGACGCACCGGCAAGACCGGCAACGTTGCGCGCGTATTCGATGACCATGCACTGCAGTCCGAGGCAAATTCCGAGCGTCGGGATGAGGTTCTCGCGGGCGTACTTCAGCGCGCCGAGCTTGCCTTCGATTCCACGAACACCGAATCCGCCAGGAACCAGAATTCCGTCCAGATCGGCGAGTGCTTCGGCCGCGCCCTCAGGGGTTTCGCACGTGTCAGAGGGAACCCACTTGATGGTCACAGCGACGTCGTTCGCGAATCCGCCAGCCTTGAGCGCTTCGGTGACGGACAGGTAAGCGTCCGGAAGATCGATGTACTTTCCGACCAGACCAATCGTGACTTTGCCCTTGGGGTTGTGAACCGTGTCAAGAAGTTCCGACCAACCGGTCCAGTTGACCTCGCCGGCGTCCTCGAATCGAAGCTGGTCGACGATGTACTGGTCGAGACCCTGTGAGTGCAACATGGCAGGAATGTCGTAAATCGACGGAACGTCCACTGCGTTGACAACCGCGTCCTCGTCGACGTCACACATCAACGCAATCTTGCGCTTGTTGCCAGCAGTGACGGGACGGTCAGAGCGAAGCACGAGGGCGTCGGGCTGGATTCCGATAGACCGCAGCGCGGCGACCGAGTGCTGCGTCGGCTTGGTCTTCTGTTCACCCGAAGCACCCATGAACGGGACGAGCGACACGTGGACGAAGAACACGTTCTTGCGGCCGAGTTCGTGGCGAACCTGACGCGCTGCTTCGATGAACGGCTGGCTCTCGATGTCTCCGACAGTTCCACCGATCTCGGTGATGATGACGTCAGGCGTCGGGTCGAGTTCCGCCTGAAGGCGCATGCGACGCTTGATTTCGTCCGTGATGTGCGGAATGACCTGGACGGTATCGCCGAGGTATTCGCCACGTCGTTCGCGCTCGATCACACGCGAGTAAATCTGGCCGGTGGTGACGTTGGCCGCACGGTCAAGGTTGATGTTGAGGAAGCGCTCGTAGTGACCGATGTCGAGGTCGGTTTCGGCGCCGTCGTCCGTCACGAAGACTTCACCGTGCTGGAACGGGTTCATCGTTCCCGGGTCAACGTTGAGATACGGGTCGAGTTTCTGCATGACAACGCGCAGTCCGCGACGCGTCAGAAGGTTCCCGAGAGAGGCCGCCGTTAGGCCTTTTCCGAGTGAGGAGACGACTCCTCCGGTCACGAAAATGTGTCGTGTCACAACCCGCTTCGGGTCAAAATCTGTATCCCTCACCACGGGGTTTAACACTATCCCGAGCGTGAGCAAAACAACGAATTAACCGTGCGCGCCACGCCCAGAAGAAGCAGAATCGAGCATTTCGCGTGCGTGCGCCCGCGCGTTCTCGGAGTCGGTTCCCGACAGGAGACGTGCCATCTCAGCGATTCGTTCGTCGCCCGACAATTCGGTGATCGTCGACTCAGTGACGTCACCGCTCGTGTCCTTGATGATGCGCAAGTGGTTTGTCGCGAACGCAGCAACCTGTGGCAAGTGCGTGACGACGATGACCTGCGCCGATTCGGCAAGTTTCGCGAGTCGTCGACCAATTTCGATCGCGCTCGAACCGCCGACACCGGCGTCAATCTCGTCGAACACGAGAGTCGGAACGGTGTCGGTGCCCGCGATCACAACCTCGATAGCCAGCATCACGCGCGAGAGTTCGCCGCCCGACGCCGTCTTCGTCACCGGCTTGGGCTCGCCGCCGGGGTGCGGTCGCAGCAACATGTCAACCGTGTCACGCCCGTGCACGTGGAATTCCGTCCCAACAGAGACCGCAACGACGAATTCGGCTGTTGGCATCGCGAGGTGGTGAAGTTCCTCTGTGACCTCGTCCGACAGTCGCGCCGCGGCCGATGTCCGGAGGGCCGACAGCCCATCTGCCAGGCGTTCGAGTTCGGCGCGATCGGCGTCTACCGACGAAGATAGTTCGCCAATTTCGTCGCTTGTGCGATCCAATTCGAAAAGTCGATCAGAAGCGGTCGACCACATCACCAGCACGTCGTCGAGTGTCGGGCCGTACTTGCGCACCAGCGCGTTGATCGTCGCCGTGCGCTGTTGGACGGTTTCAATGTCGTCACCGTCAACATCGAGACCGTTCGCATACAGAGCAACCGATTGGGCCGCGTCGCGGACGATGATGGACGCCTCGGACAATTGCGTGAGAAGTGTTTCGACGGTCGCGTCATGGCTCGCGACGCGCTCCAGTGCCTTGCGTGCGTTCTCGACCAGCGAGACGGCGTCAAACTCTGAATCCTCGGCGGACAGGGCTTCGTGCGCTTCCTGAGCCGCCCGGCGAAGGTCATCACCGTTCGCAAGGCGTTCGAGAACCGACTTAAGGCGAACGTCCTCGCCCGCGATGGGTTGAACAGCGTCGATCTCGACGACCGCAAGGCGCAGTTCCTCGGCTTCGCGGCGGCGGGCCTCGACCTCGCGCGTCAATTGCTCCAGTCGCGCAACTGAGTCCGTCCAACGGCGGAAAACGCCCTGGTATTCGCGAAGTGCACTGCGCAGGGCATCGCCAGCAAAACGATCGACCGCATCGCGCTGTGCCGATTGTGACCGAAGGCGCAGTTGATCGCTTTGCCCGTGAATCGCAACGAGATGTTCACCGAGGTCGCCGAGCGCACCGACTGGCGCAGAGACGCCTCCGATGACAACGCGTGAGCGTCCCTCGCTCGACACCGAGCGGGAGACGATGAGTTCGCCGTCTTCGACAACCCCGCCCAGTTCCTCAACTGCAGAAGTCACGGCGGGCGAATCGATTCGCCAACGTCCGTCTACCTGCGCGCGTTCGGCGTCGTGGCGGACAACTCCCGAGTCGGCCCGCTCACCGAGCAGAAGCCCGAGCGCAGAGACAACCATCGTCTTCCCCGCACCGGTTTCACCCGTGACGGCCGTGAACCCCGGCGTGAGTCGAAGGACGGCCGACTTGATGACCCCGAGGTCGCGAATCGAAATCTCGTCGATCATTGGGAACTTCCGCGCCACCCCTCGGTGGGCAACGAGAACTTCTGAACGAGACGTTCAGAGAACGGTCCAGAGTGCGTGTGTGCCAAGCGCACGGGAGTTGCTGAACGCTTCGCGGTGATGCGGGAACCGGGCGCAAGAGTGTGCGTGCGACGCCCGTCACACCAGAGGACACCGGATGCGCCGTTGCGGTCGAGCAAATCGACGGTCATCGTTGAGTCGGGGGTGGT
>CAZWTW010000007.1:67017-71113 GCA_964637095.1 uncultured Gulosibacter sp.
AGTCGCTCGTCGACGGTGTAATCCTTCGCGATGACGCGCGCGACAACCGATTCGAGGTCTTCGACCTCTAGTTCGGCGAGGAATCCGACGTGACCCATGTTGACGCCCAAGAGCGGCGCCGAGCCGTCGCGCATGATTTCCGCGGCCTTGAGAATCGTGCCATCTCCACCAAGACAGATGACGAGTTCGATGTCCGAAATCTCGACGTCCTTGCCCAGCTGGTGGAAGTCAACGTCCGATGTCGCCTTGAGCGCCTGGAATTGAGAATCGAGACACACGGCCTGTGCTCCGGCGGTTCCCAGTTCGCGAGCAACGACAATCGCCGCATCAAGCGACGCTGGTCGACCCGAGTGGGCGATGATGAGGAACGAACGTGTCATGCCGTCACTCCTTCCAGATCGATGCTGCGTGGTCCTTCCATTCTCGCGCATCCAGCGACATTGTGGAATCGCCGTACACAAGTGCTTCACGATTTCCGTGCTCGCCGTCGATGGGCGACGCCATAATCCCGGAAATGGGCAATCCGGCCTCGACCAGGGCTTCACAGACAGCGATCAGCGCCGCATCACGCTTGGCTGCATCGCGGACGACCCCATCGACGAGATTGCCCTTGCCGACTTCGAACTGCGGCTTGACGAGGACGATATAGCGAAAACCTGTTCCGAGCGCCGCGACGAGTGACGGAATGATGTGGGTCAGCGAGATGAAACTGACGTCAACAACGACGTCATCGATTCGCTTCACTCCCCACGCTTCGATCTCGTCCGCGGTCAGTGATCGAGCATTGACGCCCTCACGGACGACAACGCGATAGTCGTCCCTGATTCGCGGATGGATCTGGCCGTGCCCAACGTCAAGCGACACCACGCGCGATGCCCCGCGGGACAGGGCGACCTCGGTGAACCCGCCGGTCGACGCGCCGATGTCGAGGACCGTTTTGCCGCGATAGTCGATGCCGAATCGTTCGCAGGCCGCAAGTAACTTGAGGGCCGAACGAGCAACCCATCGCGTGAGGGCCGTGACGTCGACGGTGGATTCAGGGTCCACCCGAAAACCTGCCTTGGTGATGATGCGGCCGTCGACTTGAACGTCACCAGAATCGATCAGCCTCGCCGCGCGCGTGCGAGATTCTGCGAGCCCGCGCTCGACCAGAGCGAGGTCAAGGCGGGGAAACTCAGCGGGACTGGTCATCAAGCCGATCGCGCAGAGCACGCTCGAGATCGGCGAATGCCGCGGCGCGCTGCTCGAGCGGAAGCTCGTTGATGTGCTCCACGGTCTGTCGTTCCAACTCGTTGTCCATGCTCACGAATATAGCGCGGGGTCGACGTCGAGACCGTAAATCCGGAGTCCCGAACGGTAAATGGCGGTTGCGCCGGCGCGAAGAAGATCGAGCGAGTTGTTGCCGGCCTTCTTCACCTTGACGACGTGAGCGGTCATGGTGACGACCGACTTCCCCACCGTCACGGTTGTCGTGCCGTTCTTCTCCTCGACCTTCGCCTCGGGATACGGCTGATCGAGTTCACGCAAGTCGCCCAGAATGTAAGTCGGTTGCTGGTCCGCGGCGGCTGCAAGAACCTGCTTGGGGCCGTCGATGCCCGTCAGGACAAGGGCGCTTCGCATCCCGGCACGGTTCGCGCCGAGAATGTCGGTGTCGAGTCGATCCCCGACAACCAGAGCGTTGTGCGCGTCGAATCGCTCAGAAGCGTAGTCAAAAATGGCGCGTTCCGGTTTGCCGGCAAACACAGGCAAGCGCCCGACGGCAAGGTGGACGGCGGAAACGAGTGTTCCGTTGCCGGGGGCAACGCCGCGAGCTACCGGAATCGTCCAGTCGGTGTTCGTCGCAACCCACGGAATCCCCGTGTGCAGGGCGAACGACGCTTCCGCGAGGTGAACCCATCCGACCGTCTGCGCGAATCCCTGGATGACGGCAGCCGGATTATCGTTCGCCGAATCGGTGACACTGAATCCCGCGTCCTCTACCTCGCGAATCAGTCCCTCGCCGCCGATGACGAGAATCGTTGCACCCGCTGGGACAAGAGTTGCCAGAATACGAACTGCCGCCTGAGGGCTCGTGACGATATCGCTCGCGTCGAGCGACAAACCGAGTTCGCGAAGGTGATCGGCGACGCTTTCGGGCGTGCGGGAAGCGTTGTTGGTGATGTACGCGACGCGAGTGGACTCTGCCGCCTTCGTCAGAGCATCAACCGCGTACGGAACGGCGTTTTCTCCCCGATAGATAACCCCATCGAGGTCAGCGAAGAGAACGTCAGTCCCGTCGAGCGGGGTCACGACTTCTCCCCCTCCGGCTCCTCGTCTTCGGTTTCAACTTCTGCATCGTCGTTCGCCACATCGTCCGCGTCGGTGACCGCGTCTGAAGCGTCGTCCGATTCGACCGGCGCGTCATCAGAACTTTCCGGCGCGACGGTGTCGTCGACATCCGCGTCACCCTCCTGAGTAACGTCAAACGTCGACGGGTCCGGTTCGAGATACTCGGTCTTGATCGTCATCTCTTCATCCGGCGCGTAGTGGTCTTCCGTCATGCGCGCGTACTTGCGCCACTTGGCGGCCTCTTCGGCGCGGCCCAATTCCTCGAGCACCTCAGCATTGGCGTCAAACAGGCCAACACTCTCGATGGTCGCATTGGTCGGATCGAGCTCGGCAATCTGCAATTCCGCGAACGCGCGATCGGTTTCCCCACGGTCAAGGCGGATACCCGACAAGACAATGGCGAGGTCGATTCGCGCTTCGCGAGGAAGTGCGGCTCGGTCAAGGTCACGTGCGATCTTGAGGCCCTCTTCGGCGCGGTTGAGCGCACGAAGACAGTCAATGATCAGAGCGATTTGGTCGTTCGAACCCGAAATGCGGGCCGCGGTGCGAAGTTCGGCCAGTGCAAGTGCAAAGTCCTCAGTCACATACGCCATGATTCCGACGGTCTCGCGGACAACGGCGAGACGCGACGCGCGACGCTTGGCCGCCAACGCGTGCTGCAGCGCGCGTTCCGGGTCCTCGTCCGCAAAGAATGCCGCAGATTCAAGGTGCTTTCCGACGACAATCTTGTTGTCCTCGTTCAGCGTCGAAATATCGCGAACGACGGCGCGGTCGAGGTTCGTTCCGCTGAATTGCGCTTCAAGTTCGGGTTCGGCTGCCCGTTCCTCACGGCGCTTGAGCTCGAACGGAGTCAGCGGGTTCAGGTCATAGTCACGGCGAGGACGGTCGCTGCCTCCACGGTCGGGACGGCCAGGCTGGCCATCGCGGCTGTAAGGCTTACGGTCGCCATCTCGCGCGGGGCGCGAGCCCCGCGGGGAACTTGGCCGGTCCCCATCACGCTTCTCCCACGGCTTACGCTCTCCATCACGCGAGGGCGCTCCATCACGAGACCACGGCTTACGTTCACCATCTCGAGGCGGACGACGATCCCCATCACGCGAGGGCGCACCGTCACGAGACCACGGCTTACGCTCGCCCGAAGGCGCTCCATCGCGAGACCACGGCTTGCGCTCGCCAGCGGGCTTGCCGTCACGGCCGTAAGGTTTACGCTCACCATCTCGCGGCGGACGACGGTCCCCATCGCGTGAGGGCGCACCATCTCGAGACCACGGCTTACGGTCGCCATCCCGTGCGGGACGTGCAGGGCGATCTCCAGGCTTACCATCGCGAGACCAGGGCTTGCGTTCGCCGGCGGGCTTGCCGTCGCGGCTATAAGGCTTCCGCTCACCGTCACGCGGCGGACGACGGTCACCGTCACGTGATGGCGCTCCGTCACGGCTGTATGGCTTACGTTCACCTGAAGGTGCTCCATCGCGGCTGTAAGGCTTTCGCTCTCCGTCACGCGCTGGACGTGCGGGGCGATCCCCCGGCTTGCCGTCACGGCTATACGGTTTGCGGTCGCCCGAAGGCTTCCCCGCGCCGGGTCGACCCGACGAAGGGCGGCCGCCACTGGGGCGTCCCGATCCAGGCTTACGGGGACCGCGGTCGCGGTCGCCGTTCTGACGATTCTCGTCGTTCATGAATTCTCCTGTTAAACAACAATGGCCACCCCATAGGGGTGGCCATTGTCTAAATTAAGTCCGGCGGTGTCCTACTCTCCCACAGGGTC
>CAZWTW010000008.1:0-66744 GCA_964637095.1 uncultured Gulosibacter sp.
ATCTCGTTTTTGCAGACAATTCTGTGAAATGGGGGTCTAGCCTGCGCCTTAGGCAAATTGTCTGCAGAATTTCCCGCTGATGGGACTGAAAAGTGATTAGTACCATGGGGGAATGAAGGTTTTGGCGGCGATGAGTGGCGGAGTCGACTCTGCTGTCGCTGCTGCGCGCGCGGTCGAAGCTGGTCACGACGTCACCGGTGTGCACCTGGCCCTCTCGCGAATGCCCGGACTGTTCCGCTCAGGTTCACGCGGGTGTTGCACGGTTGAAGATTCGCTTGACGCGCGTCGCGCCGCGGGGCTTCTCGGAATCCCGTTCTACGTCTGGGACTTCAGTGCGCAATTCACCGAGGCGGTGGTCGACGACTTCATCGCCGAGTATTCCGCCGGCCGGACGCCAAACCCGTGCATGCGTTGTAACGAGCGCATCAAGTTCGCCGCACTGCTCGATCGCGCGATCGAACTCGGTTTCGACGCGGTGGCAACGGGTCACTACGCGAACGTTGAATGGGCCGCGGACGGCACCCCCGAACTTCACCGCGCCAGCGCCTGGGCGAAAGACCAGTCGTACGTCCTCGGAGTCCTCACAACCGAACAGCTGCGCCACGCACTGTTCCCGCTGGGAGACACCCCGTCCAAGGACCTCGTGCGTGCCGAGGCCGAGCGTCGCGGCCTGTCCGTTGCGAACAAGCCCGACAGCCACGACATTTGCTTCATCCCCGAAGGTGACACCCGCGACTGGCTTGCCGAGCGAATCCCGATGGAACCGGGCGAGATCGTCGACACCGATGGAAACGTCATTGGCGAGCACGATGGGGCGCTGGCGTACACGGTTGGCCAACGCAAGGGGCTCAACCTCGGGGTACCGGCTGCCGACGGGCGACCACGTTTTGTCGTGACCGTCAAGACAGAGTCCAATCAGGTTGTCGTCGGGTCACGGGCAGACCTGGACATCGCCGAAATCGGTGGGTCGCGTTTCTCGTGGGCGGGCAACGACCCCGTTGTCAGCGGAATTGCGGACGCCACCTACGGCGGATTCACCCGTTTTGACTGCGAAGTACAGATTCGCGCGCACGCTGACCCCGTTCCCGCGATCGCCGAAAACGTCGACGGCGAGATCGTCGTCCGGCCCACCATTCCCCTCAACGGAGTTGCAACGGGTCAAACGGCGGTCCTGTATGTCGGAACCCGCGTACTCGGCCAGTTCACGATTGACCGAACGGTGTCGGCAACCGCACTCGTCTAGCGACGCGGCTGGCAGACTTAACACATGCGCGACGTCATCGTCCTCGGCAGCACCGGGTCCATTGGAACCCAGGCGCTCGACGTAATTCGGAACAATCCCGACAGATTCCGCGTGGTCGGTCTTTCCGCAGGTCGCAACCGAGAACTCGCCGAAGCACAAGCAGCCGAATTCGAGGTTGCGAACGTTGCGTATGGGGCCGCCGACGCGGTGAAACTTGTCGAATCGACAAAGGCCGATGTCGTCCTCAACGGAATCACCGGAGCAGTCGGGCTCGAACCCACTCTCGCGGCGCTCGCAACCGGCGCGACCCTGGCGCTCGCGAACAAGGAATCCCTCATCATCGGCGGATCACTTGTCACATCACAAGCCAAGCCCGGTCAGATTGTGCCCGTCGACTCGGAACACTCGGCCATCGCGCAATCGTTGCTCGCAGGAACTCACACCGAAGTCGCCAAACTCATCCTCACGGCAAGTGGCGGCCCTTTCCGCGGCTTCTCGCGCGACCAACTTGCAACCGTGACCCCCGAACAGGCGTCGAAGCACCCGACGTGGAATATGGGAACGGTCATCACGACCAATTCGTCGACTCTCGTCAATAAGGGGCTCGAGGTCATCGAAGCGCACCTGTTGTTCACCATCCCGTTCGACCGCATCGAGGTCACGGTTCACCCGCAATCGGTGATTCACTCGATGGTCGAGTTCGTCGACGGCTCGACGATCGCCCAGGCGTCACCGCCCGACATGCACTTGCCCATCGCGCTCGGACTTGATTGGCCGAATCGCGTGGCCGGCGCGACGATTCCGGTTGATTGGACGAAGGCGCACGAGTGGACTTTCGCCCCGCTCGACGAGGACGTCTTCGGCGCCATCCGCCTTGCACGTCAGGTCGGAAAAGCGGGCGCAACCTTCCCCGCTGTGTACAACGCGGCCAACGAGGTCGCTGTAGATGCATTCAACTCGGGCGCAATCGGTTTCCTCGACATCGTCGACACCATCGAACGAGTCGTGGGGGAGCACACCGCACCCTCGACGCTCGACCTTGAATCGGTGCTCGCCGCCGATGCTTGGGCGCGCGACGCGGCTATGAACTTCCTGAGCAAGTAGCCACACTCGCCCGGCACGTCCGAGCCCGCGAGTACCCTTGACCACATGGACGTTCTGCTGTCGATTCTGGGAATCCTCGTGGTCGCGCTGGGAATCGGAATCTCGATCGGCCTGCACGAGCTTGGGCACTTCTATCCCGCCCGCAAGTTCGGCGTGTTCGTCGGCAAGTTCATGGTCGGTTTCGGGCCGACGCTCTGGTCTCGCAAATTCGGCGAAACAGAATTCGGAATCAAGGCGATCCCGCTCGGCGGTTACGTGTCGCTCTCGGGGATGTATCCGCCGACCGCGTCGACAAACCGCGGGTTCAAGATTTTCCGGTCACTGGTCCAAGACGCCCGGGACGCCTCAGCGGAAACCATCACCGACGACAACCGCACGTTCTACAAGCTGGGCACGTTCAAACGCATCGTGATCATGCTCGGCGGTCCAGTCATGAACCTGCTTATCGCGGCCGTCCTGTATCTCATCCTCTTTTCTGGTTTTGGTGTGATGACCGCATCGACAACGATCGGTTCCGTCGCCGAATGTGTCAAGCCGGCAAGTTCCGCCGAGCAGACGTGTACCGCTGACGACACAAAGTCTCCCGCTGCCGCTGCCGGGCTGCTGCCGGGCGATCGGGTGTTGTCGGTCGCCGGGGTGGAATTCACCAACTGGATCGACCAGATCGACATCATCCGCGACTACGCGAACACGCCCATCGAATTCGTCGTCGAACGCGACGGCAAGACAATGACTCTAACGGTGACTCCGGTCGCGTCTGAACGGTACGTCTTCGATGATTCCGGAAACCCCGTCACGAACGAGGACGGTTCGTATCAAACCGCCATCGTCGGATACGTAGGTGTCGGCCCCGAATACGCGCGCGAACAGCAATCGCCACTAGTCGCGATTCAGGCTCTCGGTTCGAACATCGTCGACGTCGGCAAAATCATCATCGACTTGCCCGCGCGGATGGGCCAGGTCTGGGACGCCGCCTTCGGGTCGGCTGAACGTGACGTCAACGGCCCGGTCTCGGTTGTCGGCGTTGGCCGAATCGCCGGCGAGGTCGCCAGCCTCGATGGAATCGACGTCGCATCGCGCGTCTCGGCGCTCATCGGCATCCTCGCGTCCCTCAACGTTGCGCTGTTCGTGTTCAACCTCATCCCGTTGTTGCCGCTCGACGGCGGTCACGTCGCGGTCGCACTTATCGACTGGGTGCGCATGCGTTTCGCCAAACTGCTGGGTCGACCAGAGCCGCAACCGATTGACACCGCTCGTCTCGTGCCCATCACGGTCGTGGCAACCGCCATCCTCATCGCGATGAGCGCACTTCTCATCTACGCCGACATCGTCAAACCGATTACTCTCGGCCCATAGCGGAGTACGCTGGCAACGTGGCTGCAGTCAACATTGGAACCCCGCGAGTGGTCGAGACGCTCGCCCCCCGTCGTAAGTCCCGCCAGATCAAGGTCGGCAAGATCATGGTCGGCGGTGACGCTCCCGTTTCCGTCCAGTCGATGACCACGACGAAGACGACCGACATCAACGGTACTCTCCAGCAGATCGCCGAACTGACGGCTTCCGGTTGTGACATCGTGCGCGTCGCGGTCCCCACCCAGGACGACGCCGACGTTCTGCACATCATCGCGAAGAAGAGCCAGATCCCCGTCATCGCGGACATCCACTTCCAGCCCAAGTACGTCTTCCAGGCGATCGACGCTGGCTGTGCGGCCGTTCGCGTGAACCCCGGAAACATCAAGCAGTTCGACGACAAGGTCGGCGAAATCGCCAAGGCCGCCAAGGACGCTGGCGTCGCGATTCGCATCGGTGTCAACGCCGGTTCGCTCGACCCTCGTCTGTTGCAGAAGTACGGCCGCCCGTCGGCCGAAGCGCTCGTCGAATCGGCTGTCTGGGAAGCCAGCCTTTTCGAGGAACACGACTTCCACGATTTCAAGATCTCGGTCAAGCACAATGACCCGATCGTCATGGTCAAGGCCTACCGTCAGTTGGCGGAACGCGGCGACTGGCCACTCCACCTCGGTGTGACCGAAGCCGGTCCTGCCTTCCAGGGAACCATCAAGTCGGCAACGGCTTTCGGAATCCTTCTCGCCGAAGGAATCGGCGACACCATCCGCGTTTCGCTTTCGGCTCCTCCCGCCGAAGAGGTCAAGGTCGGACTCAAGATCCTCGAATCGCTCAACCTTCGCGAACGCAAGCTTGAAATCGTGTCGTGCCCCTCGTGTGGTCGCGCCCAGGTCGACGTGTACACGCTCGCCGAGGACGTCACCAAGGGACTTGAAGGCATGACCGTGCCGCTTCGCGTCGCCGTCATGGGTTGTGTTGTCAACGGACCGGGTGAAGCCCGCGAAGCCGACCTCGGTGTTGCATCGGGTAACGGCAAGGGCCAGATCTTCGTCCGCGGCGAGGTCATCAAGACCGTGCCCGAGGCCGACATCGTCAAGACTTTGATCGAAGAAGCCAACCGTCTCGCGGCTGAAATGCCCGCCAGCGAGACCGGCACCCCCGAGGTCACCGTCTCCTAACCAGCCGAAACGGTAGGGTTGAGGCGTGGTGACCCGACTTTCTCAGCTTTTTGTGCGCACGCTGCGCGATGACCCTTCCGACGCGGAAGTGACGTCGCACCGCCTGCTGGTGCGCGCGGGGTACATCCGCCGACAGGCTCCCGGTGTGTTCGCCTGGCTGCCGCTGGGGCTCAAGGTCCGCCGCAAGGTCGAGAACATCATCCACGAAGAGATGGAACGCGCTGGCGCCCAGAACGTGCATTTCCCCGCGTTGTTGCCGCGTGAACCTTACGAGGTGACGGGTCGCTGGACCGAATACGGCGACGGAATTTTCCGCCTCAAGGACCGCAAGGACGCGGATTACCTGCTGGCTCCCACCCACGAAGAGGTCTTCACTCTTCTCGTCAAGGACCTGTACTCGTCGTACAAGGACCTTCCCGTCACGATTTACCAGATCCAGGACAAGTACCGCGACGAGGCCCGTCCTCGCGCCGGTCTCCTGCGCGGCCGCGAATTCTCGATGAAGGACGCCTATTCGTTCGACTACACGGACGAGGGTCTCGGAATTTCGTACCAGGCACAGCGCGACGCGTACGAGCGCATCTTCAAACGTCTCGGTCTTGATTACGTCATCGTGTCGGCCGACGCCGGCGCTATGGGTGGCAGCAAGTCCGAAGAGTTCCTGCACCCGACCCCGATTGGCGAGGACACCTTCGTTCAGTCGGCAAACGGTTACGCGGCGAACGTCGAGGCGTACCGCACTCCCGCGCCGGACGCGATTGCTATCGACGGCCAGCCCGCCGCGACGGTGTTCGATTCGCCGAACACCCCGACCATCGACACGCTCGTCGCACTCGCGAACGACCGCCACCCCCGCGCCGACCGTCCCTGGACCGCCGCGGACACGCTCAAGAACGTTGTTCTCGCCCTGACCAGCCCGACGGGTGACCGCGAACTGGTCGTTGTCGGCGTTCCGGGTGACCGCGAAGTCGACATGAAGCGCGCCGAGGCGTGGTTCTCGCCGAACGCCGTCGAACCCGCAACCGATGCGGATTTCGCGAAGAACAAGGCTCTCGTCAAGGGGTACATCGGCCCGTGGTCGGCCGCCGGTGCCGTTCTCGGCGAGAAGTCGACCAGCACGGTTCGCTTCCTCGTCGACCCCCGCGTTGTCGAGGGTACCGACTGGGTCACCGGTGCGAACGAGGACCAGAAGCACGTCTTCAACCTCGTCGCGGGCCGCGACTTCACCGCGGACGGTGTCGCTGACATCGCCGAGGTTCGCGACGGCGATCCTGCGCCGGACGGGTCCGGTCCGATTCACTCGGCCCGCGGCATGGAAATCGGTCACGTCTTCCAGCTCGGCCGCAAGTACGCCGAAGCGTTGGGCCTTCAGGTCCTCGACGAGAACGGCAAACTCGTCACCGTCACCATGGGGTCGTACGGAATCGGCGTCACGCGCATCCTCGCGGTCATCGCCGAAACCAACAACGACGACCGCGGCCTGATTTGGCCCATCAACGTTGCGCCCTTCCACGTTCACGTCGTTGCAACGGGCAAGGACGACGAGGCATTCAATCTCGCAGAGGGTCTCGCTGCCGAGTTCGAAACCGCCGGTTTCGAGGTCGTGCTCGACGATCGTCCCAAGGTTTCTCCTGGCGTCAAGTTCGGCGACGCAGAGCTCATCGGCGTTCCGCTCATCGTCATCGCCGGTCGCGGTGCAGCAGACGGAATCGTCGAGGTGTGGGACCGCCGCACGGGCGAACGCAACGAAGTGCCCGCCACCGAGGCGCTCACCTGGTTGAAGTCAGTCGCCAAATAGCCTGAGTTTCGCTAACCTAGAACCCACGGTGCTCCCGCCCGAGCGCCGACAACCGAATACCGATATCTGAATAGGGGTACCGAAATGCACATCGATATTAAGAATCTGCGCGATGTTGAAGCCGAAAAGGAAATCCCGTTCGACGAACTCGTAGACATCGTGGAAGACGCCGTAGAGCGCGCCTATGTGAAGCACATCACCCCGGTACCCGCAGAGCTCGGTGACCGTCCCGCCGCCGTCAAGATGGAGGACGAGCACGGAAACAAGCGTGCGCGTGCGACCCTTGACCGCAAGACGGGCGACATCCAGATTTTCACCCCGACCTACAACGACGATGACGAACTCACCGGCGAAGAAGAGGTCCTCGACACTGATTTCGGATACATCGCCGCGAACGAAGCGAAGCGCGTCCTCGTGCAGCGCATTCGTGCGATTGACGACGAGAAGATCCTGGGCGAGTTCAGCCACAAGAAGGGTGACCTGATTTCGGGTGTCATCCAGCAGTCGTCGAACTCGAAGATGGTCCAGGTGCTCATCGGCAAGAACCTCGAAGCGGTCATGCCGTCCGCCGAGCAGGTCGCCGGCGAGGAGTACATCCACGGCAAGCGCATCCGCGTGGTCATCACCGACGTCAAGAAGGGGATGAAGGGCCCGTCGATCACGGTGAGCCGCCACCACCCCGACCTCGTTCGTCGCCTGTTCGAACTTGAAGTTCCCGAAATCAACCAGGGACTCGTCAAGATCGCCGCGATTTCCCGACACCAGGGTCACCGCACCAAGATCGCCGTGTTCTCGACCGAGGCCGGCTTCAACGCCAAGGGCGCCTTCATCGGGGAACTCGGTGCCCGCGTTCGCAACGTGTCCAAGGAATTGGGCGACGAGAAGATCGACATCGTTGACTACTCGCCGAACGTCGCCGAATTCGTCGCTCACGCCCTGTCGCCCGCCAAGGTTACCAAGGCGATCCTGGTCGACGAAGCCACCAACGCGGTCCGCGCCTACGTCCCCGAATACCAGCTCTCGCTGGCGATCGGCAAGGACGGACAGAACGCTCGTCTCGCCGCAATGCTCACTCGCGCCAAGATCGACGTGAAGAGCGACACCCTGCTGGACGAGTAGCGGAATTGTCGGGGTAGAATGGAACCCGTCAGAACCTGTATCGGTTGTCGCTCGCGCGATGGTCGTGGCTCTCTTATGAGGGTCGTCCTGGTCGGAAAAACGGTGGTGGTCGATTCGTCGGCGACCGCTCCCGGCCGCGGGGCGTGGGTCCACCCAAACACGGATTGCGTGAATCGCGCGATTTCTCGGGGCGGACTTGCTCGATCGTTTCGTCGCAGCGGCCCATTCGACACAGGCGGGCTCACCGCCCACATCATCACGGAAAAGGTTGAAGGCTGATGGACCACTAATGAGCGGCTCGAAATGAGTACCTCGCACTAGTGGCGTGCCCTGTTTTGGGGGTTCGCCCCGGACAGGAGAATTGTGGCTGGAAAACCACGCGTACACGAGATTGCGTCGGAGTACGGAATCGAAAGCAAGCAGGTCATCGAGAAACTCGGTGGTCTCGGCGAATTCGTCAAGTCGTCGTCATCGACGATCGAACCGCCCGTCGCCCGCAAGCTGCGTGAGGCGCTCGAAAAGGACGGCCTGAAGCGTCAGGAGGCGTCCGCCGCACCGGCGAAGGCCCCCGCAAAGCCGCGCACGACTGCGCAGGTTGATCTTCCGACGATTCCGTCGGAGGCAGAGGCTGCCGCTCAGGCTGCGGCCCCCGCCGTCCCCGCAGCGCCGGCTAACCCCGACGCACCGGAAGGTCCCGCGCCGACCGCGCCGCCGCGTCCGGGCGGGAACAACCCGTTCCAGACCGCACCGGCGATGCCGCGTCCTCCTCGTCCGGGTAACAACCCGTTCATGACGACCGGTGCACAGCGAACGACCGGTGGTCCTCGTCCCGTTGGTGGCCCCGGTCGTCCTGCTGGCGGTCCTGGTGGACGCCCCAACGCTCCGTTCCAGTCCCGCACCGGCGCCCCCGGCGCTCGTCCGGCCGGTGGAGGCTTCCAGCGCCCCGGCGGTCCCGGTGGCGCTCCTGGTGGTCCCGGTGGCGGACCCAGCCGTCCCGGCGGTGGCCCCTCGGGTGGTCGCGGTCGTGGCGGAAACACCGCAGGTGCATTCGGTAAGGGTGGCGGCAAGTCCAAGGCCCGCAAGTCGAAGCGTACGAAGCGTCAAGAGTTTGAAATGCGCGAGGCACCGTCGCTTGGCGGCGTCAAGATTCCTCGTGGTGACGGTGCAACCGTCATCCGTCTTCGTCAGGGTTCGTCTATCTCGGACTTCGCCGACAAGATCGAAACGATGTGGGGTATCCCGGTTCCCCCCGGAAACCTCGTGACTGTTCTCTTCCAGTTGGGCGAGATGGCGACCGCAACCGAATCTCTCGACGGTGCAACCTTTGAGGTGCTCGGTCAGGAACTCGGTTACAAGATCGACATCGTCAGCCCCGAGGACGAGGACAAGGAAATCCTCGAGTCGTTCTCGATCGACCTCGACGCGGAAGACCACGAAGATGACCTCGTCATCCGTCCTCCCGTTGTCACGGTCATGGGTCACGTCGACCACGGTAAGACCCGACTTCTCGACGCGATTCGTCGCGCCGACGTCGCCGCGGGCGAAGCCGGTGGAATCACCCAGGCGATCGGTGCGTACCAGGTCTGGACAGAGCACGAAGGCATCGAACGTGCCATCACCTTCATTGACACCCCGGGTCACGAGGCGTTCACCGCCATGCGTGCTCGTGGCGCACAGGTCACCGACATCGCGATCCTCGTGGTCGCGGCCGATGACGGAATCATGCCCCAGACGATCGAAGCGTTGAACCACGCCCAGGCCGCCGGTGTACCGATCGTCGTCGCCGTCAACAAGGTCGACAAGGAAGGCGCTAACCCGGACAAGGTCCGTCAGCAGCTGACCGAGTACGGCCTGGTCACCGAGGAATACGGTGGAGACACCATGTTCGTGAACGTGTCCGCGCTCAAGGGCGAGGGTGTCCGCGAATTGCTCGACGCCGTTCTGCTCACCGCGGACGCCGGTCTCGACCTCACCGCCAACCCGAACAAGGACGCTCGCGGTATCGCGATCGAAGCCAAGCTCGACAAGGGTCGCGGTTCGGTTGCGACCGTCCTCATCCAGTCGGGAACCTTGCGCGTCGGTGACGCCATCGTCGCCGGTACCGCATACGGTCGCGTCCGTGCGATGGTGGACGAGCACGGCGACAAGGTCGAAGAGGCTTACCCGAGCCGCCCGGTTCAGGTTCAGGGTCTCTCGTCGGTTCCTCGCGCCGGTGATTCGTTCATCGTGACCGATGACGACCGCACCGCCCGTCAGATCGCCGAAAAGCGTGAAGCTGCCGAGCGCAACGCTCAGCTGGCCAAGGCCCGCAAGCGCATCTCGCTCGAAGACTTCTCGAAGGCTCTCGAAGACGGCAAGGTTCAGTCGCTCAACCTCATCCTCAAGGGTGATGTGTCGGGTGCCGTCGAGGCGCTCGAAGAGTCGGTTCTCAAGATCGAGGTGGACGACAGCGTGCAACTGCGCATCATCCACCGCGGTGTTGGTGCAATCACCGAGAGCGACATCAACCTCGCGACCATCGACAACGCGATCGTCGTCGGTTTCAACGTTCGCCCCGACACCAAGGCGCGCGAGCGTGCCCAGCGTGAAGGCGTCGATGTTCGTTTCTACAACGTGATCTACAACGCCCTCGAGGAAATCGAACAGAGCCTCAAGGGGATGCTCAAGCCGGAATTCGAAGAGGTTCAGAGCGGTGTCGCGGAAATCCGCGAGATCTTCCGCTCGTCGAAGCTCGGAAACATCGCCGGTTGTATCGTGCGCTCGGGAACCATCACCCGAAACTCGAAGGCCCGTGTCATTCGCGAAGGCGTTGTCATCGCGGATGGTCTGGCGATCGAGTCGCTGCGTCGCTTCAAGGACGACGTCACCGAGGTCAAGACTGACTTCGAGTGCGGTATCGGCCTTGGTAAGTACAACGACATCCAGCTCGGCGACGAGATTGAGACGATCGAAATGAAGGAAAAGGTCCGCGCCTAATGTCTGCTCCGGATCGCGCACGCAAGATGGCGGAACGAATCAAAGAGATCGTTGCCCGCCGTCTTGAGAAGGGGATGCGTGACGAACGAATCGGTTTCGTCACCATCACCGACGTGCGCGTGACGGGTGACCTGCAGCACGCGACCATCTTCTTCACGGTTTACGGCTCCGACCAGGAACGCCAGGACTCGTGGGATGCCCTGAAGTCGGCAACGGGAATGTTGCGTACCGAAGTCGGTCGCAACATCACTGCGCGTCTGACGCCGTCTCTCGAGTTCGTTCTCGACGCACTGCCGGAAACGTCGGCGCACCTCGAGGACCTGCTTCTCAAGGCGAAAATGCACGACGACGAAGTTGCCAAGGCTGCGACCGGTGCCCAGTTCGCGGGGGATGAAGACCCTTACGTTCGTCCCCGTGAAGACGAGGATGACGACGCGAAATAGCGAACGCGAGCGCGCACTGGTCACCACCGTCGCGCGCTGGTTCCGCCGTACCGCCCGCCCGTTGCCGTGGCGCAACGACCACACGTCGGCGTGGGGTGTTCTGCTGTCCGAAGTGATGGCACAACAAACCCCGGTCGCGCGCGTTGCGCCAATCTGGCTCGAGTGGATGGATCGCTGGCCGACAGCGACCGATCTTGCGAACGCAAGTCCCGCCGATGTCGTTCGCGCGTGGGGGAGGCTGGGCTATCCCCGCCGAGCATTGAACCTGCACGCAGCGGCCACCCGCATTCGTGACGAATTCGGGGGAGAGGTTCCCGCCGACGTCGACGCTCTCGAATCCCTGCCCGGAATCGGCTCATACACCGCCCGTGCCGTTGCTGCGTTCTCGTTTGGACACCGCGTTCCTGTGGTTGACACCAACATTCGGCGCGTGCTTGCCCGTGCGGTCCTAGGCATTGCCGAACCCGAACCTCCCCGCGTCAGGGCCGACATGGATTTGATGGAATCAGTTTTGCCATCATCGGCAAAGGAATCCGTCGCCGTGAACGCCGGGATCATGGAGTTAGGCGCCGTGATCTGCACCGCGCGCAACCCGAATTGTGGGGAATGCCCGGTCGCCGAGCACTGTGCATGGGCTGCCGCGGGTTTCCCGGCGAATGCGGGCCGTACGCGGGTTCCACAGAAGAAGTACGAAGGATCTGTCCGGCAGGCGCGTGGCGCCATCCTCGCGCTTGCCAGGGCCGAACGCCACGTCACCGCCGGCGACATCGCCGAAGCAGTGCCCGACCACCCCCGACGTGAACTCGCTCTCGAAGGGCTTCTCTCTGACGGACTTCTCGTTAACGTGAAGCGGGGCTACGAACTACCTAAGTAGCCCGCAGCCCCGCTGCAGTTAGTTGTTAGGCGCGCTGTGAGCGGCGGCGTGCGACGGTGATCGCCACACCAGTTCCGGCCAGCGCCAGTCCAGACCAGAGTGCGAGCCCGGGCTCAACACCAGTAGCCGCAAGAGACCCAGCAACAAGACCGCCTTCAGGTCCCCACACGTCAAAGTACACCGTTGCCTCGGCGGGAGCCCAGATGTCGGCGCCATCGTCACCCGCAGCCCACTCGCTTGAGGAAACCGCACCCCAAGTCGTGAACACCATGGTGTACACGCCGGGCTGCAGGTCGGTCGCTTCGAAGTACGAATAGTGGCCCTCGATGTAGTCACCCTGCTGAGTCAGGTTAAAGTCGGGCTCGCTGAAATCGTGACCGCCAATAGTGAGGTCGTTGAGGTCATCGTTGCATCCAACAATTCCAGTGGCCGTTGATGCCGGATTCCAACCTTCATACAGTGCAACCATTGGGTCGCTGAAGGGGTGGTCTTCGGCGTGAAGTTCGTCGTGGTAGCTAGTGACGGGGTCGACTCCGGTAACACGGAACGCGTAGTCACCAGCAAGGTTGACTGTGAATGTCTGGGTTGCGTAAACGTGGACACCTGGGATGATGCCGCATTCGGTTACGCCACCGATTTCGATCTCTTCCTCAAGAGAAATTTCCTCGGCAGTGCCATAAGACACTTCAGGTGCCGAAACGGGAATCGACTGCGAACTGTCCACAAGCTGAACTCCAGCAGGGTTCGGCATGTCGTACGCAGCCTCAAACCGCAGGTTCGCACTCCAGTTGTTTTCACCGTCGCGGACCTCGATATCTGCATCGGCGGTAACAATCATGTCGCCCACGGGAAGAGGGTTAATGTCTTCAACGGCAACGTTCGAAATCGTCGCAAAGCCTGTGTCGGCAAGGTCGAGAACATTTTCACCTGCTGTGCAGTTCTCAAAAGTGATTTCGACGCTGTCGCCGTAGATCGGAATGTCATAGTTTGCGTCATCGTGCTCGATGCAGTCAAAGACAAAAGTTGACAGGTCGGGAGCCACGGAAGCGGCGGATGGAGCAATAGCAATCAGTGGCAACGCAGACACTGCGAGCAGCGCAATGGCGGATTTGATCGAGCGACGCATTTGTCGTCCTTTCGAAAGGGATGGGTTTCGACCTCAATTCTAGTCGAAACGTGAAGCGGGGCTACGAACTACCGAAGTAGCCCGCAGCCCCGCTGCAGTTAGTTGCTAGGCGCGGTTTGCGCGGCGGCGTGCGACGGTGATCGCCACACCCGTTCCGGCCAGAGCCAGTCCAGACCAGAGTGCCAGAGCAGGTTCGACACCGGTTGACGCCAAGGGGGCCGACGGCGGGTAGGAGTCGACGAGCTCGAGGCTACCCTCGGGTCCCCACACGTCAAAGTTGAACGTTCCGTCGATCGGTTCCCAATCACCGTAGACACTGGTTCCGGAAGCCCAGTCGGCTGCCGAAATGTGGCCCCAGTAGGTGAAGACGAGGGTGTAGTTTCCAGGCTCAAGGTCGGTAACCATGTACGGCTGGTTGCGTTGGTAGAGCTGGCCGTCGTCGGTCACGTAGATACGGTCGTTGCGCTCAAGGCCGTCGATTGTTTCGCCCCACAAGTCGTCGTCGCAGCCGACAACGTTTTCACCGGGGTTCGATTCATCGAACTCTTTGGTCATGAGAAGGAACGAGTCCTCCATTGGAGTGTATTCAGCGTTGTGGTGAGCCCAGTTACTCTGAGGATCGGTGCTCGTCACGCGGAAGGTGAAGGTTCCCGCCGTCTTGACGACAAACTTCTGAGACGCGTAGACGTGATCACCAGTCATCAGGCCACAGCCGCCGACGTTCCCGAGGTCAACCGGGGATTCCGGGGTCCCCGCAACGTTGAAATCGGTTGCACCATCGCCGATGTACTGCGACCCCTCACCCAGGAATACGCCTTCATCGGGGTTCGGCAACGTGCCGGGTTCGTAGATCGTGATTTCGCCGATCGGCGTGTCTGCTTCGTAGAAGGAGATGGTGACCGGGCTCGAGACGTCAATCGTGTCGGGGTCACCATCAACCTCACGGTAATCCGTGTCATTCAGCGTTCCCGCAGTGTTGGACGCGTTAGAGGTGTTGTCCAGGTCCTTCAGCTGGTAAACGTCACAGTTTGTCAACGTAATTTCGACGGTGGCTGTGTTGTGTAGGGCGTGCGAAACCCCAGGGAACTCGGAGAATACGAAGTCTTCAAGGCAGTCGACGGTCAGCGCAGAAAAGTCAAGCGGCGCAGCCGATGCAGGTGCGACAGCGGCGATGGGGAAGAGTGCAGTAGCAACGATGGCCACGCCGGTGCGCAGGGCACGACGAATTTCAATCATGAGGTTCCTTTTCGAGGGGATGTGTAATTTCTAATACTTTATCGAGTTCAGGCGCGCTGTGAACGGCGGCGTGCGACGGTGATCGCCACACCTGTTCCGGCCAGAGCAAGTCCGGACCAGAGGCCGAATGCCGGGTCGACACCGGTGTCCGCAAGCGCAGGGAACGAGTCCACAAGCTCGGCACCGCCTTCGGGTCCCCACACGTCGAAATTGAACGTAGCATCGGACGGAGTCCAGGTACCGTCCTCCGTTGAGCCGGCATCCCAGTCGGCGCTCGAAATCGGATCCCAGAACGTGAAAACGAGCGTGTAGTTGCCCGGCTGCAGGTCGGCTGCCAAGTACGGCTGATTCCAGTCGTACAAATCTCCGTCAGCGGTCACATAGACATCGACCATGTTGATCAATTGGCCGTTGACGGTTTCCCACCCGAGGTCGTCGTCGCACGCGACCGTGTTGTCAGGGTTCGCGTTGTCGAATTCGCCCGTCAACATCAAGAACGTGTTCTGCATCGGTGTGTACGGGGCGTTTTCGTGGAGCCAGTTGGTTTGCGGGTCGGTGCTGACAACACGGAAAGTGTAAGTTCCGGCGTCAGAAACGATGATTTTCTGTTCCGCGTATGCGTGACCACCCGCAGTCAATGTGCACTCGGACCCTGTACCTAAGTCCACTTCATCGCCCGGCGCACCCGGGACGATGAATTCGCTGGGGGATTCTCCGATGACCGCTGTGCTTCGATCCAGCCGGACACTGTCCGCCGGGTTGGGCAAATCACCGGGTGTGAGAGTCTCGAGCTGGAATTGCTCGACGTCGCCGATCCAGAAGTTGACCTCGACGTCACCTGAGATCACGAGCGTCTCGGGATTCGTGGTGACAACCTCGGTTCCAACGGAATCAACCGCGGTGCCGCTCAATTCAGCGAGACCGGAATCGAGATATTCGCGAAGGTCGAAACCAACGCAGTTCTCAAGAGTCACTGTGACCGCGGTTCCGTCGACTCGAGCGTGATTGATGTAGCTGTTGTCGCCCGGGCCGTACAAATCACAGTCGATTGTCAGAACAGAGAAGTCAATCGGCGTCGCATGTGCCGGAGCAACAGCTACGAGGGGGAGGGCAGCCGCAACAATCGCTGCAGAAATGCGGGTAAACAGTGTGCGCGCGTTGAGCATCGTCGATTCCTCGTTGTCTAGGCGCGAATCGCGCGTCGGCGAGCGACGGTGATCGCCACGCCAGTTCCGGCCAAAGCAAGTCCGGACCAGAGGCCGAGTGCGGGATCAACACCAGTCGACGCGAGTGCGAACTCATCCACGAGCTCGCCACCGCCTTCGGGTCCCCACACGTCCATCGACACGGTGGCTTCGCCCGGAGTCCAGTCATAGGCGACCATGCCGAAGTCAGACGATCCAGCCGCCCAATCCGCTGCCGAAACAGGGTTGAAATACGTGGTGACAATTGTGTAATTGCCTGGCTCGAGGTCCGTCGTGACGAGCGGAGTCTGGGTGTTGATGAGGTCACCGTCGGCGGTGATCATGAACTGGTCGAGGTACGGGCCACCAGCGACCAGTTCGTTGTCGCTCATGTCGTCGTTACAACCGACGGCGTTCGCCGTGGGGTCGGTCGGGTCGAATTCGCCCGAGTACACAACGATCAGCGCGTCATCGTTGGGGTGCATCTCGACGTCGAACTGGAAGTCGTAATCCATCGGGTCTGAACCGGTCACGCGAATGTTGTATTCGCCCGCCTCGGTGACTTCGAGTCGCTGTGACGTGTACACGTGCTCGCCCAGTTCGATTTCGCAGGTGGTCCCGTCCGACGCGCTGATGGCGTCGTCTTCGGTGGTGAACACATCGGGTGTCGTACCAATCACGGCGTCTGCCGCACCCAGCAGAACTCCGCTGGGATCGCTCATTTCAGTCGGTTCCTTGACCTCGAAGCCTGCGACAGAAACCGTCGTGTCCAGTTCGAAGAGAAGTACCTGACCGGCACCGGTGTACGTGATCGCTTCAGGCGATTCATCAATCGTGATTGGCGTCACATCGTCCAAGACACCAGCATCGACGCTGACGTTGCCCGTGTCGAGCATCTCGGCCAGTTCGAGGTCCTGGCAGTCAACGAGCGAGAGCGTGATGTCAGAGCCCAGGTAGACCTGTGTGCGGATGTATTCGCCCGAGAAGTCGTCGCAATCGAGGGTGACGGTGGTGTCAAGAACGGTGGTCGCTAACGCGGGGCTGACGCTGAGCAGCGAAAGCAATGCGGTGGTCGCCAGCGCGACGGGGGTACGAAGTGAACGCTTCACGTGAATGCCTTTCCAGGGGTTATTTCCAGCCTATCGCCGGTGTGCGCAACACGGCAGGGGGTGCGGTAAACTGAATCCACGCCCGCCGCAATTGCGCAGTGAGGGCGAGTCTCCATCTCCACCGGTTCGGTTCACGCCGACGACTGTGTGGCGGTGCAGTAATCAAGGAGAGCAATGGCCCAGCCTGGCCGTAACGGCACGAACAATCGTGCGAAACGTCGTCGACCCCTCGACGAAGAGGGGATCATCCCCATCCTCGCCCGCGCTGTGCGCGAGGTCGAGAACGCCGTCAATCGCGACGGCAAGGTCAACGCGACCAACCGAACCAAGTTTCACGCCGCCGGTCTGCTGATTCGCGAAGAGAAGCAGCGCATGGCCGAAGACAAGTCGATTCCCCAGAAGGAACGCGAGGACGTGAACAAGCGCCTCGACGGTCTTGCCATGATTATGGTCAAGGCGTTGGCCAAGGACCAGTCGCTCGGCAGCCTGCTCGACCCGAATGCGCCCGTGTCCGCTGCAACCCAGAAGCTTCGCCGTGACATGCTGCTGGCCAGTGGCCAGGAACTCGACATCGACGACATCCTCATCGTGGACGAGACGCCCGCCGAGGCGTTGGACAAGTCCAAGTCGGTTCTTCCGCCCAGTGTCCGCCGTGCGGAACTGGCGAACCCGTTCCTGACCCCCGTTTTTGTCCCCGGCGCTCGCGTGACGGGCCGCCTGCAGAACTGGGAACTCATCGACCCGCTGTTCCGCGCGTTCGAACAGGGTGGACAGGCCGCCAGCATGGAGTTGCCCGAGGCGCGCAACCTTCAGACCCCCGGTGGCATGGAACTGATGCGTCACCAGGCGCGTTTCGTCGAATCGGCCAAGGCCGGCCACCGCTCGTATCTTCTCGCTGACGAGCCGGGACTCGGCAAGACAGCCCAGGCACTTCTCGCCGCCGAGGCAACCAAGTCTTTCCCACTTCTCGTCGTTGTTCCCAACGTCGTCAAGCGCAACTGGGAACGCGAAGTCGACCGCTGGATCCCTCACCGCATCTCGTCGGTCGTTCACGGCGACGGCGATGACCTCGACGCGTTTGCCGACGTCATCATCGTCAACTACGACATCCTCGAGCGCCACGCGGGCTGGGCAAGCCGCTTCGGCTTCGCTGGAATGGTCGTGGACGAAGCGCACTTCATCAAGAACCGCGATTCCCAGCGCTCGCTGAACGTTCAAAAGATCGCCAGCGCGATTCGCAGTCGCCACGGCAACCCGCTGCTCATCGCACTCACGGGAACGCCTCTGATCAACGAGGTCGAAGACTTCCGCATGATTTGGAAGTTCCTCGGCTGGATCGATGACGACAAGCCGATGCCGGCTCTGATGGCGAAGCTCGAATCTCTCGGTCTGTCCCCGGCGGATTCCGGGTTCTTCCCCGAGGCGCGCCAGTGCGTGATCGACATGGGAATCGTTCGTCGCCGCAAGGAAGACGTCGCCAAAGACATCCCGGCTCGTCGCGTCGCCGACATCCCCGTCGAATTGGACGACGAGTTCGGTCGCTCCATTCGCGAATCCGAAGCGCTTCTCATGCAGCGACTCGTCGAACGGTACGACCGCATCATTGCGGGCCGTGGTGATCGCCCCTCGGGAATCGATGAGGACATCGTTCGTCTGGTCGCCCACAGCGAGGTCGAAGAAGCCAAGTCCTCCGAAACCGGTGACAACGTCTTCTCGATGGTTCGTCGAATCGGTCAGGCTAAGGCAACTCTGGCCGCTGATTACACCGCGCAACTCGCGGGGAACGTCGGCAAGGTTGTCTTCTTCGCCAAGCACATCGACGTCATGGACGCCGCCGAAGCGCACTTCGCCAAGGCCGGCATCAAGACCACGTCGATTCGTGGTGACCAGTCATCAACTGCTCGCACCGCGGCGATCGACGACTTCACCAACGACCCGAACGTCAAGGTCATCGTGTGTTCGCTCACCGCGGCGGGCGTCGGAATCAACCTGCAGGTTGCGTCCAACGTGGTTCTCGCGGAGTTGTCGTGGACGAGCGCCGAACAAACTCAGGCAATCGACCGCGTCCACCGCATCGGACAAGAACTGCCCGTCACCGCGTGGCGAATTCTCGCCGCGCAAACCATCGACTCGCGAATCGCCGATCTCATCGACTCCAAGGCGGGGCTCGCAGCCCGCGCCTTGGACGGACACGATTCCGAGGTCGAACAGAGCGAGTCGGTCCAGACGGCTGCTCTGATGGCGCTGCTCACGGACGCACTGACCGCGCGCATCAACGCCTAGATTCGACCGAAGGCCTGACCGCACGCATCGCTGCGGCACTGGTACGCGGGGTTATCGTCGTTGATCACGCATCCACCCAGCGCGATGGCGCCCGCTTCTGCGGCCTCCATCATTTCGCTACTGGGTAATCCGTAGACAATTTCAATTGGGTCGGTCGTTCCGCAATGCGGGCACGACACGTCCGACGGGTCGTCGAAGAGGGACAAGGTGTTTCCTTCCGGCCAAGGGGGATTTACCTTGTCACGGTATGTGCCACCTCGGACAGGAAACCTCAGAGTCGGTCGCGGTCGATGCCCAGATCGGCGAAAACGCGGCTGTGGAGACGCCCGACACCGATTGCTGCGGCCGTCAACGTGATGATGAACGCGGCAATACCCGCAACGTAAATCGCGACGGTCGGAACTCCGCTATCGGTGACGTTGAGGAAGAAGTAGGGGAACCAGCCGTCACCGGCGAGCCCGCGAACCAGCGAGAGGGCCACCCACGCCAGTGGATAGATCGCCGCGATCCACAGAACCCGCCAACTCAGTCGCGAGCGGCCCGGCATGAATAGCCATTCGACGGCGATGAAGATGGGTGCCCACACGTGCTCGACCAAGTTGGGGAACGGCGACGACTCGATGTACCCATCGCCCGACGGGAACCCCGCAAGCAGGACGTTGTATACGACTCCGACGACGACGGCATACGCCACGATGCTGGCGCGAAGCACGGAATACCACCGCGGGTCGGTCAATCGCATGACTCCGAACATTCCGCCGATCAGCAGAACGACGATGTTGATCAGAGACGTCTGGATTGTGAAGTATTGGAAATAGTGCGTCGGGTCGAAAATTCCCTGCAAAACGCGGTCCGTGATGTTCACCGTGATGGCGATGGCGATCGCAAAGGACGCGATCAGGTTGGCGACACCCCACGTGCGACGCAGGCCGAGGGCAAGGGTCAGTGGGCGGGCACCGGATCGCGGGGAGTCATACGGCTCGAACAGTTTCGACAAGGGGAATCACCTGTGTGGTCGTGGGCGGCTCGGGGCCGTCGGTTTCGTGCAGTGGGATGATGTGACGAATGACGCGTGAGATGAAAACCGTCGTCAGGGAAACAATAACGATAAAGGCCGTCGCCGCCAGCATGAACTCGATCGGCCCGGACCACCCCAACGGCCCATCGGGCGCAAGGAACGGATACGGGTACCAGCCGTCGATGCTGCCTCGAATCATGCACACGACGATGTACACCCACGGATACACGGTCGCCAGAGCCAGGACTCGAAGAGTCAGTCGCGCTCGTCCGGGCTGCAATAGCCATTCAACCGCGATGAACAGCGGAATCCACAGGTGCACCAGTTCGTTGGGGCGCCGCAGCATCTCCCACAGGGTTCCGAACATCGGTTCCTGGCGCAGCAGGACGTTGTAGACGGCGGCGGTCACCAGAGCCCACGGAACCAGGCTCGCGCGCAGCACGCTGTACCAATAGGGGTCGACTCGGCGAAACAGTCCAATGTAGGCGCCCAACGCGAAGACACCGACGCTGGCGATCGACACTTGGATCGTGAAATACATGAAGTCGTGGGTGGGGTCGAAGACGCCCTTGTCGATGCGGTCGGCGATCAGACTGCCGACGGCTCGCGCGACGACGACAGACATCATCAGGTTGAACATCCCCCAGAACACGCGAAGTGCCCGGCCGGTGCGACCGAATCGAATGCGTCCGGCGCGTGTGGTCGTGATGGCGGTCATGGCACCTCCTTCAGCGATGGTCACACCCTACGGTGAATTCCCGCTTAAGGTAAGGGGTGTGTACGACGTCTGTGTGGTGTATTTGGTGCGAACAATTAGCACCCCGGACGGAACGCGCGACGAAATCCTGCTGGGCGAGAAACTGACGGGCCTCGGAACGGGCAAGTTGGTCGGTGCTGGCGGCAAGTTGGAATCGGGCGAGGACGCCCGCGCGGCGGCCGTTCGCGAGGTCTACGAAGAACTGGGCGTCACCCTTGATCCCGCGCACCTCGAACCGATCAGCCTCATCTCTTACCCGTTCGTCGACCGCGACGACTGGTCTCAACGCAGCCACGGATTCCTCGCCCGCACGTGGTCGGGGGAGCCCCGGTCCAGCGAGGAACTAGCCCCGCACTGGTTCCTCATCGACGACATCCCGTTCGACCGCATGTGGGCCGATGCACGAACGTGGCTGCCGCGCGCACTCGCCGGCGAGTTTGTCGAGACGACCATCGTGTTCCGCGCCGACGGCACGATGGTCGATTAAACGACGAGAGGCCGGACCGAAGCCCGACCTCTCGTGATGGTGTGAATTACTTGACGCGACGTGCGCGACGTGCTGCTGCGACGACGGCGAGTGCAACACCGCCGAGTCCGAGTGCGCCAGCTGTCATGCCGATCGCGTTGGCGTCAACACCAGTCGCGGCGAGAGGGGTCTCACTGTCGGTGTTCACGTCGGTAAGCGACCAACGGAAGATGGCGGCGCCAGTTTCTCCTGCATTGCTGAGAGCGTCATCGGCGTCCGCTGATCCGCCCTCGCCGTATCCGACAGAGTTGGGAAGAGCGAGCGGCGAGCCGCCCTTGCCCATCTCGATTGTGTCGAAAGCGTCGGAGAAGAACGGGTCGTCGTTGGTGAGGTCCGGGTCGCTCAGAACGTAACCCGCGCCGATGGCTGATGATGTCGCGGCGGTCTTTGCGCCTCCACCGAACAGGTTCGTCGAAGTTCCGGCGGTAAAGGCTGCTGCGTTTCCACTTCCGGAAGTTCCGGCGCCATCGTAGTCTTCGCCGCGAATGCCGCCTTCTGCGACGTAGGAGCCGAGAGTCGTGTCTCCACCGTCGAGCTCGGGAAGTGCGTTTCCGGGGCCACCGATGGTCAGGTCTGCAAGGTCGGCCGGGTCGACGTCGTCAATGTAGATGACCTCGCCACCGCCACCGCCGTATCCGGTGTTGCTCATCTGCATCGAGCATCCGCCTCCGCCGATGAGGACAGCGGCCAAGCGATCGATTCCAGCGGGAACCTCCCATGCGGTTTCGCTGTTGATGTCGAAGGTCACGCTGCAGATGTCATCCCCGAGCAACTCGAGAAAAGCGTCTGCGGGAACCGTGCCGCAGTCTGCTTCGGTGAATGCGTTGGCTGGCGTCGCGCCGAGGAGCGAGCCTGCGCCCATGAGCGCAACCGAACCGGCTGCGAGAAATTTGTTGTTCATGCTGTTTGTTTCCTTTGTGTGTTGGATTGTGAAAGTTACTTGACGCGACGTGCGCGACGTGCTGCTGCGACGACGGCGAGTGCAACACCGCCGAGTCCCAGTGCACCGGCTGTCATGCCGATCGCGTTGGCGTCGACACCGGTCGATGCGAGAGGCGTTGTGTCGGCGAGCTGGTAGCGAACTTCGATGTTGCCGTCGCGCCCACCCTCAAGCGTCCACGAGGTTCCGTCGTAAAAGGCGTCTCCGCCGTTTCCCCAGTTATCGTCTTCCAGCTGGGTTCCGCTGCCGCCAGCGCCATACTGCGATTCGTCAGATGCGGGCCACAACGGGTTGTCCACTCCGACAAAGGCGGGGTCGTTGAGGAACTGACCGACCCCGGGGCCGTCCGCGGTTGCGTCTCCGCCGGATCCCGCCCCGTGCTTCGTGTAGCCGTCACCGAGCACGTATGAGGCGTTGCCGTTTCCTGACGCTCCACTTGCTTCGCCGCCGCGCGCAGTATGAGTTGTGGTGCCATCCGTGATTGTCGAGTCTCCGCCGTCGGCCGCATTGCCGCCACCCTCTCCGAGCGAGATGGAAAACTCGGCCGTGATGTCAAGATCGTCGATGAAGAGCACCTCGCCGCCACCGCCCGCGTAACCGTAACCGGCGGTGGAAGCGCCGCCACCAGAGCCCGACAGCACAACTTCAACCGCTGTCGATCCTTCGGGGGCTTGGAATGTGTAATCACCGGCGCCGAACGCCACGGAGAAGCAAACATTTTCTGTTCCCTCGTAAAGGCCCGTGATGAACATTCCGGACTGTTCGCCACAATCAGCGTCCGTGTAAGCCTGGGCCGCACTGGCGCCGAGCAGCGAACCTGCGCCCATGAGCGCAACCGAACCGGTCGCGAGGAACTTGTTGTTCATGCTGTTTGTTTCCTTTGTGTGATGGATTGTGAAAGTTACTTGACGCGGCGTGCGCGACGTGCTGCTGCGACGACGGCGAGTGCAACACCGCCGAGTCCCAGTGCGCCAGCAGTCATGCCGATCGCGTTGGCGTCGACACCGGTCGATGCGAGGTCGGGGGCAAAGAAACGGAAGATGGCCGCGCCGTCCCCGCCGTCCTCTTGGTAGCCCTCTGCGGATTCGCGCGACCACGATGCTCCAGTCCCCAGCGTGACGCCGTACATGTCGGACTCGAATTCGAAGTACTGTCCGCCTTCACCCATTGGGGTTTCGCCATCCATGACGGGCCACAGCGGGTTGTCGGCACCGACCAGGTCAGGGTCGCTTGACAGATAACCGCTGTAAGTGTTCGGGGTGCCCTTTGCGCCATCACCGACGAGGCTGTTTGAACCATTCCCGGCCTGGGCAACGAAGGTGCCGTCAAGCACAGTGTCGGTCGCCTCGCTGTAAACATCAATGTCGTTCCACTGGTCGTTGAAGTACTCGCTGCGACCTGCGTTTGCGCCGATTCCGATGACAAGCTCATGCGTCGCATCGGGGTCGACGTCATCGAGAAAGACCACTTCTCCCGCGTGTCCGGCGTATCCTTCGAAGGTGCTGTTTGAGTAGTAAGACACGGCAGAATCCCCGGCACCGACCAGGATCGCTTCAACGGCGGTCACACCGTCAGGCGCGGTGAATTCGGCTTCGCCGTTCGAGAACCACCGGACGTCGCAAATGTTTCCATCCAACAAGGTGACGAGTGCGTCAACGTGTTCGCCGCAGTCGGCAACCGTGTACGCATTCGCTGCACTTGCGCCGAGCAGCGAGCCTGCGCCCATGAGCGCAACCGAACCGGCTGCGAGGAATTTGCTAGTCATCAGTGACCTTTCGAGGGGTAAATTTGTCGGCAAGAAGCCTTCGGTCAATCTTACCCAATTGGTTGCGCGGAATCTCGGCTAGTCGAAGCAGTGCACCGAACACGAGGTCGGGCAGGAATTCTTTCACGCGGGACGCCAAAATCGCGGGTTCCGGCGGATTCTTGGTGACGAACGCGATTCCGACGGTGGTGTTGCCCGCCTTGTCGACGAACTGGAAGCTCGCTGCATCAAGGAACAGCCCGCAATCTTGCAGCCACTGATCCAATTCGATGAGGTTGAATTTTGCACCACCGGCGTTGACCAGATCGTCGCGGCGCCCCGCCAACCACAACCGGCCGTCGGCGTCGATCGTGCCGTAGTCGCCTGGATAGAACCATCCGTCCCGAAATCCGGAGTGCCCTGTCGCCGAAATCTTCCAATACCCGTCAGGCATTCCGGGCTTTCGGAATCGCAGCATGCCTTCCGTGCCTGACGGCTGGACAGCGCCCGAATCGTCCACAATCTCGGCGTCGATTTCGTCGACAACGGTTCCGACCAGGTTCGGGTTGGCCGGGTCAGCGAATCCGCGGGTGACGGTGCCCACCTCGGTCGACCCATACAAATACGTCGGTGTGACGCCCAACAGCATTTGGCATTCGGTCACGGTTTTGCTCGTCAGCAAGGATCCTGCGACCTCTGCCACCTTGAGTTTCATCGCGGCTCGGTCGTCATCGCTGACCGCAGCAAGCACATCGTTCAATCGTGCGGGGGACGTCTTGATGGCGGTGACACCGTGCGTGACGAGTTGCCGGACGTTTGCGGCGCCATCGCCGACCACGAAATACGTTTCGCCCGACATCATCGCCCACATGAACGTCTGGAAACCGGTGACGGTGTCCAACCCCAACAGCGACATGAACGGTACGGCGGGAATCCAGTTGCGACGAGCCGATTCGACACGGTCCACCAGGTATTTGGTCGAGAACGGGACGCCCTTGGGGGTGCCCGTCGTCCCGCTGGAGAACACGATGCGACACAGGTCCTCGTCGCCCAGGTCGGCGATTTCGTGGCGCGGGGCGGTGGCCCCCAGAGTCTCGGCGAATTGCGCATCGACCATGACTGTTTTAGTCGCCCCCGCACCGCGCACGTTCTCGTGAACGACGAGCACGTCGAATTCGCCGGGGTACCCGCGCAGAATCGGCTCGGTCACGCGAACCGACACCGCACCGACCTGCATCAACGCCAGGATCGTGACCGTTTCAACCTCGGGGCGAACGTTCACGCCAACGATGGATCCAGTGCGAATTCCCTGCTGGGCGAACTTTGCCGCGAACCGTCGCACGGAATCCGCCAGCGACCCGAACGTGAACGCCAGGCCATTCCCCGCAACGGCCAGAGAGTCGGGGGACGTCTCGGCGTGCTCAAAGAATCGGGTGACGGGGTTCACTGTTCTATTCAACCCTTCGCTTGCCTATTTCCGGACCATCTCGGGCAATAGCCCCGCCTTGTCGAGCGCCGTCATCACGTGCATCACGAGCGGCCCGCGATGAAGCGGTGCGCGGTAGGTCCTGCCGTTCACGGTGACGCCTTCCAGCAGACCGGATTCGATCAAGGGGCGCAGCTTCTGACTTCGAACGGAAGGCGAACCAGTCAGAACAGTGGCCAGGTCGCCCGCGCTGACAACACCAGAGTTCACGGTGACTCGAACAACATCGGCATCCCGCGCAGTAACGGTGCCGGCCGCTAAAGCAGTTCCGAGCGCTGGTTCGACGATGTTGTCCATCACAAAATCGTGGTCCTGGAGAGCGACCAGTCGAATCATGTCTTCACGGATGCCTTCGGCGACAAACATCACCCATTTTTCGACGCCCTGAGGTGTCTGCGTGTCCGCCGCAGCAAGTGCGCGGTAGTAGTGATCACGGTCCCGACCGAACACCGCCGTTGGCGTGAGTGGGAGGTGGTGAGCAAACCCAAACCCGTTCCGCATCAACTGCGCCATGGTCAACAATCGACCCGTTCGGCCGTTTCCATTTCCGAACGGGTGAATCACGCTGAATCGGTGATGGCACCGCGCAATGTTTTCGATCTGCAGCCGAGCGGGGACTGCGCGATTCATTTCGACCAACAGTTCGTCCATGTCTGATTGGATTGCCGCCGGCACGCTTGTCGTCACCGACGTATTCGCAATTGCGACAGTGTGAGCTCGATAGGACCCGGGTGTGGAATCCCCTTCACGCGTCAAGCCCTGAACAACCATGTGGTGAAGGTCGCGGACGAACGCGTGGGTAATCGGAGTCTTCGTGGCGTTCTCCGTCACCCACTGAGTGGCGTGCCGCAAATTGTCGAGTTCCCGCAAGTGCTCTCCGGCGTTGACATCCTTTCGCAGCAGTGCGTCTCGAACGGTCGTGTTGTTCCCTTCAATGCGCGCCGAGGCGATGTCGGCAAGGTCTGCATAAAGACGATGAAGACTGGCTGTGTTGACATCTAAGCCGGACGGCACGGACACCGTTCCGCGGGCGCGCTCGATGTCGAACAAGGCGTCAAGGTATTCGCCTGTTCGGATGTCGAGGACGTCCCGAAAGTCCATGTCTTCATTTTAGATGACTTACGCCAACATTTTAGTTTCAGACCGTTTTTGCCCGTAAATCCAGCAAACTTTCTCAACACACAATTTAGTTTTGCGCGACTATGGCAGGTCGAGCGACCCGTTCGCCACCCGCTTCGGGTAGTCCGTCGAATACGCCTTCTGAGTCGGGCAAGTCGCAAGGACCTCCTTCATCGCGACCTTCTCGTCCGGCGTCACCCACAGTTTGTATGCCGCCTTCACCGAAACCTGGTGTGACACATACCAACACCAGGCTTTGCGGCGCGGGGGCAGCCACCAGTCGGCGCTGTCGTCGCCCTTGGAACCGTTCGTCGGCCCGTCAACCGCGACGAGGTTCAACGGGTCGTTCGCGAACGCCACCCGCATCTCGTAACTGAGTGCCTTGGCCCCCGTCTTCCACGCGTTCGACAAGGCGACGATGTGGTCGATCTGGACTGCGTTCGACGTTCCGCGACCACGTTTGAAGGAGATCGTCTCGCCCGTGTACGGGTCGTCGATGACTCCCGTGTAGATCAGGCACCAGTCCTCGCGGGTGATGTCCTCAAAGTCGCGGCGCAGGATGTCGTTGCGTGTGTCACACCCGTTCCCGTCCACGTCAAACCAACTGGGGCCAAAGTCGTCCTCGCGGTCGTAACCGCTCTGTGACGCCAACTCGTTCACGGGCAACTTCTCGAGCAGGGCGAGGGCGGTTCCCGATGCTGCGGGAGCATCCGCGGTCGGAGTCGGAGTCGGAGTGGGGGAGGGTGCCTCGGTCGGGGTGTCGGTTGGAGTCGGTTCGGCGCTCGCCGAATACGTCGGTCGCGTGTTGGGGGTCTCAGGGGTGTCCTGGTTGAACGCGTTGGAGATCGACCCGACGATGAAGAAGAACACGAGCAGCCCGCACCCAACGGGCGTGATCGAGATCTTGCGAGACATGCTGACAGCCTAAGTTGGCTCGGCGACGCAAAACGGCACAACTGAATCTGAGCTAAACACTCATAAGCTGCATTTATGGCAAAGAAAGAAACGAACCCAAGTCGCATGTTCGAGTGGGAAGAGTTGGGTTCCGCAGACCTGATTGTCGACGCGGTTTACAGAGGTGGAACCTCACGTCGTGGAAAAGCAGACGAAGTTATTTCTAAACTTCTTCCCGGGGTTAGTAACTCAGGGGGATTTCGCGTTGTCGGTAACGCGGAAACTTCTCAGATTGTGATCCTCTACTCCACTGGAACGCAAGTCGATTGGCCTGATGAGATTGACTTATATCGCGGTACATACACCTATTTCGGCGACAATCGAACGCCGGGCAAAGACATCCATGACACCCCCAGACGGGGCAATGTCGCTCTTCGTCGAGCTTTTGATGCCGCGCACGGTGACGCAACTGAGCGCCAATTCGCCCCAATATTTCTTTTGTTCGAAAAGGCCGGGGACGGTCACGATGTTCGGTTCAGAGGTCTAGCAGTTCCCGGCGCGCGTGAAATGGCGACGGGAGAGGATCTCGTTGCACTTTGGCGCGTTTCGGGAGGAGTCAGATTCCAAAATTACAAATCCACCTTTACCATTCTGGATATTGCGAAAGTCAACGGCGAATGGATTCGTGAATCCATCGCGAAAAAGGCACTCGACCCTCGCGACACGCGTGTTCCCCAGGCCTTGTCTAAATGGTTTGCAACTGGTCATTATTCTCCACTGATGGCGCCCCAGCTACATGTTGGTCGCAATTCAGTTCAGCAAACCCCAGATTCAACTGAGGGCGCAAGATTGATTGAGTTGATCAGGGAGTATTGCGCAGATGATGATTTCTTGTTCGAGGCAATTGCCGTTGAAATTTGGCGTTTAGCTTGTCGTGAAGCTATTGATGTGGATCTAACTCGCCGTTATCGCGACGGTGGGCGAGATGCACTAGGGACGATGTTTATCGGCCCACTTGCAGACCGGTTGGGGCTCTCTTTTTCAATCGAGGCGAAAAATTATGACCCAGCGAAGGGGGTCGGAGTGAAGGAAGTCGCTCGTCTCATTTCACGTTTGAAAGCTCGTGAATTCGGGGTACTGATCACGACCTCGTATTTGTCAACTCAGGCGTACAAGGAAATCCGGGAAGACGGGCAGCCCGTAATCGTCATTTCCGGCAGCGATATCGCGGCGATACTTACAGCGGCCGGCCTTGCGTCCCCAGACCGTTGTCGTCGCTGGCTAGAAGGGATTGTCGATACGAGAATCAGCGATGAATATGCAAAAAACTAAACATGTGGACGCCTGCTCTAATATTTGGTAATTAGTCCGGGCTCGATGAACCTATCCGATATCGAAGGAACGGGATTCGATTCAACGATTTCTCGAATAATTTCACCTATTGCTTCGGCGAGCTTGACGGGAACTGCATTGCCAACTTGTTTGTACCCGTCATTTATTGACTTGTATTTGAACACGTAATTGTCTGGGAAAGTTTGAATACGGGCACATTCCCTAACGCTGAGCCTCCGCGGACTACGGCCATCAATTAGATCAAATTCGAACACATCACGGGAAACTTGTTTCATCGGAGCGGAGTTCGGGTGTAGGGGTGCGTGAGCCGCTGACGCTTGAATTGTAAACGACCTTTCGTCCAATCGCCTCCGTCTGTTTCGGGACATGTAGATATAGGAGAAATGTTCGCCAGCCCAGTAGTGATTGTTTGGGATGGGCAGCAATTCTGGGCTTTCAACTCGTGATGTCGAAACACGGGCCGCATCGTTGAATGGGATCCCCTTCAACGCATCGACGAGATTCTTGAGATGTGTCGAAGGTTCGGGCGGCAAGAATGTCGCTGCTAAATCGGTACGAATTCCTACTATAAATACCCGCTTTCTAGCTTGAGGAACCTGAAAGTTTTCGGCGTTTAGCAAGCCGATCGAGACGTTGTAACCAAGTTGACGGAGCGAGTCAAGAATTCGGTTGAGCGCCGAGGAGTTTCGTTCACTGAGTAAGCCTTGAACGTTTTCTGCAACGAAGAATTTAGGGCGAACTTCGCCGATCAATCGAACATATTCGAAAAACAATTCCCCTCGAGGATCATTTTCACCGCGCTTCGCGCCTGCCGCACTCCAGCTTTGGCACGGCGGGCCGCCAACAAATCCCTCGACGTCGGGTATGTCAGAACCGACTACAACCGCGATGCTTCGGCGATCTACCTTTACTGCATGATTTGCCTCAAAGGTGTTAGCAGCCGCGGAATCTATTTCGTTGGCCCAAACCGTGGAAAACCCGGCCAATCTGAAGCCTTCATCCATTCCGCCAGCTCCCGAAAAGAAGCTCGCAATTCTAAGTGCCGCTTTTCCCCCTACGTCAGTGTTCAATTTGACCTCACAAGTTTGCTCAATTCCATGGCGGCTTTAGCCGGACCGATGTCCGTCAAATCTGCCTCCCACTTCGCGCTAATCACTCCGGGAGTCATGATTGGCTGAGGAACGTCTTCTGCGTCATAGAAGTTCATGGTTTCCATAAGCATTTCAAAATCGTAAGTGAGGGTTTCGCAAAGCTCCTCATCTTGGAGCACAAACTTGCCGAAGATTTCATCTAGATGCTTGGTAGACACTGGACCGATCTTCAGTTTGATATCGTCGTAAAGGTCAAACACTGACATTCCGCCTGGGACGATTTGCGTGAGCATCGATGCAATTTGGACGCGTACCCCTTTTGGGGCTGGAAGTTGGCTTGAACTGAAGCGGTGTGATCGTCGGACAGACGTCGCGGTCTTTATTTCCAGACGCTCAGAGTTAAAGTTGAAATCAAATCGTTCCATCTTGTCTAGATGCCAGCTTTGAATCAGGCGGTCGGCGTTTTCCGATCCTTTAATCAGCGCCAGCTCTCCAAAGAAGCCAGTGACTTCATGCTCACTTAGCCTGGATCGTCGGTTAAACAGTGCAATAAATTCCGAGATCAATTTTGCCACATCGGTGGAAGTGTGAGCGGAAATGGCATTATCGACTATCACGTCCAGAAACACTTCTGCTGCTCGAGTGAGGTCTCTGAAAAGGAGCAAACTCGCAACTATCTTTTTGGAACTACCTCCGGATACCGCGACAACTTCTCTTTCGGCAACTGGAATGGCCTGGACGAACTCTGAGGCGAATGGCGTTTCTACAGCGCCAACGGGCAACAATATGAGGAAGGGAAAATTTCCCGCCTTCGTTATTCCGACTCCGATAGACGGGGAGCTTTTGAGTTCCCTGTATCGGGTGCTCGAGTTCCCCAGGTCCAAGTATTCGCGGGAATACAGCATTCGTAATTCATCACTCGCACGCTTCATTTCGCCGACCTAAACAGAGCGGGTTTCATTGAAGGTGCACTCAGTGCAAAGCCAACCGCGTCCAAAATGGAAATTTTGGAATCTATGTTGGAAATCAGATCAAAGTAATGAATTTGCAATGTAGGCAAGTTTTGGTCTGTATATCGTGAATCATTCGATGAAGGGAGTTGTTTGATTTTGTAAAGCGAGTAAGGACGGGTGTCGCGGTCGAGCGTTTCTCCGGCAGATCGATATTCCTCGTGAGAAGAAAAGTCCTTTGCACCGCCATTGTCACGTGACATTAGTACAACACTTATTTGCTGGTCGTTGTCGAGAGTAGCAAGTTCGGACAAGTAGTGATTCACCACTTCAAAACCGCTTGCATCCGACTGAAGAAACTTCCAATCGCCCAGCAAGGACAAAACATTCGCGATGCTGTCATTTGCTCTGAAGTTGCGCAGTTTCCGCGATATTGAGCCCAGACCTTCGTATTCCGAAAATTCTAATGTTGACAGATAGCGATTCAAGACCTTGACGTTGCCAACGTTAGAGGCAGGTGAATACCAGAGTTGTCTGGCCAGCCAAAATGAAGAATTAACTTCTATGACGCTGTTTGACAAGACGTTTTTGCGGACGAGTTTGAGCCTGCGTGAGGTACCTTTTTCAACCAAGACAGAGGTGGTAGTCAGATCCAAGTCTTGGATGTCCATGTCGGTTAGCAAGTCGAAATGAATTTGCTCCGTTTGTGCGATTTCTCGGTAGGTTTCTAATGTTCCCTCGCTGAACCAGCCGCGGAGAATTGATCTGTAAGTCCTTCGGTGGCCGTAGAAGCGACCTCGTTGTTGCAATGTGTCGAATTGACCCCCAATCTCACCAGTTTTCGCGCCACCACCGGGACTTCTGGGCATGTAGGTGTTCATTAGATTGGGAAGTGTTTGACCTCGGTCGAGGAGCTGCCCGCCAACTAGAACCCATCCGAGGTTTGATTTCCACAACGGCCGCCCTTCCCCGGAGTGGTCAGCAGGGAAGTCATCACCATTCCCGATGATTTCCAGGATTTCAATTTCACCAATTACGTCACCAATTGCAGATCTGAACAATTCTCTGTCCAGTTCTTTGCTGCATTCAGTTTCGAGATCTACAAGTGCGCTCTCGAAGTAGGTGTTCCAAACGTGAATTAAGGCGACATCCTTTTTGCTCGAGTCGGAGCTCGCTTCCGAAAACAACTGATACCAGAATTGACGAAGTTCCCTCAACAACTCGGTGATTGTCTTGCTCACGTGCACTAGGCGGTCAGCGTGCACCAGCATTGTTACTGTTTGATTCGGTCGTGCGCTCAAAAACGGCTCGAGGAAAAATTCCTCTCGGAGATGTTCATCGAGGCAATGAAAAATTAGTGTTTGACAAATGAATACGGCGAATGCTTGTTTCAGCGATTCTGGTATCGATTCGGCAGAATCAAAATCCGAAATGACATGTGAAAAAGGCCTGTCGGTCAGGAATAGATCTATTGCTCCCGTGTAGTCTGCGCCGGGTTCTAACACGGTTACGCGTTCCGGTCGGATGTCGGATTCCGAATCCATAAGGATGTTCGCATATGGGGTTGCGGTGTATCCGACATATGAATGGTGGGCGAGAAGGAGCCGTATTTTTTTCAAATTTCCGTAAACGGCCGTCATTTCTGCCTTTTCCTTCGCGGATGCCCTTCCGTTCGGGCTCGCCTGGTCAGCTTCGTCATCCACGATCAGGGTCGGTGTGGACGCGAGTAGCCTTGTCCCTTCCAGCGTCGCTGAAACCAAACTAAACATTGTCACAATCGACTCAAGGTGGGCCTTTGTGGACTTGAGGGCGACATAAACAATCTTCTTGTCATTCAACTGCAGGAATCCGTCACCGCTGTCGGGCTTACCCCATCGACGAAGCCGCTTAATGAGTCTGCTCGCCTCGAGCTTCGGGTCAAAATTTGTCCCTGTTCTGACAATTTCAATATCGTCAGAATCCGAAAGCTGCTTCTCAAGTCTGTCAAATGTTTGGTCCCGGAGGTTTGTGCTGGTCCCAGCCACAACGACTGTTAGGCGGTAGCCATTGTCTGCCAGTAGGCGGATTAATCCGGTGAAACTTGAGGTTTTTCCTGCTTGAACTCTACCGACGACGAGCTGAGAACGTTTTCCGGGTTCGTGAGGCGACGCGCACCGCGAGGCGCTCCGGAGTACCGACGCTTTCCAGCTCTGAAAAGCGTCTTCGGGCAACGAGGAACCCTGGCCAAAAGAGACGACCATCCGTTTTTGCAGTCTTTCGAAGCCGTTGCCAAGCTCGGGTTCCCAGCTGACGCCGGCTGTCTCTTCAAGTCCAGTTCCAAAATCATTTATCCAAAAATCAGAAGTCATCGCTAAATCCATCTTCAGAGTCACCAATTAAATCCAATTTATGATGCGCATCTAGGCGCTCGTTTAGCCGGACTCTCATGGGGTAAAGCTCGGGTCGTTCGATTTCGGCAAGTCCCATCCCAATCGCAACTTCGAAAAGTCCCGAGGGATCGTTTCGCGGAATGGTGAAGTACTTTTGAACAAACGGGTGGTTCATATTCACTTCGATCAAGTTGAGCGCGTCATCGATTTCATACACCGAAAGCCATGCGTCTTCCGCGGAGCCGAATACTGTCGAAAATCGAACTTGTTTGCCATTGGACGTGAATACAGATTTTTCTGCGGCAACACGTTCACTCCCGATCGGGGGCGTCGAGTCTACTTTTTGCTGCGGGCGAGGGTCAGTCTCGATAACGCCATTTATCGCAACGGCACTATTCGCAGTGTGGTCGACAACGGATTGCAGCATCTCCAGCTGGGTCTTTGACATATCGTCTTTGCTGTTGATACGGTAATTGTTCGCCATCTCGTATACGAGAGTTCGATGCATCTCCTGTTCGAGCGCATCTTCGAACATTTCCTTTTCGACATCGCTGAATTTAATGCCGTCGCTAGTGTTCAACTTGTTGAAGTCGGAGACGTCTAATTCTGCAACGAGCCTCCGACTTCGCCACCCATTGGAAGGGCCGAACAACTTCTGCGGTTTATAGGTGTCTTGGGCCGCTTGTCCGGCGCCTTGCCCAACACCAACCAAGCCTTTTCCGTGGAACATGAGGTACAAACCAGAGTCCGATGACATTGTTTTGAGAACACCGGCCCAACCTTTGATTTTGAACGGCTTTTGTTTCTTGCCTGGCGTGCGCAGATTAGGTACCTCGAATTGAATCTCTTTCTTCCAGTAGATGGGTTCTAGATTTTCGGTCGGGGCGATTGGTCGCGGCCAAAAAGGTTCATTAAGCAATTCGGGGCTGGGAGCAACTAGGTCCTGCATTTGCACGCTAATTCGCAAGAATGGTTCCCCGGTACGAGGGTGGGCAAAATCGATATCTCCCCTCAGGTAAGCCCGATACATCGATGCGAGGTAGCTTCGGACTTTGCCCAACGTCATGCCTCGTGGGTAACTTCTGCCCGGGTTGAGTCCATGCAAGCGGATTACTGTGCCATGGTGGTCCAAATCGGGCGACGGTGTCTCCGTAAGTTCGATAAATTCCAAATTGTCAGATTGGATCTTGTCAATATCCATGGAAATTGATCGAACGACTTTTTCGCCGGCGACTTTCGAGGCGATGTTCACTCGCGGTGCATACCAAAATGCTGCGGCCTTCATTCCGTACCCATAAACTCCCAGCACCGTCGGGTCAGGATTACGCGCGCCGAGTTCGAGGGCTCGTTTCCAACCTGCTTCCGAATCGGGAATGCCAGCCGCGTTGTCCGAGATCGTCAAAACGTTCAACGCCTCATCCCACTTGATTTCAACGTGCAGAGCATTGAATCTTTCATCATCGGGGTTGTCTCTGATGTGCTTTACATAGCTCGTGATCGAGTTGTCGACGAATTCGCCCAGGGCAAACCAGGCGGTGTAATTCATGTTTTGGAGAAGACCTAAGACTTGCACTGTTGGCGCAACGCTAATCCTGTTTTTCCTGACCAAATTCAATCCCCTAATGAAGTTGATGTAAGTATAGATTTATTTAGTCTGAAATGGACTATTGATCACAAACCGTCGATGCTCGCAAGCCTTCCGTGAAAAGAGCGCCACGTCAAGGGCGATTACGACTAGATCAGTTAGTTGGCGTTCCCACCATCACAAGCGCCCTGATCTTCGCTGCGAATTGGGATTCGATTGTCGACGGCAGGTCCTCGGGCTTGACGAACGGAGTTTGTCTGGGGCATTGGTCAAGGTGCGGGCAGCGAGACGCGTCGCTGCGGCTCAAGCGCCGGAACAGGGGTGCCCACCGGAAATGGAAAACGACCACTCAATCCCAAGCAAGCACTCCTAAACTGAGGACATGACAGAAACAGCACAGCCAGTGGGCACGCCCGCGGCAACGCAGAAACTCAACCAGGTCGCCTTGTGGGCGATGATCACCGGAGTCGCCGGTTTGACCGTCGGCTGGATGGTTCCCCTTCCGTGGAGCCTCGCAGCAGTAATCCTCGGTCACATCGGATACTCGCAGGTCAAGCGTGGTCAGGGCACCGGTCGTGGCTATGCAATCGCAGGTTTGGCCACCGGTTACACCGGCATCGCCATCACGATCCTCATCATCGGAGTCATCGCTCTGGCGTTTATCACTCTTGGTGTCGACGGTGTCCAGAACCTGATGTACGACAACGGCTTCGAAGGCAACTGGGACATGGGCCCGGGAATGATGTACCCGTAAACCTCACAGCATTAAACGAAACGACCGCCTTTCGGGGCGGTCGTTCTCGTTACAGCAAGTTGTTGGCGGTCAGGCGCTCTTCGATTTGAGGGTTCGACGGCTCTGACAGGAAAGACCCGTCGGGGAAGACGATCACGGGGATCTTGGGCAGGCCCGAGATTTCCCGTGCTTTCGCCTGGTCGTCCTCTGACGCGTCGGTGTCGCGCCATTCGTAGGCGACCCCGTGACGGTCGAGAAGCATCTTTGCGCGAACACAGTCACCGCACCAGTCGGCTCCGTACATGACAACACTCATGACGTCAGTGTAAGTCAGTCGGCAGGCCGATGGGGAAACTCTTTGCCGCGCCGTAAACGCTTTCCGCACAAAAACGGCGCAAACACGCACAAAATCCTTTGGGAACAAACGATTCCTCGGGAGTAATGTGAAAGCCATGGTGCACACAACGGGGCCTGCGCCCTCATTCGGTATTAGTGACGACGGACAGCCGGTGTTTACCGCTGGTACGGCCGGTGGATACAGCGGACAGACGAGGACCGAACACGACTCGCTCGGGACCATGGAGGTTCCCGCCGACGCGTACTGGGGAATCCACACCGCCCGCGCATTGCACAACTTCCCGATCACGCGCCGAGCGCTGTCGAACTACCCTGACCTGGTCCGTGCCCTCGTCCGCGTCAAGCAGGCTGCGGCTCTTGCAAACAAGGAAATCGGCGTGCTCGAGCCCGCCAAGGCCGACCTCATCGTCGAGGTCTGCGAAGAAATTTACGGCGGAATGCTGCACGACCAGTTCGTCCTGGGTGTTCTACAGGGCGGTGCTGGTACGTCGACCAACATGTCGACGAACGAGATCATCGCCAACCGTTGCCTCGAAAAGATGGGCTACGACAAGGGCGATTACGAGCACATGCACCCGATTGACGACGTCAACCGTTCGCAGTCGACGAACGACACGTACCCGACGTCGATCAAGCTTGCGATGGTTTACGGACTTCAGCGCCTGCTGGTGGAACACGACCTTCTGACCAAGTCGTTCGACGCCAAGGGCGACGAATTCGCCAACATCGTCAAAGTCGGCCGCACCCAGATGCAGGACGCCGTCCCCATGACCCTAGGCCAGGAATTCCACGGCTGGGGAACGACGATGCGCGAGGACCAGGACCGCTTGTCCGAAATCATTCCGTGGCTGTGTGAAACGAACCTCGGTGCGACCGCGATCGGAACCGGCATCACCGCCGACCCGCGTTACGCACCCGCGGCGGCGAAGCACCTCGCGGCACTGACCGGGCTGCCTGTCGAAACCGCTCCTGACCTCATCGAAGCGACCAGCGACACGGGAATCTTTATGACCATTTCAGGCACGTTAAAGCGCGCCGCGGTCAAGTTGTCCAAGATCTGTAACGACCTGCGTCTCTTGTCGTCCGGACCACAGGCGGGCTTCGGCGAAATCCGTCTTCCCGCCAAGCAGGCCGGGTCCAGCATCATGCCGGGCAAGGTCAACCCGGTCATCCCCGAGGTCGTGAACCAGGTCGCCTACGCGATCATCGGTGCCGACGCGACGGTAACCGCCGCTTCCGAAGCCGGACAGTTGCAGTTAAACGCATTCGAGCCCGTCATCGCATCGAGCATCCTGCAGTCGCTCGCGTGGATGACGAACGCGTGCCGCACCCTGCGCCTGAACTGCATCGACGGAATCGAAGCGAACGAAGATCGCCTCGCCGCGATGGTCGCATCCAGCGTCGGTGTCATCACCGCCCTGATCCCTGTCATCGGATACGAGGAGGCCGCAAAGCTCGCCAAGAAGGCATTGGCGACCGGCGCACCGATTCGCGAACTCGTCGTCGAAGCCGGACTGATGTCGGCCGAGGACGTCGACGCGGCTCTCGCCCCCGACAAGCTGTCGAACTCAAGTTCCTAGCCCGCTAGACGGTTCAATCGCAACTGTGTGAGCGGGTCTTGCAACGCCAACAGCGCAGTGAGTGCTCCAGCGAGCGCGGCGGCGCTGGTTTCCGAGACGGCTCGGTCGTCTGCGGCGAACTCGATCGCCAGATTCACGGTGCGTTCGAACCGTTGCGACGCCTGAACACCTGCGGCGGCGGCCATCGCGAGTTGTGCAATGAACAGCACCGTCGCGTGATTCGCGCGCAAGTGTTCGCGTTCGTGCGACAGGATTGCGGCGAACTGTTCATCGGTAACCTCGCGCCGTGCATCAGCAGACACCGCGACGACCCGAACATGCGGCACCGCCGAGAGCACCTTGACGCCGGGGATGTCGATCTCGCGAACATCAGCGCCCAGGTCGCTTGCTCGTGACTGCCGAAGTGCCCCGCTGATTCGACGGATCTCAACCTGCCTCGCCGATTGCAACCATTGGGCGGCAGCGCCCAGATGAAAGACGATCACGCCGACGCCGGCGAGCGAAATCCAACCCAGCGCATATTGGGCGACCGCCGCTTGCCAAGTTTCGCCGATGCCTAGAGTGGCCGTGGCGCTGAGGGAATTCGCAATCAACATGCCGAACGCTGTTGTCAGACTCGCGATAGCAACCGCCAAGCCGGCTAACCACAATGCGATGGCCCCGCGCGGGAAGCGAGACACGAACCGGACAGACGCACCGAAGCGGGGGAGTGCCAACGTCACCAGGCCGTACACGCCAAGGAGGGTGAACGCGGTGGCGTAGTAGCTACTCACGAGAGTCGAGCATACGGCGAAGGACGGCCTTGTCCTCGTCGCTGAGTTGCCCGGTGAAGTTCATGAGTGCGAGAGACCGGTCCGTGCTGCTCGCCAGTGCACTGGCCATCGAATCGGCGATGTGCTCGTTGTGGTCGCTCGTCGTCGTGTACCGGTAGGAGTCGGTTCCCGACTTCTCGCGCGAGACCAGCCCCTTGACGCGAAGGCGCTCGAGCACCGTGATGATCGTCGTGGTTGCGGGGATGGGCTCGTCGAATGCCGCGCGGACATCGACAGCGGTCATCGAGTCGTCGCTCGCCCACAGCGTGGCGAGTACGAGTTGCTCGAGTTCGCCTTTACGTCGACCAGACATGCCGTCCTCCAATTTTTTACAACGTGTAGAAATAATGATACTGTCTACGCGATGTAGAAAATTCTACAACGACCTTCACCGAAAGAACCCCCATGAAAACACTTCGCACCAGCGCGGCCGCCGTCGTCATCGCGGCGCTCGCGGTCCTCACCGGTTGTGCCGCACCGGCCGCAACGGCACCTGAATCGGCGCTCACCATCACCGACGTATGGGTTCGTGCCGTTCCCGACCTCGCCGAGGGTGACATGACGGGCGTGTTCATGACCGTCGAAAACTCTGGAACCGAAGACGTTTATCTGACCGGCGGAACCGACACCTCGCGGATCACCGAAACACCGCTCGAGGCGCACGAGGTTGTCTCCAACGACGCGGGTGAAATGGTCATGCAGTTGGCCGAAGGCGGAATCCTTGTTCCGGCTGGCGGAAGTGTTCAGCTCATGCCCGGCGGTTACCACATCATGTACTGGAACCTCACGTCGCCGATCGCAGTGGGGGACACAATCACCATGACCCTGGATGTTAGTGACGGAACAACGATCGACATCAGCGCCATCGCGATGACCCTCGAAGGCGGAACGGAAAAGTACGTTCCCGCCAACGGTGGAATGGAGCACTAGAGCAATGGCGACCAACGCCGGACCCCGAAAAGGGCTCTCACGACGGGACCTCTTTGTCGGGGCCGGCGTTGCCGTCGGCGCGGGCGCTGTTTCTGCGGCTGGCGCGACGGTGATCGCGGGGAAGACCGCGGTCGCCAATGCCACGGCGATCGGAACGGGCGTCGAACCATTCTTCGGCCCGAATCAGGCAGGCGTTCGAACCGCTGCACAGGCGCACGGCGTATTTGCCGCATACACACTGAACGACACGGCGACCTTGGACACCGTTCGCGGGGTCATGCGCGTCGCAACGATCGAAGCGTCGCGTTTGTGCGCGGGCGAGCCCGGAATGTCGGACACGGACCCCACGATTGCAACAGTTCCCGCCCGCTTGACCATCACGTTCGGATTCGGGCACGGTCTTTTTGAGAAGGTGGGGCTGGCGAACCGCAAACCCGAGGGTTTCATCCGTTTGCCGGCGTTTGCTATTGACGAGTTGCGACCAGAGTTCTCGGGCGGCGATCTGTTGATTCAGATCGGCTCCGACGACCCACTCACCCTCGCCCACGCTCACCGTCACATGACCCGCGTGGTCTCATCGATCGCCGAACCGTTGTATTCCCAGCGAGGCTTTGCCCGAGCGGCGGGGGCGGTTGACCCATCCGAAACCCCTCGAAACCTCATGGGGTTCAAAGACGGAACCGAAAACCCCCGCAACGACGAATCCTTCGACGAGCAGGTGTGGGCGGGTGCCGACGCCGGTTGGTTCGCGGGCGGTACTCAACTCGTCGTCCGTCGCATCGCGATGAAACTTGACCCGTGGGACCGACTCGGTCCCGGCGACAAAGAGGCCGCATTTGGTCGACGCATGGTGTCCGGAGCGCCTTTGACGGGCGAGAACGAATTCGACAACCCAGACTTCGAGGCCCGAAACGCGGCTGGACTGACGGTCATCCCCGACTTCGCGCACATGCGCCGAGCCCACACAGGCGACCCCGCACATCGCTTCTTGCGGCGCCCGCTCAACTATGACGACGGTTTTGCCGCCGCCGGAACGCCCGATTCTGGTCTGATCTTCGCGGCGTACACGACCAACATTGATAAGCGCTTCGTTCCCGTGCAACAACGGCTTGCCGACTTCGACCTGCTCAACGTGTGGACTGTCCCCATTGGTTCGTCCGAATTCGTCATCCCGCCGGGAGTCCCCGCCGGCGGATACATCGGCCAGCAACTGTTCGACAGCTAGACGTCGATGTCGACGATTTTGCGGCGAGACGAATGTCCGTCGGTGATGCGCATGCGTCCATCCTCTCGCCCATTCGTCACCGCGTTGGTACGCTGGAGCCCAAGCCATCTTCCGAAGGATTAATCGTGAATAAATTCGTGTCTTTTGCCGCAGCAGTGACGCTCGCCCTTGCCGGCGCCACCGCGGCAGCCGCGTTGCCCGTCAACACCGATTTCGCGGATGGGGGACTGCAAGAGATCGAGAGCGAGTTCGGGCGAATCAGCTGGTCCATCGATGGCTCTGCTGACGTCGGGCATGTCGCGGGCGAAACGGTACCGATTCAGGTCGAAAAGCCGGAAGGCGCAATCGTTCGCAAGGCGATTTTCATCTCCGGTGATGGAGGAAACCGCAACAGCAACGACCGTCCGCCACTGGACCTCGAGCTCAACGGCGGATCCGTCGTGTTCACGCATTGGGCCTATCTGACCGCGGGAGACCGCTTCAACACGTATTACGGCGATGTCACCGAACTCGTCAAGACGACAATCGACGAGCACGCCGCTGGCATCTTCGATCTGACGTTCGACCAGGGCGACAACGCGGACGGAGACTACGTCGAGGGCGGCTCGCTCATCGTCATCTTCGACGACCCCAACGCAGAGCTGTCGTCGATTTACCTCCAGGCGGGAACGTCAGACCCGGCGGGTGACTCGTTCTCCTTCGACTTCGATGCGCTGACACTCGACAAACTCGCCAACCCGATGATTTTGTCAATCGGCGCGTCAAATTCATATCAGACCGATGCTCCCGATGACGGTGAAGGCGGCAGTGGCGTCAACCAACACTCGAACATCACGGTGAACGGAAACGTCATCTCGGACTCGGCCGGTGGATGCGACGATATGGTCGACTACCCGGTCGGGTGCAACTCGATGGGATACAACACCATCGGTGGCGTTGGCGATGACCTCGACATGCCCACTGTGCCGTGGACAAACCCTCCCGGGTACTTCGCTGAAGACGAGCTGTACGACATCGCCAGCATGATGACCGTCGGGGACACGGGCCTGACCGTGGAAACCATCAACCCATCCAACGATGACAATCTGTACTTCGCCGGCGTCTATCTGACCGGGATCCTGCCCTCTGACACCTACTGCACAGAGAACCCTGACGTCTGCTTCCCCGAAGGTGACCCCGCATTGTGGGACGACGCTTCCGAGAACGCTGGCGGTGGACTTGCGTCAACTGGCGCTGAAGGCGTCGACTTCATGACGTACCTCGGCGCAGGTCTCGTACTCGCGGGCGTTGCCGTGGTGGGCTACCGAATCGTTTCTCGCCGCAAGTCCAAGGCCGGCTTGGCCGAGTAGCCGCTCGCACGGCGACGCGCATTCTGATAAGGTTGCAAAGTTGCCGTGAAACGGCCGCGGACAGAGAGCGCTTCATCAACCCGATGAGGCACCGCGCAGCGAACCGAAGGGACTGAACAATGGCACTTGATCTTGCTATCAAGAACGAAATCATCAAAGAGTACGCAACTCACGAGGGTGACACCGGTTCGCCCGAGGTTCAGGTTGCTGTTCTCACCAAGCGCATCAAGGACTTGACCGAGCACCTCAAGGAGCACAAGCACGACCACCACTCGCGTCGTGGACTGCTTCTCCTCGTCGGTCGTCGTCGTCGCCTCCTCGGCTACCTCGCCGGTGTCGACATCAGCCGCTACCGTGCGCTCATCGAGCGTCTCGGAATCCGTCGCTAAGACAAACTTCCCGAAAAGGTCCGGTTCGCCGGGCCTTTTCGCATTTCCGGGCAAAAGCGGCACCTGTCTGTTACCCTTTAAGTGAGCACGGCGCATATGCGTTGGTTATCGGTGGTGATTTCCCGAACGACTCGGTCGGTGAATTTCTACTGGTGGCCAGCTAGCCGGACTCCCACATGGGGAGTGTGCGCTATGTATGTTGGTCCGTTTGCTCGAAGTGAAGTAACAACCCATGCCCACACGGGGCACGGGTCGTATGTATGTAGAGGAGTAAAGACCTATGGAAGGTCCTGAAATCAAGTTCGCCGAGGCCGTTATCGATAACGGCAAGTTCGGCAAGCGCGTCGTCCGTTTTGAAACGGGACGCTTGGCGCAGCAGGCACAGGGTGCCGTTGCCGCCTACCTCGACGAGGAAACGATGATCCTGTCGGCAACCAGCGCGGGCAAGCAGCCTCGCGAAGGCTTCGACTTCTTCCCGTTGACCGTTGACGTCGAAGAGCGTTCGTACGCAGCCGGCAAGATCCCCGGCTCGTTCTTCCGCCGCGAGGGTCGCCCCTCGACCGAGGCAATCCTCGTTTGCCGTCTGATCGACCGTCCGTTGCGTCCGTCGTTCGTCGACGGCCTGCGTAACGAGGTCCAGATCGTTATCACCGTCCTGTCGATCGCACCGGGCGAGTACTACGACGCTCTGGCCATCAACGCCGCATCGGCGTCGACCCAGATCTCGGGTCTCCCGTTCTCGGGTCCCATCGCCGGTGTTCGCATGGTCCTCATCGATGGCGACTGGGTTGCATTCCCGACCGCCGCACAGGTTTCGGAAGCCGTCTTCGACCTCGTCGTCGCCGGCCGCCTGGTCAAGGACAAGAACGGCGTCGAAGACGTCGCCATCATGATGGTTGAAGCAGAAGCGACCGAAGGCTCGTGGAACCTTATCCAGGCCGGTGGCATCAAGCCCGACGAGGCAATCGTCGAGCAGGGCCTCGAGGCGTCGAAGAAGTACATCACTGAACTCGTTCGCGCCCAGGAGAAGCTCGCCGCTCAGTCGGCCAAGCCGATCCAGCCGTACCCCACGTTCTCGGACTACAGCGACGAACTGTTCGCCGCGGTCAAGGGACTTGCCGAGGGCGAACTCGTTGGCATCTACCAGATCGCCGACAAGGTCGAGCGCCAGAACGCCGATGACGCACTGAAGGACCGCGTCAAGGCAGCCATCGCCGCAAAGGTCGAGGCCGGGGAACTCCCCGCCGACGCCAACGGCCAGGTTTCGGCTGCGTACAAGTCGGTCACCAAGAAGATTGTGCGTAACCGCATTCTCACCGAAGGTGTTCGCATCGACGGCCGCAACAAGACGCAGATCCGTTCGCTCGACGCCGAAGTTTCGGTCATCCCGCGCGTTCACGGTTCGGCGATCTTCCAGCGCGGAGAAACCCAGATCCTGGGCGTCACCACGCTGAACATGCTCAAGATGGAGCAGCAGATCGACTCGCTGAACCCCATCACGTCGAAGCGTTACATGCACCACTACAACTTCCCGCCGTATTCGACGGGTGAGACGGGTCGCGTCGGTTCGCCGAAGCGTCGCGAGATCGGGCACGGCTTCCTCGCCGAGCGCGCACTCGTCCCCGTTCTTCCTTCGCGTGAAGAGTTCCCTTACGCCATCCGTCAGGTTTCGGAGGCACTCGGCTCGAACGGTTCGACCTCGATGGGTTCGGTGTGTGCTTCGACGCTCGCCCTTCTCAACGCGGGTGTCCCGCTCCGCGCTCCCGTCGCCGGAATCGCCATGGGTCTGGTCTCTGACCAGGTCGACGGTGAAACCCGCTACGCAACGCTGACCGACATCCTCGGAGCCGAGGACGCCCTCGGTGACATGGACTTCAAGGTCGCCGGAACGAAGGACTTCATCACCGCGATCCAGCTCGACACCAAGCTCGACGGCATCCCCGCCTCGGTACTCGCTGGTGCGTTGACTCAGGCGCGCGACGCTCGCCTCGAGATCCTCGACGTCATCAACGAAGCGATCGACGGACCCGACGAAATGGCACCGACCGCGCCTCGCGTGATCTCGGTCCAGATCCCCGTCGACAAGATCGGTGAACTCATCGGACCCAAGGGCAAGACGATCAACTCCATTCAGGACGAGACCGGCGCCCAGATCTCGATCGAGGAAGACGGAACCGTCTACATCGGTTCGAACGACGGCCCGTCGGCTGAAGCCGCACGCGACCGCGTCAACCAGATCGCGAACCCGATCAACCCCGAGGTTGGCGAACAGTTCCTCGGAACCGTCGTCAAGCTCGCGACCTTCGGTGCGTTCGTTTCCTTGCTTCCGGGCAAGGACGGCCTGCTGCACATCTCCGAGCTGCGCAAGCTCTCGGGTGGCAAGCGCGTCGAGAACGCCGAGGACGTCCTGTCCGTCGGACAGAAGGTTCTCGTCGAAATCGCCAAGATCGATGACCGTGGCAAGCTCTCGCTCGTCCCCGTTGTCGAGGGCGAAGAAGGCGCAGCCGCCGACGCCAACGGCGAAGGCGAAGACGCGTAATTCACGTCAGATTGGTTGGGGCGGGCCTTCGGGTCCGCCCTTTCCATTTCCCCGCGCCTCTTACGATTTTTCACGGCGAGTGCTAACGTCAGGAATGCACGGGGAATGGTTTCCGCGTTAGGGGTTCACCCCGCTGGGCGAGACGCCCAATGCGGCGACTCGTTCCGGTAAACCGAAAGGTTGCTTGTGAACACACTCTCATCACTGTTGGACAACAATCAGTTCAACCTGGTGTACAACATGCTCTCGCTTGGTATTGCGAGCATGCTCTTCACGACGGTGTTTCTCTTCGTCGCTCGTGAACGTGTAGCACCCCGCTACCGCATGGCCGTTATGATTTCGGCGACAGTGACCGCGATTGCCGCGTACCACTACTTCCGTATGTTCGACTCGTTCAACCACGCATTCGCTGGTCTGACCGAGAACAACCCTGACGCCTACAACGTTGGCTACCGCTACGTTGACTGGCTCCTCACCGTTCCGCTTCTTCTCGTTGAGATCGTCGCAGTACTCGGTTTGGCTCGTGCGGTTCAAACATCGATGTTGAACCGACTCGTTCCTGCGGCCGCGGCGATGATCGTCCTCGGATACCCCGGAGACGCGAAGCTTGACATCTTCGGATGGCACCCCAGCATCTGGGGCGCTCTCTCGACGATTCCCTTCCTCTACATCATGTACGTACTGTTCGTCGAGCTCGGCAAGAGCCTCTCGCGTCAGTCGGCCGAGGTGCAGAAGAAGATCAAGATCCTTCGTCTCCTCCTCCTCGCAACGTGGGGCGTTTACCCGATCACGTTCATCCTCGCGATGAACAGCACCGGGTTCGACGCATCCGAGGTTGTTGCTCGTGAGGTCGGCTACTCCATCGCCGACATCCTCGCGAAGTGCCTCTTCGGTCTCATCATCTTCTCGATCGCCCGCATCAAGTCGGCGGAAGATGACAAGGAATTCGCAAAGACCGAATTCCGCGACTAATTCGCACCAAGAGTGGGGGCGGGCTTCGGCTCGTCCCCACTTTTCTTTTGTCGGTAGGCTCAAACTCTCATGACGCACATGCAACTTCCCCTCACAGCAGCCGACATCTCGTTCGAATCGACGGGGGAGTGCATCGTCCGCCGCACAGTTCACTCAAGCGGCTTGCGCGTCCTCACGGAACGCGTCCCCGGATCCCGAACCGTGACCATCGGGTTCTGGATCGGCGCCGGTTCGCGCGACGAGGACGCCGGGCACCACGGGTCAACACACTTCCTCGAACACTTGCTGTTCAAGGGCACCTCGACCCGCACTGCGTTCGAGATTTCGGAAACCTTCGACGCGATGGGCGCCTTCCACAACGCCCTGACGGCGAAGGAAAACACCTGTTATCTGTCCCGCGTTCGCGCGGCCGACTTGCCCGTCGCCGTGCGCGTTCTGGGTGACCAGGTGTCGAACTCGTTATTGCGCGCCGAAGACTTTGACATGGAACGCACCGTCATCCTGGAAGAGTTGGCGATGGCCGCCGACGACCCGGACGACGTGTGTGGCGAGCAGTTCTTCGAGGCGATGTTCGGTGATTCACCGCTTGCCCGACCGATCGGCGGAACGGTCGCTGACATTGAGGGTGCCGACCGCTCGTCCGTCGTTGAGCATTACCGCGACCGATACCAGCCGCGCGACCTGATCGTCACCGCCGCTGGCGATGTCGACCACGACGAACTCGTCCGCATGGTCCTCGACTCGCTCGTCGGGTGGGACATCACGGACGGTGAGCCGGAAGCGCGTCGCCGTCAGGTCGAGGCGCCCGTTGCCGGCCGCACCCCAGTTGCCGTGACGACCCGTGAACTGGAACAGGTCGCTGTCATCGTTGGTGTCCCCGGGGTCATCGCTAACGACGATCGCCGCACCGACCTCGGTGTGCTCACTGCGATTCTCGGTGGTGGCTCGTCGTCGCGGTTGTTCCAGGAAATCCGCGAGAAGCGCGGACTGGCGTATTCCGTCGATGCGTTCCCCGTCACGTATTCCGACGCTGGCGCATTCGGCGTTGGCGCTGGGTGTTCGCCCAAAGCACTCGGGGACGTTCTGGGGCTGATTCGCGAAGGCTTCGACGGGATGTCGTCAATCACGCCCCACGAACTCAACCGTGCCCGCGGTCAGATTCTTGGTTCAGCCACTCTTGCGCTGGAATCAATGGATTCGCGCATGAATCGTCTAGCGCGTGCCGAATTCCTCGGCGAATACCGTGACCTCGACGAAACCGAGCGCCTGCTGAACCTCGTGACCGTCGAATCCGTCGGTGCACTCGCCACCGAACTCGCCGCTGGCCCGGTGGTCGTCTCGGCCGTCGGTGCCGTCACTCCCGACTCTCCCGTTTTTGCAAACATTATTGGGTAATTGGCGGCTAGCTCCCCATTCCGTTGTTTTGTCTGCAGATTTTGTTTTGAACAAGTGGGTTTCTGACCAAATTGTCCACGTCTTGGCGTAGGTATACGACTTGAGGTGACAGTGGCTGCTCTAGTTGACCAATGCGAGTTGAATGGGCACTACGTAAAACTCGGGGAATCTCTAAGGTCAAACATCTTGCAGTTTTCGGAATCACCCGTGATGAGATTTACACAGCCATGTTGGAACGTCGAATTTCGAGGATTCGAAACGGTTGGTACGGATTGCCGACGGCAAATGCGTCGGAGGTACGCGCTATCCGTGATCGAGGCCTGCTGACGTGCGCGGCTGCTGCACGAGTGCTCGGTCTTCCAGCCCAATTTGATGAATACCATATCCGCGCAGCTAGGCCCGTGCCTGGGATTAGGACTACTTGTCGACGCACTCCACCATCACGAATGGGCGGAATGGTGTCACTTGTTGACCTTGTGGAGGATTACGCATCATGCCAGCCGCCGGCTTGGACTCTTGCCCTTTTGGATGCGCTTGTTCGTGAACGGCGGGTCAAGGCAAAAGACCTTAATGAGATCGAGAGTCGACTCGCGAAGTCGAAGAAATATTTGATCAAACTCACTTCAACTCGAGCGGAAAGTGCGCTTGAATCTGTCGCCCGCTACCACCTTGTGAAGGACCGTACAGAGTTTCAGGAACAGGTTCCGATTGGCCCTTACCGAGTGGATTTTCTTATTGGCAAACGTTTGGTTCTCGAGACACACGGTGCAGAGTTTCATGCCGGCAAAGAAAACTGGGAACGTGACCGCGCGAGAACATTGTGGTTGCGCGAACATGGGTGGGATGTCCTAGAGCTAACCTATTCGCAGGTGGCCAACTGGGCTGAAGTTCGCAGAGCAATTCGGTCGTGCCTGAAGAACCCGCGGTATCTAAGTCCGCAAGGTCGGGACAGCAACTTTTGCCAAAATCCTGCAGACATTTCTTGAAATTCTTGGGTCAGCGAACAAATCTTTCGAAATGTCTGCAAAAACGTGGAGGGTAGGGTTGGATTATGACGCGTGTTGCAGTGGTGGGGGCGACCGGCCGACTCGGCCAGCAGGTCGTTCGTGTCGTGGGCGCAATGGACGGCTTCGACGTCGTCGCCGAACTCAATTCGTCGTCTGATCTTTCCCAGATTGCCGGCGCAGACCTCGTCATCGACGTCACACGCCATGACGTCAGCGAATCGGTCATCGCGGCCGCTCGCGCGAATGGTCAGCGAATCCTTGTCGGAACCAGCGGCTGGTCAGCCGGCCGCCTTGCGGCCCTCGCCATCACCGACGACGAGTCCGTCACCGTGATTCCCAACTTCAGCCTGGGGTCGACCGTCGCCACCCACATCAGCGGAATCGTGGCGAAATACTTCCCCGAGGCGCGCATCGACGAGACGCACAACATCGCCAAGGTCGACGCGCCAAGCGGCACGAGCGTTCGCACCGCCGAAGTCATCGCTGCCGACCGTTGCTGCGCGCCGACAGCGACCGCACCGGCCGCCGGGGACCACGTCGTTTCCGGAGTCCCGATCACGAGCCACCGCTTGCCCGACGCCATCGCTGAACAGACCGTGACGTTCGCGGGTGCCGGTGAAACGATTACGGTCTCTCACGAAACTCTCAGCCGCGACTCGTACGATGACGGGATTCGCGCGGCGGTCGCATACGCAGCTGCCAGTACAGGCCTGACTGTCGGCCTCGACACCGTGATGGGAATCCGATGAAACAGACACGCACAATCATTGGGGTCATCGTGATGACCGCTCTTCTCGCCTTGTACATTGCGTTCGCGAGTTACGAAGCCGTTCTGCTCGTGTCGACGGGTCAGCCGCTGGCGATGATTTTCGGGCTCGCGCTGTTCGTTGCCCCCGCGATCGGAATCTGGTCGCTTTTTCGCGAATTGAAGTTCGGTCGCGAGGCTGGTGCGCTGTTGAACCGATTCGTCGAGGAGTTCGGGCCGATCGCCCTGCCCGTCCTGGACAAGGGATCTGATGTTCCGGAACCCGCCAACCCGACGTGGGACGACTTGCTCATTCACGGGCTGACGCTCGATTCCGTTGGCAAGCGCCGCGAGGCACGTGCGGCCGTCCGACGAGCGATCGTGCTCGCAAAGGTACACTCGGATTCATGACAAAGGCGCGTGCATCGAAGCTCACTGTCGCCTATGTCATGCCGGTGCGAAACGATGCCACGTATCTGAGGGGTGCAGTCGAGAGCATCATGGCTCAGGACAACCCGCCGAAAACGACCGTCGTCTTGTCGGTGGGCCCCTCAACGGACAACACCCGCGAGGTCGCCGACGAATTGGCGAAAGAGTACGGCGTCACCGTCGTCGACAACCCGCAGGGCAACACTCCTGCCGCACTGAACATCGCGCTGTTGGCGACGGACGCTGATGTTGCCGTTCGAGTCGACGCGCACTCGGAACTGTCGCCTGGATACGCCGAGCGCGCGGTTGAAATTCTCGAACAGACGGGTGCATCGAACGTCGGCGGAATCATGGAAGCCCGCGGTCGCACCAACATTCAGAAGGCCGTCGCGTGGGCTTACGGAAACTTCATCGGACTCGGTGGTGGCCCGATTCACACGGGTGGAACCCCCGGCCCGGCTGACACCGTGTATCTCGGTGTTTTTCGCCGCCTCGACGTTCTCGAACTCGGCGGATTCAACGAACAACTGATCCGCGGCCAGGACTGGGAACTCAACGCCCGCCTGCGCGAGCACGGCAAGACCGTGTGGTTCGACCCGTCGCTGCGCGTCGGCTATTACCCCCGCCGCGACATCGTGTCGTTGGCTAAGCAGTTCTTCGGTACGGGCGTTTTCCGCGCCTACATCCTCATGGCGAACCCGAAGCGCACGCGCATCAAATACCTCGTGCCGCCGACGTTCGTCGCATCTCTGCTGATCGGACTCGTCGCTCTCGCCGTGTCCGGCAGCTGGTGGATGCTGCTCCCCGGCTACGCGTACGCTGCTCTCGTCTTGTTCGGCGCTCTGACGGCAAAGGGGCTCAGCCTCAAGTCCCGCATCGCACTTCTCGCCGTTCTCCCCACCATGCACCTCTCGTGGGGGACCGGTTTCTGGAAGGGTGTCTTCACCTTCGGCAACCGTGGCGACGACGTCGTGCTCAACACGGCAGCCATCTCGGTCCATTCCTAGAGACCCGAACGATAAACTGGCCGATAGTCCCAGGGGAAGGCCATTATGAGCGATATCGTCGTGTGCTCGTTTTACACCGACGACGAGTATTACCGAAACGAGGCCAAAGCCCTTCGCGCGGATCTCGACAAGCTCGGCGTTGAATACGTGCTTGAGGAAATCGTCAAGGTCGAAGGCCAGGACTGGGCCGACCTTTGTCGCCAGAAGGTTCCGTTCCTCAACGCGGTGTGCCAGCGTTTCCCCGACAAGAGGGTCTTCTGGATCGATGTCGACTGCCGACTGCTGAGCCTGCCCGACTTCGTGCGCGAATCCAGCGCCGACATCATCGGTTTCCAGCGCGGATTCGGTTCGTCCTTGACCATCGGGTACCAAAACCGCACCCGCTTCTGGGAGCCCTGCTTCTGGGGCGTCGGCACCGGCCCGAACGCGCGCAAGATGATGGCGGATGCCGCCGCGATCGAATCGACGAGCACGCTCAAGGCCACCGACGATTACTTCTTCGAGGACGCCTGGCGTCAAAATGCCGATTCGCTGACGTTCCAGATGATCCCTAGCGCTTGTGTGCTGGGCAAGGGCGACCCGTCGCTCAATCTCGAATCGTTCTTCGTGTTCGGGTCGTCCGGAAACGTCGCCGAGTTCAAGGGCAAGGTCGAACAGCACAAGGGCATGACCAAGCCGACTCTGCGTCAGTCGATCACCAAGGTGGGCAAGGCCGTTCTTCGCCGCCTTCCCGTTCCCGTTGCTCGTCGCGCGGTCAACATCGCCGACCGAATCGGTGTGACCGCGATTCTGACGGGCAAGGGTTCCGTCGGAAACACGCTGTCGCGCCGTGCTCTGACACACAAGGTGTTGCGCGCCGGATTCGACGGAAACCTGCCGGAACTCGAACGCGTTGCCACGCAACTCAACACCGAGGGCGTCATGACTCCCGAAGAGCGCGCGACAATCACAGCCGCCCGCACCTTCGCTCACTATTCCAGCCGCGAGAGCGACAACACCGTCACGCTGACGTGGTGGGCTCGTCCGTTCCCCGGAAACTTCGGCGACTGGCTGAGCCCGCTCATCATCGCGAACTACACGGACGACCGAATCGTGTATCACTCGCCGACGGCACCCATCGTGGAACCGCACCTCATCTCGACCGGGTCCATCGGCCGATTCATCACGCCGTCATCGATTGTCATCGGAACGGGAATCTCGTCGGATGATGTCGAACTGCACCCCAAGGCCCAGTACATGTCGGTCCGTGGACCTCTGACCGCCAAGCACGTCAAGGCCTGCGGTGGTCCCGATGTTGAATCGTTCGGTGACCCCGGTGCGATCATGTCGCGCATCTATCCGATGACCCGCGGGGCGACGAACGGCAAGACGGCGTTCGTCCGTCACTTCACCCACGCCCAGATTCCGATGCGCCTGCCCGAGCACTTCGAGGAACTCTCTGTCCTCATGTCGGCTCCCGCGCAGATCGCCGACTTCATCGGCTTGCTCGTTCAATACGACCGCGTTGTCACCAGCGCGATGCACGTCTTCATCGTCTGCCAGTCCTACGGAATCCCGTGCTCGCTCGTCACGTTCGAAGGTTTCGAAGACAACGTGCACGGAACGGGCCTGAAATACGGCGACTATGCGATGGGTGTCGGTCTCGAGACCATCAGCCCATCGGTCGTCCCGCTTGACCTTCAGGCGTTCTCTTTCGCCAGCATCGAACGCGATGACGCGGTCAGCGAGGCGAAGAAGGACGAGATCGTCGACGCGATTCGCCGCGGACTCGCCGCGCTGGAGAGTCGACGCTAGGCAAACGCCATGTGGACACTCATCCGGGAATTGCGGGCGGCCCTCACCGAACTTTTCCCGACGCGACGTGACGCACTGATCGTTGCGGGTCTAGTCCTGTTCGGTGCTGTCGTATCCGCCGCCGAGATGCTCACCGCAAAACTGTTCTCGGACATCATCCTTCCCACCGGCTCGTCTGCCAGGCCGATGTCCGACACCATTGTCCTCGCGGTGTTGTTCCTCGTTGTGTTCGGCGGGCTTCGCGTCGTCAACTACGCCCAGAACCTGTATCGCGTCAATGTTTTCGAAAAGGCGTTCAACGGGCGCAACGACAAGTCGGGCTCCGAGGAGTCGTGGCGCTGGGCAACTGCGATGGAACTCACCACGATCCTCACAATGACCGCGCGCATTGCGGTGATTGGTGTGATTCTCTTCGTGCTCTCGCCCGTGTTCGCCCTCGCCAACGTCGTTCTGTTTCTGCTCATCGCGGAAATCTTCGGCGCGGCGGTACGTCGCCAGTTCTTGACGCAACAGGGATTCCGCGACCGCCAAAAGGCGAAGGCGCCAGCGTCGTCGGCCGAGAAGGTCCGCGCTCGAATCAAGGCGGGCGAGGCGTCATCGCTACTCGCGAGTCTCGGCGTCATGGTGCTGATGGGCGTGCTCATCGTCCTCGCGATCACGGAAGTGGTGCCTGCGGGTGACGCTCTCGTACTGTTCCTCGCGGTTCGCATGATCGGCCAAATGTATTCGGGAATCTCCAGCGGACTAATGCGATTCACCCGCGCACGTGTCAATGGCCGCTAGCCCGAAACTCACCATCGCCTATTCGGTTCTCGCCGAAGGGCTCTCGAACATCGTCCTGCCCGAGCCTCGCCCCGACACCGAGATTCTCGTCATTGTCCAGGGGAGTGGCGGCCGAGTTCCGGTCCGTGACGACGTTCGCGAAATCCGGCTCGACTCGCGTGGCGTCACCCGCAGCCGTAACGAAGCAATCCGTCAGGCCAGCGGCGAGATTCTGGTCTTTGGCGAAGAGGGCGTCGAATGGATTCGCTCCGGTCTTGACGAGGTCATCGAGCTGTTCGCCGACAACCCGCGGATGGCGATTTTTCTCGGTCGCGCCGAAGACGAGACGGGCACACTTCGCAAGCGTTACCCCGCCTATCGCGAGCCCGCGACCGTCTGGAATTCCGCCCGCGTCGGAACCATCGAACTCGCGGTTCGCCCCGCGATGCTCATCAAGGCGGGTGTCCTGTTCGACGAAAACTTCGGTGCGGGCGCCGAAAACTTCCTGGGGGACGAGTACATCCTCGTCGCCGATGCCAACCGCGCCGGGCTCAAGTGTGGCTACTTCCCCGTCACGATTTCACGCCACCCGCGCGAGTCGTCAGGCACGAAATTCGGAACACTCGAGGACGCCCGCGCACGGTCGCGCGTCTTCACCCGCGTGTTCGGGTGGTTCGCCGTCGTTCCCCGCGCGCTGATGTGGGCGCGCAACCCGAAGCAGTTCGGGCGCCACGGACTTCGGTTCGTTATCGGCTACTGATCGCCCAGCGCAGGGCAGCCTCGGGTGTCGCGTGTTCGAACGTGAACCCGTCCTTCAGGAGAACCGTCGGTTCGATTCGCTGTGACGACTGCAAAAGTTCCTGACCGGCCTCGCCGAGCAACTTCAGTGCGAGTGGCGGGATTCCCAGCAGGTGCGGGCGACCGACGATTCGCGCCAAAGTCTTGGTGATCGTTGTCGCGCTGGCCGGTGCGGGTCCGACGAGGTTGACGGGTCCCGAAACCTTCGAGTCCATCAGGTGAATGATCGCGCGAACCTCGTCGCGCAACGAAATCCACGGCCACCATTGCGTTCCCGTGCCGACACGTCCTCCGACGAACAGCATTGTCGTCAGGATGAGGGGTGCCAGTGCACCGCCCTGTCCCAAGACCAGCCCAGTTCGAACCAGAACTGTGCGTGCCTTCGATGCACTCGTCCACTTTTCCCAGTCGGCGGTGACGTCGGAAAGGAAACCGGTTCCGCGGGCCGACTTTTCGGTGAGTGTTTCGTCACCGCGGTCCCCATAGATTCCGACGGCCGACGCGTTGATGAGCACCTTCGGCGTTGTTCCGGCCTGGTTCACGGCTTCGACGATTGTCGTGGTCGCTGCTCGGCGGGAATCCAGGATGTCTGCCTTGATCGCCGGCGTCCACGGCATGCGCGAGATGCTCGAACCCGCGAGGTTGATGACGGCGTCCGCCCCTGAAAGGACTGCGGGGTCCAGGTCGCCGTTCGACGGATTCCACTGGACCTCGGATTCACTTCGCGGGGTGCGTCGAACCAACGTGGTCACATTCCAGCCGAGCGAGCGAAGCTCCTTCACCAACGCGCGACCAATAAAACCTGACGCGCCTGCGATTACTGCGTGACGACTGGCCATGCGCACCTCCCGATTGTGGTGCTTCGAAGTCTAGATGCTGGGGTCGATGCCCGGTCGGCTGGCCGCTGCGGCACCCGGCTTTTCAAGGCCAAACGTGATTCCGCGACGAGCGAAGAGCAAATAAATTTCACACCCGAGGCAGTACCCGAACGCGGCGTTGAGGAAAGCGGCGAAGAACGCGGCACCCGCTGCGATGGGCAGGGCGATGGTGACACCGGCGATGTACAGCACGACACCGGTGATCGTGACGACGAAACCGACTCCCTGGGCGAACGTGGGACCCGCGGGGGACTCGACGTACTCGGGCGCCTTCAGTCGGGGTCGAATGAACTTCTTGAAGAAGAGTCCGTAGGGGTGGTTCTGGATTCCGCCGAGGACACCCCACAGGAAGATTCCCGACAGGATGACGACGAGCAAGTAACCGGGTGCCTCAAGGTTGACCGGAGCGGACGCGAGTCCGACGCTCAGCCAGACGGCGACAAGAAGAAGTGTTGCGGTGATGGCGGCGCCAAAGCGCGGGCCGCGCGGGTCGATTCCGGTCTGTGCACTCATATGCTGATCTCCTCGGTGGGGACGGTGGATTTTCCGTCGATGGCGTTGATGAAAACCTGGGCGGGGGCGACGCCCTGGATTCGGGCGCGGATCTGGCCGTCGGGGTCGATGACGAACGTCGTCGGAGTCGAGCGCACCGACAGGTTGTTCGCCAGGTCGAGGTGTTCGACCGCATCGACGACAACGTGCTCGACGTCACTGCGATACAGCGCAATCTGCTCGAGACGCGGCTTCAACTGGGCACACGGCGCACACAATTCAGTCGTGAACTGCAAAAGGGTGGTTTTGCCCGCGGCGCGATAGTTCAGCGAAATGGTTTGGCCGGACACCTTGACGACTCGTCCCTGTCTGCTTTTCCAGACCAGACCGAACACCGTTGCAGCGGCGACAAGACCAGCGATGACAGCGAACTCCATGCCTCCACGCTAAACGCCGACCGCCGCCCGCGCTCGTTCGTTTCGCTGTGTTACAACCTCACCCACCCCTTCTGTTTCTGCAGACATTGTGGGGATAAATCTTGCTAGCCGCCAAAATTGCGGTTTTGTCTGCACAAACACGGGGAGGCGGGGAGTTGGGTAATTGCTAGGCTGGAGGGCATGACCGATGTTGAATTCCGCAGTGACGTCACTGTCGAACTTGTTCGTTCGTCCGCACACGACAGCGACGTGTTGTTCGCCGCCCGCGTGTCCACTCAGGGCGAACAGTCGCTGGCTGGCGCCGACGACGAAGCCGGCGAGCGCGACAAGGGTCTCATCAACTACCTGATGCGTGACCGTCACGGCTCGCCGTTCGAGCACAACTCGATGACGTTCTACGTTCAGGCTCCGATCTTCGTCTTCCGCGAGTTCATGCGTCACCGCATCGCGTCCTACAACGAAGAATCGGGCCGTTACCGCAACCTTCGTCCCGTTTTCTATGTCCCGGACGCCAACCGCAACCTGGTTCAGGTGGGCAAGACCGGTTCCTACGAGTTCGTTCCCGGTACGCCGGAACAGTACGAGTTGGTCGACAGCGAAATCCGTCAGTCGTGCGAGAACTCGTATGCGTCGTACCAGCGCATGCTGGACGCCGGCATCGCTCGCGAGGTAGCCCGTGCGGTTCTGCCCGTCACGATTTACTCGTCGATGTACGTCACGATGAACGCGCGTGCGCTCATGAACTTCCTCTCGCTTCGCACCATGCGCGAAGGAACGCACTTCCCGTCGTTCCCGCAGCGCGAGATCGAGATGGTCGCCGAGAAGATGGAAGATTTCTGGGTCGACCTCATGCCGATGACGGCTGCAGCATTCAACGCGAACGGGCGAGTGGCTCCCTAGTAGCCTGAAACTTATGACTTTTCACAACTCGAACCCGTTCGGCCAGGTGCTTGTCGCCATGGTCACCCCGTTCGATGCCGACGGCGAAGTCGATTGGCCGGCCGTCGAGAAGTTGATGGACGATGTCATCACCGCTGGTGCCGACGGAATCGTCGTGACGGGGACGACGGGTGAAACCTCGACCCTGACCGACCCCGAGAAACTGAAACTCGTCGAGGTCGGCAAGTCTGTCGCCGCTGGTCGCGCGAAAATCATCACTGGTGGTGGTTCCAACGAGACCGCACATGCGATCGACCTGTACAAGAAGTCCGAGAAGCTGGGCGCCGACGGCATCATGATCGTCACGCCGTATTACAACAAGCCGACGCAGGCCGGCGTGCTCACGCACTTCCGACTCATCGCCGACGCCACCGACCTTCCCGTGATTCTGTACGACATCCCTGGCCGCGCGGGAATCGAAATCAAGTACGAAACGTTCCTGCGCGCTGCCAAGCACCCGAACATCATCGCGATCAAAGACGCCAAGGGCGACCTCGCCGAGGCGTCACGTGTCATGAACGAGACGGACCTCATGTACTTCTCGGGTGACGACGCGAACACCCTTCCGTTGATGTCGATCGGCGCCAAGGGGCTCATCGGTGTCACCGCGAACATCGCCGCAACGCCGTACCGAATCATCGTCGACGCCGTCAACCGCGGCGATTTGGCCGCCGCAACCGAGCAGCACAAGTTGCTCGAACCGCTTGTCCGCGCGACCATGAACCACGTTCCGGGAACCGTCGCAACCAAGTACATCCTCCACGGGCTCGGGCGAATCAATTCGCCTCGCGTCCGCCTGCCGCTCGTCGGCCCCGAAGACCACGAAGCCGCACTCATCGAGGACACAGTGTCCAAGGTGCACGGCATTGCCGGCGTTGATTTTGCCGAATTCCGCCCGGACCGCAACGCCGCTGCAGGTGGCGCGCTCCCGAAGATTCACGGCACGACACGCTAAGAGAGGGGCTCATGCCTCGTTTCATCAGTGAACCTCGCCCGCTCGAATCGGGCTCACTTCGCATCATCCCGCTCGGCGGACTCGGCGAGATCGGTCGCAACATGACCGTTTTCGAGTTCGACGGCAAACTGCTCATCGTCGACTGCGGCGTTCTCTTCCCCGAAGAGACCCAGCCCGGCGTCGACCTGATCCTTCCCGACTTCTCGCCCATCAAGGACCGCCTCGACGACATCGTCGGCATCGTCCTCACGCACGGCCACGAAGACCACATCGGTGGGGTCCCGTACCTGCTGCGTCTTCGCCAGGACATCACGTTGTACGGCTCGCGCCTTACTCTCGCTCTCATCGAGGCGAAACTTGCCGAACACAAGATTCGCCCCGAACTGAAGCGCGTCGAAGACAGCCAGCGCCTCAATGTCGGTCCGTTCGACCTGGAGTTCGTCGCGGTCAACCACTCGATTCCTGATGCGCTCGCTGTCGCGATTCGCACCCCCGCCGGACTTGTTATCGGTACCGGTGACTTCAAGATGGACCAGTTGCCCATGGACGGGCGCCTCACGGACCTTCGCGCGTTCGCCCGACTCGGTGAAGAGGGTGTCGACGTCTTCATGACGGACTCGACCAATGCCGACGTTCCCGGCTTCACGCCGTTGGAAAAGGACATTGGACCGGTCATCGAACAGGTCATGCACCGCACAAGGGGCAAGGTCGTCGTTGCGTCCTTCGCCAGCCATGTTCACCGCGTGCAGCAGGTCATCGATGCCGCCGTCGCCAACGGGCGTCACGTCGTGTTTGTCGGGCGTTCGATGGTTCGCAACATGGGGATCGCCAAGGACCTTGGTTACCTGACGATTCCCGACGGAATCATCGTCGACCTCAAGGAAGCCCTCGAGATGCCCGACGACCGTGTTGTGTTCATGTCGACCGGGTCGCAGGGCGAGCCGATGGCCGTCCTCTCGCGCATCGCGAACAAGGAACACCAGATTGAGATTGGCGAGGGCGACACCGTCATCCTCGCGTCGTCACTGATCCCCGGAAACGAGAACGCGGTGTATCGCGTGATCAACGGGCTCATCGCAATCGGAGCACACGTCGTCCACAAGGGCAACGCCAAGGTGCACGTGTCCGGTCACGCGGCCGCCGGTGAACTGCTGTATTGCTACAACATCGTCAAGCCGCGCAATGTTTTCCCGATTCACGGCGAAACGCGCCACCTGTATGCCAACGCCGAACTGGCGATGCAGACGGGTGTCCCCAAGCAGAACACGATCATCGCCGAAAACGGAACGGTCGTCGACCTTGCCGGTGGCGTCATGACGTATGCCGGGCAACTCGACCTCGGATTCGTCTACGTCGACGGTTCCAGTGTTGGCGAGATCACCGACGCCGACCTCAAGGACCGACTGATCCTCGCCGAAGAGGGATTCATCACGATCTTCCTCGCCGTCGACAAGAACACGGGCGCGATCGTTGTCGGACCGGAACTGCACGCACGCGGATTCGCCGAGGACGACTCGGTGTTCGACGACGTCAAGCCCCAGATCGTCACGGCGCTCGCCGAAGCAGCGGCAAGCGGCACGCGGGATATCCACCAGTACCAGCAGGCGGTTCGCCGAGTCGTCGGGCGTTGGGTGAACACCCAGCACCGCCGCCGACCGATGATTGTTCCGGTCGTCATCGAGGCGTAACGCGCCCGTCACACCCCGATCGCCTCTGTCGGCGATAATCGAAGCATGGATGCTCAACTCGTGATGGCCGCAGCCGGCCAAGAGGCGAGCGTCACCCTGTACGAAATCGGCGCGATGTTGTTGGCGTTGGGAATATTCGCCTACATCGCCGTCCGATTGCGCATTTCGGTCGTACCGATCTACCTCGCTGTTGGCCTCACGCTGGGTAATGGCGGTCTCTTTCCGCTCGATCTGAGCGAAGACTTCCTGAAAACCGGCGCCCAACTCGGTGCAATCCTGTTGTTGCTGATGTTGGGGCTTGAACACTCTGGCCCGAACCTCGTCCGAGGCTTTCTCGAGCGCAAGTCGACCGGCATCATCGACCTCGCTGTGAACGCGGTGCCCGGCGCCGTCGTCGGTTTGTTGTTGGGTTGGGGGTTGCTTGGCGCGATTCTTTTGGGCGGAATCACCTACGTCAGTTCGTCGGGTATCGCAGCTCAGATGATGAAAGAGTTTGGCTGGAACCGCTCAGAAGTCTCCCGACGCGTCACCACGGTTCTCGTCGTCGAAGACCTTGCTCTCGCGCCGTACTTGCCGTTGATCTCTACTCTCGTCGCGGGACTCGGCGCCATCGCGGGAGTCATCTCGGTCGCCGTCGCGTTGGCGATTACGGGTCTCGCGTTGCTCCTGTCCTTCCGCGGGCGCAACGCTTTCGCGAAAATCCTCAACACCAGCTCTCCCGGTGCGTTGCTGTTGACGGTGTTCGGCGCTGCTCTGGTCGCGGCCGGGCTGTCCGAGATGGTCGGTTTCTCGAGTGCTGTCGCCGCGTTCCTCGTCGGTTTGATCCTGACCGGTGAAGTCGCCGAGGCCGTGCGTCTTCGTCTGTCACCCATTAGGGATTTGTTTGCCGCCATCTTCTTCGTCTTCTTCGGGCTCGCCGTCAATCCAGCAGACATCCCTTCGGTGTTGCCGTTGGCGTTCGGACTTGCTGTGGTCGGTATCGCGGGGAAGATGCTCGTGGGGTGGACCGTCGCGCGAACAATGTCCGACCCTCGCGCGTGGATGCGGGCGGGCGCTTTCCTCGTTCCGCGCGGCGAATTTTCGATCCTCATCGCCGGTCTCGCAGCGAGTACGGCCTTCGGCCCTTACCTTCAGGCGTTGACGATGGCGTACGTCTTCATCACGTCGCTGGCGGCGTCGATCATCCTTCGCGCTATTCGAAGCCCGCTCGAGCGCGCCTAGTCACGCCAGTTCGGTGCTGTGTCGCGCCGTATTTGCGGGGGAGTGCGCGGGTATCGTTGCCGACATGGCTCGTCCGACGCGCCCCAAGACGGGTAACTCACGAGGCGCTGGCGGAACCCGCCCGCTGCCTCGAGTTTCGGCGTCCGCCACCGGTGGCCCCGGAATCCTCGTCCGCTTCTGGATGGCTCTCGCGCACGGAACCGGTGCAACCTTCCGTCTCTTCATGACGAACAAGGTCGCCCCCGAGGACCGTCGCGACGGGCTTCCGTTCGCGCTCGTCGTCTTCGCGGCGATCGGTGCCCTCACCGAGTGGTTCATGCCCAGCGTCGAGTGGCTTCAGGCCGTTCAGAACTACACGATCGGCGGCTTCCTCGGTCGAATCTCGTTCGGTCTGCCGATCGTTCTCGTCTTGTTCGCGACGTGGCTGTTCCGCCACCCAACCGAAGACGTCGACAACCGTCGAATCGCTTTGGGCCTTGGTGTTTTCATCCTGTCGGCTTCCGCTCTCGCGCACATCGCCGGTGCCATGCCGCAACCATCCGGTGGGGCCAAGGCACTCGCCAACGCGGGCGGGCTTCTCGGCTGGATCGCCGCGGATTGGGTAACCCACGCGGCAACCGCCTGGGCCAGCGTCCCGCTCTTCGTTCTCCTCATCGGGCTCGCTGCTCTGATCGTCACCAAGACGCCTCCGTCACGAGTCATCGCGCGCATTCGCGAACTGTGGGCGCACTTGTTCCCGCACCAACCGAAGCCGGAACCCACCACGCCGGCCGCGACCGGGGACCTGTCGGGCGTCACGAGCCACAGCGACCTGGGCGACGGCAAGCCGTGGTGGACCGTTCGGAAGAACAAGGCCAAGCCGTTCGATACTCCCGTCGAGGACGAGCAGTCGGTCACGGGGATTCTCGGGGACATGTTCCGCGCCGAAGAAGCCGCTCGTAATTTCGGCGGAACGGAAGCCCCCGCGGCGGTCGCCGAGGAAGCGCCGACCGAGGTCATTGCACCTGCCGTAGCCGCACCTGCCGTGCCCGAGCCGGGCAACGACGTCGAGACCGGCACGCGGGTCACACCGATTCGCACGGGCCGTCCATACGCGCTTCCCAAGGATTCGCTGTTGTCGAAGGGAGCCCCGCCCAAGGGGTCCTCGCCCGTCAACGACACCGTCATCGCGGCGATCACCGAAGTTCTCAAGCAGTTCGAGGTCAACGCGGCTGTGACGGGCTTCACACGCGGCCCGTCTGTCACACGGTACGAAGTCGAACTCGCCCCTGGAGTCAAGGTTGAACGCGTCACAGCTCTGACGCGCAACATCGAGTACGCCGTCGCCTCGAACGAAGTCACGTTCCTCACGCCCATCCCCGGTAAGTCCGCGATCGGCATCGAGATCCCGAACACCGACCGTGACATCGTCACTCTCGGTGACGTTCTGCGGTCGCCGCAAGCCATCGCCGCAACGCACCCGATGTCGATTGGCGTGGGCAAGGACGTCGAGGGTCAGTTCGTCATCGCGAACCTCGCCAAGATGCCTCACCTCCTCGTTGCTGGTGCAACGGGTGCGGGTAAGTCGTCGTTCGTCAACTCGATGATCACGTCGTTGCTCATGCGCGCGACACCTGCTGAAGTCCGGCTCATCCTCGTCGACCCCAAGCGCGTCGAACTCTCCGCGTACCAGGGCGTTCCGCACCTCATCACGCCCATCATCACTAACGCCAAGAAGGCGGCAGAGGCTCTGCAGTGGGTCGTCAAAGAGATGGACATGCGTTACGACGACCTGCACTCGTTCGGGTTCCGTCATGTCGATGACTTCAACAAGGGCGTCGTCGAGGGAACGGTCAAGCCGCTTCCCGGTTCCGAGCGCGTGCTGCGTGCTTACCCCTACCTTCTCGTCGTCGTCGACGAGCTCGCCGACCTCATGATGGTCGCGCCGCGTGACGTCGAAGATTCCGTCGTGCGCATCACGCAGCTTGCTCGTGCCGCGGGTATTCACCTCGTTCTGGCCACTCAGCGCCCGTCGGTCGACGTCGTGACGGGTCTGATCAAGGCCAATGTGCCGTCGCGACTTGCGTTCGCCGTGTCGTCGATGACGGACTCGCGCGTCATCCTCGACCAGCAGGGCGCCGAGAAGCTCATCGGTCAGGGTGACGGACTCTTCTTGCCGATGGGGGCCGCCAAGGCGATTCGCGTCCAGGGCGCGTGGGTGTCCGAGGACGAGATTGCCGCCGTCGTCGAACACGTCAAGCGCCAGGCCGACCCCGATTACCGTGAGGACGTTCAAGCGGGACCCGCCAAGCGCGAGGTCGACGCCGACATCGGAGATGACCTCGACGTTCTGTTGCAGGCCGTTGAACTTGTCGTCGGCAGCCAGTTCGGTTCCACGTCGATGCTGCAGCGCAAGTTGCGCGTCGGATTCGCCAAGGCCGGCCGTCTGATGGACCTCATGGAATCCCGCGACATCGTCGGGCCTTCCGAAGGGTCCAAGGCCCGCGAGGTCCTCGTGTCGTCCGACCAGTTGGCCAGCGTGTTGGCGAAACTGCGCGGCGAAGACGTCGAGGAGGTTCCCGTCGCCAAGGCCGCCCCGGCACCGATCGTCGTCGCCGAGCCCGAGCCGATCATCGAGCCCGAGCCTGAGTTGGTCGTCGAGCCCGAACCGGAACCCGAAGAGGACTCCGCGTCCGAGCCCGCCGAATCTTCCGTGACTTTCGAAGAGCCAGTGGACAACTCGCCCAAGATCTCGTTCGGCGATGACGACGAGGACAACACCCCGAAGATTTCGTTCGGCGACGAGGACGACGTTCCCGCACCGAAGCCGGCGACCGCGCACACGAATTTTGACCCCGAATTCAGCATCAATCCGTCGGACGCTCCTACGGAGAGGTACGAAGCAGCAGACGAACGGTACGACGACCCCGTGTCGAAGATGACCGAGGGGTATTCTGAGGTTGAGGGCGATTCCGACGAGGACGCCTGGAAACTCACCGACCGGGAGTAAACAGTGACCGAATCGCGCCGTGTGGCTCGCCCCGGCGATTCTCCTGTTTCGCCGTGGAACGTGGCGAACCTCATCACCATCGGTCGAATTCTGTTCGCCCCGATCTTTGTCGGACTGATCTTGATGGACCCCGCGGGGCCGTGGCGTTGGTTGGCGTTGGTGTTGTTCATTGCGGCGACCGCTCTCGACGGGCTCGACGGATACCTCGCCCGTTCACGCAACCTCGGCACGTCGCTCGGCGTGCTTCTCGACCCCATCGCGGACAAGGTCCTGATTGGCGCTGGGCTGATCGTGTTGTCCATGATCAACGAGTTGCCGTGGTGGGTGACGATCCTCATCTTGGTTCGCGAATTTGGCATCACGATTTATCGGATGGCCATTGTCCACCGCGAAGTCCACGGGGCATCGTGGTTGGGCAAGACGAAGACGTTCGTGCAGTCGTTTGCCGTCGCATTTGCGATTGCGCCGTTCGCGCCGCTCATCGGTGACTGGATCAATTGGGTGAACATATCGATCATGGTGGCCGCCGTCGTCTTGACGGTGTGGAGCGGGATCGAATATCTGTGGAAAGCAATCCGCGGATGACGGATGTGAGTGACGGCGCTCTCGTCGAACTCGCGGACCTGCTCGACCGCCTCGCGGTTGCGGGGGAGACCGTCGCCGTCGCCGAATCTCTCACCGGCGGGCTGGTCTGTTCAACTCTCGTCACGCCTCCCGGCGCATCGCGCGTGGTTGTCGGTGGAGTCGTTGCATATCAAACGGACGTCAAGGCATCCGTCCTCGGCGTCTCTGAGGCGCTTCTCGCCGAGCGCGGTGCCGTCGACCCCGACGTCGCCCTGGCCATGGCTCGCCACGTGCGCGCGAAGTTCGGCGCAACGATCGGCTTGTCCACCACGGGTGTCGCCGGACCCGACCCGCAAGACGGTGTTTCGGTCGGAACGGTGTTCGTCGCTCTCGTGAGCGATCGCGGGGAAGTTGTGGAGAACTGCGCGTTTGACGGTACTCGGGATGACATCCGCCACCTGGCTCTGGGCGCTGCGTTAAGACTTCTTGAGAATTCCCTCTGAAGGGAACAAAACACGCGTTTCGCGGGTTAGGGCAGTTGTACACTGAACTTCCAAGAGGAAAGGAGTCCCACTTATGTTGATTCGTGAACAGCTTGGCGGAGTCCTTCGTGATATCCGTACCGGCCTCGGCATGACCCTCGGCGACGTCCGAGACGGTGCCCGTGTTTCCCCGGCACACCTCTCCGAACTCGAGCGCGGCAAGACCGAGCCCTCGAGCGAAATCATCCGCACACTCGCGGATTTCTACCAGGTTTCCCAGGCATCCGTCTTCTCCGAAGTCGCGACGCGCATGGCCGCGAGCGACTCCGTGCACGGCGTCAAGGCCAAGCGTGACGTCGAGACGATCCTCTTCGGTGACGAATACGTCCTCGCGGGTGCGGCTTCCGACATGTCGACCGACATGCCCGATCTTCGCAACGTCATGCCCATCGTCCCCGACCACGTTCCCGACGACCTGTTTGTGGACAGCGCGTCAGAATCCAACCGCACCGCGAAGTAATTCGCGTTCGGCACGGGCGATACGCTCGACGGTATGAAGCATTCCGAGTTCGCGCGCGCGGTTGACGCCGAATTCGGTGCGGTCATGGGTCAGGCGCTCGTTCGTGATCTGGTGCTCGACGTGTTCGATGCGACCTCTGCTGAAGCCTTGAAGTCGGGCAAGCGACCGCGCGACGTGTGGGTTGCCTTGTGTCACGCGATGGACGTGCCCGAGTCGCGCATTCACGGCGCCGGCTTGCGCGACCCCAAAGACTAGCCCGACACGCCGACAGTTCCTCTATCGAACAAATGTTCGAATGGCGATAGAGTCTCCACAGAAGAACTGAACAGAGCGTTATCCACGGTCGGGGCGAACCTCGGCAACCATGTCGGTGCTCACGCCTACCGTGGGAAGCAATCACAGTTCAGCCTTGTCGAGAGGCTGCGGGCCCAGCATCACCGGCCCACAGAAGATCGGCAGTCGATAGGCAGCAACCCACTAGAAAAAGGAGACATCGTGGCCAGTACAGCTGATCGCGAAAAGGCGCTCGAAACAGCGCTCGCACAAATTGACCGCCAGTTCGGTAAGGGTGCAATCATGCGCCTCGGCTCGGAGGAACGCGCCAAAGTGGCCGTCATTCCGACCGGATCCATCGCCCTCGATGTCGCTCTCGGCGTCGGTGGGTTGCCTCGAGGACGAATCGTCGAAATCTACGGCCCGGAATCGTCGGGTAAGACGACCCTCACACTCCACGCCATCGCCAACGTCCAGGCTTCTGGTGGAACCGCTGCGTTCATCGACGCGGAACACGCTCTTGACCCCGAATACGCGGCCAAGCTCGGTGTCGACATCGACCAGCTCCTCGTCTCGCAGCCCGACACGGGTGAACAGGCCCTCGAAATCGCCGACATGCTGGTTCGTTCGGGTTCGATCGACCTCATTGTCATCGACTCGGTCGCGGCACTCGTGCCTCGCGCCGAAATCGAAGGCGAGATGGGTGACGCCCACGTCGGTCTTCAGGCACGACTCATGTCACAGGCACTTCGCAAGCTGACCGGTGGGTTGAACCAGACCGGAACCACGATGATCTTCATCAACCAGTTGCGCGAAAAGATCGGTGTCTTCTTCGGAAGCCCCGAAACCACCGCCGGTGGAAAGGCGCTCAAGTTCTACGCGTCGGTCCGTCTCGACATTCGTCGCATCGAAACGCTCAAGGAAGGCTCCGACGCCGTCGGAAACCGCACCCGCGTCAAGGTCGTCAAGAACAAGATGGCACCGCCATTCAAGCAGGCGGAATTCGACATCCTGTTCGGAACCGGAATCTCGCGCGAGGGCAGCCTGCTCGACTTCGGTGTTGAGCACAACATCGTCCGCAAGTCCGGCGCCTGGTACACCTACGAAGGTGACCAGCTCGGTCAGGGCAAGGAAAACTCGCGCAAGTTCCTCATCGAACACGCACACATCGCGGACGAAATCGAACAGCGCATCCTCGTCGCTCTCGGAATCGTCGAAGGCGCCGAAGAGGTTGTCGCGGCGACCGGAACCGACGGAGCCCCCGTCGACTCGATCGCACCGAAGCTCGCGGCCCGCAAGGCCGAGGCGGTTGCTGACGCACCCGCGGCCACGGACGCCGAGTAAGTCATGACCAACGATCGCTCGGAGGGGTGGCTGGCTCCGGTCACGCCACTCCACCGGGCGACCGTCGAATTCGTTGACGAATCCGAAGAAGTCGAATTCGACTCGGACGACAGCAACGACGTCGACGTCCAAACCATCGCCGTCCGCGCACTTGCCCGCAAGGCGATGTCGGTCCGTGAGATGGAGCGACTTCTGCGCGACCGTGACGCTAACCCCGACGACATCGCCACCGAAATCGCTCGACTGGAATCCGTCGGGCTTCTCAACGACGACGAACTCGCGATCGACCT
>CAZWTW010000009.1:0-62262 GCA_964637095.1 uncultured Gulosibacter sp.
CCGTGCTACTGCCGTGAAAGGGCAGCGTCCTAGGCCACTAAACGATGGGGCCGTGTTCTTTGGCCGAAGCCTCACAACCTGACCGAGTTTACGCACAATTTCCGCTGGGCGCAAACCGCCCGAGTGTCGAGCAATGCGCCGGATTCACAGGTTGTCGGGTTAGCCTGCTGTTTCAGCCTGTGAAGGGGGTGTTGTCGTGCGCAGATTCTGGACCGCTGTCGGAAGTGTTGTCGTGGCGACCGCCCTGCTCGTGCAGCCTCTCGCGAATTCAGCCGTCGCCGCGACGTACCCGTCGTGGACCGACGTCCTCAACGCACGTAACAACGTCGCAGCCAAAAAGAAGGCGATTGCGCAGTTGCAGGCGATGCTCGCCGAACTGACGGCCAAGTCCGAAGCAGCGCAGGCCGAGGCCGAGCGACTGGGTGCGATTTTCCAGGAAGCACAGGACGCGTTCGACGAGGCCGCATACAAGGCGGACCAATTGCAAGCCCAGGCGGACGCCGCCGAAAAGACCGCGACGGAATCGCGCATCCGTGCGGGTCAGTTCGTTTCCGAGCTCGCCCGTGTTGGGTCCATCAACGTCTCGACGACTCTGCTGTCTGACGCGGGCGGTGCAACCGATCTGCTCGCCAAACTCGGGTTCGCCGCGATCATCGCGTCACAGGCCGACGGAATTTACGAGGTTGCTCTTCAGGATCAGAACGCAGCCCAGTCACTGACGGACCAAGCCACCGTTGCCAAGACTCTTCGTGAGGAACTTCGCAAGAAGGCCGAATCTGCTTTCGAGCAGGCACAGTCCGCTGCCAACGCAGCGGCCGCCGCAGTCGAAGAACAGCAAAAGCACGAAGCGACTCTTCGCGCCCAGCTGGCCACGCTCATCACCAATCAGCGCAAGACCGAGGCTGACTACCAAAAGGGCCTCGAGGACAACGGCGGATCGATTGGGCCGAGTGCCCCCGCCGGGTGGATTTCAGACCAAGGCTGGGCGAAGGTTGCGGGCGGATACATCTCGAGCCCGTTCGGTTACCGCACCCACCCGATTTATCAAACCGTCCGCTTGCACGCCGGTGTCGACCTCGCCCCCGGTTGTCGCGCCCCGATTTATGCGGCGCGCGAGGGTCGGGTCGTCTATGCCGGCCCGAACGGCACCTTCGGTAACTACGTCAAGGTCGACCACGGCGGCGGTTGGACGACGGGTTACGCCCACATCGTCAGCGGTGGAATCAAGGTTCGCGTCGGCGACAACGTGTCGGCGGGTACCAACATCGCGCTCGTCGGTTCGACGGGTGCGTCAACCGGTTGCCACGTGCACTTCGAGGTGCGCCACAACGGAATCGCTCAAGACCCCGTCGCGTTCATGCGCGGCAAGGGTGTTCGACTCGGCTAGTTAGTGACCGGTTCCGAAGCGGGCGATGCCCTCTTCGACGATCTTCTCGGCCTCGGCGCGGCCCTGCCAGCCCTCGAGCTTGACCCACTTGCCGGGCTCAAGGTCCTTGTAGTGCTCGAAGAAGTGTTCGATTTCCTTCTTCGTGAACTCGGGGATGTCCTCGAGGTCCTGGATGTGCGACCAGCGGGGGTCCTTGGTCTGGACCGCGATGACCTTGGCGTCGCTTCCGCCGTCGTCGGTCATGTTGAACACGGCGACGGGACGAACGTTCACGCCGACGCCGGGGAAGAGGGGGTGGTCAAGCAGGACGAGCACGTCAACCGGGTCACCGTCGAGGCCGAGAGTGTTCTCGAAGAATCCGTAGTCGGTCGGGTACACGAACGCCGTGTACAAGACGCGGTCGAGGAAGACGCGACCGGTCTCGTGGTCGACTTCGTACTTGTTGCGGCTTCCCTTGGGGATTTCGATAACGGCGGGGTATCCGGCCATGGTGACTCCTCTGGTCGTTAAGTTCTTTCGATAACCTTACCGAGTGAGCGCGGTCGAGGGCGAAGGGCGTGGGCGGTTGAGCCCCGCGGTCGCCGCTGTGCGAAACGCGGTTGATCGTTACTTCGACGCTCACAGTGTTATGTCAGATTCGCTCGTGCTTGTAGCGGTGAGCGGAGGCGCCGATTCGATGGCGCTCGCCGCCGCCACTCGGTTCGTCGCCGACAAGCGTGGCGTGCGTGTGGCCGCCGCGATCATCGACCACGGCTTGCAATCGGCAAGTGCCGACGTCGCGGATCGAACCGCCGCGGCACTTCGCGACCGCGGGTTCGACACCGTCGTTGTTCGCCGGGTCGAGGTCGGCACGGATGGAGGTCCGGAAGCGGCCGCTCGCGAGGCGCGGTACTTGGGGCTGATGGATGTGTCGAACGAACTCGGCGCGTCGGTGATTCTGACTGGACACACGCGCAACGATCAGGCCGAATCGGTGCTGTTGGGGCTGACGCGAGGGTCGGGCCCGGGAAGCGTGCGCGGAATGCCGGCGTTCGATGGGATCGTCGGGCGACCGCTCTTGGATGTCACACGCGAAACCACCGTCGCTGCCTGCGCGGCGGAGGGCATCGAGCCGTGGGATGACCCACACAACGACGACCCGTCGTACACTCGTGTCCGAATTCGAAACACCGTCCTGCCGCTGCTCGAAACGGAACTCGGTCCCGGAATCGTTGACGCACTTGCTCGCACCGCCGAACTGTTGCGGGACGACGACGATGCGCTTGACCTGCTCGCCGCGGGAATGGCGCGAACCGTCCTATCGACGGACGGGGTCGTTGCGCTGGATGTAGCCGGCACGGCCTCGAAACCTCGAGCACTTCGCACCCGACTCATCCGCCTGGCCGCCGCCGAAGCCTTCCTGTCGTCCCTCAGTTACGTGCAAACAGACTCCATCGATGCGCTTCTGACCGACTGGCACGGGCAGAAACCGATTGACGTCACCGGCGGTAGTGTTGTCAGACAAGACGGTCGGCTGATCTTCCGACCACGTAGTGAGGCGTAGTTATGCGGCATTCGGATGTAGCGGACCAACTCGACGAAGTACTCGTCACCGAGGAGCAGCTGCTTGCGCGCCTCGACGAACTGGCCCGTGAGGTCGAACGCGACTACGCCGGTTCCGTCCCGCTTCTCGTCGGTGTGCTCAAGGGCGCGGTCATGGTCATGGCCGACTTAGCCCGCGCGTTGCACATCCCCGTGACGATGGACTGGATGGCTGTCTCGTCTTACGGAAACACGACCCAGTCCAGCGGAGTCGTCCGCATCCTCAAGGACCTCGACACGGATGTCGCTGGGCGCGACGTTCTTATCGTCGAGGACATCATCGACACCGGACTGACTCTTTCGTGGCTGCGCGACAACCTGCTTTCACGCGGTGCCAAGTCCGTCAAGATCCTTACCGCCCTTCGCAAGCCGGACGCGGTCGTGTCCGACATCGTCCCCGACTACCTCGGTTTTGACATCCCCAACAAGTTCGTGGTCGGCTTCGGTCTCGACTACGCCGAGAACTACCGTCACCTTCGTGACGTCGCCGTTCTCTCTCCCCACGTCTACGCCGACAGCGAATAGCCCGCGACGAGGCGCCCGCGGGCGGGTACGCTGGCAGAACGTGAGTTTCTAGAGGAGTACGTCACCGCATGAAGAACTTTCTGAAGGGTCCCTGGCTCTACATCGCTGCTGGTTTGCTGATTGTCTGGGTCGGTTTCTCGTTCCTGACGACCGTCAACTACACGCCGGTGTCGACCAAGGAAGGCCTCGCCTTCATCAACGACCACAAGGTCAAAGAGGTCACGATCGTCGACATCGAACAGCGCGTCGACATCGTTCTCACCGAAGCGGACGCGACCTACGGCGACCACGTTCAGTTCTATTACGCGGCTCCTCGCGGTGCGGAAATTGTCAACGCCGTCAACGCGGCTAACCCCGAAAAGTTCAACGACGAGATCCCCAAGGAATCCTGGTTCATCTCGCTCCTCGGATACATCGTCCCGTTCCTCATCATCGGTCTGGCGTTCTGGTTCATCATGTCGTCCGCCGGCGGTTCGCGCGGTGCGATGCAGTTCGGCAAGTCCCGCGCCAAGCAGTTCTCGAAGGAATCACCCCAGGTGACCTTCGCCGACGTGGCCGGCGCAGAAGAGGCCGTCGAGGAACTTCACGAAATCAAGGAATTCCTTCAGGAGCCCGAGAAGTTCCAGAAGGTCGGCGCGCGCATCCCCAAGGGTGTTCTGCTCTACGGCCCTCCCGGAACGGGTAAGACCCTCCTCGCTCGTGCCGTCGCCGGTGAAGCGGGAGTTCCGTTCTACTCGATCTCCGGTTCCGACTTCGTCGAAATGTTCGTCGGTGTCGGCGCCAGCCGTGTGCGTGACCTCTTCGAGGTTGCCAAGCAGAACGCTCCTGCGATCATCTTCATCGACGAGATCGACGCCGTCGGTCGCCACCGTGGCGCCGGAATGGGCGGCGGGCACGACGAGCGCGAACAGACGCTCAACCAGTTGCTCGTCGAAATGGACGGCTTCGACCCCAAGACGAACGTCATCATGATTGCCGCGACGAACCGTCCCGACATCCTCGACCCCGCGCTTCTTCGTCCCGGTCGTTTCGACCGCCAAATTCAGGTAGACGCGCCCGATTCGAAGGGCCGCAAGCAGATCCTCGAAGTTCACTCGAAGGGCAAGCCTCTTGCGAAGAACGTCGACCTCGAGGTGCTCGCGCGCAAGACCCCCGGCTACACCGGTGCTGACCTGGCGAACGTCATCAACGAAGCCGCGCTTCTGACCGCTCGCCAAGGCGCGAAGGAACTGACAAACGAGATTCTCGACGAGGCCGTCGACCGCGTGATGGCGGGACCGCAGAAGCGCTCGCGCATCATGAAGGACAAGGAACGGCTCATCACCGCGTATCACGAGGGTGGTCACGCACTGGCGGCCGCCGCGATGCGCAACACCGACCCGGTGACCAAGGTGACGATCCTTCCCCGCGGTCGCGCACTGGGTTACACGATGGTGGTCCCGATCGACGATAAGTACTCGATCACCCGCAACGAACTTCTCGACCAGTTGGCCTACGCCATGGGTGGCCGCGTCGCCGAAGAGATCGTCTTCCAAGACCCGACGACCGGCGCCTCGAACGACATCGAAAAGGCGACGAGCATCGCCCGCCGCATGGTCACCGAGTTCGGAATGTCGAATTCGATCGGTTCGGTCAAGTTGGGTGGCGGCTCGGGCGAGATGTTCCTCGGTCGTGACGTGGGACACCAGCGCGACTATTCCGAGGGCGTCGCCGAGAACATCGACAACGAGGTGCGTGCTCTGATCAACCAGGCGCACGACGAGGCGTGGAAGGTTCTCACTAACAACCGCGCGGTTCTCGACCAGCTCGCCAAGGAACTTCTCGAAAAGGAAACTCTCGACCACAACCAGCTCGAGAAGATTTTCGCGAAGGTCAAGAAGTTGCCCGAGCGCCCGGTGTGGAAGTCGAACCCCAAGCGACCCGTGTCGACCAAGGGACCGATCGCGATGCCTCCCAAGGCGTCCGCCGAACCTAAAAAGGTCGCACGCCCCCGAAAGCCGAAGACCGCCGAGTAACCCATGACGGTCGACAAGGGACGCATCGCGGCCGCGGTACGAGAGATTCTCGACGCGATCGGTGATGACCCGAATCGACCGGGCCTGGATGTGACGCCAGAGCGCGTTGCCGATTCGTTCGCCGAGTTGTTCGGCGGAATCGGCGTCGACGCGGCAGTTGGTCTGCGCGATGCCGGGTCAACCGCTGACGTCGAATCGACTGACCCCGTTATTGTGCGCGACATCGAATTCCGGTCGATGTGCGAACACCACCTGCTTCCGTTCAGCGGGGTCGCGCACGTTGCGTACGTGCCGACGACGACCGTTCTCGGGCTCGGCCACATCGCCCGCGTTGTCGAGGTCGTAGCGGCCCGCCCCCAGGTCCAGGAACGACTCGGCCTCGATATCGCCGACGCGCTGACGCGCGGGGCGGACGCCGCCGGTGTGCTCGTCGTTCTTGATGCTCGTCACGAATGTGTGTCCGCTCGCGGTGCGCGCCAGAGTGCGGCCAGTGCCGTCACGATTTCGGCGGTCGGCGTCTGTGCCGACGAACCGCTCAAGACCTCGTTGCTCACTCTGATCGGTCGGGGCGATGTCTAGCCAGCCGCTGGTCTTCGGGATTCTCAACGTGACGCCCGATTCGTTCAGTGACGGCGGCTTGTGGGAAACCCCCGATCGCGCGGTCGAACACGCACGCGCGATGGTCGCGGCTGGCGCAGATGTCATTGACGTCGGTGGGGAATCGACCCGTCCGGGCGCAACACCCATCGACGCCGACGAGGAAGCACGCCGCGTCCTTCCCGTGGTCCGCGCGCTGACCGACGACGGGATTGTCGTCTCGATTGACACCATGCGCGCGTCGACCGCGGTTTCCGCCGTCGGACTGGGCGCCACCTATGTCAACGATGTGTCGGGCGGATTGTTCGACCCCGAGATGGTCACCGCCGTGACGCACTCGCCCGCGGTGTACATCGCGATGCACTGGCGCGGGGATAGCACGGTGATGGAGGACCGCGCGGTTTATGACGACGTCACGCGTGATGTCATGTCAGAACTGCAGGAACGGGTCGAACGCATCATGGACGCCGGGCTCGAACCGACTCGACTGTGGCTCGACCCGGGACTCGGATTCGCCAAGAACCCCGATCACAACTGGGAACTCTTGCGGAACTTGGAAACCCTCGTCGAACTGGGATACCCCGTCATGGTCGGTGCATCGCGCAAACGATTCCTTGCGCAATTCGGCGAAAAGCCCGCCGACCGCGACGAAGCCACCGCCGCGATATCACTTCTCGCCGCCGAAGCAGGTGCCGCCGCCGTTCGCGTGCACGACGTCGGTCGGACTGCCCGCGCCTTCGCTGTTCGTTCCGCCTGGCAGGGGGACGGCCGATGACCGACGAAATTCGCCTTCGCGGGCTGCGCGCCTTCGCCCATCACGGTGTCTTCGCTCACGAGCGCGAAAACGGCCAGGAATTCATCGTCGACGTCGACGTTCGAATCCCGCTGGGGAACCTCGCCGACGACATCGACAAGACCATCCACTACGGCACTCTTGCCGAAGCAATCGTCGCCGCAGTCGAAACCGACCCCGTTGACCTCATCGAAACGGTGGCGGAACGTGTCGCCTCGGTCGTGCTCAACGCCGGAGCCGATTCGGTGCGCGTCGAAGTCCATAAACCGTCCGCCCCCATCACCGTTCCGTTCGACGACGTGTCGGTTGTCATCGAGAGGGCGAAGCGATGACTCGGGCCGTCATTGCGCTGGGTGCCAACCTGGGCGACCGCGAAGAGACCCTCGCTGCTGCCGTCGCCGACCTCAACGCGATCGCTGGCGTCACGGTCATCGCCGAATCGCCTCTCGTGTCGACCGTCGCGGTGACCGAATCCGGACCGGACGACACCCACCCCGCTTACTTGAACGGTGTCGTCATCGTCGAGACGGACATCTCGGCGCACACGCTTCTCGCAATGCTGCACGACATCGAATTGCGCCACGGCCGTGTACGCGCCGAGCGATGGGGGGATCGCACGCTCGACCTCGATCTCATCGTCTATGGCGACCTGATCGAGAACGGCAACCTCGTCGTTCCTCACCCGCGTGCACACGAACGCCGATTCGTGCTGGACCCGTGGTTGGCCATCGACCCCGATGCCGTCATCCCCGGCCGCGGTTTCGTCCGTGACCTGGCGGGGGTGCTCTCGTGAAGCGCACCAACCCGCTCGTCCTCGTCGGTCTGACCCCGTTCGGTTTCGCCGTTGGCTTCTTCGCCGATTGGGCACTGGTCGTCCGCGGCTTTTCGGCAATCCGCGTCCCGTGGTCGCTTGTCTTGACCACACTGGTCCTCACGGGAATCGTCATCGTGCTCGGCGCGCGCGTTCGCTGGGCCACCCAGCCGAAACCTGGTCGTCGAATCGACGCGACGCTCGCGATTCAGATTCTCACTCTCGCCAAGGCATCCTCAGTAGGCGGCGCGTTGATGTTCGGTGGTGTCGCCGGCATTCTCGCCTACACGCTGACCCGTCCCGTCGTCTCGGCCGAACTTGTCCCCAGCGCCGTCGGCGGGCTGATTGCATCACTCGTACTGGTCATCGGGGCGCTTATCGCCGAACGCCTCTGTCGCATCCCACCCGACACCACCGAGGGGGAACCCGCATGATGACTCCCGATCGCCTCGACGTCGGACTCGTCGGCCGAGCCCGCGAAATCCCGGTGCTGGGTCTTGCCCTCGCCGGCGCCGGACACATCCCGTGGTTCATGACCGACCCCGAACCCGAATATCGCGAGCGCGTTCTTGCGCAGTTGCGTGGCGTCACCATTCGTCCTGCCGACGAGGTCGTCCAGGGCAGTGACCTGGTCATCATCGCGCCGGGCGAAGGAGAGACCGTCGAGTCGCTAGTGGCGGACGTCGCCGACGGCTGGAAGGCCGGGCAGATTGTCTTCCACACCGACCCCGCTTTGGGTGTCGAGGTGCTCGCGGTCGCCCGCGCCGCCGGTGCGATTCCTCTCGCGATTCACCCCATCCTGCATTTCACGGGAACATCGCTCGACGTTCAGCGACTCAAGGACGCCTATTTTGCGGTGACGGCCCCCGCGACCGTCATGCCCATCGCCCAGGCGCTCGTCGTTGAGATGGGCGGGGAACCGATCGTCATTAACGAGGCGGATCGACCCGCCTTCGCCGAGGTCGTCGACACCGTCGCCACCTTCTCGCGCGCCATCATTGACCAGTCGACCTTCCGCCTGTCCGAAATCGGGGTCGACCGCCCGGGTGAAGTGCTTCGTGCACTTGCCCATTCGGCGGTCGATGAGTCGCTTCGTCGCTCGGCCGATGGCGCGATTGATCCGGTCGAGGCCTGGCTGGACGACTCCACCGAGGACGATGACTAAAGCACTCGTCCCCACGATGGGAGCCCTTCACGCCGGTCATCTCGCTCTCGTTGATCGCGCCCACGAACTGGCGGACGAGGTCGTGGTCTCGATTTTCGTCAATCCGACGCAGTTCGGGGCGAACGAGGACTTCGATCGCTATCCGCGCACGCTCCCCGCTGACCGTGAACTACTCGCCGGCCGGGCCGAAGTTTTCGCCCCGACGGTTGAGGATGTGTATCCCCCCGACAACTCAACGCCCGTGATCTCGGCGGGTCCGATGGGCGAGATGTGGGAGGGCGCAAGTCGCCCGCGGCACTTCGACGGCGTTCTCACCGTGGTGAATCGACTCTTCGAGCTGGTTCGGCCAGATGTTGCGGTGTTCGGTGAGAAGGATTGGCAGCAGCTCGCGCTCATCCGCGCGATGGCAGCCGAACGTCAACCAGACATTCAGATTGTTGGAGTCCCCACTGTTCGTGATGCCGACGGTCTCGCGCTCTCGTCCCGCAACCGGTACCTGTCACCTTCCGAGCGCGAAACCGCGGCGCTCATCCCCGTGGTCTTGCGTGACATTGCCGCCTCCGGCGGAACGGACGAATCACTCGTTCGAGCCGCAGCAAAACTTGACCAAGCGGGAATCGTCCTCGATTATCTCGACGTGGTCGATCCGGTCACTCTTGAGCCGGTCCGAGGGGCCGGTCCCGCCTGTGCAATCATCGCGGCCCGCGTCGGCACCACCCGTCTCATCGACAACTTGTCCTTGGAGCACGTTCGGCTAAGGTGTGAGAATGTCACGTCTAAGTGATGCTCAACTATTGCGGGCCCTGCGCCCTAAATTCTTAACGCCCGAACTGTTAGCGGCCGCGTATTTTGCGAACCTCTTTGAACTCGGGACGCTCGTAGATTTTGCCTGTGAGCTGGCCATTGACGAATCGAAGCCGCGCAAGCAGTTCGAGCCTCTCGGCCTCACTCTGCCGGGCGGGTTCCAGGATAAACGAGTCGAACTTCAACTTGAGGGCGAAACAATCATCGCGCGTAATGTGAAGGTCCGTGACGTTGTGGTAGCGATTTGGGCCGCTCAAAAGATAAACGAGAAGTCGTCCGTTCGTCTAGCCAGTGTCGAATCGGATCTTCACGATGAATTCGCAGAAATCGGTGGTTACCACTCCGACTGGGATTTTCCGACCATCAACGTTCCAAAACGAGAGATTTCGTCCCGAGTGCTCAAAGGGCAGGAGGCCTTCTGCTTCGGTGAGTACTTCAGGTTGTTTTTCAACGATTCCACGGCAGACGCTTTGGCCCGCGGGGTGCATAAATTGCATGGTGGTCAGGGCCTAACGTCAAACGACATTAGACAGTTTGGAAATCTTGCGATTTTCGTTCGGTCGCTCGAAACTATGAGTGGAATCGCTTTGAATACCGCGGTAGTGGGGGAATTGCCAGCGGAAATATCTCGAGGAGTTCCCTGTATTGTGTTCTCGCTCACACCACAATTTAAGTCGGCTACGCAAATCAACTTGATCGTCCGGAAAGGCCGGATAGTCGACGCAACTAATCCGTTTGGTGGCCATTTTCAAGATTGGTATCCCGATCGAATAGAACAATTGGCACAAGACGAAATCGTCCCCCCCGAATTTGATGCCCAAGAGCGCGAAATTTGGGCTATGTGCGTGAACATCGTCATGCGTGGTGTAATCAAATGTCGTCGCCCGCGATGGCCGACGTTCTCGAGAATCAGCACCATTAACGGGACGACCCGCTTTGACAATGGTGGACGACGTGTGATTCCGAGCCCGGGCGAAGGCCAATTCAAGGTGGTGAAGAGATGGCCAGGGTGGTCGGAGACGTGGATTCAAATGCAACGAGAGCACCGTATTCGATTGGACAAGCTGAAACGGTAACCTTGAGGAGTTGCCTGAAGGAGCCCGAATGACTGACGAGACAGAACTGTCCGCCGACGAAATCGTCGAGCAGAAGGCCGTTCGCCTCGCCAAGCGCGACCGACTGAACGCCGAGGGCGAGGCGTACCCCGTCGCCGTCCCCATCACGACGTCGATCGCAGCGGTTCGCGCCGAACACACCGGCCTCGACGCAGATGTGGCCACTGGCGTCACCGTCGGACTTGCTGGCCGAATCGTCCACTCGCGAAACACGGGCAAGCTGTGCTTCGCCGCGCTGCAGTCGGGCGACGGTGAGCGCATCCAAGCGATGCTGTCCCTTGACCAGGTGGGCGAGGAATCGCTGGAACGCTGGAAGGACCTCGTCGACCTCGGCGATCACGTCTTCGTATCGGGCGAAGTCATCACCTCCAAGCGCGGCGAGTTGTCGATCCTCGTCTCGACCTGGCAGATGGCCGCCAAGGCACTGCTTCCTCTGCCGAACCTGCACAGCGAACTGAACGAAGAGACGCGCGTTCGCCAGCGCTACCTCGACCTCATCGTCCGTGACCAGGCCCGCGCCAATGTCGTCACCCGCGCCACCGCAATGGCGTCCCTGCGCGAAACGTTCCGCACCCACGACTTCCTCGAAGTCGAAACCCCCATGCTGCAGACCCTGCACGGTGGCGCGGCGGCCCGCCCGTTCGTCACCCGCTCGAACGCGTTCGACATGGACCTGTACCTGCGCATCGCCCCCGAACTCTTCCTCAAGCGCGCCGTTGTCGGTGGGCTCGACCGCGTGTTCGAGATCAACCGCAACTTCCGCAACGAAGGCGCCGACTCGACTCACAGCCCAGAATTCGCGATGCTCGAGTCGTACCAGGCGTACGGCGACTACAACTCGATCGCCGACCTGACCCAGGAACTCATCCAGAACGCGGCCCTCGCCGTTTCCGGTTCACACCAGGTGACGTGGAACGACGGAACCATCTACGACTTGGGCGGCAATTGGGATCGCATCAGCCTGTTCGGTTCGCTGTCGACCGCGGTCGGAACCGAGATCACGCCGGAGACCCCCATCGCGGTTCTCGAGAAGATGATCAAGGCCGTCGACATCGAGGTCAAGCATCCGACCCACGGCAAGCTCGTCGAGGAACTGTGGGAACACCACGTGAAGCCGGGACTCACCGCGCCGACGTTCGTCATGGACTTCCCGCTGGACACCAGCCCGTTGACGCGCGAACACCGCAGCATCCCCGGAGTTGTCGAGAAGTGGGACCTGTACGTCCGCGGATTCGAACTTGCCACCGGATATTCCGAATTGGTCGACCCCGTCATCCAGCGCGAACGTTTCGTCGAACAGGCGAAGTTGGCTGGCCGCGGTGACGACGAGGCCATGCCGCTCGATGAAGACTTCCTGCGTGCGCTGGAACACGGCATGCCCCCGAGCGGCGGAATGGGGATGGGCATCGACCGACTCCTCATGGCGCTGACCGGTCTCGGCATCCGCGAAACCATCCTCTTCCCGCTCGTCAAGTAACGCGAAGTACACTGAACCCGTGATCACAGACTTCTGGGCCAACGCGGTGTTTTCCGTCACCCCGACGGTCATCATCGGACTCATCTTCTGGTTCGTCATGCGCGCGATCCTTCGTGCCGACCGCACCGAACGCAGCGAACTCGACAAGTACGAGCGCGAAGAGCGTGCCCGCCGCGGTCTGAACCCCAAGGACTAGTTAGGCGCGTTCCTCGGGAACGGCGATCTTCCACAGCAACTTGGTGGGAACGAATGTCGTCAACCACACCGCCGAATCGGGGCTGGTGCGACCGACGGGATTCGGCAGTGCCTTCGTCTCGATCTCGAACAAGGCGACGTCTGCGCCGCGGCGCTTGCCGACACGAACAGCCTGCATCGGGTCCTCGGAAAGGTGAACGAACAGGCGCTTCTGAGGCAACAGGCCTTCGCGGCGGTCCAGAATCGCGTCGAGGTTGTATTCCGGAGTCGCGTGATACAGGTACTTCGGCGCACGGTCGGTGTCGATCAACTCGATCTCGATACCCGGTTGGCTGTGGCCATAGAACGCACGAGCCTTCGTGCCGTCAATCGACAATTCGAAGCGGTCGTTTCCGCCAGGTCCGACCTCGCGAAGGACGTCCTCGACCGTCACCTCGATGCTGTCCTTAGCCAGACGGGCGACGATATCGTCGAGCGATAGCCACCCCACCGAGTCGATCGGAACGTCGTCGGCGTGACGCAGGATGAAGGCGATGGCGCCGCCGAGACGGTGGGCATTGTTGCGGGACATTCTTCGATCGTACGGTGAAGGGCGGCCAACGGCTGGCGCACAAGGCTTTTGCCGATAGCGAAAACCCCGAAATCGCGGTGCGACGGGGTTTACCGTTGAAACATCGCGAGACCTCTCGCAAAGGAGACTGCAATGTTTGAACGATTTACGGACCGCGCTCGTCGCGTCGTTGTGCTTGCCCAGGAAGAAGCCAAAGGCCTCAACCACAACTACATCGGCACCGAACACATCCTTCTCGGACTGATCAAAGAGGGTGACGGCATCGCCGCGAAGGCGCTCGCCGAGCTCAACATCTCGATCGACAACGTCCGTGAACAGGTTCAGGAGATCATCGGTCAGGGCCAGCAGGCGCCTTCCGGCCACATCCCGTTCACGCCTCGCGCCAAGAAGGTTCTGGAACTCAGCCTGCGCGAAGCGCTTCAGTTGGGTCATAACTACATCGGCACCGAACACATTCTTCTGGGTCTGATCCGCGAAGGCGAAGGCGTTGCCGCGACCGTTCTCGTCAAGCTCGGCGCTGACCTGACCCGCGTTCGCCAGACCGTCATCCAGTTGCTGTCCGGTTACCAGGGCGGCAAGGAATCGGCGACCGTTGGCGGTACCGAATCGTCCAGCGACGTCAAGGGCTCGCAGGTGCTCGACCAGTTTGGTCGCAACCTGACCCAGGCCGCTCGGGACGGAAAGCTTGACCCGGTCATCGGGCGCGAAAAGGAAATGGAACGCGTCATGCAGATCCTTTCCCGTCGCACCAAGAACAACCCCGTCCTCGTGGGTGAACCGGGTGTCGGAAAGACCGCGGTCGTCGAAGGGCTGGCCCAGGCAATCGTCAAGGGTGAAGTTCCCGAGACCATCAAGGACAAGCAGCTGTACACGCTGGACCTGGGTTCGCTGATTGCCGGAAGCCGTTACCGCGGTGACTTCGAAGAGCGTCTCAAGAAGGTCATCAAGGAAATCCGCAACCGCGGCGACATCATCGTCTTCATCGACGAGATCCACGCCCTCGTTGGCGCGGGTGCCGCCGAAGGTGCGGTCGACGCAGCCAGCATCCTCAAGCCCATTCTTGCCCGCGGTGAACTGCAGACCATCGGTGCAACCACCCTCGACGAGTACCGCAAGTACTTCGAGAAGGACGCGGCACTGGAACGACGCTTCCAGCCCGTGACCGTCAACCAGCCGTCGGTTGCACACACCATCAACATCCTCAAGGGACTTCGCGACCGCTACGAAGCGTTCCACAAGGTGTCGATCACGGACGACGCAATCGTCGCCGCCGCGACCCTCGCCGACCGCTACGTGCAGGACCGCTTCCTGCCGGACAAGGCAATCGACCTCATCGACGAGGCCGGTGCGCGTCTGCGCCTGTCGATCCTGTCGTCCCCGCCGGAACTTCGTGACTTCGACGACAAGATCGCCGAAGTTCGCGCGAAGAAGGAAAGCGCGATCGAGGAACAGGACTACGAAAAGGCAGCCCAGTTCCGCGACGAAGAGAAGAAGCTTCTGGGCGAACGCCTGCGTCTCGAAAAGGAATGGCGCAAGGGCGAAAAGGGCGAGACCGGAAAGGTCGATGAGGGAATCATCGCCGAGGTCCTCGCACAGGCAACCGGAATCCCCGTCTTCAAGCTGACCGAAGAGGAAAGCGCACGCCTTCTCATGATGGAGAAGTCGCTGCACCAGCGCGTCATCGGCCAGGAAGAGGCGATCTCAGTCCTGTCCAAGACGATCCGTCGCACGCGTGCCGGACTCAAGGACCCCAAGCGCCCCAGCGGTTCGTTCATCTTCGCCGGTCCGACCGGTGTCGGTAAGACCGAACTCGCCAAGGCTCTCGCAGAGTTCCTGTTCGACGACGAGGACGCACTCATCTCGCTCGACATGTCCGAATACGGCGAGAAGCACACCGCATCGCGCCTGTTCGGCGCCCCTCCCGGGTACGTCGGGTTCGAAGAGGGTGGCCAGCTCACCGAGCGCGTTCGTCGCAAGCCGTTCTCGGTCGTCCTGTTCGACGAAATCGAAAAGGCTCACCCGGACATCTTCAACTCATTGCTCCAGGTCCTCGAAGAAGGTCGCCTGACCGACGGTCAGGGTCGCATGATCGACTTCAAGAACACGGTCATCATCATGACGACGAACCTCGGAACGAAGGACATCACCGGTGGGCCCGTCGGCTTCACGCTCGAAGGAAACGCGGACCAGACGTACAAGGCGATGCGCGCCAAGGTGGTCGAGGAACTGAAGAAGCACTTCAAGCCCGAATTCCTCAACCGTGTCGACGAGACGATCGTCTTCCCGCAGCTGTCGCAGGACGAACTCTTGCAGATTGTGGACCTGTTCGTCCGCCGTCTGCGCGAGCGCATGCTCGACCGAGACATGACTCTCGACGTCACCGACGCCGCTCGTCGCCAGTTGCTCACGATCGGATGGGACCCGATGCTCGGTGCCCGCCCGTTGCGTCGCGCAATCCAGCACGAGGTCGAGGACATGTTGTCCGAACGCATCCTGCACGGCGAACTGCAGTCGGGAAGTCACGTTCTCGTCGACTTCGACGGCGAAGAGTTCACGGCAACGACCACGGGCAAGCTCGAACTGCCCGAGGTCGTCATCGAGGACGCTCCGGTTGCCGGCTCGTCAGAGCCCGAGGCCGATTCGGCCCCGCCCGCACCGGCCGAGTAGTCGCGCCTAGAATGGCGGAATGACCATCACGGTTCGTCCCGCTCGCACGGACGATGTCACCTCGATTGAGGCGCTCATCGAGCCGTTCGTCCGCCAGCGCATTCTGCTGGGCAAGGACCCCGTCGTTCTCTACGAAGCGATCCAGCAGTTCGTGGTCGCCGAAGTAGACGGCCAAGTGGTCGGGTGTGGCGCGCTGCACGTGATGTGGCGCGACCTCGGAGAGATTCGCACGGTCGCCGTCGCTGAGTCCCACCGCGGACACGGTGTCGGCGCAGCGGTGGTCGCGGCACTCGAATCCAACGCCCGTGAGCTGGGTCTCACCCGCCTCTTCTGCCTGACATTCGAAACCGGATTCTTCGGCGCCCGTGGCTACGACGAAATCGGCGAAGTGGGCAAGGATTCGACCGCTCTGGTCACTCCCGATGTGTATGCGGAACTCGTTCGATCGCCTGACGAGGGAATCGCGGAATTCCTCGACCTCGCGCGCGTTAAGCCCAACACTCTTGGCAACACTCGAATGCTCAAGTCCCTCTAGTCGGCGCGCCACACGGGGGTTGTCGAACCCCCGCCGTAACCTGCTGATATGTCATGGATTGTGGATCCCCGAGGGCCACTGCCCGCGCGCGTGTATCAAATTCGCCGGCTGATTGCCGTGTTGGTTCTCATCGGTGCCGTTGTCGGCATCGGCGGAGTCCTCTCCGCGGTGACGGGCGGAAGCACCGCGAAGCCTCAAGCGACCGCGACCGAGGGCGCGGCCACTGTCGCCGCTTGTGACCCCACCGCGGTGGTCATCGCCGCGAACACGGACCACGACACTTACGCCGAGGCCGAGCTTCCCAAGTTGTCGATGACGATCACGAACACCAGCGACGTTGCCTGCACGATCGAGGTCGGCACGGACAAGCAGAAGTACATCATCACCAGCGGGTCGGACACGATCTGGGATTCGACCGTCTGCCAGGCGTCGACGGAACCGTTCGTCCAGGAGTTCGCCGCGGGTGAAGCCATCACGACGAACACGTTCGAGTGGGGTCGTGCACGGTCGGACAACTGCGACAACGGCACTCCCGCGGTCGGTGGCGGGGCCTCGTATCAACTGTCGGTAAAGCTCGGCGACGTCGTCTCGGCCGAGTCGCGCCAGTTCATGTTGTACTAACCCAAACTCCACGGAATAAACCGTTCAACCCAGGAATTGGGGTATTCGGAGCGTTGTTGACGTCCTCTGAATCGGGCCCGGCCGGACCATTCTGACGACACAATTCGCCGTCGGCGAATGACTCGACAATTAATCGAAATCGACCGCGTGTCGGTTCGTTTGGTGTCGGTGCTTGGTGGCAAAGTGGCACTTCCCCGCACCGTCGAAATCGGTAATGACGCCCCTCCAGACGATGTTTCACAGTCCTTTCTGAGAGGAGAAATCATGCACCACAATTTCGGTCTTTCCCCCTTCCCACTGACGGCGCGACGGCCGTCCTCGACCAACAAGCGACCGGTCGCAACGACCTCGACTTCGACTTCGCGTGCCGCTACCGCGGAGCCCGTCGTCGCCGGTGACGTGTCTAGCATCGACGAATCAACAGGAGGCGACCAGTGAGCTTTGACCCTTTCGAGCACCACCACCACGATGACGACGAACCCAACGAGAACGAACTCTGGGAACTCGTCTCGACCGGCACGGGTGCGATTCGTACCAACGCGATGATCACGCTTGCCCAGCGAATGTATGGCGAGAACAAGTACTCGGACGCCGCGAGCATGCAGGAGCGCCTCGCGGACGTCTTCCTCGAGGACGACAACGCCGACGATGCGCTCATTGCACTGGCCCGTGCAACGGGCGCGTGGATGGAAGCAGAGGAGTGGGACAACATCGAAGAGGTCGCAGTCCGTGCGGCGGCCCTCGAGGACAAGGCGTTCAGCGCTGAGGCCTGGCGTGATTACTATTCCTCGTATGCCTGGGCTGCACACCAGCGTCGCGCAGCAGTGGTCGCTCTCGAGTACATCGATCGTGCGCTCAGCTATGCGGACGAGATGGATTCCGACTTCAACCGCGCCCAGCTGTTGTGGCAGAAGGGCAGCATCGTTGCGACCTTTGGACGCGCGCGTGAAGCACTCACGATTCTCGAGCGCGCGCTCTTCCACGCCCGTGCGGCGACCACCATCCCGCTCATCGTCGACATCCTCGCCGAAATGGCGCTTCTCCAGATTCAGTTGTTGAACCCTCAGCACGCGATCACCTCCGCTGAAGAGGCCCAGACGCTCATGGTTGACACCTTCGCGTGGCCGGGGCTCCGTCAGCGCGTCGGGTATGCCCTGGGCAGCTCCTATCTCGCCGCCGGTCGGTTTGCAGAAGCGGTCGTGGAGTTCGAGAGCATGGTCGGCCAGTTGCCGAACTATCTCAAGATCCGCGCGATGATTCGCCTGTCCGAGTGCGATCTGGGCAAGTCAGAGTCGTGGGAGTCGCGCGCCTACATCCTCGCCCGCAACACGAACACGTGGGACCTGTTGAACCACCTCGAAATCAACCGAGCGATGAAGACACCGGCGATGCTGGCGATTCCGGTCCTTGACACCGTGGTCTCTCGCGCCGAGGAATACGACGACGATGTGACCCGGGACGCGGCTCGCTTGGTGCTCGCGCGAAAGTACATGGAACTCGGCGACTTTGCCGGAGCCATGGATGTTCTCTCGCGGATCTCGGCAGCGAATTTCGGTGACGACATGATCAAGGTCATCACCTATCTGGTTCTTCGCGTGGACGCCCTGATCGAAACGGGCGATCTCGTCGAGGCTCGGGCGATAGCGACGACGCTCACGCGTCTGGACCCGCGCCCCGAGTTCGTGTCGGGCATTGCCGAGGGTTTCTGGCAGTTGTCGCTGATCGAAAACCAGACCAACGGGCAGTCGCTGGAGTGGGAGCGCCTTGCTCACGCCAGCATCGCCCACCTCGCCCGAGTCGGCGAGTACGAATTGTTGGCTAAGCGAGCAGACCTGTTGCGCGTCAACATCGCAGAGGCCGGGCTGAAGTTTCGCCAGTCGATTGACTCCGTCGACGCCTTGCTCGAGGACATTCGACGCGAGTCGGGGTCGTTCGGCGAAGCCGCAGCCTAGAAGCCGGGTTTCGCCGGGTCAGCCGACGCGCTGGCCTGGCGAACCGCCTCGGCGAGGGTCTTTGCCGTGTGATCGAGCACGGTCGAATATCCCAGACGGGTGGCTTCTGTTGCGCGCTGTTGGTGCGCGGTCACGGCACGGATGTCACCAGCGAGACTGATCTCGCCCGTCGCGACGAGTGTCGCGGGCAACGCGATGTCCCGGGCGGCGCTGGCCAGTGCGAGGGCAATCGCCAGATCGGCTCCTGGTTCGGTGACGCGGATTCCCCCGACGGTCGATACGTAAACGTCCGCTGAGGACAGCGGGATACGTGCACGACGTTCAAGAACGGCAAGCAGCATCGCGACGCGTGACGAGTCGACGCCGTTGGTGACGCGACGCGGTTGAGGCGCGTTGGTGGGGACAATCAGCGCCTGAATCTCGACAGGGATGGCTCGGCGGCCCTCCATCGCGATCGTTGCGCAGGTTCCGCTGACCGGCGTTCCCGAATTCGATCGGAACAGCGCCGACGGGTCGGGAACTTCCTGAATTCCAGTGCCCACCATCTCAAAGCAGCCGACCTCATCGGTCGGGCCAAATCGATTCTTCAGTGCGCGCACGAATCGAAGCGCCGTCTGGCGGTCGCCTTCGAACTGGACGACGATATCAACGAGGTGCTCCAGCAAGCGCGGGCCGGCAATCGTTCCGTCCTTGGTGACGTGCCCAACCAGGATGACGGGAAGACCGCGTTCCTTGGCAAGTCGAACCAAGGTAGCCGCGACTTCCTTAACCTGGGCGACACCACCGGCAAGCCCGTCGATGGTGTCCGATGCTACGGTCTGGACCGAGTCCACAATGACGAGCGATGGCTGAACCTGGTCAATGTGTCCCAGAACGGTTCCCAGGTCGGTTTCAGCCGCAAGGTAGAGCGAATCGACGAGAGTTCCCGTGCGCCCAGCGCGCAGACGCACTTGCCCGACCGATTCCTCGGCGCTGACGTACAGAACACGTTCACCGTTGCGGGCAACGCGACCGGCGACGTCAAGAAGAAGGGTTGACTTTCCCACACCGGGTTCACCCGACACCAGAATTGCGGCGCCCGGAACAATTCCTCCGCCCAGAACGCGATCAAATTCCGCGATTCCCGTCGGGCGGTGTTCCGCATCATCGACGGTTACTTCTGTGATCGGAATCGCGACGCGCGCCTCGGGGACTCGGCTGGCGCTCGTCCGGCCACCCGTCGGCTCGGCGCCGACCTCGCGGACGGTGTCCCACTGTTGGCACTCGCCACAACGACCGACCCATTTCGTGGTCGTCCAGCCGCATTCGGAACAGCGGAACGAGGAAGTTGTGCGGGCCATTTCTCCAGCGTAGGCGAGAGCGCCGACACAGCCCCCGTTTTCACGCACACTGTTTGGCGTGTAAACTTTTCCACGGTGCCGTGTCCGAGCGGCCGAAGGAGCATGTCTCGAAAACATGTGTGGGTGCAAGTCCACCGTGGGTTCAAATCCCACCGGCACCGCCAGCAAGAAGCCCCCGATTCGTCGGGGGCTTCTTCGTTAACGAGGGAAGTTCGTTAGTGTGGCAAGCGTCGGACGAAAGGCGCAAGCGATGCCCACAGCAGTGATTGCGGGAAGTTCCGGGTTCGTGGGGACGGCTTTGCGGGATGTCCTGCAAGCAGACGGCTATTCGATTCGGCTGATCGGTCGTCACGGAGCAGATGCAACGTGGGGCGACAAGGACGCAATTGTGCGCGCAATCGACGGTGCCGACATGCTCATCAATTTGGCGGGCAAGAGCGTGAACTGCCGTTACACAGACGCGAATCGCGACGAGGTCCTTCGTTCACGAGTCGAAACAACACGGGAATTACACGAGGCAGTCGCCGTGGCCCCGAACCCACCGGCACTGTGGATGAACGCCAGTACCGCCACGATCTACCGTTACGCCATGGATCGGGCTCAGACCGAGTCAACCGGTGAGCTGGGGTCGGGATTTTCGGTCGACGTTGCACGCAATTGGGAGAACGAGTTCTTCAAAGGTGACTTGCCCGGCGTTCGTCGCGTCGCACTCCGCATGGCGATCGTTCTCGGTGACGGGCCTGCCACGAACATTCTCTTCACGCTTGCGCGGCTCGGGCTTGGCGGGCCACAATTTGACGGGCGGTGGTTCCAGCACCGCCGCTATCGCGGAATCGGACCAAGCCCGTCGGGGGACGGAAAAGCGCCAATGTATACGTCACAAGGACGCCAGCGCTTCAGTTGGATTCACATCGACGATGTAATTGGTGCGATGCGCTTCATCAGGGACACCCCGGCTGTAGAAGGCCCTGTCAACCTCGCCGCCCCAGAGGCAAGCGATAATCGCACGCTCATGGCCTCATTGCGTTCAGCAGTCAATGCACCGTTCGGCTTGCCTGCGTGGCGCTTCATGGTTGAACCTGCAATGTGGGCGATTCGCACAGAACCCGAATTGATTTTCAAGAGTCGCTGGGTAGTGCCAGAGACGCTCATGCGCGCCGGATACAGGTTCCGCTTTACCGAACTTGCAAGCGCACTTGAGGACGTCGTGCGCGGACGAACTAGGCCTTCGGCTTAGCGGCTGGGCGCTTCGCGGCGGGCTTCGCAACAGGCTTCTTCGCGGCTGGCTTCGCGGCTGCTTTTGCGGATGCCTTTGCCGGGGCGGGCTTGGATGCGGCGGGCCACTTCACGGGCGGATCTCCAAGCACGTTGTGCGTCACCGTCTTCACAATCCATGCGACCGACTTCTTGCCAGGGTTCTTAATTCCAGCGACGGCAATCAGTGGTGCAATCCACGCCAACTTCGCACCAGCTTTTGCGACGGTGCCGGCGATTTTGCCGAACCTTCCCGCTCCGGCGGCCACCATGGCGACAGCCGCACCGCCGAGCAGTGCAACAAATTTTGCCGTCTTACTGTTCACCACAACGACAGCATCAATCAGACGTTGCCGGGCTTCGAGGTTGACCTGTGATTTTCCGTGAAGTTCAATTGCAGTCAAGATGTAAAGCGAAGCTGCCGTGATGACATCATCCGATTCTGCATCAGTTTTCTTTTCAAGTGCGGCGAGTTCCTTTTCCAGGTGGCTCAAGATCTGGGCCGGGGAAGACGTCGGGTATTTCTTTCGAAGACGAGTCAGATTACTTACCGCGTCACTTCGTTGAGCCGCATACGCGTCATCGAGAGCCTTGCGGGTCTTGTCGTCCAGGGCATCCTTGCCTTTGGCAATTTGCTCTGCGGCGACGCCGGCCCCCGCGCGAGCCTTTGCCAATGCGGCTTCCGAACCTCGTCCGACGGCGTCCTTCGCGGCAAGCAATCTATCGGCAAGGGAAAGCTTCTTCTCGGATGAATTTGATTTTGACATATGTTCAGTCTGCCACTCTGCGCCCGTATTCTTCGGAACAGCACGAACAAAAGAAGGGCCCCGGTGTCCCGAGGCCCTTCCAGTGTGATTGTGTACTAGGCGCGTACGCGACGGCGAACCGCCACGACACCGACACCCGCGACGAGCAGACCAAGTCCGGCCCAGAGCGACGACATGTCCGCTCCGGTGTCGGCGAGTTCGGCGGCCTCGGGGATGATCGTTTCCCAGTTGCTGTTGTCGTTGTCGACAAGTCCACGGGCGAAACGGCCCTGGACAACACCGTCACCGAAACCGGCAACCAGAGGATCAACGCTGTCGGCTGCGATTGGGTCGGCTCCGGCCGTGTAGTTGGAGGACGAGAGGAACCAGATGAGTTCCTTGCTTTCCCCGGCAGCTACGTCGAAGTCATAATCAACCACCAATTCGTCGTTGTCGGTGATGACGTCGTCGTCCTCGATACTGGTAATCGCGATTTCACCATTTCCACCGACGAAAGCCGTCGCGATAGCGGTTCGGTCGCCGTCGTCTACCGTTTCGTCTGCATCGAACATGGTTCCGTACCAGTCAGTGGTTTCCCAAACTTGGTCGTCATCCGACGTGGTTCCGTCGCCATAGTTGTCTTGGGTGTCACCGTTTGCGAGCTCAACATTTGTGTCGTTGATGGCGGCGTTCTCGTTGTTTGTGAAGGTCCAGTGCCAACGCAGCAAGTCCATTTCGGCGTACATGCGCAGTTCGCCAACAACGTCGAGTCCGTTGTACGTTCCCGTTAGTGTGAAGACTTTGTCGCCGTGTGAGTCGACCACAACGGTGGCAGAAGGATCGGTCAGGTCAATGCCCCATCCGCTTGAGCAGAACGGCGCGTCGATAAACGATCCGGTGACGGACCCGTCTCCGCCGATGTAACGTTCGAAGTGCGAGATGTCGAGCGAATCGTCGTAAACGTAGGTGTTGATGCATGTGTCGATGGTCAGTTCATCTGCCAGATTGTTGTCAGAAGCTTCCCAATCGTCGATCTGCCCATCTAGGACTTCCCCCCCCATGCCGTCGTCTTCCAGACGATCAACCCACGCGCAGCCTGAGCCTAGGTGGTATTCATCCACAAAGTCGTTGTTGGCGTCGTTGTCCCACACCGTGGGGGCTGCCGTAGCGGGCATTGCTGCTGTTAGGGCAATCGCCGAACCGGCGAGAAGTGCGAGAAGTTTCGCGAGCATAAGTGTTCCTTTCAAAAAGGGGGGGGTAGATCCCCAAGTCTATGCGACGGATGCCGCAATTGAAGGCGAAAATACGCAAAAAGGGAAATGTTCGCTAGAGCGAACATTTGTGCGTATACTGAAAGTGACCTTTTCGAAGGGGGTCAACTGAGTCGGTAGCCCAAGGCTATCGGCTCAGTTATTTAACCCGAGTCTTACGGCAGCAGGCGGTTCGGTCCGCGGAACAGGTACGTCGTCTCGCGGATCGACGGCAGGCCCAACAGAAGCATGAGGAAGCGCGCGAGGCCCATTCCGAATCCGCCGTGCGGGGGGACGCCGTGGCGGAAGAAGTCGAGATAGAAGTCGAGCTCTTCGGGGTCGAGCCCCTTGTCTTTCGCCTGGGCGGTCAAGACGTCGAGACGGTGCTCGCGCTGTGCGCCAGTCGAAATCTCGGTTCCGTTGAACAGCAGGTCGTATGAGTTCGTCAGCTCGGGGTTGCCCTCGTGACGCATGTGATAGAACGGGCGGATGCCGGTGAAGTAGTCGGTGACGAACACGAAGTCGTGGCCGAACTCTTCCTTGACGTAGGCCGACAACTGGCGCTCGCCTTCGGGATCGAGGTCGCCGTCGGCGCGGGGCACGGTGTACCCGCGACCCTTGAGAATCTCGTGTGCGTCGGCGAGCGAGATGCGCGGGAACGGCTGAGCCGGCACCGTCACCTCGATGTCGAATGCTGCCTGGATTGCGTCTCCGTGCTTGTCCTTGACTGCGGTCAGGCCAGCAACGATGACGGCTTCGTGCATCGCCATGACGTCCTCGTGCGATTCGACCCACGAAATTTCGGCGTCGACCGACGTGAACTCGGTGGCGTGACGCGAGGTGAACGACGGGTCAGCGCGGAACGCGGGCCCGATCTCGAAGATTGCGCCAAATCCGGCGGGCTGTGCCATCTGCTTGAAGAACTGCGGGCTCTGCGCGAGGTACGCCTTCGTCTCGAAGTACTCCATCTCGAACAGCTCGGCGCGCGATTCCGACGCGCTCGCCATCAACTTGGGAGTGTGGAGTTCGATGAAGCCGTTGTCGACCCACCAGCAACGCATCGCGTGCTCGAACGTGGTCTGGACGCGGAAGATGAGGTTCGCCTCGGGACGACGAAGATCAAGGAAACGCCAGTCCATGCGCTTGTCGACGGAGGAGTCCTCCGCGATCGGCGGCTCGGGCTCTGCCTCGGCGATGACCGTCAACGACTGAATCTTGACTTCGAGTCCGCCCAGCTTGACGCGCTCGTCGTGGGCAAGAGTTCCGGTTACGCGAATGAAGGTGCCCGCGTTGAGGGTCCCGATGAGTTCGGTCAACACCATGCGCTCGGCCGAATCGGCGACCTCGGGGTCGATCTCGCGGACGGCCTTCGTGACCAGCTGAACTGCACCCGTCTCATCGCGCAGAATGACGAACTGAACCGCCTTCTGGTCGCGAACGGTGTCAACCCAACCGGCGACGACGACTTCAGCGTCGGCTTGAGCGGACAGGGAAGCAACAGTTGAACGAGAGACCATTCCTTAAGCGTATCGGGCGAGGGCGCCCACAGTTTGCGCTGATACAATCGGGATGATGACTGCCGAACGAGTTCACCTCGTGCGCCACGGTGAGGTGTTCAACCCCGACGGCGTTCTTTACGAGCGTCTTCCCGGCTTCGCGCTCTCCGATCACGGTCGCACACTTGCGCAGTCAGCCGTCACCGCGATCGACCACACCCGCGTCACGGCACTCGTCGTCAGCCCGTTGCAACGAACGAAGGAATCGGTCGCTCCCTGGGAGTCGGCGACGAAACTGACCGCCGTCGAGGACGACCGCGTGATCGAACCGTGGAACGAATTCCGTGGGTTGAACCTGCGTGGAGGCCGGACCCTGTTGACGCGTCCCGACCTGTGGAAGTTCCTCGTCAACCCGCTCCGCCCTTCGTGGGGCGAGCCGTATGTTGATATCGCCGACCGCATGCTCGCTGCGATGTGGAACGCCGCCGATTCGGTTGAGAGCGGTGAGGTCGTCATCGTCACGCACCAGTTGCCCATCTCGACGGTGCATCTGAAACTTGCCGGCCAGCGACTCGCGCACAACCCAGCCCGTCGCCGATGCGCGCTGTCATCGGTGACGTCATTCGATGTGCACCCGACAGGGTTCGTCGAAAGCGGATATTGGGTTCCCCGCGGCGTCGCCAGCGCAACGGATTCCGGGGCGGTCTGATGCGCGCGTTCGCGGCACTGCTGGTTCTCTCCTCGGCGCTCGCCGTTGGTGGTTGCGCGACCAACGACACTCTCGCTGAACAACTGGGCTCTGGCGAAAACTTCATCTCGGGCGATGGCGCGCTGGTCGAAGTCGCTCCCGAAAACCGTGGCGAACCCGTCGAATTCGAGGCCGTTGCCAACGACGGAACCACCGTCTCAACAGATGACCTGCGCGGCGACGTCGTTGTCGTCAACTTTTGGTACGCGTCCTGCCCGCCGTGTCGCATCGAAGCGCCCGAACTCGCGAAATATGCGCGCAGCGCCCCCGACGGCGTCCGTTTCCTCGGCGTCAACGTCTATGACGGCGAAGCGGCGGCGAAGTCGTTCGAGGACAAGTTCGACGTGCCGTACCCCAGCATCCTCGATGTGTCGACTGGATCCGTGCGGCTGGCGTTCGCGGGAAGCCTTCCGCCGAACGCGGTACCGGTGACGATCATCCTTGACCGCGAGGGCCGAGTCGCCGCACGCATGTCCGGGTACTTCGCGGACATCGACATTCTCGTGTCCATGGTCGACAAGGTTCGGGACGAGCAGTGACGACGGGCGAGGTCATCTTCTCGGGGTCGCTCATCGCCGCCCTCCCGCTCGCTTTCGCCGCCGGTCTTCTCGCATTCCTGTCACCGTGTGTGTTGCCGCTGATTCCCGGTTATCTCGCATACATCGGCGGATTCGGAATCACCGCTCAGCCGACCAAGGCCGACCGAGTTCGTGCGCTCGTCGGGATGCTTGGATTTGTTGGCGGCTTCGGAATCGTTATCCTCTCGCTGTCCGTGCTCTTCGGCGCGCTCGGACTCGCCGTGCTTCCGTGGCTTGACACAATCCTCCGCATCTCGGGTGTCGTCCTCATCGTAATGGGAATCGTGTTCATGGGCGGCCTGCCCGCTTTGCAGCGTGACGTGACCCCGCAGTGGCGCACACGCGCGGGCGTCTGGGGCGCACCGTTCCTCGGTGTTGTCTTTGCGCTCGGCTGGGTGCCGTGCGTCGGGCCGACCCTCATCGCGGTTCAAACGCTCGCGCTCGACAGCGGCGACCTCGGGCGGGCGTTGATGCTGGGCGTTGCGTATTGGCTGGGGCTTGCGCTGCCGTTCGTACTCGTCGCCGTGTTGCTCGGTCGAATCGTTCCCGCCTTGAACTGGGCCAAGCGTCACATTCGAGCAATCAACGTCACCGGCGGTGTCGTCCTCATCGCGATCGGCGTTCTCATGGTCGCCGGTTTCTGGCGCCCGTTCCTGTCGTGGGTGGGGGTGATCGTCAGTGGCTTCACCCCCGCGCTCTAAGGGTTATCAGCCCAAGGACCTTTACGATTCTCAGCGCGAATTCGACGACGCGAACGCCCCCGCGAAGAATCGATTCGACGAGCCGATCCGCGGACCGAAACTCGGGCCGTTCGAGTTCCTGCGTTGGACGTGGAGACTGCTCACGTCGATGCGCACCGCGATCATCCTGTTGGTGCTGGTCGCGATTGCGTCAATCCCCGGGTCAATCGTTCCGCAGCGGCTTGCCGACCCGAACGGCGTCGCCGTCATTCGCGAGTCCGACCCGAACCTCTACAACCTTTACGAATCGCTGCAGTTGTTCGACGTCTTCACGTCGGTGTGGTTCTCGGCGATCTATCTGCTGCTGTTCGTCTCACTCATCGGGTGCATCCTTCCGCGAGTTCGGCACCACTGGGCGGTGTTGCGTTCGGCTCCGGCCGATGCACCGTCGTCGTGGGCGCGATTGCCGTTCCGGGAGGTCGTTCCTCTCGCCGGTTCCGCCGAGGTTTCGCTTGACCGTGCTGCGAAGGTATTACGCCGAGCACGCTTTCGCGTTGTCCGCGATGGTGACTCGCTCAAGGCCGAGTTCGGATACCTGCGTGAAACCGGCAACCTCATTTTCCACATCGCTCTCGTCGGAATTTTGGCGACCCTCGGTTTTGCGGGCGGCTTCAGTTGGCACGGCCAGCGCGCCCTCGTCGAGGGGCAGGCGTTCACGAACCAGTTGTCGTCGTATGACACGTTCAACCCCGGAAGCTGGTTCGCCGAATCGCACCTCGACCCGTATGCGGTGTCCCTGACGTCGTTCACTCCTGAGTACGTGATTGATCCGGTCAAGGAAGTCTGGATGCCGATTGACTTCACCGCCGAAATCGTGGTGACGGAAGGGTCCGAGGTTCGCGAGGAAAGCCTCAAGGTCAACGACCCTGTCACCATCGGGGACTCGAAGATGTACCTGCTGGGACATGGCTTTGCCCCCGTCATCACGGTGCGAAACCCCGCGGGCGAGGTCGTCTTCAGCCAGCCGGTTCCGTTCATCAGCCAGGACGCCAATCTCACCTCTGTCGGTGTGGTCAAGGTTCCGGATGGGCTCGCTGAGCAAGTCGGCATGCAGGGGTTCTTCTATCCGACCGCGGTTGAACTCGACTCGGGTGCCCTGTCGTCGAGCAATCCAGAGCCAACCAAGCCCACCGTCACGTTCAACATCTACAAGGGCGACCTCGGGCTGGACGACGGCCGAAACGGCAACGTGTTCCAGTTGCCCGTCGACGACTTGACCCAGATCGCGGGCCGTCACACCGGTGACAAGGTTGTCCTCGAACCGGGTGATTCGTTCGAACTGCCCGGTGGCCTTGGCTCGGTCGAGTTCACGAGTCTGTCGCGGTACATCGGCGTCGAGTTCCGTCACGACGCCACACAACTCGGGGTCGGCCTCAGCACCGCGTTCCTTGTAGCGGGACTGCTCGCGTCGCTCGGCACCCGACGCCGTCGGGTTTGGGTGCGCGTCACTCCCAAGGGCCTCGAATGGGGTGCGCAGTCTCGTGGTGACGACCCCGGACTCGAGGCCGCCGTGGGACGAATTCTCAGCAAGTTTTCCGTCACAGAATCCGCCGATAAAGTGAAACCCACATGATCGATTTCGAAGCAAACGCCCTCATCGCGACCTATTCGTCGATGGCCGTGTACACGTTCGCGTTCATCCTGTTCACCGTTGACCTTGCCGGTCGCTCGGCCACCGAAGGGCAGTCAGCCCCGACGCGATGGTTGCGCAGCGCGATGGCGCTCACGTGGCTTGGCTGGGGAGTCCACCTCGCTGCGACGGTTATGCGCGGCATTGCTGCTCAGCGCGTACCGTGGGCAAACATGTTCGAGTTTGGTCTGACCGCGACTCTCGCTCTGGTCGGTGTGTTCCTCGGGATTTCCCTGTTCCGCGACGTTCGATTTGTCGGGTCGTTCATCACCGGTTTCGCAATCCTGTCCCTGGGAATTGTCGCCACCAACTTCTATGTTGCGGTGACCCCGCTTCCCCCAGCACTTCAGGATTACTGGCTCGTCATCCACGTGTTCGTGGCCGTTTTGGGAACCGGATTCTTCGCGACCGGTGCCGCCCTGTCCGCCGCGCAACTCTTTCAGTCGTCGCGCGAAGCGGGCAACCTGCAGTCACGCAACTGGAAGTTCCTCAGCGCCTTCCCGCAATCCGACGCGCTCGAGGCGCTGGCCTACCGTCTCACCGTGATCGGGTTCGTCTTCTGGACGTTCACCGTCATCGCCGGTGCGATCTGGGCTGAGCACGCCTGGGGTCGCTACTGGGGCTGGGACACCAAAGAGGTCTGGTCGTTCATCATCTGGGTTCTGTTCGCCGGATACATTCACGCACGCGCTACGCGCGGTTGGCGCGGAAACCCAGCGGCTGTCCTGAACCTCGTTGGTTTCGCGGCCGTGATCTTCAACTTCACAATCGTGAACATCTTCTTCAAGGGCCTTCACGTCTATTCGGGGCTCTAAAGCAACGACAGGCACCGAACCGCGCGGCCGCGCCACCATTGTTCCCGCTCGGCGTCCACGGCAAGTTCAGCCCCGGTGAACAGAACGTCTGTGGCAATCCCGCAGTCGTAGTCGAGGTGTTCGATGCGGCGCGCAAGGTCGAACGATGCTGCGAGTCCGGCGGAGGATTCCAGTGCACTCGACACGACGACGGGAAGTCCGGCCTCGTCAATGATGTCGAGCGCGCGCCGAACACCGCCAAGCGGTGCGACTTTGATGACGAGGATGTCAGCGGCACCAGCCCGTGCCACGGCAACCGGGTCCTCTGCCTTTCGAACGCTTTCGTCCGCAGCAATGAGAATCCCCATTCGGTGAACGCGCTCACGAAGTTCGGCCAGTTCAGGGACGCTTGCGCACGGCTGCTCGACGTATTCCAGGTCGAAGCGCTCGAGCGCGCGAATGGCGTGCTCGGCCTCATCGACATTCCACCCGCCGTTGGCGTCAATCCGAACCCGACCAGCGTCACCGACAAAGGCGCGAGCGGCGGCGACACGAGCGATGTCGTCGTCAAGAGTTTGCCCGCCCTCGGCGACCTTGACCTTGACCGTGCGGAAATCACCGAACCGCTCAAGAATCGCGGGAACGTCGACCGCGTCAACCGCGGGAAGCGTCGCGTTCGTCAGAACCGTCTCGCGGAATAGAGGGCGTTCCGCATCACTAGGCCCGAGGCCCCACGCTTGCTCGATCGCGCTTGCAAGCCACGGCGCGGACTCGACGTCGTCGTATTCGGTGAAGGGCGCGAACTCGCCCAGGCCAGCCGGGCCACGCACGATCATCGTTTCGCGAAGAGTCAGACCGCGGAATCGCGCTCGAAGCGGAAGCGCAACGACACGGGCATCCGCGAGCAACTCCTCGGCGCTGGGCAGTCTCATGAAACAAACCTATCCGCGGAGTAATAGCCTGAATACATGACACAAACGGTCAGCGAACTCTTTGACGTGACGTACTGGGCATCCGTGCCCGGTTTCGAGAGTCTCACCGACACCACGTACCACCTCTCGCGTGACGGGCACGTCGCTCGTGTCGCGTTTGATCGTCCCGAAGTCCGCAACGCGTTCCGCCCCCACACGGTCGACGAACTGGCCAACATCTTTGATCACGTCCGCGTCAATCCCGCGGTCGGTGTCGTTCTGCTCACCGGAAACGGGCCCAGTCCTAAAGACGGCGGCTGGGCTTTCTCGTCCGGCGGTGACCAGCGCGTTCGCGGTGCAGACGGATACAAATACGCCGACGGCGAGACCCGCGACTCGGTCGATGCGGCGCGCGGCGGCCGACTTCACATCCTCGAAATCCAGCGTCTGATTCGATTCATGCCCAAGGTCGTCATCGCGCTCGTTCCCGGTTGGGCTGCCGGTGGCGGGCATTCTCTGCACGTTGTCTGCGACTTGACGATTGCCAGCCGCGAGCACGCGAGATTCAAGCAGACCGACGCAACCGTCGGTTCGTTCGATGCCGGTTACGGGTCCGCCTACTTTGCGCGTCAGGTCGGTCAAAAGTTCGCCCGCGAAATCTTCTTCCTCGCAGACGAATACGACGCACAGCGCGCTTACGAGATCGGCGCCGTGAACGCCGTCGTTCCTCACGCCGATCTGGAGAAGACCGGAATCGCGTGGGCCGAGCGCATCCTCAAGCAGAGCCCCACCGCCATCCGCATGCTCAAGTTTGCGTTCAACGCAGTCGACGACGGCATGGTCGGCCAGCAGGTGTTCGCGGGCGAGGCCACTCGACTTGCGTATGGTACCGACGAGGCCGTCGAAGGACGTGACGCCTTCCTCGAGAAGCGCGACGCCGACTGGTCCGATTTCCCCTGGCAGATTTAGGCCGGTGTCCTCGCTGCCCAGCATCTCGCCCACCGAGAGGGCAACAATCGAACGCGCTTTTGTCGACGGAATAGTTGTTGAGACGAGCGGGTCGACCGCGAAGCCCAAGCGCGTTCAACTCAGCGCGGCTGCGTTGCGAGCGTCGGCAGATGCGACGGCCGGTGCGATCGGCTCGGGCAACTGGGTGCTCACTCTTCCGCTCACGTACATCGCCGGAATCATGGTCGTCGTTCGGTCAATGGTCGGCGGCACCGAACTGGTTGACCTTCGTGCTGAGCCGTTCGATGCCACACAGTTCGCGGACGCTGTCGCCGAACTCCCCGAGGGAACGTGGTTCACGTCGTTGGTGCCGGCTCAGTTGGCCCGGCTCGTTGAGCTGGGCGAGTCCGCACGCGCGGCCTTCTCTCGTCTTGACGCCATCCTTGTCGGGGGTCAGGCAATCCCTGCCGGCCTGGCCGACCGCGCAACCGCGCTGGGTGCCCGTGTCATCCGCACCTACGGATCCGCGGAAACCGCCGGGGGAGTCGTCTACGACGGTCGGCTAATCGGCGACACTCAACTGCGCATTTCGGCCGACGGCGTCCTCGAAATTTCTTCCGCCAGCCTGTTCAGTGGGTACGACGGCGACCCGGCTCGAACCGCTGAGACGCTGGTCGACGGCTGGTTCCGAACCAGCGACCTCGCACATTTGGACAACGGCGTTCTCGTCGTTGACGGTCGCGTCGACGACATCATCGTGACCGGCGGAGTCAAGGTTTCGGTTGCGGACATCGAGAGGGTGCTCGCGGAAGCGGGCATCGGCGCTGTCGCGAGTTGGTACGCGGACGAGGAATGGGGTCAAGTCCCTGCGATTGTCAGCACCACCGCACTTGACCTCGACGCCGTCCGTACACACATCGAGGCGAAATTGGGCAAGGCCGCCCGTCCGTATCGCGCAGTCGGTGTCGATGTCATACCCACGCTTACCTCGGGCAAAGTCGATCGCGTCGCAGTTCACGAAATCGTTTCGCGCGAGCAACCCTAGAATCAACTCGTGGCTTCCAAGACTCCCAGCAAGAAAAAGACTTCCTCCAAAGCGGGCGGTCGTCCCGGTGCGCGCAAGCTTGTCGCACATTCGGCGACCACGGCGGTGATTGACAAGCCGATCGGCATCCGTGATTGGATTGGTGCTGCTCGTCCCGCAACACTCGCACTCGCCGTCGCACCGGTGATCTCGGGCTGGGGAATTGCGATGTTCAACCTCGTCATCCTTGACGAGCCGCGCGCCATTCTCGTCATGCAGGGACCAGCCGTTCTGGCCTTGCTCGTTGCGATCTTCTTGCAGGTCGGCGTCAACTTTGCGAACGACTATTCCGACGGAATCCGCGGAACGGACGCTCACCGCGTCGGCCCTCGTCGCCTGACCGCTTCCGGTCGCGTCGACCCGAAGCGCGTTCGCAACCTTGCATTCCTCTTCTTCGGGCTGGCCGCCGCCGCGGGTCTGGGACTCACGGTGTGGAAGCAGATCTGGTGGCTTCCCCTAGTCGGAGTCGTCGCGATCGCAGCAGCGTGGTTCTACACCGGAGGAAAGCGCCCTTACGGATACGCGGGACTCGGCGAAGTTTCGGTGTTCATCTTCTTCGGTCCGGTCGCCGTTCTCGGCACGACGTTCATCCTCGTCCAGTCCGTTTGGCTTGAACCGATCCTGCTCGGAGTCGCGCACGGCCTCTTCGCCTGCGCAGTTTTGCTCGTCAACAACATGCGAGACCGCGAAACCGACATCGCGGCCAACAAGCGAACCCTGGCGACTCGCCTCCCGATGTGGGTGAACCGAATCCTGTTCGGCATCTACCTCTTGGTGCCGTTCGTGATTCTCGGCTGGTTCGCTCTGACCGTCTTCAACGCGTGGTGGGCGTATTTCGCTTTGTGCCTGGCAATCCCCGCAACGATCATCGCGTCAACGGCAAAAACCGCACCCGAGTACGTCCTCGCGCTCAAGCTGTCCGTCTGGACGAGCCTGTCTTACGGGGTCATCGTCGCCTGGTCGTTGGCCTTCTAGGTCAGCACTCGACGACGTTGACGGCAAGTCCGCCGGTCGACGTCTCTTTGTACTTCGACGACATGTCGAGGCCTGTCTGACGCATCGTCTCGATGACGGTGTCGAGGGAAATCTTGTGCGACCCGTCGCCCGCGAGAGCAAGACGAACCGCGGCGACTGCCGTTCCGGCCGCGATGGCATTGCGCTCGATGCACGGCATCTGAACGAAACCGCCGACCGGGTCACACGTCAGACCCAGGTTGTGTTCCATCGCGATCTCGGCAGCGTTCTCGATCTGCTGCGGAGTCCCACCGAGCACCGCGGCAAGAGCACCAGCGGCCATTGAACAGGCTGAACCGACCTCGCCCTGGCAACCTGCTTCGGCTCCTGAGATCGAGGCGTTGCGCTTGTACAGGGTGCCGATGGCTCCGGCGGTCAACAGGTAGTCGCGTTCGATCGACTCGATGGGAACGCGCTTGAAAATTTGGGCGTAGTAGCCAACGGCAGGAATGATTCCGGCGGCACCGTTCGTCGGGGCGGTCACGACACGCATTCCCGCCGCGTTCTCTTCATTGACGGCAATCGCGTACGCCTGAAGCCATTCGTTGGACAACTCCGAAGCGGGGGTTCCCTGTGCTTCGTCCGCCGACAACTTGCGGGCGATACCCGCCGCACGCCGCGAGACATTGAGCGTCCCAGGGAGCATCCCTTCGTGGCTCAGCCCGTCCTCGACACAGCCCGTCATGGTCGACCAGATGGCGTGAAGAGCGGCGTCAACCGCTTTCTCGGAACTCACCGCGACGCAATTCGCATAGGCGATGTCCGCGATCGACATCCCCGTCGACTCGCAGAGTGCGATGAGTTCGTCACCGCTGGTGTACTCGTAAGGCAATGCCAGATCCGACGCCGACAAAGTCGATCCGTATTCGTCGTCGGATTCCACGAAGCCACCGCCGACCGAGAAATAGATGCGTGACAGTAGGCGCTCGCCCGTCGCGTCAAAGGCCTCGAATTGCATCGCGTTGGAATGCTGGGGAAGCCGGGTCAACGGCCGAAGCGCGATGTCACCCTCGGCAAAGGTCAGCGTCCGTTCACCAAGGTGAATCTGTCCCGTCGACACTGCGCGGTCGTATGCGGTCGTTACTTCGGACGGTTGGCATGACTCGGGCGATTCGCCGGCGAGCCCGGCGATTAGGGCGTTGGTCGTTCCGTGGCCGACGCCCGTTGCGCCGAGTGAGCCGAAAAGAGAAATCTGGACGCGGCTGGTCGAATCAAACTTCGAACCAGCGCGAAGGTCGGTCAGGAATCGCGATGCGGCGCGCATAGGTCCAACGGTGTGGGAACTCGATGGACCAATGCCAATCGTGAAAAGGTCGAGCGGGGTAAGCGTTGTCACAGTGTTTCTCCGGTGGTGCAAGGGTAACGCCGGCGGGCTGGCTGAAGCGCCAACCCACCGGCGTCAGCGTTAGTTATTCGTGCTTGCCGTGAACCGCGTAACGCTCCTCAGGAGACAAGACGAGGTTGTGGCGACCAACGAGTGCGAAGTACAGCAAGAACACCGCGTAGACGATGATGATGGCGTAAATCGCGGGACGGAACGCTTCGTTGAGCAAGAAGCCGACGAAGGCGAGAGCCGCAATCAAACCGGCAACGGTCGCACCGCCGAGACCCCACGGGGAACGGTAGGGACGATCGAGTTCGGGGTGCTTGACGCGCAGGATGATGAACGACACCATCTGCATGAGGTAAGCCAACATGGCACCCCACACCGCGATGTTGAGGATGATCGCACCGGCGACGCCACTGACTTCACCCGTAGCGTCAGTTGCCGTCAAGTAGTCAAGCAGCACGAGCGCTGCGAAACCAACAACACCGCCGACGAGAAGTGCGAGCCACGGGGTCTTGTTCTTTCCCGTGACCGACAGGCCCTTGAAGTAGTAGCCGGCACGCGACAGCGAGTACATGTTACGACCGTAGGCGAACATGATTCCCTGGAGCGATGCGAGCAGACCGATCAGCGCGAAGATACCGAGAACGGCGGCCCAACCGTCTCCAACAACGGCACGGAAGCCGTCAAGGAGAGGCTCACCAGCGGCGCCTGTTGCTTCAGCACCGAGGATGCCGGTGTTGATGAACATGACGAGGAGGCCGGTGACGATGAGCGTTCCGCGAGCCCAGAATCCGGCGCGAGGGATGTCACGCGACGGGTTGTGTGCCTCTTCAGCTGCAAGCGGAAGTTCTTCGATACCGAGGAACAGCCACACGCCGAAGGGGATTGCGAAGAGGATGCCCATGATGCCGTTGGGGAGGAACCAACTCGAACCAGCAGCAGCCGGGTCGGCGGGGATGTTCCACAGGCTCGACCAGTCGATCTGACCCGACGCGAGGACCATGACCGAGAACAGCACGATGATGGATAGCGAGATGATCGACACGATGATCGAGAAACGGAACGAGATACTTGAACCGAGCGAGTTGAGCAGGATAAAGACTGCGTACAGAACGACGTACCAAACCCACATCATGTTCGAACCGTCAGCAGACAAGTCGACGCCGAGAAGTTCCGAGGTCACACCGTTGAGGTACGCCGCCGAGAAGAACACGACGACCGCAGTTGTCGCGACGTACTCGATCGTTTCGGCGAGACCCGTGATGAATCCACCCCACGGCCCCATCGCCTTGCGGGCGAAGGAGTAAGCGCCACCGGAGTGGGGCATGGCGGCGGACATTTCACCGATGGCGAACATGAGTCCGTAGTACATGACGACGAGGATGGCGAAGGCGACGAGAAGTCCACCGAAACCACCGGCCGCGACACCGAAGTTCCATCCCGAGAAGTCACCCGAGATAACAGCGGCGATAGCGAGACCCCAAAGGCCCCAGACACCAGCAGATCGAGTGAGCTGACGCTTCTCGAAATACTCCTTGCTTTGCTCGGTGTAGGAAACACCCGAGACTTTCAATTTGTCAGACATACGACGTTGTAGTCCTTTCCCGCCGTGGCCACCGCTGGTCACGGCAATTTAGTGGATAAGTGATTGTGCTCACACTGTGGCAAAGATGTCAATAACCAACCATTGAAAACTTTTCTGTGCCGTTTCTGGCTTTTCCGCGCAAGCGCGTGTTCCCACGGTTTTGGCGGTTGCTGTTGACAGAATCGCCGCGAGGGTGTTTTCTAATGGTTAGAAATCCAACCTCAACGAAGAGGAAGTTCCCATGGCACAGAGCAACGCACTGCTTTCCGTAACCGAGCTGCAGAAGCTCGTTGATTCGGGAGACATCGACACCGTCATCATTTCGTTCACCGACATCCAGGGCCGACTCGTCGGCAAGCGCATGTCGGCGCGACTGTTTGTCGAGGACGCGATCGAACACGGGGCGGAGTGCTGCAACTATTTGCTCGCCGTCGACGTCGAGAACAACACGGTCCCCGGCTACGAGTTTTCGTCCTGGGAAAAGGGCTACAACGACATGGCGATGATCCCCGACATGTCGACGTTGCGCGTCGTGCCGTGGATTCCCCACACCGCGATGGTGATGGCGGACCTGCAGACCACGGACCACGAACCGGTTCCGATGGCACCGCGCTCGATTCTCAAGGCCCAGATCGACAAGCTCGCGAAGCACGACCTCGTTCCGTTCATCGGCACCGAGCTCGAGTTCATCGTCTTCGACGACACCTTCCGCGAAGCGTGGGCCAAGGGGTACGACAACATGCGCCCTTCGACGGACTACAACGTCGACTACGATCTTCTCGCCAGCAACCGCGTTGAGCCGTTGCTGCACGACATTCGCGTCAGCATGGACGCCGCCGGAATGTATTGCGAGGGCGTCAAGGGCGAATGCAACCTCGGCCAGCAGGAAATCGCTTTCCGCTACGACACCGCGCTCATCACGTGCGACAACCACTCCATCTATAAGAGCGGCGCGAAGATGATCGCCGACAAGCACGGCAAGTCACTGACGTTCATGGCGAAGTTCAACGAACGCGAAGGCAACTCGTGCCACATCCACATCTCGTTCCGCGATACCAAGGGCAACGCCGTGTTCGCGGACAAGGGTGCCGACCGCGGAATGTCGGACATGTTCCGCCACTTCCTCGCTGGACAGATCGCGCTGATGCGCGAGTTCACGCTGCTCTACGCACCGAACATCAACTCGTACAAGCGCTACGCCGAAGGCTCGTTCGCACCGACCGCGATTGCGTGGGGACTCGACAACCGCACGCTCGCGTTGCGCGTCGTCGGCCACGGCCATGGAATGCGTGTTGAACACCGTGTGCCTGGTGGAGACGTCAACCAGTACCTCGCGGTCGCTGGACTGATCGCCGCGGGTATGCACGGAATCGAAAACAAGTTGGAACTCGAGGACATCACCCTCGGTAACGGATACGAGTCCGACAAGCCGCACGTTCCGACGTCGCTGCGCGAAGCCGCCGACCTGTTCGACAAGTCGGAACACGCTCGCCGCATTTTTGGCGAGGATGTCGTGAACCACCTCGTCAACGCTGCGCGCATCGAGATTCGTGCGTTCGACAGTGCCATCACCGATTGGGAGCGTGTTCGCGGTTTTGAACGCCTCTAATCCTCCCGTTATCGGCATCACCACCTACCGTCAGCAAGCGAAGACGGGTGTGTGGGATGTCGATGCGGCGTTCCTGCACTCGGGCTACATCGAGAGCGTGACGCGTGCCGGAGGTATCGCGGTGCTCCTGCCGCCGCAACCGGTCAGCCCCGAAGTCGCCGACCGCGTTCTCGGCGGTGTGGACGGTTTGGTGTTCGCGGGTGGTCGTGACGTCAACCCCGATCTGTACGGCCAGACACCCGGAGAACACACCGATCAGCCCGACACTCGTCGTGATGCGTGGGAGTTCGCGCTTCTCAACTCAGCACTCGAACGTGAAATCCCGACGCTCTTCATTTGTCGCGGGGCACAGGTCCTCAACGTTCACTTCGGTGGCACCTTGATCCAGCACCTGCCGGATGTCGTCGGTTCCACCGAATACCAGCGCGGAAACGCCGAGTTCACAACGATGGAGATGGCGGTTGACGCGGGGTCGCGCCTCAGCACGATTGTCGGGACAACCGTCTCGGGGAATGTTTACCACCACCAAGCGATTGACCGAGTCGGAGACGGCCTGAGCGTCTCGGCTCGAAGCGCAGACGGCATCGTGGAAGCCGTCGAAATCGACGGTCACCCGTTCGGTGTTGCCGTCCAGTGGCACCCCGAAGTTACGTCGGACACCGATGGACGACTTTTTGATGCGCTCGTCTCAGCGGCGCACACGCAAAGGAGCACAACATGAGTTACACAATCGTCAACCCCGCCACGGGCGAGGACATGGAAACGATCGAGCACGCCTCGATTGAACAGACGGACGATGCGATTGAACGCGCGCGCGTTGCCCAGAAGGAATGGGCTGGCTTCACGCCGGCCGAACGTGCAGAGGCGCTCCGCCGATTCGCCCGCACTGTCGAAGCCGACGTTGAAACCCTTGCGGCTCTCGAGGTCCGAAACTCGGGCCACCCCATCGGCCAAGCCCGCTGGGAAGCGAACCACGTCAAGAACGTTCTCGATTACTACTCGGCGGCCCCCGAGCGCTTGCTCGGAAAGCAGATTCCGGTTGCGGGTGGAATCGACATCACGTTCAACGACCCGCTCGGCGTCGTCGGCATCATCACCCCGTGGAACTTCCCGATGACGATCGCGTCGTGGGGATTTGCTCCGGCGCTCGCCGCAGGCAACGCGGTCGTCCTCAAGCCAGCCGAATGGACGCCACTCACCAGCCTTCGCCTCGCTGAGCTGGGCGAGCAGGCCGGGTTGCCCGCGGGTCTCTTCCAGGTCATCGCTGGCAAGGGCTCGGTCGTCGGCAATCGATTCATCACGAACGAGACGGTTCGCAAGGTGGTGTTCACCGGTTCGACCGAGGTCGGCAAGGGGATCATGCGTGGCGCCGCAGACCAGATCAAGCGCATCACCCTGGAATTGGGCGGCAAGAGCGCCAACATCGTGTTCGCCGACGCGGACGTGGACAAGGCAGCCGCGACCGCGCCTTACTCGGTGTTCGAGAACGCTGGCCAGGATTGCTGCGCACGCTCGCGAATCTTGGTTCAGAAGTCCGCGCTTGACCAGTTCATGGAGGGACTCGAAACTGCGGTGAAGGGAGTCGTCGTGGGTGACCCCACGAAAGACGCCACCGAGGTCGGGCCGCTCGTTCACGCCAATCACAAGGCATCGGTTGAGGCGTATCTCGACAAGGCGAACGTCGTTTTCCGCGGCTCGGCCCCTGACGGCCCGGGAAACTGGTTTGCCCCGACGGTGGCGCTGTCCCGTGGTCTGGACGACCCGTGCATGACGGACGAAATTTTCGGACCGATCGTGACAGTCCACGCATTTGAGGACGAAGCGGAAGCCGTCGAGATTGCCAACGCCACCGAGTTCGGACTGTCCGGGTCGATTTGGACCCGAGACGTCGGTCGAGCACTTCGCGTCTCGCGCGCGGTCGAAAGCGGAAACCTTTCCGTGAACTCGCACTCGTCCGTCCGATACAACACACCGTTCGGCGGCTTCAAGCAGTCCGGCCTTGGCCGCGAGCTTGGACCGGACGCACCCCTTCACTTCACCGAAGAGAAGAACGTTTTCATCCCTACTGATTAGCCAGAGAAAGGACTCGACATGGCTATTGAACAAATGGATCTGACCCAACGCCTGAAGGGCAAGGTTGCGGTCATCACGGGCGGTGCCAGCGGTATCGGTTTGGCGACCGCGAAGCGCATGGCCGCTGAAGGCGCGACCATCGTCATCGGTGACATGAACCCGGAATCGGGTGAAGCAGCGGCTGCCGAGGTCGGAGGACTCTTCATCAAGGTCAACGTCACGGACGAGGACGAGGTCAACAACCTCTTCGACACCGCGTTCAAGACTTACGGCAGCCTCGACATCGCCTTCAACAACGCGGGAATTTCGCCTCCCGACGACGATTCGATCGAGACGACGGAACTTCCTGCCTGGCAGAAGGTTCAGGACGTCAACCTCAAGAGCGTCTACCTGTGCTGCCGCGCGGCTTTGCGCCACATGACCAAGCAGGGCAGCGGGTCGATCATCAACACCGCATCGTTCGTCGCAGTTATGGGAAGCGCCACCAGCCAGATTTCGTACACCGCGTCCAAAGGTGGCGTTCTGGCGATGAGCCGCGAGCTCGGTGTCCAGTTCGCTCGTCAGGGAATCCGGGTCAACGCGTTGTGCCCTGGGCCGGTCAACACCCCGCTTCTTCAGGAACTGTTCGCGAAGGATCAGGAACGCGCTCAGCGTCGACTGGTTCACATCCCTCTCGGCCGCTTTGCCAAGGCCGAAGAGCTCGCCGCTGCGGTTGCCTTCCTCGCCAGCGACGACGCCGGGTTCATCACTGCCTCGACGTTCCTTGTCGACGGTGGAATTTCCGGCGCCTACGTCACTCCTCTCTGATTCGCATGGACGACCTCGACCTGTCTGTTCCGACGACCCTGGACCCCTCGGGTGTCGGGGCAGGCAGGTCGCTTCTGTTCACGCCGATTCGCGGCGGAAACACTTATGAAGAGGCCGTCGAACGCATCCTGCACACGATTCGCCTCGGACTCGTCCACGCCGGCGACCAACTTCCGCCCGAGCGCGAACTGGCGACGATGCTCGAGATTTCGAGGGACACGGTCCGAGACGCGATCGCGTCGCTGACGGACGCCGGGTACTTGGTTATCCGACGCGGGCGTTACGGCGGAACTTTCGTCACTGACTCAATCCCCGATGGACCGGTGGTCATCGGGCGCGACGGAGACGTGTCACCGCGGACGGCGTTCACCGCGACAGAGATTCACGACCTGCTCATCGTTCGATCGGTGCTTGAACCGGGGGCGGCGTTCCAGGCTGCGTCAAGCGAACTGACCGGCGAGATGCGCGAGAAACTCTGGGCGGCGCATCACGAGACGGCTGCTGCGGAACCGCGTGATTACCGACGCTTTGATTCCAGACTTCACCTGTTGATTGCGGAACTCACCGGATCGAACGCGCTGGTCAATCACGTTGCCCAGACACGTGTGAAGGTGAACGAACTGCTTGACGAGATCCCGCTGCTGTCGCCCAACATCGCGCACTCGAACGCTCAGCACGAAGCGATTGTCATGGCAATTTTGACGGGACGAGCGGAAGACGCCGAAGCGGCGATGCGGGACCACCTGTCCGGTTCAGCCGCGCTGCTTCGCGGGTTCCTCAGTTAGTTCGACGAGCGGTCGAGCTGGTCGTCCTCGGTCGCCGAGTCTGAATCGCGCACTGGCTTCTCGACGAGGGTTCGGATGCTGTCCGCGACGCGCTGGCGCAGTCCGCCGAGGAACAGGATGCTGAGTGAGAGTGAAATCGCGGTGGCGAAAATCGTTCCGTAGACCCAGCCGGTGCCGAGCAACAGCAAGAGTGTCAGCGCGACGAGGAACATTCCCAGACGGGCTGCGGTGTAGAGAACCCACGGTTTCATATCTCTAATCGTAGGGTCACCGCGACCTTTAGACTTTGAGCATGCTCGCACGCGTTCTCTTCACTCTCGCGGTTGTCGTTGTCGCCGTCGACATCTACGCGCTGGCGGACATTTTCTTCACGCCTCGCAGTCGCATTCGTTCGCTGAACAAGGTGCTGTGGGCGATCATCGTTATCGGCGTCACCCCGATCGGTGCGATCTTGTGGTTCATCTTGGGCAAGACGCGGCGCAACAAATCGGGTGAGTTGATCATCGCACCCGACGACGACCCAAATTTCCGAGTTCCGGATACCGAGACGACGGACGAACGCATCGCGCGACTCGAAGAGGAACTTCGCAAACTCGACGACGAGGACGGCACTCCGCCGGGACCAACTCGTGATTGACGCCTCCGTTGCGCCGTCAAGCGGCTGGGCGTTCGCTTTCCTCGAGGGACTCGTCGCACGTGGTGTTCGAGACATCGTTCTGTCGCCGGGTTCTCGTTCCCAGGCACTCGCGCTCGTCGCGGCTGCTTTCGCCGATCGCCAGTTGCTGAACCTGCACGTCGTCATCGACGAGCGGGTCGGCTCGTATCTCGCACTCGGGCTTGCGGTCGAAACGAAGCGCCCTGTCGCCATCATCGTGACGTCGGGAACAGCCGTCGCGAATCTTCACCCCGGAGTCCTTGAAGCACATCACGCGGGAATCCCGCTCATCGTCATCACGGCCGACCGACCTTCGGTCCTGCGAACCACGGGCGCAAACCAGACGTCCGTCCACATCGGCGCTTTTGGGGTGGCCGCTCGCAAGAGTGTGGACATTCCACCGCCCGGTGCCGACGCGTTGCAGTCGGGGGCGCAGTGGGCGGACGAGGTCGTCACGGCAGCGGTGAACGAGTCGGGTCCGATTCACGTGAACGTGCAGTTCGTCGAACCTCTCTCGTCGCACATCGACTCCCGCTCATACGATTCGGTCAAGCAGGGCGAACTTCCCATCGCCGAGCCGGGTCACAGTTCGGTCGGAGTAGTCGCCGCCCCCGGGACCATCGTCGTTGCCGGTTACGGCGCGGGTGCTCGTGCCGAAAAGTGGGCTCGTGAACTTGGCGCTCCGTTGATCGCGGAAATCGCGAGCGGTGCGCACTTCGGTCCGCATCTCGTGACCGACTACCGTCGCCTGCTCGCTCGCCCAGAGTTCGCGGAAACTATTCAGTCGGTCATCGTTGTCGGCCGCCCCACTTTGTCACGCGCGATCGATGGCTTGTGCGCCCGTGCGAACGTCGACGTGATTGTCGTGCGCGGCCCCGAGGCGAATCCGTATCGCCCCAACCCGCGGGCTCTCGTCGTGGACACGATCACGGTCGAAGGAAACGGCGAAGACTATGCCCAGAAGTGGGCGTTGCCCTGGGCGCGCATGTCGCGAATGACCATCGACGAGGAACTCGCTGAGCCGGCCGCCGATGTGCAGGGAAGCCTTGCGGATGAGAGCGCGGAACGCGCAGACTTTGCACGCCACGAAATGCAGATTCAGCGGCAGCCTGTCACCCCCGAGATGCTCGTGCGCGCGGTCTGGGACGTCACCTGGCCGCATGACCGACTCGTGTTCGGGGCTTCGCGACTCATTCGCGTCGCGGATTCGGTCCTTCCCGGCAAGCCGCTGAAGGTTCACTCCAATCGCGGGTTGGCTGGAATCGACGGCACCATCGCAACGGCGCAGGGAATCGCGACGGCTGCCCAGTCGAACCCAATCGCAACCCAAAACGGGGTCACCCGTGTGGTCCTCGGAGACCTTGCCGCACAGCACGACATCGGAGCTCTCGCAAACCTGCGCGGAAAAATCCAGGTCATCGTGGGAAACGATGGCGGCGGTCGAATCTTCGATGACCTGCCCGTCGCCGAGACTGCCAATCGCACTCACTTCGATCGCGTCATGCGCACACCGCAAAACATCGATTTTGAGGGCGTCGCTCGTGCTTTCGGGCTCGGCTTCCACCGCGTCACAACTCGTGGCGAGTTGACGTCGGCACTGTCCGAAGTGACCAGACCAACACTGGTCGAGGTAGTGCTCCCGCGTTCCTAGCCGACGAGCGCGTCGCGAATCGGGCGGAACTTCAGCTCGGTCTCGGCGAATTCCGACTCGGGGTCTGAGCCTTCGATAATTCCCGCGCCAGCGTGAGCGACGATCTCTGAATCGCGCCACTGAGCGCAGCGCAGGGCGATTGCCCATTCACCGTTGCCCACGCCGTCGACCCAGCCGATCGGACCGGCATAGCGCCCGCGCGGGATTGCTTCGACATCGGCGATGGTGGCGAGTGCGCGGTCCGTGGGGACGCCTGCGACCGCCGCGGTGGGGTGCAACGAATCGATGAGGTCGAACACGCTCGAGCGAGTCCCGAGAACTCCGGAGATGTCACTCGCGAGGTGCCAAACGTTTGTCAGTCGAAGTGTGAACGGAGTCGCCGCCCCAACAATCGAGCGGCAATGCGGCGCGAGTGCCGTCACGACGGAGTTCACGGCGTACTCGTGTTCTTCGCGATCCTTTGCGCTCGCGGCAAGGGTCGCGGCTGCTGCGGCATCCGTGGCGGCGTCCCACCCGCGTGCGGCGGAACCAGCGAGAACGCGCGCCGAAATCCGGCGGTGATCGACCCGGACGAGGGTTTCCGGGGAAGCGCCCCACAAACCGTCCAGAGCAAAGATGTGAGTGTCGGGGTATTCGTTCGTCAGTTTCTGAAGAGGCGCACGTTCGTCTCCAGGCTTCGTCACCTCACCCGTGATTGCGCGCGCGACGACAACCTTGCCGAACTCGGAATCCAGTCGGGCGAGTGCGGCGCGCACCCGGTCCCGGTACACCGAGTCGATGTGGGGCCACTCAACGAGCGGGGCCGAACCGACAGACCGACGGGTGGGATCAGGGATACCTGCTGAATCTCCAACGGTCACAATCGACACGTCACGTCCTCGGCGAACAATCGTTGTCTTCGGAACGACCAGGTGCGCTTCACCGTTCGGGTCAAACTGCCCGCTGCCCAGCGCGATGACGTGTTGGCGAAGGTTCGGGGCGATCGCGCTCAGCGCCTGTTCCCAGTGCGCACTCAGTTCGGCAAAGCGACCTGGACCACTCGCGGTCCACCTGGCTCGCTCGCCGATGCCGACAATTTCGGTGTCGCCGTGACGGTAGTACATCGGACGGGACGCCGACGCGAATTCAATGAGCGACCCGAAACGCGCAGTCGGCATCGATTCGACGACGACGGGTTCGTGCGGAGCAAAGGTCACGCATTAAGGCTACGCCCGCGCGGATAGACTTGGGAACCGTGACGAGTGCTGACCTAGGTAAAGACCCCGACCAAGTGTCGGCAATGTTCGACGATGTCGCTGCGCGATACGACCTCACCAACGCGTTGCTGTCTCTCGGGTCGGCGTCCCTCTGGCGAATCGCAACTGTGCGGGCCCTCGGAATCTCTGCCGGTGACCGTGTTCTCGACATCGCAGCGGGAACGGGAACGTCCTCTGCCGCCATCGCTCGCGCCGGCGCTCGCGTCACCGCACTCGACTTCTCTCCTGGAATGGTTGCCGTCGGTCGCCAGCGCCACCCCGAAATCGAATTCGTCGAAGGCGACGCCCAGCAGTTGCCGTTTGACGATGCGAGTTTCGACGCGGTCACGATTTCGTTCGGTTTGCGGAACGTCAACGATCCGCATCGCGCCCTCGCTGAGATGCGCCGCGTTCTTGTTCCCGGTGGTCGACTGGTGATTTGCGAATTCACGACGCCACCGAACGGTCTCGTGCGAAACGCGTACTCGTTCTACCTCAACAAGGTCATGCCGTCGGTTGCGTCTCTCGCAAGTTCGAACCCCGCCGCGTACACATATCTCATGAAGTCCATCGAGGACTGGCCCGTCCAGGGCGTCCTCAGCGGCTGGATTCGCGACGCCGGTTTTGTCGACGTCGGATATCGCAACCTCACCGCGGGCGTTGTGGCACTACATCGCGGGCGCGCCCCGCTGGGAGCAGACCAGTGAGTCACATCACCACCATCGCCAAGAATTTCGGACTCGGCGCCGCGATGACGTCGACCGCGGACGAGCGCGCGCTGGTCGGCCGATTGGACAAAGGACTGCAGGAGATCGAAGCCGGTCTTGCCGAAAACCTTCACTTCGGTGACGAGTACACCAACACCGTCGCCCGTTACCTTCTCGAGGCCGGCGGCAAGCGCGTCAGACCTCTTCTTGCACTCCTCACCGCCGAGCTTGGCCAGTCCGACTGCAAGGACGTCCTTCTTGCTGCTCAGGTCGTTGAACTCATTCACCTCGCAACCCTGTACCACGACGACGTCATGGACGATGCTGACCTTCGTCGCGGGGTCCCGACCGCGCACACTCAGTTCGGTAACTCGATCGCTATCATCACGGGCGACCTCCTGCTTGCCCGAGCGAGCTCGTTGGCGTCGACCCTCGGCGACGAGATGGTCCGCCTTCACGCATCGACCTTCGAGCGCCTGTGTCTGGGTCAGCTGCACGAGACGACGGGGCCTGCCGAAGGCGTTGACCCGATCGACCACTACCTTCAGGTGCTTGCCGACAAGACGGGCTCGCTCATCGCCGCGAGCGCGATGGTCGGTGTCATGACGTCCAACGCGCCTGCCGAATTCGGCGATCCCCTTCGCGAGTTCGGGGAAAAGATCGGTGTTGCCTTCCAGATCATCGACGACGTGCTCGACCTTGATGGCGGCGAGACCGGCAAGGTCAAGGGAACCGACGTCCGCCACGGAGTCGCAACTCTTCCAGTTCTGTTCATGCGCCAGTCGGGGGACGCCGATGCGCGTGCTCTCGACGAAGGGTTGCAGGCTGCGGCCGCCGCCGACGATGACGTGCGATTCGAAGCACTCGTCGATGAACTGCGCGCCAGCCGTTTCACCTCTGAAACAATCGCCACCGCACAGCGCTGGGGAACCGAGGCGGTTGACGCTCTGTCCGTACTTCCCGACGGCCTCACCAAGCAGGCCCTCGTCCGTTTCGCTTCCCGTGTCATCGAAAGGTCACACTAAATGTCCACGTTGCGTCTCGCCATCGTCGGAGCCGGACCCGCCGGCATCTATGCAGCAGACATTCTGCGCAAGCACGAGCGCGCGTTCGACGTCAGCATTGACTTGTTCGACCGTCTTCCTGCCCCGTACGGTCTCGTCCGTTACGGCGTTGCGCCCGACCACCCGCGCATCAAGGGAATCATCAACGCCTTGCGCGACGTGCTCGACTCGGGTGGAATTCGCGTGTTCGGAAACGTGAACTTCGGAACCGACATCACCCTCGACGACCTCAAGAAGCACTACAACGCGGTGATCTTCTCGACGGGGGCAATCAAGGACGCACCGCTGAACATCCCCGGAATCGACCTTGACGGGTCCTACGGCGCGGCTGATTTCGTCAGCTGGTTCGACGGTCACCCCGACGTTCCCCGCGAGTGGCCGTTGCACGCGCGCGAGGTCGCCGTCATCGGTAACGGAAACGTGGCGCTCGATGTTGCGCGCATGCTCGCGAAGCACGCCGACGATCTTCTGCCGACCGAGATTCCCGACAATGTGTATCAGGGCCTCAAGGCCAGCCCCGTCACCGACGTTCACGTATTCGGCCGCCGCGGTCCGATGCAGGTCAAGTTCACGCCTCTCGAACTTCGCGAGTTGGGCGAAATGAACGACGTCGACATGATTCTGCACGACGAAGATTTCGACTACGACGAAGCGTCACAGGCCGCCATCGAATCCAACAAGCAGGTGTTCGTCATCGACAAGGTGTTGAACCAGTGGCGCGAGCGCGAGACGGGCAAGGCCAGCCGCCGCCTGCACCTTCACTTCTATGCCAAGCCGGTCGAGGTCGTCGGTGAGGACGGCAAGGTCGTGGGCTTCCGTTTCGAGCGCACCGAATCTGACGGCGCCGGTGGCGTTCGCGGCACGGGCGAGATTCGCGAGATTCCGGTTCAAGCGGTGTACCGCGCGGTCGGATACTTCGGTTCCGAACTGGACGGCGTTCCCTACGACGACAAGCACGGCGTAATCCCGAACCACGAAGGCCGCGTACAGGACGATGACAACAACGTTGTCCCCGGCGTCTATGCGACCGGATGGATCAAACGCGGACCCGTCGGACTCATTGGTCACACCAAGTCGGACGCGATGGAGACTGTTTCGCACCTGGTCAAGGATCAGGCGTCATGGTGGGCACCGAGTGACCCCAGCGAATCCGCAATCGTCGAGTTGCTCGAATCGCGCGGCGTCGCGTTCACCAACCTTGACGGTTGGCACCGTCTCGACGACTTCGAAAAGACCTTGGGCGAGGCCGCTGGTCGCGAACGCATCAAGGTCGTCCCGCGCGACGAGATGATCGGCATCTCTCGCGGCGAAACTGTCTAGTTCGTAATCGCTGCGGTCTTCGAACTGACCTTGACGGCGGTGCGCTTGCCGGACTTCGTTCCGACAAGACGGACAGAGATCTTGTGCCCGACGTCAGCTGATTTCAATACGTATGTTTTTGCCGTAGCGCCGGAGATCGCGACTCCGTCACGCAGCCATTGCTTCGCGATCGAGACTCCGCTCGTCCACGTTCCGTAGTTCGCGGTCAGAGTACGGCCCTTTCGGCGAGTTCCGGAAATGGTCGGGTTTCCGATGGTTGCGATCGACGTGACACGCGGCGTTCGAGTCTTGATGGAATATGCGCCAAGGCTTCCGTAATCCGAATACGCCCCGGTCCGACCGACTCCCTCGATGGTCACGTAGTACGTTCCGTTGGGAAGGTCGGCATTGAGAATACCGTCCAAGCCTGCTACGGGTTGAACTCCAATGCCATTCCCGTCTTCGGTCATCGTGCTCAGTGCATCCGTGCTGAAGAGCTCTTTTCCCGCACCGTCCCGAAGGGTCAGTTTGGTGTCAAGGTTCGTGTTCGGCGTTGGGGTTCCTGAATACAGGCCGAGGGTGCGATTCGTAACGGTCACCTTGAACCAATCGACGTCGGTTCGCCGTCCAATGACACCGTCAACGGGGTTTCCCGAAATGAGTGTCGCCGAACCCGTCGAATTATTCGGCTCGTCAGGCAAAAGGTTCAACCCTGTCGCAACAATTTCTGAAATGTCGTCTTCACGATTAGTGGAGGGGTTCGCCGCAGTTCCGTAGTCGCCGTCGGACCATTGGACGACCCCGTTGTCGTATCCGGCGCCCATGATGGGTGCCCAGTTTTGGCCGTCACTCGTGCCCATGAAATACTCGGTCCAAATATCATCGGTGACGTCGTCCCGACCGTTATCGTCGTTGTCGACAAATTCATCGTCGCGGTTGGAGTCCTCAAAGCTTCCGTCGTGGAGAAGGCTGAGATTGTGTCCGACCTCGTGCGAGACAACGTCGGATAAAAATTTTCCTGCGGTTGCGGGTGTGTTGAATGTGGCTGCGTGATCATCAGTGAAAAAAGCGAAAGCTGGTTGCCACTCCTCGTGGCCGATTCCATAGTACGAACCCTTGGCAGAGTCGATTGATTCGTCAAATACGTCCGTGTATGCAATTCCGCCGCACCCGCATTCGGTTGGGTTGAAGGCAAGATTTCCGCCTGTTACCAAAGCGCGGGTGCCGAACGTGGAATCTGACAGGCTCGAGCGAGTAATTGCGTCGTCGCCAGGGAACTCAGTCGTGACGTTGACGTCAAACATCGCATAGTCCTCAGCGACCGCCGCCCAAGCATTGATGATTGCCAACTTCTCGGGCTGGCTAAATGCCAACGAGCCGTCCATCGTAAATGCTGGGTAATCGCCCGCAACCGCCGGGTTTCCGCCGAATCCAAATTCTGGGTCGTCCCAAACGGTCCCCGGGGGAACGGTGTGACCGTTAACGTCCAGATAGATTGTTCGATCCGAGCCTGGGCGGCTGTTGAGTGAGAGGAAGTCGCTGGCGGGAATATTGGTGACGTTTGTGGTGATTGGCGCCACATTGATTTCGTTTGCTTGGGCCTGCTTGTCGACGAAAAGGACTTTGCCCGCACGCGTGATCCGAGCAGTCGAATCGTTACCCAAAACCTCGATGTCCGCGGTGGATAGGCCCGGGTTTGCCGCTTTCACTGCGGCAACACCGCGCGAAGAGACAAAAGATTCAACAGTCGGGAGGGAGAAACCGCCACGCTTGGGCGCGGCGCTCGCGTCGCTGAGCCCCAGTCCGGCGATTGCAGTGGCGAAGGCTGCCGTCACGCCAATCGCGCGCAGGATTTTCATGAGTTACCGGAAGTTCACGAACTGGATGTCAATGGGAAGGTCGGAGTTCTTGAGAAGCGACATCGTTGCCTGGAGGTCGTCACGGCTCTTGGACGTGACGCGAAGTTCGTCGCCCTGGATTTGAGACTTGACCGTCTTGGGACCTTCTTCACGAATGATCTTCGAAATCTCTTTGGCGTGCTCGGACGAGATGCCGGCCTTGATCGTCGTCTCGATGCGGTACTCCTTGCCCGACGGGAAGGGCTTGCCGATCTCGAGCGACTTGAGCGAGATGCCGCGCTTGATGAGCTTCGATTCGAAAACGTCGAGGACGGCCTTGACGCGTTCCTCGGAAATTGCCGCAAGGTTCACCGCCGTCGCCTTCTTGTCGATCGTCGCCCCGACGCCTTTAAAGTCGAATCGCGATGCGAGTTCCTTCTCGGTCTGGTTCACGGCGTTGTCGAGCTCCATGGGGTCGACCTTGCTCACAATGTCAAACGATGAATCTGCCATGGTTCGAGTTTAGGTCGCATCACGCGATGGCAAAACGCCGTTCGTCAAAGATTCGTCAAAGTCAGGCGCGAGGTTTTGCCGTCGACGACCTCTTCACGAGTCGGACAGGCAGAGCAGTGTTGATGTCAATCGTCTCGGTGCGGTGGGGGAGAATCTCGTCGAGCAGAATCGTCGCCGCCGTCTTGCCCTGTTGTGGTGGATTCTGGTCCACCGTCGTCAGCCCAAAGAACTCGCCGAGTTCGTGACCGTCGATTCCCACGATCGAGAGGTCCGCGGGGATTGAAATTCCTAACTCGCGCGCGGCGATAATCGCACCAAACGCCATCTCGTCGGAAGCCGCAAGGATCGCGGTCGGTCGGTTTGGCTGGTTGAGCAGTGTCATCGCGGCGGTGTATCCGGACGGGATCGTGAAGTGTCCGAATTGAATCAAGCCGGGCAGTAACGGGATTCCCGCTTGGCGCAGGACCGATTCGAATGTCTTGCAACGCGTCGATGCGACCTTGAAGACGTCGACGGCGTCATCACCACCACCGAGCATGCCGATGCGAGTGTGGCCGAGTTCCAGCAAGTGGCGCATCGCGATTCGGACGACCTCGGTGTCGTCGATCGAGATGGTGCGGACACCAGCGATGGCACCGCCGACACCGATGATGGGTCGTTGGATGTCGTGAAGGCGCGTGATCTCGGCGGTGGTCAACGGGACGTCGATTGCGATGAACGCGTCAACTCGGCCGCGGTGGATGAAGTCATCCAACATTCGCGAACGCTGTGCTGGCACGTCACCGAGGTTGTACAGAGTGACGTCGTACCCGTGGCTGGCCAATTCCTCTTGTGCTCCACGAATCACTTCGGTGAAGAACCAGCGATCAATGTACGGAGTCAAGATTCCGATGTTGCTGCTTCGACCGCTCGCCAGAGATGCCGCGGTGGCGCTCGCGACGTAACCCAATTCGGCAGCGGCCTTCTGGACCTTCGTGCGAGTGGCCTCGGAGACGGCTCCGCGCCCGCTCATCGTGCGAGAGACCGTTGCGGTGGAAACCCCGGCGGCGCGGGCAACGTCTTCGATGCTCGACATCGTTGCCTCCTCGCAGGGTCAAGGGTTTTCACACCCTTGTTCCATATTGTATTGTTGTCAATTGCGCGCTCAACCGATGACTACATTGGGTGGGAACGCACCTGGTGGATTACCCAAGCGGCCAAAGGGATCTGACTGTAAATCAGACTGCTCAGCATTCGGGGGTTCGAATCCCTCATCCACCACCAATCCCCGACTATTGAGGTCGGGGATTTCGTTTTGCCAACCCGAGGTGGCGAAGGCATAGGTCGCTGACCTAAACTTGCCAGAAGCCGTGAACACGGGAGGCCTCGTGAGTGATCACCTGAATACGCCGCAAGATGCGTCGGGTGATTTGGCGAACCCTGATTTCGCGATTCAGCCACAGTCGCGGCGCGAGCGTCGACTTCTTGAAGAGGCGGCTCGACTCGGTAGCGAAGAGGCTCCACAACCTGTTTCCGCGGCAACGCTGTTCAACACTCTCGACAATTCCGTCGAGGCGACTCCGGTCGAACCAACGGTCACTGAAACTGTTCCTGAGCCAGCGCCGGCGAATGCCACTGTTGCCGACGCCACACCCGAAGCATTCGTTGACCCGACTCCGACGAACTCGTCAGGCCCGATTCCGTTTGTTGACTCGACGCCATCCGGGTCGACTGCAATCATCACCGCTCCGGATGTCGCGACGCTGACTCCGATCGAACCCATCGTCAAGTCTAAGCGTGGCTCGCGCGTTCGTTCCAGTCGTGATTCCGTCGTTCGCAAGGTTCGCCTACGACCAGAGGGAGCCCAGCGCAAGGTGCGCGGATTTGTGCCTCGTGCAGGGCAAGCGATTCGCCGCGCCGCACGCGAGACGTGGTCAGCCACGATTCGCGGTTTCGTCGTTCTCGTCATCGGCGCGTTCATGGTCACCCTGACGCTGCCGTCCACGGGATTCAATCTCGCTCTACCCGGTTATGCGGCAACGGAAAAGGGAGTTGACCAAGAGGTCACCACTGCATCGAACGCCGAAGTCGCGACCGCCGTCAACCTCGGCACGTTCAAGATCAGCAACTACGGTGACCTTCTCGGTCAACGATTCGGCTCCGGCAACTGGTCGTATGCCGTCAGCAACAAGGGACCGATTCGCTGGCCGTTCCCTTACGCGGCCCCGATCTCGTCGGGGTTCGGAGCGCGCGTCGCGCCGTGTGCAGCCTGCTCGACGGACCACAAGGGCCTCGACTTCGACCCGCAAGAGGGTTCGCCCATCTACGCCATCGCTGACGGCGTGGTCAAAGAGGTTCACAACGACCAGGGGGGATTCGGTCGCTGGGTTGTCATCCGACACAACGTCAAGGGACTTGAGTTCGACAGCGTCTACGCGCACATGGAGCGCGACTCGGTCGACTTGAAGGTTGGCGATGCCATCGTGGTCGCTGACTACGTTGGCCGCGTTGGAAGCACGGGAATGTCGACAGGAGCGCACCTTCACCTCGAGATCCATGTCAACGGAATCCAGGTCGACCCGTTCGCGTGGCTCAAGAAGAACGCCAAGTAACACCTATTGGTAGCGAGGGCGGGACTCGAACCCGCGACACCACGATTATGAGCCGTGTGCTCTAACCACCTGAGCTACCCCGCCGCAACCTTATAAGGTCGGGCCCCGAGTCAGGATTGAACTGACGACCCCTTCCTTACCATGGAAGTGCTCTACCACTGAGCTATCGGGGCGCGTGCACAAAGGCACCATGTGAGATTAGCACCTTGGGCGCGCTCACGCGAAATCGGGGAGGCGCTGGCGCTTTCTGCGCTGTTTCGATCGCCCATCCGCCATTACGGGCGTTCTGGCGCGACACGCCGAAGAACACAATATGTAGTGGAACTACATCTATGTCATTCCCGCGATATAGTGTTCTTCTACGGCGGTACCGCCGAAACCTTGAACCACAGGAGGAACGTATGGACTTCGACAACGACAGTGTTGGCGGCTACGCAGTTCCCGTCGACCCGATGGACCTGCTGCAGTGTGACAGCTGCCAGTAACAATTACTGAGCCTCAAGGCCCCGATCACAGCGAATGTGACCGGGGTCTTTGCTTTGGTGTCCGCCCGTTCTTTGGCCTGGCGCGTGTGAGAATAGCGACATGAACGATGTGCGCACGCCTGACCCCGGCTGGTTCTCTGACGACGACTTCGACGACGTTCGCCGTCGTTTGCCGATGGTCTATGTCGAGGCCGTGCCGGTTCGCGTCGATGACAACGGTTTCATCACGGATGTCGCAGTTCTGATCCGCGTCGACGAATACGGCGAGATGCGATCCGCTCTTGTCGCCGGACGCGTCAAGTACGGCGAATCGATTCGCGAGGCGCTCGTTCGTAACCTCGAAAAGGATCTCGGCTCGCTCGCCTTCCCGCGCTTGCCGCTGTCGCCCGTCCCCGCCACCGTCGCCGAATACTTCCCGTTCCCCGGTCGTCTCGTCGACGAACGCCAGCACGCCGTGTCGCTGGTGTACGTGGTTCCCGTCACGGGAGAATGCCAGCCTCGCCAGGACGCGCTTGACATCCGCTGGATTCCGTTCGAGGACGCCGTGCGCGACTCGATCGATTCCGAGTTCGTCGGTGGACGCGGCCAGGTGTTGCGCGCCGCGCTCAGCACCATCAGCGCGCGGTAGCGACCTCGCCACCGCGCTCACGCAAGAAACGCGACATATCGCGGGCGAAAACCGAACGGATTTGTGTTTTCACGACGATTGGCGCAACACATCTCCACATCGGGCTCCTTCACGGCTAATCTGATGTGAATCAACCTCGGGAGAACCTCATGAACGACCCCATGCGCATGCACAAGCACGATGCGGCGACCGCCGCTTTGCGCGAGAAGATTTTCGATTACGCCCGCGAGCGTATGGAGATGGACCCGCCCCCGCTCGACGGCAGTGCGAGCTGGGTTGAACTTCGCGCCGCGATGCCCGACACGATCACCGAAGACGGTGTCGGCGGGGACAAGGCGCTCGAGCTGTTCGGCGAGGTCCTCGCTCCCGCGACGATGTCGATCGACCACCCCGGCCAGGTGTCCTTCATTCCGACGGCGCCGTCGGAAGCGTCGATCCTGTTCGACTTGGTTGTCTCCGCTTCCAGTGTCTTCGGTGGCTCGTGGCTCGAAGGCGCCGGTGCCGTCTATGCCGAAAACGAAGTCCTCAAGTTCCTCGCTCGCGAAGCAGGAATGCCGGAAAGCGCCGGCGGCGTTTTCGTCCAGGGCGGAACGAACGGAAACCTGTCGGCACTCGTGGCCGCACGTTTCGATGCCATGCGCAAATTGGACGAAGCGGGCTTGCCCCGTCCCGCGCGCTGGCGCGTCGCTGCGTCGGAAGAAGCGCACTCGTCGATCGCTCACGCAGCACGCGTGATGGATGTCGACGTCATCAAGGTTCCGGTCGGTGACGACGGTCGCCTCTTCGGGTCGGCGATTGAAGCCAAACTTGCTGATGATTGGGACGGCGTTTTTGCGCTCGTCGCAACGGGTGGAACGACCAACTACGGAATCGTCGATGACATCGCGAGCGTTGTCGAGGTCGGTCGCGCACACGACGTGTGGGTGCACGTCGATGGCGCATACGGAGTCGCGGCAATGTTGGCGCCCAGCACGAAGGCGCACTTCGACGGACTCGGCGACGTTGATTCGTTCATCGTTGACCCGCACAAGTGGCTCTACGCACCGCTCGACGCATGTGCACTTCTGTACCGCAACCCGGCGATTGGTCGTGCGGCTCACACGCAACACGCGTCGTACCTCGACGTGCTCACCGACACCACCGAGTGGAACCCGTCGGACTTCGCTGTCCACCTCTCGCGTCGAGCACGCGGTTTGCCCCTGTGGTTCTCGATGGCAACCTATGGTGTCGCCGCTTACCGCGATGCGATCGAATGGAACAACCAACTCGCCCAGCGCATCGCCCAGGTGATTCGCGACAGCGACCACCTCGAACTCGTTCGCGACCCGATGCTGTCCGTCGTCGTCTTCCGACGTAAGGGCTGGAAGCAGGAGCAGTATTCCGACTGGAGCGATCGCATGTTCCAGGAAGAAATCGCGGCGTGCTTCCCGTCGAAGCACCGCGGTGAGCCTGTCCTGCGTTTCGCAATCGTGAACCCGCGCACCACGTTCGAATTGCTCATGGAGTTGGTCGAACGACTGAAGGAGGACTAGGTGGTTCCTCGCTGGCCAGCTGAATGGGAACGCCACGAACGCACGTGGATGGCGTGGCCACATTCCGGGTACACCTTGGGCGACACCGACGCTGAGGTCGAGGAAGCACGACGCGCGTGGTCGACCGTGGCGAACACGATTGTGAAGTACGAGCCGGTGTCGATGGTCGTTGACCCGTCAGCGGTCGAGGTCGCCAGCGAATGGCTCGACCCCAAGGTCGACATCGTCATCGCACCGCTCGACGACGCATGGATGCGAGACATCGGCCCGACCTTCGTTCGCGCCACCGACGGGACGGCCCTCGGAGTCGACTGGGTGTTCAACGGCTGGGGCGGTCAGTCCTGGGCAACGTGGGGCAACGACGCCGAGATCGCGCGACGCGTTCTGGATGAGACCAACACCGCCGTCATATCGTCGTCACTGACGAACGAGGGCGGCGGAATCCACACCAACGGCCACGGGGTCGTCCTCGTGACCGAATCCGTTCAACTTGACTCCGGTCGAAACCCTGGTTGGAACCGTGACGAGGTCGAACGCGAATTGTTCGACACGCTCGGTGCCAGCCGCGTTGTGTGGATCCCGCGCGGACTCACCCGTGACTATGACGAGTTCGGAACTCGCGGACACATCGACATCGTCGCCACGTTCTGTAACGAGAACACGGTCCTGTTCCACGACCAGCGCAACCCCGAACACCCCGACTTCGAAGTCTCGGCGGTAGTCCGTGACCGACTCGTCGCGGAGGGGTTTGATGTTGTTCCCGTTCCGGCGCCCACCGTCTTGACTGACGATGAAGGTCCGGTCGACTATTCGTACATCAACCACTACGTCTGCAACAACGCCGTCATCCTGTGTGGCTTCGACGACCCCAACGATGTCGTCGCCAAGGGGATCCTTGAGAAGGCATACCCCGGTCGCGTTGTCGAACTGATTGATGCCCGCCCGTTGTTCGCGCGCGGCGGCGGGATTCACTGCATCACCCAGCAGCAGCCGGCCTAACCGCGGAACTCCCAAAGGATTCGGTGCCGGTCCGAATAACCGCGGTGACACTTCGGGCATGACTCCTTGCGGTGATACGGCTTGCGGAATCGGTGGTACTCGTGACCCGCGGGGCAACGGCCGACCCACGTTGCTCGGTGCGTCGCGATCTCGTTGCGGTGGGTGATGCCACCCGTGTAGCCGATCGACACGGCGATGTCGAACCACTCCTGGGAGTGCCGGTGGTGCTGGGGTGCCAGGGCGTGCGCGATCTCGTGCAGCATGACCTGTTCGCATTCATCGAGGGGCCACAACTCGCATAAATACTTCGACATCGAAATCGTGTGGGTGGTGTGGTTGCACAAACCTCCACGCTTCTTCGCGTTGTCGAAGCGGAAGGTCCACGAGTCGGGGGCGTGACGCAAATGAATCGCGATGAGTTCCTGCGCCATCAATCGCACTTCGGTCAGATCCGCCACGCGCTCAACCTTAACCCCACCGCCTTTCTATTTCGCAGACAAACCCACTGAATTTCGTGCCTAGAGGGGATTTGATACGAAATGTCTGCAGGAACGGGAGAGTTGTGAGGTCTGTCACGAACGGAAGAGGTTGCGCGCCGGCGGCGGGGAATCGATCGCCGTGACGTCGGTGACGACCTTGCCCGCCGCTGACCACTCGGCCGCATCCGATCCCGACACTGTGATTGCGGGGTGCGGGCCTAGTCCGGCGAGCTTTGCCGACCAGTCCAGTTGCGAGGCGCTCGCGACGAGGACGACGTTGCCGAAACGTTTGGCTCGAATCACGCCCTGTTCACCCGTCGCGATGGAGTTGGCGAAAACGTGACGCAGCGTCGCGAGTTGCCCGCGGGCGAAAGTCAGCGGCGGGCCGTCGGCAACATTCGCGACGAGAATCCCGCCAGGGGCGAGCAGAGCGCGGGCGGACTCGTAGAACTCGACACTCGTCACGTGTGCCGGGGTTCGAGCCCCGCGGAACACATCAACGACAATGAGGTCAACTTGCCCGCGCAGTCCGGCAGGCAGCGCCTCCATCACTTCGCGAGCGTCTCCGTAGCGACATCTAATGGATGCACCGCGTGGCAAGGGCAAGTGTTCGCGAACGAAGTCAATCAAGTCGCGTTCGATCTCGACGACCTGCTGGCGTGAATTCGGACGCGTCGCTTCGACGTATCGGGGGACAGTCAGTGCGCCGGCACCCAAGTGCAACGCGGTGATCGGTGTCCCAGCCGGGAACGCACTGTCAATCACGTGCCCGATGCGTTGGATGTAGTCAAAGTGCAGCGACGTGGGATCGGCAAGGTCAACGTGTGACTGGGGAGTGCCATCGATCTCGAGAGTCCAACCCCCGCTTCGCCACGGGTCGGGCGTGATCTCGGCGATCAAACCGGAACCGCTCAACCGGCGCTGAAGGGGAGTAGACACATCACCCATAATCGTTGCCAACTTGTAACTTTACAAACCCGCGGAACTCGTGTACCGTAGCAAGTTGCGCTCCTTTCTGCTCGGTCATCAAATGGTGGATGTCCGAATTCCCGTAAATAGCGGCGGGAAATGAACTCTCCAGCGCGTCCCATCGCACACGTAACTATCTGGGCTTTGTGCCCGTGAAGGACAATTCTGTGGCTGTAAAGAAGAAATCTCAGGGGACCGGACGCGACGCGAATCGCGTGTCGTTTGCCAAGGTAACGGATGCTCTCACCGTTCCCGACCTCCTCGCTCTTCAGACCGAAAGTTTCAAGTGGCTCATCGGAGAGGACGGCGCAGAACGCTCCGGCCTGACCGAGATCTTCGAAGAGATCTCGCCGATCGAAAACGACACCATGCAGTTGTCGTTCACGAACCCGTACCTCGAAGAAAAGAAGTACGAGCTTGACGAGTGCAAGGAGCGTGGCAAGACCTACGCCGCTCCGCTCTACGTCGAAGCCGAGTTCATGAACCACATGACGGGTGAAATCAAGACGCAGACCGTCTTCATGGGCGACTTCCCGCTCATGACCCCCAAGGGCACCTTCGTCATCAACGGAACCGAGCGTGTTGTTGTCTCGCAGCTCGTCCGTAGCCCCGGTGTCTACTTCGAGCGCGTCGACGACAAGACGACCGACAAGGACCTCTACTCGTGCCGCGTCATCCCCAGCCGTGGTGCATGGCTCGAGTTCGAAATCGACAAGCGCGACCAGGTCGGTGTCCGCATCGACCGCAAGCGTCGCCAGTCGGTGACCGTCTTCCTTAAGGCCCTCGGCATGACGAACGAGGACATCCTCAAGGAGTTCGCCGGGTCCACCTCGATCCAGGCGACGCTCGACCACGACACGATCCTCAACCAGGACGAGGCGCTCAAGGACATCTACCGCAAGCTCCGTCCGGGCGAGCAGGTTGCCACCGAGGCCGCGCGTTCGCTCCTCGACAACTTCTACTTCAACTCGAAGCGATTCGACCTCGCGAAGGTGGGCCGTTACAAGCTCAACCGCAAGCTCGGTATCGAACTTCCCGTCACCGAGTCGGTCCTGACTCTCGCGGACATCACCGCGACGATCAAGTACCTCATCGCACTGCACGAGGGTCACAAGACGATTCCCGGCAAGCGCGACGGAAAGAACATCGAACTCCGCCTCGACATCGACGACATCGACCACTTCGGTAACCGTCGTATTCGTGCCGTTGGCGAGCTTATCCAGAACCAGATCCGCACGGGTCTGTCGCGCATGGAGCGCGTCGTTCGCGAGCGCATGACCACGCAGGACGTCGAAGCAATCACGCCTCAGACGCTCATCAACATCCGTCCCGTGACCGCGGCGATCAAGGAGTTCTTCGGAACTTCGCAGCTCTCGCAGTTCATGGACCAGAACAACCCGCTCGCCGGGCTCACCCACAAGCGCCGTCTCTCGGCGCTTGGACCCGGTGGTCTCTCGCGTGAGCGCGCAGGTGTTGAGGTTCGAGACGTTCACCCCTCGCACTACGGCCGTATGTGCCCGATCGAAACCCCTGAAGGCCCGAACATTGGTCTCATCGGTTCGCTCGCGTCGTTCGCTCGTGTCAACGCGTTCGGGTTCATCGAGACCCCGTACCGTCGCGTTGAAAACGGCAAGGTCACGAACAAGATTGACTACTTGACCGCAAGCGATGAAGACGAGCACGTTGTCGCACAGGCCGGTGCCCCGGTTGACGCCGACGGCAAGTTGGTCGAAGACCGCGTCCTCGTCCGAATCAAGGGTGGAGAGGTCGACACCGTTCCTCGCGAGCGCGTCGACTACATGGACGTTTCGCCTCGCCAGATGGTGTCGATCGCAACGTCGCTCATCCCGTTCCTCGAGCACGACGACGCAAACCGCGCACTCATGGGTGCCAACATGCAGCGCCAGGCCGTGCCGCTCCTCCGTTCGGAAGCCCCGATCGTCGGAACCGGTATGGAGTCGTACGCCGCGGTTGACGCCGGAGACGTTATCGTCGCCAAGGCTGCCGGTGTCGTCGAAGAAGTTTCGGGTGACTACATCGTTGTTGCCGAGGACGGTGGCGCTCACACGCGCTACGACCTCCGCAAGTTCGAGCGTTCGAACCAGGGAACCAACTACAACCACCGCATCGTCGTCACCGAGGGTGAGAAGGTCGCCACCGGTGCCGTTCTCGCCGACGGTCCCGCGACGGAAAGCGGAGAACTCGCACTCGGAAAGAACCTCCTCGTGGCATTCATGTCATGGGAAGGACACAACTTCGAGGACGCAATCATCCTCAGCCAGAACCTCGTCAAGGACGACACGCTCTCGTCGATTCACATCGAAGAGTACGAAGTTGACGCCCGCGACACGAAGCTCGGGCCGCAGGAGATCACGCGTGACATCCCCAACCAGTCGCAGGAGAGCCTCGCTCACCTCGACGAAGAGGGAATCGTTCGCATCGGTGCAGAGGTTCGCCCCGGCGACATCCTCGTCGGTCGCATCACCCCCAAGGGTGAGACCGAACTCAGTGCCGAAGAGCGACTCCTTCGCGCGATCTTCGCCGAAAAGGGCAAGGAAGTTCGTGACTCGTCTCTCCGTGTTCCGCACGGTGAGCAGGGAACCGTCATCGACGTCAAGATCTTCGACGCGAACGACGACGACGACGAACTCGGCAACGGCGTTCTCAAGAAGGTCGTGGTCTACATCGCCCAGAAGCGCAAGATCTCTGAAGGTGACAAGCTCGCTGGTCGCCACGGAAACAAGGGTGTTATCGCCAAGATTCTCCCCGTCGAGGACATGCCGTTCCTCGAGGACGGAACTCCGGTCGATGTCGTCCTCAACCCGCTCGGTGTCCCCGGTCGAATGAACTTCGGCCAGGTCCTCGAAATCCACCTCGGATGGGCTGCGAAGCAGGGATGGAAGGTCGACGGAAACCCCGCGTGGGCGAAGGTCCTTCCTGAAGAGGCTCGCGAAGTTGCACCCGGAACCAAGGTTGCAACCCCCGTCTTCGACGGTGCACACGAAGAGGAAATCGCCGGACTGCTCGACGCCACGCTTCCCCGTGAAAACGGTCAGAAGCTCATCGGCAAGTCGGGTAAGGCGCGCCTGTTCGACGGCCGTTCGGGAGAACCGTTCCCCGACCCCGTTTCGGTCGGATACATGTACATCCTCAAGCTCCACCACCTCGTTGACGACAAGATTCACGCTCGTTCGACGGGACCGTACTCGATGATCACCCAGCAGCCGCTCGGTGGTAAGGCTCAGTTCGGTGGACAGCGATTCGGTGAGATGGAGGTGTGGGCTCTCGAGGCCTACGGTGCCTCTTACGCTCTGCAAGAGCTCCTCACCATCAAGTCCGACGACATCGCCGGTCGTGTCAAGGTGTACGAAGCCATCGTCAAGGGCCAGAACATCCAGGAGCCGGGTATCCCCGAATCCTTCAAGGTCCTCATGAAGGAAATGCAGTCCCTCGGTCTTAACGTCGAGGTACTCGACGGGGGCGAGAACCCTGTCAACCTTCGCGACACGGCAGACGACGCCGACCGCGCGACCGCTTCGCTGGGTGTCAACATCGCCCGCGAAGAGACCGCCGCTGTGGACTACGCCGAATAAGCGCGTCCGACCGACTTACTGATATTCGAGAAGCACGAAAGAGAACAACGTGATCGACGCAACAACGTTTGAGAAGATTCGCATCAAGCTCGCGACGAACGACCAGATTCGTTCATGGTCGAGCGGTGAAGTGAAGAAGCCTGAAACCATCAACTACCGCACCCTCAAGCCCGAGAAGGACGGTCTGTTCGGAGAACAGATCTTCGGCCCTTCGAAGGACTGGGAATGTGCCTGTGGCAAGTACAAGCGTGTCCGCTTCAAGGGTGTTACCTGTGAGCGATGCGGTGTTGAGGTCACGCGCCAGGCGGTTCGCCGCGAGCGCATGGGCCACATCGAGCTCGCCGCTCCGGTAACTCACATCTGGTACTTCAAGGGTGTCCCGAGCCGTCTCGGTTACCTCCTCGACATGGCACCGAAGGATCTCGAAAAGGTCATATACTTCGCTGCGTACATGATCACGAGCATCAACGATCAGGCAATCCACGAGGACC
>CAZWTW010000010.1:0-54429 GCA_964637095.1 uncultured Gulosibacter sp.
GCGAATGCGGCCTTTCCGAGCCAGAAGATTACGAACGCCCAGGTTCCGATGTTGGTGACGTTGAGGTTCAGCGAACCGTCCTCGTTAGCCACGCCCATCTTTGCTGCGTCGTACGCGTGAATACCATCGGTTCCGAACCCGGCAGCGCCGAGAAGGAATCCGAGGGCGATCAGGATTCCACCCGCTGCAACGAACGGAATCATGTAGGAAACACCGGTCATCAGCCACTGGCGGACGCGTGCTCCTGTTGAAGTGCTAGTCAATTTAGGCCTCCTAAAAGCTCCATTGCTAGTTTTTGACCTTGAACCGCGGGGGTGCGGAACAAGCTTTGGGTCAGTGACCCCCTCCGAAGAGGCTTCCGAAGAAGCCCTTCTTCTTGGGTTCACCGTCGGACGACGCTGCAACCGGCTTTGCGGGTGCGGGGTCGCCAACCTTTACGGCTGTGCCGTCATTGATTTGAGCGATGAGCTGCTCGACGAGGGCGGGTGCTCCGTTGATCGCCTTGGCGACGCCCACCTGGAGGAAGGGCTTGCCGACGAAACGGTCACGGCCGTTTACCTCGAGGTCGACGGCGAAGATGACGCCGTCTGCGGAGTCGATGACGTCTTGCTTGAACGGGTTGGACCCGGCCGAGCCTTGCGTTTCGACGAGAACTTCGTGTCCCAACTTCTTGCCTGCCTGCTCGAGGGCTTCAGCGGCCATGTAGGTGTGGGCGATTCCTGTAATGCAGGACGTGACGCAGACGAATTTCACTGCTGGACCTCCTTGGTCATGGTGTCGGCGATAAATGCGGGGTCGGTCGCGGTGCGAAGTGCATCGCGGAACTCGTCGCGCATAACCCGGCGGGCGATGGCGGCGAGAATCTGGAGGTGGCTGTCATCGGCCCCGGTCGGCGCAGCGATGAGGAAGATGAGGTGGGCGGGTCCGTCTGGTGCTCCGAACGGGATTCCTGCCGTGCTGGTCGCAACGGCGACGGAGGGCGCGGTGACGCATTCGCTCCGCGCGTGGGGGATTCCGATTCCACCCTGGATACCGGTCGCCATGACCTCTTCGCGCTTGGCGACGTCGGCGAGGTACGAATCGATATCGGTGACGCGACCTTCGGCAACGAGGCGTTCGGCGAGTTCACGAATGACCTCGTCCTTGGTCGTCGCCTGCGTGTCAATCGACACCAGCGCGGGCGTCGTGACGGGCGTCATCTCGTCGTCAGTCATGCGGTTAACTCCTTGATCCTGGTCTGAACTGTTGGGTTGTCAATCACACTTACCCGCGCGACGTCGATGTCGTCGGGGCCGGGAACGGTAGTCGCTGGAAGAGTAACAGCGGCCGAGCCCCACGCAACGGCGGTGGCGAGGGCGGCGTGGTGAATTGTGGGGAATTCTCCCTTTGCCGAAACCGACAAGTACCCGGCGAGGGCGGAATCGCCAGCCCCGACCGTTGAATCCACCGTGACCGGCGCGTGGCCGGCCCAGACGACCGCACTCGGAGTCACGAGAAGTGCCCCGTGTTCACCGAGGCTGACGAGGACGTCACCGTTCGGCAAAACAGATCGCGCGGAGTCGACGACATCGCCAACGCTCTCGAGTTCCCGTCCAACGAGCTCGCTGAGTTCCTCGAGGTTGGGCTTGATGAGATCGGGCGACCCTGCGCTGGTGATTCGCGCGAGGCTCGCACCCGAGGTGTCCACTGCGAAGCGCACGTTCTTTGCTCGAGCACGGTTTCCCAGTTCGACGAGGAAGTCCGCGTCGACTCCACGCGGAAGACTGCCAGCGGCGACCAACCACGTCGGGTGGTCGTCAAGTCGCCACTCAACCTTCTCCAGAAGGGCGTCGACCTCGGCGGGTGTCATCACGGGACCCGGTTCGTTGATCTTGGTCGTCTGCCCGCCAGCGTCCACGATCGTGTAGTTGTTGCGCACCTCACCGATCATCGGCGTCGTGAACGTCTCGACGCCTTCGTCAGCCAAGGCGCGAACAATCCACGAGCCGTTGACGGCATCGGCGGGGAACACGGCAATCGTCTTGTGCTTGTTCTTCGACAGGGCACGGGCAACGTTGATTCCCTTGCCGGCCGGGTCACGGTGCTTGTCGGAGGTGCGGTTGACCTCGCCAAGCTCAAGGTTTTCCACCTCGAGCGTGATGTCGATTGCGGGGTTGGGGGTGACGGTGATGATCACGCGCGCACCACCTCGATTCCCAACGCTTCGATTTCCGCCGCCACGTCGGCATCGATGCCGTTGTCCGTGATGACAGTGTCTACGGAGAAAATCGGGGTGACGAGCGCGAAGTCTTCGCGCCCAAACTTGGTGTGGTCGGCAAGCGCGATGACACGGCGACCCTTCTCGACGAACGAGCTCTTCACGCGTGCTTCGTCGACGTCGGGCGTTGTCAACCCTCGCTCCGCGGTGATTCCGTTTGCACCGATGAAGGCAACGTCCACCGAAATGTGCTCGAGCGCATCCCACGCCCACGGCCCGACTGCAGCGAGTGTGTTCTCACGAACATGGCCACCGAGGACGTGCAGGGAGATTCCCGGCTTGCCAGCAAGTTGTGCAGCAATCGGCATCGAGTTGGTGACAACCGTCAAGTTGAGGTTCGACGGCAAAATCTGTGCAAGGCGCATGGTCGTCGTTCCCGAGTCGAGAATGATCGAGGCGTCTTTGGTGATTTCCTTGAGCGCGGCTTGAGCAATCGCTTCTTTTTCAGCGACCGATTCGCTGTCGCGCTGGTCGACCGTTGGCTCCAGAGTGGTTCGCTCGATCGGGACCGCGCCACCGTGAGCGCGAAGCAGAAGGCCGCGACGTTCGAGAGCAGTGAGGTCTCGGCGAATTGTTTCGGGCGTCACGTCAAGGTCACGAGCGAGGGTTCTAACCTCTACTCGTCCGGCGACTCGAGCTGTCTCGAGGATCGCGCGGTGACGCTCCGGTGCGTACATTTACCGTCCTTGGCTAAATGTTTGTTTCTCTTTGTTTACTCCCATTTGTGTGGGAATGCAAGAGCAAACGGCATCCGCGCGTGTCGTGTTGATTCCGCATTTTTACAGACAAAACACACGAAAACCCGGCCAGACCTCAAACTTTGCGAAATGTCCGCAAGAAAGGGTTGTGGTGCGAAAAGGTTTAGCGACGGACTCCGCGAATCGCGGCCTGCTTGACCTCGGAAATCGCCTTGGTGACTTCGATGCCACGCGGGCACGCCTCGGAGCAGTTGAAGGTCGTGCGGCAACGCCACACGCCTTCCTTCGAGTTGAGGATGTCGAGGCGAACCTGGGCTTCCTCGTCACGCGAGTCAAAAATGAAGCGGTGAGCGGCGACGATCGCTGCAGGTCCGAAGTACTGCCCGTCGGTCCAGAAGACCGGGCACGACGTCGTGCACGCTGCGCAGAGAATGCACTTGGTCGTGTCGTCGAAACGCTCGCGCTGTTCGACGGACTGAAGGTGTTCCTTCTCCGGCTTCGATGATGTCTGCAGGAACGGCTGCACTTCGCGGTATGCGGCGAAGAACGGCTCCATGTCGACGATCAAGTCCTTCTCGAGAGGAAGTCCCTTGATTGCTTCGACGTAGACGGGCTTCGAAATGTCGAGATCCTTGATGAGGGTCTTGCACGCGAGCCGGTTACGGCCGTTGATGCGCATGGCGTCCGAACCACAGATGCCGTGTGCGCACGAGCGACGGAACGACAGCGAACCGTCGACGTCCCACTTGATCTTGTGCAGACCGTCAAGGACTCGGTCGGTCGAGTACATCTCGACGTCGAAGTCCTGCCAGTACGGCTCGGTGTCCGTTTCCGGGTTGAACCGGCGCACGATGAAAGTGACGGTGAAAGACTGAACCACGCCCAGCTCGCTCATTAGTACTTCCTCTCCATCGGCGGGTAGTTGGTGATGACGACGGGCTTCCAATCAAGAGCGATTTTCTCGCCCTTCTTGTACGCCATCGTGTGCTGCATGTAGCCCTTGTCGTCGCGATCGGGGAAGTCGTCGCGCATGTGGCCGCCACGGCTTTCCTTGCGGTTGCGGGCGGAGACGACGACAACTTCGGCGAGATCGAGCAGGAAGCCCAACTCGATCGCTTCGAGCAGGTCGGTGTTGAATCGCTGACCGCGGTCGTGGATTCCGATCTTCGTGTAACGCTTGCGCAGATCCTGAATCACCTTCTGCGCGTGGCCCAACGATTCTTCGGTGCGGAACACCTGTGCATTGCGGTCCATCTCGGCCTGCAGTTCCTTGCGGATTGCGGCGACGTTCTCTGAGCCCTTGGCGGTTCGCGCTGACTCAACGAGGTCGGTCACGAACTTTTCGGCCGATGCGGGAAGCGCGGGGCGCTTCGCCTTGTTCGCGTACTCGGCGGCGTTGCGGCCGGCGCGCTTACCGAAGACGTTGATGTCAAGCAGCGAGTTGGTGCCGAGACGGTTCGAGCCGTGGACCGAGACACACGCACATTCGCCCGCCGCGTACAGGCCGGGGATGACGGTCGTGTTGTCGAGTAGTACCTCGGCCTTGACGTTCGTCGGGATGCCGCCCATCGCATAGTGCGCAGTCGGCATGACGGGGACAGGCTCAACGACCGGGTCCACACCAAGGTAAGTGCGAGCGAACTCGGTGATGTCGGGAAGTTTCGTCTCGAGAACCTCGGCACCGAGGTGGGTGCAGTCGAGGAGGACATAATCCTTGTTCGGACCGGCACCGCGGCCTTCGGCGACTTCTTGAACCATGCAGCGCGAGATGATGTCACGCGGCGCGAGGTCCTTGATGGTCGGCGCGTAGCGCTCCATGAAACGCTCACCGCTCGCGTTGCGAAGGATGGCTCCTTCACCGCGGGCGCCCTCGGTCAAGAGGATGCCGAGACCGGCGAGTCCGGTCGGGTGGAACTGGAAGAACTCCATGTCCTCGAGCGGGATGCCCTTGCGCCACGCGATTCCGACGCCGTCACCGGTGAGGGTGTGTGCGTTCGAGGTGGTCTTGAACATCTTTCCGAAACCGCCCGTCGCAAAAACGACCGAGGTTGCGTTGAAGACGTGAATGTCACCGGTCGACAGTTCGTAGGCGACGACGCCGGATGCCGTCGACGTGCCCTTGACGTCGGTGAGGAGAAGGTCGAGGACGTAGAACTCGTTGTAGAACTCGACGCCGAGCTTGACGCAGTTCTGGAACAGCGTCTGAAGAATCATGTGGCCGGTGCGGTCAGCGGCGTAGCACGCGCGGCGAACGGGTGCCTTGCCGTGGTCACGAGTGTGGCCACCGAAACGACGCTGGTCGATCTTGCCGTCCGGCGTGCGGTTGAACGGAAGACCCATGTTCTCGAGGTCGAGCACGGCATCGATCGCTTCGCGCGCGAGGATCTCAGCGGCGTCCTGGTCGACGAGGTAGTCGCCACCCTTGACGGTGTCGAACGTGTGCCATTCCCACGAGTCCTCTTCGACGTTGGCGAGAGCCGCAGCCATTCCACCCTGGGCAGCGCCCGTGTGCGAACGAGTGGGGTACAACTTCGAGATGACAGCCGTCTTGGCATGGGGTGCCGACTCGATCGCCGCGCGCATTCCTGCGCCTCCGGCTCCAACAATGACGACGTCGTACTCGTGGTGGTGAACCGTGGTCACGAACTACTCCTTATATAACTGTTTAGCCGGCGGAACAGAACGACGGCAGAAGATCGGCCGCAGCGCCGGTGGGGCACGGGTCGAGGGTGAAGATGACGAGCGTGCCCAGCACGATCAGTGCGATGGTCGAACTGAACATGGCACCGAGCAGAACGCGCTTGAGGCGGGGACGGAGGACGTAGTCCTCGATCACGACGCGCATGCCGTTGGTTCCGTGAATCAGTGCGAGCCAGAGGAGCGTGACGTCGAACCACTGCCACATCGGGTTGGCGAGCTTTCCGGCGACGAACGCGAAGTCGATTGCGTGGACTCCGCCGTCCTGCATGACGTTGACGATGAGGTGGGTGAAGATCAGCGCGATGAGGAAGAAACCCGAGACGCGCATGAAGACCCAGCCGAGTCGTTCAAGCTTCAAACGGTTCAATGGGCACCTCCCGTGAAGACGTTGATGAGGTGGCGCGGCAGGAACCCGGCCATGAGAATCGCCCACAACACGAGAACGATGTAGAACATCTTCTTCTGGTGGCGAGTTCCCCAACTCGTCGCGTCAACGAGGATGATGCGCAACCCGTTGAGCGCGTGGAACACGATGGCGCCGACGAGTCCGGCTTCACCGATTCCCATAATGGGGGTCTTGTACGCGCCCAGCACGCCGTTGTAAACCTCGGGGCTGATGCGCAGCGTTGCGGTGTCGAGAACGTGCACGAGCAGGAAGAAGTAGATGGCGATGCCGGTGATGCGGTGAAGCACCCACGACCACATGCCTTCATGTCCTCTGTAGAGAGTTCCCGCGATGACCGTTCGCGATTCACGAGTGACGGATTCGCCCACTCGGTCCTCCTTGTAATTGACGACTTTGGCATCAGTCTAGCCCCCTCGCGTAGGCTGTTCGACATGACCACTCGGGCCACCTCGGACTTCTACGCCGTCATCCCGGCGGGAGGCATTGGCTCTCGCCTGTGGCCGTTGTCGAGGGCAGACGAACCGAAATTCCTTCACGATTTGGCGGGCACGGGGCACTCCCTTTTAGTCGACACCTGGAACCGCCTTGAGCCCCTCGCCGGCGAGAACATCGTCGTCGTGTGCGGCGTTGCTCACAAGAAGACTGTGCGCAGGGAACTGCCGGATCTTGCCAAGTCGAACCTGGTTCTCGAGCCGAACCCCAAGGATTCGACCGCGGCGATTGCGTTGGCAGCGGCAATCATCGTTCGCCGAAACCCCGACGCGATCATCGGATCGTTTGCCGCCGACCATGTGATTGCGGACGAGCGACGATTCGGCAACGCGGTGAGGGAAGCGATCGCTACCGCGCGCGAGGGATACATCGTCACAATCGGAATTCGACCGACCGAGGCGTCGACCGCATTTGGCTACATCGAGATTGGTGAGGCGCTCGCGGTTCCCGGAGCATCACACGCGCACCGCGCAGTGACCTTTACGGAAAAGCCTAAGGTTGACGTCGCGACCGAATACTTCGACGGTGATCGCCACTTGTGGAACGCCGGAATGTTCATCGCCAAGGCGTCGGTGCTGTTGGACGAATTGCGCGCGAACCGCCCGGACGTTGCCGGCCCGATTGATGCAATCGCTGACGCGTGGGAAACCCGCAATCGCGATGACGTGCTCGCCAAGAATTGGAAACTCGTCCCGCCCGTCGCGATCGATTACGCCGTGGCTGAGCCTGCCGCCGAACACGGTCGCCTGGCCGTCATCCCCGGGGAATTCCGTTGGGACGACGTCGGAGACTTCGCCGCGCTGGCGAGGCTGCACAACCAGGGACGCTCGAACGTGCTCGCGACCCTCGGAGAAAACACTCGCGTGCTCAACGAGGGGTCAAGCGGTGTCGTCGTCTCGCAAACCAAGCGACTTATTTCCGTCGTCGGCGTTAAGGACATCGTGATCGTCGACACCGAGGACGCACTCCTCGTCACCAATGCGGCCAACGCCCAACGCGTCAAGAACATCGTCGAGTCGATTCGACGCACCGGCGCGGACGACGTTCTTTAAGGATTGCTTCGAAATCCGTTGTCAGACGGGGAAATGTAACGATTTGGGTGTCGTTTCCCGAATTCAGTGCCCATACCGATTGAGTTGGCTCTGAGCGTGAATAAGATGGGCGTAATGGTGGTTCACGATGCGGTAACCGTCGCCTCGGGGCCACCCCATTGAGAGGAAATCCCCCGTGAAGAAAATCACAACGCGCGCCCTTTCCGGGCTTGCATTGGCGGGAGCCGCAAGCATGGTGCTTGCCGGTTGTGCCGCTGCCCCTGAAGCTAGCCAGTCTGCTGTTGAACAGCTCGACTACCTGGCATGTGCCGTCTCGGACGAAGGTTCGTGGAACGACAAGTCGTTCAACCAGTCGGTTTACGAAGGACTCACCAAGTCGCGTGACGAACTGGGTGTCCAGATCCAGGATGCAGAATCGGCTTCGCCCGACGACTTCGCTCCGAACCTCCAGGCCATGGTTGACGCAAACTGCGACCTCACCATCGCTGTCGGATTCAACCTCGTTGACGCTGTCAACGCAGCAGCCGAGGCAAACCCCGAGGTCAACTTCGTAACGGTCGACGGATGGTCGAACGGTGCAACGAACCTCAAGCCCATCGGTTACTCGATGAACCAGTCCTCGTACCTCGCCGGTTACCTCGCTGCTGCTCAGTCGGCATCGAAGGTCGTCGGAACCTACGGTGGAATGCAGATTCCTGCTGTCACCGACTTCATGACCGGTTTCTACTACGGCGCTCAGGCGTGGGGTGCTGACAACGGCACCACCGTCAAGGTCGTCGGTTGGGACCCCGCGAAGGAGACCGGTGACTTCATCGGTGACTTCACTCCTAACTCGGGAACCTCGAAGGCAATCGCCGCCGCTCAGATCCAGGCCGGCGCTGACGTCCTCTTCCCCGTTGGTGGAGACCAGTTCGGTGCCGTTTCGGAAGCAATCACCGAAGCCGGAACTGACGCCAAGATGATCGGTGTCGACAAGGACATCGCCGCTACCTCGCCTGAGTACTCGAAGTGGGTTCTCACCTCGGCTGAGAAGCGCATGACTCTCGCTGTCTACGACATCATCAAGGCAATCGCCGTTGACGGTCTGGCCTTCTCGGGTGACATGTACATCGGAACGCTCGAAAACGGTGGAACCGCCCTTTCGGCAATCACCAACTACACCGGTGCTCAGTCGCAGGCTGACATCGAAGCCAAGCTTGAAGAACTCAAGGCTGGCATCATCGCGGGAGACATCAACCCTCTCGGATAGGCTTCGGTTAGCCGAAGTCGGGGGTCGTCGAGACTGGTCTCGGCGGCCCCCGCCCCACATTCTGCAAGGACACATCATGAAGCTGGAACTTCGCGGCATCACGAAGCGATTCGGATCGCTCGTTGCCAATAACCACATCGACCTCGTGGTTCAACCGGGAGAAATCCACAGCCTGCTCGGCGAAAACGGTGCGGGCAAATCGACGCTCATGAACGTCCTCTACGGCCTGTACACCGCCGACGAAGGTGACATTCTGCTGGACGATGTCGTCCAGAATTTCAAGGGCCCCGGCGACGCGATGGCGGCCGGCATCGGAATGGTCCACCAGCACTTCATGCTGATTCCTGTTTTTACTGTCGCCGAGAACGTCGTGTTGGGCAACGAGCCGACGGGCATCGCCGGAATTCTTGACCTCGATTCTGCACGGAAGCGCGTGCGCGAGATCTCCGACCGTTTCGGCTTCGACATCGATCCCGACGCCGTCGTCGAGGATCTTCCCGTTGGCGCACAGCAGCGCGTTGAGATCATCAAGGCACTTGCGCGCGACGCCAAGATTTTGGTTCTCGACGAACCGACCGCAGTACTCACCCCGCAAGAGACCGACGAACTCATGGCAATCATGAAGGACCTCGCCAAGGCGGGGACGTCCATCGTCTTCATCACGCACAAACTCCGCGAAGTGCAGGCCGTCGCTGACCGCATCACGGTGATTCGACTCGGTGCCGTCGTGGGCGAAGCAAAGCCGAGCGACTCGGCCGAGAAGCTTGCCACCCTGATGGTCGGCCGCGAGGTCGATTTGGGCGTCAACAAGAAGGCACCTGTCCTCGGTTCGACCGGTCTGACCGTCACCGGGCTGACTGTCGTCGGCGATCGCCACACCAAGGTCGTCGATGATGTGACCTTTGACGTTCGCGGCGGTGAAGTTCTTGCCATCGCCGGGGTCCAAGGAAACGGCCAAACGGAACTCGCCGAGGCGCTCGTCGGATTGCGCGAACCGACCGCCGGAACAATCGTGCTCGGAGACCTCGACATCACCGATTCAACGGTCCGCCAGGTCATCGACGCCGGCGTCGGGTACATCCCCGAAGACCGTAAGAAGGACGGACTCGTCGGTGACTTCACGATTGCCGAGAACCTCATGCTCAACAAGTCGTTCGGGGCGCCGTGGGCGAAGGGCGTTCAGATCGACTTCGATAATCGCGATCGATTGGCCGACGAGCTCATTGCCGAATACGACGTTCGCACCCCAGGCCGCGAAACCTTCGCCAAGCAGTTGAGCGGTGGAAACCAGCAAAAGGTTGTGGTCGCCCGCGAATTGAGCCGTGACCTCAACCTCCTCATTGCTTCGCAGCCGACGCGCGGTGTTGACGTTGGGTCCATCGAGTTCATCCACGAACAGATCGTCGCCACGCGTGACTCGGGAAAGCCCGTCATCATCATCTCGACGGAACTTGACGAGGTAACCGCGCTGGCCGACCGAATCGCCGTGATGTATCGCGGACGCATCATCGGCATTGTCGATGCAACGGCGTCGCGCGAAACGTTGGGACGCATGATGGCAGGAGTAGCCGTATGAGCACCGAACAGCAGTCGTCGACGTGGTCGACCGCCGCGAAGGAAATCGTCTCGGGCGGAGCATTCCGCGCCCTGTTGTCGGTTCTCCTCGGGTTCGTCGTCGGCGCACTCTTCATGGTTTTCTCGAATGAGGCTTTCCTTCAGGCGCTGACGTATTTGACGGCGCGACCGACGGATGCCTTGGCGGCGGGCTGGACGGCAATCGCCGATGGCTATTCCGCATTGTTCCGCGGTTCGATTTACAACTACAAGGCCGATGACCTCGTCACGGCCCTTCGTCCAATCACCGAAACGTTGCGATTCGCGGGACCGCTCATCGCGGCGGGCCTCGGCGTCGCACTCGGATTCCGCGTCGGACTATTCAACATCGGTGCGAGCGGACAGATCCTCTTCGGCGCTCTCGCCGCAACCTTCGTGTCGACCCGGGTTTCGCTCCCGTGGGGCGTTCACCTCGTCGCCGCGGCTGTCGTCGCCATCGCGGCCTCCGCGGCTTACGGAGCGTTGGTGGGCTTCCTCAAGGCGCGAACCGGCGCCCACGAAGTCATCGTGACCATCATGCTCAACTACGTTGCGGCCGGTCTGCTCACCTTCGCCTTCCGCCAGGATTACTTGCTTCTCGAAGCGAACGGTGGCGGAACGCCCAAGTCGGACCCGCCCGCTGAGACCGCTCAACTTCCGACTCTCTTCGGCGACAACTACACGTTGCACGCTGGATTCATCCTCGCCGTCGTCGGAGTCGTCATCTACTGGTGGCTGATGGAGCGTTCGACGATCGGCTTCCGTTTCCGCATGGTGGGACACAACCTTGATGCTGCGCGCACAGCCGGCATCAACGTCAGCCGCACCTTCGTGTACGCGATGGCGGCTTCGGGTGGTTTCGTCGGCATCGCCGCCGTGAACCAGGCACTCGGAGCGCGCGCCGGTTTGACGCCTGACATTGATGGCTCGATCGGTTTCGACGCCATCACCGTCGCCCTCTTGGGATCCTCCACTGGCCCTGGCGTCCTACTCGCGGGGTTGCTCTTCGGTGCGTTCAAGGCCGGCGCCCCGGCAATGCAGGTGATCGGGTTGTCGCCCGAAGTGACCGGAGTCATCCAGGGGTTCATCGTCCTGTTCATCGCGGCCCCGCCGCTCGTTCGCGCAATCTTCCGCCTTCCTCAGCCTCAAAAGACAACGGTGATCGCCGACTGGTGGGCGTCACTGCGAAAGAAGGGGGCGTCGAAATGAGCACCGCAACACCCGACACGTTCGCACGCGTTGACGCGTCCGTTTCTCTGAAGACCCCAATCGTGATGGCGGCGTTCGCCGCTCTCGTCGGTCTTGCGTTTGGTGTGTGGGGAAAGACGGAAACCGTCGCGTTCCAGTGGTCAAACCCCGACGACGCGATACACATCCCTGACTTCCTCGTCGGTTCGAATGTCGTTGGCATGGCAGCGGGCATCGCCCTCTTGGCCATCGCCGTCGTGTCGTTCCTCCGCGCGCGTGCAGCACGCACCACGCCACTGTGGCTGACCTTGATTTACGGATTGATCGCCGTCGTTGCTCTGCTCGGCTGGCTTGCTGCTGGCAACGCAGTGCCGTTCGCCTTCATCCTCGGGAACGCGGTCGTCCTCGCCGTTCCCATCGCACTCGGCGCAATGGGCGGCATCATGTCCGAGCGCGTCGGCGTCGTCAACATCGCGATCGAAGGACAGTTGCTCACGGGGGCCTTCCTCGCTGCGGTTGTCGGTTCGCTTACGGACAACCTCTACTTCGGACTCATCGCCGCGATGGTCGGAGCCGCGCTCTTGTCCATGGTTCTTGCTGCCTTTGCCATCGTGTACCTGGTCGATCAGATCATCGTCGGTGTCGTCCTCAACGTTCTTGTGCTCGGAATCACCAACTTCCTCTATTCACAGTGGCTAGCTGCCGACGGACAGAATTCGAACTTCCCTGGCACGTTCGAGATCATCCCGATTCCAGGACTGTCGAGCATCCCGATCATCGGACCGGCATTGTTCGAAGCGCGCCTCACGACGTATCTGACGTACCTCATCATCCCCGCGCTGTGGTTCATCCTCTTCAAGACCAAGTTGGGTCTTCGCGCGCGTGCCGTCGGTGAGCACCCGCTCGCCGCCGACACGGTCGGCATCAACGTCGCGCGCACCCGCTTCTGGTGGGTCACTCTCGGTGGTGTTGTTGCCGGTCTCGGTGGCGCAGCACTCACGATCGGATCGGTCGGCGCTTTCGGTCGCGGAATGTCCGGGGGCCAGGGCTTCATCGCTCTCGCCGTCGTCATTCTCGGCCGCTGGCACCCGTTCTCGGCCGCAGCCGCTGCTCTCTTGTTCGGCTTCTCGATCATCTTGCGCGTGTGGGCCAACCAGGTCAGCCCCGGTATCCCGACCGACTTCATCACGATGGTTCCCTACGTCGTCACGCTCATCGCTGTCATCGGTTTCGTGGGTCGCGTTCGCGCACCTGCCGCCGACGGACAGCCATATATCAAGGGGTAACTCGTGGCCGAGATTGACTGGGACAGTCTTCGCGAACACGCGTTGGCTGCCATGGACAAGGCGTACGCGCCATATTCGAATTTCCCTGTCGGTGCCGCCGCGCTCGTCGATGACGGTCGAATCGTTTCGGGGTGCAACGTCGAAAACGCAAGCTACGGGCTCGGGTTGTGCGCCGAGTGTGCTCTTGTCTCATCTCTCGCGATGACCGGCGGAGGCAAACTTGTTGCCTTCACGTGCGTCGACGGAAATGGCGAAACGCTCATGCCGTGCGGTCGGTGTCGCCAGTTGTTGTTTGAACACTCGGCGCCGGGAATGGTGCTCAACACCGTCTCGGGAATCAAGACGATTGACGAGGTCATCCCCGATGCGTTCGGGCCATCCACTCTCGCCGCGTTCGCTCCGACGGACCCGGCAGATGATACGAATTGTGAGGGCTGCCAGTGAGTGGCATCGAGAAGTTTGACGCAGTCGATTTGGTCAAGGCGAAGCGCGACGCTGGCGAACTGTCAACAGACGAAATCCGCTGGTTGGTCGACGCCTACGTGCGCGGTGTCGTCGCGGACGAACAGATGTCAGCAATGACGATGGCCATCCTGATCCGTGGAATGAACCGCCGCGAGACAAACGATCTCACCGCCGCAATGGTCGCCTCGGGCGAACGTCTGGATTTCTCCGGCTTGTCCTGGCCAACCGCCGACAAGCACTCGACGGGTGGCGTCGGTGACAAGATCACGTTGCCGCTTGCGCCTCTCGTCGCGAGTTTCGGTGTCGCGGTTCCCCAACTGTCGGGGCGTGGACTCGGGCACACCGGTGGCACGCTCGACAAATTCGAGTCGATTCCTGGATGGCGCGCGAACTTGACGAACGACGAAATGCACGCGCAACTCGAAAAAGTCGGCGCGGTCGTGTGTGCTGCTGGCACGGGACTTGCCCCGGCAGACCGCAAGTTGTACGCGCTGCGCGATACGACGGGCACGGTCGAAGCGATTCCGCTCATCGCGTCTAGCATCATGAGCAAGAAGCTCGCCGAGGGAACTGGTGTTCTCGTTCTGGATGTGAAGTTCGGAAACGGCGCATTCATGTCGACGCTCGAGCGAGCACGTGAACTCGCGGAAGTACTCGTCGGAATCGGCACGGACGCTGGCGTGAAGACGCGCGCCGTCCTGTCGAATATGAATACGCCGCTCGGGTTGGCCATTGGTAATGCCAACGAGGTTCGAGAGTCCGTCGATGTTCTCGCGGGAGGCGGCCCTTCTGACGTCGTCGACCTCACGGTCACTCTCGCCGAGCACATGCTCGAACTTGCCGGAGTCTCGGGGGTCGATGTTCGCGCGAACCTCTCAAACGGCAAGGCCATGGACGTCTGGCGCGCGATGGTGTCCGCGCAGGGCGGCGACCCCGACGCTGCACTTCCCGTCGCCAGCGAGACTCACGTCGTGACGGCTGATCGTGATGGAATCATCACGCACATGGACGCGTTGCCGTTCGGAATCGGCGCATGGCGCATGGGAGCCGGTCGTGCACGCAAAGAAGACCTGGTGGTCCACGCCGCGGGAATTGACCTGCACGTCAAGCCCGGCGACACGGTCAAAGCGGGCGATCCCGTCTTCACGCTCTCGGCAAACGACGCGGCTCGATTCGAACGCGCACTCGATGCGCTCGACGGCGCCTGGGGGATTGGTGACTCCGCCGTCGACCACGGGCCGCTCATCGCGGGAATCATCGGCGAATGACACGCTTTACGTTTCCGCAGGTTTCTCCGGGAGAGCGGACCCAACATCTGCTCGCCGGGACCGACATCGTGATTGAGGACCTCCCCAAGGTTTCGCTGCACGATCATCTGGATGGCGGAGTTCGTCCCGAAACAATCGTCGACCTCGCCACGAAAGCAGGGATCGCAATACCGGCGCAGGATTCAGCGCAATTGGACGAATGGTTCCGTGCCAATGCCGATTCGGGGAATCTCGTTGATTACCTAGAGACCTTTGCCGTCACGCTGTCGGTCATGCAGACCGCGGAGAATCTCGAGCGCATCGCGCGCGAATTTGTACTCGACCTTGTCGCCGATGGGGTTGTCTATGGCGAGATTCGCTGGGCGCCCGAACTTCACGGCGAACAGGGACTGACCCCTGCCCAAGCCGTCGATGCTGTTCAACGAGGCATTGACGCGGCAATCGCATCGACAGCCGAAACGGGCCGTGCAATTCGAGTTGGACAATTGCTGTGCGCGATGCGCCAGGCAGACCGCGCCGACGAGATTGCCGAACTCGCGATTGAGTATCGCGACCGAGGTGTTGTCGGATTCGACCTCGCCGGACCCGAACAGGGGTTCCCCGTCTCGCGATTGACGAGCGCCATCGACAAACTCGACGCGGCCTGGATGCCGCGCACGATTCATGCCGGCGAAGCAGACGGGCTCGATTCGATTCGGGGCGCGCTGTTGGACGGTCGTGCTTTGCGGCTTGGCCACGGAGTTCGCATCAGCGACGACATCGACATCACCGAGGACGGCGCTGTGTCGCGTGTGTCACTCGGCGAGTTAGCGGAATGGGTGCGGGACCGCGGAATCGCTCTCGAGGTCTGCCCGACCTCGAACCTGCAGACGAACGCGTTTTCCCGGTTCGGAAACGACATGGCAGACCACCCGTTCGACCTGTTGTACCAACTGGGATTCCGTGTGACGGTATCAACCGACAACCGGTTGATGAGCGGGACAACTCTGTCGCGCGAACTGGCCGTTTTGTCCGAGGAATTTGGGTATTCGGTCGACGACATCCTCGATTTCCAGCTCAACGCCGCCGAGGCCGCGTTCCTCCCCGCAGATGAACGCGCGCAACTGGTCGCTCAAATCAGCGCGCAATTCGATCGGATTTAGCCGACCTCGTCGTATTGCGCGTTGGTAGCGTGGCTGCCGTCGCAGTCGAGGTTGGACGGCGTGTGTGAACACGCTTCGCAGATGACAACACGGTGTCGACACTCGAGGTTGTTGCAATTGAGAACTTGTGACGTTGTGCCTCCGCACACATCGCACTCGCCGATGTCGGCGGCTGTGGGGGAGAACTTCGTCACTTGGCGGTTGTCGAAAACGTACAACGAGCCTTCCCACAGTCCTTTGTCGCGGAACGTTTCGCCGTAGCGGACGATTCCACCCTCGATTTGGTAGACCTCGTCAAAGCCACGGTTTTTCATCGCGGCGCTGAGAATCTCGCAACGGACGCCCCCGGTGCAATACGTGACGATCGCCTTGTCCTTGAGGTGGTCGTACTTTCCCGACTCGAGTTCGGTGATGAAGTCGTGGCTGGTCCGAACGTCCGGGACGATTGCACCCTTGAATTTTCCAACGCGCGCTTCGATGGCGTTGCGTCCGTCAAAGAAGACGACATCGTCACCGCGTTCGGCGACGAGCTTGTTGACCTCGGCGGGTTTGAGATGCACGCCACCGTTGGTCACGCCCGACGCGTCAACCGTGATTTCGTCAGGCGACGTGAAGGCGACAAGTTCCTTCCGTGCCTTGACGGACAGCCGAGGAAAGTCGTTGCCGGTGCCTTCTGACCACTTGAAATCCGCTTTTCCGAATCCCGGGTATTCCTTCGTGGCGCGAACATACTTTTTCACGTCCGCCATTTCGCCGCCGACGGTTCCGTTGATTCCGTGCGGCGAGACGATGATTCGTCCCTTGAGATTGAGCGACTCGCACAGCGTTCGTTGCCACAGCACCACGGCCTGCGGGTCCGCGACCGGCGCGAAGGCGTAGTAGAGAACGATCTTGTGAACTGCCACGTGAAAAATCTAACCGTTCAAGCCGATGCGCCGAAATTGATTAGGCGGTTACGGGGACGGATTCGTATCCGCGCAAGACGAAACCGGGACGGCGGTGTGGTTCGCGAACGAGTTCAAGCGCGGGGAAACGTTCAAATACTGCTGGCAGAACGACGTTCATCTCGACACGAGCCAGCGGCGCACCGATGCAGAAGTGAATGCCGGCGCCGAAACCGATGTGCGGGTTTCTCTCGCGCGTGAGGTCCATCTCGGTGGCACGGTCGAACACTGTTTCGTCGCGATTGGCGGACCCGAGAAGTGCGGCGATTTTCTGGCCCTTCGCGATCGTGACCCCACCGATTTCGGTGTCAGCGGTCGCGGTGCGTTCGAACAGTTGCAGTGGTGAGTCGAATCGCAGGAATTCTTCGACGGCGCTGGGGCCGATGGTTCGCGGATCGTCGCGAAGAGGTTGAATCGTCTCTGGCCGGGACAACGCGGCGACGGCACCATTTCCGAAGCCATTCACGCTAGCTTCGTGGCCTGCGTTGAGCAACAGGACACAGGTCGCGATGAGCTCGTGTGCGTTGAGCCTCTCGCCTCCCTCTTCGACGGCGGCAAGGACACTGATGAGGTCTGTGCCCGGGTTCTCCTTGCGCTCGACCATCAGGCCACGGACGTACTCGGCAAAATCGTGCGCGGCGGCACGGGCATCGGCCTTGTGCTGTTCGGTCGGCGCCACCTCGTACATCTTGACGATGGCTTGTGACCAGGGCCGGAGCAAGTGTTCGTCCGACGCCGGGAACCCCAGCAGGTGGGCGATGACCTTGACGGGCAGTGGCTCTGCCACATCCGCAATGAGATCGAACTCACCGAGATCGGCAGCACGGTCGAGAAGTTCGCCCGTCAGTCGTTCGATGTCGGGACGCATCGCACGGATGGTGACGGGGTTGAACGCCTTGGAAATAAGTGACTTGAGCCGCGTGTGCTTGGGAGGCTCGGAGTCCAGGATGGAATCCGCGTGAAGCCAGTTGAAATCGAACCAGTCATCCTCTGGCGTTCGCGGTTGGAAGATTCGCCCAAGGCTCTTGTCGCGTAGGACCGCGTTGGCGTCAGCATGCCGGGCGGCGAGGAACATTCCCGTTTCCTCGTGCCACACGGGTTTCCCTTGAGCGCGCAACTCGGCGAGCGCTGGGTACGGGTCGTCGTGAAATTCGGGGGACTGGAAATCAATCATCGGCTACCTCAATTAACGGCTGGGCATCGGCCCTCCACACGGCGCGCTGGAAAATCACTAGTGCGGTGAGTGACAGAACACCACCGACAACCATCACTTCGCGAATGCCCCAGATTCCCAAAGCTGCGCCGCCGATGGCGGTCGCGATGATGTTGCCGAAAGTCATGAATCCCGAGAATGCAGCGTTGACTCGGCCGCGGATCTTTTCGGGCGTCCGAGTTTGCAACATGGTGTTTGCGGTGGCGTGCAGAACGGCATGCGCGACACCCGTGAAGGCATTCGCAACCGACACGAACCAGAGCGTCGGCGAGATGGCAATCGCGATGACGCCCGTACCGACGACCCAAAGGGACAAGACGAGCGCGCGAGGCTGCCAATTCGGGCCGATGGCTCGGGCGCCAAGGATTGCGGAACCTACCAGGTTTCCGACGGCGAACAGTGCGGCGATGAATCCGTAGGTTGTCTCGTTCGCGCCGAGGATGTCCATCACGAGGAAGACCTCACCGGTATTGACGACACCGATTGCAAGAATGAACGCGGCCAACAGGATTGTGATTGGCCGCAACAGCGGATCACGCCAGAGATGACGGTAACCGGCCACCGCCGATTCGTTTGTGTCAGCGTGGGCTTGGTGCCCTGGTCGATTGACGCGAAGGATGAACGGAATGACCGCTAGGACGACGAACGAAGCGGCATCGATGATGAACGGCCAGACATACCCTGTCGTCCCCACCAGAATTCCTGCGGCAACAGGCGCGCCGACTTGGCCGGCAGCAAAGTAGCCCTGAATGAACCCGTACGCACGCGTGAGGTCCTCTGGTTTTGCAAGCCTGGGCAACAACGCCTGCCATGCCGGCGATTCGACGGCTCCAACAATGTTGTAGAAGAAAATCGCGCCGAGTACTGCCCAGAAGGGCATGTCGATGATGAACACGAGCGTGAGGATCGCTTGTGCTGCGGACACAACGGGGATCAGTTGACGAGTCGAGAATCGGTCGGCCAACCATCCTGCCCACGGTCCGAAGAGCAGGTAGGGAAGTCCTGCAGCGATGAACATCGCCGAGATTGCGACCGGGCCTTCGGCGCGCTCACGGAAAATGAGAGCCCAGATAGTGATGATGGTGCCGAACATCGACAGCGCACGAGCAATCGCGACGCCGTGAAGTGCCCCCCAGCGCGTGGCGGTCAGTTCGGGCGAGGTCATGCGATGAAGGCTCGCAAGTCTGCTTCTAGTTCGGCAACCACCGCGGCGACGCGTGCGACGCGATTGTCACCGTCGGTCACGGCGGCGTCGATGTAGATCTTGAGTTTGGGCTCGGTGCCTGAGGGGCGAACAATCACGCGGGAACCACCATCGATCGTGAGTCGGATGAGGTCGCTGCGCGGGAAGTTCTCAAAGCCGTTCGCGAAGTCATCGATGGCGGTGACGGCACGACCGGCAAGAGTCGCTGGCGGTGCGGTGCGGAATCGACCCGAGATCGCGGGGATCTCAGCCAGATTGCTCACGCGAATCGAAATCTGCGTCGACGCGAACGCCCCGAACGTGTCGGCGAAATCAGCGAGGTGGTCGGCAATCGTCTTGCCCTGCGCGTGCAACTCGCCCGCCATCGCGAGGAAATCGACTGCAGCCGAGATCCCGTCTTTGTCGCGGACCTTGTCGGGGTCTACCAGGTATCCAAGAGCTTCCTCGAATCCAAAAATCAGATTCGGAACGCGGTTGACGAACTTGAACCCCGTCAGAGTGTCCGAATACGGGATTCCGTAGTGCGCGGCGACGGCTCGAAGCGCGGGCGACGAGACGATGGACGCGGCAAGAGCGGCAGGCTTACCGGACCCCGAGTGGCGTTCAGCCGCACGCCAACCCAAGAGTGCGCCGACCTCGTTACCTGTCAGGCGACGCCAAGCGCCACCGTCCTTGATGGCGACCGCGAGTCGGTCAGCGTCGGGGTCATTTGCGATGATGAGGTGGACGCCGGCCTTGTCGGCCGTGGCATACGCGAGGTCGAGAGCCCCCGGCTCTTCGGGGTTGGGGAACGCAACTGTCGGGAATGCGCCGTCGGGTTCGATCTGTTCGGCGACGACGATTGCATCGCCCAATCCACTTGCGCGATACGCGCGATTCGACACGTCCCAGCCGACCCCGTGCATCGCCGTGTAAACGAACGGAATGGGGGTGGCGGGGCGCGTCGAGATTGCCGCCGTCTCGGCGATGTAGTCCTCGACGAGAGAATCGGGGGCGAGGCGGTAGTCGTCTGACTTCGGAAAGGCCGATGCATCCATCGTCGCGGCTTCACGGATGAGTGCTTCGATTTCGTTGTCGGCGGGCGACACGATCTGTGACCCTTCATCGGCACCACCGAGGTAAACCTTGTACCCGTTGTCGCGGGGTGGATTGTGGCTGGCCGTCACCATGACTCCCGCGCTGAGCCCGAGTGAACGAACCGCGGTCGCCGTCACCGGAGTAGGGACGACGTGGGGGAAGAGGATGACGTCGAGACCGAGTCCGGCGAAGATTTCCGCACTGTCCTTCGCGAACACATCCGAGTTCACGCGCCCGTCATAACCGATGACGACAGACGGCTGTGCCTCGCGCGACAACAGGAACTGCGCGAATCCGTATGCGGCCTGCTGGACGAGCAACCGGTTCATGCGATTCGGGCCTGCCCCGAGTTCACCACGAAGTCCCGCGGTACCGAAGGTCAGTCGAGTGTCGAACCGGTCGTGCAGGTCGGCGACGGCGGTGTCGTCGCCTCCGACGGCACGATCGATGATCGAGCGCAGTTCGGCGACCGTTTCGGGATCGGGGTCTTGCGCCAACCAGGCCTCGGCACGGGCAAACAAATCAACGGTCGACATGGTTAGCCCTTCGTGATGGTGTTGACAACCTCGGCCAACAATTTCGAGATGACGGGCTCAGCATCTTTGCCGGCGGCAATGACTTCGGCGTGACTCAGGGGTTCGCCCAGGCCAGCGGCGAGGTTGGTGATGAGCGAGAAACCAAGAACCTCCATGCCCGCTTCACGGGCTGCAATAGCTTCGAGCGCGGTCGACATTCCGACGATGTGTCCGCCCATGCGGCCGGCCATCTGCACTTCGGCTGGAGTTTCGTAGTGGGGTCCACGGAACTGGACGTAGACACCTTCGTCGAGGCTCGGCTCAACGGTGCGAGCGAGGTCGCGAAGTCGGGACGAGTACAGGTCGGTCAGGTCGATGAACGTCGCGCCTTCGAGAGGCGATGCAGCCGTGAGGTTGAGGTGGTCGCTGATAAGAACGGGCGTTCCCGGTCCCCACGATTCCTTGAGCCCGCCTGCGCCGTTGGTCAACACCATGATCTTTGCGCCTGTTGCCGCAGCGGTGCGAACCGAGTGGACGACGCGTCGAACGCCGTGGTCTTCGTAGAAGTGGGTGCGTGCACCGATGATGAGCACGTGGTGCCCGCTCACCGTGCGGATCGACCGAATCGTGCCGACGTGACCTTCGACGGCGGGCCTCGAGAATCCCGTGATTTCTGTCGCGGGGAACTCTGCGACGGTCTCGCCGATCAGGTCAGCGGCCTTGCCCCAACCCGAACCGAGTGTGAGGGCGATGTCGTGGCGGGCTAACCCGGTTTTCGCCGCAATCTGGGCGGCCGCTTCGCGAGCGACCTCCTTCGGATCAACGGAACGGTCGTCGAGGGGGTGCGCGTCATTGTGCTTCATGACTTCAGCCTAGAACGCAATCGCGCCTCGCGGAACGGTCTGAGGGTGAAACAATAGGAGAGTGACTGCCCAGAAAACTGTTCCCCACCGCGTCGTCGTTATCGGCGGAGGCCCTGGCGGATATGACGCCGCCCTCGCCGCCGCACAGCTCGGCGCTCAGACCACGCTGATCGAGCGAAGTGGTGTCGGTGGCAGTGCTGTTCTCACCGATGTCGTCCCCTCGAAGACGCTCATTGCAACTGCTGATGCAGCCATCGCGGTGGGTGAATCCACCGAACTCGGTGTTCAGTTCTTTGTTGACGGAGACGACCAGCGACCGCACCAGCCGTCGGTCGCCGTGAACCTCGGCGCGGTCAACGAACGACTGTTGCGATTGGCCAAGGAAACCAGCACCGACATGGCCGCGACGCTCAAGGCCGCTGGTGTGAAGGTCGTCGCGGGAGAGGGCCGACTCGACGGTCCTAAGAAGGTCATCGTCAAGACGGCGGGCGCGACCGGCAAGGACTTTGATTCCTTCGACGCTGACACGGTCATTGTTGCTGTGGGCGCGCGCCCTCGCACGTTGCCCTCGGCAGAGCCGGACGGCAAGCGAATCCTCACGTGGACTCAGCTCTATAACCTGACCGAGGTTCCCGAACACCTCGTCGTGATTGGTTCCGGTGTGACGGGTGCCGAGTTCGCGTCCGCGTACACCAACCTCGGCTCCAAAGTCACCCTCATCTCGAGCCGCGACCGCGTTCTTCCCGGCGAGGACGTCGACGCCGCTCAGGTGCTGGAGGACGTGTTCATCCGCCGCGGCATGACGCTCAAGTCGAAGAGCCGCGCCGACAAAGTCGAAGCAACCGACTCGGGCGTTGTCGTGACGCTCAGCGACGGCAAGACAATCGACGCATCACACTGTCTGATGGCGGTCGGTTCGATTCCGAACACCGCGACGATCGGCCTCGAAGAGGCTGGAGTCGTCACGAGCGAGTCGGGGCACATCGTTGTCAACAAGGTCGCCCGCACCTCCGTCAGCAACATTTACGCAGTCGGTGACTGTTCCGACGCACCCCCGCTTGCCTCGGTCGCTTCGCACCAGGGACGCACCGCGGTGTTCCACGCTCTCGGCGATTTCGCGAAGCCGTTGGACACGCGACTGGTGTGCTCCAACATCTTCACCTCGCCCGAGATTGCGACCGTCGGCTACACCGAGAACGACGTCACGTCGGGTGCTGTCAACGGGATCGTGCACAAACTCGATCTCGACGCCAACCCTCGCGCAAAGATGCAGGGAACGACAGACGGTTTCGTGAAGCTCATCGCACAGCCCGAGTCGGGAATCCTCATCGGGGGAATCATCGTCGCGCCGCGCGCGAGCGAACTCATCAACTTTCTGTCTTTCGCGATGGAACACCGTCACACGGTCGACCAAATCGCGCGTTCGTGGAGCGTCTACCCGTCGCTCGCCGGCGGTATCGCCGACACGGCAAAGGGAATGCACCTCCTCAAGAAGTAGTTGCCCCGCCAGCGTTTATTCGGGCTTTTCGAGGGTGAGCAGAACAGTTCCGCTCTTGATCGTCGTTCCGACCTCGGCGGTGACCGTGGCAACCACGCCGTCACGAGGTGCGGGAATCGACTGTTCCATCTTCATCGCTTCGAGAACGACGACGGTCTGTCCCTGAACGACGGTGTCGCCGGGCTTGACCTCAACCTTGATGACGGTCGCCTGCATCGGCGACGACACCGAGTTTCCGCTTCCCGCGCCAGCGCCGTGGGCGGTCTTGGATCGAACCGGTGCGACGGGCTTGTGCGCGCGCTGCGACGTCGGGATGAGGCTGTCGGGGACGGTGACTTCGAGTCGCTTGCCGTCGACCTCGACGATGACGGTGTGGCGCGTGTCGGTCGCATCGATGGGCGAGTTGGAAACCGGTGCAGCCTCGACGGTGTTGTCAAACTCGGTCTCGATCCACGAGGTGTAAATCGAGAAGGGCTTTCCGTCCGTCGGTGCGAACGCCGGGTCATTGACGACGAGTCGGTGGAACGGCAGAACCGTCGGCAAACCGACAACGTGGAATTCGTCGAGCGCGCGACGGGCCTTGGACAGCGCGTCCTCGCGGTCGGTTCCCGTGACGATGAGCTTGGCGAGCAACGAGTCGAACGATCCAGAGATGACGTCACCTGCGACGACACCGGAATCGACGCGAACGCCTGGTCCGCCGGGAATGCGCAATTCTTTGACAGGTCCGGGCGTCGGGCGGAAGTTTGCGCCGGCGTCTTCGCCGTTGATGCGGAATTCGAACGAGTGGCCCTTGATTTCCGGGTCCGGATAATCGACGAGTCCGCCCTCAGCGATGCGGAACTGTTCGCGGACGAGGTCGATGCCCGTGACCTCTTCCGAGACGGGGTGTTCGACCTGAAGTCGCGTGTTTACCTCGAGGAATGTGATGGTTCCGTCAGCGCCGATGAGGAACTCGCACGTTCCCGCACCGACGTAGCCGACCTCTTTGAGGATGTTCTTGGATGCCGAATAGAGCAGTTCGCGCTGTTCGTCTGAGACAAACGGTGCCGGTGCTTCCTCGACGAGTTTCTGGTGGCGACGCTGCAGCGAGCAATCGCGCGTTGACACAACGACGACGTTGCCCTTCGAGTCGGCAAGACACTGAGTTTCGACGTGGCGTGGCTTGTCCAGGTACTTTTCGACGAAGCATTCGCCTCGTCCGAACGCGGCAACCGCTTCGCGCGTCGCCGACTCGAACAATTCAGGGATTTCGTCGCGGGTGCGTGCGACCTTGAGCCCGCGGCCACCGCCACCGAATGCGGCCTTGATCGCGACGGGAAGTCCGTGGACGTCAACGAATGCGAGTACCTCGTCAGCGTTGTCGACGGGGTTGAGCGTTCCGGGGGCAAGTGGCGCGCCGACCTTCTCGGCCACGTGGCGTGCGCTCACCTTGTCGCCAAGGCGCTCGATGGCCTCGGGGCTCGGTCCGATCCAGATGATGCCAGCGGCTATCACCGCGCGGGCAAAGTCCGCGTTCTCGGCGAGGAAGCCGTACCCGGGGTGAATGGCATCCGCGCCGGTGCGCTTGGCCGCGTCCAAGATTTTCTGAATGACGAGGTACGTCTCGGCGCTGGTCGTTCCGTTGAGTGCAATCGCTTCGTCCGCGAGGATGACGTGTTGCGCGTTGATGTCCTGGTTGGCGTAGACGGCGACCGTCTTGATTCCGGCGTCCTTGGCGGCACGAATGACGCGGACAGCGATCTCGCCGCGATTGGCGATGAGGACCTTGGTAATGCGCGTGGACATGACCCTTAGCCTATTGCGCGCCGCGCGCCCTGTCAGTAACCGTCAGCGGTTCCAGAGGTCCGTCCATTCGATGTCGAACGAGCGAACCAGGTTACGAAGCGCCGGAAGTGACAGGCCGACGACCGTGTGTGGGTCGCCGACGATTCGGTCGATGAAAGCCCCGCCCAGCGAATCGATCGTGAACGCACCGGCAACCTTAAGTGGCTCCCCCGTGGCGATGTACGCATCGATTTCGTTTTCGGTCACGTCCGCGAAGTGAACCTCGGCGTGCGTGACGATGCCAACACCGCCGCGAACGGATCCACCGCGGTGGTCGATCAGCCAGTGGCCCGAATACAGAACGCCCGAGCGACCCGTTTGGCGCAACCACCGTTCGCGAGCGACAGCAGGATCGTGTGGCTTGCCGTGGATGATTCCATCAATAACGAACGCGCTGTCCCCGCCAAGGATGAGTCCGTCGATGTCAGCGCCATGAGCAGAAGCGACGGCCTCGGCCTTGGTGCGGGCGAGCAGATCGACCATGTCGTGCGCGGAAAGTTCGCCAGCCGCAGCGACCACCGCGTCCTCGTCGACGCCGGGCGAATACGTCAGCGGCTCGATTCCCGCCGAGCGAAGAGTCGCAAGACGGGCGGGGGAAGTGGAAGCGAGGTACAGGCGCACAGCCCGACACTACCCAACTCGTAGGCTGGAGGCATGGGTGAATGGCTTGGACAAAACGTCGAACTAACTCCGACAGGGATTGCGCACGGCGGGTATTCGGTGGCGCGACTCGACGGTCGAGTCGTTTTCGTCTCCGACGCGATTCCCGGCGAGACCGTGATTGCCCGTGTTACTGACGACTCCAAGTCGAGTTTCTGGTGGGCCGACACCGTCTCGGTCGTCACCCCTTCCGAGTTTCGCGTGCCGCACATCTGGCACGAAGCCGATGTCGCGCGCGACCCCGAGAAGCGCGTCGGCGGTGCTGACTTCGGGCACATCGTTCTGGCGCACCAGCGCGAACTGAAGAAGGACGTCCTCAAGGACGCGCTCATTCGATTCGGCAAAGTCGACCCCGCAACCGTGTCGCTCCTGCTCGACAAGGTGAACGCGCTTCCCGGCGATGACAAGGCGAAGGGCCTCGGGTGGCGAACGCGCGTTCGACTGCACACCGATGACCGCGGCCACGTCGGTCCGCGCGCACGCAAGTCGCACGAGGTCATCCGCGTGTCCTCGCTTCCGCTTGCGAGCGTCGGCATCAACCAGATTGCTCCGCTGACCGAGGAGTACGGAAATGTCGGATCGGTCGACGTGCTGTCGCCGTCCATCGGTGATCCGCGCCTGATCGTGGGCCACCAAAAGCCGACGGTCATCCGCGAAAAGGTGGGCGATCGCGAGTTCCGCGTCGACGACAACGGTTTCTGGCAGGTACACCACGGTGCTCCCGTTGCGCTGACGAACGCCGTTCGTGCCGCAATCGACCCCGACCGTTTCGACGCAACTGCGTACAACTTGGACCTCTATGGCGGCGTCGGCTTGTTCGCGGCGGCGCTCGCGGACGTCGGTGGCTCGTCGACTCGTGTGACGTCGGTCGAGGCCAACGAACGCGCGACGGAACACGCTGGCGAAAACTTGGCCGAGTGGGTCGGGGCAATGGCCGAGACCGCGAAGGTCGACCGCTGGTTGTCTGCGCTTGATCGCCGAGCGACTCCCGTCGAGCGAACTCGACTCGAAGCGGCGACGGTTGTTCTGGATCCGCCGCGCACGGGTGCCGGTCGTGACGTCATGGCCTTGCTCACTCGTTTGGCGCCTGCGCAACTCATCTATGTCGCATGCGACCCCGTTGCTCTTTCTCGCGACGTTGCGTTTGCGACGGCGGCCGGTTACCGCCTGTCCGCGATTACGGCTCTCGACATGTTCCCGCACACGCATCACGTTGAGGCGGTAGCGACTCTCGTGCGCGAGGGTGACGCACCCCAATAGGTGCCGAGCGGGGCGTTGCTCGGTATTGTGAGCGTGTGACCGAAGACTTCTCTACCCCCGACATGTCGACCACGGCTGGTCGTCTCGCCGACTTTGCTGTGCGACTCGACAACCTCAAGAAGGCGCAGAAGGTTGCCGCCGAGAAGCAGAAGCCCAAGGGCAAGAACGCGGCGATGGACCGCATTCAGATGCTGATCGACCCGGGTACCGCCCTGACCGAGATCGACAAGTTCCGTAAGTCACGTTCAGACGTCGGAGGCGCAAACCGCCCCGACCGCGACTCGGTCATCATCGGTGTCGGAACGATTCACGGCCGTCAGGTCGCGATTTTCAGCCAGGACTTCTCCGTCTTCGGCGGGTCTCTCGGTGAAGCCGCCGGAGCCAAAATCGTCAAACTTCAGGAATACGCCCTCAAGGCCGGCGTTCCGCTCATCGGAATCCTCGACTCGGGCGGAGCGCGCATCCAGGAGGGTGTCACCGCTCTTGGGAAGTACGGAGAAATCTTCCGACTGAACACTGCATCCTCTGGTGTCATCCCGCAGATTTCGATCATCTGTGGACCGGCCGCCGGTGGCGCTGTGTATTCGCCCGCTCTGACCGACTTCGTCGTGATGGTCGACAAGACGAGCCAGATGTTCGTCACCGGTCCCGACGTCATCAAGGCCGTCACGGGTGAAGACGTCGAGATGGAAGACCTCGGGGGTGCGCGCAAGCACTCGCAGGACACCGGGGTCTCGCACTACCTTGCGAGCGACGAGCCCGACGCGTTCGATTACGTTCGCGCGATGATGGCGTATTTGCCGCAGAACAACCTCGCCGAGCACCCCGAGTACGCCGCGATTGTGGAGGAGGGGATCAACGAGCGAGACAAGGAACTCGACACGATCATCCCCGACAGCGCGAACCAGCCGTACGACATGCTCGATGTCATCAGTCACGTGGTTGACGAGGATTCGTTCCTCGAGGTGCAACCGCTGTTCGCCCCTAACATCGTGATCGGTTTCGCTCGCGTTGAGGGCAAGCCGGTCGGCGTGATTGCCAACCAGCCCAAGGAAATGGCGGGAACGCTCAACATCGAAGCCGGCGAGAAGGCCGCGCGTTTCGTTCGGTTCTGTGACGCTTTCGGATTGCCCATCATCACGCTCGTCGACGTTCCCGGTTACCTGCCCGGAACTGACCAGGAGTGGCAGGGCGTCATCCGTCGCGGTGCAAAGTTGCTCTACGCATATGCCGAGGCGACCGTCCCGCTCATCACCGTCATCACTCGCAAGGCCTACGGCGGCGCGTACATCGTCATGGGGTCCAAGCACCTCGGTGCCGACATCAACATGGCATGGCCGACCGCGGAAATCGCCGTGATGGGTGGCCAGGGCGCCGTCAACATCCTGTACCGCAACGAATTGAAGGAAGCAGCCGAGAAGGGCGAGGACATCGATGCGGTTCGCGCGAAGCTGGCGAACGAGTACACCTACAACGTGGCGAGCCCGTTCCTTGCAGCCGAACGTGGAGAAATCGATAACGTCATTTACCCGCACATGACTCGCTCGGCTATCATTCGCGCGCTTCGCGCTCTCAAGACCAAGCGCGCCAGCCTTCCCGCGAAGAAGCACGGAAACATCCCGCTCTAATGGTCGACGAAACCCCCGAGATGGACCCGCTCGACGTGATCGAGGTCGTCGGTGGTGAACCGACCGCAGAGGACGTCGCTGCGGCCAAGGCGGTTGTCGCCGGAATGCTGCGCGAGGGCGGTTCGGTTGACCGCACGGCGGAGGCCGACCGCTGGTCTGCGTCTGCTCGGGTCGGTCGACCCCTTGTCGAACAGGGCATCCAGAGCTGGGGCGAACACGCTTAGTGGTTTCCGTTCGCTGGGTTGACTCGGCCGAGTCGACGAACACGATTCTTCGTGATGGTCCGTGTGAACACGGGGACGCTGTCGCAACGCTCAATCAAACGAATGGCCGCGGGCGTCTCGGACGCGACTGGATCGATGTTCCGGGCAGGGGCCTGGCGATTTCCGTCGCTGTGTGTGTCCCGGTGGCAATCCCGACCTTCGTGCCACTTGTCGCCGGAGCCGCCGCCATCGAATTGATTCGCGCAGTGACGGGTCGAACGGATCTGTGGATGAAGTGGCCCAACGACGTATATGTGGGAGACGGCAAGGTGGCGGGAATCTTGACCGAGATGCCGTCCGCTGACCGGATCATCGTCGGCTTGGGGCTCAACATCGGGCATCGTGCTGACGAACTGCCCGTCGCGACGGCGACCTCGCTTGCGCTCGAGGGTATTGAGATTGACCCTGTCGCCTTTGCCGAGGACTGGGCGGAACTCGTGTGCGCACGGAGTGCGGACATCGGAACCGACGCTGTGGTGGATTGGGTTGACGGGTTCATTGGCCTCAAGGGGGAACGCGTTCGCGTCGACTTCCCCGACGGCACACATCGCACGGGCGCTCTCGCCAGAATTGCCGCCGACGGCTCGTTGGTTCTCGACACCGGGGACCCCATCGTCGCGGGAGACATCTCTCGACTTCGACCCGCAGAATGACGCGGCGATAGGCTGGAGCCATTCCCGCCATCCCAAGGAGAGTCCCATGACCGTCGTCGGAGTCATTGGTGGCGGACAACTTGCCCGAATGATGATCGGTCCGGCCGTCGAGTTGGGAATCGAACTTCGTGTCCTTGCTGAGACCGAAGGATCCTCTGCGCGTGATCGGGCAACGGCGGTCGGCGACTATCGCGAAGTCGCCACCGTCCTGGAATTCGCGCGCGGAGTCGATGTCATCACGTTTGACCACGAACACGTCCCGACACCCGTTCTCGATGCCCTCCTTGCGGCAGGCGTGGCCGTTCGCCCCGGACCGTCGGCGCTCGCGGCCGCTCAAGACAAACTGCACATGCGCCAAGTGCTCACCGATCTCGGACTGCCGGTTCCGGTGTGGGCCCGAGCAGAGACCGCGCACGACGTTGCCGAGTTCCTCGCCGCGAACGGGGGGCGTGTTGTCGCAAAGACCCCGCGCGGCGGCTATGACGGAAAAGGTGTCGCCGTCATCACCGACCCCTCCGAGATCGCCGAGTGGCTGGCCGCAGGACCGGTCTTGCTCGAAGAGCTCGTCGATTACGCGCGTGAACTCGCGCAATTGGTCGCGCGGCGTCCGTCCGGTGATATCGCGACATGGCCCGTCGTGGAGACCACTCAGACCGGTGGAGTGTGCGCCGAAGTCATCTTGCCCGCACCGAAAGCGAGCCAGCGCCTGATTGATGTCGCCGCGGAAATTGGCCGCACGGTCGCGGACGGTCTCGGTGTGACGGGCGTCCTCGCCATTGAATTATTTGAAACCACGGACGAACGCATTCTGATCAACGAACTGGCGATGCGTCCACACAATTCGGGTCACGTCACGATGGACGGCAGCGTGACGGGACAGTTCGAACAGCACCTTCGCGCAGTCACGGACATGCCTCTCGGCGGCACCGAATCGCGCCACGAATGGGCTGCAATGGTGAACGTGTTTAGCGCGATGGACGTCGACCGCTACAACCGACTCGATGACCAGAGCGGCGTCAAACTTCACAACTACGGCAAGGACCCGCGAGCTGGGCGCAAAGTTGGCCATGTGACCACCACAGGCGCCGAGTTGGACGACGTGGTGTACCGCGCGCGAGCCGCTGCCGCGATTTTCACGACCGCAAACTAGCATTATCGAGTGAGTAAGCCGCTCGTTGCCATCGTTATGGGGTCAGATTCTGACTGGCCGACCATGCGCGCCGCGAAGGACATCCTCGATGAATTTGGCGTCGCGAGCGACGTCCAGGTGCTCAGCGCACACCGCACCCCCGAAGCGATGATCGAATGGGGAAAGAACGCCCGCGCGAACGGCTTCTCGGTTGTGATCGCCGGTGCTGGCGGAGCTGCTCATCTACCGGGCATGCTCGCCTCGGTGACGTCGTTGCCCGTCATCGGAGTCCCGGTCGCTCTCGACAAGCTCGATGGCATGGATTCGTTGCTGTCCATTGTCCAAATGCCCGGGGGAATCCCGGTCGCGACAGTTGCTATCGGCAACTCCAAGAACGCGGGCCTGCTTGCGCTTCGAATGCTCGGCATCACTGACACGGCAATCGCCACCACGCTCGACTCGTATGCGACCGGACTTGCGGACATGGTCGCGGCAAAGAACACGGCCCTCAAAGACTCACTCTCGTGACGCTGACTTCGCCGATTCGCAACCCGGACCTGCGTAACCCGTCGGTCATGACCCGCCGCGCCTGGTGGCTTATCGTTCTGTCGGTCATCATCCCCGGGTCCGCACAACTTCTCGCGGGAAATCGCCGACTGGGTCGATTCTTGTTCGGTTCCTGGTTGTCGATGCTCGGGTTCGTCGTCATCGGCGTCATGCTCAACACGTTTCTTCCCGCAATCGCCCTGACCATCGCCACTTCGTGGTGGGGACTGCTCGCACTTCAGATCGGCCTGATTTACGCCGCCATCGTGTGGTTCATCGCGGCAATCGACACGTTCCGTTTGGTTCGCATCGTCTACGTCGGACCTCGCGCGAAGGGGTGGGTGGCGCTCGCCGTCGTCTTGTCAATCATTGCCCCGGCGGGTGCTGCGTCCTATGCCTCCCTCGTCACGGGAATCTCGCGTGGCGCGTTGGCGAACATTTTTGCCGACAACTCTGATTTCGTTGAGCCCATCGACGGCGTGTACACATTCCTTCTCATCGGTGGCGACGCCGGAAAGGGACGTATCAGCCAGCGCACAGACTCGATGAGTTTTGCCACTGTCGATGCGTCAACCGGACAGGTGAGCATCGTTGGACTTCCCCGCAACCTCTACAACGCGCCGTTCGTCGAGGGCTCACCGATGCTCGGTGCGTGGCCCAACGGATTCAACTGCGGTGACGAGTGCCTTCTGGCCTATGTCTATACGTACGGCTTGGATCACCCCGAGTTGTACCCCGGTATCGGATCGAACACGGATCCCGGAGTCGAAGCTCTGCGCGACTCGGTCGAAGAAATCGTGGGGATGCCGATTCAGTTTTACGTTGCCGTTGACATGGCGGGTTTCAGCGACCTCGTCGATGCGCTCGGTGGAGTGGACATCACCCTCGAGGTGCCGGTCAACGTGTGCAAGGTGGGCGAGCCGATCTCGTACACATTCCAGCCAGGCGAGATTCACATGGACGGCAAGCTCGCTCTTCGATACGCACGCACGCGCTGCGACACCAACGATTACGACCGCATGGCTCGTCAGCGCCAACTGGAATCGGCAATCTTCAAACAGGTCAAGCCGAGCGTGATTGTCGCGCGATTCCAGGAACTCGCGTCAGCCGGAACATCGATGATCAAGACTGACGTTCCCCAGTCGATGGTGGGGACTTTCCTCGACCTGGCGCAAAAGGGGCGCAAGCTGTCGATTCAGCGCGCCGAACTGATCCCGCCGAAGTTCGACAACCTGTATCCCGACTGGACTCTGTCCAAGCAAATGGTTCGCGACACGGTTTTCCCCGAGTCGGCCAACGGCTAGCAAACGGACTTCACCCATGTCGACGGAACGGTCTGAGCCGGCCAACGCTAATCCGCGCGTGCTCATTGACGCGACGGGCCTCGGGACGCTCTCTCCTGAGATTGATAGCGACCTCATCGAGCTCGCCCGCGCCGCGGGAAGGACTCGTGACGATGTTGTGGTGGTCTGCCGCCCGCGTGACGCCAAGTTGTTCAAGTCGTTCGATCTCGAGGTGCACCGCGCTCCGGACCGGATTCGAACAGAGCGTTCACGCCGGTTATGGATCGACTGGGGACTTCCGCGACTGGCCCGTTCCGTCGGCGCAACCGTGATTCATTCGCCTCACGGAGTTTTCCCCATTGTCACGCGACTCGGACGGGTCGTCGCTGTTCGCCAAACGAATGGGCCGGGGGACCGAATTCGGCGCGTGCTGTCGGCCATCCGCACTGACGTCACCGTCCCGTCTGACGCGATCGCCGACGAGTTCCGCGACGCGACAGGGCTACCCGCGAACCGCGTTCACCGTGCACACCTCGGTGTCAGCAAAGACCGAACCGCGATCCCTGACTGGGAAGCGGTCGAGTCCGTCAGCGACCTTTATGGCGTCACCGAATGGATCGCACTTCTCGCGTCAGACGACAATCTCGATTCGGTCGAGACATTCAGAGACGGTTTTCGACGTGCAACCGAATTTTCCGGCCACAGGCCCGCACTGATTGTGCTGGGCGTCGAGGAATCCGCAGCAGTGAGTCGACTCACGGAACTCGTCGACAACGGCTTTGACGTGCGCATCGTCAGCGGCCTTGACGATTCTGAGCGCTCCGCACTTATCGGCGGCTCGCTCTTCACGGTTGTGCTCGACGATTCACGCGAGACAGGTCGCGCACTGCTTGATGCGCTCGCGTGCGGTGCTGCGGTGATGGCGCGGAACACGGCTGTTCACCGAGAAATCGCCGCTGATGCGGTTGAGTATGCCGACGACACCCCCGCCGCGGTGGAAATTGCCATTACCGGTTTGCTCAACAACCCCGACCGCCGACGATCGCTGGCGACCGCCGCGGTGACGCGCTCGCATGCGTTTAGTTGGGAATCGAGCCTGAAGGAGCACCGCGCCGCCTGGACCCGGGCGAGCCTTCGCGCCTAGGGTTTTTCAGGACTCGCGAGGGACTTGCGGCGAGCGATAATTGCTAGAATCACGAGGAACGCGATTCCCCACTCGCTGAGGATTCGACTTTCCGTGAGTGTCTGCACGGACATCGCGGTGATGATTCCTACGGCGATGACGGCGATCGCATCGGAACGGCGTGCCGCGTGGCGCCACAGCAACCAGGCGGTTGACACCAACGCGACGGCGAAGAGCACGGTTCCCACGAGACCGATCTGCATCGCCAGGTCGAGCCACGCGTTGTGGGCCTGTTGGACCCGAATGTTGCGAATCGAGTGAATCCCGAACCAGCCCTCCCACGTCGGCCACCACCCGGTGAAGCCGAAGCCCGTGAATGGTCGAACGCTGGCGCGATCCACCACCGCTTGCCAAATTCCGAATCGATTGGTCATGTCAGGGGATTTCCCGAGCGCACTGGCAACACTGGGCCAGTTGGTGACCGCATAGATGACGAATGCGACAGCTCCGGCGAGCAAGGTGCTGAAGCCGATTCGGGTGACGAGAGCAGGGCGACGCGCGAACCACGCGAGAACCCACACTCCCGCGACGGCAGCGGCCGCCAACGAGACGGTGGTCGACGACGTCTTGTACAACAGGACCAGTGCGAGGGCGACATCGAACCCGGCGAGTGTGCGAGAGGTGTTCTTGGCAAACTTCACCGAGGCAAGAATGAGCAACAACAACGCGAGCATCCCCAGCAAATTCGCATTGCCCACAATCCCCTGAATTCGCCCTCCGTCGACAAACAGAAGCCCGCGGCACCACGCGAGTTCGATGGACGTTCCCGCGGGTGCATCGACACCGACCGGGAAGAGGGGACGACCGCTCAGAGCGACGGCGATCTCGAAGACAAGCGACGCACCCAGAATGATTCGCAGAGCCGTCGCCACACGGGCGAACAGGGTCTCGACGGGGGAGACAGAGGCAAGTGCGAGTCCCACCGTGACGGTCAACAGGAAGGCCAGCGTCAGCGCTGCGGAGGTGAGCGCATAGGGCGACCACAGGGGCGACAGGGCGATCCATCCGAGTGCAACGAGCAGACTGACGGGGATGCCGCGCCACGACACGCGATTGACGGCGAGCGCGACGATCGCCCACGCTGCACAGCCGAGGGCCAGGGCGACCCAGCCGGGGACCGTCACAAGGTTACGGAAGAAATCGCCGGCGAAAAGGACGATGAGCACCGCCACGGTCAGTGTTTCGCTCGACACGATTCGCTTCATGCTGGCTAGCCTAGAGGGGACGTGGAGGTGTTCGTGTGTTCGAGATAACCAATACTCCGCGCCCCTACTCGTGGGGTTCCACCTTGGCGCTCGCCGAACTTCGCGGGGTCACACCGTCGGGGCAACCCGAAGCCGAACTGTGGTTTGGTGACCACGCCGGCAGCCCGTCCGTTCGCGTCGCCGACGGTCGCACGTTGGTCGAGTGGCAAGCCGAAGATTCGACGCGCACGCAACTTCCGTTCCTTCTCAAACTCCTTGCTGTCGCGACGCCGCTGTCGATTCAAGTTCACCCCGAACGTGAGTCGGCTCGAGCGGGTTTCGAACGTGAAAATGCCGCGGGAGTTCCGCTCGATGCGCCTCACCGCAACTACAAGGACGCCAACCACAAACCAGAGATCATTCGAGCCGTCAGCGAGTTCTCGGCTCTCTGCGGATTCAGGCCGGCCAACGAGCGCATGGACATCCTGGTTCACCTCATTGGCGCAGGAGTCCCCGGCGCGACTGACCTTGCACTCGCGTGCGAGAGCGGTGTGCGTGGTGGCGTCGAATGGATCGTGAAGCGCCACCCCGCTGCTGTGCAACTCGCGGTGGCGTTGGCCGGACCTTCTGTCAGCACCGGGTTGCGTCACGTCGACGATGCGATCGCAACCGCGCGCGTGATCTCTACTTCTTTCCCCGGTGACCCCGGCGTCGCGATGGCCCTTCTCCTCAACCACGTCGTGCTCAAGCCCGGCGAGGCGCTTGCAGTCCCAGCCGGAACGGTTCACGCGTATCTGTCGGGAGTCGGGGTCGAAGTGATGGCGTCGAGTGACAACGTGTTGCGCGGAGGACTCACGTCGAAGCACATCGACGCGTCGGAATTTCTCGCCGTCGTCACGTGGGACGAGGAGCGCCCTGAGCGCATCCAGCCCAGTGTCTTGGGCGTCACGCGAGAGTTGCGCGCGAGTTTCCCTGATTGTGCGCTGACCGAAATCGACGTCGACGGCTCCGCTGTGTCCGACATTGACGCCCCAGCGATTGCGCTGTTGCTGGACGGTGAGGTTGCCGCAACGGCCGCGGAGTCGGTGAATTTGACGCCCGGACGTGCGGTGTTCATCGAGGCAGGCGACTCGCCCGTGACCTTCACGGGGCGCGGAACGATCGTGATCGCAAGCGGTTCCGCCGCGTCCTAATTCGCGACACGCCCACCCTGCATATTTGAGGGTCCCCGAACTTGACTATTCGTAATAACAACGGTGTAATTATCGAAATACTTTGTTCCAACGGAGGACCTTCGCATGACCGACTACACCAATGATGTTCCTAGTGACTGGTTTGCTGACCCCGTCCTCCGCGGAGTCCCCGGCACCGCCAGCGAGGTCGTCGGCGATGACAACCCGCTCGCATGGCAGGCAGACGCGCTCTGCTCGCAGACCGACCCCGAAGCGTTCTTCCCCGAAAAGGGCGGATCAACTCGCGACGCAAAGCGCATCTGCACCCAGTGCACCGTGCGCGACGAATGCCTCGAATTCGCACTCGAGAACGATGAGCGATTCGGAATCTGGGGCGGCCTGTCCGAGCGCGAACGCCGCAAGTTCCGCCGTCGCGGCTAACCGTTAGGTTTATCGCTTGGTCACTCGTGACTCTGTCGCGGTCGTCGTTGTCGTACGTCGACACCCCGACCGACTCACGAGCATTCTTGATTCACTCACAGGCCACATCGGACAGGCACAGATTGCTGTCGCCAATCTCAGCGGGGAATCGATTTCCCTTCCGAGTGGAGTCGCGGGGCTCGAACTCGATCCATCGACAACGCTGTCGAACGCCGTAACGCAGACCCTCGAAGGGAGAACGGGTGAGTTCGTCTGGGTTCTTCGCGATGACACTGTTCCTCGGCCGGGTGCCCTCGCAGCTTTGACCGCGGTATTCGACACCAGCCCCTCGGTTGGCGTTGTCGGTCCGAAGCAACTCGATGCGGACATCCCCGCGGAGATTCGCGAAATGGGCGAGTCGATTTCGCGATCAGGCTTTGCCGTTCAACTCGCCGAACGCGAAATGGACCAGGGCCAATACGACCGACAGAGCGACGTTTTGGGCGTCGGCGAAGCGGGCATGCTCGTTCGGCGTTCCTTGTGGGACGAACTCGCGGGGTTCGATCCCGCCTTGCCTCTTGTCGACGGCGCTTTGGACTTTTGCTATCGTGCCCGCGCCGCCGGCTGGCGAGTTGAAATTGTTCCCGCAGCGGTCATCGAAACGGGAGACTCGTCGCTCGAATCGGCTCTCGGTGCCGTTTCGGACGCGCGGGTTGTCCGCGAAGAGGCGAAGGCCCGCGCTCATCGAGTTCTTGCCTACATTTCTGCCATCGCAGCCCCCTTTCGCGGCCTGACACTATTCATCGGTGCCGCCGCTCGCGGGGCTGCACGGTTCATTCGGAAGCAGCCCCATTCGTTCGCTGAACTCAGCGGAACGGTGTCTGGCTTGATCCGCACAGGCGCCATCGCCGAGTCACGCCGTTCGATCCTCCGCACGACTACCCAGCCCATCGATCGCGCGCGACTGTTTGTCACGCGAACCGAGATGGCCAGGCGCCAAGCTCTCGAGCGCGATGCTCGCCGGGCTGCTCGCGAGGCGACAGACACCGAGCCGCGACTGGGCTTTGGCCAGTTGGGCGCGTGGATGACCGGCGCAGCAGCGCTGGTCGGACTCATTCTGGGATATCGCTATCTGGGTGCCCCTGCATTGAGCGGCGGCGGCCTTCTGCCGCTGTCTGGCTCGATCGTTGACGTGTGGAGTGTTGTCGGAGCAACATGGACCCCGATCGCCGGTGGGTTCGACAGCGCGCCGGACGGCTTTGGCGTTCTGGTCGCGGCACTGGCCTCGGCAACGTGGTGGAATCCCAACCTCGCACTCGTCCTGCTGTGGCTGACCGCGGTTCCCTTGTCGTTCGTCGCGGGCTGGGTCGGCGCGGGTGCCGTGACAATTCGCTCCAGCACCGCGTTCATCATTGCCACCGCCTGGACGTTGCTTCCCTCGCTCCACTCTGCACTCGCCGAAGGTCGACTCGGCGCCGTTCTCGCGCACATCGCCATCCCCTTCGCTGTCCGTGCCTTAAGTTCACGCGGGACCGTGTCGGCCGGTTGGTTTGCCCTTCTCGCCGCGATGATCTGGGTCTCAGTTCCCGCACTCGCACCCGTCATCGTGATGGCGACTCTGGTTCGTGCCGTTGCCGGCCGTCCCACAATTCTCGTCGCGTTAGTGCCGGCGATTGCGCTCGAATGGCCCCGGATGCTCGAAGCGGTCCTCACCGATCCGATTCTGTACTTTGGTGACCGCGGAGTTCCCACCGCTGGCGTTTCCGCGGTCGGTGACCAGATTTCGCTGTGGCCCGTTTCTCCGTCGATTCCGTTCCTCGACCCCGCGGTTTCGTCGATTGCTGTCTACGTTCTGATTGCTCTGGCCGCAGTCGCGACGGTTGCCGCAATTGCGCTGGGTGCTGTTCGCCTCGGCGCGATCGCCGCGGTGTCGACACTCGGTCTCGCCATTGCCATCTTCCTTGGACCGCTGCCGCTCACACACATCGCGGACGAGTCCATCGGAGTTGCGCCCGGGGCTCTTCTCGACCCTTTGTGGTTTGCCCTTATCGCGGGACTCGCCATCATCGGGACCGCACTGCCGGTCGTTCGCGGTTTTGCCGTCCCGACGGTGTTGGCTGCATTCGCGGTGGTTTCCGCAACCACGATTGCACTTCCGTTCACAGGCGGAACGCTCGTTCAGGCATCGGCAGTGCGCTCGGTACCGGCCTACGTCGAAGCCGAAACGCGAACCCACCCAGCAGCCGGAACGCTCGTGATCACTCCACGTGAGGACTCAATTGTTGCGGAACTTCAACGAGGCAGCGGAGCCACTCTCACGGAATGGACGGCCTCCGCTGCAGCGCGCCGAGAAGTGAGTGAAACCGAGCTCGCTGTCGCAACACTCGCGGGAAACCTCATTGTTGAGAGTGGCTTTGACGTGGTCCCCGCCGCGGAGCAGCTCAACATTCGCTTCGTCTTGCTCAAGGCATCGCCAACGAACCCTGCCGTCTCGGCGATTGCGTCGCACGGAGGCCTCACCCAGGTCGGCCAGACCACCAACGGAGTCCTGTGGATTGTCGACGGGGATGTTGACTCCTCGCTCGATCACACCGACCGGAACGCTCTGTACGTGACGCTGTCCGTCCTCGCCATTCTCGTGGCGGTGATCGCCGCGATTCCGACGTCACTCCCTCGCCGCCGAGTCGGAGAAGACGAACTCGTTCTCGAAACGGGGGAGAACGATGGCTGATATTCGTTCACTCATCGTCGCTGCTGTCACCGCCGCAACCTTCGCCGGTGCCGGAGCACTGTCGATATCCGGGTGGTCGCCAGTCACAGTCCAAGAACCTGCGGTGTCGACGGTCGTTGCTCCGGAAGCCGTGTCGCGCAACATCAACTGTTCGGGGAGCGTTCTCGCGGCCATCGCGGACTCCACGACGTGGACGCGAATTGGCAAGGCCTCTCGAGGCATTTCAGGCGGAAGTCTTGCTGCTGAATTCACGACCGACGGCGAGCCCGATGGCGCAGTCATCGCCTATGACGGTTCACCGGACAAGGTCGCGGCGACCGAGTACGCCACAGTCGACAACGAGATTTTCGCTGGCTACCTCGCGGCGGAATGTGGCGACCCCGTGAACAGCCAGTGGTTGATCGGCGGAAGTACCACGACGGGTCGTGACGCCGTCCTGACCATTTCGAACGGCTCGAGCGTGGATGCGCGCGTCGACCTTGAATTCTGGGGTGCAGAAGGTCCGATCAACGCCCCGGCCGCCTCTGGCCTGGTGATCGCGGCGGGTTCATCTGCGTCCTACTCTCTCGCAGGGTTCGCGCCCAATGAAGCATCGCCCGTCGTCCACGTGGTGAGTAACGGTGCTCCCGTGTGGGCAACACTGCAGGTCTCGACCGTTCGCGGGCTTGAACCCGGCGGGCTCGATCGAATCGTGTCAGTTGGCGAGCCATCCATCAGTTCCGTTGTGCCCGTCGTTCGCCAGCCCGACGAAGAATTGGTCGGACCTCTTCGCGTCGACCCCGATTTCGTGGACACGGTGACAACCGTTCGACTCTTTGCCCCTGGCGACACCGATGGCACCGCGACGGTGACTGTCGTCCCGGTTGACGGCAGCGAGTCCGCATCGGTCACAACGCCGGTGGTCGCGGGCAAGGTGTTGGATATCGCGATCGATGAACTGGCCACCGGCGATTTCTCGATTGTGGTCGATTCCGATGTTCCCGTCCTTGCAGCGACGAGATTCTCGTCGTACACAAAGTCGAGTTCCATTTTGGACATGGCCTGGTCTCCCGCCATCGCCGCCCGAGTCGGCCCGGCGGAAGCCTATGTGCCTGTCTCCAAGTCCACACTGGTGATCGCCAACAACGGCGATTCCGCTGCAACAGTCGAGGTCAACTCCGCTGGTGACGTCACGACCGTTACTGTTGCCGCGCACAGTTCAGAATCTCTGATCGTCAGTCGAGGCGCCCTCACGGTGACGAGCGATTCGCCCGTTGTTCCAGGAGTCCTCATTGCGCTCGATGGCGGAATCGCAACGCTGCGTCTGCCCGTCGAGCCCCTCGGCGCGCGGTCGGTCAGCGTCGTCGCGCACTAAGCGTGCGGAAAATAGCGATTCGGGGCGAAGTCGTAGGGGTCTTCCCCGACGAGTTCGGCAATCGCTTCGATGACCGCTGATTCGATGTTGTTCCGACGGTGCCACTCGTCGTCTCGATGCAACTTTGTCATCCGCTCAATCGGAAGCCGGTAGACAATCACGCGCTTCTCGGTCGGAACAACGGACCACATTCGTGGCTGCCCGTCGGCGAGATCGCCGGACGGCAACGACGCCATCTCGACACGCACACCGTTCATCTTCTCCGCTTGCACGTCGCACAAATAGTTGATGACGTCTTTCGCAACATCAACAAAGAAAGCGTTTCGTCCGCCCGAATCGGCCGCTGCGATTCCCCGCACGTCCGATCGGACCGCTCGCCCGTGGCGAGATCCCGATGGCCGGCTGGTGCTCATGTGTCCAGCGTAACCTTCGGGCGGTAGCCTGATGGAGCAATGACTCGACCCTGCCGCAAGCCCGGATGTTCCCGGGATGCCACTACAACGTTGACGATGGATTATGCGTCCAAAGTCGCCGTCGTCGGGTTGCTCAGCCCCATCCTTGATCCGACCGCTCTGGATTTGTGCCCAGCACACGCGACCGCCTTTTCTGCCCCTCAGGGCTGGAAATTGGTGCGGTATCGTGAACGAAGCGAAGAGGGGTGAGCATGTCGAGTGATCTGACGCGAATCGTCAAGACGTACGACATTCGTGGGCTCGTCGGGAGCGAACTCACCGATGAGGTCGTCGAAGCCCTCGGGGCAGCGTTCGTCGACGAACTTGGCTCCGCCGGGTCGTTGATTGTCGTCGGTCACGACATGCGTGATTCGTCTCCGCGTTTCGCCGATGCATTCGCCCGTGGAGCGACCGCACGAGGTGCATCGGTCATCTCTATCGGGCTGTGTTCGACCGATATGACGTATTACGCCTCTGGTGCCTGGTCGATGCCGTCCGCGATGTTCACGGCGTCCCACAACCCAGCGACCTACAACGGCATCAAATTGTCCCGCGCCGGAGCAGAGTCGCTCAGTCTTGACACGGGTCTTGCGTCAATCCGCGATCGCGCGATCCGCTATCTCGGGTCGCCAATTCCTGCGGTTGCCACTGTCGGTCACACCGAGACCCGCGACGTCACCGCTGAATACGCCGCCTACCTGCGCCAGCTCGTCGATCTCGGGTCGATTCGACCGCTCAAGGTCGTGGTCGACGCCGGTAACGGAATGGGTGGGATGACGGTTCCTGCGGTTCTGGGGACTGCAGCAGGGCTTCCGGCACTTCCGCTCGACATCATCCCGATGTATTTCGAACTCGACGGCACGTTCCCGAATCACGAGGCGAATCCGCTCAATCCGGACAACATCGTCGATCTGCAACGCGCGGTCATCGAACACGGTGCCGATGTCGGTTTAGCATTCGACGGTGACGCGGATCGGTGCTTCGTTGTGGATGAACGTGGCGAGCCGGTGAACCCTTCGGCGGTCACGGCAATCGTTGGTCTTCGCGAAATTGCGCGCGTCAAGGCGGACGGGGAAACAACGGTAACCGTCCTCCACAACCTCATCACGTCGTTGATTGTCCCCGAGACGATTCGCGCTGCGGGTGCAAGGCCCCTTCGAACGACGGTCGGACATTCACTGATCAAAAAGGTCATGCGCGAGACGGGCGCCGTTTTCGGCGGCGAACACTCGGCGCACTATTACTTCAGGGATTACTGGAGTGCAGACAACGGAATGCTTGCCGCGATGCACGTTCTGGCCGAATTCGGTTCGCAAGAGAAGCCTTTGTCCGAGTTTGCGGCCGAGTACTCGCCGTATTCACAAAGCGGTGAGATCAATACGCGCGTCGACGATGTCGACGCAGCGGTCGAACGTATTCGCGACGCGTTCACCGGTCGCGGAGCATTCGACACCCTCGACGGGCTCACGGTGTCTGGCGGGTCGCTTGATGACGAAGCACTCCCGCCCGCTCGTGGGGAGCGCCGCGATTTCTGGTGGCTCAACGTGCGCCCCTCGAATACTGAACCCCTCCTGCGACTCAATGTCGAGGGTGGCACCCCTGAACTGATGGCTGCCATCCGGGATGAAGCACTGGCCATCATTCGGCAGAATGTAACGGTTGAGCCGTGATTGGAGGAGGTGACATGACACCGCGCATCCTTGTCGTCGATGACGACCCCGGAATCGGCGAGGTTGTTCAGTTGTTCCTCCGCGCCGAAGGATTCGACACGCGCGTTGCGACGAGCGGACCGGAGGCCCTCACGGCATTCGACGAGTACGAACCACACCTCGTCCTGCTCGACCTCAACCTTCCCGGCCTTGACGGTATCTCGGTGTGCCGAGCCATCCGCGAGACGTCGGGCACTCCGATCGTGATGCTTACCGCTCGCACGGACACCCAGGACATCGTCGCGGGCCTCGAAGCGGGTGCCGATGACTACGTCGAGAAGCCGTTCAACGAAAAGGTCCTCGTCGCCCGTATTCGCGCGTGCATGCGACGCCCCGTCGCGGCGACGTCGGACACTCTCGAAGTAGGCGACATCGTCATTGACCTTCGCGGGCACGGAGTCACGCGCGAGGGCAAAGCAATCAACCTCACGCCTCTCGAGTTCGAGCTCTTGCACACTCTCGCCGCGAGTCCGGCCGAAGTTTTCACTCGTGAAGCACTTCTGGAACGCGTCTGGGGCTATCAATACAAGGCGGACACCCGCCTGGTCAATGTTCACGTGCAACGCCTTCGTTCCAAGATTGAAATCGACGTCGACAACCCTCAGATCATCGTCACCGTCCGCGGGGTTGGTTATCGCGCAGGTGAAACGCGAGCGCTGTGAACGTCGTGCGGCGCCTGATTCGGCTCGCGCTCAGTAGTTGGCGGACATCGCTTCGCCTGCGCATGATGTTGGTGTCGCTCCTCTTCACCGCAATTGCGGTCGGTCTCATCGGTGGAGTGCTGTCCTACACAATTCAGCGAAATTTGTTTGAGTCACGCCGTGCCGAAGTCGTCGCCGAGGCTGCTGCTGTGGCGGGCAACGTTCAGTCGGTATTCGACGGTTCCGTCGACGTCGACGGAAACATTGATGTCGAGCGGGCCAACTCGGCTGCTCAAACGGCGATTCGGTCGACAACCAACTCGCCTGGCTTGGTCGGGTTCGCCATTTTGCGCGAGTTCAACCAGCTCACCGAGAACGTGCTCGCCAGTACATCGTCAATCGGCTTCCCCGTCGAGGTCGTCACGACAGAACTGCGCAACGCTGTCAACGCCGACCGAACATCGGTTCACTATCAATCTGTTGCGCTGCCCGACGGGGAGCCAGGAATCGCCGCCTCCGCCAACGTTGACGTTCCGACAGCTGGCCGCTACGACCTCGTGTTGGTCTACGACTTGTCTGACGTCCAAGGGAACCTGCGATTCGTGCAAAGCGCTCTGCTTCTCGGTGGTGTGTTTTTCGTTATCGTGACCGGCTGGATCGTGTGGACGGTCACCACGAGGGCAATCCGACCGATCGTGACGACAGCCCAGACCGCCGAACGATTCGCGGCCGGAAACCTCGAAGAGCGAATCGCTGTCGACGGCGAGGACGTCACCGCGACTCTCGCGACGTCCTTCAACCGCATGGCGGAGGCAATCGAGGGCCAAATCACTCGTTTGGCAACGCTCTCGACCCTTCAGCAGCAGTTCGTGTCAGACGTCAGCCACGAACTGCGAACTCCGTTGACGTCAATCAAGCTCGCGGGGAACATGATTTTCGAACGCCGCGACAAGTTCGACGCCGACACCGCACGCGCGGCAGAGATTCTGCACCAACAGTTGGAAAAGTTCGAGGTTACGCTCGCCGAACTCCTCGAATTGTCGCGATTCGACGCCGGTGCGGCGGAGCTCGAAACCGAACCGACAGTTCCGGCAACACTTGTCGCATCGAGCATCGATGCCGTCGCCGCGCTAGCGAAGGACCGCGGTACGGAAATTCGCCTGCACGCTCCCGGAGGTCACTCTGAGGTCGACATCGACCCACGGCGCGTGCGACGCATCATGCAGAACTTCCTCGCCAATGCGATCGACCACGGCGAAGGAAAGCCCATCGACGTGTGGGTCGACTCGTCATCGAGCGCGGTCGGGATTGCCGTTCGAGACCATGGTGTCGGAATGACGGACGATCAAGCGACTCGCGTGTTTGACCGATTCTGGCGTGCGGATCCCGCCCGCGAGCGACGAACTGGCGGCACGGGTTTGGGGTTGGCCATCGCTCTCGAAGATGCGCGACTCCACGGCGGAGTCATCGACGTGTGGGCCGAACCGGGCGAAGGTGCCTGCTTCCGCTTGACTCTTCCGCGCGACGGAGCGCGCGATGCCGTGTCGCCCGTCGGTCTTCCACCAAGCGAGGGGGAACCTGATGCGTAAGGCACTCATCGCTGCAGTCGTGCTTGCTCTGGCCGGCTGTACTAACTTGCCCACGGGCGGACCGGTGCAAATCGGTGGCCCGCTCAACGCCCCAGACGATGCGCAGGTGCAATACCTCGCCTCTGGACCCGTCGCTGGTGCGACGCAACAAGAGATTCTCGATGGTTATCTCGCCGCGGGAGCCGCCGCCCAAGACGACTATCGCGTCGCGCGGTTGTTCCTCACGGATGACTTCGCCGCGGAGTGGAACCCGTTGCAAGAGTCGGTCATTCGAGGCACCGGATCGTCGGCCTCGTCAATCGGTCTGGAAACGATGTCATATTCCACGGCGGTGATTGCCCGCGTGACTCGTGGCGGTTACTACGCCCTCGAGGACGCCGGTGCGTCTCAGAGTTTTGAGTTCGAATTCGAGAAGGTCGGTTATGAATGGCGAATCTCGCAAGCGCCAGACGCCGTGTTTGTTACGGCAGCGACATTCGAATCCGTCTATCAACCCTTCACCGTCTACTTCTACAACCAATCGCGAACCCAGTTGGTCCCGGACGTGCGGTACTTCCCGCGCGCTGGTGACCCCGCGACGGAAGTCGCCCGTGCCGTCATCGGCGGACCGAGCGAGTACCTGCCGCACGCCGCAACGGCATTCCCGTCAACCGCAACACTCGTCGCGTCGCCCGTCGAAATCTCGGAAGGCCGCGCACTTGTCGACGTGTCCCGCGACATCCTCGATTCGTCGGCTGATGACCAACAGGCGATGTTGAGTCAGATGACAGCGAGCCTCGACGCCATCTCGGGTGTCTCAACGGTGTCATTGACGGTCGACCGGTCAATCGTCAACATCACGGGCGGGCGAACTCCTGACGTGGTCGCCGAGCCACTCGTGAACGAAAACGCACTCATCCTCCGTGACGGTGAACTCGGCTTTGCTGTTGGCGGAGCCGTCGACCCACTCGGTCGCTTGGGTGAGCGAATCGGCGACCTCAAGCCCACGTCGATTTCGTATCACGACACAGGCGTCGCTGCGGTGGGGACTTCCCAAGGGGTGTACTTCGTCGGCGACTCACAGGTGCGCGTGTCTGAACAGCGATCGGCTGTCGAACCTCAAATCGACGGCAACAACTCGGTCTGGTGGGTTTCGCCGCGGGACAAATCGTCGATTCGCGTCTATTCGTCCGGCCGCTCAATCGACGTCCCCGGCCCGTGGGGCGCCAAGGGGACAATCCGCGCCGTCGAGGTGTCCCGTGAGGATGCCCGTGTCGCCGTCGCGGTCGACACCGCTGGTGGACCACGTCTGTACGTCGCGTCGATCAGCCGCGACGCAAAGGGCCGAGTCAAATCGGTCAGTGGATTCCACCGACTTCCGTTGTATGGCACATCGGTAATCGACATCGCGTGGGCGGACGGCACGAACATCGCCGTGATTACGCGCAAGGGCGCCGGTTATTACGTGGAGCTCGCTTCCGTCGGCGGAGTGACCACCTCGATGGGCCAGCCAACCATGCCCGCCTCGATCGTGGGTGGAAACGGGCAGTCCGAATTGCTCATCCGCACGACTGACGGCGAATTGTGGCAACCCCGAGCCGGTGGGTGGCAGTCCATTGGCCTCACCGCTGACGTGCTGGCAACCCAGCACTAGCGGCAACTGTCCACAACTTCGCCGGATGTGGGCTCGTGTTCGGGACACATCGTCAGAGTTGATTCGTGTTTCTGTCACTCATCCTCGGGTCGCGCTGCGTCGCCTGCGACGCACCAGGCAACATGCTGTGTCCGACATGTCACTCGCGGATCGCGGGGGACCGCCGACCCACGTTTCTGCTCGATGGCATTCCTGTTCGGGCGTTGGGGACTTACTCCGGGGCGTTGCGCGGGGTGGTGCGCGCCGCGAAGAATTTCCGCGCACGGTCAGTCCTGTTCGATCTCCGCCAGGAACTCATTTCGCCCTTCGCGGATGTGGCTGGAATCCCGCTTGTTCCGATTCCGCCGTCCGTCCCTGGCTTTCGCCGTCGCGGATACGGTCTGGCACTCGTGGTCGCGCGAATGGCGAGCCGGGAGGTCCTCGACGTTCTGCGGTTTCGCGGCGACGAATCCCAACGCGGAAAGACGGAAATCGAACGGTCGGTCGGTCGGTCATTCAGAGTCACGAGTCGCACACCAGCGCGCGTGGTCCTCGTTGACGACGTGCTGACGACGGGCGCAACCATGCGCGCGGCGGTTCGTGCGCTTTCGTCGGAGGGCACACAGGTCCATGGGATTGTCGTCCTTGCGGCTATTCCCTCGTGGTGGCGTGACTGTTAGCATCGCCACATGAACTTTGATCACGCCGATGACGACATCAAGAAACTGCTCAGCGACTACTTCGACCTGATGCACTTCCAAGACATGGAGTTGTTTGATCGCGTGTTCCACAAAGACTGCACGTTGTATTCAACGCAGGGTGGGACGATGAACATCCGCCCCTACGCCGTGTACAAAGAGGTCGTCGCAAACCGTCAATCACCGGCCGAAATGGGAAATGCCCGCCGCGATTCGATCCTCGACTTCGACCAGGTGTCACCGACGTTGGCGTGGGTGAAGGTTCAGCTGGAGATGTTCGGCGGTGTCATGCAGGACTACCTCAATATCGTCTACATCGACGGCCAATGGTGGATTCTCGCAAAGATGTGGGAACGCGTCGGCGACTCTGAATAACTTCTCCCGATTTCGGTGAAATCGGTCTAGTGTTGCAGACACACAGGTTGGCGTGACCCTCGCCTCCGGTAGGCGAGTGGCCACCGGAAAAGGAGGGTGTCATGGACATCACGATTACAGGCCGAAACATCAGCATCAGTGATCGATTCCGAGATTTCGTGTCGGAAAAGTCAGAACGAATCTCTCACCTGGACTCGCGAACGGATTCCTTGGAAGTCCGCGTCTCGCGCCACTTGGACCGCAACGGTAACCACGGCGACGACCACATCGAACTCACCCTGCGCGGTCACGGCGTTGTCATTCGGGCCGAGTCCGGCGCCGGCGACAAGTACGCCGCTTTCGACGTCGCGATCGACAAGTTGATTGAACGAGTCCGCCGAGCAAAGGATCGCCGCAAGATCCACCGCGGCGGGGGCCACCACATGATGGGTCTGAGCGAGGCAACAGCGACCAAGTTCCTCGAGCCGGTCATCGACCAACTCGAATCGGAAGAAGAGGGCATCGAGAACCCGATCGTGATTCGGTCGAAGGTGTTCGACGCGGCACACATGACCGTTGAAGAGGCCGTCGACCACATGGAACTCGTCGGGCACTCGTTCTTCCTCTACATCGACTCGGAGACTGGTCAACCGTCGGTCGTGTACCGCCGAAAAGGCTGGACTTACGGGGCTATCGCCCTCAAATCCGCATAGCCCGAAAGCCCACACGGCCCGTTCGCCGTAGGATAGACGAGAGCCGTTCGCACCTCCTCTGAGCGACGGCCTGGTGAAACGGAGTTCCGAGTGGCCAATGTTCTCGAGCGAGTTCTGCGTGTCGGCGAAGGCGCGATTCTGCGCAAACTCAAGCAGTACGCACAGGCGGTCAACGCACTCGAAGACGCTTTCTCCGGCCTGACGGACGACGAACTCCGCGCCGAAACGACCGACTTCCGCGAGCGCTACGCAAACGGTGAATCGCTTGATGAATTGCTTCCCGAAGCCTTCGCCGCCGTTCGTGAAGCCGCCAAGCGCACTCTCGGAATGCGCCACTACGACGTTCAGCTCATGGGTGGTGCCGCCCTGCACCTCGGAAACATCGCCGAAATGAAGACCGGTGAAGGAAAGACTCTCGTCGCGACCCTCGCTGCGTACCTCAACGCGATTCCGTCACGCGGAGTCCACGTTGTCACGGTCAACGACTATCTCGCGTCGTACCAGTCAGAGCTGATGGGTCGCGTCTTCCGCGCCCTCGGCATGACGACCGGTTGCATCCTCTCGAACCAGTCGCCCGAGGTTCGTCGCCAGCAGTACCTCGCCGACATCACCTACGGCACCAACAACGAGTTCGGTTTCGACTACCTGCGCGACAACATGGCATGGCAGCGCCAGGACATGGTCCAGCGCGGACACTTCTTCACCGTCGTCGACGAAGTTGACTCGATCCTCATCGACGAGGCCCGCACCCCGCTCATCATTTCGGGACCGGCCTCGGCAGAAGCCAACCGCTGGTTCACCGAGTTCTCCAAGATCGTCCAGAAGCTGACGCCAGGCGAAGACTACGAAGTCGACGAGAAGAAGCGCACAATTGGTGTTCTCGAAGCGGGAATCGAAAAGGTCGAGGACTACCTCGGCATCGACAACCTCTACGAATCGGCCAACACCCCGCTGATTTCCTTCCTCAACAACTCGATCAAGGCGAAGGAACTGTTCCGCAAGGACAAGGACTACGTCGTCATGAACGGTGAAGTTCTCATCGTCGACGAGCACACCGGTCGAATCCTCTCGGGTCGCCGCTACAACGAGGGAATCCACCAGGCGATCGAAGCGAAGGAAGGCGTCGAGGTCAAGGCGGAAAACCAGACCCTCGCCACGGTCACACTTCAGAACTACTTCCGTCTGTACGAGAAGCTGTCGGGAATGACCGGTACGGCCGAGACCGAAGCCGCAGAATTCGCATCGACTTACAAGATCGGCGTCGTCCCGATTCCGACCAACAAGCCGATGGTTCGCATCGACCAGTCCGACTTGATCTACCGCACGCAGGAGGCCAAGTTCCGCCAGGTGGTCGAGGACATCGCCGAACGTCACGCTAAGGGCCAGCCGGTCCTGGTCGGAACAGTGTCGGTCGAAAAGTCCGAGATGCTCTCCAAGTTGCTTGCCCAGAAGGGCATCCGCCACGAAGTTCTCAACGCCAAGAACCACGCGCGTGAAGCGGGAATCGTCGCAGAGGCCGGCCGTCTTGGCGCCGTCACCGTGGCAACGAACATGGCTGGACGTGGAACCGACATCATGCTCGGTGGAAACGCCGAGTTCATGGCTGTTCACAAACTCCACGAAATGGGCTTGAACCCGAACGACACCCCCGAGGAATACGAAGCCAAGTGGGACGAGGTGTTCGCCTCGACAAAGGCGCAGGTTTCCGAGGAAGCCGACAAGGTTGTCGCTGCCGGTGGACTTTACGTCCTGGGCACTGAGCGTCACGAGTCACGTCGTATCGACAACCAGTTGCGCGGTCGTTCCGGCCGTCAGGGCGACCCGGGCGAGAGCCGCTTCTACCTGTCGCTGCAGGACGACCTCATGCGTTTGTTCAACGCAGGGGCCGCCGAGTCGATCATGCGTCGCACCGGCGATGACGACCTCGCCATCGAGTCCAAAATTGTCTCCCGCGCAATCCGCTCTGCCCAGTCGCAGGTCGAAGGCCGTAACGCCGAGATCCGCAAGAACGTCCTCAAGTACGACGACGTCTTGAACCGCCAGCGCGAGGCCATTTACGGTGACCGCCGCCAGATCCTCGAAGGCGCATCGATCAAGGAACGCGTCTCACAGTTCATCGATCGTTCTGTCACCGAGGTCGTAACCCAGCACACCGCTAACGGTCGCCACTCGGACGACTGGGATCTCGAACAGTTGTGGACCGATGTCCGCCAGATCTTCCCCGTCACCATCTCGGTTCACGACGTTCTTGCCGAGTATGGAGCGAAGATTTCGTCGGCGGATGTCGCCCGTGAACTCATCGGCGACGCCATGGTCCAATACGGCATTCGCGAGACCGCTCTTGGCGAACAGGCCATGCGCGAACTCGAGCGTCGTGTTGTTCTCTCGGTCGTCGACCGCCGCTGGCGCGACCACCTCTACGAGATGGACTACCTCAAGGACGGAATCGGTCTGCGTGCGATGGCTCAGCGCGATCCGCTCATCGAGTACCAGCGCGAGGGTTACCAGATGTTCCAACAGATGATGGGACTGATCCGCGAAGAGTCGGTCGGTTTCGTCTTCAACCTCGACGTTCAGGTCGTTCCCGCCGGTGGTGGCGAGGCCGTGTCGGCTCCGGGGCTCAACGTCCCGCAGGCTCCGACGCAACTGTCGTATTCAGCCCCCAACGAGGACGGCGAGACCGAGGTTCGCCCGGCCCAGCCGCGTCAGAACCCTGCACCCGCGCAGCAGCCTCGCGTCCAGCCCAAGCAGCCGCCGGCTGCCGGGGGAGGACGTGGAGCGTTCGGTCAGAAGACCGAATAGTCAGAGTAACGCCAGCGAGCTTGCTCGCCAGCGGTGATCGAGCCCTTCAAGGCGAATTGCCACAGCGCGAGTCCGCGGCCCAATTCGAACGAGGGCAACGCCTTCAACGATGCCGTCTCGAGGTTCGCACACGTGGGATGACATGACTGCCACCGCGGGTCGCTTCAGCGATGAGACCGTCGCTTGAGCCCTGCGCCTGCGCGCATCGATCGAACGCTCGGCAACCTGTCGGTAAACGTCATCCGTCACCCACCGTGCAATCTGGTCGAGGTTGCGGCTGCCGGCAAGGATTTCACATGCGAGCAACGCTAGGCGTTCAACGACGTTGCTGGGGTCGGGCAATTCTGCCCGCGGCGTGGGCTGGGCGTCGAAGAATTCAACGTCCTTCACGCGCTTGTGTCGTTCCGATTCCGAATCGGATGAGTGTTTTGCCATCTTTCCTCCCTACGTCCAGGGTGCTACCGGTTATTGGGTATTTCCCAGATAACGCCACAACCATCGCGCAGATTCGTAACTAAAGGGTGGCGTGTCGAAAATCTGTGGATAACTTTTTTTAGCGCCCAAACCCCTTTACTCTCGCGACATGAGATGGGAATCATTCGTCGCTGGGTATCAATCACTGTGGGAATCAGAAAGCGACAACGCTGAATTGGATGAACGCCGTGAACTTGTCCGCGCTGATCGGGCGTCAACGCCATTCTTCGCTGTGTTGTGTGAACGCGTGACCTGCGAGCAAGTGGTGGCACTCATCAATCGCCTCGAGTCGCCAGTACACATTTCGCAGGTCGGCGCGAGTTGGGTCCAAGGACGGGTGTGCGGAACCGCAGGGGACGTAATCATTCCGCTCGAAGCTGTTCGCGGATTGATCACATCCCGTCAGTGTGATTGCGGCGTAGCTACACCCCGCATTTTTCGACATGTCACATTCGGGGCAAGACTTCGCGCGATTGAGCGCGCGGGCACACGAATCGTCGTATCACATAGCGTCGGGGGTGTCCGCGGCCGGATCGTGGCGGTGTGGCAAGACGCAATCGACGTGTTGTGTGCGAACGGCGTTACGACGATTCGGTTTGGCGACGTCCACTCGGTGTCATTCGAGGGGTCGTGAAACAGAGAACGAGGGCGCCAGGGACATCACATGGCCCAGCTCTAGCGCTTCGGTGCGGCTCTCACAGATGAAGGCCGCAAGATCATCGTGGGCAATCCTCCACCCGCGATTCTTCGAGGCGGGGAGTCTTCCGCTCTCGATGAGCGACACGACTTCGGTGATCGGGCAGCCCAGCGCCTCTGCAACATCGGTTGGTGTGAGGGAAATGTCATCTGGCATTTGACCAGAATGCCCATCATGACCTGACTTTGCTCGATTCTTCAGAAATCTGTGGATAACGACCGCGCGCTCTCGCGAGTTGCGCAACCATCCTCCATAAAGGAGGACACATGAAGTTCATAATCCCCAAGCCGGCATTGAGATCACCCACACCACGAACGTGGCTCGGCGTCGCCGTAATTCTGGTCAGCGTTGTCGGCACCACTTGGGTTATATCCGACAACTCCCAAGGAACGGGAATCATCCTTGCGTCACGATTCATCCCCGCTGGTACCGAAATCACACGCGACGATGTCGTCGAGGCGCGGATTGTGGGGGAAGGGTTTGTCGCCGCGACGAATATCGATGACCTCATCGGGAAGCGGGTCGCGCACGATCTTGCATCGGGGGACCTCGTGACTCTGCACGCCCTCGACTCGACGGCCTCGGAGCGACGCGTGATTGCGGTGCCGCTGGGTATTGCCCCATCGACAACGATTTCGTCCGGGATGCGAATCCAACTGTGGTCCGTTGCACCCAATGGCTCGGCGCCTCCGATGCAAGTCGCGTCGGACGTTGTGGTGGTCGCCACTCGTCGTGGCTCTTTTGGGGACGGCGATTTACTCGATGTATCAATTGCCAGTCGTGATGAAACGCATCTGCTGGCGGCGTTGGGGTCGGAGGGGCTGATTGTGGCAATTGTTGGTTCCGGGTCTGCATGAAAATCGGGCTGTTGGGTCCGTCCGACTGGTTATCGAGTGTTCAGGAGGTCGACCAATGGTGCGAGGTCATGTGGGGAACCGATGACGTCTCACACGTGAAATCCCGACTTCGGGGGTCGAACCTCGTAGATGCCGTCGTCATTGAAGGGACGGTCGAATTTCTCACGTCCGAAATCGTCAAAGGCCTTGCGGAATCGGGAGTTCGGGGTTTCACGTTGGCACCACGTACGCGTGAAACACAGTGGATCGATGATGTGCCCGGCGTCTACAGAATTGCCACGTTTGCCGAATTGGGCGAGCTCGTGCGTGTCGATGATCAAACGGTTGAGGGCCCCATCGTTCAGAGCGAGGACATCACGGCGAGCGGACGTGGGAGGGTCATTTGTGTATGGGGTCCTTGCGGTGCCCCGGGAATCACAACGATCGCAATCACGCTGGCGATTCTTGCGGCGCGCGAGGGAGCGAAAGTTGTTCTGTGTGATGCCGATTCTCGCGGGGCATCAATCGCCATCGGGCTGGGGTTGATTGATGACATTCCTGGATTCGCGGCCGCTTGTCGTCTTGCCGGTCGAAGCGAGTTGACTGACTCCGAATGTGAGCGCCTGGCAATGAGGTCCCCTGCGTTCGGAGAGAACCTAGCCGTGTTGACGGGGCTGCCACGGGCGTCGCGGTGGGCGGAAATCGCGGGTCCAAAGGCGCGGCAAGTCGTGGAGCGGCTTCGTGAGTCTGCAGACCTTGTGGTGGTCGATGTTGGATCGGGCATCGAAGAGAACGAGTGGATTGATGGCGCACCCCAGCGAGATGGCACCGCGCGAACACTCCTTTCGAACGCCGACGCAGTGGTCGCTGTTGGACTGGGGGACGCAGTTGGAATCTCGCGACTCATCCGGGGACTGGACGAACTAGACGACATGTGCGCCGACCCAATTGTTGTGGTGAACCGAACCACTCGACAATCTGCTCGAGAAGCATCAGATGCCCTCTCGCGATTCACCCGCCATCGAGTTGCGGTGGCTATCCCAGCAGACTCACGAGGAGGGCTTGAGGACGCTGCGTCGAGGGCGGCAAACTCGGCCAAAGGACTGTGGCGCGAAGTGAAAAAGCGCGTGGGCGACCTGGAGTCGGGAGCCAAAAGGTAGCCTTGACCTGTGCCCACGCTGACCTCCATCGCCACCGAGCAAACTGCGCTCGGGTCTGACGATATTGAATGGTTGCGTGACCTGGTCCGCGAAGGGCAACTGATTGCCGACCTGTCGTTCTCGGACATGGCGCTGTGGTTGCAAACCAAGGACGGCGGGTTCGTCTGCACGGCGCTGTTCCGCCCTGGCAACTCGAACACCATCTTCTACCGGGACATCGTGGGCACCAGTCCGGACGATTCGTGGTCGAACCTGCTGGTCGAATGTCTCCGTCGCGGGACGATCATCG
>CAZWTW010000011.1:0-36828 GCA_964637095.1 uncultured Gulosibacter sp.
CTACGACCTCCGGGTTATGAGCCCGGCGAGCTACCGAACTGCTCCACCCCGCGTTACAAGGGTCTAGTTTACACGCGGTGTGGGGCTTGGCGAAATCGGGCCCGACCCTCTTATCTCTTAGGACCGAAACACGGCGTCAATGACTCGCTGTGTCGACCCTGCCGAATCCCACGGTGTGTATGTCTTTCGAAATTCGTCACGACGATCCGCCCATTCCGCGGCGATTCGGTCGAGCGCGTTCAAGGACTCCGCGAGTTCGTCCTGGGTCGTGAACACAGGACCCGGGAACTCGGTAATGGGGATGTAGAACCCGCGCAACTCGTTGCCATATTCATCGAGGTCGTATGCGTAAATCAAGATCGGCTTAAGCGTGTTGGCAAAATCCACCATCGAACTCGAGTAGTCCGTAACCAGAACATCTGCTGCGACGAAGAGGTCGTTGATGTCGTCAAACGCGCTGACGTCGTACACGAAACCCTCGAATTCATCGAAGTTCAGCGAATTCGCCACGAAGTAGTGCGCACGGAACAGGACGACCCAGTCGTTGCCCAGTTCACGTCGCAATTTCTGGAAGTCGACACCCAGGTTGTAGGTGTATCCAATCGCGCTCGAATGTTGGTTGTCGCGGAATGTTGGCGCATAGAGCGCGATTTTCTTCCCGGCTGCGATACCGAGTCGTGACCGAATTTCGTCCGCATGCACCGCCAGTTCTGGCGTGTTCGCGAAAAGTTTGCTATTTCGCGGAAGGCCAGAATCAAGAATCGTCGGCGGATTCCTGAGCGCTCCGATTCGGAATGCCGCAGAAATCTTCTCGGTGAAATAGGGGCTCTGACTCGTCAAGTAAGTCCACTTGGATGCCTGAAGCTGATACCAACTGCCATAGTTGCGGGTCTTTTTCGGCATCTTCGACCCCTCGGTGGGGATGTCGGCGCCCATTCGCTTGAGCGGAGTTCCGTGCCACGTCTGGAGATAGACCTTGCTCGGAGGTGGCATCACCCCATCCGTTACGTGCGAGTTCGTTACCCAGTACTTCGCCCTTGCCAGTGCCTCGAAAAAGCCGCGACTGTTGTACGTCACAACCGAGACGCGATCGTGGGTCGCGAACGATTTCGTGAACTCGGTGCCGTCGTATCCCCTGAACCCCCAGACGAAGGTCCAGTCGGCGAACTGTTGGTCCGCAATCATCGCCTCGAAAATTGCCCGTGGCGAATCGGCGAACTTCTTTCCCATGAACGAAAAGAAGAGCACCGTCTTGGGGTCCTCGCGCTCGCGCAATCGAGCGGTGGCAAAACTCATCGCTTGAATCAACCGAATGATGGCCTTGAGGACAGTGTCGGCCACTGAGCTCTTTCGTGCAATCCAAATCGCGAGAGGCTTGATGACCCGATTAACGAGGTTTCTCAACGGTGTCCTCCAGAATCGCGCGAACAATTCGCTCGGAATTGTTGAAATCACGCGTTTGAATGTAGCGCGACCTGAACGCGGCATATTGTGTCGAATAATCGTGTGACGTCGAGATCGCGTGCGTCACGTCACGGGCGTCTGTGAGGATCGGGCCAGGGGCTTCGTTGACAAAATCCATTGCGAACCCGCGCTTGGTCGAATAGTCCTCCAAGTCGAACGCCCAAAAATACAGCGGGATGTTGAGCAACGTCGTTTCGAACGCGATGGCCGAATAGTCGGTCACCACGTGGTCGGCCATGGCGAGAATTTCGATTCCCTCGCGTTCGTCCGGCACAACAATTCGCGGGTCGGAGATTTCGGTCAGGTGGTCCAACGGGTGCTTTCGGAACACCAGCGTGTAATGGTCAAAGTCGAAAGCCGCCACGAGCTCGGCGAGCGGAAGTGCGTTGCCCTTGCGGAACGTCGGGGCGAACAGCACAACTTCTCGATCCGCGGGAATCGCGTACTTTCGGCGCGCAGCTCGGCGCAACTCCGCCTGGCGTTCATAATCCGTCAAATAGTCAACACGCGGCGATCCGGCGATGAGCATCTGCTCCGGTGAAACACCGAAACACTTCTGGAAGATTGTCGACGTCGCCTCGCTCGCCGCGGTGACGTAAGTGTAATTGCGGTGCATACGCATTACCGATGCGATCTGACGGTTGCTTCCCTCGGCGGTATCGAGCGCCATCAAGCCAAACGCCTTGAATGCCCCCAACGCGTGCCAAATCTGCACGACACGCAGCGATTCCTTGTGGCGGAACACGCTGACCACGATGTTGTACGTGTCGATGACGACCGCTCGCGAGGTCGCAACATGGAACATCTCGAGGCACACCTTGAAGGGGTAAACGAGCTTGGGGTCAACCGGGTGATTGAGAATCACCAGCGCAGTTGACGGCGAATCCCGTGCAATCTGTTCGGCGAGGAGTTTGAAGTCGATACTCGTCCAGTTCTGCCCGCGACTGATGAACGTCACTTTGTCCTGAACAGGCAACAACGCAAAAAGCGCATACAACCCGCGGGCGAGGATGACGAAGAAGCCGAGGAGCCCCGCCTTCACCGTCACCATAATCGTCCTTTAGCTGGCTCGATTAGCGCGACAGCTCGTAAGCGGTCTGCAGGGCCTGCTGAAGTCGGACGTCCGCGGCTGCGGCCGCAACCAGGTCGTTCTTTGCGTAAGCCGCTTCGCGATCGCTCAGCGCCTTCTTCGCGGCTGCAAGTGCCTTCGCCAGATCGTCCGAGACCTCACCACCCGTTGACGGGTTGCCTGGTTCGGTCGGTTCCGTCGGATCGACAACGCCAGAGTTCCCGCCGAACAACGAGTCCAACGCTGCTTCGAGCGAATCCTCGAACGCGATCGAATCACCGAAGGCGACCAGGATCTTGCGCAGCAACGGATACGACGTCTCACCGGTCGAGCGCACGTAGACGGGCTGGACGTAAAGCAGTCCACCACCGACGGGAAGCGTCAGCAAGTTTCCGGGGATGACCTCGGTCTTGCCCTGGCGCAGCAGGTTGAGCTGCTGGCTGACGGTTGCATCCGAGTCGAATTGAGCCTGTACCTGGCCAGGGCCGGGGATGGTCGTCTGCTTCGGCAGGGTCAGCAGAGTGAGCTTTCCGTAATCCGGACCGGGGTCAGAATTCGCCGAGAGGTAACCGTACAGAACGTTTCGCGCATCCTTGCCCGTCGACTTCGGGATGAAGGTCGAGTACAGCGAGAACGCGGGGGTTTCCGCACCGGGCATCTGCATCGTCAGGTAATACGGCGGCTGCAGGGTCGGCGAAGCGGGGTCAGACACCGGGTCGTTCGGGGTAACCCAGGTGTCTTCCGTCGAGTAGAAGGTTCCCGGATCCGTCACGTGGTAGCTGCCGAGTACCTCGCGCTGAACCTTGAACAGGTCCGACGGGTAACGGACGTGCGCAAGCAAATCGGCCGACATCTCGGAAGCCGACTTCAACGTCGTCGGGAAGATGTTCTGCCAGGTCGCAAGAATCGGGTCTTCGGTGTCCCACGCGTACAGGGTCACGGTTCCGGTGTAGGCGTCAACCGTTGCCTTGATCGAGTTACGGATGTAGTTGACCGAGCCGGTCGGAACCAGCGAGCCGCTGGTGTACGTGTCCTTGATCGCTTCGCCCATGTCAACCGAGGTCGAATAGGGGAAGTTGTTGGACGTCGTGTACCCGTCGACAATCCACACGATGCGACCGTCAACCACAGCGGGGTACGGGTCGTTGTCGAGGGTCAAATACGGCGCGACCTTGTTCACGCGCACCAAGGGGTGTCGGTCATAGAGAATCTGCGAGTCGTTCGAGATCGCGTCGGACAACAAGATCTGCTCGGACTGGAAGTGCATCGCGTAAATCAATCGCGTGAAGATGTTGTCGAGTTTCGGTCCACCGTCACCGGTGAACGTGTACTTGGCGTTTCCGGAATCGCTCGTCGAATTTGCCGATGGGTAGTCGAGCTCGAGCGGGCCGTCAGAACCACTCGCTCCGACGATCGAATAGTTCGTGGTCTTCTCACCGAAGTACACACGGGGCTCGTACTCTCCGAGGTTTCCCGACACCGGTATTCCCGACTCGAGGAACGTCGGCTGTCCGTCCGCGTTGCGCTTGTTTCCGTAAGCCGCGACGATTCCGTAACCGTGCGTGTACACGATGTGGTCGTTGTACCAAGTCGAACTCGTCAAGCCTTCGGCGTTGAGTTCACGAACCGCGATCACGGTGTCCTGCTTGCTCCCGTCAATCGTGTAGCGGTCGACGTCGAGGTGGCTCGGGAACGTGTAGTACTGACGGAACTGTTCCAGCTGCGAAAAGGCATCAGGCACGAGGCCCGGGTCGATGATGCGAATGTGGGCAGTCGTCTCGGCATCCGCTCGAAGTGCGCCCTGTTCCGCGGTGGTCGTCGCGGTGTACTCAACCTCGTTGATGTCAGCGAGACCGAAGCCAAGGCGCGTTCCATCGATGTTGCGCTGGATGTACTCGGCCTCGAGGGTTCGAGCGCTGGGGTCAACCTGGAAGCGCTGGACGACCCACGAAACTCCCCCGAGAACGAGCATCGAGACGATGAGCATCGCGGTTCCGACGATCGGCAAACGCCAACGCCCGGTCACCGCGGTGACGGCGAAGAACACGATGACGACGGCGGCGATTCCCGCGAGGATTTGGTAACCAGGGATGTCTACGTTGACCTCGGTGTAACCCGCTCCTGTTGCCACGAATCCCTGGGATGGCGTGACGAGAGTTTCGAACTGCTTGAACCAGAACTGAACAGCGAGCACGGCCAAGTAGGCAACGGCGATGATCGATGCCTGGACGCGAAGCGCGCGGGACACGACGACCTGGCGGCCGGTGAACTGGAATCCTCCATACAGGAATCCCGTGAGGACCGTGACGAGGAAGGAAACAACCAGAGCGGTCTCGACTACTCCAACAACGAAGAGCCAGAACGGGACGTCGTAGACGAAGAAGGACAGGTCGAGGTTGAACTGTGGGTCGGTCGTGCCGAACGGAGTCTTGTTGAGGAACTGGAGCACGACGGGCCACTGCGACGCAGCAGTTGCGCCCGTAAACGCACCGATGAGAAGTGGGCCACCCCACAGGATGAGGCGACGAATCGGCTCGATTGCTTCGCGGTATCGCTCGGCGCTTTCCGACAAGCGCGCCGTCAGCGGGCGGAACTTGTAGGACACCCAGAGAGTGAGCCACGCGGTACCGGCAGTAAGCACAAACGCAATCACGCCGACAACGGCCATGGCAATCCACTGTGTGAACAGCACCGACTCGAAACCGGTCTGCTGGAACCACAGGACATCGACGAGAATCGCCGCTGCCTGGAAGAAGATGGCGACGAGCACAGCGAGGATGCTGGCGGTCACAACGAGAGGGGAACGACGACGTGCGGCGGCAGTTGAACTCATAAGAATGGACTCCTTTGCGGCGAGTCTACCTGCCGAAACTGAGGGCTACGGAGCCGAGCAGCGAGGCAGTTCGGCGTCCGCTGTACCGTCGGCAATCGCCGCCAAAGCGACCAACGCATCGTCCAGAGTGTCCACCGGGATTTCCCGAATTCCGCCGGGAACGTGGCCATACAGAGCATCACAATTGCTCGAGGGAAGCAGCAACCATTCGGCACCCGAATCGCGAGCAGCGTAGGCCTTCTGGACAATTCCGCCGATTCGGCCAACGTCTCCAGCCGCGGTGATCTCGCCGGTTCCGGCAATCTTTTCGCCACCCGTCAGTTGCCCCGGTGTGAGCTCGTCGATGATTCCAAGGGCGAACATCAGTCCGGCCGACGAACCACCGACGTTCGACAACTGAATGGTCACGTCGAACGGGAAAATGTATTTGCCACTCGTGTACACGCCAATCACGGGAACCGACTTGTCGTCTTCACTCGCGACAATGCCGACCGTGACCGTTTGGGACGATCCGCCCCGAACGATTCCCAAATCGATGGAACCGCCGACACCGATTTCTTTGATCAGAGCGCGAAGATCCGACACGTTGGAGACACCAACCCCGTTCGCTGACAGAATGACGTCGCCGTTCTCGAGCTTGCCCTCGGCCGGGTAGCCCTCCATCGTCTCTTCGACCTGAATCTGTGCTTCGTACGCGATGTCCAAACTCGACAGGGCAGCAGCAATCGCTTCTTGTTGCGAGTTCGTCATCTGCAGAGCCGCAGCGTCGACCTCGTCTTGGTGGGTTGTTCCCGGAGCGTAGAACAGGCTCATCGGAAGTACGGCGAAGTCGGGGCGGAACCACGCGGTGACGACGTCGAGCCAGGTCGGGTGGTCGTCCGGCGATCCGCCGACGTACACCGTCAACAACGACAGGGTTCCTTCGGTCGGATAGGTCTCGACGCCGTCGATCGAAATCAGCGAGACGTCATTGCCCTCTGTGTCTTCAACGGTCGACAACGTGTCATAGACCGGACCTGGCATCTCGATGACGTACGGTGCAGGGACGAAAGAGAGTCCGACTGCGCCGAGTACTGCGGTGGCGAGAAATGCAAAGCCGACCTTTCGCCGACGCGTCACGCGCGGGCGAGTCGGTGTATCTGGCGTTTCAATCGTCACGACAACAACCCTACGGGCGGATACGGTGGACACATGACCGACGACGAGTCCGAAGACTTTCGCGAGATGCTCCGCCGATTCCTCGAGAACGGCGAAGAGTTCGATGTGGCGCAATTCGCCAAGGCAGCAGGTTTGCCCGGCGACCCGGCCGCAATAAACGCCATGCTCGCCCAACTTCAGGCCGCGCTCCAGCAGGGTGGCGAGGGAATCACCGAACGGCTCGTGCGCGACACCGCGACGCGGGTTGCCAACGCTCACGCAATCAGTGTCAACGCGTCGGTCATCGACACCGCAAACTCGGCCATGCAACTTGCGTCGCTGTGGCTCGACGAAGCGACCGGGATAACCCCGCTGACCGCAACGCCGACACTCATGACTCGACCAGAGTGGGCTCGGGCAACAATCCCCGTCTGGATTCAGATTGCCGAACCCGTTGCGCTCTCAATTTCGCGCGCAGCCGAAAAACTTCTCACCGAACAGATGCCCGACGATGTCGATGCGGAACGTCAGGGTGCGTTCACCGCGTTGGGTCGCCTCGGCGGCACGCTGTTCTCGATGCAACTCGGTCAGATTGTTGGTCAACTCTCAGAAGAAGTCTCGTCGGGCGGAGATCTCGGAATTCCGCTTCTCGACGGGGCCATGGACCACGAGCTGCGTGCGGTCCTGGTGCCACAGAACGTCGCCGCATTCGCCGAAGGCCTGGACATTCCGCTCCACGATGTCGTTCTGTACCTTGCGATTCGGGAAATCGCACACGCACGGCTGTTCAAGCACGCCAAGTGGCTGAAGCACGGGCTCATCGCCAGCATCACCGAATACGCGAACGGAATCTCGATCAACTCGGATGCGTTGCGTGAGGCGATGGAGGACATCGACATGAGCGACCCGGAATCGCTTCGCCGAATGGTCGGCGATGGCGCTCTGATTCCGCCGAAGACAGACGAACAACTCTTGGCCCTTGCGCGCATCGAAACGATTCTTGCCCTCGTCGAAGGATGGGTGGATGTCGTCACCGACGCCGCCGCACACCGTCTCCCCAGCCGAAACTCAATCGCCGAAATGGTTCGCCGCCAGCGTGCAGCCGGGCGTGCAGGGGAAAAGGCCTTGGCGGGACTCGTCGGAATCGAGGCTCGCCCTCGTCGACTGCGTGAAGCGGCAGCAATGTGGAAAATGGTTCACGACGAGGTCGGGGCCGATGTTCGCGACGGCTTGTGGGATCACCCGGATGCCGTTCCCACGGCGGACGACATCGACAACCCAGCGGCCTTGGTCGCGCGATTGCGCGGCGGGCCTGTTGCACCGGATGCCATGGATGTCGCGTTGCGTGAACTGCTCGACAACGATGGGACTGTGGACGAAAACTGACGTCGCCGTCAGCACCGTGGCAACCTCGGTGAGTGTTCGTCCAAATCGATCCCACCATTCCCGTCGTGTGGCGCAGCCACAATTCTGCGCAGGCCGGAATCGACCCCGTCCGAGTTCGATTCGACGATGTTGACGACGTCACGGCTCGGGGCATCAGTGATTTGGTCAAGGGAACATCCACGCAACGCCTTGCGGCGTTGATGGGTGCCGAACGCAGCGCGCGGTTGCGTGAACACGTTGACCCAATCCTGGGCTCGCGTCCAGGAGTCCCTCTCCCCCGAGTTGCCGTCATCGGCAGGTCCGATTCCGCACGGGTTCTGGCCGAACTCTGTGCTCCGGCGTTCGCGGCGACGACGCGCGCCGAGTTTTCGAGCGACATCGACCCCATCACCATCGACACCGTGATTCTCGTCAGCGACTTCGTGGTGTCGCCCATGGACGTTCAGCCATGGCTCGGCGGAGACATCGACCATCTCACCGTCGTCTTCACGGAATCGTCGGCGATTGTCGGACCGCTTGTCCGACCGGGCCGATCGGCGTGCGTCACGTGCGTTGAGCTTGAACGGCTCGATGCCGACCCGGCGTGGAGTGCAATCGCGCCACAGGTCTGGTCACGCAGTGCGCACCCGAGTCGCGCACTGGTGGCCCACGCGGCGTCAGAAGTTCTCGCAGTACTCACTGCAGGGAGCGGTTACTCGACTCGGGTCGACGGCGACACGTTCAGTCGGGTCATGCACCCGCACGTGATTCACCCGCGATGCGGGTGTCAGTCGCTGCCAGCGCTGCCGGAATGAATCGACTTCGCGAACGGGACCCCGATTGGTTCGCGCCTCGCTCTGCCCACGACAGGGTGAGGTTGCGGCGCGCACGAGTAACCGCCACGTACAGCAATCGGCGCTCTTCGGCAATCGCGGCATCGTCCGTCGCAAACGAGAGCGGAAGCAAACCCTCGCTGACACCCGCGATGTACACGGTGTCCCACTCGAGGCCCTTGGCGGCGTGAATCGTCGACAGTGTCACAGCGCTGAGCGCCGGTTCGACGTCCGCTTCCGCGCGATGTGTCAGATCGGTGAGCAGGTCGGCAGCGGTGGCGGTCACAGGCAACGATTCAGCCAGTGATTGGATCGCCGACAACACGTTCCAGGAATGCCGTTCAACCGGGTTCGCGGGTGGCTTGCTCATCCAATTGAAGTGCTCGCGCAAAATCATGCCCAGTGCGTCGCGCGCGGACATCGTCGGGTTTGTCGCCGAGGTACCTCGCAAAATAAGCATCGTCTCACGCACGGCCTGCTCTTCGAAGAAGCGCGAACCACGAACTCGGAATGGAACCCCCGCTGCGCCGAGCGCGCTTTCGAGCCCAATCGACTGCGAGTTGATTCGATACAGAATTGCGATGTTCTCCGGTCGAGTTCCAGATTCGATGGCGGCGTGAATCGATCCAGCAATCGCGCGAGCCTCCTCGGCGTCTGTTGCCGCGGAACGCAACTGAGGCGCCGGCCCGCTTTCCGTGGTCGACACGAGTTCGAGCGGGGATTCGGGAATGAGCGAATTTGCGACGTGAACGACTTCCGGCGTTGAACGGTAGTTGCGGTCCAGAGTCACCGTGATGGCATTGGGGAATTCGTCGCCGAAGCGAAGGAGATGCTCACTCGATGCACCCGCGAACGAATAGATGGTTTGGTTCGGGTCACCGACGACACAGATGTCCGATCGGTTTCCACGCCATGCGTCCAGCAGCGCGCGTTGAATCGGGGAAACGTCCTGGAACTCGTCGACGACAAAGAACCTGAACTCCTCGTGGACGCGTTCGCGAACCCAGGTCTCCGATTCCAGTAGTCCGAGGGTCGTGACGAGAACGTCCTCGAAATCGAGTTCGCGACGTTCATCCTTGAGTCGTTCGTATCGTTCGATCAGCGCCATTGCTTTGTCCACCGTCAAAGCCGACGGCAGCGGGCGATTCGCCAGCACACTCTCGTACTGCTCAGGACTGAGCAATCGCACTTTGCGCCACTCGATTTCGGCGGCCATGGACCGAAGGACATCCGTCGCCGTCGACAGTTTGAGTTGTTCAGCCGCTTGAGTGAGAAGCGCGGCTTTGCCGGTCCGTACCTTCGGGAAGTCGCCCCCGATGACGTCGGGCCAGAAGTACATCAACTGGCGCATCGCAGCCGAGTGGAACGTGCGGCACGCGACGCCCTCGACGCTGAGCGCCGACAGCCGTGACCGCATTTCACCGGCCGCCTTCGTCGTGAACGAGAGTGCCAACACTTTTTCCGGGGCATACACACCCGTCTCGACACCGAAGGCGATTCGATGCGTGATTGCACGGGTTTTTCCCGAGCCGGCACCGGCCAAAACACGCATCGGACCGATGAGCGAGAGTGCGACGCGTTGCTGATTTTCGTCGAGGGCATCGATGAGCGCGCTCATGACCCTCCTCTCGCGTGGCAACGCCGACCCAGCATAGCTTCGCCATACAGTAGCGATATGGCGTTGTCTCCCATCATGCTAACGGCGTGGGCCGTTGCCGAAATCCCCGGTCTTCACATCGACGGATACCGTGACACGTCGACCGCAGAACTCGACCGCGTGACGTGCCGCACCGACGAGGGCGCCGTTGTGTCAATCGCGTCCCCGCTGACGGCCGAAGCGGCAAAGATTCAGGATCACGAACACCGGGTCGGCCAGTTGCTGAGTGCGGGGGTTCGCGAACGTCTTGGATTCGACGTGCCGCACACCCTCGGGGCTGGCGTCATGAACAAGCGCCGCATCGTGGTCACCGAAGAAGCGCAGGGGCAACCGTTGTCGACGGTTCGCGATGTCCGCCCGATGCTCCCGTCGCTCGCGTTGGCTTTGGCATCGCTGCACTCGCTGCCGACGACGATCGTGAAGCGTGACGCAGTTCCGACCAAGACCGCACTGGACTCGGTGCGTGAGGCGGCCGGCGCAATTGACCGTGCGCATCAAACGACTCGTGTTCCCAGCGCGCTGTTGGACCGTTGGGATGCGGCCATTGAAGACCAAGAGCTGTGGCAGTTTGTCCCCACCATCACACATGGAAATCTCGAATTCGAGTCGATACTCACCGCGGGAGACGACGTCGTTGGCATGATTCACTGGGCGGACGCGTGCGTCGGCGATCCCGCGACGGACCTCAAGGCCATCGTCGGACCGCTTGCCCCCGACGTCACCGCCGGCTTCATCACGGACTACATCGCCCACCGCGGCAGCAACGATCGTCGCGTCGGACACCGAGCCCGCTTCCTCTCCGAGCTGGACATCGCTCGCTGGTTGGTGTTCTGTGTCGACAACAACGACGAACCAAACGTTGATGACGCCGTCAAGATGCTGACGAACCTTGTCGCGTCGGTCACCGACAACCCTGCGATGTCGCTGGGTGCCGCGCCGGTCAAGCCGGTCAATCTGCTGGTTGATATCCCCTCCGCCCCCGAGGCGGTTACCGAAGTTTCCGCGGCACCATACGTCGAGGACGCCCCGACCGTTGTCGCCGAAGAGCCGGTTGCCTTCGTTGAGGACGCTCCGACCGTGTTTTCAGACCAGGTTCAGCCCGACTCGGATCCCAACGAGATTGTCGTCGAGGAAATTGTCGAGGAGATCGTCGTTGAGCAGATTCACGTGACGGAGACTTCCAGTTTCGTCGGGGGTTCCGATTACACCGAAGAGATCGAACCCGTAATCGTCGACGCGACCATTGTCGAAGCGTTCTTTTCGAAGGACGAATCTGCAGCAAACAGCGATGGGCCAGAAGGCAACGATCGCCCGCGTGAGGACGAGATCCTCTAACTCGACTCAGTCGATGATCGGTAAGGCATCAAGTCGGGCAAGCCGTTCGGCTTCAATCGTCCATTCCCAGTCGTGCTTGACGTAATACAAAATCGCGTCGACCTGGTCAACAGGAATCCCCTTCCACGCGGCGAAGGCGCGGCGGTACAGAACGAGTTGCATCGCCTTGACGTCCTTTTCGTCGTCACCGCTCGGCTTGGCGCCGGTCTTCCAGTCAACGACGGTCCATCGCCCGTCCAGGTTGAAGACCGCGTCGATCTTGCACACGACGATGTGGCGGCCTTGGGGCAGAAGGATTTCGATTTCCTGGTGTTCGGGTTTCAACCCGTTCCAGCGTGACGCGAGGAACTTCGCCTTGAGCTCGTCGATGTTCACGCCATCGTCCAACGAGTCGTAATCGCTGAATTCCAGGGGGCCTTCGTCGTAAACACCCTGTTCAATCCACAAGTGCATCTCGGTGCCAATCCGAGCAGCGCGATACGGGCGTGAGGGCACCGGCCGACGATTGCCTTCCTTGACCTTGCTGACATCCATCGCCCATTCCGCATAGCGCGACGCGGGGATTCGAACCGGGACTTCCGCCTGGACAGTGTCCCGAACCGCGGTCAGGTGTTCGATGGATTCCATCCATTCGGTGTCGAGCGAGCCCTCTGCGGTACGGACGCGTTCGGCAGCCGCGACGTATCGCGCACGATTTGCCGGTGAACCGAGCGGATCTCGTGGCCACGTGACCGTGCCCTTTTCCTTGCTCGGGTTTTCCGCCGGGAATTCGACAACCACGGCCTCGCGGTCAATCAACGCAACACCGTTTTCATCGACCGCACGGCACAGTTCTTCGAAGTACTCACTCGGAATTTGATTCGTTTGTCTCGACGGCTTCGACGACGACTTGTTGACGATGAGTTGGTGAGTGACGGCGGGGTTCACCCACCACGATCCCGAGATGTGCAGGCGGTGCCGTGCCCGCGTGACGGCGACATACATCAAACGCCGTTCTTCGGGAAGATAGATTTCCTTCTTCAGCCGCGCCGAATATCCATCCGTCTGCTCGCTCTTGTTGTATTTGCCAGAGAACTCTTTCTCGAGCTCGTCAAGCGTGGTCTTGCCGTTCCATTCGAACTCGGGCAGGAACGTTTTGTCCTTGCGGAACGCTCGGGGCAGAGCGCCCAGATTGAGCCATCCGAGTTCGTTCGCCTTTGTCGACAGATCGCCACGGAAGCCTGTGACCGTTTTCGGTTCGGCATCGCGAGTCCACATCGGCAACGCGACCGCGTCCCACTCCAAACCCTTTGACGTGTGAATCGTCAGAATCTGAACTGTTCCCGGTTCGGGTTCTTCCGTGCGCGGCGAGTTCTTCTCTTTTCGCTCCACCGTTGCGACCCAATCGACGAAACCACGCAGGGAGTGAGTGTGCGAGATGGACAGGTACGACTGGACAAGATCGTTGAATGCTTCGCGGTGAGCAGAGGGGTTGTTGGTCAGCACCGCGTGCCCTTCGACATCAAGTCCGAGTTCCGCGGCGGTCACACTGACCATGTCCGGGATGGACAGATCGACGTGCCGACGAAGTTCCGCGAAGAACACGGATGCCCGGCGAAGGCGGTCCCAGCCGTCATCGCTGAAGCGCACTCGGCTGACTCCGCGCCCGCCATCGACCTCGACCTTGTCACGGGCCGTGAACCGCAAGTCGTCCAAGGCGTCGACGAGGGAGTCGGCTTCGTCGGGCGCCAGAGACTTGCCCAAACGGCTTCGCTGCTCGGGGTTTGTGTAGTTCCGGGAGAGATTTCGGGCATGTCCGTGCAACGCCCACAAGTCGTCAACGGACACACGCCAGCGCGAACCGCCGAGCAGTCGAACCAGTCGAGCGCCCGCAGAGGGATCCGCGATGACGGACAGAGCACAGTAGAGGTCTGCGGTGAATGGGTTACTAAGGATTCCGGCAACACCGAGAACGTGGTACTTGACGCCGGCGTTGTCGAATGCGGCAAGGAAGTGCTGAAGGTGAGTTCGCTTCTCGATGAGCATTGCGAGGGTGAGCGGCCGTGTTTTGCCCGTTTTGGGATCCTCGATTACTTCCGCCGAGCGTTCCGTGAACCATTCCGCGACCCGCTCGGCCTCTTCGGTGATCGTGCCGAGGAACGCGGCATCAATCGGATGCGTCGTCGCAATGGGAGCCGCGACGAGTGCGGGGACATCCAACGGAAGTTTCTGCGTTCGATTTGCGAGGACCGTATTCGCGGCGGCAAGAATTTTGGTGCCGTTTCGCCACGTGGTCACCAGCGGCTTGGGCTCGGCCTTGTCAACGCCGAAATCCGAGTAGAACGACGCCACGTTTGCCGGGCTCGCACCGCGCCAACCGTAAATCGATTGGTTCGGGTCCCCGACCGCGGTGATACGTTCCGGACCGAACAGTTCGGCGAAGAGTTTCGTCTGCGCGTAAGACGTGTCCTGGTATTCATCGAGAATTACGACGGAATAGTCGGCGCGATAGCGGTCGCGAACGTCGGGGAACTGAGTGACGATTCGGCGGGCAAAAGTGACCTGATCGGCGAATTCGACCCCGCGCGATCGCTTCGCGGCAGTGAAGTCGAGCGCGAGCGGAATCAGGTGTTCCAGAGCAGCCACCTTGGCCAACTTGTCCTTGATGTCGAGAGACCCCTTCAATTCGAAAGGGAACTTGTCCATCGCCGCGAAGGCGCGCGCCAGCTCCACCACAGAATCCGTGTCGTCGACTTCAAATTCGGCTAGTTCGTTGGACAGGCGAATGACCGCCGCAACAATCGCGTCGATTCCTGCGTCGATTGAGGCGAGCCCCAGACGTTCCGTCTTCATGACGACGTCGCGCGCGATCCCGTATGCCGTTGCCTCGGTGATCACCGGGGTGTCAGAATCCCAGCCGATTCGAGCCGCGTTTTCGCTGAAAATTTGTGCTGCGAAGGAGTTATAGGTGGCGACCGTCGGCACCGAGAAGCCGTGCGGGTCCTTGCCCAAATGGCTGACGTCGAAACCAGCGTCGGTGAAGAACCGCTCTCGCTGGATCATGAGGGAGATGTACCGTCGAAAACGTTCTGAGAGTTCGCGTGCCGCTTTGCGTGTAAAGGTGAGGCCAAGAACCTGGTCGGGGCGAACGCCTTGAGTTGCGATCATCCACAGTGCTCGCATCGACATCGTCTCGGTCTTTCCCGACCCGGCCCCCGCGAGCACGAGGTGCACGCCTTCGCGCGACATGTCAATGACGTCACATTGCTCGTCCGTCGGTGCGTACGCCAAGTCGAGCAATTCCTTGAGCATCTTGGGGCTTCGGTTGTCAGTCATCGCTTCCCACCTCTCCGATGCGGACCCACTGGCCATCGAAATTGATCTCGCGGCCGATCCGAGTTGCATCCGCAGGCCCCTGGAATTCTGTGGCGCGCGTCACCTGGGCGACTGCGACGAGCAATTGTTCGAACTCCTCGATTTGTTCGTCCGACAACTTCCCCTGGAACTTGAAGGTGAACAGTGTTTCGTCATTGGGTCTGATTCGCGGGTACAGCAACGCTGCACCGGCTGAACTGGTTCCGTCGGGGAGTTCGGTCACGGCGTTCTTGCCGAGAGCCCATTGATATGCCGTGAGCTGCAGGTGGTTGTCCGCACTTTCGACGTTCTTGCCGGTCTTGATGTCGATGATTCGAGCGGAATCGTCCTTGATTTCGACCCGGTCGATCGAGCCGCTCACCACCGCGCGCAACGTCGGGTCGGCAGGGTCGTCGAATGGGACATTGATGTATCCCTCGTTCGCCACCGGCTCAAACCCGTCGCGTTCAGCGGTTTGAATGAAATCGACGAGACCGTCGACCATCAATTCCGTCAGTCGCTTCCAGCGCTCTGCCTGCCACTTCGATTCGAAACCGAGTTCCTTCCAGCGTTCCGCAATCGACGTTCGCAATTCGTCTGCGCTGCCCTTTGGCGCGATCTCGACGGCCTTGTGAACCAGTGTTCCCACCGCCGCGTCAATGCCGGAGGCACCGCCTGCAACTTGTTTGACGAACCAGTCGACTTGGGATTCAACGAAGGACTTGAGGCCAGACGGTGAAATCGACACCACATCGTCACCGTTCAGCGGGCGGGGAGTTCCGAGATCGAGCCCCAACCATTCGGAAGGATCTGCACCGCGCACATCTCGTGCGGCGAGTTCTTTGAGAGCCAGGGCTGCCTGTGACTTTGCCGTCTCGCTCGATTTCGGGTCCAACACAATGTGGCGCGCGTGACCGACGAGTTCAGAAAGTGACGCAAAAACATTGGTTGGCACGAAAAGCTGTGCGCGAGAGTTTGCCGCGGGTTCGCCCGGTTCAGTTCCGTCGTCCTTGAGCCGTTCACCGGCGACGATCCGGAAGAGCCCGCTGGGCGACTCGTCTTCGGATGCGATTGCCGTGACGAGGATTGTTGAACGCGCGCGGGACATCGCCACGAGGAACAATCGAATTTCGTCCGCCAAGATTCCCTGTCGTTGGTCGATGGTTTCTAAGTTGACGCCTTCGATCGCGTAGGGAAGAAGGGTGGACTTGACGAGGGCACTGCGAACGCGGAGGTTCGGCCAGACGCCGTCGTTCACTCCGGCGACGACGACCGTGTCGAATTCCCGTCCCATTGCGGCGGCGGGCGTGCACACCGTCACCGAGCCGAGAGCACCGCGAGGGGTGAGTGTGTCGTTGGGGACGGTCTGGTCCAGCATTCGTGCGAGAAACACGTCGACGGTTTCCGTCGGTGAGTTCTCCAGCGCCGTCGCCGCGACCGAGAACAAGGTCAGAATAGCGTCGAGCGATTCGTGGGCGCGTGCCGCGATGGGACCACTTCCGCGCGTTTCATTCGCCCAGACTTCGGCGCGACCCGACTTTGACCACACCAGCCACAACAGTTCGTCCATTTGCCACGTGGGGTTTGCGCGAACTTCGTTGAGAAGTGTGATCAGACGGGCGACACCCTTATCGGCGAAGGACACGGTCGTGGCAAATGCGCCAGGAATCGTCAAGGTGTCCATCACCAGATCGTCGGCCAGGCGGTAGTCACCCGCCTTGATCGCGTCGAGCCGCAGGTTGCGGCGGAATCGGCGGTAATCAAGCGATGACAGTCGGCCGAACGGTCCGGTCAGCAACTGTCGCGCCACGTCGGGGGTGAATTCGATGTAGCCGGTTCCCACACCGATGATGGTGATCAACGACCACACAGCGGGGTGATCACGAAGCGGAGACCCCGTGGTTTCGGCCGAAGCAGAAATCGAGTTGGCTGTGAGGTAGTCGACCAGTCCCTCGGCGATGGACCCAGACCGGACAATCACCGCGATGTCACCGGGTTCGATGCCATCCTTCACTTGGTTCTGGATGAATCGCGCGATCGTGTCGTATTCACCCGCTGGTGACGACGCCGTCGCGCTGAACAGTGAAAAGCCAGGAAGTTCACGGACTTCGGCGGGCGAGGCGGGCTGGTCGAGGTCTGGGTATGACTGTCGTGCAGGACCGCCGGGGCCCGGAATCGCTGAAGCGATGACCCCGAGCACGTGAGGCATGGCCCCGGCTTGGCGGTGATGTGTCGCCACGACGTGGGATTTTTCCCAGGTGAGTTCGTCGATGCCTTCGGTCCCCGTGAAAATCGTGGGGGTTGCGCCACGGAAACCAGAGGTCGCGAGGTCGGGATCACCGAAGGCGATGACCGGCCCGCGGGTGCGGTGCCACGCGGTGAGCAGTCGCCATTGGGCAACGGTGAAGTCCTGCGCATCGTCAACGAGCAAGGTTCGAGCCGTCAAATCGGGGACGTCACCGCGCAGCAGGACGTCGGTCGCTTCGTCGACGATCGCGGCCGGGTCAATCTGACTGGCGCGTGACCTGGCCGACAGTCGCAAATAGCTGTCAAGAAATTGTGCCGATGCGACCCACTCGGGAACATTGTGTTCACGTCCACGGCGCGCGAGCTCGGCCAACAGCGGTGCGTCTGAGGGAAGCGAACCGACCAATCCGGCATCCCGCGCGCGGGACAGGAGGTCACGAATTTGGGTTCGGAATTCACGTAGAGCCCGAACGTCGGGACCAAGAGTGTCAGGCCAATAACCGCCCGTGCCGTCCTCGATTTCGCCGTCCAGAAGGGTCTTGATGTCGGAATCCTGTTCGCCACCCGAGATCAGCCGGACAGGGAAAGCCGGTCCGCGGTCCTGCGCGACGAGGTCGTACGCGAAAGACGAGATGCTGCGCGCGAGCGGTCCGCGCGTTGCCACACCGATGCGCAACGACAGTTCGTCGCGCAGACGTGTTGCCGACTGGCGGCTGGGAGTAACGACACGAACCGAATCGCGGCCGTCACGGTCAACGAGTGCCGCGAGCGCCTCGATGATGAGCGTCGACTTTCCCGTTCCCGGACCGCCGAAGACTCGTCGGCTGCCGCCGGCGAGGATTGCGTCGAGCGCGCCCTGCTGGTCTGAGTCGAGAATGATGTGGTCCATTCCTTAGAGGGTACAAGTGACCTACGACACCGAATACTCTTGAGGTATGGAAATTCGCATTGGAATTCAGCACGCCCCCCGTGAACTCTCGTTCGAGACCGAGACGTCGGCGGCCGACGTCAACTCTCAACTCACCGCAGCGCTCGCAAACGGTGGCGTCCTCAGCCTCAGCGACAACAAGGGTCAGTCGTACCTGATCCCCGCCGGAAACGTCGCGTACATCGAATTCGGGTCGACTCAGTCGCGACCGGTCGGGTTCGTCAACTAGGCAGTAAGCCCCAGCGAATCCATTCGCTGGGAATGTGCGCCGATGATTTCGGTGAAGACGGGCTCAATCCCGTCTGCATCGAGAACAGGGTCGTCGCCGTGCGACAGAGCCGATTCGGCCATGAGCATAGTGTCGCCGACCAAACGGCGGCCCCACATTGCCAGCACAGGGCGTAACCCCGGTTCGAGCGCGATTCGACGCTCTAGTTCGCTGCGCAAGACTTCGATCATCGTGTCATCGGCGAGTGCCTCGACCACTTCGGCACGAATCGACTTGGGAAGTCCTTCCGCAAGGCGGCGCCAGAAGTCCTGAAGAAACGCCATGGTGATCCATGTGCACGCGACGCGTTCGGTCCAGTTGCGTCCGCGCGTGCGCCGTTCGAATTCGCGGGTCGGCGCGATGAACGGGCTCATCGATTCGACGCGGTCGACCTTCAGTTTGTCCAGCAGGCTGACGAGCGTCGAGAACCTCTGGAAGCACTCTTCCGCAACGACGGCGAGGGTCGACTCGGTTTCGAGGTCGGTTGCGTCGTGCGCATGGCGGGCAGCCGATTCGGCGTACCGCAAAAACAGATAGGCACTTTGGCCGAGAAAGACGTCGGGATCTGGTGCGAGGTCGGTGAACTCGATGCGCTGCCCGGCGTCGTCATCGCGCGAACGCACGGTCGGTGCTGGCCCGGCCGGCTTGTCTCGCTTCCAAAAGAGTGATGCCACGCCACCAGCATAGGCAGTCGCACCCCACGGGTAGACTAGGAAAACCAACTGATTGGGTTATTTGTGACTTTTCGTGATCTCGGCATCGATGATGACATCGCCGATGCGCTTGCCAGCCGTGGCATCCTTGAACCGTTTCCGATTCAGGAACAGACCATTCCGCTCGCGCTATCTGGCCAGGACATCATCGGCCAGGCCAAGACCGGTACGGGCAAGACGTTCGGCTTCGGCCTTCCGCTTATTCAACGCCTCGGCCTGAACCCCGAACCTGGCGTCAAGGCTCTCATCGTTGTCCCGACGCGTGAACTGTGTGTTCAGGTGACCGAGGACATCGAACTGGCGATTTCCAACCGTGCGACCAAGGTTGCCGCTATTTACGGCGGCAAGTCCTACGAGGACCAGGTTGAACAGATCAAGGCGGGCGCCCAGATCATCGTTGGCACGCCAGGTCGCTTGCTTGACCTTGCCAGCCAGCGACTCTTGTCGTTCAAATCTGTCGAAGTGATGGTCCTCGACGAGGCCGACCGCATGCTCGACCTCGGATTCCTCGGAGATGTCGAAAAGCTGTTCGCACAGACTCCCCCCGAGCGCCACACCATGCTGTTCTCGGCGACGATGCCCGGGCCGATTGTCGCCCTCGCGCGCCGATTCATGACCAAGCCGATTCACATTCGTGCGACGGACCCTGATGAGGGCCTCACGCAGGCTAACATCAAGCACGTCGTGTACCGCGCGCACAATCTGGACAAGGACGAGGTCGTCGCCCGCATCCTGCAGGCAGCAGGCCGCGAGAAGGTCGTCATCTTCACCCGCACCAAGCGCAGCGCATCGAAGGTCACCGAAGAGCTGACCGACCGCGGATTCTCGGCGACCAGCGTCCACGGAGACATGAGCCAAGAGGCGCGCGAGCGTTCGATGGCCGCGTTCAAGGCTGGCAAGAAAGACATCCTCATCGCCACCGACGTTGCCGCCCGCGGAATCGACGTCGACGACGTCACCCACGTCATCAACTACACGGTCCCCGAAGACGACAAGGCGTATCTGCACCGCGTCGGCCGAACGGGACGCGCCGGTCGCACCGGTGTCGCCGTCACGTTCGTCGACTGGGAGGACATGCACAAGTGGCACCTCATCGCCCGCGCGTTGGACATGCCGCTCGAACCGGCCGAGACGTACTCGTCGTCGCCGCACCTGTTCACTGACCTTGACATCCCCGCGGGAACGAAGGGTCGCCTCAACTCGACCCCGATCCCCCGCGCCGAGAAGGCCGCCGGTCGCCCGCCGCGCGATAGCCAACCCCGCGAACCGCGCGGTGAATCGGCAATCGACAAGCCCGCCGGCAGCGGGCGCACCCGTCAACGTCGCCGTCGCCCAACGGGTGGCGGAGCCCCCACCGCATAACCCACCGAAAGGACGACCATGTCGCGCAGTGCCCTCGAATCATTCCCCCGAGTCGACCTGCGTTTTGGTCCGTCACCGATTCACCGCCTTGACCGCCTGACCGAGCACCTCGGCGGCAAGGTCGAATTGTGGGCGAAGCGCGAAGACGTCAACTCGGGAATCGCCTACGGCGGCAACAAGACTCGCAAACTCGAGTACCTTGCGGCGGATGCCATCGCCCAGGGCTGTGACACCCTCGTCTCGATCGGTGGGGTTCAGTCGAACCACACCCGCCAGGTCGCAGCCGTCGCCGCAAAACTCGGACTCAAGGCCGTTCTGGTTCAAGAACACTGGGTGGACTGGGACGAAGTCAACTACGAGAAAACCGGAAACATCCTGCTGAGCCGCATCCTCGGCGCAGACGTTCGTCTTGACCCCGCCGGCTTCGACATCGGTTTCCGCAAGTCGTGGGAAGAAGCGATTGCCTCGGTCGAGGACCGCGGAGGCAAGCCGTACCCGATCCCCGCTGGCGCTTCGGACCACGTGCTCGGTGGACACGGCTTTGCCGGCTGGGCGTTCGAGGTTGAGGACCAGGAAAAGGACCTTGGTTTCACGTTCGACAACGTCATCGTCTGTTCGGTGACCGGTTCGACTCAGGGCGGAATGATTGCCGGTTTCGCGCACTCGAACCGCGCACAGTCGGTCATCGGAATCGACGCGTCGGCAACGGTCGAGAAGACGTGGGAACAGATTGCCCGCATCGCTCGTCGAACAGCTGAAGGCATCGAACTTGGTCGCGAAATTGCTGACGAGGAAATCGTTCTGCTGGACCGCTGGCACGACGACATCTACGGAATTGCGGGTCCGCGCACAATCGAAGCTATCGAGCTCGCCGCGCGCATGGACGGCATGATCACCGACCCCGTGTACGAAGGTAAGTCGATGGCCGGCATGATCGACCTCGTGCGCGAAGGCTACTTCCCCGAGGGAAGCCGCGTGTTGTACGCCCACCTCGGCGGACAGCCCGCCATCAACGGGTACACGACCGCCTTTTCCTACTAGGAAACCGCGGACCCTGTCCCCAACTCGACGATTCGCTCGAAGTTAGCCAGCGATGTCGTGTGCGCTCCCGGTTTGACCGGCTTGGTGTCGAGCCCGTGATAGTCGCTTGACCCCGTGACGATGAGCCCAAGGTGCGCGGCGATCTCGGCAAGGCGCTGGCGGCCGAAGGGCGTGTTCTCTTCGTGGTGCACTTCAAGACCCGAAAGTCCTGCGTCGACCAACGCCGCGAATCGCGCCTCGACCTGGTCGTCGGTGTCGTGTTCACCAACCAACGTCGTTCGCGTCGACGTCCACGGGTGCGCCAAGACAGGGACGCCCCCGGCAGCACGAACCAGGCGAATCGCGTCTTCGATGGTCGGCGCGGAATGCCCAGCGTAATAACGCTCGTTTGACGACGACAAGAGGTCGTCGAACGCCTCGGACACCGTCGACACAATTCCCAGATCGATGAGCGCACGGGCAATGGTTGGACGCCCGAGCGTTGCGCCCTCTTCGTGGAACGAATACGCGAACTCGCGGGTCATGCCCCCGAAATCCTGGTGAAGGTTGTCGACCATCTTTTCGAAGCGCCACTGGCGATCGTTTCGGGTTCGATCGCAGGTCGCCGCGAATTCGGGATCCGCCGGGTCGACGAGATAACCCAGCAGGTGAACGATGGAGCCGTCGTTGGACGCAGAGAATTCGATGCCGGGGACGAACGTCAACCCGAGTTCGGCACACGCAACGCGCGCGTCGTCCCAACCGTCGGTGGTGTCATGATCCGTCAGTGCGACGATGTCGAGCCCCGCCTCCTTCGCGGCACGCATGACGACCGCTGGCGACTCGGAACCGTCTGAACGGTTCGAGTGCAGGTGCAGGTCGATACGCGGGTCGCTCACGTCGTCAGTCTAGTTTCGAGCCGTGCCAGACTATTCGCATGAGTGATGACGCAACGACGCGCAACGAAAACCGTTCGACCCTTCCCGAGGAAAGCGCCTTCAAGGCCTACGTTTCGGGGAACTGGGCGGACCGCGAGCGCCCGGCGGCACGGGTGCGGGAGCAGGTTCCGTTCTGCGTCGAACGCCGTCGCGCGTTGTCTGCCGAATTTGCCGGCAAGACTCTCGTGATTCCCGCCGGGCAGTGGCTTGTGCGTTCGTATGACACGCACCACCCGTACCGCGCCCACTCGTCGTTCGCGTATTACACGGGGTGGGGTGCTGACACGGTCGCGGATTCCGTTCTCGTGCTGACCCCGCGCGGAGACGAGCACGACGCCACGCTGTATTACCGATTCCCCGCCGGTCGCGGAACGGACGAGTTCTATTCGGACGCCGACATCGGCGAATTCTGGGTCGGCCCTCGACCCAGTGCCGAAGACGTTGCGGTCGAACTGGGAATCGCGACGGCGCCTCGCGCCGAATTCGATGAGATCGCCGCGCACGCCGATGGAACGTGGCTTGTGATCCGCGAAGCAGACGTCGATGTCACGAACGCGGTCGACACAGCGCGCGGAGTCACCGAAGACGCCGATCAGGATTTCTTCCGCTTCACGAGCGAACAACGACTCGTCAAGGACGCGTACGAAATCGATCAGATGCGACTGGCGATTGCCGCCACCAAGTTGGGATTCGATGACGTTCTTCGGGACATTCCGGAAATCGTCGCCCATGAACGCGGCGAGCGCCTGATCGAAGGAACGTTCAACCGCCGCGCCCGCGCCGAGGGGAACTTCGTCGGGTACGAAACAATTGCTGCAGCAGGAGACCACGCCTGCACGCTTCACTGGACGCGTAATGACGGGCCCGTTGCCCACGGCGATCTCGTCCTCATGGACGCCGGTGTCGAGGTGGAAAGCCTCTACACGGCGGACATCACGCGCACGTTCCCCGTATCGGGCACGTACTCGCCTGTTCAACGCGAGGTGTACGAAGCGGTCCGCGAGGCCGCTGACGCCGCGTTTGCCGTCGTCAAGCCTGGAATCGTGTTCAAGGACGTTCACGCCGCCGCCATGGCTGTCATCGCCCGCAAGGTCGCCGAGTGGGGGTTCATCCCCGTCACCGCGGAGGAATCGCTCGCCGAGTCGGGTCAACACCACCGTCGTTACATGGTTCACGGAACGAGCCACCACCTGGGGCTCGACGTTCACGACTGCGGGCAGGCGCGCAAAGAGTTCTACAAAGAGGCCATCGTCCGCGAAGGCATGGTGTTCACCATCGAACCCGGTCTTTACTTCCAGCCGGATGACCTGACCGTCCCCGAGGAATTCCGCGGAATCGGCGTTCGCATCGAGGACAACATCGTGGTGACTGCGACGGGCGCTGAAAACTTGTCGGCGGGCATTCCCCGCACGGCAGACGACGTCGAAGCCTGGCTAAAAGGCCAGCGGTAGCGACGCGCTGCCTCGCGGGGCCGCGCTCGCGAGCACGGCGTCAGTCAGCTTCTCAAGCGCGATCGCGGCGGGGTCTTCGTCGTCGATGACAATGGGCGTGCCCGCGTTGCCTGCGGCGATAACTCCTGGCGTGAGCGGAATCGAACCGAGTAGCGGAACGTCGAGCCGGTCGGCGACATCCCGTCCCCCGCCCGTGCCAAACATCGTGCGCAACGACCCGTCAGCGCCCGTCCAGTCGCTCATGTTTTCGACAACACCGATTACCCGTTGCCCGAGTTGGCGTGCAACCAGCCCCGAACGTTCGGCGACGTCACTCGCGGTCGCTTGAGGCGTGGTGACAACAAGAACGTCGGCGTGCGGCACCATTTGCCCCAACGAGATGGCGACATCGCCGGTTCCGGGTGGCAAATCACAGACGAGGACATCAATGTCGCCGTAGTACACGTCGGCAAGGAACTGTCGAACGGTTCGGTGAAGCATCGGTCCACGCCACGACACCGGGGTGTGGGCATCGACGAACATTCCGATCGAAATCACCGAAACCCCGTGCGCGACGGGCGGCAAAATCATGTCGGCGACCTTGGTCGGCTTCTCGCCTTCGAGACCCATGAGCCCCGGAATCGAGAAACCGAATACGTCCGCGTCGAGAAGCCCGACCTTCTGGCCACGCCGTGCGAGCGCGACGGCGAGGTTGGCGGCGACCGTTGACTTGCCGACACCGCCCTTGCCGCTCGTCACCGCGATGACGCGGGTCAGTGAATTGGCGCCAAAGCGATCCTCTGGTGAGCGCCCGCCGTGAATACGATCCGAAAGCGCTTGACGTTCCTCGTCACTCATCACGCCGAACGTGACGGTAGCCGTGTCAACTCCGACGGAGACGGCGGCGGCCCGAACGGCTTCCTCGATTTGCGACTGCTTGGGGCACGCGGCAATCGTCAGGCGAACTTCTACGCGGGCGGCGGTTCCGTCGACGGACACGTCTCCGACCATCCCCAACTCGGAAAGAGGGCGACGCAGTTCGGGGTCGATGACGGCGCCGACCGCGTCGCGGACCGCGTCAGGACTTGTCATCGGTCGAACCGGACTTGTCCAGTTCCTCGAGCAGCGCACGAAGTTCCGCGCGGATAAAGTCCTTCGTCGCAACGTCCTTGATGGCGAGGCGCAACGCGACAACCTCGCGCGCCAGGTATTCGGTGTCCGCAAGGTTGCGCTCGGCACGCTGGCGGTCTTGTTCCATCGCCACGCGGTCGCGGTCGTCCTGTCGGTTCTGTGCGAGCAGAATCAAGGGCGCAGCGTACGACGCCTGCAGCGAGAGGATCAGCGTCAGCGCCGTGAATCCAATGTCCGCCGAGTCGAATCGGAACTGCTCCGGCGCGAGAGTGTTGAACGTCATCCAGCTCACGACAATGATCGTGAGCACAATGAGGAACAGGGGCGTTCCCATTGCACGGGCGACGCCTTCCGTGAAACGACCAAAACGGTCATTCGAGCGACGGGACAGAACCGGTCGAAGGCCCTTGGGGGCATTCAGTTGTTCGTCAATGTGTACGGCGCGACGACGTGACGTCGTCGCACGGATGGTCTGCTTCTCCATGGCTCACGCTCCTGTCGTCCGTTCGCTTTCGTAATAAGGGTTTCGCCAGTCATCCGGCAGCATGTGGTCCAGCACGTCGTCGACGGTGACCACACCGAGCAATCGACTCTGCGCATCAACGACAGGCAGAGACACCAAGTTGTAACTCGCAAAGGTGCGAGCGATCTCATCGAGCGGCGCCGTATCGAGCAACGGTTCGGCACCGGTATCCAAAATTGTTCCCAGCTGGGTTTGCGGAGGGTGTCGCAACATCCTCTGGAAATGAACGATACCGAGAAAACGGCCGGTTGGCGATTCGAAGGGCGGCAGTGTCACGCAAATCGCCGCCGCCATCGCCGGTGTTACGTCAGCGCGACGGATGAGAGCCAGACCTTCGGCAACTGTGGTTTCAGCCGAGACGATGATCGGCTCGGTCGACATGAGTCCACCGGCGGTTTCAGGGTCGAACGCCAAGAGGAATCGAACGTCCTCTGCCTCTTCCGGGTCCATCAGTTCAAGAATCTGTTCGGTTCGGTCCTGCGGCATCTGTGCCAGCAGGTCGGCGGCATCGTCCGGTTCCATGTTGTCGAGTACGTCGGCGACACGTTCGTCGTCCATTCCCTCGATGATTTCGAGCTGGTCCGTCTCGGGCATCTCCTCGAGGGCATCAGCCAGTCGTTCGTCCGACAACTCTTCGGCGACTTCGATTCGGCGGTCCTCTGGCAGGTCCAGAATTGAGGCTGCCAGGTCAACGGGGTGCAGTTCCGAGTACGACGCGACGAGGTGCTCGGCGCTTTGCGTGTCCGTACTGGCACTCGAATCGATGACGTCTTCCCAGCGCGCGAATACGGTCGGGCCCTTGCCGAACAGGCCGGCCGACTTGTCACGGCGCATGTACAACTGCGACACAGCCCACTGACCAAGAGCGTCGCTCTCGATCGCCACGTCCTCGATCATCGACGTGCCGGAACCATCGCGGAACGTCATGGTTCGCCCGATCAACTCAGCGAAAATTCGTACTTCTCCTGCGCGCTGCTCGAATCGACGCATGTTGAGAATTCCGGTCGTCAGAATCTGGCCGGGGCGGATGCTGGTCACTCGATTGATTCCCTGGAAAACGCGACGGCGACCGGGGATTTCGACGATCAGCCCGACAACGACGGGAGCGTCCTTCTGGCGATACGACACGACAACGTCGCGCACGCGACCGACTCGGTCGCCGAGCGGGTCAAAGACCGCACACCCTGCGAGCCGAGCAACATATACGCGCGTCGAGGTCACGGTTCCAGCGTACTCGCGAGGTGAGAGAATGATGACGTGACTACTCCGTCGTTCTTCTCGCGCAACGCGAACCCCCAGTCCGTCCCCCGCGGGGACGTCCTGTCCAGCCTTGACACGTATGCAGAGGCACAATCTGTCGTCAACCGGCTGACGCACGCCGGCTACTCGGTTGCCAACATCGCGATTGTCGGTCGAAACCTCGTCACCATCGAGCGCGTGACCGGGCGGCTCACCTACGCGAAGGTTGCCTTGCGCGGCGCGCTCAACGGCGCCTGGTTCGGTTTGTTCATCGGTTTCATCTTCGGGGCGACGTCAACGGACGCAACCACAGTCTTTCTCCCGGCAACGCTCGCGATTGGCGCCGGCATCGGCATGTTGATCAACCTTGTGACCTACTCGATGCGTCGTCGTCGCCACGACTTCCAGTCCGTGCAGCAGGTCGTCGCGTCCCAGTACGACATCATCGTGCCCAGCGGAACAGCCGATGCGGCTCGCGCAGCGTTAGCGTCGGCGCCGCAAGAAAAGGCTTAGGTCGACTCCGAGTCGTACGGCGTGACCGCTGTCGCGTCCTTCGCGGCCGGCGGCTTCACCGTGGAATACACCGATGCCGGAGCGTCCCGGGCTGAGAATTTTGACCCAGGAGCAGGTTCGTCAACCAGCGCATCGCGAATGATTCGGCGCGGGTCGTACTTTCGCGGGTCGAGGTCTTTCCACGCGACGGCGTCGAAGTCGTCGCCCATTTCCTCGCGAAGTCGGGTCTCTGCGCCCTTCGCCATCGACTTCAATCGCTTGACGAGCCTCGCAAGTTGCGCGGAATACGCGGGCAGGCGGTCAGGCCCCACAATGAGCAGCGCGACTAGACCGATGAGGAATAGCTTCTCAATTGTTAGACCGAACGACACAAGTCACAGGATACTCCTCCCAACCACTTGGGCGGATAGTGTGATTTCGAGGAGGCGCGATGTTTGACGCAGATTTGATCAGCACGTGGACAGAGAACTACGTGACCGAGCCCGACGCGATTCGAGCAGCACGTCACGCGTCGATGGAACACGGTGTCGAGCCCGTCACCCCCGCGGTCGGAAGTTACCTGGCTTCTCTTGTCGCCATCACCGGCGCACAGTCCATCGTTGAAATCGGGACGGGCCTGGGAGTCGCAAGCCAGTGGCTGCTTCACGGAAGTGCCGAGGCAAACCTCACCACCCTCGAAAAGGACGTCGATCACCTGCAGACGGCGAAAGACCTCATGGTTGCATCAGGGATCGCGAGTTCGCGCGTGCGCGTCATCTCGGGTGATGCAAGCGAAATCCTTCCGCGCATGAACGAAGGCACGTACGACCTCGTCCTCGTCAATGCGACGAGCAAGGGGGTGCTGGATTACGTTCGTCACGCTCTGCGCTTGGCGCGGTCCGGCGGACTCGTCGTCCTCACCCACGCTCTCGGCGGCGGAAATGTCGCCAATCCGGCTAAGCGCGATGCCGTCACAACAGAATTGCGAACCGTACTCGGCGACTACGCCGTCGACGAACACGTCCGCGCAACGTTGGTCCCCGTCGGTGACGGGGTCCTGACGTTGGTCAAGAGTTAGTTAGTCACTCCGGCGAGTGCGTCGCGCAATGCGACCGCTTCCTCGTCCTTCAAGGAGAAAACCAGGCGTCCGCCACCTTCTGCGGGAACCTTGACGATAACGAGGTCCTTCTTTTCGCGAATTGCCTCGAGGGGACCGTCGCCAGCGCGAGGTTTTTGTGCTGCCATGGGGTGACTCCTAGTGGTTTGTAACTTCTCTCATTTTACCCCCGAAATCGGCCCTCGGTTTACGGTGGGGTCCAGTCAGAGCCCTTGACCGACCAACACCACTCGATCCAGAAATATTGGCCGACAACGCCCACCACAATTGCGACAATCGACGCGACTCTGGATCGCGCAACACTTCCTGCAAGCGGCCACATCGGCGCCAGTAAGCGGAAGATCGACGATTGCGGGAACAACACCAGCAGGAGATAGGCGAGGTAGGCAAACGACCACGCGAGAGCGACACGACCGAGATGACGGGTCGACGGGAGGAAGGCGACCACCGCAATCGACACTCCGATGGCGACGAGCACACCAACAGCGATGTCGGGGAACCACCAGTTGGCCGAGTCCCACCATCCGGTCCCCCAGCCGTGACCTTCACCGCCGCCGTAGTACGGGCGGCGCCACGCGAATTCGGTGTCGACGTAGGCGCTCATTCGCCCTGTCATGAGCCACGCGATTGCCGGCCAGGCGGCTGTTGACGCACCGGCCAGCAAAGTCAGCCACGCAAGCGGTGCGCGATCGTTCGACTTCCACTTCAGGATGACCAGGACGAGCAGCATGAGCGCGATCGGGGCGCCCAAAGGACGGGTGAGAGCGGCAAGTGGAATCGCGATTGCGGCGAGCGCGAAGCGTCGCTCGACTAGTCCGAGAAGGACGAGAGTGAGGAACACCATGCCAAGCGATTCGGCGTAGCCGACCTGATAGACGGGCGAAATCGGCGCAAACGCGACGACGGCGACCGCCCACAGAGCAGCCTTGTCACCGACGAGATGGCGGAACAGGCGGTCTGCCAACAGGATGAATCCCGCAAATGCGGCGATCGAAACAACAACCGAAACGTAGGAGAACGGTGCACCAGTCAACCCCATGAGCGCACGAACCAACATCGGGAAAATGGGCATGAACGCCCAGGCGTTCTCGCCGACATTTCCTTCGGCCGTCACGGGAAGTTCAGTTGGGTACCCGACCTCGGCGATGATTCGATACCAGTGCGAATCCCAAATTCGCGAGAACTCGAACAGGTCGGGCTTTGCAGCCGTCCACGGGTTTTCTGCTTGGCCAGCAGCGAACCACAACATCAACGCGGTGGACACCGTCCGCGATGCGACGATAATCCCCAGCAGAGCGGCCCATCGCGGAACGCTCCCGAGTGATACCGACGAGGTTAGTGACCGCCCAGCCACGACCGCAGACTCTCGACACAGTCGGTGATGTGCTGAACGGGGACGCGTTCGTCGTCAGCGTGTGCGCGGGACGGGTCGCCCGGACCAAAATTCACCGCAGGGATCCCCAGTTCGGCGAAACGTGCGACGTCTGTCCACCCGAACTTCGGCGCAATCCGCCCGCCGACCGCGTCGATGAAACTGCGGGCGAGCGGTGAATCGGCGCCGGGACGTGCTCCGCCCGAGATGTCGGTGACCGAGAGATCGAATTCGGAAAAGAGCCGCTGGACAACGCCAAGTGCGTCCGCCTCGGATTTGGACGGCGCGAACCGATAGTTGACCTCGACGGTGCACTCGTCGGGGATGACGTTTCCCGCGATTCCGCCTCGAATCGCGACAGCGTTCATTCCCTCGCAGTAATCGAGCCCGTCGACGCGAACCGTGTCGGGCTCATACGTCGCCAGACGCTCGAGAATCCCGTGTGCACCGTGGATCGCGTTGACACCCATCCAGGAACGAGCCGAGTGCGCTCGGGTCCCGCGCGTTGTTACCTCGACGCGCAACGTCCCGTTGCACCCACCTTCGATGATGGCGTTCGACGGTTCACCGAGAATCGCGAAGTCACCCGCGAGAAGTTCGGGGTGCGATTTGGCCAGACGACCGAGCCCGTTGCGGCTGGCTTCGACCTCTTCCAAGTCGTAGAAGATCCAGGTGACGTCGTGAATCGGGGCATCGAGGTGGCGCGCGAGCCACAGCATGACCGCGACGCCGCCCTTCATGTCAACAGTTCCGCGACCCCACAATTCGTCGTCGATGAGTGCGCTGGGCAGGTTTCCATTCACGGGAACCGTGTCGATGTGCCCTGCGATGACAATTCGCGACGGACGGCCGAGTTCAGTGCGGGCAACGAGAGCATTTCCGTCGCGGACAACCGAAAGGTGGGCACAATCGCGGAGCCAGAACTCGATCGCGTCGGCGATGTGGGCCTCGTTCCCCGACACCGACTCGATGTCGACGAGTGCCGCGGTCAGCGCGACGGCGTCGAGTGAAGGGTCAAGGGTGGCCACGCATCCAGCGTACCCGCGCTACGGTTTAAGGGTGACTGAAGCAACGCACGCCTGGGGCCACGGACTCGCAACAATTGCCGAGGACGGAACGGTTCTCGATGCGTGGTTCCCCGCGCCTGCGCTCGGCGGTGCGCCGGCCGATGCGACCGGACTTGTCCCCGCAGAATTGGAAAACGCTGCTGGTCCAGACGACCGACGTGGCGTCACCGTCACTCCCATCTCGGTCGAAATCGCCCTCGCGGAGGCGCCCGCATCGACCGTCGACGCGTACTTGCGTCTGCACGTCTTGTCCCACCTGCTCGTCGAGCCGAACGGCATGAACCTCGACGGAATTTACGGACACCTGCCCATCGTCGCGTTCACCACCGCAGGGCCGATGCTTCCCAGCGTCTTCGCCGAACGGCGTGCGGAACTGCAACGGGCCGGAATCTCGATTGTTGCTCTGGACAAGTTCCCCCGACTGCTCGATTACGTGACACCGCACCGCGTTCGCATCGCTGACGCGAACCGCGTTCGCCTCGGCGCTTACCTGTCGGCGGGCACAACCGTGATGCACGAAGGATTCGTGAACTTCAACGCAGGCACTCTCGGTGAGTCGATGGTCGAAGGACGCATCTCGCAAGGAGTCGTCGTCGGGAACGGCAGCGACATCGGTGGAGGCGCATCGATCATGGGCACGCTGTCCGGCGGCGGAACACACCGCGTCAGCATTGGACAGCGCTCGTTGCTCGGTGCCAACTCGGGCATCGGAGTCTCGCTCGGCGATGACTGTGTTGTCGAAGCAGGACTTTACGTCACCGCGGGAACCAAGATCACGCTGCGCGGCGGAGACACAGACGGTACCGTCGTCAGCGCACGCGAACTGTCCGGGCACTCAAACCTGTTGTACCGACGCAACTCGACGACCGGCGTCGTCGAGGCGAGTTCACGGGACGGTCACGCGGTCACGCTGAACTCCGCCCTTCATGCCTAGCCAGACGGTCCGCCCCTAGGCGTCAGGCTCGAAGTCCTTGAGCAACTCGTACTTGCACTCACTCGGTTCAACGTCGAGATAGAACGGCTTCCATGTGTCCCGACGAGGATTCACATCAATCGCCAGGATTCGCCAGCGCTTGCTGAATGTGGCCTTTGCCTGAGGGCGTTCGGCCAACATCTCTGCGATCTCTGCCGCGTTGTGCGTCCAGCGTGAATACAACACGCCCTCCGCCGTGAAGTGCACCCAGCCGTCGTGGACGATGACGCCGGTGGCGGGTACGGACTTATCCGAGACCCAGTGCCGTCCGTGGATCCAGTGAACGTTGTGGCCAGGCCAAAACAATTGGCAATACTTTTTGTCAGCAGATGGTGACGTCGTCACGATGAGCTCCTCACGACAGGGAGTCCCACGACTCCACATGTGACCGCGTCGTTTGCCGCAGCCGCATCTTGCCTCGGGGCACCCGCGATGTGGAACCGGGTTGCCGTGCGACTAGCCGAGTACTGAGCGTCGCAACTCGTGATGCAGTTCCATAATGCCGCCAGGCACCGACGTTATTCCCGTCGTCAGGGCGAATTTTGGCGAAAAGTTAACGCGTGGGGAACGGGCGATGCTCGGGCCCGATGTAGACCTGCTGCGGACGGCCAATCTTGGTCGCCGGGTCTTCACGAGCCTCGCGCCACTGAGCGATCCAGCCGGGTAGACGACCGATCGCGAACAGCACGGTGAACATGCGCGTCGGGAAGCCCATCGCCTTGTAGATGACACCGGTGTAGAAGTCGACGTTCGGGTAAAGCTTGCGCTCTTGGAAGTACGGGTCGGCAAGTGCAATCTGCTCGAGTTCCTTGGCGATGTCGAGAAGCGGGTCGGTGACACCGAGCTGCTCGAGGATCTCGTCGGCGCTCTCCTTGACGAGACGCGCGCGCGGGTCGTAGTTCTTGTAGACGCGGTGCCCGAAGCCCATGAGCTTGACGCCCTCGTCCTTCTTCTTGACGCGCTCGACGAACTTCTGAACGCCCTCGCCCGATTCCTGAATGTTGGCGAGCATCGCGAGAACGGCTTCGTTCGCGCCACCGTGCAACGGACCGGACAGCGCCGAAATTCCGGCCGAGATGGACGAGAAGATGGTCGCGTCGGTCGATCCGACAAGGCGAACCGTCGACGTTGACGCGTTCTGCTCGTGGTCGGCGTGCAGAATGAGCAGGCGGTCAAGCGCCTTCGCGAGAAGTGGGTTGGGCTCGTAGTCCTCGGCCATCAGACCGAAGTTGAGACGCAGGAAGTTGTCGACAAACGACAGCGAGTTGTCGGGGTAAAGAAACGCCTGACCAATCGACTTCTTGTGTGCGTAAGCGGCGATGACGGGCAGTTTCGCGAGAAGGCGAATCGTCGACAACTCGATTTGCTCGGGGTCGTGAACGTTGAGCGAGTCACCGTAATAGGTGCCGAGAGCGCCAACGGCACTCGACAGGACACTCATCGGGTGGGCGTTGTGCGGCAGTGCGTCGAAGAAGCGCTTGAGGTCTTCGTGAAGAAGCGTGTGGTGGCGGATCTGGTCGTCGAAGTTGGCCAGTTCAGCCGGGGTCGGCAATTCGCCGTAGACGAGAAGATAGGCGACCTCGATGAACGTCGAGTTCTTCGCGAGGTCCTGAATGTCGTACCCGCGGTAACGAAGGATTCCCTGATCTCCGTCGATGTACGTGATGGCCGACTTGGTCGACGCGGTGTTCACGAAACCGCGGTCAATCGTGTTCAAACCGGTCTGCTTGGAGAGCGTGGCGATATCGATTGCGTTGGGCCCGTCGACGGACTCAACAATCGGGAACTCCGCCGAGCCACCGGGGTATTCCAGGCGGGCGATGTGCGGCTCGTTGGTCACGGGCTCTCCTCAGTCGAACAATGCATTGTGTGCAGTAGCCATAAGCCTAGAACAGGATTCGTGGGTAAAACTACGACAATCGGCGAGCGGCTTCCTGGATGCGCTCGTCGGTTGCCGTCAGCGCAATGCGCACGTGGTTTGCGCCGGATTCGCCGTAGAAACTTCCCGGTGCGACGAGAATTCCGAGGTCAGCAAGGCGGTTCACCGAGTCGAACGCGGGTTCGCCACGGGTTGCCCACAAGTACAAGCCAGCGACGGACTCGTCGATTCGGAATCCGGCCGCCTCGACCGCGGGGCGCAACACACCGCGACGGCGGCGGTACACCTCGCGCTGGACCTTGACGTGCTCGTCGTCGCGAACTCCCGCAATCATCGCCGCTTGAATTGGCAAAGGCGTGATGAGCCCCAAGTGCTTGCGCGTTTCCAGAATGCCCGCGATCAGCGCGCTGTCCCCCGCGACGAAGGCCGCGCGATACCCCGCGAGATTTGATTGCTTCGACAGCGAATACGCGGCGAGTACGCCGTCGTTTCGCCCACCGGTTACGCGCGGGTCAAGAATCGACGGAGCCGCATCCACCTCCCACGTCAGGGTGGCGTAGCACTCGTCGTTGACGATCACGGCGCCCAATTCGCGCGCGCGTGCAACGGCCTTTGCCAGCACCTCGACCGAGTCGACGTGTCCGGTCGGGTTGCCGGGCGAATTGATCCAGACGAGCTTGGTATTGGCCGGCCATTCGTCGGGGTCGTCCGAGGGGAACGGCGTCGCACCGACGACGCGGGCTCCGATGTCATACGTCGGGTACGCAACGGCGGGGTGGACGACGACATCGCCGGGACCAAGGCCAAGGAACGTCGGCAGAAGACCAACGAATTCCTTTGACCCGACGGTCGGAATCACGCTTGACGGGTCGAGCGTGTCGACTCCACGGATACGCGCGTACCACTCGACGATCGCCTCGCGCAGCTGCTTGGCACCTTGAGTAGTCGGATAGCCGTGGGCGTCGGTTGTCGATTCGAGGGCTCGGCGCACGACCGCCGGTGTCGGGTCGACGGGCGAACCAACGGACAGGTCAACGATTCCGTCGTTGTGCTCTTCAGCCCGAGCACGTGCGGACGCCAACGCGTTCCACGGGAAGTCGGGAAGGACGAGCATTACGCCTGGGGCGGCAGAACCGCAACGACCTCGTGGTCACCGGGGATTGGGCCGCCCTTGGCCGCACCACCAGGTGAACCGATCTCGCGGAAGAATTCGACGTTGGCGCGGTAGTACTCGCTCCACTTGTCGGGAAGGTCGTCCTCGTAGTAAATCGCTTCGACGGGACAGACCGGTTCGCACGCACCACAGTCGACGCACTCGTCGGGGTGGATGTACAGCATGCGGTCGCCCTCGTAGATGCAGTCGACGGGGCATTCGTCAATGCACGCGCGGTCCTTGACATCCACACAGGGAAGAGCGATTACATACGTCACGAGGACCTCCTGCTGTCCAGTTTAGTCGCGTGCGCGGAAGCTAATTTGAGGCCACGCAGCCGCGAGTCCACCGATGATGGCCGACCCGAAGACCCAGACGTTTCCGGCGAGGTTTGCTTGAATCAAAACACTGCCGCCGCTTGATTGTTGGGCGAGGATGAAGACGGTTACAACGACGGCGATTGCGCCGCTGACGGAGACGATTCGGTCATCCGAGAGCATGCGCAGCGCGATGAGATAACACGCGACGGTGACGAGCCCACCAATGAGAACTAGCGGAAACCATTCGCCGTGGACGACGGTCGCCAGCATTGCGATGAGGACGCCGCCCACGAACGCTTGGATGACGCTGATCACGCGCTCAAGCATCGAGACGGTACATCCAGCCGTGAGTGTCCTCACGACGTCCGTATTGAATGTCGGTGAGTTCCTCGCGCAGGGACATTGTCAGTTCGCCGGCGACGGCGTCGTCCGAGCCGATGGTGAAGTTCTTGGCCTTGACCTTGCCGATGGGCGTGATGACAGCAGCGGTGCCACACGCAAACGCCTCAACGATGTCACCGTTCTCGTATCCGATGCGCCATTCGTCAATCGTGACCGGGCGACGAGTGACACGGTGGCCACGCTCTTCGGCCAACTGCAGAACGGAATCGCGCGTAATTCCGGGCAAAATCGAGTCCGACAGTGGGGTGACGAGCGAACCGTCCTTGTAGACGAGAACAACGTTCATACCGCCGAGCTCTTCCAGGTACTTTCCTTCAACCGAGTCGAGGAACAGAATCTGCTGACACCCGTTTGCGTATGCCTCGTTTTGGGCGACGAGGGACGCGGCGTAGTTTCCGCCGGTCTTTGCGGCACCGGTTCCACCCTTGCCTGCTCGCGAATAGTCCTCCGAGAGCCACAACGCCAGGGGCGCCACACCACCGGTGAAGTACGCACCGGCCGGGCTGGCGATGACGTAGTAGGCAACCTTTTTAGCAGGACGAATTCCCAGGAACGATTCCTTGGCGAACATGAACGGACGCAGGTAAAGGCTCGTCTCTGGCTCGGCGGGAACCCATTCGGCGTCAACCGAGATGAGGGCCTTCAGGCTCTCCAAAAAGTATTCGACGGGAAGTTCGGGAAGTGCCATGCGCGCAGCGCTCGACTGTAAACGCCGCCCGTTGGCGTCGGGGCGGAAGGTCCAGATCGAGCCGTCAGCGTGACGGTAGGCCTTGAGCCCTTCAAAGATTTCCTGGCCGTAGTGCAAAACAGCAGCGGCGGGGTCGAGTTCAATCGGACCGTATGGCTGGATTCGGGGACGGTGCCATCCGCCCATTTCCGACCAACAAATGTCGACCATGTGGTCGGTGAAAAAGTTCCCAAACCCCGGGTTCGCAAGAATCGCGTCGCGCTCGCTCGGCGACTTAGCCTGCAGATTGAGGTGTCGGTGGAATTCCAGCCCAGTCATGGCTCAACCCTACCAATCGCGGGCGCCCGCGGGTTATGCCCAGATTTGAATATTCGCAACATCGACGGAGGCCGCTCGGCAACACTCGATCACGCATGACATCACCGCGCAGAGTGTTGTGTCGGGCAAAAATAAGGCCCCTGGCACCAACCAGGGACCCTATTTGACGCTTGTTGAGGCGTCGAACCGGAACCAAACTCCGGAGCGATGAATCTCTCCAAG
>CAZWTW010000011.1:36928-45528 GCA_964637095.1 uncultured Gulosibacter sp.
CCGGCGGCGAGAGCCGTTGGGACGGTTCCGTTACAGGCGGGCGGCGATGGCGTCGCCGACAGCGGCTGTCGAACGCTTTTCGCCACCACGAGCGGCGAGGTCAGCGAGGACTGCCGTGTGAATCTCGGCGGCCTGTTCGGGGAATCCGTTGTGCTCAAGCAAAAGCGCTGCGGACAGAATCGCCGCTGTGGGGTCGGCTTTCTGCTGTCCGGCGATGTCGGGGGCCGAGCCGTGAACGGGCTCGAACATCGATGGGAACGTGCCATCGGGATTGAGGTTGCCGCTGGCGGCTAGACCGATTCCTCCACCGATTGCGCCGGCCAGGTCAGTGAGGATGTCCCCGAACAGGTTGTCGGTGACGATGACGTCGAAACGCGACGGGTCGGTGACCATGAAGATGGTCGCCGCGTCGATGTGCAAGTAGTCAACCTTGACGTCGGGGTATTCCGTCGCGATGGCGTCGACAATGCGTTGCCACAGCGAACCTGCGAAAGTGAGGACGTTTGTCTTGTGAACCAGCGTCAGGTGCTTGTCACGACCCATCGCCGCGTCGAAGGCAAAGCGCACGACTCGCTCGACGCCGTGGGCGGTGTTGACCGACGATTCCGTTGCGATTTCGTGCGGTGTGCCGCGGCGAAGGACTCCGCCGTTACCGACATAAGGCCCTTCGGTGCCTTCGCGAACGATGACAAAGTCAACCGATCCGGGATCGGCAAGCGGGCTTTCAACGCCGGGGAACAGAGTCGTCGGGCGGTAGTTCACATAGTGATCGAACGCGAAGCGCAGTTTCAACAGCAAACCCCGCTCGATGATTCCACCAGCGAGGCGCTCGTCGCGCGGGTCTCCTCCGACGGCGCCAAACAGGATTGCGTCGTGCGTCGCGAGAGAGGTGAGGGTCTCGTCGGACAAGATGTCGCCGGTGGCGAGGTAGTGTGCCGCTCCAAGTGTGTACTCGGTCGCACGAACTTCGGCGGCGGATCCGATTGCCGCGCGCAACACCTTGAGCGCTTCGGCCGTGACTTCCGGTCCGATTCCGTCACCGGGAATCACGGCAATGTTGAGTACGCGAGACATGGGCTCTTCCTTACAACTCGACGACTTCGATGGCCTTCATCACGGAGGCGTCAATTTCACGGGCGACCTTCTCGAGCACCTCGTCCGGCACGCGTGAATCAACGGTCAGGATGCTCATGGCGGTTCCACCACGAGTCTGGCGCGCAATCTGCATTCCCGCAATGTTGATGTTGGCGTCGCCGAATTCCTTGCCATAGACGGCAACGATTCCGGGGCGGTCGGTGTAGAGCATCACGATGAAGTGTTCGGCCATGGGAACTTCGACGTCGAAGTCATTGATGCTGACGATCTTCTGCGCTTGGCGCGTTCCCGTCAGTGTTCCCGCAACCGAAATCTGTGTTCCGTCGACGAGGGTCCCGCGAATCGTCAAGAGGTTTCGGTATTCATCCGACTTCGTCTCAGTGACGAGTCGCACCGTGACCCCGCGCTGCTCGGCGTGGAGCGGCGCGTTGACGTAGGACACCTGCTCTGACGCGACGGCGGAAAAGACGCCCTTCAGCGCCGCGAGTTTGAGCGCGGAGACGTCGTAATTCGCGATTTCGCCGCGAACTTCGACGTCGATGGCCGCGATCGCGTGAGTCGCAAGACCGGCGAACACCTGTCCCAGTTTCTCCATGAGCGGCAAGCCAGGTCGGACGGATTCGTCGATGACACCGCCGGCGACGTTCACTGCGTCGGGCACGAGTTCGCCTTCGAGAGCGAGCTTCACCGACTTGGCGACGGCTATTCCGGCCTTTTCCTGGGCTTCGTCGGTCGATGCACCCAGGTGCGGCGTCAACTGAATGTTGTCCAAACCAAGCAACGGCGAGTCAGTCGGAGGTTCGCTGACGAACACGTCGAGACCGGCGCCCGCGATGCGGTTCGACTTCAACGCATCAAAGAGTGCCGATTCGTCGATGATCCCGCCACGGCTCGCGTTCACGATTCGTAGAGAAGGCTTCGCCTTGGCGAACTGCTTCGCGCCAATCAGACCCGTCGTCTCAGGCGTCTTGGGGATGTGAATCGTGATGAAATCGCTTCGTTCCATCAATTCGTCCAGCTCGACCATGCTGACGCCCAGTTGCTGGGCACGGGCCGGTGGGACGAACGGGTCGTACGCAACGAGCGTCACGCCGAACCCGGCAAGGCGCTCGGCGACGAGGGCACCAATGCGCCCAAGGCCGACAATGCCGATGGTCTTGTCGAAGAATTCAACGCCCGTGAACTTCGAGCGCTTCCATTCACCGGCCTTCATGGACTGATTTGCGTCAGGGATGAATCGCGCAAGCGACAAAAGGTGTCCGATGGCAAGCTCGGCAGCCGAGATGACGTTCGATGTCGGAGCGTTGACCACCATGATTCCAGCGGCAGTCGCCGACTTGATGTCGACGTTGTCCAGACCAACACCCGCTCGGGCGACGACAACGAGATTCTGGCCAGCGGCAATCGCTTCGGCATCAACCTGCGTCGCACTGCGGACAAGAAGCGCCTTGGCGTCCGGGAGTGCGGCAAGCAGCGCGGCCCGGTCGGTTCCATCGACAGATCGGACGTTGAAGTCCGGTCCGAGCGCATCAACGGTGGCGGGCGAGAGTTCCTCGGCGATCAACACGATGGGTTTAGCCACGGATTCCTTCAATCGAGCCAGGCGGCGAGTGGTGGTGCCGCATTTCTACATGGGGACCGCCACGCTCGTTGGGGCAGTTACCCCATTCTACGGGTCAGTTAGGCGCCCGTGAGGAAGTCGATGACGATGCGCAGTTCGATTTCCTTTTCGAATGCAAGGATGCTGAGCCCGAGCGCGTTGACGGTCGCAAACCCGGCGGTGAGGATCAACGCCATCGCGCCGGCGCCGCGGCGCCACGACACGATGATGCCCCCGACGAAGATCAGCACGGGAACGGCGACGCCGGCAATCAACAGAAACCAGGGAACCTGGTCGGCGCCGACCCCGAATTGGTCTTGGTAATACCCCGGGATGTTGACGAGGTTCCCCAGCGCAGTCCAGAACGGGTAGGCAAACAGGGTCCCCGCGGCGATTGCCACGATGAGGCGCCCGACGATGCTCGGCTTATTTGTCACGACGTGGCTCATGCCAGCGTTACCCCGAAAAACAGCGGAATGGGGAACAGCACGACGAGCCCGATTCCCAGAGACACCACTCGTGCGGTCGTGGTCTTCAGTTGCGAGAACGTCGCAAAGAACCAGAGTGCGGGGGCCACGATCGCGAAGAAGTGTCCAAACTTGATCATCGACATTTGGAACTTGTCATCGATCTGCAGTTGATTCGCCTGAACCGCGAACAACCACGCGACGGTCATGCCCAAGTACAGCCCACCGAGAGCGGCGAAGAGGATTCGCTCGCGCTGACTCAGCGGCGTTGGTTCGATCGCGTCGGTCATGCCTCCAGCGTAAATGACGGAACCCCGAGCCGAAGCCCGGGGTTACGTGACGTGAGACGTGACTAGCGAGTGGCCGTGCCCTCGGTGTAGTCGGCGTCCTGCTGCTTCCACGCAAAGAGTGCGCGGAGCTTGCGGCCGGTTGCCTCGATCGGGTGGTTCTCACCCTTTTCGCGCAGGGCCTTGAACTCGGGTGCGCCCGCGTCCTGGTCGTTGATGAAGCGAGTCGCAAATGCGCCCGACTGGATGTCGGCGAGAACGGCCTTCATGTTCTCCTTGACCGACGGGTCGATGACGCGAGGACCCGACACGTAGTCGCCGTACTCGGCGGTGTCGGAGACGGACCAGCGCTGCTTGGCGATGCCACCCTCCCACATGAGGTCAACGATGAGCTTGAGCTCGTGAAGAACCTCGAAGTAGGCGATTTCGGGCTGGTAACCGGCTTCGGTGAGGACCTCGAAGCCGTACTGGACGAGCTGCGAGGTTCCACCACAGAGAACTGCCTGCTCGCCGAAGAGGTCGGTTTCGGTCTCTTCGGTGAAGGTGGTGCGGATACCGCCGGCGCGAAGGCCGCCGAGTCCCTTGGCGTACGACCACGCGAGATCCCAAGCTGAGCCCGAGGCGTCGGCCTCGACGGCGACGATCACGGGGACACCGCGACCGGCCTGGTACTCACGGCGCACGGTGTGACCCGGACCCTTGGGGGCGACGAGAACAACGTCGACTCCCTCGGGTGCGTCGATGTAGCCGAAGCGGATGTTAAAGCCGTGTCCAAAGACGAGGGCCTTGCCAGCCGAAAGGTTCGGGGCGATGTCCGCCGCGTACAGGTGACGCTGGCTCTGGTCGGGAGCGAGGATGACGATGACGTCGGCCCATGCTGCTGCGTCGGCGGTCGGGAGGACCTTGAAGCCAGCCTCTTCCGCCTTGGCGATCGACTTCGAGTCGGTCTTGAGTCCGACGACGACCTCGACGCCCGAGTCGCGGAGGTTCTGCGCGTGAGCGTGTCCCTGCGATCCGTAGCCGATGACGGCGACCTTCTTGCCCTGGATAATCGAGAGATCGGCGTCGCCGTCGTACACGATTTCAGTCATGTGATTTCTCCTTGTTGTGTGAGGTCTCCGGCGGAACTCGTCCGCCCAAGCATTATTGGTTTTTGAAGATGCGTTCCGAAATCGATTTCGATCCGCGACCCATCGCGAGCAAACCACTCTGGGCGATTTCCTTGATTCCGAAAGGCTCGAGAACGCGCAAGAGCGCCTCGATCTTCTGGGTGTCCCCCGTCACCTCAATGACGAGCGAATCCGGCGCGACGTCGACGACGCGCGCGCGGAAGAGGTTGACCGCCTCCAGAATCTGGCTGCGGGTTCCCGCGTCGATACGCACCTTGACGAGCATGTGCTCGCGCTGGACGCTCTGTTCGGGTTCGAGTTCAACGATCTTGAGAACGTTGATGAGCTTGTTGAGTTGTTTGGTGACCTGCTCAAGCGGTGCGCCTTCGACATCGACGACGAGCGTGATGCGCGAGAGTCCTTCGACTTCGGTCGTCCCCACCGCGAGTGAGTGGATGTTGTATCCGCGACGAGCGAACAGTCCGGCAACGCGGGTCAGCAGACCCGGCTTGTCCTCGACGAGGAGCGAGAGTACGTGTTGGCTCATGATTACTCGTCTCCCCAACTCGGTGCGTGCTCGCGCGCGTACTGGACGTTCGAGTTTCCAACGCCCTGCGGGACCATCGGCCACACCATTGCCTCACGCGACACGATGAAGTCGATGACAACGGGTCGGTCGTTCGTCTTCAGTGCGAGTTCGATCGCGGGCTTGACTTCCTCTTCCGTGCGAACACGGATTCCGAGGCAACCGTAGGCCTCGGCGAGCTTGACGAAGTCGGGAATGAATTCCGGTCCGTCGAGCGGCTGAAGGTCGGTGAACGAGTGGCGGCCGTCATAGAAGAGCGTCTGCCACTGACGAACCATGCCGAGTGACGAGTTGTTGATGATCGCAACCTTGATCGGGATGTCGTTGATGACACAGGTTGCGAGTTCCTGGTTCGTCATCTGGAAGCATCCGTCACCATCGATTGCCCACACCGTGCGCTCCGGCTGTCCGACCTTGGCGCCCATGGCCGCAGGAACGGCGAACCCCATGGTTCCGGCGCCGCCGGAGTTGAGCCACGCACCGGGGCGTTCGTATTCGATGAACTGAGCCGACCACATCTGGTGCTGGCCGACACCCGCAGCGTAAATCGCCTCGGGGCCGGACATCTCGCCGATGGTCTTGATGATTCCTTGGGGAGCCAGCAGCCCGTCGTCGAGGTCGACGTATCCGAGCGGGAAGTCTTCGCGCAACTTATTCAGGTGCTCCCACCACGGTCCGAGCGACTTTGCCGACTTGGCGACGGCCTTCCATTCGGGGATCAAGTCGAGAAGAACTTCGCGGACGTCACCAACGATCGGGACGTCAGCTTCGCGAATCTTGCCGATTTCGGCCGGGTCGATGTCGATGTGGATGACCTTGGCGCCCGGAGCGAACTCGCTGACCTTTCCGGTGACGCGGTCGTCGAAGCGCGCGCCCAGAACGATGAGCAGGTCGCTTTCCTGCAACGACAGAACCGCGGGAACAGTTCCGTGCATGCCGGGCATTCCGAGATTCTGCTTGTGTGTGTCGGGGAACACACCGCGGGCGGTCAAAGTCGTGATGACAGGTGCTCCAACGGCCTCGACGAAGGCGCGCAGTTCAACCTGCGCCTTGGCGCGAACCGTCCCACCACCGACATAGAAGACGGGGCGTTCGGCTTCGGCGATCATCTGTGCAGCGGCCTGAACCTGCTTGCCATGCGCCTTCTGGACCGGCTTGAAACCGGGAAGTTCGACGCGACCGGGCCAGACGAACGGCGCGGACCCCTGCTGTGCGTCCTTGGTGACGTCGATGAGGACAGGGCCGGGTCGACCCTCGGTCGCAATTTGGTATGCAGCCGCCATGACCTCGGGAATGTCCGCGGGATCGGTGACGAGGAACGAGTGCTTGGTGATCGGCATCGTGATTCCGACGATGTCGACCTCTTGGAATGCGTCGGTTCCCATCAGGGTCGAGAACACCTGGCCGGTGATGGCGATCATGGGAATCGAGTCCATGTGGGCGTCGGCGATGGCTGTAACGAGGTTCGTCGCACCGGGGCCACTCGTTGCGATGCAGACTCCGACCGTTCCCTTGGCGAGGGCGTAACCCTCGGCAGCGTGTCCGGCGCCCTGTTCGTGGCGAACGAGGATGTGACGGATTGCCGTCTGGGTCATCAATTCGTCATAGAACGGCATGATGGCTCCACCGGGAAGACCGAAAACGTCCTTGATTCCAAGGATTTCGAGCGACTTCAAGATGGCGCCACTACCGGTGAGGATGGGGGCATCCTTGGCGGCGGTCTGGTCGACCATGGTTTCTCCTAGTGAGCGATGTGGTGATTAGCCGGTGACGGCGCCCTGGGCGGCCGACTTCACGAGCTTCGAATATTTCGCGAGAACCCCGCGCGTGTAGCGAGGGGGAAGGGGCGACCAGCCGGTGCGGCGCGCCTCCAACTCGGATTCATCGACGAGTAAGTCGATGCTCCGAGCAGCGATATCGACCCGTATGAGATCACCATCGCGCACGAATGCAATAGGACCTGCGTCCACTGCTTCGGGAGCTATATGGCCGATGCACAGTCCGGTTGTGCCGCCTGAGAATCGACCGTCTGTCAAAAGTAGCACATCCTTGCCGAGCCCTGCCCCCTTGATGGCGGCGGTGATGGCTAGCATCTCGCGCATTCCCGGGCCACCCTTGGGGCCTTCGTATCGGATAACGACGACGTCACCGGCGGTGATTTCACCGTTCGTCAGTGCGTCCATGGCCGCACGTTCGCGTTCGAAAACGCGTGCAGGGCCTTCGAAGGTTGCCGCGTCGAACCCGGCGGTCTTGACGACTGCACCTTCCGGTGCAAACGAGCCCTTGAGGATCGTGAGACCACCCGTCTTGTGGATCGGGTTGTCCATCTTCCGAAGAACTTCGCCGTCCAGCGGGTCGATGTCCATCGCAGCGAGGTTTTCGGCCATCGTCTTGCCCGTGACCGTCATCGCGTCGCCGTGAAGAATTCCCTCATCGAGGAGCGCCTTGAGCAGAACAGGAAGTCCGCCGTGGCGATCGACGTCGTTCATGACGTACTTGCCGAACGGCTTAAGGTCGCCGAGGTGGGGAACCTTTTCGCCGATGCGGTTGAAGTCGTCGAGAGTAAGAGGCACTTCGGCTTCGTTCGCAATCGCGAGAAGGTGCAGGACGACGTTCGTCGAACCTCCCAGCGCCATGGCGACGGCGATCGCGTTTTCGAACGCTTCGCGCGTGAGGATGTCGCGGGCGGTGTGTCCACGCTCGAGCATGCCAACGGCTGCTTCGCCCGAACGGTGAGCAAAGTAGTCGCGGCGGCGGTCGTACGACGCAGGGGATGCCGAACCGGGAAGGCTCATTCCCAGAGCCTCGGCGACCGACGCCATGGTGTTGGCGGTGTACATGCCGCCGCAGGCGCCTTCACCCGGTGCGAATGCGCACTCTATGCGGTGGGCGTCCTCGACGCTCATCTTGCCGGCCTTAACAGCGCCGACCGCCTCGAACGAGTCGATGATGGTGATGTCCTTTTCAGTACCGTCCGACAACTTCACCCAGCCGGGTGCGATTGAACCGGCGTAGAGGAAAACGCTGGCGAGGTCGAGGCGAGCCGCGGCCATGAGCATTCCAGGGATCGACTTGTCACAACCCGCGAGAAGAACAGTTCCGTCGAGGCGCTCGGCCTGAACAACGGTTTCGACCGAGTCGGCGATGACTTCACGCGAGACGAGCGAGAAGTGCATTCCTTCGTGGCCCATCGAGATGCCGTCGGAAACCGAGATCGTTCCGAACTGCAACGGGTAGCCGCCGCCGGCGTGCACGCCTTCTTTTGCGGCCTGAGCAAGACGGCCAAGCGAGAGGTTGCACGGGGTGATTTCGTTCCACGAGCTCGCGACACCGATTTGGGGCTTGTCCCAGTCCGCGTCGCCCATTCCGACGGCGCGGAGCATTCCGCGCGACGTCGTCGCTTCGATGCCGTCAGTGACAACGCGTGAACGCGGTTTACGGTCGATTTCGCTCATT
>CAZWTW010000012.1:0-24261 GCA_964637095.1 uncultured Gulosibacter sp.
CTCGCCGGGCTCATAACCCGGAGGTCGTAGGTTCAAATCCTGCCCCCGCAACCACCAGAAACGGTCTCGGATTCGTCCGAGGCCGTTTCTCTTTGCCGTCATTGCCGGGCGATAGGCTCAAAGAATGGAGGGACTTCGCGTCGGCATCGTGCAGTTCGCCCCCGGTTCTGACGCGGGGCGAAATCGCGAGTATCTCCACGTCCCGCTCTTGGGGAGCGCTGTCGCGGACGTCGTGGTTCTGCCGGAGTATTCGGCGTTCTTTCACCCGGATGCGGCGAAGCGTGCGGAAGGTGCCGAGCCACTTGACGGTCCGTTCGTGAACTTCATCATGGGGCACGCGAAAAAGTCGGGTGCGACGATCATCGCGGGGTTCCTGGAGAAGTCCGGTGACAAGGTTTTCAACACGGTCATTGCCGTTGGCCCGAGTGGCCTACTTGGTCGGTATCGCAAGATCCATTTGTACGACGCGTTCGGTGCGCGCGAGTCAGACTTCATCAGCGCCGGTTCACCGTCCGACCCCGTGCTCGTCATCCCCGTCAAGGGTTGGAAGTTGGGCATCCAAACCTGTTACGACATCCGATTCCCCGAGGTGTCCCGCCGGCTCGTCGACGCCGGTGCCGACGTGCTCGTTGTTCCGTCCGACTGGGTGCCTGGCCCACGGAAGGTCGACCACTGGACGACACTGTTGACTGCTCGTGCAATCGAAAACGTATCGTGGGTCGTTGCCGCGAACCATGCTGCCAGTTCGGGCACGGGACATTCGACCGTGATTGACCCCTATGGTCAGGTCGTCGTCGAGGCCGGTGACGCACCCGTATTCCTTGACGCCGAGTTGAATCCAGAGGACGTGCCGGCCGCGCGAATCGCCAACCCGTCGGTCTCCCAGCGCCGATTCCGTGTTGTTCCCGACTAACTGGGGATAAAACCAGCGAAGGTTGCCGGGATTGGGCGACCATCGGGGCATGCGTATTGTGCTCGCCGGCCTTCTTGTCGTGACGCTCGTGGGATGCACGCCTTCCGAACCCATTCCGATTCAGACGGTTGTGGCCGTTTCGCGCGAGGCGATCCCTCGCGACGGCGTCGAAGAGTTAGCAATCGGGGCAGTTCGGGACTATTTCGACACTTCTGCGATCATCGCGGCTGACGGGGGAACCGAACCCGAAAGAATCGCGGCTGTCGTGACCGCGAATTGGCTGCCAGAGGAGGTTGCCGGATTCGAGGCACTTCGCGCACTCGGCGCCAGTCAACTCGGGACGCCGCTGGTCACCAAGATCGAGGTCGCGGCAATTCGTGGGATCGCCGCGGTCACCGAAGTTGTCTTGCACGTGTGCACGTCCATGGACGGAGTGGCAATTCTGACGAGCGACGATGTCGAAAGCGACGTCCCGCTGGGTGTCTCGCTCGTCACGGTTTATGTGGTTCCCGAATCGGGGGTTCTCAAGGTCGACGCAGTTGAGCCATGGACCGAGGTGTCGTGGTGCGGCGAAGCGTAATCGCGCTCGTCGCGGCGCTGTTTCTCGCCAGTGGCGCTTCATCGGCGTCGGCAATGACGTGCACGATGACCGAAATCGTCACGGGGATCTGTTCCGTTGGCGGTGGAACCGACGGCACGGGTGTCGACCTGTGGGTGGACGGCAATCGTCCGGGCGGGTCGTCGGGTGGCACGGGGACTGTGGATTGCGACGAGACGGCCGAAGGGCGGTGCGTCGGTACCTCTCCACCCAAAACTGTCGACAAACCCGAATCGGTTCACGACCTGGAGTCGTTTCGACCACACCAACCTCGCCAATTCTCCGAACCAGCTGGCTGGACAATCGCTGGGCTGCCCACGAATTTTGTGTCGGGCGCCCGGACGCACACTGTCTCGGGCGAACTCGCTGGGCATTTGACCGAGGTTCGATTCATCCCCGTCCGTTACCGTCGCACGTTCGGTGACGGATCCGCCCAGTCGACCACTGCGCGGGGCGCTCGGTGGTCGACTGCGTGGGCTTCCACAGCAACATCGCACGTCTACGCCGACGTCGGAAGTCGAACGGTTCAGCTCGTAGTCACCTATGTCGCCGATTATCGGTTCGGCAACGGAGGGTGGACGAGACTCAACGGTGTCGTGACGCGAACCGCCCCCAACCTGTCGTTGTCGGTTTTTGCGGCAGATACCGTTTTGGTTGCTCGGCCTTGTTCGGTCGGTGCGATTGGCTGTTCGTGAATTCTTGGGAGACGCACGGCAGGCTTTAGGAATTTCCAAGGGAATGGCACCATGGTGGAGCCATGGAAAACGAGAATTCTCCCGAAACGCCTGCCCCTGTTCGCCGACGTGTGCGAAAGCCCGTCGCCGAGACAGTGCCGACTCTTGATGACCTGACCGCTGAGGCGGCCTCGGACACGGACACGCCGACCGAGCAGGTCGAGCCCAAGAAGTCATGGCTCGCTGGGGCGATCCCGACGAAGGCCGCGGCCGGTGTCGCCGTCATCGCCGGTGTTGCCGGTGGAATTGCGGGAGCGGGAATTGGCTTCCTGGGAAATGGTGGTCTCGGATTCAATTCGGTGATTCAGCCGCAGACCGTCACGATCACCGACACGAACAACACGGCGTCCGTCACCGCTGTCGCGGCGAAGGCCCTGCAATCTGTAGTGACCATCGAGGTCGCTGGCTCTAACGGCGCTGGCTCTGGTTCGGGTGTCGTCATCACGGCGAACGGGTATATCGTGACGAACCACCACGTGGTTACTCTGGGCGGTTCCGACACAAACACCGATCTTCGTGTCACGTTGGCAGACGGACGTCTGTACGCGGCAAAGGTGGTCGGTACCGACGCCATCATGGACGTCGCCGTCATCAAGATTGCGGAAACCGACCTGGTCCCGGCTGAGTGGGGTGACTCGTCGGCATTGGTCGTCGGCGACGAGTCGGTAGCCATCGGTGCGCCTCTGGGTCTGGAGAACACCGTCACGGACGGAGTCGTCTCTGCGCTGAACCGCTCCATCACCATTTCGAACAAGGGTGACGGCTTCAACTTCGACCTGCCGGACGGTCAGGAATCCGCGATCGCCCAGGACCTCTCGCTTCCCGTGATTCAAACGGACGCATCGATCAATCCCGGAAACTCGGGTGGGGCACTTCTCAACGCGGCCGGCCAATTCATCGGCATGAACGTCGCGATCGCGTCAAGCGGTGCGTCCTCGGGGTCGATCGGTGTCGGGTTTGCTCTTCCGAGCAACGTCGTCAAGCGAATTGCGGACGACATCATCGAAAACGGCACGGCGGAACACGGCCGAATCGGCGCGACCGTCAGTGCCGTGACGGGGACGACAGGTGTGGTCGGCGCTCTCGTTCACGACATCAGTGCGGGATCGCCCGCCGAGAAGTCGGGCTTGAAGTCGAAGGACGTCGTTACCACGTTCAACGGTGTCCCCATCCGCAACGAGGTCGATCTGACGGCGCAGGTGCGTTCTCTTCGACCCGGCGAGAAGGTCACGATGGTCATCGTCCGCGACGGAGTCAGCAAGAACTTGTCGGTGACGGTGGGCTCGCTGGAGTAAAGCCCGCGCGCGTAAACTGAAGTCATGGCAACGGATAACGACACGGGCGGCTCGCTCGATGTGCTCGACCGTGAGCTCGAGAAGCTCCTTGAAGACGAAAACGTCGACGAGGGCGACCACGACAAGTTCTCGCACTACGTCCCCAAGGACAAGATTCTCGAATCAGCGGTGACGGGCAAGCCCGTGCGTGCGCTGTGTGGCAAAAAGTGGTTGCCGAACTCGAACCCTGACCGCTTCCCGGTTTGTCCGTCGTGCAAGGAAATCTACGAAAAGTTGCGAGACGAGTAGTCGATGACCGACTCGACCGCGTTGCTCACGGACCGTTACGAGCTGACCATGATCGACGCAGCCCTCAAGGGTGGGCACGCCGAGCGTGCGTGTGTCTTCGAAGTTTTCGCCCGCCGACTTAGCGGAGGCCGACGTTACGGTGTCGTCGCGGGAACCGGCCGCCTTCTCGATGCGATTGAGAACTTCCGATTCGACGTCCCTGTTCTGGAATGGCTGCGCGACGAAAAGGTCGTCGGTCCCGCAACTCTGGACTTCCTTGCCGACTACCGATTCAACGGCTCAATCCGCGGGTATCGCGAAGGCGAACTGTTTTTCCCCGGTTCGCCGATTCTGCAGGTCGAGGGCACGTTCGCGGAAGCGGTCGTCCTCGAGACGCTCGTTCTTTCGATTTTGAATTACGACAGCGCGGTCGCAACCGCGGCTTCTCGAATGGTGACCGCGGCAGACGGGCACGATCTCATTGAGATGGGGTCGCGTCGCACCTCGGAGTATTCGGCCGTCGCCGCGGCGCGGGCCGCGTTCATCGCCGGTTTCGGCGCAACCAGCAACCTCGAAGCTGGTCGTTTGTGGGGCATCCCCACACGCGGGACCGCCGCTCACTCGTTCACGCTGTTGCACGACACCGAAGAGGCGGCATTCCGCGCCCAAGTCGAGGCACTTGGAACCGGAACGACACTGCTCGTCGACACGTACGACGTTCGAACCGCGGTCGATACCGCCGTTCGAGTAGCTGGCACTGAATTGGGTGCGGTGCGACTGGATTCCGGCGACCTTCCGAGTCTCGTCCGCGAGGTGCGCGCGCAACTCGATTCGCTCGGCGCGACGAAAACGAAGATTGTTGTCACGAACGATCTCAACGAGAACACCATCGCGGCACTTCGCGGAACTCCGACCGATGTGTTCGGGGTGGGAACGTCTGTGGTCACCGGTTCCGGATACCCCGCCGCTGGACTCGTCTACAAGTTGGTCGAACACGTCAACGACGCGGGGGATTGGGTTTCCGTCGCCAAGCGCTCGCCAGAAAAGTCGAACCCCGCAGGGCGCAAGACGGCTTTCCGTTCGGCCACGGCCGAGACTGTTTTCGTCGGCGAGCCAGAACCCGACGCCTCGATGCGACCGTTGGACGTGCCGTTCATCACTGACGGCGTGATTGACCCCGTGTGGCAAGGCGCCGCCGCCGTCGCCAAAGCCCGCGACTATCACCTCTCTGTCCGTGGGGAACTTACGGAAGCGGCACTGCGCCTGTCGCCAGGAGACCCCGCCATTCCCACCGTCGTTCGCTGACCTCGCTAGGCTGAAACCGTGAATCGGGACGCAGCAATTGGCATCATCGACAGCGGAGTCGGCGGGTTGACCGTCGCTCGCGCGGTGATCGACCAGTTACCCAATGAATCGATTCGCTACATCGGCGACACCGCCAACGGACCGTACGGCCCGCTTCCGATTTCGGATGTGCGCGAACACGCGCTGACACTCCTTGATGAACTCGCGGACCAGGGTGTCAAGTTGCTCGTCATCGCGTGCAACACGGCATCAGCCGCGATGTTCCGCGACGCGAAAGAGCGATACACGGAACGCCGAGGAATCCCCGTCGTCGAGGTCATCCAGCCGGCTGTTCGCACGGCGGTACAGCGCACCCGCTCGAAGCGCATCGGAGTAATCGGCACGGTTGGCACCATCAAGTCGGGCGCGTACCAGGATTCGTTCGTCGCTGACCCAGACATTCAGGTCACCGCAGCAGCATGCCCGCGATTCGTCGAATTCGTCGAGGCTGGTGTGACCAGCGGAACCGAGTTGTTCGACGTCGCCAACGAATACCTTCAGCCGCTCAAGGACGCTCGCGTCGACACACTCGTGTTGGGGTGCACGCACTATCCGATGTTGTCGGCTGCCATCCAATACGTCATGGGTCCGTCGGTCACGCTTGTCTCGAGCGCCGAGGCGACCGCGTTCGAGGTGTACCAGACGCTCCTCACCCACGACCTGCTCCGCACGGCGACCACGGCGCCCACACATTCGTTCGAGACGACCGGGGACGACGCCGCTCGATTCCAGTCGCTCGCTCACCGCTTCCTCGGACTCGAGGTCGGTCACGTCGAATCGTTCCCCACGGGGGCAATTCACCTACCCCCGCTCGGAACTGAGGAGTAACACCATGGCACGCATCGACGGTCGCACGAACGACGAACTTCGCCCCATCACCATCGAACGCGGATGGTCGGCGCAGGCCGAAGGGTCAGCGCTCATCTCGTTCGGGGACACCAAGGTGTTGTGCACCGCGTCGTTCACGAACGGGGTTCCGCGTTGGATGGCGGGAACGGGCAAGGGCTGGGTCACCGCCGAATACGCGATGTTGCCGCGTGCGACGAACTCGCGCAACGACCGCGAGTCGGTCAAGGGCAAGATCGGTGGGCGAACCCACGAAATTTCGCGACTGATCGGACGTAGTCTGCGCGCGATCGTCGACATCAAGGCGCTCGGCGAGAACACCATCGTCATCGACTGTGACGTTCTTCAGGCCGACGGGGGTACTCGTACCGCGGCAATCACCGGCGCGTACGTTGCACTTCACGACGCCATCGAGTGGGGCCGCGAGAAGGGGTTCATCGCCAAGAACGCGAAGGCTCTGATTGATTCGGTTGGCGCCGTGTCTGTCGGAATTATCGACGGCGAGCCGATGCTTGACCTGCAGTACACCGAAGACGTTCGCGCCGAGACGGACATGAATGTTGTCGCGACGGGCCGTGGACTATTCGTCGAAGTTCAGGGAACTGCAGAGGGTGCACCGTTCGACAAGGCTGAACTCGACCGACTGCTTGAACTCGCGACTTCTGGAATCGCCCGACTCACCGAGATCCAAGCGGCGACGATCGCCGTCGACCACGCATGACCGACGACACCACGAGCGTGGAGCCGGTCGAGCCGGTCGAGCCCGTCGAAGCCGACGAGGTTGAACTCGAACCGACGGTCATCATTGTCGCGACCCACAACCAGCACAAGATTGGCGAAATCGCTCGGACGCTCCTGCCGCTATTGGGGAAGCCCGTTGAACTGCGACCCACGTCGGGCAAGCCGCCGAAAGAAGACGGAACAACCTTCGCCGAGAACGCGCTGATCAAGGCACGCGCCGCGTTCGCCGAGACGGGCTTGCCGTCCATCTCGGACGATTCGGGCATTTGTGTTGATGCGTTGAACGGCGAACCGGGCATTCGCTCGGCCCGTTACACCTCGGCTGGGACCGATGAAGCGAACCGAAACGCACTCGTCGAGGCGATGAAGGGCGAAAAGGACCGCACCGCAAAGTTCGTGTGTGCCGTTGCGTTTGTCAGCGCCGAGGGGGAACGCGTCGAAATCGGCGAGTGGCCGGGCAAGATTCGCGCCGCGTCCAAGGGCGCCGGCGGTTTCGGGTACGACCCAATCTTTGCCCCCGACGGAGTCCCCGGCACGGCGGCCGAGTTGTCTCCGACCGAAAAGGCCGCGCTGTCACACCGTGCTCGTGCGATCGGCCAAATCGCCCCCGCCATCAACCACTTCCTCAACAACCGCACGAACTAATGCCTAAATCAATCGGTCGCTCTCCGCTCGTCTTCCTTTTGGGACCTGCGATGGTCGCCGGTGTTGCCTATCTTGACCCCGGAAATGTTGCGTCGAACATCACGGCTGGGTCGCGTTACGGGATCCTCTTGGTGTGGGTTGCTGTCCTGGCGAACCTCATCGCATGGATGGTGCAGTTCCTGTCCGCACGACTCGGCATCGTCACCGGGCTGAGCCTTCCCGAGGTCATGGGACAGCGAATCTCGTCACGCGGGTGGAGATTCGCGTACTGGATTCAAGGCGAGTTGGTCGCGATGGCAACGGACGTCGCCGAAGTCGTCGGCGGCGCGATCGCGCTGCACCTGTTGTTCGGGCTTCCGTTGTGGCTCGGCGGGGTCATCGTGGGTGTGATTGCACTCGCGCTCCTTGGCGTCCAGTCCCGCTTCGGCCCTCGCCCCTTCGAGCGTGTCATCGTCCTGTTCATCCTGGTGATCGTCGTCGGGTTCAGCGCCAGCCTGTTCGTCCACCCCGTCAACGTCACCGACGTGTTCGCTGGATTGGTTCCACGGTTTGACGGTCAGGGCTCGGTCCTCCTCGCAACCGCGATTCTCGGGGCGACGGTTATGCCACACGCGATTTACGCGCACTCCGCGCTGTCACGCGAACGATTCGGTGACGTCGCCGATTCCGACATTCCGCGACTTCTCTCGGCGACTCGCATCGACGTCACGGTCGCACTCGCCATCGCGGGGGCTGTCAACATCGCCCTCATCGTCGTGGGCGGTGCCGTGCTGTCGTCCCACCCCGAATCCGAAACCCTATCCGGCGCGTTCTCGGCACTGGGAGAAGAGCTCGGCATCACGATCGCCATCCTCTTCGCGGTTGGCCTTCTCGCGTCGTCACTCGCCTCGACCGCTGTCGGCGCCTACGCTGGCGCGGAAATCATGTCGGGGCTGACGTCGTTCCACGTCAAGCCCATGGTTCGCCGCGCAATCACCATCGTCCCCGCTGTCCTGCTGTTGTCATCAGGAGTAGAGCCGACAACTGCGCTCATCGTGTCTCAGGTTGTCCTGAGTTTCGGCATCCCGTTCGCGCTCATTCCGCTGATTGTTGTGACCACAAGTCGTCGACTGATGGGCGAACACCGGGCGGGGTCAACTCTTCGCGCGTTCGCAACAGCGGCTGCAGTCCTCGTTGTCATTATCAACGGCGGGCTGATCGCGCTAACTCTTGGTGCCTGATTCTTTCGCGATCGCACGTCGTTCCTTGAACCAGTGACCGGCGACCGACAAGACGGAGACGACGACAACACCCAGCAGGACGATGTCGATGTACTCGGTGACGAGCTCGGCGACGCCAGGGATGTGCGCGATGGCCCATCCGACGAGGGGCAGAAGCCCGGCCCAGAGGAACGAACCGAGAGCGTTGTACAGCGTGAAGACGCGGCGGTCCATCTTGCCGATTCCGGCGGCGACGGGAAGCAGGGTGCGGACGATCGGAACGTACTGGCCGATCGTGAGCGACAGGGGACCCCACTTGTGGAAGAACGCCTCGGTCCGCTCGACCGACTTGTGCGACAGCAAGCCCTTCTCTGACTTGGTGAACACCGCAGGTCCGCCGACTTTTCCGATCTGGTAGCCGGTCTGGTTTCCGATGATGGACGCAGCCATGATGACCAACGAGACCAACCAGATGGGTTGTTGAATCGTGCCCTGGAAGACCAAGACTCCGGTGATGAGCAGAAGAGTGTCGCCGGGGAGGAGGAATCCGATGAGGAGACCCGTCTCGATGAAGACGATGGCGGCGACGGCAACGAGAGCCCAAGCACCTGCGCCCTCGATGAGGGCCTGAGGGTCGAACAGGCCGGCCGCTTCGATCATGGAGTTCCTTTCAAGAGTGCGGGTGGAGGGACTCGAACCCACACGCCGAAGCACAGGAACCTAAATCCTGCGTGTCTGCCAATTTCACCACACCCGCTCGCTCTCTCAGTGTATCGGGAGGGGTTTAAGGCGTAGAGTGAAATCATTCGTGAACGAAGGATTTGCGGCTGGCTTTCCGCCGCAAAGCAGGACAGCGACCGGCGATTGGGTCGGCGCGAAAGGAAGTGAAAGATGCGCACTGAAGCGGATCTTCTCCAGTCAGTACCCACCAAGCTCTACATCGGCGGTGAATGGGTAGACGCCGAAGGCGGCAAGACCCTCGATGTGACCGACCCGGCGACCGGTGCGCACATCGCAACCATCGCCGACGCCTCGGAATCCGACGCAAAGAAAGCCATGGACGCGGCCGCCGCTGTCCAGGAATCGTGGGGGAATTCGTCGCCGCGCGTTCGCGGTGAGATCCTGCGCAAGGCGTGGGAACTGCTTATCGAGCGTCGCGACGACTTCGCATTGCTTATGACGATCGAAATGGGCAAGCCGTTCGCAGAAGCACAGGGCGAGGTCACCTACGGTGGCGAATTCCTGCGCTGGTTCGCCGAAGAGGCCGTTCGCATCAACGGCCGTTACGGCTCAAACCCCGAAGGCACCGGCACGATGATCGTGTCGAAGCGACCCGTCGGCCCCAGCTTCCTCATCACCCCGTGGAACTTCCCGCTTGCCATGGCGACCCGCAAGATTGCTCCCGCGATTGCTGCTGGCTGCACCGCGATCATCAAGCCGGCAGAACTCACCCCGTTGACGACCCTGTTGTTCGCCGCTCTCCTCGAAGAGGCAGGGGTTCCCAAGGGTGTCGTCCAGGTCATCACGACGAGCCGTTCGCGTGACGTTTCGCCCGTAATCATTCAGGACCCGCGACTTCGCAAGCTGTCGTTCACGGGTTCGACCCAGGTCGGAAAGATTCTGCTCAAGCAGGCGGCCGACAACGTCCTTCGTACGTCGATGGAACTCGGCGGAAACGCCCCGTTCATCGTCTTCGACGACGCGGACATCGACAAGGCCGTTGACGGCGTGATGATCGCGAAGTTCCGCAACATCGGTCAGGCCTGCACCGCCGCGAACCGCGTGTTCGTTCAGAAGGGCGTCGCCGCCGAATTCTCGAAGAAGGTCGCCGAGCGCGTTGCCGCGATGAAGATCGGCCGCGGAACCGAAGACGGCGTCTCGATCGGACCCCTCATCGACGAAAAGGCCGTGGCGTCGAGCCAGGCGTTCGTGGACGACGCGGTTGGACTCGGAGCAACGGTCTTGACCGGCGGCAAGCGCGTTGACGGTGCCGGAACGTTCTTCCAGCCGACGGTTCTTGCGAACGTTCACGCCGACACTCGCTTCATGTGCGAAGAGATCTTCGGACCCGTTCTTGGCGTGATCGAATTCGACACCGAAGACCAGGTCATCGCGATGGCGAACGACACCGAGTACGGACTCATCTCTTACGCGTACACCAACGACCTGCACCGCGGTCAGCGACTCATTGAGAAGCTGGAGACGGGAATGATGGGGCTCAACACGGGTCTCGTCTCGAACGCAGCCGGACCGTTCGGCGGGGTGAAGCAGTCGGGAATCGGTCGCGAGGGTTCAGCCGAGGGCATCGAGGAATACCTCACGACGAAGTACACCTTTATCCCCAAGGCGTAATCGCAACGATTGTGGACAAAACCCGGGGCTCGTCCCCGGGTTTTGTCATCGTGGGGACATGTCCGACCCGTCAACAGTCATCGAGCGCGTTCGCGGCGCGGTCGCCCGTGGCGACAATGTTAGGGACGCCATCGTCGCAGAAGTCCGAAGGGCTAACGAGCGGGCATTGGCAAGCCCCGGTGCAGACGAAGTCAGCGAGGGGGACATCTCGCAACAGGTTGATGGTTTCGGTGTTCTGCAGCCGCTCCTTGATAACCCGGAAATCGAGGAGATATGGGTTAACGATGAAGCCTGCGTATTCGTCGCGAAACGCGGGGTTCACGAACGTCTCGACCGCGGAATCCCAGCAGATCAACTTCGGGCACTTGTCGAGCGCATGTTGCGACGGACGGGAAGGCGAATTGACTATTCGCAACCGTTTGTCGACGCATCTCTTCCCGATGGGTCACGACTGCATGTGGTGATTCCGCCGATCACGCGTTCGAGCTGGTCGGTCAACATTCGGAAGTTTTCGCGCTCACACCGCACACTGTCTGACCTGGAACGATCCTCGACGGTGACGCCTGAGGCCGCACGGCTTTTGGCGGGTGCGGTCGCCGACGGCAAAACAGTTCTCGTCGCGGGAGCAACCCAGGCCGGCAAGACGACCCTGCTCACGGCACTGTGCGCATCCCTTCCCGCGACTGAACGAATCGTCACCGTCGAGGAAACGTTCGAATTGGACCTGCCTAATCCTGATGTCGTGGGGATGCAGTGCCGTGGGCCCAGCTTGGAAGGCGTGGGCGAGGTGACCTTGCGGCGCTTGGTCCGCGAGTCCTTGCGGATGCGGCCAACCCGAATCGTCGTCGGTGAGGTTCGTGGTGATGAAGCTTTGGATCTGCTCGTCGCGTTGAACTCGGGCGTCCCCGGCCTCTGCACCATTCACGCCAATTCGGCTGCGGATGCGATTCGTAAATTGGCTACGCTATGCCAGCTCGCAGGGGGAGTGTCAGCCGAGTTTGTTCAATCGACCATTGCAGCGACGGTCGACCTCGTCGTTCATTGTCGGATGGATGCGACCGGTGCGCGCCGGGTCACCGAGGTTGCCCGTCCGAACCTCACTACACAGGGGATGGAGATGGAGTCCGTGTGGACATCGTTGTAATGGTCTCGATTGCGTTACTGGGTGCGGGAATCATCGTGACGCCAGGGAACAACATCCCCGTCACGTCGTTGCGCACCTGGCTTGATGAATGCGGGTTCACGGGGGTCCCTATTGGGGTGCTGGGAGTCGTGCTGTGCGTTTTGGCCGTGGTGACCGCCGGACTGGTAGCGACGGCAGTACCCATCCCGTCATTGAGTCCCATCGCGGGAATCGCCGCGCTCGCGGTACCGATCGCGGCTTTGGACGCTGCGAGAACTCGTCGACGCGCTCAGGCGGAAGCGAGTTGGCCTGACGTGATTGACACTGTCCGGATGGCACTGCGGGCCGGTTCTGCGTTGCACGAGTCCTTTGTTGCTGCCCAGCCACAAATCCCACGCGAATGGGCGGGGGCATGGTCCCGAGCCATTTCTGATTTAGCCCGAGGCGCAAGCATCGAATCGGCTCTCCGCGGTTTCAGGGCCGATCGCGCGGAGCCCGTCGCCGATCGCTTCTGCGAAGCCTTAGTTCTGGCCCACGAAATGGGCGGAACCGAACTTCCGCGATTGCTCGAAGAGTTAGGACGAACAATTCGCGAGGAGGTCAGGATGCGCCGCGAGGCAACGTCACGCCAATCCTGGGTCCGTCATGCCGCGCGGCTGGGGTCTGCCGCGCCGTGGGTGGTGGTGGTCATGTTGGGCAGCCGTCCTGAGAATCGCGAGGCATTCGCCAGCCCGGCGGGAACGGCGCTGCTCGTCGGCTGCGCGGGTGCGACGCTTGTCGCCTACATCGTGATGTCGGCGATGGGCCGACTGCCAGAGCAACCGCGATGGGTGACCGATGCGTGAGGCCGCGCTGGGGGCACTCCTGGGGCTCGGGCTGTGGATGTTCATCGACAGACGACCGCGCAGTAGCCTCGTGTCGCGTATCGCCCCACACCTCCGAGACCTGTCCTCGGGGGCTAGACGTGAATCCGTCGTTCGCGATGTCGCGGACGTCTTGGCCGCACTGGCGCCGCATCCGCTTCGCTTCATCACCGAATTGTGGAGGTCACGCGCGTCCGTTCGACGCACGCGGATCAATGCCGAATTGCCCGCTGTTCTGGATCGTGCATCGGTGTGTCTTTCTGCCGGCCTGTCTGTGCCGGCAATGTTTGGACGAATCGGAGTTGACTCGGTGGGAATCCTGGGGTTGGAAGCGCGCAGAATCGGGCGAGAAATCGACGTCGGTGTGCCCTTGATCGAGGCATGTTCGGCAAGTGAGAGGCGAGTTCGTCACGAATCGTGGTCGAGATTCATCGAGCACGTGCTGAGCGCCGGACGACACGGCACGCCCATCGCTGAAATCGTGCGTTCTCTCGCGGCTGACGAACGAGCTGCCGCGGGGCGCCGGCTGATCGAGGCCGCGAGTTCGCGCGAGATTTACATGCTCCTTCCGCTCGTCTTCGTGATTCTGCCGATGACGGTACTCGTCGCGGTGTTCCCCGGATTGGTCGCACTCGGGTCGCTACCGGTCTAGACCAGCCATCTGCCATGCTGGGTGCATGAAGTCGTCAACTCGCATCCGCATCGGTCTCTCTGTCCAGATCATCGCGATCCTGTTCAGCCTGATGAGTTGGACCGACCCGCTCGAAGGCGGAGTCGCAATGGTGCTCGCGATTGGCGTCCAAGGTTTCGCCTTCGCCATCGGTCGCGTTGGCATTCCGAAACTGACGTGGATGTCGTCGGCAGCGGGTGTCGCGCTCATGATTGTGTTTTGGGTTGCGTACATCAACGAGGTCCCGAACGACCCAACGCAGGTCGAGACATTCCAGCCGAGTGCAGTCATCATGGCGCTTCTCTGGGCATATCGCGTCGCGTCGATTGCGTTCATCTCGGGTGCAGTTTTCTACGCGGTCATCCAATTCACCGCACTTCGTGGCATCAAGCCGGCTGGGGATAAATAACCCGCGTCACCGCACTTCTCGCCAGAGTGGCGGAATGAATAGATTCATTTATGACTCTGAACGCGGCGATGTACCCGGCTGGGTACTGATCACCCTGATGACCGCAGGACTTGTCGTCGTCATCTGGGCTGTCGCAGGCCCAGCGCTCAGCGGCGTTTTCGAGTCGGCAATCAATCGCGTTGTCAGTATCTGATCACACCAAGCGATTCGCGCAACGCGGAAACGCAACCGTCGAATTTGTCGGTGTTGGGGTTATCGTGACGGGCTGTGCGCTCGCGATCATGCAATTCGGGGTCGCCGCGCACGTGTCCGCGGTGCTAACGGACTCGGCGATCGCTGGCGCGGCATACGCCGCACTCGCGGATTCCTCGCTCGAGGCCGGCGCTGAGCGCGCACGCGACCTCGCCGATGCCGGAATAGCCGGCGACCTTGTCCACGCCGTCTTGGCGACGCGAGGGGTCGTTGCTGGCGCACCCGTTGCGGTGGTCACTGTTCGATACCGAATTCCGACGCTCGGCCTTTGGGCGCCCTCCGTTGATTCCACGGCGACGGGACGGGCGCTGGTCGAGGGTGGCTGACAACGAGAAAGGGGCCCGGTTTCCCGAGCCCCTTCCGCGTAGTGCGTGTTACTTGTTGCCTGCGGCGCGCATCTCTTCCGAGATCTTGATCGCGTCCGAGTGCGGTGCGTTGGAGCGCGTCTCGGGGCGGGCGATGAACAGGTACGCCAGTCCGGGGACGAGAACCGCGAGCAGTCCGATGTGGGTGATGTAGTCCCAGAACGGGTCTCCCGAGACTCCGGGCTGCAAGAACCACCAAATCGCCCAGACGCCGTATGCGAGAGCCGCGATGTTGATGACCATGCCGAACGAACCGAAGTTGAACGGACCGGCAGGCTTCCAGCCCTTGAAGCGCTGGATGAGTGCGGCAAGCACGACCGACTGGAATGCGAGGTAGATTCCCAGGACCGCGAACGCGGTGATGGGGACGAGCGCATCCGGGCGAACGTAGATGACGACGGCGAGCACGATCGGGATGATGCTGGCGACGAGCAGCGCGTTGGTCGGGACCTTCGTGCGGTCGTTGATCCGTGCGAGCCACTTGCTGCCGGGGAGCATCTCGTCACGAGCGAACGAGTGCAGGAGGCGGCTTGCCGCTGCCTGCAGCGACAGGATGCACGAAACGAAGGCCATCACGGCGATGACGAGGAAGATGCGTGCACCGGTCTCGCCGAGAACCTCGGTGAGGATGGTGCCGATCGGGTCGGCGTTTTCGCCAGCCTTGACGGCGGCGAGCAACTCGGGCGATGCGGCGAGGACGTATCCGCCGAACGACATCAGCGCGGAAACGCCACCGACGAGGATCGTGAGGTACATGGCCTTGGGTACTTCGCGTGCTGCATCCGAAACCTCTTCGGCGACGTCGCCGCAGGCTTCGAAGCCGTAGAACATGAAGAGACCGACGAGGGCGGCGGCGAAGAATGCTGCGCCGTAGTCGACCGTTCCGAAGTCAGCCCAGAAGATGCTGAAGTCGTTCTTGCGGTGGAAGACGAGCAGGTACATTCCCAGGCCAACGACACCGACGAGTTCGGCTGCGAGGCCGATCTTGGCGATGCGCGCGAGGGTCTTGGTTCCACCCATGTTCAACAGCAACGCGAGGACGAGGAGTCCTACGGCGAGTGCCAGCTGAATTTCGGGTGTGAGTTCGGGGATTCCGATGACGGTTGCGAGGAAGCTCGTTCCGTATTCGGCGACCGAGGTGATGGTCACGAGCATTGCCCAGACGTAGACCCACGCGCTCAACCATGCGCTTCGCTTGCCTGCCAGTCGCCGCATCCACGGATAGATTCCACCTGCGATGGGGAACTGGGAAACCACTTCACCCATCACGAACGCGACGAGGAGCTGTCCCGACCCGACGAGGATGATCCAGAAAATCGCTCCAGGACCGGCAGTCATGAGGCCGAGACCGAAGAGTGCGTAGATGGCAACGAGCGGTGACAGGTAAGTGAACCCGAGCGCCAGAGTGCTCCACACGGTTAGAGATCGGTGATAGTTGCTTTCGTATCCCAACGCGCTGAGCTGCGCGGAATCCGAATGTCCTTTGTTAGACATGTTGACCTTTCATTACGGTGATGAGGCCGGTCCGCGGGTTACCCGTTGGATTGCACCTCGTTGTGCTGGTGAAACGATAGCGCGTTTATTGCTTCATTGATAGATGATTTATCGCGAGATTTTGGCGGGCGTGTCGGGGGCGTAGTTTTCGGTGTGTGGTAAAAACTTCACTATTGCAGGATTTAGAAACTAAGCGTAGTATCCTTACCACACAGCACAACCGGGCCAGCGCCCCCGAACGATGAGGTTCAGCAGAAATGTCAACAGACATCGCGGTTCCCTACCTGGACATTTCGGACCCCGCTTTCGCGATGCACTCCGAAGCGGTTCGCAACGCCCGTTCGCAGCACTGGTACGCAAAGACCAACTACGGCTACGCGGTGCTGCGCTATGAATATGTGTCGAAGCTTTTGAAGGATCCGCGCCTGTCGCAGGGCAGCGGAAAGTGGCCTGACCACAACGGCGTCCACTCGGGTCTGTTCTACGAATGGTGGACCAAGTGCCTGCTCGTCCTCGAAGGTGACGACCACCACCGAATCCGCCGACTGCTCAATCCGGCATTTTCGCTACGCCACATCGAGCCGTATCTGCCGCGGTTCGAAGAACTCGCCATTGAATTGGTCGACAGTGTCATCGACAAGGGCGAATTCGAGTACGTGAACGATTTCGCCGAGCCGTACGCCACTCGCGTGTTGTGCATCTTGCTCGGCATCCCCGAAACCGAGTGGCCGACCATCGCGAGGCTCGCGTCGACGATTGGTCTCGCACTCGGCGTGACGCTTAAACAGGATCTCGCTGTCGTCGAGGACGCTCTGCAGGAACTCTACGGATATGCCGAAAACCTCATCGCCGATCGTCAGGCGAACCCGGGAGACGACCTCGTCACGAAGTTGGTCCAGGCAAACGCCGACGGCGACTCGCTCAGCGATTCGGAACTGCGCAATGCCCTGTGTCTCTTGATTTTCGGCGGAATGGACACGACGCGAAACCAACTGGGACTTGGTGTGATGTCGTACCTGCACAACCTTGACCAGTGGGAACTGCTCGCCGCGAACCCCGACCTGGCGAAGAACGCCGTTGAGGAAGTAATGCGCACCAACCCGACCACGACGTGGGTGACGCGTGAGGCCGTTGTCGATTTCGAATACGAGGACCTGCGCGTAGATGCGGGAACGACCGTGCACTTCTTCACCCAGGTCAGCGGAACGGACCCCGAGGCGTACCCGAACCCGGAAATCGACATCACCGCCGAGCGCGCGCCGCACTACGGCTTCGGTGGTGGCATGCACCATTGTCTCGGGCACTTCGTCGCTCGTGCCGACATGACCATTGCACTCAAGGTCTTGTCGCAGCGCATGACGAATCTGCGGATCAACGGTGAGGACGAGTGGCTTCCCGACTCGGGCAACACCGGTCCCGTCAAACTTCCCCTTGCGTTCGACAAGCGATAATCCCACCGATCAGGAGAAAGAACCATGCAGGTATATGTAGATCGCGCCAAGTGCGACAACCACGGCCAGTGCACCTTCTCGGCGCCGACCATCTTCCGCCTCGACGAGCAGGGAGTCCTGCAGTACGAGGAATTCGCGGACGAATCATTGCGCAACGACGTTGAAGAGGCTGCCGACGTGTGTCCGCTTCAGGCGATCCTCGTCAAAGACTGAAACCCACCCATCCACCGAGGACAAAGGAGTCCGAACCATGGCACACGACATCGTGGTGAGCGCGCTCACCGACAACGACGCCTTCCACAAGCACCAGGCCGCAAACATGCGCCCGGAGGTTGTGAAGGACCTCGAACAGAAAATCGCCGCCGCGGGCGTCGAGTTCATCTACTACATGCTTCCGACCATCGGATCCAAGGTCGTCGCCAAGATGGTGCCCGCGCACCACATCAAGCGCAACCTGGAAAAGGGAATCGCCCTGCACCGCACCGCGGTGGCCGACCTGCAGTCGGATCGTTCCGGTGAGTTGATCGGTGGCGGAGTCGGCGCTCGCGAAATGATCGCGCTGCCCGACCCCGAAACGTTCGTCGTGTTGCCGTGGGACAACTCGATCGCACGCGTCCTGTGCCGCGCGTACGAGCCCCCGCACTTCGCCGGTGTCGGCGGTCGTCCGCTCGAGACCGACTCGCGCGGTCTGTTGATGCGTGCACACAAGGAATTCACCGAGCGCACGGGATACGAAGTCCGAAGTGGCACGGAACCCGAGATGACCTGGTCAGGCCCCGGCCTCGAAGTCATCAAGAAGGACGGCGCTAGCCCGGCGTACCAGGTCGAAAACCTCGAGCGTTCGCGCGAGATCTTCAAGAAGGTAATCCGATATGCAACGGCATTCGGTCTCGACATGGTCGAGGGTGACTACGAAGACGACGGCCAGTTGGAACTCAACTGGATGTACGACCGCGTCGAACTGACCGCCGATCGACTCGTCACGTATCGCCAGGTGTGCAAGCAGGTCGCTCGCGAACTGGGGATTACCGCGTCGTTCATGCCCAAGCCGTTCAACGGTTTGATGGGCAACGGATGCCACCACAACCTCTCGTTGTGGAAGGACGGCGTCAACGCCTGCATCGAACCAGGCAACACCGAAATCCACTTGTCCGAAGTCGGGCGCTGGGCCGTCGGTGGAATGCTCACGCACGCAGCCGACTCGACCATGATCATGGCGAGTACGGTGAACTCGTACAAGCGATTCTGGGACGCCGGTCAATTCGCACCGAGCGCACCCACCTGGGGGCTTGACTCGCGTGCCGGCATGATCCGCATTTCGTCGATTGGTCGTATGGAATACCGTCAACCGGATGCCAGCGTCAACCCGTACCTGTCGCACACCGCGCTGCTCGCGGCGATGGAGGACGGCCTTGCGCGCAAGATCGATTCGGGTGACCCGTTGACGGACGCCGGGGCAAAGGTCGCGAAGTTTGACGTCACTCCGATGACTCTGGGCGATGCGATTGTCGAGTTCGAAGGCAGCGCGATGCTCAAGGGCGCGCTGCCCGAACAGATGCGTGACATCTTCATCCAGTTGAAGCGTGACGAGTGGGCCCGGTACTGCGGAATCATCACCGAGTGGGAATTCAGCCAGTACTGGGAAACCGTTCCGTGATGAAACTGCGTCTGGCGTGTATCGACACCGATGCAGCGCCGCTCTTTGACCGAAGCGTCGATGGGATTCACCGCACCGGGTACGAACCCGAGGTGGCGCATCTTGTCGCGACGGAAATCGGGCGCGAAGTCGAGTGGGTCATCACCGGCTGGGACAACATGATCCCCATGGTTCGAGCCGGCGAGGCCGATGCCGTGTGGTGCGGTCAGGGAATGATTCCAGAGCGCATTGCTCTCATCGACTTCACTCAGCCCTATGCGATATTCAACGAGACGGTCCTGGTTCGCGCGGGTGATCCCGCTCGCGATGCCCACTCGATGCACGGTTACAAGGTCGGCGCTATCGCGAACAGCGCCAACATCAAGGTTGCCCGCACGATTGACGGCGCCGAAATCGTTGAGTTCTCGAGCGACGATGTCTTCGGTGACATGATTCGTGCACTGCGCAACGGGGACATCGACGCGTTCGTCGACGATGACGTGGTGACAATTCCCTTGGGCGATGACCCCGACTTCGACGTCGCATTCACCGCCGAGACACGCAACCCGTGGGGGATTGGTGTGAAGCCGGGGAATGCCGAGCTTCTCGCCGACCTCAACCGCGCGCTTGACGCTCTTCGTGCAGATGGACGGCTTCGCGCCGTCTGGGAAAAATGGATGCCCCATCTGCCGTACCCTCTGGAAGACTAGAAACTATGGCCCACCACATCACACCGGCGGATGTCCTGCCCGCCTCCAACGATTCGATGCCTGCCGACGCACCCACAGTCGCCGTTGTCGTCTCGCTCAACATTCCTGAGATGACCGACGAAGTCGCCGGACTCGTCGCACGGTTCACGGGCGTTGCGCTCAAGGAACTCAACGATGTCGGCGCCCGAGTCGTCCTGATGGACGCAAGCCGTGACGACCTGTCGGACGCGGCGCTCGCCGACCAGTGCGACGGCGTCCTCTTCCTCGGCGGTGGCGATGTCGACGCCACCATTTACGGCCACATGGAGCCCGTCAATCACGAATATGGCGTCTCGCGCGAAGCGGACGACTACAGCATCGACATCATCAAGTCGACGATCGACCGCGACGCACCGATGCTGTGCATCTGCCGCGGTTCACAACTTCTCAATGTTGCCCTTGGCGGCGACCTGATCCCCGACATCGAGGTGTACGACCTGCACCGCGGAGGCTCCGGCGACCCGATGTTCAAGGACGAGACGGTTCACCTTGAGCCGGGCAGCAAGATTCACTCGATTCTTGGGCGTGACACCCTCGCGGTTCGATCGGGGCACCACCAAGCAGTTCGTCGTGTTGCTGACGGCCTCGTCGTCACCGCGCGTGCCGAGGACGGAATCGTCGAGGGAACTGAGTTGGCATCCGCGCGATGGATTGTCGGAGTGCAGTGGCACCCTGAGGACGACGACGGTTCCGCAAGCGACCGCCGCAAATTGTTCCAGGCTTTCGTCGACGAAGTTCGTCTCGCGCGCGCCTAGTAGCGTTCGCGGGGGACTGCGACGAGTTTGAGTCCGAGTTCGTGAACGGACAGATCGACGCTCACACCGTTCGCGGGAAGGTCGCCAACGCGATTTCCGACGAGGAACCGTCCCGAGTTTCCCAACACGATCCGACCGTGCTGCGACACCAACGCCGCGTCCGCGTCGAGGCGGCGAAGAATCGGCATGAGGGCGGATTCAAGTGACCGCAACTCGATGTCGCACCCTGCTGCACCGAGAATGTCGCCGTCCACGCGGAACGGAACGGTCATCGTGAGAATGTATTCGTCCATTCCGGCGTAGTCCAAATATGGCCCGGTCAGAGTGGGGCGACCCGTCTCGATCACGTTGCGGAACCACTCGAGAGTCTCAAAGTCGTAGAAGCCGGCGGTCTGCGGGGTAAGAGTAAAGAGCACGCGGGTCGACACCCCGCTCTCACCGCGCTTCCACCACTCGATGTCACCTTCGTCCCCGACGATTCCAGGTCGGATGATGATGCCGGCGGCAACCGGGGTGTTGTGCTTGCCGAGGAAGGTGTCGGCGGCGGTCTGCACTGCCTTGAGGTCCTTCTCCGCGAGAGTCGAACGCTTGCCGCGCGCCCGAACGATGCTCTTTTCAGTGTTGTCGGCGAGAGCGGTCAAGTCGTCGTACATCTCGACGAACCATGCGGTCAACTCGCTGGAAATCGTTGCCAGCGCGGCACTTGACGGGGTCATCGCGTTCCTCCCGTCGGATACATCGCATCCAGTCGGTATTCGACCAGGCGATACGTGTTACGAGACACGTGTTCGCGCACGGCGGATTGGGCCCGTGTGACATCGCCTGCACGGAGTGCGGTCGCGATGGCGCGGTGATCCGCTGCAGCCCAGTCGCGGTCGGCCTTCCAGTCCAGGACTGACCACAAGATCTCAACCGATTCGCTGAGCAGTCGCATTTCGGTCTGCATCAATCGTTCAGACTGCGCGAGCACCGCGATTTCAATGTGGAAGCGCGAGTCGGCTCGAATGCAGGCGCCGGGTGAATCGGCCGTCGCGACGAGTTGCCCGATCGAATCGAGACGGTCAAAGTCGTGTGCCGATGCACGTTCGTGAGCGAGGCGAACCGCGGCCATGCCGTTCGACGCTTGCTCGTCTGACAGGTCACGCAATTCGGCCATCGACAGGTTGACGAGTCGTTGGTGCAGCAATTCAGGCTGCGCGGTGGGAGTGCCGACGATGAAGGTTCCACCGCTTCGACCACGACGGGTTTCGATGATGCCCTGATCGCGAAGCGTTTGCAGTGCGTCACGCACGGTCGCGGTGGCGACCCCGAACATCGTCGTGAGTTGGTTCTCGACGGGAAGCTGTTCGCCTTGACGAAGCAATCCGAGGGAGATCGCCGTCGTGAGTCGTTCGACGATGGCGTCGGCACGAAGAACATCAGGGAGCGGCCTGAAGACCTGCGACTGAACTCCGGAGAGTTGACCCATGACACCTCGACCTTTGTTGGCGCGATTCGACGAATCGTTGCGTTCACGATACTAAAAAACCTGCACAAGTAAATCATTTAGACCCGAACGAGTAGCAGAATAGGGGTATGGCATACGCAATTACCAACCCCGCAACGGGTGTCGTCGAACGCGAATTTCCCAGCGCAACCGAGGCGGAAATCACCGCCGCCATCGACAGCGCCCACACCGCACACCTCGAGTGGCGCGATTGGTCGATTGCCGACCGCGCCAAGGTGCTCTCGACCGTCGCCGCGCTCTATGACGAGCGCAAGGAAGAACTCGCGGACATCATTGCGCGCGAGATGGGTAAGCCCGTCCGTCAAGGCCGAGGCGAGGCGTGGTTCGTCGGCGAAATTTACAAGTTCTATGCGGAACACGGACCATCACATCTGGTTGACGAAGACATGCACCCGATGTCGGGCGGTCGCGCAATCGTCCGTTCCGCTCCGCTCGGGGTGCTGCTCGGGATCATGCCCTGGAACTACCCGTACTACCAGGTGGCCCGATTTGCGGGGCCGAACCTGCTCCTCGGAAACACAATCCTCCTCAAGCATGCGAGCAACTGCCCAGAATCGGCGCTTGCTCAAGAACAGATTTTCCGCGACGCCGGTTTGCCGGAAGGTGCGTACATCAACCTGTTCGTCGATTCCAAGGACGTCGAGGGAATCATCGCAGACCCGCGAGTTCACGGTGTTTCCCTCACTGGTTCGGAGAAGGCTGGCGCAGCGGTTGCCGCTTCTGCCGGTCGTTCGCTCAAGAAGGTCGTGCTGGAACTTGGCGGCAGCGATCCGTTCATCGTTCTCGATGACGTCAATCTTGATGACACCGTTGTCGCCGCCGCATCGGGTCGCATGAGCAACGCGGGCCAGGCGTGTACCGCCGCCAAGCGGTTCATCGTGCTCGACTCTGTCTATGACCGATTCGTCGACGCGTTTGCCACCCAGCTTCAGACCTACGTCGCGGGTGACCCTCGCGACCCCGCGACCAATTTCGGTCCTCTGTCGTCCTACGGCGCAGTCGTCGAGCTCCTCGAGCAGGTCGATGATGCCGTCGCCAAGGGGGCAACTCTCGTGACCGGCGGACACCGAATCGGCGAGGTCGGCGCGTTCATGGAGCCGACCCTCCTGACCGATGTCACCCCCGACATGCGCGCATTCCACGAAGAGCTCTTTGGACCTGTCGCTGTCGTCTATCGGGTTGCGGACAAGGACGAGGCGATCGCTCTGGCGAACGGTTCAGAGTTCGGTCTGTCAGCAGCGGTGTTCGGCGCGGATGCCAACGAGACCCGTTATGTCGCAGATCGCCTGGAATCGGGGATGGTGTACATCAACGAGAACACTGACTCGCACGTCGATTTGCCGTTCGGTGGAATCAAGAAGTCCGGTTTCGGGCGCGAACTGGGCAAGTTCGGGTTCGACGAGTTCGTCAACAAGAAACTCATTCGCACCGTCTAACTGGGGATAACGCCGGACGCGGCACCGCGCCGAGTCGCACGATGTCAGTGTGAAATCCGGTCAGCGGGGCTCGGCCAGCCTCGAGTTCGTCATCGTCGCACTGGCAGTGCTCGTGCCCGTTGCCGCGCTCACGGTGTCGGTGTCGTCCATCCAACGGGCGCAATTCGCGGTGACCGAGATCTCTCGGCAGGGAGTGCGAGCGTTCGCACTTGCGCCGACCAACGCGAGCGGAAACAGGACGGTCCGTCGAATCGCACGAGTGGTCCTCGCGGATTTGGGGATTCGCGAGACGGCTCGGTTTACGGTGACGTGCGTGCCGAGCGATTGCCGATCCCAGGGGTCGCTCATTCGATTGGCGACAACGGTGACGGTGCCTCTGGTCATGGTCCCCGCCCTACCCGGGCTTGACGTCAACCCGCGCGTTCCCGTCAGCGCCAGTGCCACTCACCGAGCCCCGCTGCCGGTCGTGCCATGAGGGACCGGGGCTCGATTCTGCCGTTGATTGCGGGTCTGTTGGCACTGTGCGGGGTGTTCGCAGTCGGTGTCATTGACTCGACCGACCTGGCAATTGCGCGAACGAGACTGCAATCGGTTGCCGATGGCGCGGCCCTCGCCGC
>CAZWTW010000012.1:24361-28802 GCA_964637095.1 uncultured Gulosibacter sp.
TGGCAATTGCGCGAACGAGACTGCAATCGGTTGCCGATGGCGCGGCCCTCGCCGCGGCCGCGACGGTCACTCCGGCCAACGCTGTGCTGTCGGACGGCCGACTGCGCGTGACACTGTCCAGCGCGAACGTTTCACGCGCGGCGCGCCAGTTTGTTCGGGATTCAGCGGTGAGCGGGGTCAGACTTCGAGCAGCAACTTCGCCCGACCGGCGCACCGCAATCGTGACACTGACCCAAATTTGGAGAGCACCACTCGACAGCGACTTCGTTCCCATTCGAATACGACTGACCGCAACGGCGCGAGCGCGAACCATCTTCGATTGAATGCGTTCGGTAGTCTGGGGCTCTCATGATTTCTCTCGACGTGTCGGACCGTATCGCCGCAATTCGCGGTTCCTTTGCCGACATCGTCAGCGTCGTCGATATCCCGACGCTCGATGTGAAAATCGCTGACCTGTCGGACAAGGCGGGGGCAACCGATCTCTGGGACGACCCGGCGGCGGCCCAGAAGGTCACGAGTGCTCTTTCTCACGCACAAACCCAGCGCGGACGAATTCGCGACGTTCAGCAACGACTCGATGATCTCGATGTGTTGCTCGACATGGCCAAAGAAGCAGACGATGACGATTCGGCGCGTGAAGTTCTCGTCGAACTGGGCGAACTCGAGACGCTCATCGGCGAGATGGAAGTCCAGACACTGTTGGACGGCGAGTACGACGCGCTTCCCGCCATCATCACGATTCGCGCCGGAGCGGGCGGAGTCGACGCCGCGGACTTCGCCGAAATGCTGTTGCGCATGTATGTCCGTTGGGCCGAGCAACACAAGCACCCCGTCCAGGTTCTGGACGTGTCGTACGCCGAAGAGGCAGGAATCAAGTCGGCCATCATCGAGGTCGACGCGCCATTCGCCTTCGGTGTCTTGTCGGTCGAGGCCGGGACGCATCGCTTGGTTCGCATGAGCCCGTTCAATTCAGCCGGCAAGCGCCAGACCTCGTTTGCGGCCGTGGAAGTTGTGCCTCTTCTCGCTGAAGCCGAAGCGATCGAGATTCCCGACGGCGACATTCGCGTCGACGTCTTCCGCTCGTCTGGTCCCGGCGGACAGTCGGTCAACACGACCGACTCGGCGGTGCGCATCACCCACTTGCCGACCGGAATCGTCGTGTCGTGTCAGAACGAAAAGAGCCAGATTCAAAACCGTGCGGCGGCGCTTCGCGTCCTCACGAGCCGGTTGCTCTTGTTGCAGCGCGAAGAGGAAGCCAAGAAGAAGAAGGAACTCGCGGGGGTCATCACGGCGTCGTGGGGAGACCAGATGCGCTCGTACGTCCTCGCCCCGTATCAAATGGTGAAGGACCTCCGTACCGAGCACGAAGTGAACAATCCCAGTGCCGTTTTCGACGGCGATTTGGACGGCTTCATCGCCGCGGGCATCCGCTGGCGCAAGCACGCACACTAAGAGGTCGGGTGTCGTTCCCGCGCCCGCGGAAACCTCGCGTTTAGGCTACAAACACGATGATTCGCTTCGACGGTGTTTCCAAGGTGTATCGGTCGGGCAACCGTCCCGCCCTCCACGACGCGACCCTTGAGGTCAAGCCTGGCGAGTTCGTCTTCCTCGTCGGGGCCTCCGGTTCGGGAAAGTCGTCGTTCCTTCGACTGATTCTGCGCGAAGAGCGCGCAACCTCCGGCCAGATTCACGTCCTCGGCCAGGACCTGGGCCGTTTGTCCAACCGCAAGGTTCCGCACTATCGCCGCAGCCTCGGTGTCGTGTTCCAGGACTTCCGACTCCTGCCGACCAAGACCGTGTTCGACAACGTCGCCTTCGCGCTTCGCGTCCTCGGGAAATCCGAAGCGTTCATTCACGACGCTGTTCCCGAAGTTCTGGGCCTTGTCGGGCTCGGGAACAAGGAAAACCGACTTCCGCACGAACTCTCTGGTGGAGAACAACAGCGTGTCGCCATCGCGCGCGCTGTCGTCAACAAGCCCGCCGTGTTGCTTGCGGACGAGCCGACCGGAAACCTCGACCCGACGACGTCCAACGGCATCATGGACGTCCTGCGCAACATCAACGCAGCCGGAACGACGGTTCTGATGGCGACCCACGACACCGCCATAGTGAACCTCATGCAAAAGCGCGTTATCGAATTGCGCGAAGGCCGCATCATCCGCGACGAAGCATCGGGCAGTTACCAGACCAAGGCGCACTCGATCATTGCCGAGGACTTCGAGCCGACCCGCGCTGATTCGCAGCCGATCATTCTCGAGCCGCTCGACTTTGACCCCATTCCCGACTTCGACCCGATGTCGCCGTCGAGCGAGGCCGTCGACCTGTCGTACCTCGACCGGCTCAAGGACGAGGACCCGCTATGAGTTTGAACTTTGTGCTCATCGAGGCGTGGAACGGTCTTCGCCGTAACGTCTCGATGGTGGTGTCCGTCATTCTGGTGACGCTCGTTTCGTTGACCTTCGTCGGCTCTGCTGTTTTGTTGCAGTTGCAGGTGCAGTCGATGAAGTCGTTCTGGTACGACAAGGCGCAGGTTGCCGTCTATCTGTGCACCGAGTACTCGACTCTCGGCCAGTGTGATCAGGCGGAATCAAGTCCCGAACAGATTGCTGCCGTCGAAGCGCAATTGAAGTCCGGAACTCTGACGCCGTACATCGACAAGTACTATTTCGAAAACCATGACGAGGCGTACGCGAACTTCACAGAACAATTCAAGGGAAGCGGCGTGGTTGACCTCGTCACCCCCGACCTGCTGCCGCAGACGTTCTGGGTGAATCTCAAGGATCCGACGCAGTCGGCGATAATTTTCGAGGCCGTTGGCGGAATGTCGGGAGTTGAATCGGTCGTCGACCAAAGGTCGTACCTCGACGGAATCTTCTCGATGCTCAACGCCGCGAGCCTGACTGCGGTCGGTGTCGCCGCCTTGATGCTTGTCGCTGCCGCGTTGCTGATTGCCACCACCATTCGTTTGTCTGCGTTCTCGCGCCGCCGTGAACTCGCGATCATGCGATTGGTCGGTGCGTCGAACTGGTTCATCCAGACTCCCTTCATCCTCGAAGGTGTCGTCGCGGCAACCGTCGGATCGCTTCTCGCCTGCGGTGCAATCGCTGGAATCGTCGTGTTCTTCGTGGACGGGTACTTGCAAGCGGCACTGCCGACCACCGCGTTCATCCAGCTCGCCGATTCGTGGGTTGTCTTCCCCATCCTTCTCGGGCTCGGCGCTCTGCTCGCAGCTTCCAGCGCCTATGTGGCGATTTCGCGCTACCTTCGCGTTTAGTCGAGTCCGTACCGTGAACCGCACGGTAATTTGGTAGTCATGTCCACCGCAACCATCGCCGTTGTCGACGGCGAAGGTATCGGTCCCTCGATCATCGCCGCCGCTCTTGACGTGTTGGCTGCGGCAACGGGCGTCACGGGCACTGCCATCCAGGTTCACCGACTTGCGGACTTGACCGAGCGCGACGATTTCGGGCTCGTGGTCGGCGAACTGGCAAAGGCCGAATTCTCAGCCATCTTTGACGAGGGCACTCCGGTCCTGCACGGTCCTGCCGGTGGCCGTTTCGTGTATCAACTTCGCGACACGTTTGGGCTTGGGGTGAAGCACACACCCATCGTTCCGTGGGCCGAGATGTCGAACGCGAGCATCGTCGACACTCGCCGCACCAATGGTGCGGACATCCTCATTGTTCGCGACAACGCGGGCGGGCTGTACCAGGGCGATTTTGGACGCGATGACGAATCAGCAACGCACACCGCCACGTACACGATTCCTCAGGTCGAGGCCGTCATCGGGTCCGCAATCAACGCGGCATCTCACCGCGATGGTCGCCTTACGGTCGTCACCAAGCCGGGCGGCGTTCCGACAATCAGCCGTCTGTGGCGCGAGACCGCTGAGCGACTCGTTCCGTCCTCGATTGCACTCGATTTCGTCGAAATCGACAACGCGTGTTTCCAGGTATTGGCCGATCCCAAGCGCTTTGACGTGATTGCGACTTCGAACATGTTCGGAGACGTCCTCGGCGACACCGCGACGGCACTTCTGGGTTCCCGCGGCATGGCGTATTCGGCGAATTTTGGCGCGAATGGCCGTGCTGTTTATCAGACGGCACATGGCGCAGCCCATGATCTGGCCGGCAGAGACGTCGCGAACCCGGTCGCCCAGATTCTTTCGCTCGCCTGGTTGCTTCGCGAAAGCCTTGGGCTTGCCACGGAGTCGGACATGATTGTCGCGGCTGTACGACGTGAACTCGGACGAAACGTGCGTACCCCTGACATTGCCGACGAGGACTCGATGGTAGTCGGAACCAAGCGCTTCACCGAGCGCGTGTGCGAAGAAATTCGTTCCGAACATCGGCCATGAGGCGTCGTCGACGCGCCTCGAGCTAACTCGATTCACAACAACGGGAGTCCCTTCGGGGGCTCCCGTTGTTTTGTGCCTTGACAA
>CAZWTW010000013.1:0-6285 GCA_964637095.1 uncultured Gulosibacter sp.
GTTCAAGTCCCGGGGGGTGTACGAAAGCCCCGGGCCTCCACGCCCGGGGCTTTTTACGTCTCAAGAATGCGACGAACTTCAGCAACGAGACCGATCCAGCGGTCGTGCTCGGTTCCGCCGGACAGAAGATAGTTGCTGACAAAGCCAACGGACGCCTTGTGTGTCGGGGCAGCCCAACCGGCTTGGCCACCAAGACCGTCGTGACCAAAACTGGCAGGAGACAACATCTCGGGCTTACCAGGCGTGGCCAGCATGACGCCGAACCCGCGGCCCCACCACGGACCGGGGTCGCTCCAGACCGACGGTCCCGTGACTCGTCGTTCCGTCATCATCGCCACTGTCTCGTCCGACAGAGTTCGGACTCCATCGGTTGTCGTGATCACCGAGGACCACATCTTGGCCAGTCCGAAGGCGTTGGTGACGCCATTTGCTCCGGGTAGCTCGGCCTGATGTGTTTTCGGAAGGTTGAACCCGCGACCAGGTTTTCCGATGTCTTCGAGGGGGAAGGCGTTGCCGAAGGTCATCGCTCGCTCGTCCCAGTATTCGCCAGATCCAAGGGGCGAATCGGGTCGGGTGAAGTCGGAGGCGCCGATCAACTCGGCAACACGATGCTCCTCGGATGGTGGGACACCGATGAACGCATCGACGCCGAGCGGGCGTGCAAGAACCTCCTGGAAGACCGTACCCGCCGACTTCCCGGTGATGCGCCGAATAAGTTCCCCGACGAGGTGGCCGAACGTCAGCGAGTGGTACGCATACCCTGCGCCTGGCTCCCACAGAGGTTCTTGCCCGAGAAGGGCAGTCAGAACCGGCCCTCCAGCTAGAACCTCGTTCAGGGTCATATCTGCCCGCGTCGCCGAAAGCCCCGCTCGGTGCTCGAGTAATCCGCGAACAGTGAGGGTCGGGCTTACTGCCGCGAAATCGGGCCAGTACTCGGCGACGGGAGAATTCGGGTTGCAACGGCCGTCCTGAACGAGCCGCGCAACCAACACCGCGACGAGACCTTTCGTTGATGAAAAGATCGTCGAGATGGTCTCATCGGTCCACGGGACCCCGGGTCTCGCCTCGCCACCGATGAGGTTGATGACGCACTCGCCGCCGACGAATGCGGAGAAACTCGCCCCGCCGCTCGTTTGCGAAACGACGACATTCTCAAACAATTCTTCGACAGCCGCGAAGCGAGAATCGACAAACCCACTGATGGCCATGGGTGAAGTTTAGGACGGGTTAGTCCTCGCCGATGTCTTCGTTCCAGAGGGTCGGGTTTTCTTCGATGAAATCGCCCATCATTGTGATGAGTTCCGGAACGTTCATGACGTGCACGTCGGCGCCGTGTTCGGCAACCCAGTCCTGTCCGCCCATGAAGTTCTTGTCGTCGCCGACCAGCACGCGCCCGATCCCGAACTGTCGAATCAGCCCAGAGCAGTACCAGCATGGGGAAAGCGACGTGGCGAGGGTGACTTTGCGGTACGAGCGCTGGCGACCGGCGTTACGGAACGCGCTGGTTTCACCGTGCATTGACGCGTCACCCTCTTGAACCCGGAGGTTGTGTCCGCTGCCGAGAAGTCGGCCTTCGTCGTCGAAAAGGGCGGCACCGATGGGGATTCCCCCTTCGGTACCGCCCTTTCGAGCTTCGGCAATGGCGACGCCCATCTTGTCGGCGTCAGTCGGATAAACGCGTCCGACCTCGATCTCCATTGCCCGGTGTCCTTACTTCTTGTTCGAACCGAAAAGCTTGAACAGGAAGTAGTAGATGACGGCGGCGCTGAGGCCGCCCGCCAGAGCGGTCCAGTCGCCGTTTTCGGCTCCCGGTCCGGTAAAGACGCCGTAGAACTGCACGGTCGGCATCTCGGCCTTGGCGAACAGGAAGATGGCGACGGCGGTCGTCACCACGAAGGTGAACGGTCCGATCCAGTTCTCGTGCTTGCTGTTGTCGGCGATGAGCGGCCTGATGTCCTGACCCTTGCGAAGGATGCGGTCAACGACGAGGATCGCAACCCACGGTGCGAGCCAATAGCCGACAGTCAAGAGGAACAATTCGAACATGAAGCGGAAGTTGTCTTCCACCGCGAGGTACGAGAGGCCACCACCGATGACACCAGCGAGGACGACCATGATGGCGCGGCGCGTCTTGAATCCCAACTTCACACCGGCTGCGATAAAGGACATCGTGCCCGAGTAGATGTTGAGGACGTTTGCCGAGACAGACCCGACGGCGATACCGACGAGGGTCAGAACCGCGAGCCATTCCGGAAGAACTGCGGTGAAGGCGCTGGTCGGAAGACCTTCGCCAACAACGCCGCTCCAGGCGATTGCGCCGACGCTCATGAGAAGTGTGGTTGCCGTGAAGTTGCCGAGACCGGCAGCGAGACCGACGGCACGAGGCGACGAGTTCGCGGGCAGGTAGCGGGTGAAGTCCGCTGCGAAGGGCGTCCATCCCTGCGTGTATCCGTAAGCGAGAGCGACTCCAACGGAGAACGCGCCCCACTGGAAGCCATCAGTCGGGTTGACGGCGAGATTGCCCTGACCGATCACGATGACCGCGACGACCGCGAAGACAGCGGCGAGGTAGAAGAAGGCGTACCGTTCAAACTTCTGAATGAAGTTGTGGCCGATAAACGCGACGAGAACCTGGACGAGGATGATGATCGTCACCGAAACGGGAACCGCAAGGCCCGTGAGCGACGTCAGTGCGAACGCTCCAGACGTCGTGTTCACAGCGAACCAGCCGATACCAGCGACGAGCGTCGAGGTTGCGGCGGGAAGCGCGTTGCCCTTGCGGCCAAAGGCGGCACGCCCGAGGACCATCTGGGGCACACCGAGCTTGGGGCCCCAGCTGGAGAACCAGCCGTGGGTGACCGCAGCGAGTGCGTTTCCGAGGGTGACGGCAAGAATCGCTTGCCAGACATTGAGACCTGCGAAGACAGCCAGCGCACCGATGAAGATGGTGGCGAATTCGAGGTTAGGTGACGACCACACAGTAAAGAGGTGCCACGGTTTGCCGTGACGTTCACCCGCCGGGATGGGGGCAACGTCGTTGGTTTCGATTGCAGAAGTGGAGTTTGTCATAGGAAAAACCTAGGGGAGTCACTGGAACGAATCGGGGTGGATTCGACAAAACACTTAACCTTGAACCTGAACTTCACAGTTGAGGTCAGTGCCGGGCTGTGTCTAAAAGGACGTCGACGGAACGTCGGTTTCGTCATTGACGATTGCCGCAACGATTCGAGCCGCGACCACCGTGGGATCCGCACCAGCCGGAAAATTCGGCGCGGTGCCGGCGATTGCGCGGCTTGCCAATCCCGTCTCTGTGTGCGGCGGGCGGGTGTCAAAAATGCGAATACCCTCGCGGCGCAACTCGCGTTGCCCGGCGGCGACAAAGTGTCGGACGGCAGACTTACTGGCGCCGTACAGCGCAGCACCAGCCATGGCTGACTCGCTAATGACGCCCGAAATCGTGGCGATGAAGGGGTCGTGCCCGTTGGCCTTGGATTCGCGCAAAGCCGGAATCGCGGCGGTGACGATGTCGATGACACTCGTCTGGTTGATGGCGGTGAGTTCAGCGACAGTCGCTTGCGGCGTTTCGGCAATGTTTCCGAAGGCCACGACACCATGGGCGAGAACAATTCCGTCCAGCGGCCCAGCGGCGTGAATTGCTGCGATCAACGCAGAGCCTGCGCCGGGAACCGCTAAATCGACACCGAATCCTTCCGAATGCGCGAGTGCTTCGTTGAGGCGCTCGCCGGGACGTCCGACAATGACCGTTTTGGCGCCTGCGTCGCGAAGTTGGGAGGCAATGAGACCCCCGAGCACTCCCGTGCCGCCGGTCACAAGAATTCGGGTACCGATTATGTCCATGACCCCACTGTAAATCAATCTCGCGAGGCGGTCACGCCTAGTCGCACACACGTTGGGAGGGCTCCGTGAAACCGGTGCCTTCCTTCATTTAAGGCCGGGCGTGACAGACTTGACACGTGGTTCCCGTCGAAAATCTTCTCCCGTTCATCGCGTTCTCGCTGGTGATTATCGCGATCCCTGGTCCGTCCGTGATGTTTGCAATCTCTAGGGCCTTAGTCCTCGGCAAGCGTGGTGCGGTCATCACGGTGGTCGGAAACGGGATTGGTGTGCTCGTCCAGGCTCTCGCCGTGGCAGTCGGGCTTGGGGTCCTGATTCAGGCCAACGATGTCCTCATGCACGCCATTCGACTGGGCGGCGCGGCTTTCCTGGTCTATCTCGGGTTCACCGCTATTCGTCACCGTCGTGACGGCCTTGATATCTCGACGCCCGTTGATCCGCCAAAGTCAACGCACCTCCTGCGGGAATCGATTATCGTCGGTCTGTCTAACCCCAAGACAATCGTATTTTTCACCGCGATCTTCCCCCAGTTCGTAAACCCCGCAGCGGGTCCGATCGTGTGGCAAATGGTCCAACTTGGCTTTGTGTTCGTCTTCTTCGGCATCTCGGGTGACGCGATTTACGCACTCGCAGCAGGTGCCGCGCGTGACTGGTTCGCCCAGTCGCCGCAACGCCTAGTCGTCATCCGCACGATCGGCGGTTCACTGATCTTGGGACTCGGCGTCTTCACCGCCATCTTCCCCGGCTAGCGAAATCCAACCATTGGCCTCGCCGACCGCGTAATGTTGTCATGGTCGCCAAATCGCGACATCACCATCACAAGGAGTTACCCCATGGCTAAGTTCAGCCTCTCAAACGCACTCAAGAAGCTCACCGGAAACGCAAAGACCGCTGCCGCTGATTTCGAACGCCAGGCCGAAGCCGCATCGAAGAAGGCCGAGAAGTTCGTCGACGAAATCGCTGACCAGGCGGAAAAGGAATTCGACAAGGCCACGAAGACCGTCAAGGCCGCTTCGAAGACCGCAGCAAAGACCACAAAGAAGGTTGTCGCGGACACGAAGAAAGACGCCAAGGTTGTCGCCAAGAAGGTGACCAAGGTCGCCAAGGTTGCGGGCAAGGAAGCTGGCGCTGTTGCCAAGGTTGTCGCTAAGGAAGCTGGCGAGGCAAAGGCAGCCGTCGCCAAGCGCGCTACCGCCGCGGCAAAGTCCGTCAAGGGCGCCGTCGCCGCTGCGACCGTGTCGAAGAACTCGACCGTTGCGGAGTTGCGCGCAGCGGCCAAGGCCAATGGAATCGCGGGTTACTCGTCGATGGCCAAGCCGGCCCTCATCAAGGCCCTCAAGATCAAGTAACTAAAGCGTGACGCAAGAACGCCGACCTTTCGGGGTCGGCGTTCTTCATTTAGTAATCCAGGTCGTCTTGTTCGTCCGGATCGCTAATCGTCGCGACAATGGCGACCAGCGACATGATCCAGGACGCCCACAACAGAATCAGTTTCCAGTCACGCTTGCCCGTGATGGTCTGCTTGACGAGGCCAAAGCCAGAAAAGATCGCGCTGAGGAACGTCCCGTTCATCAGGAATCTCTTCATCATGCACCTCCGACCTCGACCCTACCCGACTGCGTCGGCGAGCACATCTTCATAGCGAACCCACAGTAAACGCACAGAGATTTGCGAGAGCGGAAGCGCCTACTGGAATTGCGTGAAAGGAGAACACAATGACACGCACACCACTCATCATCACCGGATCACTGGTGGCACTCGCCGCCGTCGCCGGTATCGGATTTTCCCTCGGAGCCAACGATGTGGCGCCAAACGCCGTCTCGTCGTCGTCACAAACGGCGAGCGAACAGGCCGCAGCAGCACCGTCCGCCCCGGCTGCCGAAGCTGACGCGACAACCCAGACCACCGAACTTCTGACTTACCTCGTTGAGGAGGAAAAACTCGCGCACGACGTTTATGTTGCGCTTGGCGACATCTGGGGTGATCGCGTATTCACCAACATCTCGAACAGTGAAGCGTCCCACCAAGACCAGGTCGCGTCGTTGCTGGTCGCCTACGGAATCGACGACCCACGATCAAGTCAGCCCGGAGTTTTCTCTAACGACGACCTTCAAGCGCTGTACGACACACTGATCGAGCAAGGTTCGCAGTCCCGAACCGCTGCGATGGAGGTCGGAATCCTCATCGAAGAAACGGACATCACCGACCTACAAGTTGCAATTGACTCGATCGACGATGCCACGATCGACACGACACTCGAACGACTGCTCAACGCGTCGTACAACCACCTCGACGCGTTCACGCGCCAGCTATAAAGCCCAGTGTTACACCGTGCCCGACACCGGGGCGCGGTGTAACTCTTTGTAGACTGGGACAATGAGCGAAATCGACCGTAAACCGCGTTCACGCGTTGTCACTGACGGCATCGAA
>CAZWTW010000014.1:0-6248 GCA_964637095.1 uncultured Gulosibacter sp.
GACGATTCGTGGTCGAACCTGCTGGTCGAATGTCTCCGTCGCGGGACGATCATCGAAGCAGACAAGCCAATCTGGATTGAAGAGACGGCCAACACGGTTCGTGCGATTCCGGTTCGTCGTCGCGGCGCTTTCGCGCCGATCGCGGTGTTGACGCGCCATTCGCTGATGACCGACCTGTCGGCTAACCGCCAGGCGTCGACATTCATTGAGGCAGCAGAACAGATTTATTCGATGATTTCCGAAGGCGACTTCCCGGATGCTGCGCTCAAGGATGCTCCGCGCATGGGGCTGCCTCGCGCTTCCGACGGATTCATCCGACTCGACCGCGATGGTGTCGTCACGTATGCGAGCCCGAACGCGCTTTCGGCGTTCAACCGACTCGGGTACCCGTCTTCCATCGAAGGCATGCCTCTCGCGGATGCCGCCCGCCGAGTGTCGAACGAGGGCGACGTTGCCGCTGACGAATCGCTGGCGATGATCATCTCGGGAAAGGTTCCGTGGCGAGCCGACTTCCGTGCGCAGAACCTTGTTCTTGCAGTTCGCTCGATCCCCTTGACCCAGGGCGGCGAGCGCATCGGTTCCGTTGTTCTCATCCGTGACGTCACCGAGATTCGTCGTCAAGAGCGCGAACTCGTCAGCAAGAACGCGACCATTCGCGAAATCCACCACCGCGTGAAGAACAACCTGCAGACCGTTGCGTCACTGTTGCGCATCCAGGGTCGGCGTTCAAAGTCGGATGAGGTCAAGGACGCACTTTCCCAAGCAATGCGGCGCGTCGAAGCCATCGCCGTCGTCCACGATGCCCTCGCATCGGGTCTCGCACAGACCGTGAACTTTGACGAGGTCGCCGCCCGCGTTGCCCCGCTCGCCGCCGAGGTCGCCGGAACCGGTGGTCCCGTTGTCCGTCCGACAATCGAGGGGGCGTTCGGGGAATTGCCCTCCGAATTCGCGACTCCGCTTGCCGTTGTTCTCACGGAACTCATCACGAATGCCGTCGAACACGGACTCAAGGACGTCACGGCCGGCGAAGTTCACGTCATTGCCACCCGCGGGGAATCGACGCTTCACGTTGTCATCGCCGACAACGGGCCCGGTTTCGAGCCGGGAACCGTCGGTCAGGGGCTCGGAACCCAGATCATCCGCACCCTCGTCGAAAACGAACTGTCGGCGACGATCGAGTGGAACCGTGGGCTGAACGGTGGAACCGAAGTCAGCATCGACATCCCGCTTCGCTTCATTCAAGGACCGCGCCGGGCTTAAACGGCGAAATGCCCCCGGAGGGGCGTCTCGCGTGAATGCTTAGGAAGCTCGGCGTGCACGAGCTGCGCGGCGCTTAAGCGCACGACGCTCGTCTTCGCTGAGTCCGCCCCAAACACCCGAGTCCTGGTTGGTCTCGAGTGCGTACTGAAGGCAGTTCTCTGCAACGGGGCATCCGCCGCAGACGGCCTTCGCCTTCTCGATCTGGTCGAGTGCGGGGCCGGTGTTGCCGACGGGGAAGAAAAGTTCCGGGTCGACCGTGAGACAGGCTGACTTATCGCGCCAATCCATGGTGTTCTCCTTGTTGTTCGTGTCGGCACGTGTTCGGGCCAACGAATTCACCCCAAAAACCGAGGGTGACGAATGATGGTTAGAAGTGTTGGAAACTGCGCACACCATCGGGCGCAAACAACATCCTCAATTAGATTCTCACGATTGGTCAGAATGGTCAAGGGTTTTTGAGAAAATTGTTTGTGCCCGAAAAACGTCGCCCCCTCATCGTCGTCCTCATCGCGATTGTCCTGTCCCTGCAATCCGTTGCGCTTCTCGGTGTTGCCGGCCTGTTCACGTACGAGACGATCACCACCGAATCGCTGTCGCTCGCGGGCTCGATCTTCTTCGATGTGCTCGTGTGGATCTCGGCATTCGCTGCTGGGGCGGCCACCCGCGCATTCTGGAATGGCAGTGCGTCAACACGTGCGGCGGTGATCGTGTGGCAGATGTTGTTCGTCGGAATTGCAATCGCAAGCGGCCAGGGCGAGGAGGCGCGCATCGACCTCGCACTGATTATTGGAATCCCCGCGGCCGCTGTCACCTTCGCGATGCTGTTCGCGAAGAGCGTCGGCGCACACCTCGACCGCAAGTAAGGTTTACCTTTCTGGAATAGTTCGCCCAATGTTGGTTGAATGGGGAACATGTCCGACTACGAGCCCCACCGCGTTTCGCACCTCGCCAAGTTGAATTGGCTTCGCGCCGGTGTCCTTGGCGCGAACGACGGGATCGTGTCGATCGCTGCATTGCTTGTCGGTGTAGCCGCAGCAACAAGCGACATCGAGCCGATCATGATCGCCGGTGTCGCGGGCGTCGCAGCCGGCGCAATTTCGATGGGACTTGGCGAGTACGTCTCCGTCAGCAGCCAACGCGACAGCGAACTGGCGTTGATCGCGAAGGAAAAGCAGGAACTCATTGACCAGCCTGAAGTCGAACTGGCCGAACTCGCGACGATTTACGAACACAAGGGGCTGTCGGCCGCAACGGCGAAAATCGTTGCCCAAGAGTTGACCGACCACGATCCGATTCGCGCGCATCTTGAGGCTGAGCTCAACATCCTCGAAGCGCACATCGTCAATCCGTGGGCCGCGGCCGCATCGTCGATGATTTCGTTCTTCGCAGGAGCACTGCTCCCGTTCCTCACCGTCATCTTTGCCGCCGAACAATTCCGCATCCCCGCGACCATCCTTGCGTCGATCATCGCGCTAGGTGCGACCGGTGCAGCAGGCGCTTACCTGGGCGGTAGCGCGATGTGGAAGTCCGTGATTCGCGTTGTCATCGGTGGTGCCGCAGCGCTCGCCATCACTTTCGCGATCGGCTCACTGTTCAACACGTCCGTCGCCTAAGCGACTTAGACGCCGAGCTTGCCGCGCAGGCTCTCGACGTGTCCGGTCGCCTTCACGTTGTAGAGAGTGTGCGTGAGTTCGCCCTTCTCGTCGATGACGAAGGTCGAACGGATGACTCCCTGAACTTCCTTGCCGTACATGTTCTTCGTTCCGAAGGCACCGTAGGCGTTCAGAGTTTCCTTGGAGGTGTCGCCAAGGAGGAGGAACGGAAGCGACTCGTTGTCGATGAAGGTCTGCAGGTCCTTCGCCGGGTCGGGTGAAATCCCGATCACGACGTAGTTCTTTGCGGTGAACGCCGCCATGTTGTCACGGAAGTCGCACGCTTGCGTCGTGCAACCCGGGGTCGAGGCCTTGGGGTAGAAGTACACGATGACGTTTTTGCCCGCAAAGTCGCTGAGCGAGTGCAGTTTGCCTTCCGCGTCGGGGAGGGTGAATTCGGGTGCCTTCTGGCCAACGGTGAGTGTCATAACGACAGACTACTCCGCGATTATCACGGCTGCGATGCTAGGTTCGTGTCGTGACCGATTCCCGCATCGCCGCTGAATCGTGGGAGACACTTCGCGCTCGCCACTCGGCAAAATGGCGCCGTTTCCCAGCCGACGTGATCCCAATGCACGTCGCCGAAATGGACTATCCGGTCGCAGAACCGATTCGCGCTGCGCTGGGTGAACTCGTCGCAACATCGGACATGGGTTACCTCGGTCCAATGCCCGAGATCGCGCCAGCTTTCACGAGTTTCGCCGAGTCGCGGTGGGGTTGGACGCCCGACACCTCGAACGCGCGGCTCGCCCCTGACGTCGGCGTCGCGACGGTCGAGTTCTTGCGCGCGCGCAAGGTGACGCGTGTCATCATCACCTCCCCGGTTTATGCGGGCTTCTGGCATTGGCTCGAGGAATTGGATGTCGAGATTGTCGATGTCCCGTTGACCGCCGATTTCCGCCTCGATATTGACGGGATCGAACGCGAGTTCGCCAACGGGATTGGGCACCTGTTGTTGTGCAACCCCCACAACCCGCTCGGTCGAGTCTTCACGCGCGATGAATTGACGGCTCTCGCTGAGGCGGCTGATCGCCACAATGCGGTGGTCATTGCCGACGAGATTCACGCGCCACTGACCTACCCTGGCACCGAATTCGTCCCGTACCTCTCGCTGGGACCTGCGGCCGAACGAACGGGTGTTCTCGTCACGTCGACGTCCAAGTCATGGAACCTCGCAGGACTCAAAGCCGCATTCATTCTCGGCCATGGCGAGCGTGGCGCGGAACTGTTGAAGCCGTTGCCCGAGGCCATGCACTGGCGCTCATCGATTCTCGGAGCGTTCTCGATGGCGGTTGCGTACCGCGACTCGACCGAATGGCTAGATTCCACCGTCGAGACTCTTGCCGTCGCCCGCGACCACTTGGCGTCCGAACTTCAGCGCTTGTTGCCCGCGGCGCGACTCGAAATGATCCCCGAGGCCGGATATCTCGCCTGGGTGGACATCTCGGGGCTGAACTTGGGGGACAAGCCCTGGGACCGAATCCTCGAAGAGGGCCGAGTTTCTGTTGTGCCCGGCACGGAACTCGGACCGCAGTACACCCAGCACATTCGCATCAATTTCGCGACTAGCCCAGAACTCATCACCGAGGCCCTCACGCGGATTGCGGCTCTTTAGCCCCCTGATTGACAGCGGCCGCGGACACAAGAGTGGGGCGCCCGGTTTCCCGAGCGCCCCACCCTGAACGTCGAACTAGTCAATCGTCTTGTTGAACCCCGTCACCGGGTGGGCTTCGTCGAAGCCCTGTACCTTCTTGCGGAATCCCTTTGTCAGGATTGCAAGGTAGGCCAGTCCGATTGCGGCGAACGTGAGACCGCCGTACAGCGCGGTTTCGCTCAGGTTGACCCACAGGATGAGGGTCATCAAGACACCGGTTGCGGGAAGGACGATGAACGTGAAGATGTCCTTGGCGGTCTTGCGACGACCCTGGCGAATTGCGAACCATGCGATAACCGAGAGGTTGACGAACGTGAATGCGATCAGCGCACCGAAGTTGATGTAGTCGATGACGTTCTCGAGAGTCAGCGTCACACCCAACATGCAGACAGCACCGGCGAGGATGATGTTGAACGTCGGAGTGCTGGTGCGGGGGTTGACGAATCCGAAGAGCTTCTTCGGAAGAACGTTGTTGCGTCCCATGACCAACAGCATGCGTGCGACGGATGCTTGCGATGCGAGCAGCGACGCGATGGTGGCCGCGAAGCCAGCAGCGGTCAGAACGATCTTCAGCGTCTGTCCACCGACGAGTTCACCGATGATCGGAAGCGTCGTGTCGTCGAGGTACTGACGGTCGCCGTTCGGGTCAAAGGCCATGAAGTCGGGGAAGCGCAACTGCGTGACGTACGACGTGATGACGAAGATCGCGCCACCAAGGAGGACGGTGAGCATGATCGCGCGAGGGACGACCTTGGGGGTGCGTGCCTCTTCGACGTACATCGTCACAGCGTCAAAACCGATGAACGAGAAGCAGACCATGGTCGCGCCCGTCAGAATCAGTCCAAGTTCAACGTTGTCGTGGAAGAACGGCGTCGCGGACACGAGAGTGCCTGCGCCTTCGCCCTGCGTCAACTGCCACGCGGTCATCGCGACGAAGACAACCATCGCAACGATTGCGAGGACGAGCAGGATGGTGTTCATGTTCGACGTGCCGCGCATGGTCATGTAGATGATTCCCGTTGCCATCACAGTGAACGCAACGACCCAAATCCAACCGGGAACGTCGGGGAAGAACGACTCCATGTATGCGCGAACGATGATGATGTTCACCAGCGGCAACAGGATGTAGTCGAGCATCGAGGTCCAACCGACCAGGAAGCCAACGTTGGGGTGCATGGATTCCTTGGCGTACGTGTACGCGGAACCGGCGCTGGGGAATGCGCCCGACATCTTGCCGTAGCTGATCGCAGTGAACAACATGACGACGAGTGCGGCGATGTAGGCCACCGGCACGACATTGTTGGACTCTTCAGCGACGAGGCCGAAGGTGTCGAACACGACAGTCGGGGTCATGTACCCCAGACCGAGTCCGATGATTGCCCAGAGGCCGAGGTTTCGCTTCAGGGCCACTTTGGCCTGTGGCATTGGTGATTCTGGCATTGCTTCTCTCTTCTTTGAGGGACCGTTGAATAAACGGCTCGGTGACACTTTACGCTGAGCGGGGTGGTTACGCGTGACGTGTGGTCGAGTTTGGGGCGCGGCCCAAAATGCTGTTATTGTTGTCAAGTTGCGCAAGCACCTCTAGCTCAATTGGCAGAGCAACTGACTCTTAATCAGTGGGTTCCGGGTTCAAGTCCCGGGGGGTGTACGAAAGCCCCGGGCCTCCACGCCCGGGGCTTTTT
>CAZWTW010000015.1:0-1556 GCA_964637095.1 uncultured Gulosibacter sp.
GAGTTGAAGTTTCTGCTCGCTGAATTCCGAGCTGCCCCGCGTTCCACGTGAGGTATCCGCCGTCTAGGTTGAAGGCGTTGATCCCGTGAGCGCGCAGCATCTGGGTGGCGGTGTGACCGCGCTGACCGACCTTGCAGTGCACGATGACGTCGCGGTCATGGGGAATCTCGCTCACCCGAGCGCGAAGAGTATCGACGGGTACGAGCGTGGCGCCGGGAATACTGCCCGCTGCGTTCTCTGATTCGGTGCGAACGTCCAGGACGATTGCTCCGCTCGCGACGCGGTCCTCGAGTTCGTGCCACTGCACGGTGGGCGTGCGCCCAGTCAACACGTTGTTGCCGACATATCCAGCTTGGTTGATTGCATCCTTTGCCGAACCGAACTGTGGTGCGTATGCCAACTCGAGGTTCATCAAGTCGTCAACGGTCAGTCCCGCATGGATTGCGGTCGCGATGACGTCGATTCGCTTATCAACGCCGTCACGTCCGACCGCCTGGGCCCCGAGAATCTTTCCCGTTGATGTCGAGAACAGGACCTTGAGGGCAATCGTTTCGGCGCCCGGGTAATAGCCGGCATGCGCTCCGGGATGAAGATGAATGATCGAGTGCGAAATTCCGTGTCGCCGTGCGACCGTTTCCGTCAGCCCCGTGACGGTAGCGGCCATGCCGAACGCGCCGATGATTCCGGTGCCAATACTGGGTCGGGCGGAAACCGGCTCACCCGCGATGACGTCGGCAACGAGCCGGCCGTGGCGGTTGGCGAGGTTGGCGAGCCAGATCATCGACGAATCGCCCGTTGCGAGGTTATTTTTCTCAGCCACGTCTCCGACGGCGTAGATTCTTGGGTCGCTGGTTCGTTGGAACTCGTCAACCCATATTCCCCCGGCATCACCGATTCGAAGCCCCGCCTCGACGGCTAGAACATGGTCGGGAACGACACCAACGGACGAGATGACTACATCCGCCGCCAACTCATCACCATTGGACAGGATGACAGATTCTTGCGAGATCGCCGTCGCGGTCACACCGAGAATCAGGTGTACACCGTTTTCCTCGAGTGTGCGCTGGAAGGGTTCGATCATTTCGATGTCGAACTGTGGTAACACCTGGGTTTGCGACTGAACAATGGTGACGTTGTGGCCCGCGTGGCGAAGGTTTTCCGCCATCTCGATTCCGATAAATCCAGCACCGAGAATGACCACGTTTTGCGCAGCCCTTGCCTTGACAGCGTCTGCGATGCGATCGGCGTCGGGCACGTTGCGAAGAGTCAGCGCGCGATCGAATCCCGGAATGTCGAGTTGGCGGGGCTGTGCCCCGGGAGACAGGACCAACGCGTCGTAGCTCTCGGTCGATTCTTCGCCCGTCTCAACATGCCGAACCGAGACCGTCTTGGCGACTGGGTCAATCGACGTGACGCGCGTGTTGACACGAACGTCGAGGTTGAATCGCGCGCCGAGCGACTGCGGGGTTTGCAACAGCAACTGCGAACGGTCCCCGATGATTCCACCGATGTAATACGGCAATCCGCAATTCGCAAACGATACATAGGGACCTTGC